>NZ_JABWCS010000218.1 GCF_013359945.1 Paenibacillus agri | reverse complement strand
GGTGTGCAGTTACCAGTTGCCCTTCAGCATCAACACCCCATACTGAAATTTGGATAGTGTCGTCCAGTCCATCCAGCGGGGTTTCGAAAATAAACTCGAAACCGTCAAAGTCAGCAAAATATTCTCTTGTAATGACCTGGTTCGGCACTACATACAGAAGCTCAAGAACATATTGCGTCCTTACGCCATTTAGATAAAAGCCTTGAATCAATACTGATGTGGTGGTGAGAGTACTGCGGTTATCAATTTTAACAATTACTTGTTGAGTCGGTCTTACCCCACTCACCGGCAATACCCCGTTCTCTATCGGCCCTGTTGATAAAGTACTCATTTACCGTATCTTCCTCCTTCTATTATTAATTGGTTGAACGCCCTGCAAAAAGAGATATTTATGGAATAGTATATTCTGATATTTTTGAATTGAATGGGACAGTGGCATTCCTAATATGATTTCTACCCGAAAATCCCATATCTTATTTGTTGCTTTAAAATTTCGATTGTGGTTATAATACAAACAAATGTTCCTATTTCGGAGGCGATCACATGAAAATGAGCATTGGCCAAACTATCGAAATCATATACCTGGACAAAGCAGGCAAGATTACGCAGCGGAAGATCGAAGTGCTCGGTATTCGTAACGGCCGCATAAGAGCTACTTGTTTGACCACAGGCGCACCCCGTGTATTTCTGGCTTCCAGTATTCTCTCATGTCAGCCAGTGGCAGAGAATCGTTATGCTTAGCGACACTGCCCGCAAGTTGTTGATGATCATGCGGCATTCTTCGGTTCATCACGGTTACATGCCTACATTTGAACTATTACAGACAAAGAGTGGAAGAACGCCGGATAAGATAAGGGTTGGGTTACAGGAATTGGTTGATGAAAAATACATTCAATGGCAGCTCGGCAATCCACCTGAGAGTGCTCTAATACTTGAGGGATGGGAGCGAACCGAGGATAGGCCAGCATCAGTAACCTGGGGCATGGATGGGGGCCATATCGATTACTGGACCGATTATTAGGAAGGGCGGACGTCATGGTACGTAAACTAGACAGTATATTTGACTGCAGCCGGATGATGCTTCCGGAACACAAGATACGAATTATCAGTGACGAGAGAGCGCAGAGCCTACGTAGCAAGCCGGTGCTTGATTCACAAGAGTGGGAACTGATCGACCAAGTACTCGCGTACTCAAAGCGCTACCGTGAGCAGATAACGATCACTCAATTTGACCCAGTCCAGGATATTAAGATTCGGGGCGTAGTGCTGGCCGTAGATCGGCAGCTGCGGCGTATTAAGTTACAAATGGAGTATGATTACGACTGGATCAAGATCGACGATGTAATTCAAGTGACTACATAATAAAACCCCGCCGTTATTCTGGCGGGGTTTCTTTGTCTTCTATATATTCGAGCAATTCTCCGGTGCTGACCTTTAAATGCTTACAGAACCTGTCCAGTGTCTCCATATCTACGCGCTTGGACGTATCGTGGTACAGCCCTGATACCGTGTTAATGGCAAGTCCAGTTTCTCTGGCGACTCCTCTAATGGACTTCCCCTGCTGATCCATTATCTCTTTGACATGATTAACGATCACGGACAGGCCTCCTTTTCCAAAAGTATACAGCAGTAAATAAAATGTATCAACTAACTCATACATGTATCATCTTCCTGATACGACTGCATATAATGTATTAGGATGATGATACAGGAGGTTGGTTATTATGTTACCGGTGCATTTAAGGTTGGCGGAGATCTTCTATATTAATATGAAGGGAGCACTCACACTGGAGGAAGCGAAGGAGCTGCAGTACTGCCTGCGCGAGAACGCCAGGTATTGCTGGGATTGTCTGATGATCGAGAATCAGTTCAGGTTGGCGAGTGCAACACAAGATCATGAGTGGCAGTTGGAGTTGCAGCGGAAGTTGGAGGTTCTGAGATTGACGGGGAGGGTGCCGAAGATTTAGTATAATCATATTGCTTTATATAGAAGCTGAATCCACAAAAAATCATACTGCGTGATTTTCGTCTATAAAATCACGGGAAAGTCACATTTTATCTTTTAGTAGGTTTCAAATCGTTTAACAAATAAGTGATTCATATCCATGACAGCGAAATGAACACTGAAATTTAGCTACGTTTCATCTAATTTAATCGGCCTCATGATGCGCTGGGTCACTCCATCGCTCGTACAAGCCCTGTCGCTATTAACTGTTCATTAAAACCGTTTGACTTCTCAAAGCGACTCCCCCTATAATAAAAGAAGTGGTTTGAAGCCCGGTGTGGTTAATTTTCCAAGGGGGAGGGAGACAGGTGGAAGCCCGGATAGATAAAATCAAGCAACAGCTACAATCCCAAGGATACAAGCTTACACCCCAACGGGAAGCGACCTTAAGAGTGCTGCTGGAGAATGAAGAGGATCATCTAAGCGCTGAGGACGTGTTCATGCTCGTCAAGGAGAAGGCTCCCGAAATCGGTCTGGCGACTGTATATCGTACCCTGGAACTGCTCAGCGAGCTTCATGTCGTAGAGAAGATTAACTTCGGTGACGGCGTAGCAAGATACGACCTGCGCACAGATACGGCGAAGCATCATCATCACCATCTAATCTGCGTGCAATGCGGCAGTATGGACGAGATCCGTGAGGATTGGTTGGGTCCGTTAGAAGAGCGCCTGGAGAAAGAGTACAACTTCTCGGTGCTTGATCACAGACTTGACTTTCATGGGATATGTCATCGCTGCAAGGACAAGAACAATACGGACGGCGAGCCGTCCTAAGCAAGATTATAGATGAAGAGTTACCGCACAAAGCTCTCCTACGGCTAGATGGCCGGGGAGAGCTTTTTGAATGAATGTGCCGGTTTTCTTGAATTAGGTGTAAGATACATAACGTTCCATTCCATCGCATAAGTTGAAGGACGGGCCTGTTTTTGATGGGTCAGAGAAGGCCTGATGCTTGTCAATAGCGTGGAGGGGGAATATTTGTGATCGTTTCTTTGCCCAAAACGGTGCGGCGGATGTATTTTCTGCTTATGTTTGTGCTGCTGAGCTATTTGCTTTATCATGTCATGAGCTTCATTGGCGAGTGGATCAACCCGATGGAGCAACAAGATATCCCGGAGGGCACCGCGGTCCGGGCCTTTCATGATGCCTACTATGGCAGTGAAGGAATGAAAGCGGGGGAGCGCTTGCGTTATTATTACTGGTACGGTGAGTGAGAGCGACCGTATGAAAGCAGGAAATAGGTTGAACCATGTCGAATGAAGCTAAGGTGAGCTTGGGCATAATCTGGCTGAGTCCTTCCTGGTAGAATCATTTGAAAGTCATGCCAAGGAGAGGCAGACTGCCACAAGCGTAGCTGCGTTAGACAGGAGCGTGAATGAGATGAGGTCACACTTGCAGCCCTTTATGCTTTATTTGTCCAGGGATAAAGGTTTGTCAGCGAATACGCTGGAATCCTACGGGCGGGATGTGTCGCAATTTCTGGATTTTGCGGAAGGGCGGGGCGCAGCATCACTGGATGAGATCAGAAAGCCGCTGGTTATGCTGTATCTCGGCTCACTTGGCGCGGCAGGCAAGGCTGCCTCGACAGTGAACCGGAATACAGTGTCGCTCCGCGCTTTTTTTCATTACTTAATGAAGGAACAATTGATGTTTCAGGACCCGACGCTGGAGATGGAATCCATCAAGCCGGATAAGAAGCCGCCGATGATCCTGACGGTGGCGGAGATTGAGAAGCTGCTGGCAGCGCCTGATCAGAGTACCCCTCAGGGAATGCGTGATAAAGCTATGTTGGAGTTACTCTACGCAACAGGGATCCGTGTGTCCGAGCTGATCTCTCTGGATGTCGGCGATGTGCATACCGGCATGAAATTTGCCCGCTGCACAGGAACCTCCGGTAAGGAGCGAGTGGTCCCTATTGGCGTGATCGCTGCGGAGGCAGTAGCGGTGTATACTGCCGATATGCGGGACAAGCTGCTCCGCCATCATCGGGAGGAGCCGGCATTATTCTTGAACAGTTTGGGTGGACGCTTGACCCGGCAGGGTTTCTGGAAGGTCATCAAGAAATATGCGCGTGAAGCCCATATTGAGCAAGACATTACGCCACACACCCTGCGTCATTCCTTCGCAGCCCATCTGCTGGAGGGTGGTGCGGATCTGCGCTCCGTGCAGCAGATGCTTGGACATGCAGATATTTCGACGACTCAAATTTATAGCGGCATAGCCCGCAAGAATATGAAGGAAGTCTATGAGCAGCATCATCCAAGAGCATTGGGGCAAGAGGCCAAAGATGCTTTTTATGAGTAATATGGGTATGATGGAATCATACTGAAAAGATAGGCCTTCCGGGAAGAGCCGGCGGCCCTCTTTTCACGAAGAACGGATACAGTCCTTATAGTGGCGGTACAACCGTTTCTTCCTGTTGGATAGAGCAATCAAATCAGTCAGATAACGAAGGAGTGAGACGGTCATGTCCTCATTTAAACGGATTGGCTTTATAGTTCTTGACAGTGTAGGGATCGGCGAAGCGCCGGATGCAGCAGGCTTTGGAGATGCTGGTTCCCATACGCTTGGACATATTTTGGAACGGGTGCCTGGCTTGAAGCTGCCTAATCTGCAGAAGCTTGGGTTAGCTAACATCGCTCCGCTTCCACCGCTTGCACCAGTAGAGGCACCGACCGGATATTACGGTAAAATGCAAGAGGTATCTGTGGGCAAGGACACCATGACTGGCCACTGGGAGCTGATGGGACTCAAGATTGAGGTGCCGTTCAATGTGTATCCAGATGGCTTCCCGGCAGAGCTGATCGAGAAATTCGAGCAGGCAACTGGGCGCAAGGTGATCGGGAACAAGCCAGCCTCTGGTACTGATATTCTGGTGGAGTACGGGGAAGAGCAGATGAAGACAGGGGCCTGGATTGTTTACACCTCGGCAGACAGCGTGTTCCAGCTTGCCGCACATGAGGATATCATTCCGCTTGAGGAGCTGTACGCAGCTTGCAAAATCGCCCGTGAGTTGACCATGGCTCCCGAGTTCTCCGTAGGTCGTGTAATTGCCCGCCCATATGTGGGTGAGCCAGGGAATTTCGTCCGTACGCCGAATCGTCACGACTATGCGGTGAAACCGCCAGAGCCAACCGTGATGAATGCGCTCGAGGATATTGGCAAGGATGTCATCGCCGTAGGCAAGATCAACGATATTTTCACAGGAGAAGGGGTTACCGCTTCTTATCCGACGAAGAGCAACGAGCATGGGATTGAGGTTACTATCGAAGAGCTGCGCAAACCATTCAATGGATTGCTGTTCACCAATCTCGTAGATTTCGACTCCCTGTACGGACACCGCCGCGACCCGGAAGGTTACGGACGGGCGCTTGAGGTGTTCGACAAAGCATTGCCAGAGATTATTGCTACACTGGGCGAGGATGACCTGCTGATTATTTCGGCCGACCACGGTAATGATCCGATTCATGCCGGAACGGACCATACCCGCGAGTATGTACCGCTGCTTATTTACAGTCCAGCGCTGACAGCTCCGGGCAGTCTGGGCATTCGCCATACCTTCTCTGATGTTGCGGCGACCATTGCCGATAATTTCGGGGCCAAGGCACCGAAGTATGGGACAAGCTTCCTGGCAGAATTGCAATAGAAACAAAAGATTACAACTGCTTTACCAACTTCAAGGGGGAAATGACAATGACCGTAGTTAGCCAAAATCAGATTCAAGAAGCCGCAATTTACATTAAGGAAAAAAGCACGGTAGCACCAGAAATCGGTTTGATTCTCGGTTCGGGTCTTGGCGTACTGGCTGACCTGATCAAAGACGGGATCTCGATTCCGTATCATGAAATTCCACATTTCCCGGTGTCCACAGTAGAAGGACATGAGGGAGAGCTGCTGATCGGTACGATCGAGGGCCGCCGTGTAGTAATGATGAAGGGTCGCTTCCACATGTACGAAGGGTATGGACCGGAAACAACAGCATTCCCGGTACGTGTGATGAAGGAGCTTGGTGTAACCAGCTTGCTGGTGACTAATGCTGCGGGCGGAGTGAATACGGAATACGCGCCAGGCGATCTGATGCTGCTCACCGACCACCTGAACCTCACTGGACGCAACCCGCTGATCGGGCCGAACGACTCAGCACTTGGCGTACGCTTCCCGGATATGTCAACCGCATATAGCCCACGCCTCATCAAGGTAGCCAAAGAAGCGGCTGCAGCACAGAACTTCGAGTTCAAGGAAGGCGTATATGCCGGAGTTCTCGGACCTTGCTATGAGACGCCAGCAGAGATCAGAATGCTGCGCACACTTGGTGCTGATGCCGTGGGTATGTCCACTGTATCTGAGACGATTGTTGCCCGTCATGCAGGTATTGAAGTGCTGGGTATTTCCTGTATCACGAATATGGCGGCCGGAATTCTCGATCAGCCACTTGATCATGGTGAAGTTATGGAGACAGCTGAGCGCGTACGCGAGAGCTTCTTGAAGCTGGTACTGGGCTTTATTCCAAATATGTAGTCACAAGCTACAGCTGTGGACTTTATTATCTATCCCGCATTCCAAGTGGAGGTTACAGGATGAGAGCAGTAGACATTATTCAGAAGAAAAGAGATGGCGGCGAGCTTAGCAGCGAAGAGATTGCATATCTGATTCAAGGCTATAGCCGTGGCGATATCCCGGATTATCAGATTTCAGCTTGGGCGATGGCGGTATACTTCCAAGGGATGAATGCCCGGGAGACCGGAGATTTGACGCTGGAGATGGCCAAGTCTGGTGACCAGGTAGACCTTAGCCCGATCGCAGGCATCAAGGTGGACAAGCACTCCACCGGCGGTGTCGGCGACAAGACGACGGTAGTCCTGGCACCTCTTGTTGCAGCAGCAGGTGTACCCGTCGCGAAAATGTCGGGGCGCGGCCTCGGTCATACCGGCGGGACCATCGACAAGCTGGAGTCCATCTCCGGCTTCTCTGTGGAGATGGATCGCGAGCGCTTTTTTGCCCAAGTTGGCGAAATCGGCGCCGCTGTCATCGGTCAGTCGGGTAATATTACCCCTGCCGACAAGAAGCTGTACGCGCTCCGTGACGTCACTGCTACGGTAGAGTCCATTCCGCTCATCGCGAGCTCCGTCATGAGCAAGAAGATCGCCGCTGGAGCCGATGCCATCGTGCTCGATGTCAAAACCGGCAGCGGAGCCTTCATGAAGACACTGGATGATTCCATTGCACTGGCACAGGCTATGGTTGACATCGGCACACATTTGGGCCGCAACACGGTTGCGGTTATCAGCGACATGGACCAGCCGCTGGGATTTGGCATCGGCAACGCCCTGGAGATCAAGGAGGGCATCGAGACCCTCAAGGGCCAAGGTCCGAAGGATCTCGAAGAAGTCAGCCTGATTCTGGGCAGCCATATGCTGGTACTGGGTGGCAAGGCGCGCGACGAGGCTGAAGCACGGGCCATTTTGAAATCTCATATCGCGGACGGTACCGCGCTTGAGAAGTTCAAACAGATGGTAGACGCACAAAGCGGAGATGTGACGCAGATTGAATCCCCGGACAAGCTCCCGGCAGCGAAACGCCTGATCGAAGTTAAGGCTGCTGCTGCAGGGTATGTGGACGGCATTCAGGCTGAGGAAATCGGCATTGCTGCCATGCTGCTCGGCGCTGGACGTGAGACGAAGGAATCGGTGATCGATCTTGCAGTCGGCATTTACCTGACCAAGAAGGTTGGCGATGCTGTGGCGGCTGGCGAGACGCTTGCGGTTCTGCATGTCAACGATGCTGCAGAAGACAAAGTAGCTGAAGCTGAGAGCAAGGTTATCGAAGCTTACCGGATCTCTTCCAGCCCGGTGGTACCACCGCCGCTTGTCTATGCTCTGGTCACTAAAGACGGCGTCACACGGTATTAAGGGGTACTGTTGTACCTATGCCTATAGGGAAAATGAACGATAGCAGCTTTTGGGTTAATACTCTGGGTCATCCGGTCAACGGATGGCCCATTTTTTTATGGAATGGTGACGTTCGCTCTAGGTCCTCAGCATGAAAGTTTCAGGAAATAATCATTTAAAATTGAAATGATCATTTCTCTCCCCTATACTATTTTCAAAAAGAGACTATATCTGTGAGGAGCTGGAGCGCGTATGGAGAAAAGGCGGGAGCTGTGGATTGACGCGGCCAAAGGCCTAAGCATTATTTTTGTCGTGATGGGACATTCGGGTGATGCCTTCGCCAATCATTATTTGTCCTGGTTTCGGATGCCGTTATTCTTCTTGCTGAGCGGAATGGTATTCAAGCCGGTGGACCCGGCACGCTACATTGGGTGGGCAGTGAAACGGACCAAGGGGCTGATGACGCCCTATCTTGCCTACGGATTACTCATTACGACTGTACTGCTCTTGTTTACACTTAATTTAAAGGGGTTTGCCGAAAATATCGCCAGACTGCTCTACGGAGGTCTGTCACTTACCGGTCCCTACGGTGTGTTTTGGTTCATTACCTGCCTGTTGTTTACACAACTGATCTTCGGGTACATTACCCGTTTCCGCGGCATGACCCAATTCCTCCTGATCGCCTCGTGTTATCTGCTTGCCCATGTGATTTCTATGACTTCCCTGAAGAACTTCAATCTCCCTTGGAACATCGATGTGTCCTTGCTGGCGATTACTTATTATGCCCTCGGGTACTATGGGAAAAAGGCGATTCCGGCCATCATTGGACGTTTGGTCATTGTTCCGTTCATCTTACTGGCTAGCGCAGCCGCGTTCTATTTGGACCATGCCGGGGTAATCAGCTACAGTCTGAATATGAAATACAAGCAATATGATGCGCTGCTGCTGGATCTGGTCATTCCGCTAGTCATTTCGTTGACGATTTGTGCCTTGGTGTTCTGGCTCTCGAAACTGCTGCCGCTGAAATGGCTGGGAGATTTGGGACGTAATACGATTGCGATTATGTATCTGCATTTGCCGATCAATTATGGTCTGAAGTATTTGCTGGGGACGGATTATGGACTGCTGCCGTTCACACTGGTGGGAGTGGTCATTCCGCTAATTCTGGCTATGGTGATTGTCCGGTTCCCAGTGCTGTCGAGACTCTATCTCGGCCATAGTGGCAAAAGCCGTCCAGCTGTAAGTTACAGTGAGCGTGGAGCGGCCCAGAATGCCGTTAGCACTGAATCCATTTCATAAATTCATAAGTGAGACTCTAATCATCGATATCTAGTTGTACATGGTTTAGGTATAACTAGAGACTGTTGGTAGTTTAAGAAAGATCATATAGTATAACTGTTTGGGGAGGAAAACATATTGAAACCAACGGAGTCGAACGTAACAGCTTTAGGTTCAGCATTTGACCGAACATACAATAGTAAAAGCGACATACCAGAAGAATTAGACGCTTCTGTGGAAACAGATTCAGAACAAAATGGGGCTAGTTTAACTTCCTTAATATCAGCTTTTGGTAAGGCGTATCATAGCAGGTATGATTCACCAAAAGTGGTGGATGATTTTATTGTAAATAAGTTGCTTTCCAAAGAGGAATTTTCAGCTATCAGTAAAAATTTGATTAACGGTATACAATTTTACAATAAAGATATCGGAGAAAGGTTTAAAGATGAACCAGATAAAATTTTAAAATGGATTACACAAGTTCAGGTATCTTCAGTACCTCTAGCGCGCTCTGCCTATTGTGAAAAAATATTACTTAATGAAGTGAAGTCTGGCCTAAAGCAATATGTCATATTAGGCGCTGGCCTGGATACTTTCGCACTCCGGTTTCCGGAATTACAAAGCAGTTTAAAGATCTTTGAAATTGATCATCCGGATACACAAGTGTTAAAGAAAAGAAAGCTGGCAGCTGCTAAATTCGACATCCCTGATCATCTTTATTTTGTACCAATGGACTTTACTACTGAGTTTTCTCATCAGAGCTTGGTAAAGGAAGGATTTGAAAACGAGAAAACGTTCTTTAGCCTGTTGGGTGTCACATATTATTTATCAAAAGAAGAAAACGCTTCCTTGATGCAACATTTTTTTGCAAATGTCCCATCAGGTAGTTCTATTGTGTTTGATTATGCAACTGAAAAACTTTTTGAAGAAAAAGGAATGTCTAATCGGGTGGAAAACCTGGTGAAATTTGCTGAAGCAAGCGGGGAACCGATGAAATCAGGATTTACATATGATGAAATTACAAGCATATTGGAAAATTCAGGATTACAAATTAAGGAGCATCTATCACCTGAAATGATGAACAAACTCCTATTTAAGAATAGGACGGATTATTTGTCTGCATTCGAGACAGTACATTATATTCATGCTGTAAAAAAATAGTTTTCTGCCGGAAAATAATTCGGATTTTTTCCCTGGAAAATGGAATATTAATGTCCCTTTCTGACGAAACTGGAACACAGTACCTGTGAAATGAAGGTTAACGTTCAGGAGGGGACTATTGTGAGAAAACAACGTTATGCAGCTCTGCTACTAGCATTCTGTATCAGTACCGCGGCCCTGGGTCCGGCCTCAGGTGTTTTTGCGGAGGAAAAAGGCAAGGCGAAGAGCAGCACGCCTGCCGCTGTTGACCTGGCGCCTGGGGCACGTTCCGCCATCCTGATGGATGCGGGCACCGGTACAGTGATCTATGAGAAGAACAGCCATGACAAGCTGCCGCCGGCCAGCATCACCAAGATTATGACGATGCTACTGACGGTAGAGGCGCTGGATGATGGCCGGCTGAAGCTTGATGACAAGGTTCGGACAAGTGAATACGCGGCGTCGATGGGTGGCTCGCAGATTTTTCTGGAGCCGGGTGAAGAAATGACGGTGGATGAGATGCTGAAAGGTATCGCTATGGCCTCCGGCAATGATGCTTCTGTGGCGATGGCGGAGAAGCTGGCTGGCTCGGAGAGTGCCTTTGTCGATATGATGAACAAGCGGGCGGAGGAACTGGGACTGAAGGATACCCATTTCGCCAACTGTAACGGACTTCCGGCGACTAATCATTATTCCTCAGCCCATGACATCGCCGTGATGAGCCGGGAACTGCTGAAGCATGAGCGGATTATTAAATATACCGGCTCCTATCAGGATTATCTGCGCAAGGATTCGTCTAAGCCGTTCTGGCTGGTGAACACGAACAAACTCGTACGCTTCTACACCGGAGCAGATGGTCTGAAGACCGGCTACACCTCGGAGGCTAAATTCTGCCTGTCCGCTACAGCTGCAAGAGATGGGCTGCGTGCTGTGGCAGTTGTGCTAGGCGAGCCGAACACGAAGACCCGTAACAGCGAGGTGTCTGGCATGTTCGACTACCTGTTCTCGCAGTATAAACTGCATACGATCCACAAGGCCGGTGACACCATCGCCACGCTTAACATTGAGAAGGGCGAGAAGAAGACGTTGCCGATTACAGCTAAGGATGCGTACAGCGTTTTGCTGAAAAAAGGTGTCACTCAGGAGGGGATCCGTCACGAATTGGTGCTGCCGGAGAGTATTAAAGCGCCTGTTGCTGAAGGACAGACTGTCGGCAAGCTGGTCGTATATCAAGGTACTAGTGTGATCAAGGAATATGAACTGAAGGCTGACGAGGCTGTGCCGAAGGCCGGCTGGTGGAAGCTGTTCAAGCGGACGGCAGGGTCGCTGTTCAACGCGGATTAATTCCGTACATTTTGTAGATACCCCCTATGTATTCTGTAGATTCATAGGGGTTTTCTTCTAGTTTTGTCGGGAGGCAGGATTCCTGATTTGCCGCGTAGAAAACCTTGTCCTGTGAAGAGTGAGCAAGTGAATCTGTTCATGGGCAGTTTTTCAAAGCAACGAAGAGGAGAGTGGCAAGCATGAATTCTAATGTGGAAATGGAGCATCACCGGGGTGTGCTGATTGTCCGATTGTCAGGGGAGCTGGACCATCACGCCGCCGATTATGTACGGATGGATATGGATGAAGC
Organism: Paenibacillus agri; assembly: GCF_013359945.1. Lineage (GTDB taxonomy): Bacteria > Bacillota > Bacilli > Paenibacillales > Paenibacillaceae > Paenibacillus_AQ > Paenibacillus_AQ agri. Next base: position 302,636 of record NZ_JABWCS010000218.1, on the reverse strand, counting down.
GATTATGCGGGGCCAGGTCGAGCATCTGGTGCTGAGTCTCAAACATTTGCAGTTCATGGACAGCTCGGGCCTTGGCGTTATTCTGGGAAGGTACAAGCTGATTCGCGCTAAAGGTGGCAAAATGGCGGTATGCGATGCGACCGCACCCGTACAGCGGCTGCTTGAAATGTCGGGCCTGTTCAAGATCATGCCCTTATATGACGACGAGAGCGCTGCACTCTCGGATTTGGAGGTTGCGTTATGACTAATAGCCAAGCCGGTAACTTCATGCATGTGCAGTTCGCTGCGCTCTCGGAGAATGAGTCGTTCGCACGTGTGGTGGTGGCGGCTTTTGTCTCCCGGCTGGATCCAACAATGGATGAGCTGAATGACCTGAAGACAGTCGTGTCGGAGGCCGTCACCAATTGCATTATCCACGGGTATGACAGTGACCCCAGTGGTGTTGTCAGTATCTCGGCATCCATTGATAACGAGACCGTACGCTTGACCATTGAGGACAAGGGACGGGGGATCGAGGACCTGGAGCTGGCACAGCAGCCGCTATATACCTCCAAGCCGGAGCTGGAGCGGTCGGGAATGGGCTTTACCATTATGGAAAATTTCATGGATGAGTTTGAAGTAACCAGTGAACCGGGGCGCGGTACCTCCATCACAATGAAGAAAACCATCGTCTCGAAAAAAGCTTTATACAATTAGGGGTTGGAGCCATGGATGCTGAAGCTAAAAAAGCTCCGCCGACCTATTTGGACGATGCGGAGGTCAAACGTCTTATCGCGCTTAGTCAGGCAGGGGATAACCTGGCCCGCGACACGCTCGTAAGCTGCAATATCCGCCTGGTCTGGTCGGTGGTGCAGCGGTTTATGAACCGCGGATATGAGCCTGACGATTTGTTCCAGATCGGTTGTATCGGTCTCTTGAAGTCCGTTGATAAATTCGATCTCAGCTATGAGGTCAAATTCTCTACCTATGCCGTGCCGATGATTATCGGTGAGATTCAGCGCTTCTTACGCGACGATGGCACCCTAAAGGTTAGTCGCTCCCTCAAGGAGATGGCCAACAAGGTGCGCAAGATGAAGGATGAAATGTCCAAGACGCTGGACCGCTTGCCGACCATCGGCGAGGTGGCCGAAGCACTAGGCGTAACACCCGAAGAAATTGTGTTTGCCCAGGAGGCCAACAAGCCGCCAACCTCGATTCACGAGACAGTGTTCGAGAATGACGGTGATCCTATTACCCTGATTGATCAGATTGCTGATGAGAGCCAGGAGCGCTGGTTCGATAAGCTGGCGCTCAGCGAGGCTATTGGATCCTTGAGCGAGCGGGAGCGGCTGATCGTCTACCTGCGCTACTACCGGGATCAGACGCAATCAGAGGTCGCCAGTCGCCTTGGTATCTCTCAGGTTCAGGTTTCGAGGCTGGAGAAGAAGATCCTGGCGAATATCAGGGAGCAGATTGCCCAGTGAGTTATAAATGGGTAAAGTAGAAGTATGATGATAAAAGGATTCAGATAACAAGGTGACTTCTGCATTTTTTCAGAGGTCATCTTTTTTCATGAGCGATTTGTACTTTTTTTCACATTTTAACAGAATTATTTATAGCATCTTAAACTAATTTAGACTGAATACCGTTTTTTTTATGCTGTTCTTATCAACTATTGAGCAAGAGAAGTCCACACTGGCATAAGAATGAGCACTCCTTATTCATGCGAATTACTTACTCCTGTCCCTGTGAAAAACATTGGCTTATGCCCAAAAGCCGCACAGCGAAGGAACAAAAGGATGTTGTAGAATCGAGACGTTCGCCTTCATGTTTAAACGTTGATATGCGCCCAAAAGCCGGGCGAAGGGATGCTGTAGAAGCGGGCATTCGCCTTCATGTTTAAACGTTGGTTTACGCACAAAAGCTGCACAGCGGAGGGGCGAAGGGATGCTGAAGAAGCGAAAGCGTTCGCCTTTAAAGTCCGATTTCAACATTAACAAAATTCAATCACTGAAATCGGACTTTAACAGCGATCGTAAGCACCCTTCGCCCCGCAGCCTCTCCGCTGACGTATGACCAAGCACTTTTTTTATGTAGAGAACTAAACACCAACCCATTCCAAGGAGGTAACATATGTCTAATTCGCAAATTACGAAAAATGCCCTGGCTCGTTCGTTGAAAAAGCTGATGCTGACGAGACCTCTCCATAAGATTACAATCGGTCAGATAACCGATGATTGCGGCCTGACAAGGCATACCTTCTATAATCATTTTCACGATATATATGAGCTGCTCGGCTGGGTCTATCAGACCGAAATTATTGAGGATTTGGAGCAATACCGCAATTACGCCGGCTGGCAGCAGGGCTTCCGCAGCGTACTGCACTATACAGAGAAGAACAAAACCATTTGCCTTAACACCTTTCATTCACTCGGCCGCGAACATCTGGAGAAGTTTCTGTACGATGTCATCTACGGTGTAGCTAGTGAAGTCGTTGAAGAGCTGGCAAGGGATCATACGACAAGTTCGCAGGCCAAGGAGGAGATCGCTGACTTCTATACACTTGCTGTTTTGGAACAAATAATCCAATGGTTGAAGGCTGGAGCTAACACTGACCCGGATGTAATTGTGCATAAAGTCAGCAGAATAATGGGAGGTTGTATAGAGCGAAGCCTAGCTCAGTATCAGGATCTATAGCTTACATATGGAGTGAATGATCAATCCAATGTAAAATGAAAGATCGGTCTTTTTCACGAAATTACGACAATTTTTCTGCATTATTCCACTATTTGAAGTGAGAATTCGCATTCATATGAAAATATGGACAATTTTAATAGTAAAAAATGTGGATATATTTAATGTTTTTTTAAATTACGAGAATAAATATTCTCTACTCTATAGAGGTGGGCCATAACATTGGCAGTTTTGAAGTAGAGAAGACACTCGTATACGTATTCCTTTGCATTGGATCAACAATAAAATGAAAAAGGAAGTTGGTTATGGAGCAGCTAAAAATATGGGCACACCGGGGAGCAAGCGCTTATGCTCCGGAGAATACAATGGAAGCCTTCAAGCTTGCCGTTAAGCAGCAGGCCGACGGACTGGATATCACTATTCATCGTACCAAGGATGGGGAGATTGTTGTTATCCATGATGATACCATCGACAGAACCTCCAATGGTACTGGCAAGGTTGCCAATTATACACTTGCAGAGCTGAAGGAATTCAACTTCAATGCCAGATTTGAGCAGGAGTATACACGAGCTGAGATCCCCACTTTTTTAGAGGTTCTGCAATTTGTTAAAGAGAATAACCTTGCGCTGAACATTGAGGAGAACTTCATTTTTTCAGATAATGACCTTTCAGACATCAGTTTGGAAGCCGCAAGACTGGTGGCAGAACATGGTTTGACGAAGCAAGTTAGTTTCTCTTCCTTTGACCATGGCTCGATGGCCCAGTTAAAAGAAGCCTATCCGGACATCAGAACCGGGCTGTTGTTTCTTGAGGAATTGCATCGCGGTGAAGCTTATGCCAAAACAGTAAATGCTGATGCGCTCCATGTGTTTTTTATAAATATCGGTCATGAAAACATTAATCAGATGCATGAGGCAGGCGTGAAGGTGCATGCTTGGACCGTTAACGATGTTCCCTATATCAAGTCCATGCTCGATGCCGGGGTTGATGTTGCCATTACGGATTGCCCTGATGTTTGTTCTGATCTTAGAAGCCTGGATAAGGCCGCCCGTGATGGGCTAGACGAAGAGAAGTTCAAAGCTGGCTATGGAAAAGTAAAATCCTATTCTTTTTTAGAGAGTTTATATGACAAGATGGCGAAGAACGAAGGACAGGAGGGCCAGGAATGATGAGCAGCCTCAAAGTATTGGCACACCGGGGAGCAAGTGCATATGCTCCGGAAAACACGATGGAGGCCTTCAAGCTGGCCATTGAACAGAGAGCGGACGGTTTTGAAATAGATATCCACATTACGAAGGACGGGGAAATCGTGGTCATCCATGATGATACCATCGACAGAACCTCGAACGGCAAGGGAAATGTTACCGATTTTACGCTGGCCGAACTGAAGCAATACAATTACAACGCCCGTTTTGAAGATAAATATCCCACTGCAGAGATTCCAACATTGCGGCAGGTGCTGGAGTTAGTTAAGGAACATCGTTTGTACCTGAACATCGAGGTCAAGGATATTATGGTCCAATCGCAAAAATATGATGGCCTTAACGTAGCAGCAGCTGAATTGGTAAAAGCCTATGATCTGGTGGATCAGGTGATCTTCTCCTCATTCAATCACAAATCGATGTTTGAGCTGAAGCAGGCTTGCCCGGAAATCAAAACAGCCCTGCTGCATTTTTCCAAATTCTATAGAGGCGAGCAATACGCCAAGACCGTCCAAGCCGATGCGTTGCATCCATTGTTTATCTGTGTGGACGCTAATGTGGTGGATCAGGCACATCAGGCCGGTGTTCAAGTCAATGCTTGGACTGTAAATCAGGTCTCGGTCATGAGACAAATGATCGATGCAGGTGTGGACGCGATTATCACAGACTATCCTGATATCTGCGCCAATCTGGTTAAACCATCTGGGCTAGCTTAATTATTGTATCGGCCCGCACAACTATCGACAGCTAGGCGGAGGTATGGGAAATGAGCAGTATTGTAATGGAACGTGTGGAGAAGAAATACGGAGACAAATCTATTATTGATAACCTCAACTTAAGTATCGAAAGCGGCAGCTTTACGGTCCTGGTAGGTCCTTCCGGCTGTGGGAAATCCACAACCCTGCGCATGATTGCCGGCCTGGAGAATAACACCGGAGGCTCAATCATCATTGGCGGCAAGAACATGAACGGTGTGGAGCCGGGCAAACGGAATCTGGCGATGGTGTTCCAGAATTATGCCCTTTACCCGACAATGACCGTTGAACAGAACATCGAGTATGGATTAAAGAATAACAAGGTACCTAAGGATGAGCGGATGCAGCTGATAAAAGATATTGCCAATACGGTTGGCTTAACCAAGCATCTGCATAAGCGGCCGGAATTTCTCTCCGGCGGGGAGAGGCAGCGCCTGGCACTGGCCAGAGCGATGGTTAAAAAACCGGCGATTTTCCTTATGGACGAGCCGCTTTCCAATTTGGATGCCAAGCTTAGAGGGCAGATGCGTTCCGAACTGATCGAGCTGCATCAAAGACTAGGCGCAACGTTCGTGTATGTTACTCATGATCAGGTTGAAGCCATGAGCATGGGCACCAAAATTGTGTTAATGGATGGCGGAAAAATAATGCAGGAGGATACGCCTCGTGGCATTTATCATGATCCGCAAAATATTTTCACCAGTAAATTTATCGGTACACCTGCTATGAACGTTCTTGAGCTGGAGCAATGTGATGATGTCAAACTGCAGGCTCTTGCACCTGCGGAAGCTAAATATGTAGGGTTTAGACCGGAGAAGGTTAAGTTCACTATTGAGGATGAAAAAGCAGGGGGCAGATCGCAATGTATTTCTTTTGACGGCATGCTGACTACACGGGAAATCTTGGGCTCCGAGATAATATACAAGGCTGAGCTCGGCAGTAACTCTAGTATTGCTATCAAATGCTTTGACAGTCAGGAACGTCCGCTTGAACATGTAACGGTATATGTGGAAGAGTCCAGTCTAGTTTTCTTTGACGGGAACGAACAGAGAATCTACGGGGCGAAGAGAGTATGAAGCAAGACAATAACACGCTGCGAATCCTCCCTTATGTGATGGTCGCTCCAGCAGTGCTGATTCTGGTGGCATTCTACATTTATCCGATTGGCTACAATATATATTTGAGCTTCTTTTCCTGGAATATGCGCGGGCCTATGAAATTTATCGGCTTGAAGAACTACAAAGAGCTTTTCTCCAGCAGTGATTTTGCCCATACGTTAATGAACACTATAGGGTACATGGTGATGGAAGTAAGCATGGTTCTCATTCTAGGTTTATTGATGGCGCTATTTTTGCAGAAAAACACGTTCATTAACCGTTTTATCCAGACGATCAGCTTTACACCTAATATTATTTCACTAGTATCGGTATCGTTGATCTGGATGTGGCTCATGAATACGGACAAGGGATTGTTCAACTATATCCTTTCTCTCTTTGGAGCGGATCCGGTTGGCTGGTTGACAGACAAGAACGTGGCTCTATTCTCTGTCGTACTGGTCTCGGTATGGAAATCACTCGGCTTCAATGTCCTAATCATACTCTCGGCACTGGGAGCAATTCCTCCCTATTTATACGAAGCTGCGGCTTTGGATAATGCCAGCCGGCGTTCTGTATTTTTTCAAATTACGCTGAAAATGATCTCGCCTACGTTGTTCTTCTTAATTCTGATGAACATTATTGGCTCGTTTCAAGCCTTTGAGACGATCAGTGTCATGACGAATGGCGGGCCGTCCAATTCAACCAATACTCTGATCTACAGCATTTACAAGCAGGGCTTTGAGTATTACCGGGTAGGGTATGCGTCTGCGATGGCTGTCGTACTGATGCTGATCGTCGGGCTCATCACGATCCTCTACTTTAAAGTATTGAATAAACGTGTGCACTACAGATAAGGGGGAGAAGGAAACAGATGTGGCTGAGACTCCCTAAAGTAACTATTAGACTGCTGCTGTCTGTGTTATTGATTATCATCTTTTTGGCCCCGTTCTATTGGATGCTGCTGACCGCATTCAAGACACTTGATGAGGTAGTCGCAGTCCCTCCGAAGTTCTGGGTAGATAAGTTGCAATGGGTCAATTTCAAAGATGCGTTTACCCGGATTAATTTTCTTCATTATACGAAGAACTCTATCATTATCACTCTGGGTACCCTTGTTGGCCAAATGTTGGTCGTTGTGCCAGCCGCGTATGCTTTTGCCAGATATCAATTCAAGGGCAAGTCGTTACTGTTCGGTCTCGTGCTTGCGACGATGATGGTTCCCGGACAGCTCATTTTCCTGCCTGTGTTCGTGATGTTTGCCAACGTGGGGCTATTGAACACCTATGTGTCCCTAATTGTACCTTTTATCGCGAGCGGGATGGCTATATTCATGCTCCGGCAGACCTTTATGCAGGTTCCCGATTCTATTCTGGAGGCTGCAAGGCTGGATAACTCCAGTGAATGGAAAATCATTCGCACAATTATGCTGCCGATGGCGGTTCCAACCCTATCTACGCTCGCTCTGCTTACGTTTATCGGGACGTGGAACAGTTACTTCTTCCCGCTGGTATGGACAACTACCGACGCAGTACGTACTTTGCCGCTAGGGGTTAAGAAGCTTCAGGATTCAGAGGGGTTAAATCCGCATATCGTTATGGCCGGTAACATGATGCTAATCCTACCAATTTTGATCGTCTTTATGTTTGCGAGAAAACACATTATCAAAGCATTCACTTACAGTGGTGTGAAGTAAATCTAACAACATGACCTGGAGGAAGCTATGACTAATCAATGGAATCACATGAAGAAGAAGTTTGCAGTAGTCTTAACGGCAGTCGTAGGAACAACTGTAATTCTTAGTGGGTGTGGGCAAGCCGGTGCAAACGAGAGTGCTGTAAAGTACACTAAAGGCGATAAGGTGGTCGAAATTAAGTTTTGGACGTCGGCCATGGAACAAGTTAATAAAGACCTGGTGGATCAGTTTAATAAGACCAAGGGTGCTGAGCTGAACATTCATGTGAGCGCGGAGTATCAAGGCGATTATTCGGAGATTCAGCAAAAAGTTAACGCAGCGGCGATTGCCAACACGCTTCCGAATGCTTTCATTGGTGAAGTATCCCAGACCAAAGGTTTTGCGGACAGCAATACAATCGTGGATCTGGAGCCTTTTATGAAGGTGAACGATTTCAATAGGGACGATTTCAAGATTGGTGATCTCGATAACCTTTATGTAGACAAGGATATGTATGCCTTCCCGCATATGCGTAGTCTGCCAGTGATGTATGTGAACAAGACTTTGGCTAAAAAAGTAGGCTTGAATGAAAATGGTCCAGCCACATTTGACGAGTTGGAGTCTTATATGGAGACTGCCTATAAAGCAACAGGCAAAACTCCGATGTACCTGCTTAATAATGACCTTTGGATTCTGGAGGCACTACTGTCTTCTTACTCTAATACGAACATGCTGAATGATGAGGAAACGGCTACGAACATTAATAGTAAGGGTGCAGTAGAACTGATTTCATTTCTGCGTGATGGCGTGTCCAAGGGCCTGATCAAAGTATTTAATCCAACACAGTTGAACGATTTTGTCGGGGCTGTGTCCGATCCTGATACCCTGCTCACATTCTCCAGTATTGGCGGCTATAAAATCTTCCTGGGTCTGGCTGCCAAAAGTAAATATGAGCTTGGGGTAGCCATGATTCCTGAAGGCAAGGGAGGAACCCGTGGCGTACCAGTAGGTGGTTCAAACGTCTATATGTCCAACACAGGTACGGAAGAGGAGAAAGCGGCCACCTTTGAATTCATGGAATGGCTGTCCGACACAGAACAGGCAGCTTATGCTTCAGCTAACACTGGATATTTGCCAACAAGACTCTCTTCATTGGACACAGATCTTATGAAAAAGACAATGGCTGAATTCCCTGGCTATAAGGTTGCGATAGATGAACTGAAGTTCAGTAAAAAGAGACCGACGACCGGGGTTTATCATGAGGTTGAGACACTGGTAGTGTCCCGCTTAGGTGATATTCTTACAGACAATAAAGATGTTCAGCAAGGCTTAGATGCTTTGGCGAAGGATGTAAATGCCATTCTGACCAGATAAGCAGCAGAGGCACCTCATTTCCGGAACGTTACCCGGGATGAGGTGCTTTTGTATGTCATAGACTCTTCATAATGAACACAAAAGAGAGTGATTGTGTAATCTCTGTACAGATGGCGGAAGCTGTCCATAGGCTTCTTTTCGCGGTGGAGGTATAGTGAGGTCAGCTCATGAGTAACCTTACAACTTCAACCCGGAAGGAAGATGAACATGGGAACTTATCAACGAATTCACCCTGTTATGCCAGAAGGTATTGCTTTACGAAAAGCTTATTTGGTCGGAGGAGGGATTGGCTCGCTATCGGCAGCGGCTTTCCTGATCCGCGACGGCCATATGCCCGGCAAGAACATTCACATTCTGGAGGAATCGCCAGTGTATGGCGGCTCCATGGACGGAGCAGGCAACGCTAAGGATGGCTACAGCGCTCGCGGCGGACGGGAGATTGAGGAGCATTTTGAATGCTTTATGGAGCTGTATGGCTTCATTCCATCCCTGAAAAATCCCGACCGCAGTGTGCTGGACGAATTCCGTGAATTCAATCTGGCCGAGCCGGTAGAGTCGCATTGCCGTCTGGTGGAGAACGCCGGACAGAAGGCCGATTTCTCCACACTGGGCCTCTCTACTGCCGATTCTTTGCAGCTTGGCAAGCTGACCATGTTGACCGAGGAGCGGCTGGGGGCGACCACGATTGAAGAATTCTTTGACCCGGGCTTTCTGGAAACGAATTTCTGGTACTTCTGGCGTTCAATGTTTGCTTTTGAGCACTGGCACAGCGTAGTTGAAGTGAAGCGGTACATGGAGCGTTTCATGCACCTTATTAGCGGGATGAACCAGCTCAAAGGGATCCTGCACACGGAATACAACCAATACGATTCGCTCATTCTGCCGTTGATCAAATGGCTGGAAGGGAAAGGCGTCAACTTCGATAAAGGTCATCAGGTGGTGGATCTCGACCTGGATCTTTCCAGTGGGGAGAAGACCGTAACGGGGATTCATGTACTTGTGGGCGGCGCATCGAAGCTGATCAAAGTCTCGCGCAGCGATCTGGTGCTGGTCACCAACGGCTCCATGACTGAAAATTCAACGCTCGGCGATTTCAATCATCCAGCAATCCTCAACCGTTCAGTATCCGAACGGGGCTGCTGGAGTCTATGGGAGAAAATGGCCGCGAAGTCCCCAGACTTCGGCCGTCCTGAAGTCTTCTGCGGCGACATCGACAAAACGAAATGGCTGTCCTTCACCATCACCCTTACCGATGACGACATTTTGTTCCCGCACTTGCTGGAATGGACTGGCGACAAACCGGGCATGGGCGGTGTGGTTACGATTAAGGATTCCAGCTGGCTGATGTCTTGGACTGCACCAACTCAGCCGCATTTCATTAACCAACCGGACAACGTAAAGGTGCTATGGGCATATGGCCTGTTCCCGGATGCAGAGGGCGACTATATTAAGAAGAAAATGTCCGACTGTACTGGTCGCGAGCTGTTCGAGGAACTGCTGCACCATATGGGACTGGGAAATCGCATTCCAGAAATTCTGTCCCACACGACCAACGTCATTCCGTGCATGATGCCATACATTACTTCACAGTTCATGCCGCGTGTCATGGGCGACCGTCCGCAGGTTATCCCGCAAGGCAGCACCAATCTGGCCTTCCTCGGCCAATTCGCCGAAGTGCCGGATGACTGCGTCTTCACCGTCGAATACTCCGTCCGCACCGCCATGATGGCTGTGTATGGCTTACTGAAGCTTGAAAAAGAAGTGATTCCTGTGCACCCAAGTAAGTACGACGTACGTGTGCTGCTGACCGCAGTCGGTACCTGTCTCGGCAACAAGCCGTTGCCGCTGGATAAGACACTGGGTCAGATCTTGGGTGGGACTGTGATTGGGAAGTTGTTGTAAGATCTGAAATGCGTGTGAGAAGTGTAAGAGACAGTTCTTCTTTATAGAAGGGCTGTCTTTTTTTCGTATCGGAATCAATACTTGATCTGAATTATCCGATAATTATACGTAAAGGGTATTTTTTCATTTATATGATATTTTTCCAATTCTATATTTTCAGATTAAGTACAAGGGGGAGGGGTTTTTGAAAGGAAAAGTAAAGATTATATCTATAATACAAGTTCTCGTTGTGGTTGTTATACACGTTCTGGCGATCTCCTTGCTATATACCAAGTCAGAAGAATGGGGCAGCGGGAAAGTACAGCCATATATTCTAGTCTATTCGATTCTAATAATTCTCACATACATAGGCTGTAAGATGTCATTAAAAGCGGGGGAATTCGTACCTAATATTCTTTGGTTTGTTTTTAGTGTTGCCCCTAGTCTAAAGTATTTAAATTATTTAAAAGGACTCTCCAATTGGCATTTTTAATACAGAGATGTAATTGAGCATGGAGTAAAGAAAATGATTTATTTAACTGATTGTTATGCTAAACAAACATGGTACTTTGAGGTAGATGCAGAGGGAACCGCATTCAGACAGGTATTAATCGAGGAGGGGAAAGAAAGTAAGATTTCTAATCTGAAGAAGTTTAATTTTTTCTTGTCAGATCAGGATTTGCCTTTAGATGATCCTGATTTGAAAAGAATCCCTAAGGAAGAGTTCGAAAAAGTATGGAATGACATTAATATCAATCAATTGGAGACATGGCTTGAGCTGAAAGAGCTGCTCCCCCTTGGAACCAAAGTAGAAGGATATATCGAAGTATTTTATCCACATGGGGTGATCGTGAGCATCCCCAGTCATGAGGCATTGGGAGTAGCTGATTATAATGAATGTGCCAAAAACTCACAAAAAGCTAATATGCATAAGGACTTAATAGTTATGGCAGAGATCATAGGATATGATGAAGTAAACTATTGGTTTATCTTGGGGAAGCCAGAAGTTTTAGATCGTCGTTACTCCGCGAATTTAACAATGGAAGGTATCAAAAAGTTGATGCGATAGAGTAGGTTTCTATTTTAAACGTAGTGCATGAAGCTTAGAAATTACAAATAGAATAGAATCGTACCTGCGCCCGGAGGCCGGATGGCTTTTGTTTGCGCATCACTTGCTCAAACAGATGCGCGTAGAAGGAAAAAAGGAAATGGCGGGTTCAGAAATCTTCCTGAGCACTGCCATTTCCTATTTTTTTGTATGATTTTTCCGACAGGTAGGCTTCGCACCAAGGAGTATACCTAGTTTGGAACTGCCCATTCGCACTGGACACGGTTGCTCCAACTTTCTGCAATAAACCTCTATATAGATCGTATGAAAATAACCAGAAAGCCAAGAGAAAAGAAGGCTTATCATAAGAGTCTTGAGTGTGATTAACGGCATTTTTGTACCTTAAATCTTCTAAAACTAGGGGCGATCGTAAAAATAAGTGCAATATTGTACCTTAAATCTTCCAGAATCCCTGGTTAGCATACTTTTTCGAAAAATAAGATACAAAAATGCCCTTATATCCCTCATTTATCTCCATTAATGAAAAATAAGGTACAAAAATGCTCTTAGTTAGGGAGGCGGACCCTATTCTTCATTGTTATGGCAACTGGTAAAGGGAATGTACCGCCTCTAGCGGATGGAATCTGTCGACAGCCTACGCGTCCGGGTACGATTGGAAGCTTCCTATGGTAGACATCCAGGCAAGCACATCGCGCGACAGCTCCAAACCCCGTTCCCTTTCATAAGCACCATTTCCACCCCAGTTACTTCTTATTCTCCTCATTCCGTGCAACAATCATATCCACGAACAGATCGATTTGCGCGGTGATGGCGATAGGGTCATAGCGGTAGTAGGTATCGAAATCATTGTAGAACAAGTGATTGTTCTTAGCAGCCGGGAGTCCCTTCCACACCGGTGAATCTTTCAGCTCTTTAAGCTTGTCGCCTTTTTTCTCAGGATCATAGGTAGTCAGGAACATATAATCTGCGGCGTACTCCGGCAGTAATTCCATGGAGAGCTGAAGTGTCTGGTTATCATTTTTGTTCTTCTCCGGCATCTTCAGCTTGAGGGCATTGTAGAGAACTTGTCCGCCACGGCCAGCGTTGTCTCCGAAGATCCACAGTTCACCTTTGTCAGTCAACTCATAGATTCCGAAGGTGTCATCTTCTTTGACGATGCCTTTTAGCTTCTCGCGGCCTGCGGCTGCTTTTTTGTCAAAGTCGGCTAGGAAAGCTTCCGCTTTGTCAGGTGCGCCAACGATGTCGCCGAACAGTTTGACGGTCTCATAGATGTTAGTGGCGGTTCCGTAAGGGACATATATTGTCGGAGCGATTTTGGACAGCGCGTCGTAGTTGCCGTCGTACATAACAACGATAAGGTCAGGAGCAAGCTCCAGGGTTTTCTCCGCGTTGATAGGATAACCAACGTCTGTGGTGTTTTTAAGCAGATCGGTCAGGAATGGATTTTCAAAAGCACTAGGCTCTACGCCAACAACATTGGCTCCTACCGATAGCAGTTCACCCCCGTAGAAGTCGGTCACGATACGCTTCGGCTTAGCAGGGATTTTAACAGTTCCCTTAGGAGTCTCGTAATCGCGGAATTCAGCTGCCGGAGTATCGGTAGCGGCCGGTTGTTCTGATGCCGCTGGTGCTGAAGCTTCCGCAGTCGCAGCCGAAGCAGGGCTCGAAGCAGTATTACTGGTTCCTCCGCAAGCCGTCAAAATGATCGTGAACAGCATCATTAGTACGGCGGTTGACAGTAGGGACTTTCTCTTTAACATGATGGACCTCCCAGTATAAGTAGTGGATACAAATTAGATAATGATAATCATTATCATTTAAGTATCAATTTAGAATCTACCAAATTACTTGTGAACCTGTCAACGAAATTGACTTGATTTCAGAAAAAGGGATGGAGAAATGTACGCTCATGCAGAAAAGATAAATAATAAGATCACAATTATCCATTGCCAAAAGGAAGAGATTTCATTTACAATACAAAGATGATAATGAGAATCAATTTCATACGAAAACGGGTGACATGCATGAGTTTACAGGCAACAGGTAGAATAGAGGCCACTAACGAGGCGGAAAAGCAAAAAATCCGTTCACGTCCATGGGCAGCAACGCTGATATTGATTGGCGGATTGATTGCGCTGGCGCTGGGGATCGCGATATCGGTCTCATTTGGTGCGGCAGACATCAAGCTTTCTGTGGTATGGCAAGCTATCTTCCATTTTAATCCGAATCTGACGGATCATCAGATTATTCAGGATTTACGTCTGCCACGGGTGCTTGGCGGTGCCATGGTTGGTGCGAGCTTTGCAGTGGCAGGGGCTGTTATGCAGGGGATGACCCGAAATCCGCTCGCGGATTCAGGGTTGATGGGGATAAATGCTGGAGCCGGTTTTGCGTTGGCACTATGTTTTGCCTTTTTCCCGGGTCTTTCGTTTATGTATTTGATTATGTATGCCTTTATCGGAGCCGGAATGGGCGCCGCTGCCGTATATGGGGTCGGATCACTGGGTAAAGGTGGATTAACACCTTCACGTCTCGTTCTTGCCGGTGCCGCATTCAGCCTGCTGCTGCAGGCGCTCAGCGAAGGTATAGCTTTATATTTTCGTATTGGACAAGACCTGGCCTTCTGGTATGCAGGCGGTGTAGCAGGAACAAAGTGGCTGCAACTCAAAATCATGTTCCCTTGGGTTGGCGCTGCCATTCTTGGGGCGATTATTTTGTCCCGCTCAATTACGATGCTCAGCTTGGGTGAGGATATCGCCAGAGGTCTTGGGCAGCGAACGGGTCTTGTTAAATTGGCTGGTGTCATCATTGTGCTGATCTTGGCCGGTTCCTCGGTTGCTGTGGTTGGTACGGTGGGTTTCATCGGACTGATTATTCCGCATTTAACCCGGTATTTGGTTGGTGTGGATTATCGCTGGATTATTCCATGCTCGGCGATTCTAGGCAGTTTGCTAACGGTTTTTGCCGATCTTACCGCACGAATGATCAATCCGCCGCATGAGACGCCGATTGGCGCGATCATTGCTCTGATTGGTGTGCCGTTCTTCCTCTATCTGGCGCGTAAAGAAAGGAGGGAGCTGTAGTGATGGAGAAATCCGTATTCTCATCTTTCGATCAAATCAGACATCGACGTGGACTCTTTGTCATGACTATTTTGTCTATTCTCATTGTAGTTGTCTTTATAATCAGTGTTAACACTGGATACATACGCTTGAGTCCTATGGATCTGCTGAGGACGATGTTCGGACAAGGCACAGACAAGCAAAGCCTGATCTTATTTGATTTCCGGTTGCCACGTATTGTCATCTCACTGTTGATTGGAGCTTCATTGGCGGTATGTGGTGCAGTTATGCAAGGGATTTCACGCAATGCACTGGCGGACTCCGGTATTCTCGGGATAAACGCCGGAGCAGGACTGATGGTTATGCTGCTGATTTCCTTTTATCCGACTACCGCAGCTGCCCCGGTATTTCTGCTGCCTGTTGTGGCATTTGTCGGCGCAAGCTTAACTGCGGCCTTGATTTACGCACTTGCCTACAAACGCCATCAGGGCTTGTCGCCTACGCGTTTGCTGCTGACCGGGGTTGCAGTTGCCGCGGGAATGAGTGCAGCGATGATTGTACTTACGCTTCGTCTTAACCCGGACAAATATCAGTTTGTCGCAACCTGGCTTGCCGGCAGTATTTGGGGAACAAGCTGGAAGTTTGTACTTTCCCTGCTGCCATGGGTACTGATCTTGCTTCCTTACGTATTCTACAAGTCGCGGGTCATGAATGTTCTTAATCTGGGGGAACAGACAGCAACTGGTCTTGGGGCGCCTGTAAATAAGGAACAGTTCCGTCTTCTGGCTGCTGCAGTCGGCCTTGCTGGAGCCAGTGTGGCTGTGAGCGGGGGGATCGGTTTTGTCGGTCTAGTGGCTCCCCATCTGGCTAGACGTCTAGTTGGTCCGAAGCACCAGTATATGCTGCCAACCTCGGCCCTACTGGGGGCGCTGCTCGTCATTACAGCCGATACGATTGGCCGCTGGATTTTGCAGCCATCGGAAATTCCAACGGGTATTGTGGTTGCCGTTATTGGGGCTCCGTACTTCCTGTATTTGCTGGGACGCAAGAATTCCTAGAGGGGCTAAAGCCTCACAGTTGCTGTAATTATTCTGTCCGGATGAAGCAGACAGGAGCCTACAGCTCCCTGTTCTTCGGACCATCGGTAAGGAGTGTAGCCGGAAATGCTGCGTCGTTTTTTTGCCTACTATCGCCCGTATAAGGGGCTGTTTATTTTAGATTTCTCTTGTGCCATCGCCGCTGCTCTGCTGGAGCTTGTATTCCCGCTTGCGGTCAACCGGGTGGTAGATGATCTTCTCCCAAGCGGCAACTGGAAAGTGATCTTATATTCCTGCCTAGGCTTGTTGGGTATCTATGTAATTAGTTCATTCATGCACTTTGTAGTTACTTACTGGGGACATAAGCTGGGTATTAATATCGAATCGGATATGCGAAAAAAACTGTTCGATCGGGTGCAGAAGTTGTCCTTTAACTTTTTTGATAATACGAAGACCGGGCACCTGGTCTCCCGGATGACTAATGATCTTATGGATATCGGGGAGATTGCCCACCATGGACCTGAGGACTTCTTCATTGCCATCATGACGCTGATCGGCGTGTTCGCCATCATGCTGAATATTAACTGGCAGCTTGCGGTGCTGACCTTTGTGATTGTGCCGCTGATGATCTACCTGTCCATGTACTTCAGCCGTAAAATGTCGGCAGCTTTTAAGACAATGTTCTCCGATATTGCTGATTACAACGCAAGAGTTGAGAATAATGTGAGCGGGATTCGTGTAGTGCAGGCTTTTGCCAATGAAAAGCATGAGATTTCCCGTTTTGCCGAAAACAATGAACGTTTCCGCATTACGAAGCTGCTGACATACCGAATTATGGCCTGGAACTCTTCGTTCAGTTTTATCCTTATGAAGTTTGTTTCGTTGTTTGTACTCCTGTGTGGCACCTGGTTTGTCATTCAGGACAAGATGACGTATGGCGAATTTATCGCCTTTGTAATGCTGTCTAATGTATTCTTTAGTCCGTTGCAACAGATCAACTCTGTGATTGAGACTTATCCTAAGGGCATCGCCGGGTTCAAGCGTTATTTGGAGCTGCTGGAGACGGAGCCTGACGTAGATGACGCCAAAGATGCTAAGCCTGTCCTGAACCTTACCGGAAATATTGAGTTCAGGGGAGTCACCTTCGGATATGACAACAAAGAGAAAATCCTCCGGAATGTCGACCTGTCGATCAATGCGGGGGACACCGTAGCGCTGGTAGGCCCATCAGGCGCCGGTAAGACAACGCTGTGCAGCTTGCTGCCTCGTTTCTATGATGTGAATGAAGGCAGTATTGCCATTGACGGTATGGATATCCGTTCGATGACACTGGAATCGCTCCGTTCCCACATTGGGATCGTGCAGCAGGATGTCTTCCTGTTCGATGGAACCATTCGGGAAAATATTGCTTACGGCAAACTGGGCTCATCGGATGATGAGATCTGGGAAGCTGCCCGGCGGGCCCAGCTGGTGGAACTGATCCAATCACAGCCTGGCGGTCTGGACACGATGATCGGTGAACGCGGCGTGAAGCTCTCTGGTGGTCAGAAGCAGCGTCTCTCCATCGCCCGGATGTTCCTGAAGAACCCGAGTATATTGATTCTGGATGAAGCAACATCTGCGCTCGATACGGAGACAGAACAGGCCATTCAGGAGGCTCTTGCTGAATTGTCGCAGGGTCGGACGACACTTGTGATCGCCCATCGTCTGGCAACCATCAAACATGCGGACCGCATACTCGTTGTGGCAGAAGGCGGGATTGCCGAGCAGGGCAAGCATGAGGAATTGCTAAGAAATCCGGGGATTTATAGTCGTCTGCACGAGGCGCAGTTCGGAGCATAAAGCTATGGCAGTACCGAAAGTTCAAACATTCACCGTAGTGACGATCGAGCTTTAGTAGTGACGATTGAGCTTTAAGTGAAGATCTTAAGTTTGTCTTATATAAATACATTTGCGGAGGTTAGTATGAGCGACCAACTGGAATTATATGATGTTACGATTATTGGCGGTGGACCCGCTGGGATGTATACAGCGTTTTACAGCGGTATGAGAGATCTGAAGACCAAGTTGATCGAAGCCAAGGAAGAGCTCGGCGGAAGAATGCTGATTTATCCGGAGAAAATGATTTGGGATGTTGGCGGCGTCACTCCGACTCTCTGTCATCAGTTGATTAAACAGCTGAAGGAGCAGGCGATGACCTTTGAGCCAACCATTGTACTGGGACAACAGATTACGGGTCAGGAGCTGCAGGAGGACGGAACTTATATTCTGACGTCAGCCAGCGGTGAGAAGCATTGGACACGGACAGTCATCCTGGCGATCGGGTATGGTATCCTGCAAATGGCGAAGCTGGAGATCGAAGGTGCGAACCGTTATGAAGTGACGAATCTTCATTACACGGTTCAAGAGCTGGAGCCTTTCCGTGGTAAGCATGTGTTAATTTCCGGTGGCGGGGATTCTGCTGTGGATTGGGCCAACGAGTTGGAGCCGATTGCAGCCAGTGTGACAGTGGTGCACCGCCGCGAACGGTTCGGGGGCCACGAGAAGAATATTGCTCGTATGAAATCTTCTTCCGTAGAGGTTCGTGTTCCTTATGCTTTGACACAGCTGCACAGCAGCAATGGCGAGACGATTGATCAAGTGACGATCAGCCATGTGGAGACTGGTGAGACTGAGGTTTTTGCGGTAGATGCTATTATTGTCAATCATGGTCTAAAACACGACTTCGGCCCGTTGCGTGAATGGGGGCTGGATATGGGCGAGTGGTGTGCCAATGTCTCCGATAAGCTGGAGACGAACCTGCCCGGTGTCTTCGCTGCAGGAGACTTTGTGGATTATTCCAGCAAGGTCCGCCTGATCGCGGGTACCTTCACCGATGCAGTCCTGGCCCTGAACAGTGCCAAGCTGTACATCGATCCGACTGCGGATAAGGTGGCTTATGTTTCCTCCCACAACGACAGGTTCAAGGAAAAGAACAAAGCCCTTGGGGTCGTAGACGATCATTAGGAGCGTCTAGATGTCTGGATCGTGCAAATCGTCTAAATCGTCTAAATCGTCTAAATCGTCTAAATCGTCTAAATCCGGCTTATAAGCATAATCTTTTCAAACAAAAGCGTACAGGGAAGTATCCGGTTGGATATTTCCTTGTACGCTTACTTTTTCACTACACGAATGCACACGTTTGGAGTTGCTTGCAGCCTGACTTCATGCTGCATTAATGAAAGAATTATATTAACCGAAGAAAAGAAGTTAGCAAAAAGCGATGATGAGCGTACGGGGAAATTTGGAACTGTAGGTGCAAAGGTCTCGCCCTGCTAGCTTTTCATAGGAACTGTCGCAAAATCCGGTTGAACAATGTCAGCATAATAGGGCGCAAGGCGTTCCTGTCTGAAAGCTTTCCATAGGAAATCTATCACTTGGACATAGACTGTCGACAGATTTCAACCAACTAGAAGGGGGATATTCCCCTTCATCAGTCGTCTTAACAGTGAAAAAGGGGCAGTCTCCCCAACTAACGACATTTTTGTACCTTATTTTTCTTCAATATAGGCAAATGAGGGAAATAAGGGCATTATTGTATCTTATTTTTTGAAAAAGCACGCTGGACGGGGCATTCTGGAAGATTTAAGGTACAATATTGCACTTAATCTCCGATATCCCATAGTTGCGGAGGATTTAAGGTACGAAAATGCCGTTAATTGCACTTCGATTTATATAGCCCCTTTATGGCCGCTGACCTTTACTGGGCGTGTGGAAGGACAGGATCGGTTCACGAGAAAAGGAGTGGCTGTGCAGGCTGTTTCGCATAAAGTATACATGCTGAATGCTAATACTATGGCAAGAGCTACATATATCCTTTGCCTGGACAGCTTCCAGCTAGCGGGATTGTGCCTGCGAAGTTTACCAAACGGATTGCTGTATTATTGCGTGAATTACAGTCTCCTGCAGCTGAAGTTACAGCGAATATGTATCCTGGCATTCAGGACCTGCTGTCATAACTGCCCGCCTGTGAATAGGCATTACAGATCGCTTATTTTTTACATTTCCCATAAGTGAGATTTCTGTGCATATGCAAAAGCCAAGCAGCGACCCGATTTTAACCGGCAATCGTTGCTTGGCTTACGTTCTACTATTTGCTTTTTGTAAGCCAGTCTGCCAGTTCCTCCGTCTGGGAGAGAACGGCAAGTGGATCGTAGTACCAGGATCGTTCTTCTTTCCAGACATAGAGACGATCATTCTTCACGGCTGGCAAGCTGCCCCAGAGGGGATCACTTTTGAAACTCTCGACTGTGCGTGTATTGGAGGTTAGGATGATGTAATCTCCAGCGTATTTGCTGATGACCTCTGCGGATAATTCAGCCCACTGCTTTTCCATAATTTCGTCAGCGACTTCTGCCGGAGGTTTGCGGCCCAGTGCCTGATAGATGGGTTGGCCGCCTCGTCCAAAATTGTCACCATAGACATAGGTGGTTTTATCGGCATTCTCCATAATGCTGAAGGTAGCCTCTGCAGGAATGGCCTTGTCCACCTTGGCTTTGGCGGAGGCAATCCGCTTGTCGTATTCAGCGAGCCAGTCTGCCGCTTCTTTTTCTTTGCCCAGCAGCTGTCCAAAATAGGTAAGCTCTTCATGGGCGTTCTTTAGTTCCCCGTAAGGTACGACGATCGTAGGAGCTATTTTACTTAACGTCGGATAACTGTCGTTGTTGCCTGTTATGATCAGATCCGGGTCTAGCGCGAAGATCTTCTCTGCGTTCATTTTCCCGTAAGTACCTGTGTCAGTGACATCTTGTAATGCTTCTTGAAAATACATATTCTGCAGAGTCAGGCCCGGCGCGCCGACAGGGATGGTGCCTAAGGGAATCAGGCTGCCGATATATTCTTCTGCGACAATCCGCTTGGGCAGGACAGGGATCTCAATGTCACCGTTCATAGTTTTTACGGTTTTGGTGGCCGGAGCTTCCGGCGTGCTGCTCTCGGCGGCAGTCGGCGTTTCTGAAGTCTCTGGCGCATTGGTAGTATTGCTACCAGTGCCTTCGGCAGCTGGAGCGGTATTGCCGCAAGCTGATAAAATAAGGGTTAGTGTCAGCAGCAGAGAGATAGGAAACGATAGTCTTCGGCTTCTGCGGCTTTTGTGTAGGTCGAGCAAGATGTATATCCTCCTTATGAATAACGATTATCATTCTCAATATAACTGTACAGACTTCACCTCTTAATTTCCATGACCTGAAATGATCTTGTCCTATGTATATTTATGATGTTAATACCCGGAGCAAGACATGAAGCTGTGCCTGAGAGGAGAGGGGATCGAATCCGTAGAACATATCCGGCTGGTCCAGAATATGGACCCGGCTTGTGCGGACAGCTTCGAGTTGCCGCCACTGTTCGGAATGAAAGAGACGGTCAATCCGCTGAAGCCCTTGGGGATCGTCTGGCAAGCCGGTAATAATGATATGGTCAGCAGGATAGTCTGGAATGTCTTCAATAGCTGTCTTGATAAATCCTCTGTTAGAGATATCTTGATCTATAATTGCTTGTGGTAACTTAAAGCCCAGATCGTTGTATAGCACCTGACAACCTCGTCCGTAACTACTGCTGAAGCAGTAAGCGCAGCCGTGGCCGATCTCCCAGACGATCGCCGTGCCTCTTGCTCCCATATTCCTGTCCAACTGCAAGTTGGCCTCATGGCAGCGCTGATCATAGCGTTGAAGCCATTCTTCAGCTTGTAGCCTTCGGCCAGCAACCTCAGCGATGAGGGTAAACTGCTCGCGCCAGCTCATTTGCATGAAGGGCAGCTCAATGACCGGAGCAAGGGCAAGTAACTGTTTATTCTCACCGTACAACGAGTAGCTGATAATAACATCTGGGCGGGCAGAGGCTACAGAATGGAAGACCGCAGAAGCACGCCGTGCCTCCAGCGACAGCTTCCGGGCTGTAGGTACAGTGTCCAGGCTTTCCAACCACGCGGAGTAGGGTCCCAATTGCGGTGTGATCTCCAGTGCCCTCAAGCTGGCGGTATGGTTATAGTTCAGTGTGACGATCCGCTTATTTTTACTGTGGTAGGCAGTGGGAGAGAGCCCCACGAATTGTTTGAACTTCCGGCTGAGATATGTGCCCTCGCCATAACCGACCTCGAGTGCCAGATGACTCAGATTTGGCGTTCCAGTCAGGAGACGCTCCTGGGCTTTACGTATCCGAAGCAGCGAAAGATAAGCACTAAAGGTCTGCCCAGTTGTATTGCGGAAGGAGCGGGAGAAGTGTTCCGGGCTTACTCCTGCCAATCCGGCCATCTGTGAGCGCGTCAAATCCTCGGAATAATGCTCGTCTATGTATTGCAGAACAAGGGGGAGCCAACCGCTGGAACTCTCTACAACGCTGGTCACCATGGGAGTGCTGTTTACCTTCATAATTAGATCGGTGAACAACGCCTGCACTGCAAACGGCTTGTCTGCTTGGGGCTTGGTCCAGGCGCTGTGCAGCTCTCCTCCCAATCCTGTTATTTGAGCAGGGCATTTCCGCAGTTGGGGGATAAGGTCATTGTCCAATGGGGACTTCATTAACCCGTCTGGCATGACGCCTGTGTACTCAATCCAAACCCCGTGCAGGCCGGACTGGGGAGGAAGTTTGAAGGTTGCAGACCCAGGGAAGGAGAGGACACAGCCGGGGGTAAGATGCAGACGTTCATTATTGATCTCAATATAGCCGTCTCCGCCCTGCACCATAATCAGGATAGAATAGGAGGATTGTGTTATTGAATTTTCGTCAGCACTAAGATGACTAAGGACAGTCACCCGGATGGGCATATAAAAACAATGGCCGTGCTGATTGAGAACGTTGGAATAGCGGGTAGTCATGATGAAAGCTCACTTTCTTATATTGATAATAATTCTCAATTATATTATAACGAAAGAAAACAGGGAATCATAGTCCTTCGTCTTGACGCAAAGTATCCGGTTTAGTAGAGTGTAGAATATTCGATTTCCCCTAGGGCGGGAATTACTATATATACAGGGAGAAGGAACGCAGAAGTGACGACTTGGAATTTGCAAGGAACCCAGTGCCATTTGCTAATCTGCAACGGAAGCAGCTGCAAGAAGCATAGAGGGAAAGAGGTAGCGGAAGCTATTGAGAAAGAGATTGAGAAGCAGGATGCAGGCAGTTTTTTTCATACAACGATGACCGCTTGCAACGGAAGATGCTCGGACGCCTGTGTGGTCATTGCCTATCCTGAAGGCGTGTGGTACAGAGGCATTACTCCGAAATTAGGCAAAGTGTTGGTCCGCAAAGCCTTAAAGGGAAAACGGCTAAAGGAGAACATGGTCTACAAGTTCGACAAGGAGCTTAAGGCTAGCTCTGAACGAGGGATGCGCGGTAAAAAGAAGAGATAGCTCTATTGCGAATTGCAACCACAATTGTCAATAAGCAGAGCTAGCAAGAAGTGGGGACACAATACCGTCAAGAGCTGACGGTATTTTTTATTTTACTGGTCTCAGGAGGCAAGTGTTCAGGTGATGTTTCTGTTGACTCCTCGATTTGGGAAACCTTGGCTAGCTGGCAGGATATGCATGATCCGATATTGAATGCTTATATAAGTGCCTCCTTTAAGGGATTTTCACACCAGGATGCACAATCAATTTCTAAACTACAGAATGGCGGTGCTAGTGATGACTACAGAGACAAAGCTGGACTGGGTAGAGGAAGCATGGAGTAAAGCGCTAGAGAAGACACAGTATAACAGCTTGCGTATTGGAGCGGAATTCCCGCATGCCAGTCAGGGCGGTAAATACATATTGGAAGAGCCTGGTTGGTGGACAGCCGGATTCTGGCCGGGGCAATTATGGCTGCTGTATAATGTTAGCGGGGATGAATCGCTAAGGGCTATTGCCGAACAGTGCGAGCAGCGGCTGGATGAGGTCCTGAACGAATATGTGCGACTGGACCATGATCTTGGCTTCATGTGGACGCTGACGAGCGTAGCTTCCTACAAATTGCTGGCCAACGAACACTCAAAGATCCGGGCGCTAAAAGCGGCAAATTTCCTCTCTGCCCGCTTCAATCTGAAGGGCAACTTCATCCGAGCTTGGAATCCCTGGTCAAACGGAGACGACAATAGTGGGATTGCTATTATCGACTGTGCGATGAATATGCCGTTGCTCTTCTGGGCGACAGAGGTCACTGGTGATCCACGCTATCGTCATGTCGCTGAGGCGCATATGGACACGGTTGTGAAGCATTTTGTCCGTCCTGACGGATCGGTGTATCATATCGTTCGTTTTGACTCGGAGACCGGTGAATTCGTTGAAGGCATCGGCGGGCAAGGTTATGATGCCGGTTCGGCTTGGTCGCGGGGGACTGCCTGGGCGATCTATGGTCTGACCTTGGCATATCATCATACGGGTAAGATCGAGTATCTGCACACCGCGCAAAAAGTGGCCCATTTCTTCCTGGCCCGCTTGCCTGAGGATTATGTGCCACATTGGGATTTCCGTGCGCCAGAGGAGGCGCGCAGCTTCCGGGATTCTTCTGCTGGAGCCTGTGCGGCAAGTGGACTGCTGCTTTTGGCAGAGAAGGTAGGCAGCGCTGAAGCCGCCGTGTACCGAGAGCCTGCGATCAAGATCTTGGAATCGCTTTACCGCAATTACGGGACATGGGGCAATAATGAAGAGGAAGGTCTTATTCTGCATGGAACCAGTCATTATCCAGCTGGTCAAAATATTGATGTGCCGCTGATTTATGGCGATTTCTTCTATGTTGAAGGACTTGCAAGGCTAAAAAATAATGGACCGTTTTACTGGGAGTAGGCCCTGGCAATAGGGGATGGCTAGATTTCAGCAAGGCGATTTCATCCGGTCCACAGAACGGTTGACTAAATTCCCGGAAGGGGCTTATAATCAGCGCCTGAATTAAAAAAGGCCAACTGCTGGCAATTCCGTCGTGCACCCGAATAACGGGGCGCGGCGGTTTATTTTTACAAGGTAGAAGATTATGATGGAAGAAAAAGTATATGCGGGAGGGGAGTACGATGTTTGAACATTTTTTAGCTGGTGATGGCGTTCTGCTTGGGGAAGCATTTGTAAGAGATGAGGTAAAATTCAACCTGATTCATATGATCACAGGATTTGAAGGCAATGTGAGGTTGAAGACACCGGAGAATACACTGGTGCTTGCCTACTCCCAGGGTTTTCGTCCCTGGCTGTGGATTTCGTATGAGGTCAGTCACAGTGAGAAGGAAACTTTGATACAAGAATTAGCGGAGCATCTGAAAGATGAAGAACTTCCAGGCATCATATCGGAGCCAGATATAGCGAGGCGATTTGCGGAAGTCTTTTGTCAAGGTAAGGGGACATCATTTCATACCCATTTGATGCTGGAAGTCTATCATTGCCCGGCTGTACATAAACCTATTAACGTCGAAGGACATGTAGTACAGGCAAGCATCGAAGATGCGCCGCTGATTGCCAAGTTCCTGGCGGGCTTCTCGGAGGACGCTTTTGGTAAACCGGTGGATCCTAAAGATATGCTGTCTACAGCCGAGGGCGATGCTGCTTCCGGTCAGATGTACCTGTGGGTGGTGGACGGCACTCCGGTATCCATGGCTAAAATCGCACACCGTTCACCCCGGCATGCCCGGATCAATGATGTCTATACCCCACGCGATCAACGCAAAAAGGGATATGCCAGCGCCATTGTTGCCGCAATATGCGAGCGGGTGCTGGAGGAGAGACTCATCCCGATGCTGTATGCAGACGGCCATAATCCTGCTGCCAACAAAGTGTACCAGAGCATTGGTTTTGTAAATGCAGGTAGGATGAATGATCTGAAATTCGACTGATTAAGATGGCCTGCTATGATCTGAAAGAGAACGACAAGGAGGTCAGGGATGCAGCGTATTCTGATTGTGGGCTCTGCCGGGGCTGGAAAATCGACATTGAGCCGGAAGCTGGGTGAAGTTCTAGGCATTCCGGTGGTTCATCTCGATAAGCATTATTGGAAGCCAGGTTGGGTGGCCACGGAGAAGCAGGAATGGAACCAAATTGTAGTTGAGGAGACGCGCAAGGAACAGTGGATTATGGACGGCAACTACTCAGGAACACTGGACCTGCGGATCGAGAGAGCAGACACGGTTATTTTTCTGGATATGCCGCGCTGGCTCTGTGTATACCGTATTTTCAAGCGGCGTATTCAGTATCACGGCAGAACTCGTCCAGATCTGGTTGAGGGTTGTCCGGAGCAATTGGACTTGGATTTTGTCCTTTGGGTCTGGAATTTTCCTAAACGTAGCCGGGATAAGATCGTCAGTACCTTGAAGAAGAGCAATGAAGAGAAAAACGTGATTGTTCTCAGTAATCGGCGGAAAGTCAGCGGCTTTCTGGAGGGCCTTTCTTCCGAAATTTGACTTGTTACCCGTACGTTGACTATGCTATTTGATAAGTATCATTCAAATGGAATTCAGTCAGAATGTTCATCGTAAGGGGGAAGGTGTTATGGAGAGGCTGCAAGTATGGCCAGAGAGGTTTAAAAAGTTTTTTTTGAATAATAAATTTGTTGTGTTTTTGCTGGTGCTGCTGTTGATTGGGGTTAATATTCTGATCTTTGCGAAGATACCGTTTATTTTCAAGCCGCTTAAGGTCTTGTTCCACACGGTGGCACTGCCGCTGCTACTGTCAGGTGTCGCTTATTATTTGCTCAATCCGCTGGTTGACCTATTAGAAAAGCGGAGCAATATCAAACGCGCCTACGGAATTGTTATTCTATATCTGCTGATCGTGGGGATCATTACACTCATCCTCTTAACGGTCATCCCGATTCTCCGCAGTCAGCTGCTGGGATTGATTGATAATTTCCCGAGGTACAGCCAACAAATTCAGGATGAATTCATGAACCTGACCGGCAGTGAGTTCTTTGGGCAGATGCAGCAAAGCATTGGACTCGATTTTACCGATATTACGAGAAAAGCCACGAGCTGGGCTACTTCTTTTCTGAACAATGCCTTGACAGGCGTAGGCAGCTTTGTGGGAGCGCTCACGGAAGTTGTATTAGCGGTCGTAACGACACCGTTTATCTTGTTCTATCTGCTGCGTGACGGCAAAAAGCTTCCGGATTATATCTTGAAGTTCATACCATTCCGGCTCCGTCCGCAGACTAAAGAAGTAATGTCCGAGATGAACGGCAAGGTGGCTTCTTACATACGCGGGCAGATTATTGTCAGCTGTTGCATTGGGGCGCTGCTGTACATTGGTTATCTGATCATCGGTTTGGACTACTCCCTTGTGCTGGCCATCGCGGCTGCGTGTACAGCGGTGGTTCCGTATCTTGGACCAGCTATTGCTATTACGCCGGCTCTGATTGTAGCGCTGGTGACTTCGCCGTTCATGCTGCTGAAAATGGTCATCGTCTGGACAGCGGTCCAACTGATCGAAGGTAAATTCATCTCGCCGCAAATTATGGGCAAGACGCTTAAGATTCATCCAATCACCATTATATTTGTGATCTTGTTCGCAGGGAAAATGTTCGGTATCGTCGGTATTATCCTTGCGGTTCCTGGTTATGCAGTACTAAAAGTGGTATTCACCCACTTATTCGAATGGTTCCAGATAGAGTCAGGTTTATACAAAAGCTTGGTAGAGAAAACAGAAGAGTAGATGAAAGAGAGATGAATGCAATGGAGGGGCCAGTAGCAGTAACCAACTATGGCAGAATACGGGGGCAGCAGTCCGGTGATGTGAATGTCTGGCGGGGAGTTCCATATGGAGCTCCTCCTGTTGGCAAGCTTAGGTTCAGGGCACCGGAGCCGCCGGAATCATGGACTGGTATCCGGGAAGGGGCGACCTTCGGTCCGGTCAGCCATCAGCCGCCGGATACGCGGGGCACCCGGTTTGGCGGAGAGCATCCGCTGCATTCAGAGGATTGTTTATACTTGAATATTTGGTCACCCGCGGACGGTGGAGAAGGGCTGCCCGTGATGTTTTGGATTCACGGTGGAACCTTTATTACTGGAGCGGGCAGCCAGCCGCTGTTCGACGGCAGCAGTCTGGCAGCCCGGGGCGGGGTTGTAGTCGTGACGATCAACTACCGTCTAGGGCCCTTCGGCTTTTTGCATTTGTCGCCGCTTGGCGACGGGCTGGCCTCCAACCAGGGCCTGCTTGACCAGATTGCCGCGCTGGAATGGGTGCGCGGCAACATCGCCGCCTTCGGCGGCGACCCGAACCGGGTAACCGTGTTCGGGGAATCGGCGGGCAGCATGAGCATCGCTGCCCTGCTGGCTATGCCTGCCGCGAAGGGACTCTTCGCGGGGGCGATCATGCAGAGCGGGGCGGCGCAGACTCTGCCGCCCCGGCAAGGCAGCGAGATTGCAGCAGCCCTGCTCGCCGAGCTTGGGATCGCGCCTGACGGCGATCCAAGCGCGCTGCAATCCATCCCGGCGGAGGAGATTATGGCCGCCGCCGGGCGCATGAGCCTGAAGCTGCCTGGCGGCTCGCTGAGCATGCCATTCCAGCCGGTCATTGACGGAGCAACGCTGCCAGAAGACCCGGCGGTTGCGATCTCGAAGGGAGCGGCGGAAGGAGTTCCGCTGCTGATCGGGACCAATCTGGAAGAAGGAAATCTGTTCTTTCGCGAGAACATGCCGGTGCCAAACTTCGCCGATTCCTTAAAGGCACTGGAAATGCTGATGGGTGTCAGCGGCCTGGGAGAGCATGTCGGCGGCTATACTCCCTCCTGGGAGGGGCAGGCAGAAATATTGACTGATTTCTACTTCTGGAGCAGTTCCATTTCTTTGGCGGAACACCAAGAGATTCATGCCCCAGTTTGGATGTATAGGTTCGATCTCAAAGTTCCCGGGCATCCGCTATTTGGCAAAGCGGTACACGGCGCAGAGATTCCGTATGTGTTCCACAATCTGAAGCACTTGCAGCGTCTGGGAGCGGAGGTTAGCCCAGACATGACTGCCCTGGCAGATGCTATGCAGGAAGCCTGGCTGGCTTTCGCTCACCGGGGAGATCCAAGCACACCCAATCTACCATGGCCAGGGTATCATCCGGGTGACCGTGCTACGCTTCTTTTTGCCGAAACTCCGGAGGTGGTGCTAGATCCCGAGTCACTGAAGCGTAAGCAACTGGCGGCTGCAAGGGGGGAACACTAATGACCCTGCAACCGCAAGGCAGACGGGATGATCTGCTGCGTCTCTTCAGTCATGCCCATTGGGCGAATGAAGAGATACTCAAGGCGCTGCAAGATTCCGAGGTCGTATCCGGGAAGCTCATGGCATTGTTCAGTCATCTGCTGACGGCGGAGAAAGTGTGGCTGGAGCGCCTAAACAAGCGAGATAGCACAGTTCCGAGCATATGGCCTATGTACTCGCTGGAGGACTGCGAATTGCTTCTGAAAGCAAATGCCGCAGGGTATCGTCTATTCATCACAGAACTCAAGGATGGAGATCTGGACAGTCTACTGACTTATCGTTCCAGTAAGGGAGTCGAGTTCACGTCTGCCGTTTCGGACATTTTACACCATGTGTCCCTGCACGGGAGTTATCATCGGGGTCAAATCTCAACCTATTTGCGGCTGGATGGGCTTGAACCTGTGAATACGGACTTTATTCTGTTCGCTAGGCTGGATGCGGAATGAAGGTCACAGGCTTTAATCATCTGACGCTCAAGGTGAAGGATTTGGCGGATTCTTTGAACTTTTATACATCCATTCTCGGTTTGGCACTGATTCATCGAGGCAAGAGTGATGCTTACCTGGAATGGGGCAGTGCCTGGATTTGCTTGATCGAGGTAAGTGCTGTTACTGAGAAGTCGGGAGAAGATGGGGACGTTTCTGAAACTAATGAACAGACAGATCCTTCAAATATTGTCCGGGAAATAAATGGTGTAGATCATATTGCTTTTTCAATTGCAGAGGAAGACTTTGCTGAAGCGGTACAGATTCTGAAGAGTCATAAGGTGCCTATCGTCCGAGGCCCTGTCCTGCGCGGCAGGGGCTGGTCGGTGAATTTTCTTGACCCGGATGGAGTTCAGCTGGAGCTGCACACTTCCAATTTGCAGGAGCGTATGACTGTCTGGAAGTAACCTCCAGTTAGAATGTGACGTCTCAACGTAATAGTCAGTGCTTGCCAAAACAATCTGGTTATAAGGAATTTGCCCAGTTAATCTGCTCATAAGATTTCTGAAGTCCTCATTCTTCTGGCTATGTTGAGTTCTAATGTTGGACCCATCTCGAAATCAGTACTTGCTTCTTGTTGCATCTGGTAACGGACTCCAGTGAGGTTATTTCCTAACCAACGACCGTTCCGGAAGATTAGCGGACTCCAGAGACGTTATGAGCAGAAATACTGTGTGTAATCCACGGTTTGGGAGGAAATAGCAGCACCTGAGTCCGTTACATGTTCTAAAAGCTGCTTGATGTACAAATAACGACGATAGGGTCCGTTAGCCCCCAGGCATAAGCTTCAACCTTCGAAGTAATTGGTTTGGCAATCACTGATGATGAAGCTGAGCCTGATTTACAGGGCTATTCCTCATCAACAATCGTAAAGAATGTGTTTCTCGTCACTCTGACCGCCTTTGAGGCGGTTTTTTACTGTAATCGACGTTTTCGTACCCATAGCCAAGTGGCACAACCAACGACGACAAAGCCAATGAGGAATAGCATGATCGGCTTGGTATAGTCTGGTTTACCGTCATATTTGCCGTGATAGAGTAAGGTTGCGTACCGACCATCGCTTTCTTGTACCGCGATGCCTGCGGAATCACTGACATCGAGGATACGGTAGTAGGGCGTCCCTTTCGGATAGGTATTTGAAAAATTGCCGGTATACGTCCCTTCACGATCGGAATAGAACGTCACTTCGCCTATTTTCTTTCCTATTTTCTCAACAGGTGTATATGTACCTTGATGGGCATAGACAGTCCCATTATACACAACGAACTGGAATGCCCAATCGGCAGATGCTGTTGTGCTGGATATAACGCACGATAGGATTAAGAGCATGGATAGTGCAACTCTGCGAAGATTCAATAAATTCCCTCCAAACTTTGACCGTATATAAGCAGGAGTCACTAACATTTTTTATTCGCTGTGGTATTTTCGTATTCCTTTTCCTATAAGAGTTGAAACCAAACTAGAGAGTGTTCCAAATATTTCGTCGCTGCTCTGTTAAAGCGATCCAGCCAACATTGTAACCGGCTGTAGTATCTATGTACGTTTTGTATAGGGTACGCACCTTTAACGCGTATATCACATTCCCGAAACTCCGACTTCCGAACACAAATCACCAGGCTTAAACTGGCGGATATTTGTTTCGATTTCCCCCACTACCTTGCATTACCCATTCCTAAAATATGACAAACTAAACATTGAGTTTAGGTTCAGGAATGTGATGCAATTTGCTGTCAAAGTGCTACTTCAATGTCCCTTTATTCAAAAGTTTATTTAAATATGTTGCCGGAAACATATTTGTGTTGACATTCGAATATCCTCCTGTTAAATTTATGTTGCCGGCAACATTTATTTGAATTGAGAGGAGTTTTTTTAATGAGTACAATTTGGAAACCAGTAGTAGTTGGGGATATAAATTTGCAGCATCGTTTGGCACTTGCGCCAATGACAAGATCACGCGCTCAATTTGACGGAACTCCAGGAACATATAGTGCGGAGTATTATGCACAACGAGCATCAATGGGCCTTCTAATTAGTGAAGGAGCACAGCCTTCGGAGGATGGACAAGGTTATTTATTTTCACCCGGAATTTATACAGAAGAACATATTGCAGGTTGGAAACAGGTAGCTGATCGTGTTCACGAAGCTGGTGGGTACTTGTTCATTCAGCTTATGCACGCAGGACGCATGTCACATCCAGACAATACACCTCATCACCGTCAGCCAGTGGCACCGTCAGCCATTGCTCCAAAGACACAAATGTACACAGCAACAGGCTTGCAAGATGTTCCTGTTCCGCGTGAGTTAAGTTTGGAAGAAATCCAAGAAACTATTAGTGATTGCCGTAGAGCAGCTGCAGCGGCCATACAAGCAGGTGCTGATGGAGTGGAAATCCATGGGGCAAACGGTTATCTTGTACATCAATTCATTTCTGAGAATGCAAATGTACGCACAGATTCGTACGGAGGTTCGATTGAAAATCGCGCTAGATTTGCTCTCGAAGTGGCGACTGCAGTAGCTGAGGAAATTGGAGCTAGTCGTACAGGAATCAGACTTTCTCCAGGGGTTCCTATTGGAGATCTTATTGAAGGCACTGACGGTCCTAAAGTATATGAATACTTGGTATCTAAACTGGCTGAACTTAACTTAGCCTATCTTCACATTCTACATGGTGGCGATGAAGAAAGGCTTAAGGCTATACGTTCGGCTTGGCCAACGGTGCTGATCGTTAATCGACCTGGGCGTCCTTTAGAAGAACTGGACAGAGACTTGAAAGATAATTTGGCTGATATTGTCTCGGTAGGAACCTGGGCCCTGGCCAATCCTGATTTGGTAGATCGTTTGAAATCAGGAGCACCCTTAAATGAAGCTGATCCAACAACATTTTATGGTGGTGACAGCCACGGCTATACCGATTACCCGACTTTGAAATAAGTTTTGATCTATAATTTTCATTTGTGCGGCGCCATAATACAGCAGAATTGAAGCTGTGTTATGGCGCAATTTTTTTGTATAGATCCGCTTCTTTACAAGTGTAGAATAATTCTCTACGCTTAATAATAAGTAAAAGCGGAAAGGTGATAAGAAAGATGAATAACTTTGAAGAGAGCGAGCAAAGCGCCTGTACACCTAAGGCTGAGCAGGATACGCATGTCATCCAGCGATTTCCCATTAATTTTGCCATTTTTTCTATGGCTAGATCGCATCGTGGTTTGGCTGCAAATTTGTTACGTGAGGCTGGTTTATTTGCAGGTCAAGAGATTATGCTGATGCAGTTAGGAGAGCAGGACGGACAATCACAGCAATGTCTTGGACGTACTATGAGACTTGATCATTCTACGGTTGCCAAATCAGTTCGAAGATTGGAGGAAGCAGGGCTTGTCACTCGCTCCCGCTCACCCAAGGATGGACGTGTCACACTTGTTAAACTAACAGAGGTTGGTCGAGAACTAGTGGATAAGGCTACTGCCGTTTGGACGGAAATGGAGAAAGCGGCGTCCCAAGATCTTTCAGAAGAAGAGCGGAAGCTATTAATATCGTTATCTCAAAAAATTTCCGCTAACCTGGACGGCTTCATGGTATAAAGAGAATTTATCATGATTCCAAATCCCCCAATTACTTATTTTGGACAATCGACAGGCCTAATAGAATATAAATAAAAAATCCAGCCCGTTGCAGGGACTGGATTTTTTGACTTTAAGCAGCTGGTTAGTTTCACACCGGAACCTCTCCATCTGACTAAATGTTCAAATACTCCTTGATGCCGGCGACAACCGCCTCAGCAACCTTTTGCTGAAAATCATCTGAGTACATCAAAGCTTCATCCTTCGCGTTGGTGAGGAACCCAACTTCCAGCAGGATGGCTGGCATTTTGGTTTCTCTCGTCACATGCAGGCTGGTCTGTTTGATGCCACGGTCCGGCAGGCCAGTGGCCTGAATCAGATATTTGTGGACAATCTGAGCAAATTGAAGGCTTTCTTTACGAGAATAATGGGTCTCCGTTCCGCTTGGGCTGGTTTTGGTCCCAACTGGAGGACTGTTGCCATGTACGGAAACAAACAAAGAAGCATTAAGATTATTAGCTAGCTTGGCTCTTTCCTGCAGCGTAGGATATGTATCTCCACTGCGGGTAAGCACGACTTGGATATTCGGCTCGTTCTTCAGTAGTGCCTCGATTTTGAGGACAACTGCAAGTGTGAAGTCCTTCTCTTTGAGTTTGTTCAGGCTGCCGGCTCCAGGGTCGCTGCCGCCGTGTCCGGCATCTAGTACGATCACCTTCTTGCCAGAATCGCCAGGCAGTGGAGTAACAGATGTATCGGGCGTTGGTGTCGGGATAGGAGTTGCACCCGGGTCAGGGATATAGCCACCAGTCCCGTTCAAATCAATAATCAGCAGACCGTCATTAGCATTGGTCACACCGTACGTTTTAGCGCTATTCAAGTCGAGAACAACACGTATCGTTGACGGTGTGCTGCTGAACAAGGAATACCGGACTCCGGTGACATCAGGATAACCTGTTATTGGCACTTGTCCACTTTGTCCAGCAGTCAGCGGCAGCCGCTGGCTGAAGGCTTGTCCAAAGATAGTATTAGGCAGGTCGATAACGATCCGGTCAGTACCGGTCATCGCAAAGATGCTCGGATTTACATTTCCGTTCAAAGAGATGATCAGCTTGTTGTCATTAAAGCTCATATCCGTCAAGGATGCTGCTGTCGTATTTACCGGAGGAGTGGCGCTTCCTCCCGGCGTGGTGACCTCGCTTCCATTGTCCGGTGCCTGAGAGGGTGTACCTCCAGGTGCAGGCGTGGGAGAAGGCGATCCTCCATTACCAACGCCAATCTCCTGAGCCGGAGAGGTTAAATATACGGTCTTGGTAATATTGTCCCATCCGACTGTGGCACCCGTCTGTTCTCCGATAAATCTTAACGGAACAAACGTGGTTCCTTTACTGAGGAAGGATGGATTATCCAGCTGGATCTTCACACCATCCGCGTCTGCTTCTTTCTGGTTCACAACCAGCGTCAGCATACGTCCTCCCTGCTCAATCGTCGCTGTCTTCGAGATATTATCCCATTTAACCCCATAGCCTAGCTGCTCCGTGACGAGACGAAGCGGTACCATAACACTTCCGTTCACAATCTGGACCTGCACATCCCCTGGCATCGCCAAGTCGTTGCCATCCAGATTAATGTGTGTGCTGGGCGTGGCGGCATGTCCCGTAACGGGAAATACCAGTACGAGCGTAAGAATCAGCAGCACTGCCCACAAACCGTACTTCTTCATTTCACCATCTCACCATCCTTGTGTATTGATCCTATGTACGGACACAGTCTATCTATCTGCGATGCCTATAACGGCATATATATAGGTTAGACGACAAAAGTTTCCAAAAGTTGCAGTGATTCCGGTATAAAATATTTCACTTTCAAATGATAACGTGAAGTACTTTTTAAGTAAGAGAAAGATATCGATTGCAATAAAGTGAAAAGTGTTTCATTCATTTAATTTTTTTAGTATGTGTAAAGTTTATATGAAAATGGAGCCCGAAATCGTTGTCAAATCAACGTTATGGGTAAAGATAATGATATTTATATCGGAAAATATAATGAAAAAGTGTACAGATTATATGATTAATTTCTTGACAAATCAGCGATAAGGAATTAATTTTGGTTATAGAAACAATTGTTTCCCTAGGGAAAAACATTTTCATGAGCTCATTAATTTATTTTCAAAAAATTACCTGATCATCAGGTTGTCAAGAGGAGGAAACAAAATGAGAGAGAGACTAAAGAGCAGGAAGGCAAGGTGTGGCATTGCTCTGTCCTTGGTGTTGTCATTGGTATTATCGGCATGTTCAGCAGAGGGTGAGGAAGGCAAGGGGGCAGCGGCGGATGGGAAAATCGCTATTGTTACCACTATCGCACAGATTGCTGAGCCGCTATCTATTATTGGCGGGGATAAGGTTAGCGTCAGCAGTTTGATGGGCCCTGGTGTGGACCCTCACCTGTATAACGCGACGCAGGGAGATATTAAGAAGATGGCTTCGGCGGATATCGTATTCTACAGTGGACTTCATTTGGAGGGCAATATGACGGAGGTCTTTGAGCAGATAGGCAAATCTAAGCCGGTGAAGGCGATTGCTGAAGCCATTCCTGAGGATTTGCGGCTGAAGGATGAGAAGGGGGATATCGATCCCCATGTCTGGTTTGACATTGATCTTTGGGGAACGGCGCTTGGTTCCGCTACAGACGGCCTGAAGGAGCATTTTCCAGAACATGCCGAGCTGTTTGAAGCCAATAAGAATGACTATCTGAAAAAGCTGGATGAGTTGAAGACAGAGTCAGCAGACATGATGAGCACCATTCCTGAAAAGCAGAGAGTGCTGGTAACCGCCCATGATGCTTTTGGCTATTTTGGAAGGATGCATGGTCTGAAGGTGGTTGGTCTGCAAGGTCTTAGCACTGAAGATGAGATTGGCATTACGGATGTTGATGATACCATAGGATTGCTTCTGGAGTATAAGGTTCCTGCTGTGTTTGTAGAGAGTAGCGTCAACCAGAACTCGATCAATGCGGTGATCCAGGGCGCAGGCAGCAGAGGGCTTAAGGTGGAGCTCGGCGGCGAGTTGTTCTCGGATGCGATGGGGGACGGCGGGACCCCGGAAGGAACCTATATCGGGATGTATCGACATAACGTCAAGACCATCGCTACGGCGCTTGGTGGGGGAGGTAACTAATATGCAAGGACTAAGTGTCACAGGTTTGTCGGCCGCTTATCGGAAAAGTAAAGTCCTGGACGAAGTTAATTTCAAGCTGCCTAAAGGATCGCTAACCGGGATTGTCGGCCCCAACGGCGCGGGCAAATCGACCCTGCTGAAGGTGATGCTGGAGCTGCATCCTAAGCTCGGGGGGACGGTTCACTTTGCTGGAAAGCCGCTAAAGACAATGCGCAAAAAAATCGGATATGTCCCGCAGCGTGGTTCTGTGGACTGGGATTTCCCCACAGATGCGCTGGATGTCGTAATGATGGGCCTGTATGGAAATGTGGGGTGGATGAAGTCACCTAAAGCACGGCACCGCGAACAGGCGATGGCGGCGCTGGAACAGATGGGCATGGCGGATTATGCCCGCCGCCAGATCAGCCAACTGTCTGGTGGACAACAGCAGCGGGTCTTTCTGGCCCGTGCACTAGTTCAGGATGCTGAACTGTATTTCATGGATGAACCGCTCGCTGGTGTGGATGCAGCCACGGAGCAGGCGATCATGACTACGCTAAGAGAATTGAAGGGGCGCAGTAAGACGGTTATGGTCGTGCATCATGATCTCCAGACCGTGGAGGATTATTTTGATCATGTGCTGCTGCTTAACCGCACGGTGATGAATTACGGGGAGACAGCGGATGTGTTCACGAAAGACAATGTGTACCGGACCTACGGGGCAGGCCTGCGCTGGAGACAAGAGGTGCCGTCATGACACTCCTACTGTCACCGAATGCTTGGTGGGTATTGCTTAGCATGCTCGTGCTCGGTGTAGCCTCAGGGATGATTGGCTGTCTTGCCTATTGGAAGCGGCAAAGTCTGATGAGCGACGCGTTGTCCCATGCGGCACTGCCGGGCGTAGTTATTGCTTTTGCCATCACCGGTGTGAAAATACTGCCTGTTCTGATCTTGGGAGCGGCCATCAGCGCACTGATCGGTGCGTTCCTGGTCCAATGGGTTGTTTCCTCCAGCCGGATCAAGGAAGATACAGCGATGGGTATCGTGCTGTCCGTGTTCTTCGGTCTTGGGATTATGCTGCTCACAATTGTGAACCGGACTGGGGGCGGTAATGTGAGCGGTCTCGACGGATTCATCTTCGGGCAGGCAGCTTCCATGGTTCGCACCGATGTCTACACTATGAGTGCTCTGGGCCTGGTGGTCATCTCCATCGTTTGGCTGGGATTTAAAGAATGGAAGCTGTTTCTGTTCGACCCTGCCTTTGCCAAAGGTCTTGGTCTGTCGGTCCGGTTGATGAACAGTCTCTATTCAGGGGTGCTGGTACTGGTGATTGTCATTGGTATTCAAGCTGTCGGGGTTATTCTCATGTCCGCCTTGTTGATTATTCCAGCGGTGAGCGCACGGTACTGGACGCATTCCTTCAAATGGATGCTGATCGGTGCAGCAGTTATCGGGGGAGGATCAGGTGTTATTGGAACGGTGATAAGTACGATGGGGAAAGGATGGCCTACGGGTCCTTTCATCGTTGTATCATCTGCAGCCTTTTTCGTGGTTTCTCTGCTGTTCGGTGCCCAGAAAGGTCTAGTGATTGTCCGCCTCCAGCAACGCAGCAGAATAAAGAGTGAAGTGTCGGTTCCGGCCGAGAGAGAGAAAATGGTTGTGAAGGAGGGGGGATACTGATGAGCTATACAGGCTGGATTTTGCTTACCGCCTCTCTGGTAGGTCTGTCATGCGGCACAATCGGCGTCCTGTTGATTTTACGCAGAATGGCGATGATGGCAGATGCCATCAGCCATACGGTCCTACTGGGTATTGTTGTTGCTTTTTTGGTCACCCGTGAACTGAGCGGCTATCACATGCTGATCGGCGCTGTCGTGGCGGGGTTATTAACCTCGATATTGATCCAGTGGCTGCAGTCGCGCGGAGTACAGGGTGAGGCGTCGATTGGGGTGGTATTCACAACCTTGTTTGCGGTGGGAGTGATCCTGATTGCTACAAAAGTGGGCAACGCCCATTTGGACGTGAAGCATGCTTTGATGGGCGAAATCACCTTTGTGCCTTGGACGACGGTGCATTTGCCATGGATCGGCGACATTCCCGAGGCCACCTTCATCCTATCCATTGTATTGTTGGTGGTTCTAGCGGCCGTAATTGGATTCTATAAAGAATGGAAAATAACATCCTTTGATCCTGCATTGGCTGCCAGCATCGGGATTCCGGTTGTCGTTATGCACTATGCGTTCATGTCGTTGCTGTCGATTACTACAGTGGCAGCGTTTGATGCGGTAGGGGCCATTATGGTCCTCGCCATGCTGATCACTCCAGCAGCTTCAGCCTATCTTTGGACAGACCGCTTGTCCCTGATGTTTGTGCTCAGTGGGGGCTTTGGCGTCCTGGCTGCAGTCGCAGGATACTATACCGCAGCTTGGCTCGATACGTCGATATCGGGTTCGATGGCTTTTGCTACCGGGGTACTGTTCATGATCAGTTTCCTGGCCTCCCCGAAGCATGGATTGCTTTCAAAGCTGCTGTCACCTGCAGTTGCAGCTGAATAAATCAATGGATGTTCCAAGCGGATGGAACATCCAGCGAGTCTTATTTCAAAGAAGTATAACCTGTCTTCTCCACCAGTTCCTGTCCCTGTGGTGAGGTGATCCAGTCGAGAAACGGCTCAATGTTAGGATTGCTGCTGCCGGCAGTGACGGCATAAAACTCGGTGGCAAAAGGATATTCACCATTACGAATTGTGGTTCTCTCCGGGCGTATCCCATCGATCTCCAGTAGTGCAATCTCTCCATCACGGTTTAGCTCGGAGGCGTAGAACAGGAAGCTGTAGCCTAGCGCATTTCGGAAATTGCGGTAGTTTGCAGTCCGGCTTATTATACCGCTCATAAGGTCGGCGACATCCTCCTGCGGAGGGGTCATAAGCGGCGTGTTCCCCATGACCTTCTGCAGCATGGTCTGGCTGCCGCTGTCCTCAGGGCGCTGGAAGGCCCGAATCCCGTTGTTGCTGCCGCCTACCTCTTTCCAATTTGTGATTTTTCCCGAGTAGATATGCTTTATTTGTTCAATGGTAAGCCCCTTGACCGGATTGCGCCGGTTCACAAAGAATACGAAGGCCTCCCGGCCAATCGGCGTCAGCTTGAGCTGCACGCCTCTTTGCTGTGCTTCCTTCAGCTGAGACTGGGATGGGGCCGCGGCAAAGATCATATCGACTTCGCCTTCAAGCAAGCGTTTATAGGCCACCGGAGTTGTTGAACAGGTGATTAAGCTGTCTGCGCCATAAGGCTGGTACTCGCCTGAAGGATACACAGCCTGGGCAAAGGACGCATATAGCGGATAAAGAGCAGTGGCCCCGTCAAGACGCGGAAGATCTTCACGAATAGTAAAGGTCGTAGGTTTGGTGAGTGCAGCGGCTTTGGAATCCGGGACGAAAGGGGCATACTGTGCCAGGTTGACCTCCTGCTCGTTGATCTCGCCAAAGCTGTTCACATACACTTTGCTAAGCTCAAAGCCAGCAGTAGATAGTAGGCAGAGCCCGGCGAATGAGAGCAGTACGATGTGCCTGGTCCGCCGCTTCAATATTTGGAATATCGTGATGACAGAGTAGGCGGCCAAGAAAGCAGTGGCAGTGATCAGAAGCGGCACATAGAATTTGAGGCCGAGATTCAGAGCGGTTATGAGGGTAGTGATAAATCCGATCAGGGCGATACCGCCTACGGCAACGACGGATAACAGCAACTTTGTCCAGA
Source organism: Paenibacillus agri (assembly GCF_013359945.1). Taxonomy (GTDB): domain Bacteria; phylum Bacillota; class Bacilli; order Paenibacillales; family Paenibacillaceae; genus Paenibacillus_AQ; species Paenibacillus_AQ agri. The sequence continues at coordinate 262,688 of NZ_JABWCS010000218.1, read as the reverse complement.
ATGATTCCTTCACAGTGAGGGGTGCTCCTTTATTTTGAAAATAAGGATAATGTAATTAATTGAATTATAACTTAAAAATCCCATTTATGTAGTGGGAAATCTCTCGCACTCAGAGACGAAATTGCTTTTGTTGTATGAAAGAAATATGAATATTTTCATAAAAGGCTGGACGAATGGCTACAGAAGGTTTATTGTTGGTTGTGAAAATAATAACGGAATACAAGATTCTCGGGGTAGGTGAAATTCCTAACCGGCGGTAATGTTCAGAGTGAACAAAGCCCGCGACTCGTCTCCACCTGTTAGCAGGAGAGGCGACTGATCTGGTGCAATTCCAGAGCCGACGGTAAAGTCCGGATGGGAGAGGATCATAAGATAAAGGCGCGGGGCCTGTTTCCTGTACGCTTTTATTGATAATACCCCCGAGTATTGCCTGTTCTAAGGCATATCGGGGGTTTTTGGTCTCTTAATCGAGGGTTTGTATCGACAAGGAGAATGTAAGATGAGTAATGTATCTGCTTCATCATCCGTAGTGCGCCCGGCGCGTCTGAGGGGCGGTTTTTGGCTGGTTGTCATGGGGGCGGCGCTGTGGGGCGTAGACCCGCTGTTTCGCATCATCCTGCTCAAGTCGCTGACCTCTTCGCAAATTGTATTGCTGGAGCATGTTGTGTTGTTTTTGGCTGCTTTTCCGGTTCTTTGGCGCCACCGCGCTGAACTGAAAGCTATCCGCTTCCGTCAAGCGGGAGCGTTGTTGATCGTCTCCTGGGGCGGCTCAGCAGTCGCTACGATCCTGTTCACCATGGCATTGTCCAGTGGGGATCTTAATGCCGTACTGCTGCTGCAGAAGCTGCAGCCGTTGTTCGCTATCGGGCTTGCGGCTCTCTTGCTTAAGGAGAGATTGCCGAAGCATTTTGCCCCTCTGATGATCGTAGCCTTGGCGGGAACGTATCTGCTTACCTTCGGCTGGAGCATTCCTTTCGGTCATGTAAACAGTTTTATTAGCATAAGCAGTGTTATGGCGCTGGGAGCCGCTGCGCTGTGGGGAGGGTCCACTGTAATGGGGCGCTATCTGCTGGGCTCTATGAAATATGAGACGGTAACATCGCTGCGTTTCATCCTGGCCCTGCCTTTATTGTTCGTCGTTACGGCGTTGGAACGCGCGCCTTGGCAATTCCAGGGCGGGATTGGAGCAACCTCTGCTGTGGCCATCAATCTGCTGCTGCAGGCGCTGTTGCCGGGACTCTTGAGTATGTTATTGTATTACAAGGGACTTAGCACAACTAAGGCTTCTTTTGCGACACTGGCCGAGCTTAGCTTTCCAATGACGGGTGTCGTCATTAACTGGGTGGTATTCAACCAACTGGTCACCCTTCCGCAAATCATCGGGTTTGCACTGATCTGGACCGCGCTGTTCTTCATCTCAAATCAACAGTCCAGGCAGCAAAGCCTCGGATAACATATTTTGTTTCAGTAGCATGTTTGTTGTACGCCTGAGGGGACATACCCCAGGGCTAAGCTGCGTCTAAAAAGCACCTGTTTCCCTGGATCATCCAGTGGAACAGGTGCTTTTTTATGTTTCTGAAAGCAGAACGGCGCTACGTGAAAACCTCCAATTCCCATTACAAGAGTAAAATTCAGCCTTTTCTCTCATACTACCCTTATTCTTTTCTTCAACCCCTATGGAGTCTAGCCCACCTTAGGCAGCTCCAGATCCCCTTAGGAGGAATATGGATGACACACCATTCGGCGGCCACCATTTTCATACAGCTCAAAAACCGGGTGTCAGTTCCCAAAGGTCAGGGGGTGATGCTCCGGGATATTGCCAATCTCATTACGGCCCCGGAGTGGGAGGACGCGCTGTACTCTCTAATGTTGATTCAGCCCAAGCAAAGTGATGGCAACTTGATTCTGATTGATCTGCTAATGGTGATTCCGCGAATTCACGAGATTCTGCCAGGCGTAGAAATCCAGCTAATCGGCGAAGGCAGGACGATTGTACAGATTATAGGACCGGTGGAGTCGCGGCCTCCGTCAACGGCGATGTTCGTACTTGTGTGGCTGTTATTGTTCTTTGGTTCAGCACTGACGATTATGAACTTTCATGCGGACGTAAGTATGCAGGAGGTGCAGATCCGTATTGTAGAGATGTTAACAGGGCATAAGGATGAGCATCCTTATCTGTTCCAGATTGCCTATTCCGTAGGCATTGGGCTGGGGATGGTGATTTTCTTCAACCATTTATTCAAGAAAAAATGGAATGAGGAGCCAACCCCGCTGGAAGTCGAGATGTTCCTGTACCAGAAAAATATTGACCAATATGTGGTTAACGAGGAATACGCCAAATTGAGGCGGCGTGAAGCCATTATACCGGAGAACACGGAAGGTGGGGGGCAATGACAGCACCGATATCACTGGGAATTAATCTGTTGCTGGGCATTGCGGGAGGAATCGCCGTCGGTGGTGGAGTCATCGCTCTCTTCGTTGTACTGGACATCATCCCCCGGCTGGCGCAACTGACCTCTTCTTACGATAAAGTGCACTGGTATGAAGGAGCGATGGTCGCAGGGTCATTGCTGGGCACCGTTAGTGATTTCTGGAACTGGAAAATAAGCTCGGGTCCATTGGTCGAAATAGCAGTGGGCTTGTTTAACGGTATCTTTATCGGCATGTTAGCCGCCGCATTGACTGAGGTATTGAATGTGCTCCCGATTTTGGCGAAACGCCTTCAAATGGTTCATCGCCTGTTCGGGCTGTTGATGGCAATGACTGCCGGTAAGGTCATGGGCTCATTGTTTGACTGGTTTGTGTATTTAAAGTAAAGGAGGGTGCGGGATGAACAAATTTATTCACAGCGGGGATTCTGTAGAGAAAAGCTTGCCGGTAAAAGAATCAGAATCCAAAGAACGAACGAAAACTTTGTCGGAAGATGATAAGAGAGGCGGGAATCTGGAGCTTGAGGTCTCCGGAGAGTTGGGTGTAGAGGAGGGGAATTCTGAAGAAACAACAGAAGCAAGCAATGGTTCAACAAATAGCCTGACAGGGGAAGGTGCTGCTGGTGTCGGATCAACTAGTGACAGCACCGGGGTTGAGGACGCAACTGGTGATGGATCAACAAGCGACAGTGCTAGGGGTGAAAGTGCGACTGGTGACGACTCAACAAGTAGCGGTGGAGGAGAAGGAGCTATTGGTGACAGATCAACCAGTGGTGGCGCCGAAAGCGAAGACTCAACTGGTGCTGACTTCAGCAGCAATGATTCAGCTAGTTCCACGGCGGCTGAGCATCAGACTGCGGAAGGCTTCAGCAGGGAGCGCTCCAGTCATGATGACCAGGCAGCCGCTGATAATGCTACTGTAGGGCGTGCTACGGATGCTACTTCTGGCGGCACTAGTACCGTCTCCGGTGCCAATAGTGCCGCTAGAGGGGGAAATGAACCAAAGTCTAATAAAAAGAGCGGAGAAAGAACTGGAAACAGGCATACAGAAGTGGAGTTTGCCATGGAATCAGGCTTGGCCTCCAGCATGACAAGCGCCGAGGCGGAGGCTTCCCGAGTAAACCCGGCATGGATTAACGGGAACAACGGCGGCGAGGAGCAAGGCCAGACTGCAGGTAGTGACTTTGGTGGCTCTGGCTCCCAAAATTCTTCGGAGGAGCAGCAGACGGGTTCTCAGACATCCGGTAAGGATTCAAAGACGGCAGAGCCTGGGTCTTCCTCTGAACAAAGTGAGGAACAAGAGGTAGACACTAATCCAAATGGCAGTAATGACAGTAATAGCAGTAGTGACAGTAATGGTAGCAGTGGAAGTAACAGTGCAGGAAGCTCACAGGATGTAGAGGTCTCCGGTGAGCTAGGAGATCAGGAGCAGGACCAGGAGAACGGGGGCAAAGGGCTGTTCGCCAGACTTTTCGGATTCTTCGCGGATGATGAAGAGGATTCCGATCAAGACGGCCAAGGCGGAGATGACGGAAGCGGCGGACAGTCGCAAGATCCGCGAGAACAACAACAAGTCGCCGCTTCGAGTGGTCAGGTGCAGAAGGATCAAGGCAAGCAAAGTAAAGCACAGCAAAGTCAACAAGAGCAAGGGCAACAGGAGCAGGATCAGCAGGAGACAGGTCAACAGGAGAAAGACCAGCAACAGGCAGCTAGCAATCAGCACCAGGAATCTGCCCAGAACGATCAACAGCAGAAAGTAGATACGGCTGGAAACGGGCAGGGTAGGCAGGGTCCACAGAAATCGAATTCCGTAAAGGATAGGGCTTCTGGCAAGAAAGGGAAAAGTGCGGATCAAGCTCAAGCTAAGGGTCAGGATCAAGCTCAAGCTAAAGAGCAGGATCCCCTGCAACTAAAACGCCAGAACGAACGCTCTGATTCCCTGGAGGAGTCTGTGGTTTACTGGCAGGGAAATGATGATATCCCGGATACGCTCGAAAGCATTAAAGATACACTGACAGAGGTTATAGGACTGGGGTCTTCCTTTGATATTGTTTTCAGGGAGATGAAGTTTGGGGGCGCTAATGCTGCCCTGTTCTGTATCAGCGGATTTGCCAAAGATAACATATTGGATGAAATCCTGAAGCGGTTGACCTATCTTACTCCTGAACACTTGTCGACGGATGTGCTAGTCAGTTTCATGGACCTCTATATTCCTCACATACAAGTGGAAAAGGGAGAACTGCTTAGCGAAACTATCAATAAGGTAATGTCAGGCATGAGCGCACTGTTCATCGAGGGGGAGACCCAGGTTATCGTGATGGATACCCGGAGCTACCCCAGCCGAAATCCGGAGGAGCCTTCCATTGAGCGGGTGGTGCGTGGTGCGCGAGACGGATTTACAGAGACCCTGCTTAGCAATATTGCACTAGTCAGACGGAGGCTGCGTGATCCCGGCCTGAAATTTGAGATGCATCAGGTCGGCCGCCGGACGCGAACTGATGTCTGTGTAGCTTATATCGACGATATCGTAGACAAGGCGCTAGTGAAGTCAGTTACGGATAAAATCACTAGTGTGGATATTGATGGTATCCCTCTTGCCGATAAACAGTTGGAAGAGGCAATCGTGGACGGGGGCTGGAACCCCTATCCGTTGGTCCGTTACTCGGAGAGACCGGATAATGTATCCTCCCATTTGCTGGAGGGTCGGGTGGTCATTTTTGTAGATACCTCTCCCAGTGTAATGGTGCTCCCAACGACCTTCTTCGATCTTTGCCAGCATGCGGAGGAGAACCGTCAAACCCCTTTTATGGGCAGTTACCTACGGTGGGTCCGGTTCCTTGGAATTTTCGCTTCGATGTTTCTGCTGCCGCTGTGGTTGCTACTGGTTATCCATCCCGAGCTGAAGCCGCCCATGTTGGACTTTATTGGACCACAAAAAATGGCCAAGATTCCCTTGCTGGCCCAGTTTCTGATTGTGGAGCTTGGGGTGGATCTGCTGCGGATGGCAGCGGTGCACACACCGACACCTTTAGGCTCGGCGATGGGCCTGATCGCTGCTATTCTGGTTGGCGACATTGCGGTGAAGACAGGGCTATTCGTTAACGAGGTAGTGCTATATATGGCAGTGGCTTCCATCGGGATGTTCGCTACACCGAGCTATGAGCTTGGACTTGCGAACCGGATTATCAGGCTTGTACTCCTGATCGCGGTGGCTGCATTTCAGGTGCCTGGCTTTATGATTGGGACTACACTTCTAATTGTGTTGTTGACAATACACCGATCTTACAACTCTCCATATTTGTGGCCTTTTATACCTTTTAATGCAAAGGCTATGGGGGAAATTCTGCTTCGTCAACCTGTTCTGAATTCGAAAACAAGGCCTTCTTTCAATAAAACCAGGGATAATACAAGAATGCCGCCTGTACAGGACAACGAACAACAAACATAAGGATAATACAAATCAACTGCAAATTAGTCCATTCTATGTAGTTCCTTCTGTCTGGTATACTGAATATACTAACCAGCCCCCACAATGTGGATTTTTGTCCGAAGCTTAAGAGAAGGGACGTTGCGGGGACCCTGAGCATACAATAGACAGATGGAATGCGTATTCCATAGAAACTGGAGGACTGAGAATGTTTTTACACGGGACGAGCCGGATTAACGATGCGGGTCATTTGGAGATTGGTGGATGTGATGTAACGGATTTGAAAGCGGAGTATGGAACACCGCTATATATAATGGACGAGCAGCTAGTCCGTCGCCGCTGCCGCGAATATATGGAGGCTTACAAGGCATCTGGACTTGGTTTTCAGGTAGCTTATGCGAGCAAGGCTTTGTCCATCATGGCTATGGTACGCTTGGCTGACGAAGAAGGCATGTCTCTTGACGTGGTATCGGATGGTGAGCTTTACACAGCGTTGCAAGCAGGATTCCCTGCAGAGCGTATCCACTTCCATGGCAACAACAAGACTTCTGAAGAAATCGAAATGGCGATTGATGCCAAGATCGGCTGCTTCGTGGCTGACAATCTCGTTGAATTGAATCTCCTGCAAGCTATTGCAGCACGCAAGGAAGTTACCGTTAACGTTCTGCTGCGTGTGACTCCAGGTGTTGAAGCGCATACCCATGAATATACCGCTACAGGTCAGACCGACTCCAAGTTTGGCTTTGACATCGGCAACGGTGCAGCTTATGAAGCTGTTAAAGTTACAAACGACAAGACAAACCTGAATCTGCTGGGTGTGCATTCGCATATCGGCTCACAGATTTTCGAGACCGAAGGCTTCCAGCTTGCTGTTGAGCGTGTAGCGGACTTTGCCCGCACCGTCAAAGAAGGACTGGATGTAGAATTCAAGGTTGTGAATCTGGGTGGGGGCTTTGGTATTCGTTATGTCGAAGGAGATACCCCGCTGCAAGTGTCAGATTATGTGAAAGCCATCACCGATGCGGTGAAGACTTACTTTACAGGAATCTACAGCTCCCTGCCAGAGATCTGGGCAGAACCGGGCCGCAGCATCGTGGCTGAAGCGGGTACTACGTTGTACACCGTGGGTACGGAGAAGGATATTCCCGGCGTTCGCAAGTACCTTGCGGTTGACGGTGGTATGACTGATAATCCGCGTCCTGCTCTGTATCAATCCAAGTATGAGGCAATGCTCGCTAACCGTGCCAATGATCCGGCGACAGAGAAGGTCTCCATCGCGGGTAAATGCTGCGAGAGTGGCGATATGCTGATCTGGGATGTTGAGCTGCCTAAGGCTGAGAGCGGTGATCTGCTGGCTGTAGCTTCCACTGGTGCATATAACTATTCCATGGCCAGCAACTACAACCGGATTCGTCGTCCGGCAATGGTCTTCGTGCAAAATGGTCAGAGTGATCTGGTCGTACGCCGTGAGAGCTACCAGGACATTATCGTTAATGATGTTGTGCCTGAACGTATTGCCAAACAGGCGGTTGCGAAGTAACAGAAGAGTTTGGAGCGAGCTGAATAACATGCAAAGCAGAACAGGCGGGCGAGTCTCCGCTTGTTTTGCTTTGTGTGTGATTTCATAGTAAACTAAGAAAAGTGTTTACCATTTGGAATTTTGAAAGGGGTCATTTACATATGGCAAAGCAAGCGAAAATTACTCTTGAAAACGGCGGCGTAGTCCTGATCGATCTGTTCGATCAAGATGCTCCGAACACTGTAGCCAACTTTGAAAAGCTGGCAAACGACGGCTTCTACAACGGTCTGGTATTCCACCGTGTTATCCCTGGCTTCGTAGCACAAGGCGGTTGTCCGAACGGAACAGGCGCAGGTGGCCCTGGCTACACTATCAACTGTGAGATCAACCCTAACAAGCATGAGCGCGGTACACTTGCTATGGCGCATGCTGGCAAGAACACCGGCGGAAGCCAGTTCTACATCTGCTACGCTCCACAACCACACCTGGACGGCGTACACACCGTATTTGGTAAAGTTGTTGAAGGTATGGATCTTGTAGATACTTTCAAAGGCCGCGACAAAATGACTTCCGTGGAAATCATCGAAGCGTAATATATTTGTGAATTTAGGCCTGCGTTCAGCAGCCGCCTGAAGCGTTAAAGCCTGATCCGCCGTGGATCAGGCTTTTTTGCGCATAAATGTACCTGTTCTCTAGAAAGAGTATTGAACAGTGTGACTTCTCATTGTAAACTTATGGAAAAGTGACGGAGGAATGTGTGGCATGTCTACAGAACCGACGACAAGTAAAAGACAAGCCCGGACGCTTAATGTTGGGCCCAGAATTGGCAGGGAAAAAACTACAGTAAGGATCATGATTGTAAAATACTGCAAAGGACATGGACATTTGGGAGCCGGTCATACCAAGGCAAAGGTGGAGGAACAAGGAGTATGCGTGGAATGCGGAGAGCTTCTGGCCTACGCTTGGAAGCGGCTTGAACACTGCCGTTTCGGTGAAAATAAGACCACCTGCGGGCGCTGCCCGGTGCACTGCTATAAGCCGGACCGGCGCAGTGAGATCAAGACTGTCATGCGCTACGCCGGTCCGCGTATGATCTGGAGCCATCCGCTAACCACCTTGCGGCATATGCTCGATGGACTGACTTCCCGGCCTTCCTGACACGACTCAGTAGGGAAGACGATTCATACGTTGGTTGCGGGACCTTACTCGCTCCGGCAGCCAAAAGAACGCTAAGTACATACACAGAAACACAACGAACGCGAAGAGTTCTTCCACCAGCAGATAATAAGGATACGGCCCAAAGTAATCCAGAACGGAATACGTGCTTGGCTTTCGCATAAGGAACATGTAGTTGGAACCCAGCATAGAATTAGCAACCCAAACGCAGGCAGCAGTAAGATTCAGGCTGAGCATCGTGAAGGCAAGGGATTTCCAGCTTGGCTTGAACCCCTCAACCCAGGTCATATACAAAGAGGCGAGAATGATAGCCCCATGTGAGATGAAGAATAATAGGAAACGGAAGTGCGGGAAAGGATATACCAGGTTAGGTGTCAGCAGAGCAATTGACGCGCCGCCGATTCCGGCAAAATAAAGAAAGGCGTATAGTATCCGGCTGCGGGTAAGCAGCATGATAGCTGACAACAGCACAGTAAGCCCACATAGCTCCAGAGGCAGCGAGGAGTCCGTTTTCCAGATTCCCTGCGAGATATACCACCACTGAAGCCCAGCCTCAGAGGAGAGCAGAATAACGGCAAGCAGCAGACGAACGGACAGGCGCAGCCGTCTCCGGGTGCGCAGAGCAAATCTGCATCCGAACAGCAGCAGGCAAACAACGAGCACCGATGCCAGAGCGATCCAATGTGAGGCTGAAAACATGGAGAAGTCGGCATCGCGGCTGCGTCCAAAGAAAGAGGAATAGCTCATAGGCAGCTCCTTAAGACGAAGTTTTTTTCTAGAAAGGTAATCTATTATGGATTCATCATAGCTGATTTCCGGGAGTTGTAGGAAGAGGATTATGCAATTATTCTCATTTTCAGTCAGATATAGAAGTTTGTCCTGCCACAAGACTTACAGCAGTAAGCCGACAGTTTCTGAAAATTCTTTGGAGTGTCGGTAAAAGTGATGCTATAATGTTTTAAAATTCCAAGCTTTGGGGAGGGTTTAGAAATGTGGAAAGAATTTAAAAGCTTTGCCCTGAAAGGAAATGTGCTCGATCTTGCGGTCGCTGTCATTATCGGTGCAGCGTTCGGGAAGATTGTCTCCTCCTTGGTGGAAGACATCATTATGCCTATTATCGGCTTGATAATTGGTGGTATCAACTTAAGCGACCTGACCTTTACCTATGGGAATGCTATTTTGAAATACGGGGTGTTTCTGCAGACCGTGGTGGATTTTTTCATTATTGCATTCTCGATCTTTATGGCTATTAAGCTGGCCAGCAAGTTCAAGAAGAAGGAAGCGGTTAAGGCGGAGGTTGCCGAAACCCCGGAACCGGCTCCCGAGGTGGCACTGCTCACGGAAATTCGCGACTTGCTGAAGCGGCAGGAACGTGGTGTGTAAGTTGCACTTACATAGGACAAGCGCCGAGGGTAAACTCCTCGGTGCTTGTTTTTTAAATACGAGTTTTCTGGAAAGGAATTCAAGCATGGATGTCATGAGGAAAGCAGAAATCTGGGAGTGGGAGTCTGAGCGGTCATGGATGGAAATTAGGACGAAGTTACCTCTGCTGTTGGTTAGTGAGTGTGAAGCCGTCATTTCTTTTGAGGCACAGAGCTTTGAGCTTCACAAGGGCAGCGTACTGCTATTGCGAGAGAATATTTCTGCGGTGATTCGCAGAGAGAACAAGGAATCCAAGGTGCTGAAAGTGATTTCCTTTGAGTGTTATCGTCTGGTAGAACATACGGAAGAAACCTTGGTGTACATGCGCAGCCATGACAAGCTTCCGGAAGTGGGTTATGTGGCTGATCAGTTGTCTCCAAAGGGCTGGCAGTTATTTCAGAAACTGATGAATCCAGCGAACCGCATGGAGCAAGCGGAAAAAGACTGGGTGCTTGGAGAATTACTCCGGCAAGTGCTGCAACGGATTGAGATACGGCGTGATTTTTCCACTGGAGAGACGATGCAGGAAGCTGTGCGGTACATCAATGAGCATTTTCATACTCCGCTTACTCGTGCGTCTATGGCGCAGATGGCCGGATTTCACGAAGGCACCTTTTCCCGGCTGTTTCAGAAATATATCGGTAGAAGCTTCACTGAGCATGTAACCAAGGTTCGGATTAATAAAGCTAAGGAATATCTATGCACTGAAGCCTTGACCTTGAACGATATCTCTCAGCGGATTGGCTATTCTGACGGTCTCTACCTCAGCCGCAAGTTCAAGCAGACCGTAGGCCTCTCTCCAAATGCGTTCCGTGCTGCACCGAAGCCGCAGCGGATCGCTGCGATCCAGTTCACCGGACATCTGCTCGCACTGGGAGTAAAGCCTGTGGCAGCCAGTCAAGTGCCATGGGAGACGTCGCAGCTGCTTCGGGATGAACTCGTCGGCACATTGAACCTGGAAAATGGCGAGGAGTGGGGACGGTTGCATGAGCTGAATATTGATCTGGTTCTTGCACCGCAGTATATCTTTCACTCCCGTGGCAGGCTGGAGAGGTACGAGCAGATTGGGCCTGTGATGACGTTGCCTTGGGATAAGCTCGATCGGCTGGAAGAGCTACGTCTTGTAGGGCGTATCATTGGCAGAGAAGAGGAGGCGGAGCAGTGGATCGGGCGTTACCATGAACAGGTTGAAGCAGGTAAAGGGCGTTTATCAGGTTTGATTGAGAGTGGTGAGACTGTTGGTCTGTATGAACTGCGTGGTGAAGATAGGGTGTGGATCTGGAATGTTACGAGCAGAGGTACCTATAATCTGTACAGTGCTCTGCAATTAACACCGCCGGAGCGGATCAGGCAGGAGGTTCTGAAGCCTGGGGAACATCTGGAGATTATCCTCGAAGATTTGCCCGATTATACGGCCGATCACATGTTTGTCGTTGTGGATGGTTTAAGCGGAGGCTATACTGCCGAGAATTTGCTTGAGGAGTACCCTGCTTGGGAGATAGCAACTAGAGGGAGCAGGCGCAGAATTTATCCGTTGGCGCTGGAAGAGTTCTGGTGCAGTGACGGCTTGGCACTGGAGAGACAATTACAAATCCAAGTGGACTGGCTCACCGGAGAGTGACAATTGTCCATGGACAATTGGTCACATTGCGAAATGGACGAAATAGCGGAGAATGAATAAGATGATTAAGAAGTTATTGAGAAAGATAATCATTATCGAAAAAAGGAGAGGTCATATGCGCCAACGCTTAATAAGCTTTCGCCTGATTGTGGGCGTCGTGATTCTGGCTCTGTTGCTCGCAGGGTGCGGAGGGAACACCGTCCAGACCCAGGAGACGGCGGCGAACACGCCACCATCTGACAGTACCAAGGCAGTGGAGGAGTCCACATCCGCAGTTGCTGAAGGACAGGGGGACACTCAGATTATCAACACCATAAACGGTGATGTTGAAATTCCTGCCCACCCCCAGAGGATCGTGACACAAGGTTATCTTGCTAACTTCCTGGTGTTCGGGGTGAAACCTGTCGGTGCGCCTTACTGGGAGTTAGAAAGTCCTCATTTGAAGCCGGATATGGTATCAGGCATTGACGATATCGGACAGATTACCGGCGAGTCGGTTGAGAAAATATTAGCCTTGCAGCCCGATCTGATCGTCACCGTAGGCGGGGATCAGAAGCTCAATGAGCAGTACAGTAAAATTGCACCGACAGTTGTTTTTCCATACGGTACCTTTGACAATGTACATACTGAAATGACTGCCTTCGGCAAGATCCTGGGCAAGGAAAAAGAAGCAGAGGAGTGGCTAACCCAGTTTGACGGGAAGGTGGGGAAGGCTCGTGAAGCCATCAAAGATATTGTGAAGCCTGACCAAACGTATTCCATTCTGGGGGCGTTCGGGAAGGAGTATTATGTCTATGGCGATGGAGTCAACAGAGGTGGACAAGCCATTTATCAGCAGCTCGGTCTGACGCCCCCAGCATCCGTGAAGAAGGATATGATCGACAAGGACAGGGATGCCATGGACATTTCACTGGAAAAAATGCCGGAGTACGCTGGTGACTATATTTTCTTTGATGTCTCTGGGGACGCAAAGTTTGATCCTGACAATCCAGTGTGGAAATCACTGGATGCCGTGAAGAATAACCGTGTTTTCTTTCTCGATCCGGACTTCTTCTGGCCTTATGACCCTATTGCCGTTGAGGCTCAGGTAGATAAGGTGGTCGAAATGCTTCAGAAGGGTCCTGACAATCGTTAAGTAAAGGGGACAAGTTTTGTGTCTGACATCCGGCATTTGCCGGGTGTTTTTTCTATATGAGGATCAAAAAGTTGTAAAGTTACGAAAAATAAGCTAATGTACAATTTATACTTGCATTTTGGAGGGGTAAGTGTTAATTTTGTTGTAAGCAACAGCTTGATACTTCAAAATGAATAAGGTATCAATCCTTCAGGGCAGGGTGAAATTCCCTACCGGCGGTGATGTTGCTGCAAGTTAGTCTTGCAGTGCTTAGTCCGCTACCCGGACCGCGCAACAACGCGGACGGTGGACCCGGTGCAATTCCGGGACCGACAGTATAGTCTGGATGGAAGAAGGAGAGATTGGCGTTTGTCCGTTAACGGGCAGGCGTACTGAAGTGTACATTAATATCATGTGCGTTATTTCACAATTCCGTTGTTTATATAACGGTTATTTGCGCACAGTTTTATTGAAGCTCTCAGTAAACTAACTCTCAACAACCCATCTAGTCTCCTCCTGGAGTCTGAGGTGGGTTTTTTAGTTATGAAGCAGCAGATGCTGCATACAAGAAGTGCAACTTACAGATCGGAGGACAGAGAAATGGATATTATGAACGACGAGTTTTACATGTCGCTTGCCCTGGACATGGCAGAACGCGCTCAAGGACAGACTGGAATCAATCCTGTTGTAGGCTGTGTTGTGGTGAAGGACGGGGCCATGATTGGCCTGGGCACGCATCTGCAACGCGGGACAGGCCACGCTGAGGTGCATGCACTGAATATGGCGGCCGGAAAAGCGGCGGGAAGCACTGCTTACGTTACGCTGGAGCCTTGCAGCCACTATGGCATTACGCCTCCTTGCAGTCAGCGTCTTATTGACGAAGGCGTGGCACGGGTGGTGGTGGCTTGTGAAGACCCTAATCCGCAGGTGGCAGGACGAGGTGTTCAAATGCTGCGTGATCATGGTATTGAAGTTGAAGTGGGCTTGCTGCGCGAACGGGCACTTCGGTTGAATGAGAAGTTTATCAAGTATATTTTGACCAAACAACCCTTCGTCACGCTGAAGAGTGCCAGCACGCTGGACGGTAATCTTGCTACTAAAACAGGTGACAGCAAATGGATCTCTGGTGAGGCTGCACGGGAAATTGTACATACCCTGCGCCATCGCCACCAGGGCATTATGGTTGGGGTCAACACGGTGATCGCTGATAATCCATCGCTCACGACGCGTATGGCGGTTCCTGGCTTCAATCCAGTGCGGATCATTATTGACTCGGCTTTGCGAATTCCACTGGATGCTGCAGTAGTGAGCGACGGGCTGGCCCCAACAATTATCGTGACTACAGGCTCGGCTGACGCGGCGAAGAAGGCTGTGCTGCAAGCAGCGGGTGTGCAGATTGTGGTTTGTGGCACAGGGCCGCGAGTGGATCTATCAGCAGCTATGGTGGCTCTTGGCGAGATGGAGATTGGTTCCATTCTGCTGGAGGGTGGCGGAACCCTGAACGGTGCGATGCTGGAGAGTGGTTTGGTAGATCGGGTAGTGCTGTTCTTCGCTCCTAAGATTGTGGGCGGTGGTGCAGAAGCCAAAGGCACCTTCGTTTTCCCGGGTGTGGAGAAGATGGCTGAAGCCATTACGCTAGAGGGATTGGAAGTAGAAGTGCTCGGGGATAATGTCTGTATCAGCGGTACTCCGGTACGCTAACGCCTGAGGAGGGATAGTGATGTTCACAGGTTTAATCGAGGAAGTCGGTGTTCTGCGCGGCATCTCCACTGGTGGTGAAATGATGGTGCTGAACATCGGGGCCTCCGTGATTATGGATGACCTGAAGATTGGCGACAGTATCGCGGTTAACGGGGTCTGCCTTACAGCAACCACGCTGGGGGATCATTATTTTACAGCTGATGTGATGCCACAGACTTTCCGGAACAGCAATTTGAAGGAGCTGCGAATCGGCAGCAAGGTCAACCTGGAACGGGCGATGGCAGCCGGTGGTCGATTTGGCGGTCATATCGTACAGGGGCATGTAGATGGTACGGGCACCTTTAAAAGCATCAAGCGGGACCAGAATGCAGTAGTGTTTGAGATCGCAGCAGACCGCAAGTCGCTGTACAAATACATCATTCCAAAGGGCTCTATCACGATTGATGGCATCAGTCTGACAGTAGTCACGGCAGGAACATCATCATTCACTGTGTCGGTTATCCCGCACACCTTGGGCGAGACGGTGCTTGGGCATAAACGGGCGGGAGATAGCGTGAACATCGAATGTGATGTGCTCGGCAAGTATGTGGACCATCTGTTGCGTTACGGATCTGCGGGACGAGAAGAGGAAGCAGAGGATATCAGCTCCGGCATAAGTCACGATTTCCTGGCAGCCAACGGATTTATTTGAGACAAAATTACGTAATTGCGGAACGAAGACGTGATTATTACACAATGACGTGATGCAGAGCAATGAAGCTTCTGTAAACGATGAGGAGGATAGAATCATGAGCGAACAATCGAAGCAGGATGTAGTCCTGGATTCCATAGAATCTGCGATTTATGATTTGATGCGCGGCAAGGTGGTCATTGTTGTGGATGATGAGGACCGTGAAAATGAAGGGGACTTCATCGCCCTGGCGGAACGCGCAACCCCTGAAGTGATCAATTTCATGATTACCGAGGGACGCGGACTGGTCTGCCTGCCGATAACGGCGGAACGGGCGGAAGAGCTGGATTTGAAGCCGATGGTCAGTCAAAATACGGATTTCCACGGTACGGCCTTTACGGTCTCGATCGACCATAAAGATACGACTACTGGCATTTCCGCAGCGGAGCGCTCCATGACAGTTAAAGCAATTATGGACCCGGAGGCGAAGCCATCCGATTTCCGCAGACCGGGTCATATGTTCCCGCTGATAGCCAAAAAAGGTGGTGTGCTGCGTCGCTCTGGACACACGGAGGCCGCTGTAGATCTGGCCCAGATGAGCGGTGCGTATCCGGCTGGAGTGATCTGCGAGATTATTAAGGAAGACGGAACTATGGCTCGTCTGCCGGATCTCATTGAGATTGCCCGCAAGCATGATCTGAGACTGATCAGCATCAAGGATCTTATTCACTACCGGAATGAGAAGGAGAAGCTCGTTACCCGCGAGGTAGCGGTGCGCATGCCAACCGATTTCGGTGAATTCCAGACGATTGCCTACTCCAATGTAGTCGATGATAAGGAGCATATTGCACTGGTCAAGGGTGATATCTCCGGTGACGAGCCGGTGTTGGTGCGTGTCCATTCCGAATGTTTGACGGGGGATGTCTTCCATTCCCACCGCTGCGATTGCGGTCCGCAATTCGAAGCTGCATTGCGTCAGATTGATGCCGCCGGCAGAGGTGTTCTGCTCTACATGCGCCAGGAAGGCCGGGGCATTGGGCTGATCAATAAGCTGAAGGCCTACAAGCTGCAGGAAGAAGGACTCGACACCGTTGACGCCAACCTGAAGCTCGGCTTTCCGGCAGACCTGCGAGATTATGGCATCGGCGCCCAGATTCTGAAGGATCTCGGTTTACAACGCATCAAGCTGCTCACCAACAACCCGCGCAAGATTAAGGGGCTGGAGGGGTATGGCCTGGAGATTGTGGAGCGTGTGCCGATTCAGATGCCGGAGAATGAGGATAATACAAACTACCTGCACACGAAGCAGGCTAAGCTTGGACATCTGCTTTCTTTTGACGACATTGAACAGAACGAGACCACTAAAGCTTAAACCGTTGATAAATAGACGAACGAAGCAAGAATCAATGAAGGAAGCACGACTGAAGCAAAGAAGCAAGAATGAATGGAAAAACAAAGGCGAAAAGGGATGATGGAGAGGATTGCGCCATCTCTCAAGTTAAAATAAGAGCATTTATGTACCTTAAACGGCACATAAAAGGGTCTTAATTGATAATAACGGCAAATTTGTATGTTAATTCCTCCGAACTGTCCCTATTTCGGTGCATTTACCGAAAATAGCATACAAAAATGCCCTTAAGTTCCTGAAATGGCATAGAACGAGGAAAATAAGGTGCAAAAATGCCGTTAATTGGGAGCTGCACCTTTTCCGCAGCAAAGAAAACCGGGTTCGGAAGCATGTGCTAAGCTGTCTCTGAAACTCAACCGTAAGTAGCAGTACAATGGAAAGAAATCTCTAGACAGCAGCGGCCGAAGCCCAAACCTTTCACCGTAATGACGATTGAGACTTATGTGATAACCGAGTCTAATATTCAAATCTTAAAATCGTTTCATTCATAATTGCCAAAATTATTGCTAAATTTCAAATAACTAAATTTCAAATAACTATATAATGAAGGGTTGATGAACAATATGCCGAATTATTTTGAGGGACATTTAGTATCCGAGGGGTTAAGATATGGAGTCGTTGTAGGACGTTTTAATGAATTCATTACCAGCAAGCTGCTGTCCGGTGCGCTGGATGCCTTCAAGCGCCATGGCGTGGCTGACGATGAAGTGGATGTTGCCTGGGTTCCGGGGGTGTTCGAAATTCCACTGATTGCCCAAAAAATGGCCGAAAGCGGCAAATATGATGCAGTGATCACGCTAGGTACAGTAATTCGCGGCTCCACAACACACTACGATTATGTGTGCAATGAAGTGGCCAAGGGTGTGGCAGCGATCAACCTCAAGACAGGCGTACCAACCATCTTCGGCGTAGTAACGACTGAAAATATCGAGCAGGCCATTGAGCGCTCCGGAACGAAAGCGGGCAACAAGGGCTGGGATGCTGCAACGGCAGCTATTGAAATGGCGAATCTGAACAAACTGCTTAAATAACACCTATTGACGAATCTACTAAAATCGTGCTTATTTATATGTATAAGAAGAAAGCATGAATGATATGAAACTTTCTACTTGTGTAGCGTCCTTGCGGCGCTGCACTTTACTTTTTTTTGGCGGGAGGAAGCCTCGTGACTGTATTGTACAAGCTGGAAACGTTTGAAGGTCCGCTGGATCTGCTCTTGCATTTGATTGATAAGGCGGAAATCGACATCCAGGACATTCCGGTCAGCGAGATCACCGAACAGTACATGGAATACCTGCAGACCATGCAGGAGCTTGAACTGGACATTACCAGCGAATTTCTCGTTATGGCAGCGACCTTGTTGTCTATTAAAAGCAAGCTGCTGCTGCCGAAGCCTCCAGTCATCGAGATCGATGACTTTGAGTACTACGAGGACGATGATCTTGATCCACGTGCCGAACTCGTACAGCGGCTGGTGGAATACCGCAAGTTCAAGAGCATTGCGGTCCAATTGATGGATATGGAAAGCGAGCGGAGTCTGATTTTCACCAAGGAGCCGGAAGATCTGGGGCCTTTCGTTCCGACCCAGCAGGATCATCCGCTTAAGGGATTACATACCGCTGACCTGATCGCGGCGTTCCGCAAGGCGCTCAGTAAAGCTGCCAGACGATCTTCCTATCAACGGATCACAAGGGATGAGATTTCAGTGAAGGATCGGATACGGGATGTGTCTGATGCGCTGCGGCGGGGTGGCCGGGGCCATAAGCTGCGCTTCTCGGCTCTGCTGGACGACGAGATGGCACGGCATGAGATCGTGGTGACATTTCTGGCGATTCTGGAGTTAATGAAGATGAAGGCAATCTATTGCTACCAAGAAAAATTGTTCGAAGACATCGTGATGGAGTGGAGAGGAGGGGAACAATTAGATGAACTACAAGGAACTGAAATCAGTTATTGAGGGCTTGCTCTTTCTGTCCGGGGATGAAGGTTTGTCTGTGCGACAAATTGCCGAGATTACGGAGCAGCGTCCGGATCTGACCGTACGAGCGCTAGATGAGCTGAAGGACGATTACAGCACACAGGAACGCGGCCTTCAGGTCGTGCAGATCGCCGGGAATTACCGTCTGGCCACACTGCCTGCTCATGCGCCATACTTCGAGCGGCTGGCTTACTCGCCGTCCCGTGCATCCTTGTCCCAGGCAGCGCTGGAGACGCTGGCGATTGTGGCATATCGTCAGCCAATCACTCGTGTGGAGATTGAAGAGATCCGCGGCGTGAAGTCGGAACGGGCGATTCATACATTGAATAACAAGGATCTCATTCATGAGGTCGGACGGGCTGAGGCCGTGGGCCGGCCCATTCTGTATGGCACGACAAAGTCCTTCTTGGACAGCTTTGGGCTGGCCAGTCTGAAGGAATTGCCGGAACCATCCAGCTTCGAGAGTCCGGATACTCTGGAAGAGGAGACACAACTGTTGTTCAGTAAGCTGGACACTCAAATGACCTTCGAGGAAATGTAATAGGCAGCTGCACAGTTTCTGTGTTGCCGACCATGATTGCAAATATACCGTTGCCCACTAGGGCGGCGGTTTTTTTTGCGCGGAAGCAGCAGTTGTCAGGCTCTGACCAGTCCATCATGCCGCGCAATATGCGTAGTATTGAATTTGAACCAATCGTCCTTTTAAATTGTTTCGATTATGCGAGGTATCGCCTGAGGCACCTTTATCACCTGAAAGCATACTATTTCTATATGATTATTAACCGTGAAGGATGGATGAGGATGCAGAATATACCGACTGCCATTGACCTGATCGGCAATACCCCGTTGATTGAAGTGCACTGTTTTGATGTGGGGCCCTCAAGATTGTTCCTCAAGCTGGAAAATCAAAACCCAGGGGGATCGATTAAGGACCGGATCGGCCTGGCAATGATCAATCATGCGGAGCAGCAGGGGCTGATTAAGCCCGGAGATACTCTGGTGGAAGCTACGGCCGGCAATACAGGGCTGGGTCTGGCGCTCGCAGCGATAACGAAGGGTTATCAATTGATTCTGGTCATCCCCGACAAGATGAGTACAGAGAAAGTAAACCATCTGCGGGCACTTGGAGCAGAGATCATTCTCACCCGGTCTGATGTGGAGAAGGGACATCCTGAGTACTATCAGGATTATGCGCAGCGGATCGCACAGGAAACGCCGGGGAGTTATTTTGTGAATCAGTTCAATAATCCGGCCAATCCGCTAGCCCATGAACTCACAACCGGGCCGGAGATTTGGCAACAGACGGGGCAGGAGGTGGATGCCATCGTTGTCGGTGTCGGCTCGGCGGGTACGCTGAAGGGGCTGACTAACTATTTTCGCAAGGTGAAGCCGGAACTAGAAATTGTGCTTGCCGATCCGGCAGGATCTATCCTTGCCGACGTTGTAGAGGGCAATCCGCTGTCTTCTCCCGGAAGTTGGCTCGTGGAGGGCATCGGAGAGGATTTCATCCCCCCACAGTTCGATCAATCGCTAATCAGCAAGGCCTACAGTGTCTCTGATCAGGAAAGTTTTACGGCTGCCCGCACTCTGCTGCGTCATGAAGGTATACTGGGCGGTTCCTCAACAGGGACACTGATCAGCGCTGCTGTAAAATATGCCAGGGAACAGCGCGAACCTAAGAATATCGTTACATTCGTATGCGACAGCGGAAACAAGTATCTTACCAAGATGTTCAATGATTTCTGGATGATTGACCGGGGGCTGATACCTAAGGAGCAGAACGGGAGCATTGCAGATCTCGTCACCCGCCAACATTCGGAACGCAGAGTGATTACAGTGGGGCCGGAGGATACGCTTTTGAATGCGCATGCCAAAATGAGTCTGTATGAGATTTCGCAGATACCGGTGCTTCTGGAGGGGCAGGTCGTGGGCATTATTGATGAATGGGATATACTGACCGCTACCGAAAGTCGTCAAGAATACGCTCTCAAAGATGAGGTCCGGCAGTATATGTCTACTGATGTTGCCTCCGTCTCGGTTAAAGACAGCCTGGCTCAGGTGATTTCTCTTCTGAAGAAAGGACTGCTTGTGATTGTTTTAAAAGAAGGAGAGTTTTATGGCGTCATCACCAAAAGTGATTACATTCATTATATGCGCCGCAAATTATCTTGAGGGAAAAAGGAGAGGTATCCAAGATGAGCGATTTCGGATTTTCCACCAGAGCGATCCATGCGGGGCAGGCGCCTGATCCTACGACCGGAGCGGTAATTACCCCAATCTATGCGACGTCCACTTTCGCTCAAGAAGCACCCGGACAACATAAAGGCTATGACTACTCCAGAAGCGGCAATCCCACAAGAACCGCATTGGAAAAATGTGTGGCTGCACTGGAGGAAGGGGAGATTGGTTTCGCCTTCACTTCGGGACTTGCCGCTGAAGCAGCGATCCTCGATACCCTTCCACGCGGTTCGCATCTGATTGTGACCGATGACCTGTATGGAGGTACCTTCCGCCTGCTGGACAAGGTGAAAAAGGATGCACTAGAGCTGGACATTTCCTACATTGATTTATCAGAGCCGGAGACCGTGGAGGCTCACATTCGCAGCAACACCAGATTAATCTGGGTGGAAACACCAACGAACCCCTTGCTGAAAATAGTGAATTTGCGCAAAATTGCAGCGATTGCCGCCAAGCATAAACTGATCAGCGTATGCGACAATACGTTTGCCTCCCCCTACCTTCAGCAGCCGCTGAAGCTGGGCTTTGACATTGTTGTACATTCCGCAACCAAATATTTGAACGGGCATTCCGATGTGATCGCAGGTATCGTTGTGGCGAAAGAGAATGATGATGTGGCACAGCGGATTGGTTTTTTGCAAAATGCTACCGGTTCCCCGCTCCCGCCGTTTGATGCTTTTCTGCTGCTTAGAGGCATTAAGACTCTATCGGTACGGATGGAGGCCCATTGCCGCAATGCCCTTGCCATTGCTGAATTTCTGGAGCGTCATCCGAAGGTCGAGAAGGTGATTTATCCCGGACTGAAGGCAAGTCCGTATCATGAGACGGCTAAAGAACAGATGCGCGGCTTCGGCGGGATGGTGACCTTTTTTGTCAAAGGAGGAGCGAAGGAAGCAGCCACAGTCGTTAAACAGACTCAACTGTTCACCTTGGCGGAAAGCCTGGGCGGTGTCGAAAGCCTGATCGAAGTCCCGGCTGTCATGACCCATGCTTCAATTCCCCAAGAGACTAGGGAGCAAATCGGAATTTACGACAACCTGATTCGCCTGTCTGTTGGCATTGAAGATACGGATGATCTGATTGCTGACCTGCAGGCGGCTCTTGAGCATGTGTGACAAATAGAATGAACCTTTAAAATTCACATGCTGGAAGGGTGACGTTGAAGAAGCTTGCTTGGGTTTTCGGCGGCTGTTGGGTTGGCGTATAAAGTTCTGGGGCTGGGTAAGCTTCCGATTTGGACGTTTTGCTTTCCCGTGACGCACGGTTTATTCAGCCTTCGGGGCTGGAATGAGCCGTGCTTTTTGCTGTGATTAGCTGGAACAGATGATATTTTTGGGCTGCACCGAATTTTTTCCAACCTTCCTTCCCATACTAAACCAATAGTTCCCATGATTAAGGATGCCTGGAGGTTAATTTGTGACATTATGGATCGTAGTTCCCATTGTCTTGTTGCTTCTTGTGATTGTAATGATCCTGTCCTCCTCCCTCCATTTTCATTTCCGGCTGTGCAGGGTGGGCAAGGACGACAGAGTGGAGTTCGACGTGACGACTCTATTTGGACTTTTAAAGTATCATTATGAGCTTCCCAAGGTGATCTATGCGGGGATTGAGCGGGGGGTACGGGTAAAGATGGAGCGTAGCGGTCTGGCGCCGGTCAGAAGTGAGCAGGACAAAGAAGGGGATATCGATAAGGAGACTGTGGACAACTGGCTGGACTCGATCAAAAAGATGCTGAAAGCGACCCGCTACTTTAAGAAATGGTTCAAAAAAACAGCCTCCCATGTCCATATAACAAAATTAGACTGGTCCACGGATTTCTCGCTGGAGGATGCCGCATTGACAGCTACAGCTGCTGGCGCGTTATGGGGCCTCAAATGGAGCTTAGCCGGCTGGCTGTCGCAGTGGATGAGGATGGAGCAAGGACCGCGGCTTTTTGTAAAACCCGTCTTCGAGGATAACTTTAGCTTTTCTTCAGAATTGGTCTGTACAGGAAAAGTGTCTATCGCTTATATGCTGTATGCCGGGGTAGGACTACTGCGCCGAATTTCCAAGGAAACGGGAGGTCTGCGGCAGTGGAAGGCATTGCTTAGCAAATCACGTGCAGCTAAAGGGCATCATTCTTCCTGAACGATACCGGCTTACATACAAACGGGCGATGATGGGGATGATATCGCTGTAGAATAATGACTTTTCCCAGAAGCCAAAGGAGGACAAGAATATGAGTGATCATCCCATTCAAGGTCTAATGCAGACTGCTATGGAAAATATCAAAGGTATGGTTGATGTCAATACGATTGTAGGCGATGCAGTAGAAACACCGGACGGTAGTGTAATTTTGCCTATCAGCAAGGTAGCATTTGGCTTTGCCGCAGGTGGTAGTGATTACCGTGTCGAAGACGACGGCTCATCAGGCAGTGTGACCGGATCTCAAGCGGGAGTCAAGCTGTTGCCTTTTGGAGGCGGTAGCGGTGGCGGGGTATCCATCCGGCCGATTGCTTTTCTCGTTGTAGGTAAGGGCGGCGTGCATATTGTTCCGCTGGATAATCAAACCCATCTGTTCGAGAAGCTCATCGATGCGACCCCGGGGCTGATCGACAAAATCCAGTCCATGTTCCAGTACAACGCCTCTGTCGCTACGACGACAACTGAAAAAACCGTAACCAAGAGCGACACTACGCCATCGACCCATTAAATATCACATCTGCTGTAAGACTTCACATCAAGCTTGGCTGAATCAGGGAGATCGCCTTATCGGCGGTGTCCCTTTTTTTGGAATCAGGATAGATGTAAGCAGGATGAGAGGGCTTCAATGAGGATTTTCAAAGAAGGATAAGCCGGGCTGAAGGACATACCTTCCCGCCTGTCCGCATACACTTGTACTATATAAGCGCTAAGAAGCCGGAGGATAAACATGAAGACAATAAACCGTATATGCTCAGTTGCTTTAATAATATGCCTTGTGGCGCTTCTGGCGCCCCTGCCGTCACTCCAGGCGGAGAACAGCTCCATTTCCACACATGCCAGGGCAGCGGCACTGATAGATGTAGAGTCCGGACGTATTCTGTATAGCAGCCGCGGCGACGAGCCGATGCTAATTGCCAGCCTGACGAAGATCATGACGGCCATCGTGGCCATAGAGAACGGGAAATTAAGCGATAAGGTGAAGGTAGGCAAGAACGCTTTTGCCAAGGAAGGGTCTTCATTGTTCCTGAAGAACGGGGAAGAGATGACTCTGGAAAATATGCTATACGGCTTGATGCTGCGCTCCGGCAACGATGCGGCGACCGCTATTGCTGAGCATGTGGGAGGTTCAGAGGAAGGTTTTGTGTACCTGATGAACACCAAGGCGGAGGAGCTGGGGCTTACGCGCTCCCATTTTGCCAATCCGCATGGACTGGATGCCGAAGGGCATTACTCCAGTGCCAATGATCTGGCGAGGCTGACAGCATACGCGATGCATAATCCTGTTTTCAAGCAGATCGTTAAGACAGAAGTGAAGACTGCAGATAATCCTTATGAGAAGTGGGACTACAAGTGGCTCAATAAAAATAAAATGCTGCGTCTGTACGAAGGGGCGGATGGGGTAAAGACCGGGTATACGAAAAAAGCGCTGCGTTGCTTAGTCAGCTCCGCTACTCGAGGCGGGCAGCAGCTCGTCGCAGTGACACTGAACGATGGGAATGACTGGAATGATCATGCGGCGCTGCTTGATTTTGGCTTCACTCGTTATCCGCTTAAAACTGTCGTAGAACGCGGAGAAAAGATCAAGGGGCACGAATATGTAACTGGGCAGGATTTTGCGTATCCATTCAGCCCGGGGGAAGAGGCAAGACTGGTCACTAAGCTGATACTGAACGAGCCTTCAACAGCAACAGCGTCCCCAAAAACGGCTCGAAGTACGGATTTTGGACTGCGAGGTGTGTTGGTTCTCCAATTGGGCGGCCAAGAGATTGGCCGGATTCCGGTTTATCAGCCGGGCACGCTTCCTCCCGAACAGACACCATATGCGAAGAAATTCAACTCGGCTATGGCAGCGGAGTATCCGGCACATACCTGGTTCCAAGCCCTTGGCAGTGCGCTGCGAGCGTTGTTTGGCCGGATCCATCACCAATAGGGGAAGCTGAAAGTGGGAGAGGGAGGGCTTATCCATGATTAACGGAATCTGGCTGGGGATGATCGTCATTGGCTTTTTGTTTGCGGCGGTTAATGGCCGCATGGATGAATTTACGGCAGCGGTATTTGACGGGGCGAAGAACGGGGTTACTGTAAGCTTCGGATTAATCAGTGTGCTGGTGTTCTGGTTAGGCATTATGAGGATTGCAGAAGACGCCGGATTATTGAAAAAAATCGCCAGGGTGCTCGGCCCTGTCGTAGCCTTTTTGTTTCCCGATGTGCCCAAAGGTCATCCGGCCATCGGCTATATTCTTTCCAACATGAGCGCGAATCTGCTCGGTCTTGGTAATGCTGCGACCCCGATGGGCATCAAGGCGATGCAGGAGTTGCAAACTCTCAACCCTGATAAGGACACAGCCACGCCGGCCATGTGTACCTTGCTGGCCCTGAATACGGCCAGCATCACACTGATCCCGGCGACACTGATTGCGATACGGCTTAACTATGGCTCGACCGATCCGGCAGGGATCGTCGGCACGACGCTTGCCGCTACGGCGGTAGCCACTCTGGCCGCCATCATGGCTGACCGAATGTTCAGGCGGCTCACGCTGATGCGCAAGCCCCCCAAACCGCCTGCACAAGGGACGAATAAGTCCATTAGCGGGAGTAGAACGCTTCCTCATTCCTCATTGAAAGGGTGAACGTGTCGTGCTGCATTTTATCAGCCTTATCTCGGCCTGGGCGATTCCGGTTCTGATCACGTTCATACCGCTGTACGCCTTCTCGCGGAAAGTCCCCGTCTATGAATCTTTTGTAGAAGGCGCCAAAGACGGCTTCAGCACCGCTATTGGCATCATCCCGCATCTGGTCGGGATGATGGTCGCCATCAGTGTATTCCGCGCTTCAGGAGCGCTCGATTACCTGATGGGCTTCGTGGCCCCCCTGATGCAGGGCCTGGGGGTGCCGTCGGAGGTGCTGCCGCTAGGTCTCCTGCGGCCGCTGACCGGAACCGGGTCGCTGGCTTACACCACCGACCTGATCCGTGTACACGGCCCGGATTCGCTGATCGGCATGATTGCCTCCACCATCCAGGGCAGTACGGACACCACACTGTACGTGCTGACCGTCTACTTCGGGGCCGTCGGGGTCCGCAACGGCCGCTACGCGCTCAAGGTAGGCCTTTTCTCCGATGTCGTCGGTTTCGTGGCTGCCATTGCCATTTGCCTGCTCTTATTCGGATAACGGGGTATTAAAGCAGCATTGGTCTAAAGGGTGAGGCGAGCGAGGTACGAGCAGAATGGTAATAGGCAGGAGAGTTGGAGTCTCCAGTAAGACTCTTTGAACAACATGGGAGGGTCTCTCTCGCTCAGCGTCGGGTTGCTTCCAGCCTCGGGAATACGTAAAATAAGAGCAATTTTGTACCTTAGTTCGGCGGCAACAAAGGGGCGGGACCCATTAAGGGCATTTTTGTATGTTAATTATTCAGGTATACCACCTTTTTATTGTTATTTAGGAAAATAAGGTACAATAATGCACTTAATTCCCTTTTTCACTCTAAAATCATCAATTTAAGGTACAAAAATGACGTTATTTTTACGCTGAGTAGACTTTAGAAAAAGAAACGTTACATGAACGAAAACGGTGAGGATAGCAACTGTAGCCGCACAAGAGACCAAGTGAAAACTGGGGTTTTCTGATTCACTGAATTTGTATGTCAGCTCCACATTGTGCGCGTTACATCAGTTCCCAGGTCAGTTCTCGGTCAGTCCTCGGTCAGTCCTCGGTCAGTCCTCGGTCAGTCCTCGATAAGTCCCTGGAAGTCTCATGAAATGAATACATCTTGCTTTTGTTCTCTGTCCTCCGTATCTCTCCGTATCTGTCCGCATCTCTCCGTATCTCCCTACCCGTAATCTCCCCCTTTTGCAAAGTACAAGATATTAACCGATAGTTCGTCACCCAGCTCTACTTCTGGGCATATGCTATTGCAGCAATGTGTGGAGGGAGAGATTCTGCTGATGACGTACAAAGGTTTTATTCTACACCATTCCCGCTGCCCGTCAATTAACGGTAAAGGCTTCGATTTCTGGGTCGGGCAAGACGGATCCATTTATGCCGCCCCGCTGCTCACCGATCCAAATTATATTCATCTCTGTCTGGAGGGAGATTACAGTACAGCTGAAAGTGCGCCGGAGCCACAGCGCAGAAAGGACCAGCTGTTTGCCACAGGCAAACTGATTCTGGAGCTGACCTCGCGCTACCGAATGACCCCACTTCTTATCGAACCCCACAGCAATTCTTGCCCTGGTGCATTTTTTCCGTGGAATGAACTTGTGATTTATCCCTCGGGTGGTTATCATTAGTCTGAGGTGACTAGTCGAAAATGGAAAGATTACAGAAAGTTTTGGCACAAGCTGGCGTTGCATCCAGACGCAAATGCGAGGAATTGATTTTGGCCGGCAAAGTAGAGGTTAACGGGGAACTCGTGACCACACTGGGTACGAAGGTGGACCCCGCCCAAGATATTATCAAGGTCTCCGGCAAAGAAATCCGGGGCGAGAATAAAATCTATATTATGTTCAACAAGCCCAAGGGCGTAATCACAAGTGCTTCCGATCCTAAAGGCCGTAAGGTCGTTACGGATTATTTGAAGGGCATCAACGAGCGGGTATACCCTGTTGGCCGCCTGGACTATGATACGGAAGGATTGCTGCTGCTGACCAATGACGGCGAATTCGCCAATCTGCTGACGCATCCGAAGCATCATGTTCCCAAGACGTACCTGGCCACGGTTAAGGGTGTACCACATGGCAGCGCGCTGGACAAGCTCAAGGCGGGCATCAAGCTTGAGGATGGCATGACAGCTCCGGCAGAGGTGGAGTACAAGGATATCGATGAAGCCAACAAGGAAGCGGTAATCAGCATCACAATCCACGAAGGCCGTAACCGTCAGGTTCGCCGGATGTTCGAGGCTGTCTCTCATCCCGTTATTCGTTTGAAACGGATTTCGTTCGGAGATATTTTGCTGCAGAATCTCAAACGTGGCTCCTATCGCCATTTGACTAAGGATGAAATCAATCATCTGCAGCAAATTGCCAAAAATGGATTGCTTAAGTCAAAAACACCACGCAAGGACACATAAAGTTCACAATTTGGCGCCCTAAAGTTGTGACAATATTCGTTATAATGTTCATAGGATGTTCACACCTAACAACTAAAGTAACGAGTTGCGTCGCAGAAGGGGGCTTCATGTGTGGGCAAAGCTAGAAAACCGGTTCAGATTGTAATTTTATTACTGGTAGTCCTGCTTGGCGGCTATGCCATCGCTACCTCCGTATTTGGAGGGGACGGGAAACCCAAGGAAGGCAGCAAGGCGCCAGCCTTTGAGCTGTTGGGCTTGGACGGCAAAGCTCATACGCTCGATGAGTACAAAGGTAAGGCTGTCGTGCTGAATTTCTGGGGCTCCTGGTGTGCGCCATGCGTGAAGGAAATGCCAGCTCTCCAGGCACAGTGGGAGAAATGGAAGGATCAAGGCGTTGTTGTCGTAGGCGTAAATGTAGGCGAAGACCAAATGACTGTGGAAAACTTTGTGAAGATGGTAAACATCAATTTTCCGATTGTTATGGACCCGGGGCGGGATGCAGTACGCAGCTACGGGATTTCGCCGATGCCTACGACTTTTTTCATTAATAAAAAGGGCAAGGTGGACAGTATTCATATCGGTCAGCTTGATCTGGATACGCTGGATTCACAAATCGGAAAGCTGGTGGGCCCATGAGCGGACGGACGCCGTTAATTACCAACACCAAATGCGAATGCGGACATCAGAATCCGGTTGGCACAGTCCTCTGCGAAGCCTGCGGCAAGCCGCTTGACGAAACGGGGAATTCCAGTGAAAACCTTGAAATGCGTTATGACGGTGTAGCCCGCCGTTCACAACGTTCCAACCCGAATGTGATCGACCTCGTCTGGAACTTTTTTTCATCCGTCAAAATTGCCATCTATCTGATCGTTTTAACACTGCTTGGCTCCATGCTGGGAACCATCTTTCCGCAGGAGAGTACCTTTCTCAACATCGATGCTTCAACGTATTACAAGGAGCAATACGGAACAGCAGGGCACATCTATTATAAGCTCGGACTATCCCATACATATGAATCCTGGTGGTTCGTCCTGCTGCTGGTAATGATCGGGGCCTCGCTCGTGATTTGTAGCCTTGACCGCGTGCTTCCACTTTATAAAGCGCTAACAAGACAGAAAATCCGCAAACACCGACAGTTCCTGACCCGGCAAAAGGTCGTGCTGGTCACGGAAATGGGGGAAGAGCCGGAGGAATGGGTCGGCCGGATATCTCAGCCGCTGAAGAAGCGTGGTTACCGTGTCATCACGGAGGGCGGGGCGCTACTCGCCGAGAAACACCGCTTCAGCCGCTGGGGGCCATACGTCATACATATCGGCCTGATTATTTTTTTACTTGCCGTACTTGCGAGAGGGTTGCCGGGTCTAAATATGGATCAGCATCTTGCCTTTCCGCAAGGGGAGGTTACGCCAATTCCGGATACGACCTTTTATCTTAAGAATGAGAAATTCACCGTAGAATTCTACACCGAAGCTGAAATGCCGGAAGAATTCCGGGGCAAAAAAGTGCTGCCCAAGCTGTACGAAACTAAGGCGGTCCTGTACGAATGTATAGCAGACTGTGGGGATCCGACGCGTACACCGCAGCTAAAAGAAGTGGCCGCACATGATATTCAGGTCAACTCTCCTTTGAGCTACAATGGTTTGAAAGCGTATCAGTTTGATTATGATCTCACCCCTGTCCTGCGTTCAGTACAGCCGGAACTTAAGAATAAGGTGACCGGGGAAGCGTACGGCAAATTCAAGCTGGAGATGAAGAATCCGCAGCGCAGCTTCGAGGCAGGACCTTATACGCTTACCCTGAAAGAGAAGTACATGGACTTTGGTCTGAACGAGAGCGGGCAGCCAGTGTCCAAAACGCCATATCCCAATGCACCGGCGTTTCTCTTCCTGATCAAGGGACCGGGCCTGCCGGCAGATGGTCAACAGTACTTTTATTTCCCTAAGCAGGTTGACAAGGTGCAATTCCAGCAGGAAGGCATCAACGACAAGCTGGGCGGGGCAGATCGCTTTCTGGAGCTTGAAGTCAGCAGCATGCAGGATGTCGATTTTTCCGAATCTACGGCATACCTGAATGTGCGTGTGGACCGGGCCATGCCTTTTGTATGGATAGGTGCGGGTATAGTGATGTTAGGCCTTGTCCTGGGCTTCTACTGGCAGCACAGACGCATCTGGCTAACCGTCCAGAACGGAGAGCTAATCCTAGGAGGACATACGAACAAGAACTGGTTCGGATTTCGACGTGAGATCGTATCCATTCTGGAGAAGGTAGACATGGTAGTGGATGAAAAATCATTGGACAACGGGGGAGGTCAAGCATGAGCTTACTCGATTTCAGCAGTGATGTTTTTATAGCCGCCTTTTTCTTATACAGCGGTTCGTTCATGCTATTCACGATTGCCATTATGGGCCGGAAGTGGTCTGGTCGCAAACCGGAGGAACACACTGCCCGCTGGGGCCGAATTGCTTTTATCGCCTCTTCACTGGGACTATTGTGCCACATGGCTTATTTCTTTACCCGCTGGGCAGGGGCAGGTCATATCCCGGTTAGTAATATGTATGAATTCATGACCTTCCTGTCGATGATGGTGATGGTTGCGTTTACCGTGATGTTCGCTATTTACCGTAAAATCTTGCTGGGACTGTTCGCAGTTCCTATCTCGATTATTATTATGGCTTATGCTGCTGTGTTCCCGCAGGAGGTTCAGCCGTTGATCCCTTCGCTGAAATCTATCTATCTGAACATCCACGTTACGCTGGCAGCGCTGGGCGAGTCGTTCTTTGCTGTTGGTTTTGCCGCGGGACTCATGTATCTCCTGCGCACTGTGAACTTCACTAGCAAGGAGAAGAATGACCGGAAGCAGCAACGGCTTGTTGAATTTACCTTGTTCTCTATTATTGTCATCATAGCCTTTCTGGGGTCGGTTTTTGCTTTCCGGGGAGCCGGATACGAATCGATTTTTGTCCGCGAGAACGTTACGATTGACAGCCCTGGGCAGGAAGATAGTACAATAGAGAGAGTGAGTTATAAAATGCCGCCTATTGTGGCACCTTACCATAGCGAAATTGAGAGCTTCCAGCCCTTCCTGGGCATGAAAAAACCGTTGTTTGAAGCGCCTTCCTGGATGAATGGCGTGAACGCGGGACGGAAGTTTAATACCGTAATCTGGTCGCTCCTTTCCGGGCTAATTCTCTACGGGTTGATTCGGCTAATTATCCGCAAACCGCTGGGAGCAGCCCTGCATCCCGCAATGGACGGTATCGACGCTGATGATCTTGATGAGATCACCTACCGGGCGATAGCGATAGGCTTCCCGATTTTTACACTGGGGGCTTTGATTTTTGCAATGATATGGGCTCAAGTGGCTTGGGGAAGATTCTGGGGTTGGGACCCCAAAGAGGTCTGGGCTCTTGTCACCTGGCTGTTTTATAGCGCCTATCTCCATTTACGGCTTGCTCGCGGATGGCAGGGACGCAAGTCCGCATGGCTCGCCGTACTCGGCTTTTTGGTCGTAATGTTTACCCTGATTGGCGTTAATCTGGTCATTGCCGGACTTCATTCCTATGCAGGAACGGATTAAGCGGTAAGTAAATCTGCCAAAACAGCCGATAGTAAGGGTAACGTTCTACTGTATTTGATGAAGGGGTTGTAGTGAAATGGCAGATCATTTGAACAGAATTCTGGTCGTGGATGACGAAGAACGTATCCGCCGCCTGCTTAAGATGTATCTCGAAAAAGAAGGTTATGAAATTGATGAGGCAGAGGACGGCGAAATTGCCCTTCGCAAAGCAACAGCCAATGATTACGGGCTGATTCTGCTGGATGTAATGTTGCCCGGCATTGACGGGATTGAAGTGCTGACTAGACTTCGCGGCGTTAAATCGACACCAGTGTTAATGCTTACCGCCAAGGGTGAGGAGATCAACCGGGTGCAGGGCTTTGAGATGGGGGCAGACGACTATGTCGTCAAGCCGTTCAGTCCGCGTGAAGTCATCTACCGGGTGAAGGCGATTATGCGCCGCTCCTCGGCTACAGCTTTTCTATCCAAGGAGAGCAATTCCAGCAACAATATTGTATTCCCGCACCTTATTATCGAACATGATGCTCACCGTGTAACTGCCGGCGGCCAGGAAGTCAGCCTGACCCCTAAGGAATACGAGCTGCTGCATTACCTGGCGATTTCGCCAGATAAGGTGTTCTCGCGTGAAGAACTGCTCAAGGACGTCTGGAATTATGAATTTTTCGGAGATTTGCGCACTGTAGATACGCATGTAAAGCGTCTTCGTGAGAAATTGAATAAAGTATCGCCGGAATCTGCAAGCATGATCACGACCGTATGGGGAGTAGGCTACAAACTTGAGGTACCTAAATAGGTGAACTTCTGGAGAAGCCTTGTCGGCAAGCTGTGGGTCACGATCATCTGTCTGGTTGCTGTCGTACTGATGACACTGGGACTATTCCTGTTGCCTTATATCGACAGTAATTTTGCCAATTCCGGGGCGATCAAGCGCTTATTTTTGTACACATGCATGATTGGGTTTTCTCTGACGACGTTCTTTGCCTTATTTCTGTTCACTAAGATTACACAGCCGATGCAGCAGGTGATCGAGGCCGCTAACAACATTCGCAAAGGCGAATACGGAACCCGGCTGACCCTTGTCACCAGTGATGAAATCGGACAGCTCGCCACCTCCTTCAACCATATGGCGGCGGAGCTGGAAGAGAATATTCGCAGTCTGAATCATGAGAAGGGTCATCTGTCCAGTGTTCTGCGCAGTATGAGTGATGCAGTGGTCACCTTTGACATTGATGGTCACATTATTCTGACTAATCCGCATGGACAATCTCTGCTGGAGACCTGGCGTAATCTGGAGTGGGAGCAGGAAGCAGACCCCGAGCCCGGTGAGGAGATCATCAGCAAGGGAGAGGTTCCGTTACCGCTTCGTCCGCTCTTTCTGAGTACGTTGCAGGAAGGGGGAGACCAGCGCTCCAACGTGCATGTCCGGCAGGGTGTCTGGTCTGTACATATGGCACCGCTGTATTCCGAGAACCATATCCGGGGTGCTGTAGCGGTTCTGCGTGATGTAACTGAGGAGGTCAAGCTGGAGAAGATGCGGCGTGACTTCGTAGCGAATGTATCGCATGAGATTCGCACTCCGTTGTCTATGATGCAGGGGTACAGCGAAGCGCTGCTTGATGGGATGGCCTCTTCACCCGAGGAGAGCAGCGAACTGATTCAGGTCATTCATGATGAATCGCTGCGCATGGGCAGGCTCGTGAAGGATCTGCTGGATCTGGCACGAATGGAAGCTGGGCATACAGATATGCTAAAGGCTCAGGTCGATATGAGTGAACTGCTGGAACGGGTCTACCGCAAGTTTTCTGTAAGGTCCAAGGAACGTGGTATTGATCTGCAATACAGGAAGTTAAGTGAAGAACTCTTGCTGAAGGCGGCCGATGAGGATAAGCTGGAGCAAGTTCTCACGAACCTGCTGGATAATGCTTTCCGCCACACCCCTGCCGGGAAAAAGATTCTGATCGTCGCTGGTCAATCTGTACAGGAGAGCCGCCGTTATGTCGAGATCGAAATCCGGGACGAAGGTGTCGGCATTCCGCCGGATGACCTCCCGTATATCTTTGAACGGTTTTACAAGGCTGACAAAGCTCGTGTCCGCGGAGAATCTGGAGGAACGGGGCTTGGTCTCGCTATTGTTAAAAATATCGTCGAATCCCATCATGGTCACATCTCGGCTGCGAGCAAATTGAGTGAAGGAACGACCTTTACACTGCGCTTACCTGTCGAAAAACAGTAATTCTAAACAAAGCCTGACAGCACCTCTGATCTTCGGAGGTGCTTTTTTGTTGAATGGAACCGATTAATCTTGTTCATCGTGGAACAAAACACAGCTGTACAGCCCCTTATCGCCTTCAGCAACACCTTTAACAGACAAATGAGTATAATCCCTAAGACCCGGAGAGATGTCTCCTAGAATCGGTTTTGCGTAGGCCTGCTGAATATAGAAAAAGAAGCATTCCTCAGCATTAAAATGCTATTGGAATGCTTCATTGGTACAATTATATAAGTAAGCTTAGTATTCGATCACCACTGCAATATTCTGCATGCCTCCACCGACAGTCCAGAATAATACTTTATCGCCGCGTTCGATCTGTCCGGTAGATACAGCCTTATGAAGAGCAATAAATGGACTGCTGGTCGAAGTATAACCAAATTCATCCCCGACATACACGGCTACGCTGCTATCAATTCCGACTTTTTCCGCAACACTGAGTATATTGGGAAGAGACAGCTGCGAGAAGCAGGCTGCTTTGATGGACTCTGGAGCGATGTCTGAATCGGCAAGTAATGTTTTGATCGATTCGACAGCCGCGTCTACACAAATGGAATCATCAAAGGGAGTGAATTCTACATTGAATTCGCCAGGAGCGATGCCCTTCGTTCCCAATTTAGCTAAACCTTCAGCAGGGAAGACGGAATTGTACAACACACAAGTATCCGTTTGGTAGATAGAATCGATTAATCCAACTGCGTTCTCATCACGCTCAAGGATGACCGCTGCGGCAGCATCGCCGAATCCGGCATAGTATACCGGGTTATTGCGGTCGGCATGTGGAAGGATATGGTCAGACCCAATTACCAGCGCACGGCGGATACGGGGATTCGCCATCATCTGCCTGCTGACCTGTTCAAAGGCTGCAGTCATCCCTGTGCAGTTTGCATTACTATCGATGCAGATGGTATGCGAAGCCGCATTAATCAAACGGTGCATGATCACCGAATTGGTCGGGATTATGTATTCCGGCGTTTGACTGGAGAAGGCGATAAGATCGATATCTTCACCAGCAAGTCCCGCTTGCTCCAGCACATTGCTGGCCGCCTCAAATCCCATAGTCAGTGCATTCTCGTCCTCATTATCAATACTGTAGCGGGTTTCACGACCCAATGCCGCCAGAAGTCCACGAATCTCTATTCCTCTATCGTCAAAATGTTTGATGTAGAAATCATTACCGATTTTGTTACTCGGATGATAAATAGCGATGTCTCTGATGCGTATGCCGGCCATTGAATTGCCCCCTTATTAGTGATGAGCTGATGGATCGTTGCATGAGCAGGTAAGATACAGGCTGTAATATGAAGTTATGTCTTATGCAGTAACTGTAGAGATGATTTCCAGGTTATCCAGACCAGATTTACGGCCCAGACGAGCCAATTGCATTTTAAGAATTGGGTTATTCTCAAGGGTTAGGATTACTTTGGCAAAGCCATCCTTCTTGATCATGATGAAGCATCCTTCCAGCAGAGGTACGACATTAGGAGCGGTAACGTTAAGCTTTCTGCAATCAAAGTGTAGCTCATAGTCTGCTGGAGTGATCGGGTTAATGGTTTGCTGATAAGCTTGAATGGATTTGATGCCATCCTCTTCAGAGAAGGTGCCATCCAATTCGACATTGATAATCTTTTTAACAGAATCTGTGTTCAAAATAAATTTACCCATTCGTTTCATCGCTCCTATAAATTAGTTTTATCCAAAAACTTTGATTCCCTAATTTCGGCAATCGATATTATACTTATTTTTGGGATAATTTAACTATATTAATAGCATATGATTGATAGAATTACAATGATAAAGTCGAAAAATGTAAATTTTTGAATTTTACAGATATTACTTCACTTCTTCTAAAACTTCGAGCAATACGTTAAAGGCGCTGATTACACGCGGAGCTCCTAGAGCAGGCACCAAATGAAGCAGAACACCCTTAAGCTGTTCCTCAGTGACGCCTACACTTAGCGCCATAACATAATGAACGCCCAGTTGTTCGTATTGTCCCATCGCAATCAAGGCGGAGATCACGGCAACTTCTTTCCAGTCATCACCGATCGTGTTGCGCTGGAAAATGTCACCGTAGGCGGCGCCCATAATGTATTCAGCCAGATCTGGAAAATGGTCTTTAATAGGTGCCAAAGCTTTGGCACCATACTCCCCAGATAAGTTAGCAAAGTGGTTGAGACCACTATTGATATTTTTGTTCAAATTGTCGCTCATAAATTGGCCCCCTGATTAAAGATTCACTACACGGTGTGCAGTAGGTGGTACTTCGTCACGGTCTGTCAACAGTTCGATTACCGCGACCTTGTTCAAGGCTACTGCATCTGCAATCGCAGCGGAGAATTGATCCAAAGTTTCACAGCGATATCCGGTTGCTCCAAGCGATTCGCCGAACTTCACAGCGTCCATTGGGACTTCGAACAGGGTTCCGTCAATACGGCCCGTAGTCTTCTCCATGCCCTTAAGCGCCATATCCAGCTGCATGTTGTTCACAACGATGAAAATAACCGGGATATCCTTACATACTGCTGTATTAATCTCTGCACCCAGCATCATAAAGCATCCATCGCCAGTCACACAGAAGATCGTTTCATCCGGTGATGCCACCTTGGCGCCGATAGACATGCCAATTGCATTACCCATGCAGGCAAAATAGGCATCGAACACAAAACTGCCCGGTTTTTTAACGTTATACCATTTAACGGCATTAAAGCCATGACTTCCATCATCCACGAACACAGTGTTGTTGTATGGAATAAAGTCACTCATCACGCTCATAACTGAAGCGAGTGACAGGCCTGGAAGCTCAGGCAGTTCTTCCCGATAGTTAAAGCTTGGAGTATTATGTTTGGTCACAGAATCTCTATCCAAGCGTTCAAGATAATACACAAGATTATCACGTAGATCCCCGGTGACCGGTATAGTTTTGGAGGTCAGAATCTTGCCTACAAACGTTGGGTCACTATCGAACTGAATTAATGTTTCTGGATGATTCTCGCGTTTGAGATTACAGATAGTCATATCGCTCAGACGGGAGCCCAGCACGATATACAAATCACTACGATTCAGCATGTCATCGCCATGTGTACATCCGCCGACACCTACAGGACCGTGATACAGCGGGTGATCCCAAGGAATAGCGCCTTTGCCTCCAGGAGAGGTCACGACAGGGATGTTGAATGTTTCAGCCAGTTCGATCAGCTCTTTGTGAGCCCCGGAACGGTTAACACCTTTACCGGCAATAATCAGTGGGTTCTCAGCATTGTTGATAGTGTTGATTATGCGGTCATAATTGGAGATGCTAACGAACGACTCACGCTCTGGATAAACTACCGGGAATTCTTCCAGAAGTTCAGTCTGAACGTCGAATGGCAAGCAAAGATGAACGGGACCACGGTTACCGCTCAGGGCAATAGAGATAGCATGATTGAAAATGGTGCTTAAGTTATCGCCACGTTCTACGAGCTTACTGAACAGGGTAGCTGGTTTAAACATATCTGCAAGGTCAGCCAGATATGAGGAAGAATCCTGACATTGCGGAATGCCTAGTTCTTTTATGGATTGGTGCCCTGTAATAAATAACACCGGAATGTTATTCGCTTTGGCATGGGCTG
Source organism: Paenibacillus agri (assembly GCF_013359945.1). GTDB lineage: Bacteria > Bacillota > Bacilli > Paenibacillales > Paenibacillaceae > Paenibacillus_AQ > Paenibacillus_AQ agri. The sequence continues at coordinate 225,276 of NZ_JABWCS010000218.1, read as the reverse complement.
CTGCAGTAAGAAGATTCGTTCCTCCGGGCCCGGATGTTCCGAAAGCAACGCCTAGTCCGCCAGTCTTGAGCGCATAGCCTGCGGCTTCAAAGCCGGAACTGGATTCATGTCTTCCAGGAATAAACTCAATACCGTAATCCACCATCTTTAGAACTAAGGGACAAATGGATTTACCAATAATACCAAATGAATGGGTTACTCCGAGGTTACGTAGTGCCTCCGCCATATAATCTGCGACTGTCTTCAAAAAAAACACCTCTCAAGTAAATGAATTGGGTTAAGTAAAAGATAAATATATTATCGTTCTGGTAATGCCAAATGTTTAGAACGATACTAACAGGTACAAAGAAACAACAAAACCTGTGCTCGAATAATGGAGCACAGGTTGGAAGCAAAAAACCGCCAATCAGACCGCAAAATTAAGTCGATCCTCCTGGTTTTCTCTGCAACCTGGCAGTCATGGCCCCCAAAAAAATGAGGCTGTAGATCCATGGCTTTGCGTCATTCCTTTTCAGGAATTTTGCCCATATAAATTTTATAACTAATTATAAGAATAATTTTCCTTTACATTATATTCCTAGCTCGTCTTTGTCAATATATTTTACACAAACGAACTCGGAATTTGACGAAAAATATGAAATTAAGTAGGAATTTAGTTTTAATTTAAAATGTATCCAAGGGTGCATTGCAAAATCGAATGCGGTTACAAAATAGGCCGGAAACATGCATATAATTCAGAGGGAAATCAAGATGGTATTAAAGGGATTGGTGTAAAAATGCAAATTAGATGAAAACAACTTAATGGACAAGATTAGATATTAATTGAAGAAATTAGTTGGAGTTAAATTTGTGGTGATGGTTTTCATGAAAGGCAATGAATCCAAGTGCTCAATTTCTATTGGACTGCACAGGAGGAGACTGGGTTAAAAGTAGGGTGTTTGACAGGGGGAGGATAAACTTAATTTGTGAAGATGAACTTCCAGAAAGATCTGAAAGTGATATAATGCAAACGTTTCATAAGTTATAGTAACAGCCGTATAAGTTTGAACTTATACGGCTGTTTTGTGTTGAAAAAACAAAAATAAATTTTTTATGACAAATCCTAAAATTTAAAAATATGAATCGTTTTTTGTAGCTGGAAGACGGCTGACGTCATTTTTTCAGACTCATCTGCAACGGACTGCAGGGCATTGATCTGCTCACTCATCGATGCAGAGACCTCCTCGGTGCTGGCTGCTGTCTGCTCGGTAATTGCTGAAATGTTCTCAATCGCTGAGGAGATCTTCAGAGCACTGTCCAGCATCAGGTCGCTTTCCGAAGAGAAGGCGGCGATTTGCTCGGTGATGTATTGTACACTTTGGACAATTTGCCCGAAAATCTGTGCAGTTTGAATGATCATTTCATTCTGTACCTGAACGACTTCTTCATTGATGGTGATGTTCGCAATGGCTTCCTTAATGTCACTTTCAATGCTTCGTACGAGGCCGAAGACCTCTTTGGTCGAAGCGGTTGATTCCTCTGCCAGTTTGCGTACTTCCTGAGCTACCACAGCAAATCCACGGCCATGCTCTCCGGCACGGGCAGCTTCGATGGAAGCGTTCAGAGACAACAGGTTGGTCTGTTCCGCAATTTCGGTGATGGTTTTCGTAATCATGGTGATACCACGAGCGTTATGGGAAAGGGCATCAATGGTATCGGCCACTTTTTGTGTAGCTTCGATATTCTTGCGCATGCCTTCTGCCTGGGTATCCACCGATTGGCGACCTTGCTCCACCAATTCTAGCGTATGTATAGATTTCTTGTTCATTTCTTTGGTTGAATGTGCGTAGTTGGAGACCTTAGTCTCAATATCTTTAATAGAATCAATCATACCGGCAATATCACTCGAAATTTCGTTGGCACCTTGAGCCAGCTCATTAGAAGAGGTCGCCACCTGGGACATGACGATCTTCAGATTCTGATTCTTGTCTTCGATGCCGCGGCTTGCATCCATAACCTGACGGGTGATCTGTGAGGCGTCGGTCAAAATGGTCTTCAATTTGTCGATCATCGTATTAAAGGAGCGGCTGATATCACCCATGGAGCCATTCTCGTCGGCTCTATGCGTAAAGTCTCCCTTAGAGATCGTATGCGTTACGTTGGAGATGTCATCGAACGATGATGTAAGCGTTCTCTCAACAAAGCGGGAAAGAGGGTAAGTCAGGGTTGCAAGCAGGGCCACCAGAATGATGCCGATAGCAATTTTGCCGAGAATAATAAATGTAACCAAAACAGGGATGGAGAATAAAGCGGCAACGAGGTAGCATCCGGCGACAATTCTTTTTTTCAAAGGCAGCTTGTACATCCAGTCCATAGGAAATATGTCCCCCTTTAATGTTGTGTATTGTAATATTATAGGCGATTAAAGGGGGATAGGTCTATTGTAAGAACTGACATAAATGCTATTCGGGACAATTTTTGACTAAATTCTGTCCGATAGACTCATATAATGCGGTGGTATCTATCAGTGCTTGTCGTACTTGCTCCTGCAGTACCTGTGGTGAAAGGACCAGGACACTGGACCCATATGACAAAAGTACCCGGCAGCCCCACTCTAGGGAGTTGAAATCGACCTCAATCTCCAGCCACCCGGCGAGGGAGGACGGGATAGTGTTTTTTACGGTAAGATATCTCTCCCGCTCGAATTCCTGCATTGTTTCTTCCCTTATCAGCACGTTAGCTGGGTAACTTGGCAAGGCAGATTTGAAAGCCTGGGTGGATTGCCGCCAATACTGGCCAAGATCGAAGTCTTCCGGGCGCTTGAAAAAGTCATTCGTTAGCTCTGCATGTTGTAGTCTGGACACCCGGTAGGTCCGTAGCTCACCTCTGCTTTCTGCAACGACATACCAAACTCCGCGTTTGGTTACGAGTCCAAGGGGATGAATTAACCGTTCGCTGGCTTCGTTATCGCGCAGGTATGTTATTTTGACAACACGATCATGCCAAAGGGCGTCCTGCAGTAGCGCCAAAAAAGGATATGACTCGTCTGAGGGATGCCAGCTTGCCCCGTCCACATGAATCCGTTGAATCGAATCAAAAGTGGGGCTGCTGGAATGCGATGCTACTACGGCCTCCAGCTTTCGGGCGGCTGAAGAGAAATCCCCTTCGATGCCAAGGTCGCTAAGAATCGTAGAGTCAGCAGATAGCAGGAGGGAGGTAATTTCTTTGGGCTTCATACCTGTCAGGGAGGTGCGATAGCCCTCGGTAAGCATCCAGCCGCCTTCTCGTCCCCGCTCTGCCAGTACGGGAATGCCAGCTGCGCTAAGCGCCTCCATGTCCCGGAATATGGTCCGCTCAGAGACCTCAAGTGTTTGCGCCAGGTCACGGGAGGTCATTTTGCCGCGATTTTGCAGCAGCAGTAATATAGAAACGAGCCGGTCAGCTCTCATATCCGTTGTCCTCCTTGAGCGTTATAGTTCAAGTTTATCATATTAATATGTCAGTTGATGTCATATATAAAATAGAATTTAAGCAAATGTGATTCTGTGTTCCTGAGTAAAGTACAATAAGCCACCCCCGCTAAAGAGCGGAGATGGCTTATTGTTGTATCTATGGATATCATTTAAGGCAGTAGCATGAAGCCTACAGCAGAACGATTTCCTCAGCAGTATTGATCTCTGGAAGTCCAGCCAGCTTCACGAGCACGTCTTGTGGAACGGCCTTGTCAACAGTGAGCAGCATGATTGCTGCACCGCCAACGATTTTGCGTCCAACCTGCATGGAGGCGATATTGACGTTGTTCTCACCCAGCAGTGTTCCTACCAGACCGATAATACCCGGTTTGTCATTGTGCGAGATGACGAGTTGATGACCTTCCGGCGCAATATCAACCGGGAATTTATTCACTCGTACGATCCGCTCGCCATAGCCTTGAAGCAGGGTGCCGGCTACGAGACGCTCTTCATCATGCTCAGCTTTCAAAGTCACGGTGATGAGGTTGGTGAAGCCTTTTGTTTTGGAAGCTTTGGTCACAACAACATTCACATCGCGGGTTTTGGCCAGATGCATGGAGTTGACAATATTAACATCCCCAGCAAAGTGACGGGAAAGCACCCCTTTCACGATGTAGCGGGTCAGCGGCTGTGTATCCACATCCGAGAGGTCTCCGGCATATTCAACGTGAATTTCACGGATCGCTGCGTCGGTGATTTGGGTAGCAAAGCTACCAAGTTTCTCACCAAGGTTAAAGTAAGGTTGCAGCTTGTTCATTACGCTTGGTGCTACCGGTGGAATGTTAACAGCATTAATGAACGGTTCGTTACGCAGGATATTGAGTACCTGCTCAGAAACGTCGATTGCAACGTTCTCTTGGGCTTCAACGGTTGAAGCACCCAGATGCGGCGTTACAATAATTTTCGGATGGGAGAGGAACGGGTGGTCAGCTTCAGGCGGTTCCTTCTCAAATACGTCAAAGGCGGCTCCAGCAACAATCCCGCTGTCAATTGCTTCTACTAGTGCGAGCTCGTCAATGATGCCACCGCGGGCACAGTTAACAATGCGCATGCCCTTTTTCATGACTTCGAACTGCGGACGGGCAATAATATGACGTGTTTCAGGTGTCAGTGGAGTATGCACAGTGATGAAGTCCGCATTCCGCACGATATCGTCAACAGAAGCCAGCTTCACTTCCAGCTTTTCAGCACGGTCGGCTGTCAAGAACGGATCAAATGCCAAAATGCTCATACCGAAGGCTTTGGCGCGCTTTGCTACTTCGCTACCGATCCGGCCCATGCCGAGTACGCCAAGTGTCTTACCGCGCAGCTCAACGCCGAGGAAAGACTTTCTGTCCCATGTACCGCCAATAGTCTTGGCATAGGCTTGTGGAATGTGACGGGCAAGCGCCATCATCATGGCAAAAGCGTGCTCACAAGTTGTAATGGTGTTACCATCCGGAGCGTTAATAACAACTACCCCACGCTGGGTAGCAGCATCCAGCTTGATGTTGTCAACGCCTACGCCAGCGCGGCCAATGACCTTTAGCTTACTTCCGGCTTCAATGATTTTTTCAGTAACTGTTGTTTGGCTGCGCACGAGCAGGCCGTCGTAATCCCCAATAATCGCAATGAGTTCGTCTTCGCTAAGTCCTGTTTTCTTGTCAACCGTTACATCATTTGCATCCATCAACTGCTGAATCCCCAAATCACTGATCGGATCCGATACTAATACTTTAAACATGGTTTCTCTTCCTCCTTATGATTAGAAAGCTTTTTATGTTGAGGATGCCCCCGAAAGGGCGGTCCACAGTACCCGTAGTATCTTGTTTTGTTACAGTCATGAAGAAGAACGCTACAAAAATAACGAAGCAACGCGGTGTCGCATCAAAGAAATTGGATACAACTATCCCGCGAAAATAAGACAATAGCCCATATGATAGAAGGATATTGGGATGCTGGAGATACAAAAAAACTCTCAACCCCATACTACTGCCGTAGTAAGGGACGAGAGTTGTCGTGGTACCACCCTAATTCACTGCTCCTTGTCAGAAGCAGCCTCAATGGCCTGCATAGGCCACACTGGTAACGGAGTGAACCGATTGCATCTACTTAAAGTTCGATACAATATCTCAGGAGCGCTAAAGAGTTCTGTTCGTCACCGGTTTGCACCAACCACCGGCTCTCTGTAGACTAGCATCGTCTTTGTTCCATCATCGCTTTTGCTTGATTAATTTTTCATAATGTAACATGGCCATGCCAAATGTGTCAATAGGCTTTTGCAGGATGAGTCTTACGTCTGCTTGAAGTGAGCCTCATTTTTCGTTATGATGCAGTAACTGGTCTTATTCATAAAAGAACGGGAGCTGGGGAATCGTTTCCTTAGGATAATATTGATCCCGCCATTTGATGAAATCCTGTTCCTGAACAGCACCTGTGGAAATCAGCAGCGTCAGAGACGACTGAACGTCTGCGAGCTTGAGCGAGCTTGCGGTGCCGGAGTAAATCATATCGTCCACTTTTGCTGTGATGTCCTGGGGATCATACCCCGCAAATATCCCCCGGTTCAGCAGCATATCCGCGATTGTCGCATTCTTGAGCAGTAACGGCATCTTCTTCCATTGGACAAAGCTCAGCGTTTTGATCTCCTTGGTGGTAGCGGGTATCTTATTGTTGGCTCTGGCACCCCACTTCAGCATGGAATCGTAGAATTGTTTTTGTGACTGCATGCCCAATTTAATTGCGCTGACTGTAAAAGGATCACTTTTTAGCAGCTTGGCAGTTTCCGTTCCCCCTGCACTGGCGGATACCTTGCCGGAGGCCTGTGAGAAGAGAGTCAGACTTTTCAGGATATTCAGTTGGGACTGCTGAAGCAGCGGTGAATTGCTGAAAATAGAGTCCTGGTTAACCTTTTTATACTGTTTGTCAGCCAGGATACCCAGGTTCTTGAGTGTGGCGGCGTTTTCACGGGTATCTGTACTTCGGGCGAGCTTGTCGACTTCGCTGTTCCAGCTTCGCTTGAATTCCCGATAAGGCAAAAATACGTTATGATAGAAGGTAACAAGATCCTGCTGCTGGTATGATCCAGAAGATTCCTCTGGGCTCTTGGCCTCCTGGAGGTGTTCGTATTTTGCTTCCGTTTTATCTGCGCCAACCTTCACTCCCGTAAAAAAAGCGGCGAATGCGGAAATCAGAAAGAAAAGAAATCCAAGAGTGTACAGCATTTGGGTTCGGGAGGTTAGATTTTTCATAATTAAGTGCTCCTTTTTCTGGGAAAATAATCGTTATGTATTTTGCAGTAATCGCTAAGGACGGACTCTACTTTGGGAGCTGCCCGGAAAAATCATTATAGAACAGGCAGGTTAAGATGAGAAAAAAATTTAAGATTGGTGATATCAAAGTAAAAAGGGTAGAACCGCAGCAGCTTACAGACCGTCTTCTTTTGCTTAATCTCTACATTACACAAGGGCTTACGTTATTTATCGGTTTGATCTGGATTTTATTACAGAAAAGAAATCCGCTTCAAGTCATAAATCTGCCCGAAAGCACACAATTTCTGTACTGGGGCCTTGGTTTGGCTGGGTTAATGCTAATTGTTGACTTTTTAATGACATATATTGTGCCCGAGGAAACAATGGATGACGGGGGCATCAATGATATGCTATTCCGCGCCCGGCCCATCTGGCATATCGTGCTGATCGCGGCCATGGTGGCAGTATGCGAGGAAGTGCTGTTCCGGGGAGCGATTCAACATGCATTTGGTCCATATTGGACTAGTATTCTGTTCGCTCTGATTCATGTACGTTATCTGCGACACTGGATACCTACGGGCTGGGTGTTCTTGAGCAGCTATGGACTAGGTTATATTTATATCCATACAGGAAGTCTCTGGGCGCCTATTTTATGTCATTTCGTGATCGACCTCTTCTCCGGTTTGGTCATCCGCTACAGGAGGGAGTCATGAGCGAGCAATTAAGCCGGGTTCAATCCCGGCAGAAGAAAAGTCGGAAGCAGACTTCTGTCAAAGCCAAACCGTCGACTGGGACAAATAGCCATCCTGCTGTAGATGAGCCGGTTCGTCCTAGCACGCTAAAGCCGCCAGCTACGCTTTCTCGTAAGGGTCGTCGCCAGTCTGGCGCGGCTACGCCTCCCGATAAAGGGAACACTGGTGAAGAGTCAACCCCGTCCCGCACCGAAACTTATTCCTCTGATCGTGTCCGCCTCAGTAAAATGTTCGTCAATTCCTTGATTTTTCTATTCGTTTTGCTGCTAGCGTTTCTTTTGACATGGGGAATTAAGGGTGCTCCGCCATTGGGTGATCTATGGTAATTTTGCCCATCTTCATTATTATTGGATCCCTTTTGCTCTTAGCAGGGGGCACATTTGTGCTGCTGATGGTGAGGAATGCATTTAAGAATCGAATTATTGCCGAGGAAATATTTTTGGAGAGTCTGCCCGCATCTTTTGACGGCTATCGGATTCTGTTCATAACCGATATTCACAGGCGGAGGCTCCCTTCGGATATGCTGAAGGCACTAAAAGGCAAAGTGGATGCTGTTTTTGCGGGCGGCGACCTGACCGAAAAGAATAGTCCGCTAGATCGTCTGGCTGAAAATATGGAACTGTTGGTATCCATCGCACCTACTTATGCAGTTCATGGCAATCATGACTATAAGGCGGACATAGAACGTGTAGATGAGATTATCCGAAACAGCGGTGTAAGGCTCCTGCTCGATGAGAATGTTCTTATTGAACGTAAGGGAGCAGCATTCTGGCTGACTGGAGTGGATTTCCCCAAGCGAGGCGGGAAGACAGCGTATGCCCCACTGCCGGAATTGTCCGGTTCAGGTTCTGACGTCTGCAGAATCTTTCTGGTGCATGATCCGATGTGGTTGTCACAAAGGCGTACAGTTCCAGGCGAATTGGTGCTGTCGGGGCATACCCATGGCGGTCAGGTGATTCTGCCACTTATCGGCAGCAAGCGTGTGGAAAGCTTTTACGATCACTACAAGGCTGGGATGTATCCGTGGCCCCGCAACGATGGTTCAGGCGGGGCTGCACAGGTGCTGATCAGCCGTGGCTTCGGTACGGCGCATTTGCCGATTCGTTGGGGCAGTCCTGCCGAAATGCATGTACTCACGTTACGTTGTAAGGAACCTGTGTAACATATGAAAAAGGGACTGTCCCAAAACAAGTGAATTCCTTGATGAGAAGTCCATCTACTTAAAAAAATAATGCAAAATAAGAACATGGTGGTGCTCAGGAAGATTCCTGAACCGCCATGTTCTTTTTGTGGTCGACGACCACATTCTGGAGCAGGGATGGGCAAGCGCAAGTCAAAGCGCAAGTCAAAGCGCAAGTCAAAGCGCAAGTCAAAGCGCAAGTCAAAGCGCAAGTCAAAGCGCAAGTCAAAGCGCAAGTCAAAGCGCAAGTCAAAGCGCAAGTCAAAGCGCAAACCCAAACCCAAACCCAAACCCAAACCCAAACCCAAACCCAAACCCAAACCCAAACCCAAACCCAAACCCAAACCCAAACCCACTTGGCCTTGAGGGGTGCCGATCTTGTACAGTAAAAGTGGATGTCATGAGGTGCTTGAACAACTGGAAATACTCCCGTTATTGATTCGAAAAAGGGAGTGTTTACAAAAATAACGGGAAAAACTCCCTTTAATCTTTAGGGTTTCCCTCTATTTTCTTATAACAGAGGGGGATTAACTGGATAATTTCCCGTTAATCCGAATAGAACCTTAGAAAAGGGGAGAAATAACGGTGCTTTTTCCTGTTAAGTGAAGCCCAAGCTCAGAACAAGCTCAGTGCCAATCTCAAAGCAATGCCTAGAGCACAAAGCCCAACTCAGAGCAAAACTCAGAGCAAAACTCAGAGTAAACCCCAAACCCCAAACCCCAAACCCCAAACCCAAATCCCAGTGCCCAACTCAGCGCCTAGCTCCTAAGGTAGGGTGTAAGGACTTACACCGATCTCTGACCAGTCCACCATTCTGAACGACATGCGCAACGACGGCGGTTTAAGGTCCCAATTTGCTTATAGTTACTGACCTTCATTAACAGTTCCTGACCTTCAGATCCTGCCCTCGAGTTGGAGCCTGCTCTACCGTATCCACTATTTGAATTAACATGTTGAATTAACATGAAAAAGCTCCCCTAGTCGTAGCAGAGTTTATGATTATCTCTGTCTACCAAGAGGGGAGCTTCTTCGTTTAGAATCAACGCTGCTCAATGGGGCGCTGATTTTGAACTGTCTATTTTTGAACTTTCTACCTCTGTCCTGCCTACTTGAAGGGGCTTATTTACTTTTGACACAACCCCTTGATTTTACGATATCAAGTAAGCGGTCAAATTGTCTTCCATTCTCAACGCATCTTCAGTTCAATGCTGCGGGGGTCCACGAAGCTATAGCCTTTCTCCTCTAGAGTCGTTAGAAGCTTATCCAGCGCTTCAGTTGTCCATGGCAGCTCATGCATCAGAATGTTGCTTCCGGAGTGAAGCTGGTCCGTTACGTTTCCTATCAGTTTCTCGGTCTTGTTGCTGTCTTTCTCCTTCATTTCCCAGTCCAGGGAGCCTACGGACCAGGTCATGTAGAGCATGCCATTCTCCGCAGCAACCTTCTTGCCGACATCGCCGCCCGCACCGTAGGGAGGCCGGAAGAAATGCGGTGTCTCACCTGTAATGTCTTTAACAGCGGTCTGAACATCTTCAATCTGCTTCTTCACGGTGTCATAAGGCTTATTCTTTAATTCGATATGATCCCAGCTGTGATTGCCGAGAATGCCGCCACGTTCGTGAATAAGCTTCAATAGCTCGGGATGCTCCTTAATCCGGTATCCGTTCATGAAGAAAATGGCCTTGGCATGGTGCTTGTCCAAGGTATCTATAATCGAATTGATCATTTTGGCTTCCTTGGGTCCGTCATCGAAGGTGAGGAGGACAACTTTCTTGGGCGTGCCTTCCTCATTCGGAACGATATCATAATTTTTGTTCATATGGTACAGAAGCGGAATTTCAGCCGCCTGTTCATTGCCGCCAGTACTGCTCTCCGCGTCATGATTTGCCTGTGGGGAAGGACTTGCCGGATTCTCTTCAGAGTTCCCGGTGTTAGTTGCAGAATCATTTGTTCCCGCCGGTACTGCGGATGCTTCCTGCGACGGAGCTGCTGTAGGTGAATTCCCTGTGTTGTTCACTGCTTCAGAAGAGCCCCCATTATTGCTGCATGATGCCAGCAGAAAGGCGGAGAGCAGCAGCGCTATTGTTGCTTTACCCACTTTTTTCAACTCGCTTTCCTGTTATTAGACTGTATGAGCCGGATTCTTTCCGCGAACACTAGACATGATTTTACCATACAAGGAGGTTGAGGATATGAATACTTCGTCATTTTTATGCGGAGTTTTGCTGGGTGCCGCGGCCAGTATGATCATCTCGAAAAAACGCAGCGCGCTCATGTCTTCGCTAGGACAATCAGGGGCGAACGGGCACGGCGCCGGTGATCGGGCCAAAGAAAAATTATTCGGCATGGCTATGACCGGATTTGGAAATACCTCGGCATCTGGAGACCAAGACCAAGGCCATGAGCCGGATAGCAAATCGGGCAAGGGTGAGCATAAAAAGTCCGAATCCCCGGTCCAGTCGAAAGAATCCAATCTGAAAATGCTGAAGGAATTTATCAGCAGCAACCCTGATGTGAAGCAGGAAGTCGAGAAGATTCTGAAAGATACGCACTCAGCCATACCGGGTTTGTAACCGAAAAGGCTCTTGCAGAATCATTTTGAGGATGCACATATCCGCAAAATGATTCTTTTTTATTCATCATGGAATACAGCTTGGAAATGGGGTGCGGATTTTATATTTATTTACGTGCATTTATGGCGCCAAAATGATAACATACATACATAGTAACCATTTTTGGCTCATTACTCGGGACTCATCATACATTATAATAAATTGAGCTTGCAAAGGAGGATCCTGTCATGAGAATAGAGAGATTAGGTCAAGATAAGATACGGATTTTCCTCACTTTTGACGACCTGAGCGAGCGGGGCATCCAGAAGGAAGATATGTGGCAGGAAGTTCCCAAGGTGCACGACCTGTTTACGGAGATGATGGATCAGGCGTACAGCGAACTTGGCTTTGACGCTACAGGTCCGCTGGCCGTGGAAGTGTTCGCTTTGCCCGCACAAGGCATGGTCGTTATTGTGACCCGGGGAAAATATGATCACCATCAGTACGGTGCGTCCGGGGAGGATGAATTGCCCGAAGAGATTTACGAAATGGAAGTTACTCTTGAACAAAGCGACTCCATTGTATATGCATTCCGCGATTTTGAGGTTCTGATTGAAGCGGCCCATGTACTCATCGGCAACATTACTTCCGGAGGAAAACTGTATTCTTATAATGATAAATGGTATCTCTACTTCGATCCGAAGGAATACGAAGAATCTGTTTTATCTGGTCTAGTGGCCGTGCTGTCTGAATTTGGTGATTCGTCATCGATTACAGACGCTGTACTGGCTGAATACGGTAAGACTGTTATGGCGGAGAATGCAGTGGAAGTGCTCTGCACGCACTTTAAACGGCAGGAATAATCAGAGAGAGACAGGGCTGAAGCTTGCTTGTCAGCCCTGTTTTGCTTTATGGAACAGGTAGCTTTTTAGTTGAAAATTGGATTAACAGAGCTGGGCATGTGCCCGGTTCTTAACATGCAGGGAGGTTGTTCGGTGCTTATCTTATCGATTATTTCGTCGGCAGTGGCGCCAGGACTAGCTCTGCTAACTTTTTTCTATCTGAAAGACAAGTATGATCAGGAACCATTGCACATGGTTATCAAAGTGTTTCTTCTTGGTTTTCTGATCGTTTTTCCGGTAATGATTATTCAAAGAGGACTTATGCTGGGCTGGGGCGACGGTCCGTATGTGGAATCTTTCCTCATATCGGCCGGCGTGGAAGAATGTCTGAAGTGGTTTGTGCTGTACCATATGATTTACAACCATACCGAATTTGACGAGCCATATGATGGAATACTATATGCCGTAGCAATCTCGCTCGGCTTTGCAACAATAGAAAATGTAATGTACGCCTGGTACAGCCATGCCTCCATCGGCTCCATGTTTCTGCGCGCCCTGCTTCCTGTCTCCGGACACGCCATGTTCGGCGTAATTATGGGGTATCACATGGGCAGGGCCAAGTTCTCAAAAGGGGCCAGAACGCGGTGGATTCTGGCCATTTCACTGGTTCTCCCATGGATCTGGCATGGGATTTACGATTTTATTTTGAACACAACAGCAAACTATTGGATTTGGTTTATCGTTCCTCTAATGGCCTTCCTGTGGTATGGGGGAATGGGCAAGGTTGCCCGGGCTAACAATCGATCCCCATTCCGGGTTCTGAAGCGAGAAGAAGAGATTAACATGTAGCAAATTTGGGCACACTTACTCTAAAAGCAATTCCTCAGCAAGGAATTCCACAGAGTAGCGAGGTGTCTTTTTTTGCGGGTAAAGGTTCGAATCATTTGCAAAAACTGCGGGGAGACCTATATTTTAAGAGGGGTCAAGGAGCAGGGTGTCATTCAAACCGGCTTCAGGCAATGCCTGTGCAGCAACAGCAGTGGCTTTCATATTGAAGAGAGAATTTAAACGGCAGGAGACTGTTATGATAGAACTATCTTTGCTGCGCCGGGTCCCCACATTATGCGGGGATTTTTTTGTGTGAGCGGTAAAGCTGATTCTTTTTATGCATAAGACTTCTCGGTTATTGTCAAACTAACGGCAATTAGCTATCGAAAGGAGTCTTGCAGCCATATGTACAAAAGATTAAGTGCTGTAATGTTCCCCTTGACCGCGCTGCTGTTGCTTGGAGCGCTTGTGTGGGGATACCAGGAGAATCAGGAGAAGAACTCAATTTTGCTTAAGGCAGAGAACCAGTACCAACGGGCCTTTCACGACCTTTCTTATCATGTGGAACGTTTGCACGGTGAACTGGGAAATACGCTTGCGGTCAACTCTGCATCCAGCGGGACGCACCGTAAAGGTCTTGTTAACGTATGGCGTCTGACCAGCGAGGCGCAGAATGAAATCAACCAACTGCCGCTGACCTTACTGCCTTTCAGCAAGACAGAGGAGTTTCTCTCCAAAATCTCTAACTTCTCTTATAAAGCCGCCGTGCGGGATTTTACCAAAAAACCTCTTACTGATGGTGAACTTCAAAACTTGAAGACACTCTACACCAACTCGGGTGAAATCTCGAAGAACTTGCAGGACGTACAGAATAAGGTTATCAGCAACCGCTTGCGCTGGATGGATGTGGAGACAGCCCTGGCGACAGAGAACAAATCGGAGGACAACACGATTATCGACGGGTTCAAGACCGTGGACAAGCGGGTTGGCGAATACCCGGAGCTGGATTGGGGTCCTTCCGTCGCAAGTATTTATGAGAAGCGCTCTGTCAAGAAACTGGGTGGTGCTCCCGTAACCCCTGAACAGATTCGAAGTAAGGCGATCAAATTCGCCGATGCCGGGTCTAATGCCAAAGTGGATGTTCGAGAGAATGGGAAGGGTACGGAGTGGGAGTCTTATACTGCCACGGTTACCGGCTCAAATCAAAAACAGCTCATCAGTATGGATTTCACCAAAAATGGCGGTCTGCTGATCTCTTACCACAATAACCGCGAGGTAGGGCCTGCTAAGGTCTCCATGAAAGAAGCGGTGATCAGAGCAGAACAGTTCCTGAATAAGAAGGGCTTTCCTCATATGACAGCTGTAAGTGCCGATCAGTACGATAACATGGGGAACCTGACATATGTTACGAAGCAGGGTGACGTCCTGATTTATCCGGAGAAAATAACCGTCCGTGTCGGACTCGACACAGGGGAAGCAACCGGGTTTGAAGCCAGTGACTATGTGAATCAACATAAAGATAAACGGGAGATTCCGAAGCCGAAGCTTTCTTTGGCAGAAGCAAGGAAATTGTTGAATAAAGATTTTAAGGAAAGCTATAACCGCTTAGCCTGGATTAAGAACGATGATTCCACAGAAGTGCTGACTTATGAGTTCGGTGGAGCGATTAATGGCTCCAAATACCGTATCTATCTGAATGCAGAGGATGGTACCGAAGAATCGGTTGAACAGATCAGAACCTCCTCTGGGGCTCAGAAAAAATAACGGATGACCTTCCGGAAAAGAGAGCCAATCAAGCAGGGCGCACCCTTAAAGGGCTGCTGCCCTTTTTTCTTGCCATCACGAATATATTTCTCACCCGGGCTGCAAAAGGCCATGCTATAATTAGAATTAGAATATCTTACTAATTCATGTGGCGGTGACACCTTTGTATCCCAAAATCAACGACAATCTATACATTCAAGTCGCTTCCAGTGATGCTGTCGAAGCAGAAGTTGAATATAGATCGAGAATCGCAGAGACGGAAGATGAAGCTTTTTTGATTGAAATCCCGATGCAAGAGGGCAGCGGGAGGCTGAAGAAATTGACGGTTGGGGACGAGCTTTCGGTCTACTTTATGACTGAGGGCGGCATTAAAAATTACTTTTACACCCACGTTGTAGGTTTCAAGGAGGATGTAATCCGGATGGTTCGGGTGCGCAAGCCTGCACCAGAATCCATTTTCAAGATCCAGCGGCGGAGCTTTTTACGGGTAAGCGCAGAATTGGAGCTAGCTGTGAAGAGCAGCAATGGCAACCGTTTTCTCGTACGGACGGAGGATGTCGGCGGCGGAGGAACTTCCTTTCTGACCGATGCCAAGGTAAAGCTCGATGTAGAGGACAAACTTTCTTGCTGGTTATTAGTTCCTTACCGCAATGGTACATCAGAACATGTGAATTTTGAGGGCGAGGTGGTGCGGATCAAAACGCTGGAGAACGGGCGTAGTCTGGCGATGCTGAAGTTTGCTGCGATTTCCGATACCGAACGCCAGAAAATAATCCGCTACTGCTTTGAGCGTCAGTTCGATTTCCGCAACAGGTAGGGCTTTTTTCTGGTGTGATACGACCTGTGCGGTTTTGCACTGACGTACAAACTGTGGTATAATTTCATAAGTCGCAGGCAATGCCTGCTTTTTTCTTGATAATATCGGCGGGAGCACCCTGCCGGTATGAAGTCAATGCTGATTTGAAATGTCATCGCCAGATGCTTTTCTTATGAAAGCGTGTTTGAGGAGGAATGCCCCGTTGGATAGGCAGGGTACACATATTAACGACAGAATTAACGTCGCTATCGACGGACCTGCCGGGGCAGGCAAGAGTACTGTTGCCCGATTGGTTGCCCAGAATCTTTCTTACATTTATGTTGACACAGGGGCAATGTACCGGGCGATAACCTGGTATATGATCCGTGAAGGCATTGTGCCGGAAGATGAGAGCGAAGTCAACCGAGCCGTTAACGGCATGGAGATGGAACTGATTCCGGAGAAGGACAGGCAGAAGGTGTCGATCAATGGGGAAGACGTGACCCCATATATCCGCAGTCTTCAGGTCAGCGGCCTAGTGTCGCAGTATTCCAAGATCGAGGGTGTAAGATCCAGGCTCAGTCACCTGCAGCGCCAGATGGCACTACGCAAGGGGGTTGTGATGGACGGCCGCGATATCGGTACGACCGTGCTGCCGGATGCCGAAGTGAAGATTTTCATGACGGCCAGTGTGGAGGAGCGCGCGCTTCGCCGTTACAAGGAGCTCAGGGATACGGAAGAGGTGACTCTGCAGCAGCTTGAACATGATATTGCCCAGCGTGACCGTCTGGATGAAGGACGGGAAATATCGCCGCTGCGTCGTGCGGAAGATGCGATTCTTCTGGATACGACGTTAATGGATATCACTCAGGTTGTAGAGGCCATCGTGTCACACTGCAGATCTTATGTTGACGGGGAGAGAAATCATTTATGATTTATAACATTTGCGTTGGAATACTCCGTGTGATCTACGCTATTGTCTTTCCATTAAGAATCATAGGGAGAGACAATGTGCCAAAGGAAGGCGGGGTACTACTCTGCGCGAACCACATCAGCCTGCTTGATCCCATGACGATTGGCATTAAATTGAAGCGTAAGGTGAAGTATATGGCAAAGGCGGAGCTTTTCGAGGTTCCTGTTCTGGGCTGGCTCATCAGACAGTTGGGCGCTTTTCCTGTCAAGCGTGGCGGTGTAAGCAAAGAATCCATTAAGACAGCCCTTACTACACTTCGTAGTGGTAATGTAATGGGCATTTTCCCCGAAGGTACCCGCAACTCCGATGCTGGAGCTGCGAAGAAAGGTGCAGCAAGCTTTGCGCTTCGCAGCGGAGCGGCTGTTATTCCGGCGGCGATTATCGGCGAGTACAAGCCTTTTCGCCGGATGACTGTAGTTTATGGAGCTCCCATTGACCTCAGTTCCTTCGAGGGAGCAGGAAGCGATTCTCTGGATGCCGTTACTGATGTCATTATGTCTCGGATTCATGAGATGATGGAGACTGGAAAGCCAAGCACAAGCTAGGTTTCAAATCCGGTATCCTAGTGGTAAGATTTTAAGGTAATGATTGTTTTGAACTCTGCTCTACGCGGGTTTAAATAAATGGGGTTTTGAATCGAGGAGGGTAATCACATGTCTGAGGAAATTAGAAATCAGGAAGCTGCGGAGAATGTTGAGAACAACGAAACCGTAGAAACAACAGAAGCTGTGGAAGCTGCTGGAAACAACGAAGAAGTGACTAACCAGGAAGATTTGGAAATCATTTCTTTGAAAAAAGGCGATACCGTGAAAGGAACAATCGTCAAAATCGAAGATAACCAAGCTTATGTAAGCATTGGATATAAATACGACGGTGTGATTCCAATTCGCGAACTTTCTTCTGTACAACTTGACAACGCTGCTGCAGCTGTCGAAGTTGGACAGGAAGTAGAGTGCAAAGTTGTCAGCATCAACGACAACAAGGAAAGCCTTGTGCTCTCCAAACGTGCAATCGACAGCGAAAAATCATGGGAAGATCTTGAGAAGTATTTTGCTTCCCAAGAAGCTTTCGAAGTTACTGTGGCCGACGTAGTTAAGGGCGGTCTGGTAGCAGATGTTGGCGCGCGCGGATTTATTCCAGCTTCCATGGTTGAGCGTCACTTCGTTGAAGATTTCAGCGACTACAAAGGACGTACCCTGCGTGTGAAAGTCAAAGAACTTGACCGTGAGAACAGCAAGGTAATCCTGTCGGCTAAAGAAGTTCTTGAAGAAGAATTCGAAGCCAACAAGCAAAAAATCATGGCTGAGCTTACTGAAGGCCAAGTACTTGAAGGTACTGTACAACGTCTGACTCAATTCGGCGCATTTGTTGATGTGGGCGGAGTAGACGGTCTTGTACACGTATCCGAAATTGCTTGGAACCATGTTGATAAACCATCTGACGTGGTATCCGAAGGCGATAAAGTAACTGTTAAAGTACTTAAGGTTGATCCTGAAAAAGGAAAAATCAGCCTGAGCATCAAAGCAGCTGCTCCAGGTCCTTGGGATTCTGCAGCAGGCAAAATCAATATCGGCGATGTTGTTACAGGCGAAGTTAAACGTCTGGTGAACTTCGGCGCATTCGTGGAATTGCTTCCAGGTGTTGAAGGTCTAGTTCACATCTCGCAAATTTCCCACAAACATATCGGCACTCCGCATGAAGTGCTGAAAGAAGGACAAGAAGTTCAAGTTAAAGTACTTGACTTCAACCCGTCCGAAAAACGCGTTAGCCTGAGCATCAAAGAAACTGAGGAAGCTCCTGCTCCTTCCGCTAAACCGGAAAGACCAAGCAGAGACAGAGCACCTAAAGAAGTGCTTAACAATCCAAATGTTTCTCTGAGCAACGAAGGCCTCAGCTTCACACTTGCTGAGCGTTTCGGCGACAAGTTGGACAAATTCAAGGGCAACTAATCCCTTAACCCAGAAAGAAACGGATACCCCGTCTTTTCAGGGATGGGGAATCTAACCGGGTAAAGTAATCGGCGAACCCTCAATACGGGGGTTCGCCGATTGTGTTTTTACTGGTGCTTTTGGCTGAACGGTAGAAGTGGATACTACCCGAAGATACGGTTAGCCAATTTTATAGTTTTTTGCTATGATGAGTAACGTAAGGAAGACAGGAGGAATGAATATGGCAAGACCCGTAGTGGCGATCGTTGGGAGGCCTAACGTCGGGAAATCGACGATTTTTAACAGGTTGATCGGCGACAGATTAGCCATTGTAGAAGATAAACCGGGGATTACACGTGACCGGATCTATGGTATTTCGGACTGGAACGGTACTTCGTTCAGTGTAATTGATACTGGTGGGATTGAAATTGACGGTGAAGATGCAATTCTGAAATCGATCCGCGTTCAGGCGGAACTGGCGATTGAGGAAGCTGATGTCATCGTCTTTATGTGCGAGGCCAAAAGCGGATTAACGAATTCCGATGAGGAAGTTGCTCAAATTCTGTTCCGTTCCGGCAAGCCGGTGGTGCTAGCCATCAATAAAGTGGATAACATGAAGCGTACGGAAGATATTTATGAATTCTACAGCCTCGGATTTGGCGATCCAATTGGTATTTCGGGAAGCCATGGTACCGGTCTGGGAGACTTGCTGGATGCGGTTACGGAGCGCCTCCCAGAGCCAACGGAAGAGGAATATGATGACGATGTGATCCGTGTTGCTTTGATCGGCCGTCCGAATGTTGGTAAGTCCTCGCTGGTCAATGCGATCCTGGGAGAAGAGCGCGTTATTGTCAGCAATATTGCTGGTACAACGCGGGACGCGATCGATACGCCATTTGAACGGGACGGACAGCGTTACGTGCTGATTGATACTGCGGGTATGCGTAAGCGCGGTAAGGTATATGAAAATACCGAGAAATACAGCGTTATGCGTGCAATGCGTGCGATTGAGCGCGCGGATGTCGTGCTCGTTGTTATTAATGGCGAAGAGGGCATTATTGATCAGGACAAGCATATTGCCGGTTATGCTCATGATGCGGGTAAAGCATCTATATTTGTAGTGAACAAGTGGGATGCGGTAGAGAAAGATGACAAGACGATGCAGAACTTTGAGAACAAGATTCGCGATCATTTCCTGTTCATGAGTTATGCTCCTGTAGTTTTCTTGTCCGCACTGACCAAACAGCGTCTGCAAAAGCTGCTGCCTGTAGTTCAACACGCGGCACAGCAGCATGCGCTTCGGATTACGACGCATCTGATTAATGATGTTATTTCTGATGCTGTTGCCATTAATCCGCCGCCAACGGACAAAGGACGTCGTCTGCGCATCAACTATGCAACTCAGGTTGCCGTGAAGCCTCCGACGATTGTCGTGTTTGTCAATGATCCGTCGCTGATGCACTTCTCCTATGAACGTTATCTGGAGAATAAAATCCGGGCGGCGTTTAATTTCGAAGGAACGCCGATCAGACTCTTTACACGGCGCAAATCAGACGAAGGTTAGGGGAGAAGAAGCGTGGCGCTTGAAATTCTGGTTATCGTTGTCAGCTATTTGCTTGGCTCCGTCAGCTTTAGTGTACTGCTTGCGAAGCTGCTGAAAGGCATTGATATCCGTCAGTATGGGAGCGGCAATGCAGGTGCAACCAATACCTTACGGGTTCTTGGTAAAGGTCCTGCGATATTGGTGCTGGTTCTGGATGTACTGAAAGGGATTGCCGCAGTATGGCTGGGCACCTGGCTTTTCGGCTGGGGCACCTGGGCAGCGGCACTCTGCGGAATTGCTGCCATTGTGGGGCATAATTGGCCGGTGTATTTTCATTTTCGCGGGGGCAAAGGCATTGCTACTACGATCGGTGTGATGGCTACGTTTGCGTTCTGGCCTGCGCTGTCCGCCGGGATCATCGCCATTTTAGCTATTGTCATTACCCGATATGTATCTCTGGGTTCGCTTATTTTTGTAGCGTTGACACCACTCTTTCTGTTGTTGACTGATTATACGCCGCCGATTCTTTGGACAAGCATTGTTATTGCTATCTTTGCTTATTGGCGTCATCGGACCAACATTGTGAAGATCGCCGGGGGCCGTGAGAACAAGATCGGCTCCAAGGTTAAAGGAGGAAACCGCGTTGTCTGATAAAGTTTCTGTGCTGGTCGCGGGAAGCTGGGGGACGGCGCTGGCAAGTGTGTTGGCAGCCAATCACCGGGAGGTTTATCTGTGGACGCGCAACCCTGATCAGGCTGCTGAAATTAATACATCCCATACCAATCATCATTATTTGCCTGGAATTAATCTGCCGGCTAACATTATTGCGACAACGGATTTGGAGAGCGCCGTAACTGGCTCCAGCGCTGTGGTTATTGTGGCACCCTCTTCGGGCATGCGGCAGGTTGCGCGCAGTCTGAAGCCCTTCTGGAAGGAAGATATGCTCTGCGTTCATGCGACCAAAGGCTTCGAATCGGAGACGATGAAGCGCATGTCTACCGTGATATCCGAAGAGCTAGGCTGTCCTGAAGGACAGGTAGTGGTGCTCTCCGGGCCAAGTCATGCTGAAGAAGTTGTGCGCCTTTGTCCGACAACGGTTGTCGTGGCTTCCAATGACGACAAACGTGCAGCCGCTGCGCAAGAACTGTTCATCAATAATGATTTCCGGGTATATACGAACCGTGATCTGGTAGGGGTAGAACTGGCCGGAGCGCTTAAGAACATCATTGCGCTTGGCGCAGGTCTTTCTGATGGTCTGGGGTTTGGCGACAATGCTAAAGCTGCGCTATTGACTCGTGGTTTGGCCGAGATCTCCCGGGTCGGGGTAGAGCTCGGAGCGAATCCGCTTACGTTTGCTGGTCTGGCTGGAATCGGGGACCTTGTGGTTACAGCCACCAGTCAGCACAGCCGCAACTGGCGTGCAGGTTCACTGCTGGGTCAGGGCAAGCCTCTGGCTGAGGTGCTGGATTCCATGGGCATGGTAGTGGAAGGTATTCGCACGACGGAAGCAGCCTATGCCATTTCACTGAAGCTCGGTGTGCAAATGCCGATTACCGATCAGATCTATCATGTTCTGTTCAAGGAAAGAAGTCCGCGTAAGGCTGTGGAAGCACTGATGGGCCGCGACCGCAAGACGGAAATGGAAGCTATCTCGCAGGAAACTTGGGAGCAATGGCACTCCTGATTAGGTTCACCTTTTGCCGGATATCCTCATATGTTGTTATTGGGGATTGACGGAGGAGGGATGAGAAGTGAGCAAAAATTTTTCCAAGGACGCTTTGAACGCCATTAACAAGAAGACGGGGAAAAACATCACCGAAGGCGCCATCAAAAAACTTGCCGGTACTGTCAAGCCGGGAACCACGCAGAATGAAGCCCAGCTCCGCCAGTTGATCAAGCAGGTGTCATCAATGGCCAAAGTACCGGTCAGTGAAGAGACGGTAAAGAGTATTGTTAATGCTGTCCAAAAAGGCGGGGCTACTTCAGGCTCGATGGAGTCTTTAATGAAACTGATCCTGAAAAAATAGCGTTATGGCCTGGCAAAAGAGCAAAAGATACTGGAATCAGAAGTATTCCGGTACTTTTGCTCTTTTTTTTGCAGAATTGGATATCTTTCATGATATAATAGTCCCTATACATTGCAGCCGAATGGGAGGAGCTCAGCCATGGATCCAATGACAAAAATGTGGTTGTCCCTGATTGCGATCCTAGTGATGGGATTGTCTGTATTCCTGATTACCTTCGCTCGCAGCAAGACTAAGGGCGTAGTTCGGGCCATTCTGTCGGTTATTGCTTTTCTGACAATGGTGATCGGTATTTTAGGCGGGGCAGCTTCAATTATGTAAGCCGTTACATAACATCATGGACTAACTTCATAGACAAGTTCTGAAGGAATCGTATCACGATTTTGTAGGGATGGATGTGATGATATGGCCGAAACAGAGATATCTCTGGAACTGCTGGCGGCGTTACGTAGCGTGGCCGATTTACTGGATTTCACATGGGAGGACAACCCTCCGATTTGGATGCTGGGCGGGAGCTGCGGGCTGCTGCTGCATGGAGTGGCGCTGGGGAGAAAGCCACGGGACATTGACCTGTATGCCGACATGGGGGCCGCTGAGCGGCTTCATGAGGCCATGAGCGCTTATGCTGTAGATAATCCTGTGGAAGACCGTAGCAACGGCTGCTATTCCTTACTCAGTCATTACCGGATCGGCGGGATGAGTGTGGAGCTTGTGTGTGGTTTTCGGATTTACAGAGGACTTTCCCGCTATTCTGTCGAGACAGTCCGCTTATTGCGCCATGCCCCATTGCAAGTAATTCCAGAGATCGGAATGCTGAGGCTGATGCCATTGGCGCACGAGTTTGTTTTCAATATCCTTAGAGGTCGTGCAGATCGTTATAAAGCCATCTCTTCCGTGATGAGAATGGATATGCCGCGCCATTTGCCTCCCTTACAGGAACTCATCCAACATCATCAATGGGGACCGTCCCACATGTCTGTACTGGAAGGGCAACTGGATATTACGAGGGCAAATGCGTAAGGAAAGGAAGGACAGCATGATATCGCAAAAAGGAAGTACAGTAGTGTTTCAACCTGAAGGCCGGCGTGCGGTTGTAAACCGGGGCGTAACTCTACTGGAAGCTGCCCGCAAGGCTGGTGTAACGATCGCAACACGTTGCGGAGGCAAAGCCGGCTGCCTGATGTGCAAGGTTACAATAGATCCCGAGCAGGCAGAAGGCGTAAGACCGCCTTCAGAGGCGGAACGGCGGAAGCTCGGAAGCGGCATCGGGCAAGGGCAGCGCTTGGCCTGTCAGGCCGCTGTATGGGGCGACGTCACGGTCAATGTGCCGGAGGACCCGTTCAAAGCTGCGGTCCGGCGGAAACTGGAAGCCGCCCGGCGCGGGGAAGAAGACGAGCTATGGTAATAGAACAGATACATTCATAGAGAAAGGGGAACATCTGTTGAAATACATCTTGCAAAGGAAGGGACTCAGAGCGGCTGGAAGCCTCATGGGACTGTTACTGCTGCTGTCTTTTCCTCTTTCCGGCTGTATGTATCCAGGCGAAACGGAACGGCAGTCAGGGGTGAATTACCGTGAGAGTGTCAAACGGATACAGGCTGCGGTTGACGATTACCAGCAGGAGGAGGGACTGCTCCCGATCCTGAATGCCGACGAGACGACACCAAGATATGAGAAGTTCAGAATTGATCTGGACAAGCTGAACAAAAAGGGTTATCTGGACGACATCCCGGTCACCGCATTCGAGAAGGGTGGAAGTGCTTATTTTCTACTCGTGGATGAAGAAACTGATCCTAAGGTAAAAGTCATGGACCTAGTGACCGTACAGAAGGTTAATGATGTCCAGCGCCAAGTGAACCGCTACAAGTCTTCTCATGGGGGCAAGCTGCCGGTAGCAGAGGAGTTATATCCTGGTCTGCATACCATTGATGCCAAGAAGGCAGGCTCGGCCTCTATTACCCTGAACAGCGTATACTCCGGCCAGCCTCTTGAATTTATTATGGATCGTGAAGGCACGGTGTACGTTGATTATGTATTCGATATTATGAATGCCATCGACAAGAATGGTGGAGAACATAAAGAGGGGCAGGATTTGCGACTTGAACTGGAGCAGGCCTCCTATTATGTCCCGGTGAAGTCTCTTCCCTACCAGTGGATCAATGGTCAACCTGTTCCACTGCCTCCGAGTTGAGTTTAATTACAAATCAAATGGGCCTATGAATACGGCTGCCCTTGTTGGGTGGCTGTTTCTTTTTGTGTCCTTAGTTATACGGTTCTATCAGAGTTGCCCTCCTCATATGATTGATGAGAAAGCTTCCGGGCGTTTGGCCGGCCCGCACCCTAAGCGCAGAGTCCTCTTTTTATGATTTTATACGAAATTGCGCGAAAGCAGGTCATAAATCCGTACCGGATACATATGATGATACTAGTCCAAATGCATGTCCGAGCATTCGGAGTTTAGCGCGGGACCGTACGTTCCGTATCGCCAAGCGGCTAAGCTACGAGCGGGCATACGAAGGTCCGGTTAGTGTCCTGCTTAGGGACATGATTACCGGCGGAACGCGAAGTCGATGCTCTGCAGGCATTTTTTCTTCGGAAGTATATGAGGAGGGGATCTCTTTTGGAAAAAGTCGATATTTTCAAGGACATTGCCGAGCGAACCGGCGGAGATATTTATCTTGGCGTCGTCGGCGCGGTCCGCACGGGTAAATCAACATTTATTAAGCGCTTCATGGAAACCATTGTTTTGCCCAACATCACGAGTGAAGCTGATCGGGTAAGAGCAGTAGATGAGCTTCCGCAAAGTGCGGCCGGCAAAACGATTATGACAACAGAACCGAAATTCGTCCCTAACAATGCGGTGCAAATCAAGGTCGCGGAAGGGCTGGAGGTAAACGTCCGACTGGTTGACTGTGTTGGTTATGCGGTTGACGGGGCCAAAGGCTATGAAGACGAGAACGGTCCGCGGATGATCTCGACGCCGTGGTTCGAAGAACCGATTCCGTTCCAGGAAGCCGCGGAGATTGGCACCCGCAAAGTCATTCAAGAGCATTCTACACTGGGCGTAGTCGTCACTACCGACGGCACCATCGCCGAAATCCCCCGCAGTTCATATGTGGATTCGGAAGAACGCGTCATTGCCGAATTGAAGGAAGTAGGAAAGCCGTTTGTGCTTGTCATTAACTCTACCCGCCCTCGCAGCGAGGAAGCGCAGCAGCTTCGCAGCGAACTTGCCCTCAAATACGATATTCCGGTCATGACCCTTAGTGCAGCCAGCATGTCGGAGGATGATGTGACCGGCGTCCTGCGCGAAGTACTCTACGAGTTCCCTGTGCATGAAGTGAATGTGAATTTGCCGAGCTGGGTAATGGTCCTTGGCGAGAACCACTGGCTGCGCAGCAGCTATGAGAATTCAGTTCGCGATACGGTCAAAGACATTCGCCGCCTGCGTGATGTCGATCGGCTGGTGTCCCAGTTCACGGAATATGACTTTATCGAAAGAGCTGGCCTCAGTGGAATGAACATGGGGCAAGGGGTAGCCGAGATTGACCTGTTTGCTCCAGAAGAGCTGTACGATCAGGTTCTGGTGGAAGTGGTCGGGGTCGAAATTCGCGGCAAGGATCATCTGCTGCAGCTTATGCAGGAGTTCTCACACGCCAAGCGCGAGTATGATCGCTTCTCCGAGGCGCTGGAGATGGTCAAGACCACAGGCTATGGTATAGCCGCACCTTCGTTAGCTGAAATGGCGCTGGATGAGCCGGAGCTGATCCGGCAGGGCTCGCGCTTCGGGGTCAGGCTGAAAGCAACAGCACCATCCATTCATATGATCCGCGTTGACGTCGAATCGGAATTCTCACCGATTATCGGGACGGAGAAGCAGAGTGAAGAGCTGGTCCGCTATTTGATGCAGGATTTCGAGAACGATCCGATCAAGATCTGGGAGTCTGATATCTTTGGACGGTCACTGCACTCCATCGTCCGCGAGGGTATTCAGGGCAAGATTGCGATGATGCCGGACAATGCCCGCTATAAACTTCAGGAAACGCTGGGCCGGATCATCAACGAAGGCTCGGGCGGACTGATTGCTATCATTCTTTAACGGAATAGACACACTGAAAGAGCAGGGATCATCCTGCTCTTTTTTGCTTGTTACAGTTGCTTTTATGTCAGCATAGGGCTAGGAAATCATGCAACATCCCGATCCCGGCTGATACTTTCTGCTCCTTTTTTAAGTAACGCCTTGAAATTATGGATGGGCTGTATTACTATAAGTTTGTTGCGCTTTTAGGGTCTAAGGGCGCCATTGTACTTTAATAAACGGGATTATCACGTATATTTTGCGTTGAAACGGAAAGAGTGAATGATACCGGAAATTTGCCCAGGGAGGTGAAAAGATATGAATAAATCTGATTTGATCAATGTTGTTACTGAAGCAACTGAACTTCCCAAGAAAGATGCTACTAAAGCGGTAGATGCTGTTTTTGAAGCCATCGCGGAAGCTCTGCAAAACGGTGACAAAGTTCAACTGGTTGGATTCGGAAACTTTGAAGTGCGCGAGCGTTCTGCACGTAAAGGCCGTAACCCGCAAACTGGTGAAGAAATCGAAATTCCTTCTAGCAAGGTCCCAGCGTTCAAACCGGGTAAGGCGCTTAAAGACGGAATCAAATAAAGATTTCTACATATCGACCCGATTTTTCGACAAACACGATGCCGCCCTCCCAGGCGGCATTTGTTTTTGGAAACAGTATTAGGGCAGGCCAATAGGCTCAGAGGAGGATCAGAGATGACGGAGAACAAGAATGGCGGGAACCCGCTTCCCTCAGGAAGCGACTACATCGTGATCAAGGCTAAGGAAAACGGAGTACAGGTGATTGGGTTGACACGTGGTCTGGACACACGGTTTCACCATACAGAAAAGCTGGATAAAGGCGAGGTACTGATCGCCCAGTTTACCGATCATACCTCAGCGATGAAAATCCGCGGAAAAGCCGAAATATGGAGTAAACACGGACAACTGGAGAGCGAGAGCTGAAAAGCAGGCATAGCCTGCTTTTTTTCGAAATATAAGTAAGTATGAATCTATTTCATAAATCCATAAGTGAGCGTCTAGTCATCGATAATTGCACCTATTCGGGTTGAAATCCGCATTATGAGATTGATCCAGTATGGTCTTTTCGTATAAACAGACAATGAGGCGGAAACGCTGGATAGGAGGGGGACGTGACTATGAATAAAACTTGGTGGTTAGGTGCCTTGCTGCTGCTGACTGCTGGCTCGGCTATACTGCTGCCGCAGCTGGCAGAGCTGGAATCATCCCTTCGGCAGGATCGCGGAGCGGTTGAGACCTTCAGTGAAGACAGCAATATCGTGCTGGATGACACTAACCTTGTGGATGCCATAGGCTCGCTCCCCCTGACGCTAACCATCGGCAGTGTTGGCTGGGAGAACGGGGTATTATCTCTGGACCTGATGGTAACAGGGAATGATCACGAGCCTGAGGAGCTGTACCGCAATATGGCCAAGGCAGTTGCTTTTGCTATTCAGGATACCTCTAACGTGGATCAGCTGCTGCTGCGTGTCGTTGCTGAAGACAAGTGGACCCAGACACGCAGATTACTGCTGGCTGGAGACATTCGCCGGCGGGAATGGTCGGGAGAACTGCAAAAGGAACTTCTGAACACGGGGAATCGTCCCCTCTCGGAACATCTTAAAAGCAGTTTCAGGATTAGCGAAAGCGACCTGTGGCAAAACCAGTTCATTTCTCCCTGATCTGGGTAAAAGAAACTAGGACGCCTTATCGTGCGTCACAAAAAAACATGTGATATAATAGACAAGATTGTGAGCAAAGATATAGTAATAACGTCAATGGCTTCGGAGGCTGAAATGAAACCGTACCGCATACCGCAACTGGCTAAACCCTACACTGACTACGACATGATTCAGCGGCACACGGAATTGCCGCCGTTTTCCGATGGCCGGAGTCATTTGTTATATATTTTTCTGAACCGGGGCTCCTCTGCTGAAGGACAGAACAGTGAGCTGTACACGCTGGTAACTGCGCTGGCGCAGCTTGGTCTTGATACCCATGAGGGAATTGATCGGTCGGAGAATGATCCTGGCGGCGATCTTATGCGCTCTCGTCAATTGAAAGTGCTGGCTGGTGATTATTTCAGCAGCTGGTTCTACCATTTGCTGTCAAAGCGCGGTGAAGTGGAGCTTGTCGGTACACTAAGTAACGCAATTGCCGACTTTAATATCACTAAAGCCCAGCTCTACAGAAAGATGAAGGGCATGCTGCTTTCTGCTGATGAATATTTGCGGTACAAGGCACAGCTCAACATGGTGCTGTTTCTTTCTTTTACACCTAAGATCGAGCCCGTACTTGCCGGATTGTGGGAGAAGCTACTCGCCGAAATCAGCCTGTGTGAGGCGCTGGCTACGGAATTGCGACGCAGCAATGATCTCTCTCAAGCACTGGACAGTTACAGCTACTGGAAGATGCTGGAGACAGCGTCTGAAGAGGAGCAGCGGTTGTTGCGGAGCAGAGAAATCGATCTGAAGGATTGGAAGAAGCTTATGATGAAGTATAAATGTGATTCCCTGCTGACGGACAAGCTGCATCAATGTATCCAGTCCATACAGGGACTGCTGCAGGGAGTAAAGGATGAGGGGCTTCTTACTGAACTAAATGCCTTGCTTGATGTCTTCCTGCTGCAGATAGAAATTCCGGGACAAGCAGCCGTGGAGGGGTAATGATGACGATGGAGAAGACAACGGCTTCCGTCCAGGGGGACGGAGTCAAACCTAAAGAGCAATTTGTACATTCTGTATTCGAGAGTATTGCCGGCAAATATGATGTCATGAATGATATTATAAGCTTCCGGCGCCACAAGTCGTGGCGGAAATTTGCAATGAAGAAAATGGCTATGCGTCACGGAGATACCGCTGTAGATCTGTGCTGCGGTACTTGTGACTGGAGCATCGCCCTGGCCGAGAAGAGTGAAACGGGCTCTGTGATGGGTCTCGACTTCAGTGCGGGCATGCTGGCGGTTGGTCAACGTAAGATAGAGGAGCGCGGCCTGCAGGACCGTATTTCGCTGGTCGAGGGCAATGCGATGGAGCTGCCGTTCGGCGATAATTCCTTCGACTATGCAACAATCGGCTTTGGCCTCCGCAATGTGCCTGATCCTGTGCAGGTCTTGAAAGAGATGCAGCGCGTGGTGAAGCCGGGAGGCATGGTTGTGTGTCTTGAGCTGTCCAAGCCGATGACACAGCCTTTCAAGGGTGTGTATTATTTTTATTTCCAAAGAATACTTCCTTTAATGGGCAAGCTGTTTGCAAAGCGCTATGAGCAGTACAGATGGCTGCCCGAATCATTGGCTCTGTTCCCTGACCGGGAGCAGTTAGCTGCTATTTTCCGTGAAACCGGACTGAACAAAGTGGAATCCTTCCCCTTGACCGGAGGCATCGCGGCACTACACATTGGGCTCAAGGAGAAGTGAGATGTTTAAGAAAATCGGCATCTTTTTGCAAATGATCAAGTTTGAACATACAGTATTTGCTTTGCCCTTCGCATTTATGGGCGCATTACTCGGTTCGGTGGTTATGTTTGGTACGCTGCCGTCCTGGGCGCAGATTGGCTGGGTTGTTGTGGCAATGTTTGGCGCACGAAGCGCGGCTATGGGCTTAAACCGGCTAATTGATCGGGTCAGTGACGCCAAAAATCCGCGTACAGCGGGACGAGCCATCCCGGCAGGCCTGCTCAAGGTCGGGGAAGTCGTCATCTTTATCGCTGTTTCGTTCTTTTTGCTCTTCTGGGCTGCTTATAAGCTGAATCCGCTGTCGATGAAGTTATTACCGATAGCCGTCTTTTTACTTGTTTTTTATTCTTTTACCAAACGTTTTACTTGGGCATGTCACCTTATTCTTGGTTTGACTGTGGCGCTAGCTCCACTCGGCGGCTGGGTGGCAGTAACCGGAACTGTTGATATCACGGCTATGGTATTCTATTTTACAATTGTTTTCTGGCTTGCAGGCTTTGATGTTATTTATGCTTGTCAGGATGTGGAGTTCGACAAGAAGGAAGGGCTGCACTCCATTCCTGTGCGGTTTGGCGTGGCTAAGGCGCTGGTTATCGCCCGCGTATTTCATATTTTGACCAGTGTTGGCTTCATTTCTTTGCTCTTCATGACCAATTTGAGCTGGTGGTATGCAGCTGGAATGATTATTGCGTACATTATACTGTTCTATGAGCACTATATTGTTACCCCAAATGACTTAAGTCGTTTGCAGACTGCTTTCTTCACCATGAACGGCGTGCTCAGCATCGTCGTGTTCTCATTCACATTGATTGACCTGGTGGTGCAATACTATAAATGATTACTTCTACACCTAAAAGTTATGTTGTGGGCATTACGGGGGCGAGCGGCGCGGTATACGGCGTTCGCCTGACGGAGACCCTGCTGTCCATGGGGCATACCGTGCATCTTGTGGTAAGTACTGCCGGCTGGCGTGTATTCAAGGAGGAGCTGGGCTTCGCCGTCACAGACCGGGAAGGCTTTTTGAACGATACGTTCAAAGGCCATCCCGGTTCTCTGCATTATCACCCTGTTGCCGATATTGGAGCTTCGATCGCCAGCGGCTCTTTTCGTGTGGAGGGTATGATTATAATGCCGTGCTCCATGGGTACACTCTCCGCAGTAGCCAATGGCGCTTCTGATAACTTGATGAGTCGTGCGGCGGATGTCATGCTGAAGGAAGGACGCCCGCTGGTGCTGGTTCCGCGTGAGACGCCACTGCATGCGATACATCTGGAAAATATGCTGAAACTGGCACGTTTGGGTGTTCGCATCATTCCAGCCATGCCGGCATTTTATCATGGACCGCAGAGTATGGACGATCTGATTAACTTTATGGTCGGCAAGGTACTGGATAACTTGAATATTGAACATCATCTATTTCGTAGATGGGGGGAGTAAAGAGATGAGCAACAGTGCTACTGTAATTGGAAAAATAAGTTATACCAACTCATGGCCGGTCTTTCACAACTTTCATCCTTCTTCCCTGAAACATCCGGCGACAATGGTCAGTGAGGTGCCAGCCGTTCTGAACCGGGGCATGAGTGAGGGGAGCATTCATGTGGGTGCACTTTCCTCCTTCGCTTATGCTGAGGCCAGTGACCGTCTGTTGTTGCTTCCCTCTCTGTCGGTCAGTTCAGACGGACCTGTAAGGTCCATCCTGCTGTTCTCCAAGAAGCCGCTGGAAGAAATTGCGGATGGAATCATAGCGGTTACCAACACATCGGCAACTTCGACTAATCTGTTGAAGATAATTATGCAGAAGGCTATCGGAGGACACCCGCAGTACATAAGTGCAGAACCTGATTTGGACGCAATGATGGAGGTCGCCGACGCCTGTCTCTTGATCGGAGATAATGCCATCAAGGCTTCCTGGCAGAATAAGGGGTATATGGTGACAGATCTCGGTGAGTTCTGGAAAAAGTGGACCGGACTTGGCATGACCTTTGCAGTCTGGGCTGTGAACCGGGATGCGGCGCGTAACCAATTCGCTGCGGTCGCGGAGATCGCTGAAGCCTTTGCGGAGAGCAAACGGCGCGGGGTGCGTGATCTTGCTCCGATTGTGTCCGAAGCCATGCGTACGGTTGGCGGTACGGAGGCTTACTGGTACGGATACTTCCGCAATTTGTGTTATGACTTTGAAGAAAGGCAGCAGGAAGGTTTGAACCTCTATTTCCGCTATGCCTATGAAATGGGCCTGCTGCCGCAGGAAGTGAAGATGGAGCTTTGGAGCCACAATCTGCTGACACGGGTGAAGGAATGAAACGACTGCAAATATTTGGCATGCTAAATAAGGATATGGACCAGATTGAAAAAGAACTGTACCGCAGTGTTCAGGGTGACGACGAACTGCTGACCGAGACCTCACTGCATCTGCTGAAGGCTGGGGGCAAACGCCTGCGCCCTGTCTTTGTACTCATGGGTGGCAAATTCGGAACCTATGACCTGGAGAAGCTGAAGCGGGTGGCTGTTCCTCTGGAGCTGATTCACAGCGCTTCACTGGTACATGATGATGTCATAGATGATGCCGAGCTGCGCCGCGGCGAGCAAACGGTTAAAGCCAAGTGGGATGATAAAATTGCCATGTACACAGGGGATTATATCTACGCCAAGGCGCTTGTGATGACTACTGAGCTGAAGAATCCGCGCATTCATGAGATTTTATCCAGAGCGATGGTGGAAATGTCTATCGGAGAGATGGAGCAGATCCGGGATTTTTTTAACAGCGGGCAGAGTGTACGCCATTATCTGCGGCGCATCCGCCGTAAGACAGCACTGCTGATTGCGATCAGCTGCCAGCTTGGCGCGCTTGCTGCAGATGCGGAGCCAGGGGTGGCGCGGCTGCTCTATAATTACGGATACAACGTCGGTATGGCGTTTCAGATCCGTGATGATCTGCTCGATCTTTCCGGGACGGAGAAACAAATCGGGAAGCCGCCGGGTAGTGATATGAGACAGGGTAACATCACCCTTCCTGTCATTTATAGCCTGGAGGATGAAAGCTTACGGCTTCCTCTGCTAGAGGAGCTGGATGCTATTCGCAAAGGTCAGAGAGGGGTAGGCCGTGCCATTGATCTTATTCTGTCGGGAGAGGGGATTACCAGGGCCGAGGATCTGGCTTCCCGTTATATTGAGAAGGCTCTGACTGCGCTTGAAGCACTGCCGAATAACAAGACGAAGCGAAGCCTTCGTGATATTGCTTTTTTCGTAACAGGTCGGGCTTATTAAATGATTTAAGCGTTCACATATCGCCCGGTTTCTGCTAATATCAGAAAGTATATACTTCCTTAATTCTCATAAACACCCATCCTATGTATAGGAAAATGGAGAGTGACCTATGGAAAAAACATATCTGATGATTAAGCCGGACGGTGTTCAGCGCGGATTGATCGGGCGGATTGTGGCCCGTCTGGAGGATAAGGGCTTTAAGCTGGCTGCTGCCAAGCTGATTCAAGTTACGGAAGAGCAGGCCAAGAGACATTATGCAGAGCATGAAGGCAAGGATTTTTTCCATGAGCTGGTGGGCTTCATTACGTCTGGTCCTGTATTTGCAATGGTCTGGGAAGGCGATGATGTGATTGCCCTGAGCCGTCTGCTCATCGGCAAGACCAAGGTTGGGGAGGCACTGCCGGGAACAATCCGCGGTGATTTTGCCAGTCACACCCCGCTTAACTTGATTCATGGTTCCGATTCGCCGGAAAGTGCGGAACGGGAAATCGCCAATTTCTTTGCTCCCGAAGAATTGGTGCAGTATAACAAAGACATCGCAGTCTGGATGTAAGTTTCGGGCGGGAGGCAGGAGATAGAATGTCTGATCTTGATAATCAAACAGTCACAACAGACCCGGATTATCTCGGGTTTATTCATAACGTCAAGCAGAGCACAGGTATCGACCTGGCTCAGTACAAAGAAGCGCAGATGAAGCGTCGTCTGACCACGTTGCGGATGAAAAATAATTATAGAAGCTTCACCGATTTCTACGCGGCGATGCTTAAGGACAAGGCCTTATTCTACGAATTTTTGGATCGGATGACGATCAATGTCTCCGAATTTTGGCGTAATCCTAATCGCTGGGAAGTGCTGCGGGATGTCATCCTTCCAGAACTGGAACGTTCCAGCCGTAAGCTGAAGCTGTGGAGTGCAGCTTGTTCGACAGGGGAAGAGCCGTATACGCTGGCCATGATCCTGTCCGATAAGGGCATTCTGGGGCATACAGGTATTCTTGCTACAGACATTGATGATGGTGCCTTGGCAAAGGCGAAGCAGGGCCTGTACCTGGAGCGTTCCATCAAGGATGTGCCGAAGGATGTGGCGGCCCGCTACTTTGCACCTGAAGGTCCGGTTCTTAAGGTCAGCGACTCTCTGAAGAAGCATGTTGATTTCCGCAAGCAGAATTTGCTGCTGGACAAGTTCGATGACGGGTTCGACCTCATTATTTGCCGCAACGTGATGATCTATTTCACGGAGGAAGCGAAGCATAAGCTGTATCACAAATTCGCACAAAGCCTTCGTCCCGGCGGGTATCTTTTTGTCGGCAGCACGGAGCAGATCTTCACCCCGGGCCAGTATGGCTTTGAAACGACGGAAACGTTCTTCTACCGGAAAAAATAAAATCTTCTTTTCTATCTTTTAAGCAGCCTGTACGTATACTTTGCACTGGTTCCAGCGATACTGGATCTTAGATAGCATTCCCAGTACGAAGCGAAAGGTCGTTTAACTGATGGACAAAAGTAAGGTTATTGCCGCCTACCGGCGCGGTTTCATTACCGTTCGTGAGTGCGGGCAAATTCTCGGCATGGATGATGTGCAGCTTAAGACCCTGTTACAGCTAGAGGCGGACAATAAAGTCTTGCCTGAGGGCAGACGGCGTGTCGGCAGCTGATCTGCATCATCCGGGCCCAGAGGGGCGTCGTTTATACCCAAAAGGGTATAGGCGGCGCTTTTTAAGTTCCTGGGGGGATCTTTGCAAGGAAGTGAAGTTCCTTGTCAAAGCGGATTCCCTATACTATAATGAGCAAAGATCATCAACATTTTAGCGGTTTACAGTTTAAAAGTGTGAAGGGGGAACGCAGCATGAGTTTACGCTATTTAACAGCGGGGGAAACGCACGGCCCCCAGCTTACTGCCATTATCGAGGGATTGCCAAGCAATCTTACACTGAATTTTGAAGAGTTGAATTTCCAATTGCAGCGCCGTCAAAAAGGATATGGCCGTGGCCGGCGGATGCAAATTGAGAAAGATACCGCCCAGATTGTTGGAGGGGTACGTCATGGTTACACCACAGGTGCGCCAGTAGCGCTAGTTGTAGAGAATAAGGACTGGACGCACTGGAGAAATATCATGAATATCGAGCCGATTCCGGGCAGCGACGAAGAGAAACGCCGGGTTAATCGCCCACGTCCAGGTCATGCGGATCTTAACGGTGGATTGAAGTACAACCATACCGACCTGCGTAATGTACTGGAGCGCTCCAGCGCGCGCGAGACGGCAGCAAGAGTGGCCTGCGGCGCGGTGGCTAGACAGTTTCTGGCAGCGTTTGGCGTGAAAATTGCTGGACAGGTTATTCGAATCGGCGAGATTGAAGCGCCTGCGAATGATCTACCTATCGATGAATTGATCGCCCGTACAGAGGAATCCTCTGTAAGAGTTGTGGATAAAGAGACAGAACAAAAAATGGAGTCCTACATAGACAAGATCAAAGAAGAAGGCGACTCCATCGGAGGCATCGTCGAGTGTATTGTTGAAGGTCTTCCTATCGGACTAGGCAGCCATGTTCAGTCTGATCGCAAGCTGGATGGTGCCATTGCCGGAGCGGTAATGTCCATCAATGCGTTCAAGGGCGTGGAGATCGGTATCGGCTTTGAAGCAGGCAAGCTGCGCGGTTCGCAGGTGCATGACGAGATTGCCTACGAGGCCTCCAAAGGGTACTACCGGGCGAGCAATCGTCTGGGCGGTTTTGAAGGTGGCATGACCAACGGCATGCCGGTAGTGGTTCGCGGCGTTATGAAGCCAATCCCTACGCTCTACAAGCCACTGCAAAGTGTGGATATTGATACGAAGGAGCCGTTCACGGCCCAAGTGGAACGTTCGGATGCATGTGCAGTGCCAGCAGCTTGTGTAGTTCTGGAGAACGTTGTGGCATGGGAGATTGCGAAAGGCTTCCTCGACAAATTCGGTGGAGATTCCATGGAAGAAATCAAGGCCAACTATGACAACTACCTCGCCCAACTGGAGCGTTACTAGTCATGCGCAGCATCAGGGTAGAATTGGGTGAACGTTCTTATCCGATTCATATCGGCAGCGGCTTGCTGGCGGAAATTGGTGAGCGATGTGCGGAGGCCGGATTCCCGGTTCGCAGCCCGCTGCTGATCGTCAGCGATTCGGAAGTAGCCCCGCGCTACCTTCCGGCGTTGGAAGCTGCCTTAAGGGACTATGGATATACTGTTGTTCATCACATTATTGCAGCTGGTGAAGCTTCCAAGTCGCTGGCCGTCTATGAAGAGGTAATGACTACAGCCATCCAGGCTGGACTGGACCGCCGTTCGGCGGTGCTGGCCCTGGGCGGTGGTGTTGTTGGTGATTTGGCTGGCTTCGTGGCCGCAACTTACATGCGGGGAATCGGATTCCTCCAGATTCCTACAACGATTCTGGCACATGACAGTAGTGTAGGCGGCAAGGTGGCAGTGAATCATCCGCTGGCGAAGAATATGATCGGTGCTTTTTATCAGCCGTCAATGGTGCTCTATGATTTGGATACGCTGGCTTCATTACCGGCACGTCAAGTCTCTTCCGGCCTTGCGGAAGTAGTGAAGCATGGCCTCATCCTGGATAAGGATTTTGCTTACTGGTGTCGGGAGCATGCGGCTGAACTGCTGGCACTGCAGCCTGAAGCTCTAGGTTATGCGCTAGAACGCGGCTGTGCCATTAAGGCTCAGGTCGTGTCAACCGATGAACGTGAGCAGGGTCTGCGTGCCATTCTGAACCTTGGGCACACAATCGGCCACGCGATTGAAGCGGTTGGCGGCTATGGAGTATTCCTGCATGGGGAAGCCATTGCGATTGGAATGGCAGGTTCGGCACTTCTGGCTGTGAAGCTGGGTCGTGACAAATCTATCTATGATGAGACAGTCTCCATGTTGACGTCGCTTGGACTTCCAGTCACTCTTCCTGCCGAGTACAGTGAGGACGAGCTGATGGAAGCTATGATGCATGACAAGAAATTCAAGGAAGGCCGAATGACCTTTATCGTACCGGATGATATCGGAACGGTAAGTATTGTTGATGATGTGCAGGCATCGCTGGTACGCGAGGTTATTGCACAGCTCAAGAAGGAGGGAAGCCCGTGGTAAACCGGGGAATTCGCGGAGCAACAACTGTGACGGGCAATGAAGAAGCGGAGATTCTGCGGGAGACCGTTGTGCTATTGCGAGAAATCGTAGAACGCAATGATGTTATTGCCGAGGATATTTGCAGTGTCTGGATTACGATGACTGAGGATCTGGATGCTACATTCCCGGCCCGAGCCATTCGGGAGATGGAAGGCTGGGAAATGGTGCCGCTAATGTGCGCCGTTGAGATACCAGTCAAGGGCAGCTTGCCTCAATGTATCCGTCTGATGGTACAGGTTAATACGGAGAAGGCACAGCGTGAGATCCATCATGTTTATTTGAATGAAGCGCGTAAGCTTCGTCCAGATCTATCACAGAGCAAGTCATAAATTAATGATTCGGGGTTGTCAGTGACCTCTGTCATCATGTATAGTGTAGTTAGCCGAGTATAGCAGAGATTAGTTTAGTTGAGATGAGTATAGCAGAGTTGAGTACAGGATTTAGATGAGATTAGCTGAGAGCATAGAGTGAGAAGGATTCTTTTTTGAGTGGACTGATTACGGGATAAGTGTATTCAGTGCAGCCATTTAGGGATATTTCTGCAAATGCGCTGCTGATTGTCCTATGCTCTATTTCATATACTTACTTACACAAACCTCTACTTCGGTAGAGGTTTTTTTGATTTTTATAAACCAACCATTCCCTCAGGAGGTAACCTAATGACGAATCCGAGTGTTGAACAAGTAGTGGCACTGTCGCGGGACTATAATCTGATCCCTGTCGTAAAACGGCTGCTTGCCGATATGGAGACGCCGATCCGGCTCTTCCAGCGTTTTGCTTCACGTGACCATGCATTTTTGCTTGAAAGTGTGGAGGGCGGCATCCAGTGGGCCCGGTATTCCTTCATTGGCAGCGACCCGTTCCTGTTGATCTCCGGCAAAAAGGGAGTGATCGAGGTTGAGGTTGGTGGTGAGAAAAAGCACCTGAAAGGCAAGCCGATAGAGGAGCTTAAGGCGCTACTTCGTTCCTACCGTAGTCCCAAGCTGCCTGAGATGCCTCCGTTTACGGGTGGAGCTATCGGATTCTTCGGATATGATCTGCTACAGTATTACGAGAAGCTCTCCCCGCATGCTAATGATGATCTGAAGATGGATGATATCCGTTTTATGTTTTGTGACCGGATTATTGTGTTCGATCATGTGAAGCAGCAGCTTCTGCTGATTGGCAATCTGCATATTAAGGACGGCGACACCGATGCAGATATTCGCGCAAGTTATGAGGCCCTTAGTGCGGGACTGGAGGAAATGGCCGAAGAATTGCAGAAAGAAGGGCCCAAGGAGAACGTTAACAAGCGTAGTCTTCCAGAAGATATTGAGCTGGGAGATATCCACTCAAATCTGACGAAGGAACAGTATATGAACAATGTGGAGCAGGCCAAGGAGTATATCCGGGCCGGAGATATTTTTCAAGTGGTGCTGTCACAACGGCTGCATATTGAAACTGAGGTCTCACCGCTTCATGTCTATCGTCTGCTGAGAACACTTAATCCTTCACCCTATATGTATTATCTGAAAATGGATGAGGAGATCATCGTCGGCACCTCGCCAGAGGCATTAGTCAAAGTGGATGGTAGCCGGGTGGAGACGCGGCCGATCGCCGGAACCCGTCCCAGAGGTGTGAATGAAGCTGCGGACCGTGCGCTGGCTGCCGAATTGCTGGAGGATGAAAAAGAGCGCGCCGAGCATTTGATGCTCGTCGATCTTGGACGTAATGATCTCGGCCGGGTCTCGAAATTCGGCACCGTAAAATGCGATTCATTCATGGAGATTGAGAAATACTCGCATGTCATGCACATGGTCTCCGGAGTGTCAGGTACACTGGCTGAGGATAAGGATTTCTTCGATGCCTTCCTCTCCTGCTTGCCGGCGGGAACAGTCTCTGGTGCACCGAAGCTGCGGGCGATGGAAATCATCGCGGAGCTGGAAAAGGAAGCGCGGGGCGCTTATGCAGGCGCTATAGGTTATCTCGGGTTTTCCGGTAACATGGACTCCTGCATCACGATCCGCACCATTATTTTCCGTGAAGGCAGAGCCTATGTGCAGGCTGGGGCGGGAATTGTGTGGGATTCCGTTCCTGAGAAAGAGTACGAAGAAACAATGAACAAGGCGAAAGGCATGCTGAAGGCGATCCGGATGGCAGAAGCGATGTTTCCGGCACAAGTCAAAGAGAAACAGGTAATCAATCAGGATTACATGTATGAATATACCCCTTGATAGAATCATTCAACTGAACAGGAGGAAGAGAGCATGGAGGCAACGAAATTGATACAATCGGGACTCGCCGGTTTGATAGAAGGCAAGGATCTTTCCCGTAACGAGGCGCGGGACATTATGGGCGCGATTATGGACGGAAAGGCATCTTCTGCACAGATTGGTGGCCTGCTAACCGCACTGCGGATTAAAGGGGAAACCGTAGATGAAATTACCGGGTTTGCGGAAGCGATGCGCGGCTTCGGTACGCATGTATCTACAGAGAGTGCCCGTCTGCTGGACACTTGCGGCACAGGCGGCTCGGGTATTCATAAGTTCAACATTTCCACAGTCTCGGCGATTATTTCGGCTGCAGCGTCTGTAAGGGTCGCCAAGCACGGCAATCGTTCGGCCTCAGGACGCGCTGGCAGTGCTGATGTGCTGGAAGCTCTGGGCGTTAATATCCATCTCAATGCCGAGCAGGCACGTCAATGTCTGGACAGTATCGGCATTTGCTTCCTGTTCGCACAGATCTATCATCCCTCCATGCGGCATGCGGCGGCACCACGCCGTGAGCTGGGTGTTCGTACAGTATTTAACATGCTTGGTCCACTAACTAACCCCGCTGGTGCAGACCGCCAGCTTCTTGGCATCTATGACCGCAGCAAGACAGCAACCATAGCGACTGTCCTGAAGGAGCTTGGCTCCAAGCGGGCTATGGTCGTCAGCAGCCTGGATGGTCTGGATGAGATCAGTATCTCTGCACCGACACTGGTGTCGGAGCTGAAGAATGGTGTGGTTAGCACCTATGAGGTGACACCACAGGAGCTGGGTCTCACTATGCACCCGCTGGAAGACGTACTGGGCGGAGATGCAGCTGAGAATGCCGCAATTATTACATCGGTACTGCAAGGCCAAGTCAGCCCATACCGGGATATTGTTCTGGCGAACGCGGGAGCCTGCATCTATGTAGCAGGTCTTGCCGATACGCTGGCCGGAGGCGTGGAGAAGGCTAAGGCAGTAGTAGATTCAGGGCAGGCATTATCCAAGCTGGAACAGCTTGTAGCGATGACGGAGGAACTTAACTATGTATCTTGATAAAATTGTTGCCACCAAAATTAAAGAAGTAGAAACGCTGGCGGCCAACTTTTCCTTAGCCCAGGCTGAACGCGAGATTGCAGCACTGCCGGGAACCAGAGGCTTCCGTGAAGCCCTGGTGAGCCGCAGGAACCGGGAAATGGGGCTGATCGCCGAAGTGAAGAAGGCGTCACCGTCCAAAGGGTTGATCCGTGCTGATTTCGATCCTGTTGCCATTGCCAGGGGTTATGAAGCAGGAGGCGCGGATTGCTTGTCCGTGCTGACGGACAAGGAATATTTTCAAGGCAGCGGCGCTTATCTGCAGCAGGTTCGCGAGGCTGTTGGCCTACCGCTGCTGCGTAAGGATTTTATCATCGATGAGAAGCAAATCTATGAAGCCCGCCTGCTTGGCGCGGACGCGGTGCTACTGATCGCGGCTATCCTTACACCGACAGCGCTGGCTTCGTTCACAGATACGGCCGCGAATCTTGGTCTCGATGTGCTGATTGAGGTACATGATCGTAGCGAGCTTGCGACAGTATTGGATACCGGAAAAGGAACGGCCCCGCATGTGCTGCTGGGGATCAATAACCGTAATCTGCGGACGTTCGAGACTTCGCTTGCCACCACAGCAGAGCTGGCCGGAGAAATTCCGGCGGGTGTGCCGGTGATCAGCGAGAGCGGGATTGCCGGACCTGCGGATATCGCCTATTTAGCCACAAGAGGGGCGCAGGGTGTGTTGGTCGGAGAGTACTTGATGCGCCAGCCAGATGTAGAGACTGCAGTGAATGTTCTGCTGGGTCCTCTGCCCGAAGGAAAGGGCCGTGTCCGTCATGGCTGAGACAAAGGTAAAAATCTGTGGACTTCAGGACGTTGAAGTGCTAAAATCTATGGAGCGCTTGTCTTTGGATTATATCGGGTTCGTCTTTGCTCCCAGCCGTCGAAACGTGACGACGGAAAGAGCCGCAGAGCTGATTGCGGAGCTGCGGAATTGGAAGACCGGCAGCATTCCCAAGGCTGCCGGTGTCTTTGTCAACCCTGAGCTGGCAGAGCTCAGAGAGTTGCTTGATGTCGTGCAGCTGGATGTCATTCAGCTGCACGGGAACGAGAGTCCGGCGTTTTGCCGGGCGGTGAAGCTTGCTTTTCCTGAAGTTCAGGTATGGAAGGCCCTATCGGTGCAGGAGACGGGCGGTGCTGCTGCCGGGAAAGGTCTGGCTTCTCTTGAATTGTACGCAGGGAGTGTAGACGCGCTCCTGCTCGATACCTACGATCCTTTGCAGAGTGGAGGTTCCGGCCGTACCTTTGCCTGGGAACTGATACCGGCTTACCGAGAAGCGGCTGCTGCACATGGACTGCCGCTGTTTGTCGCTGGCGGGCTTCATCCCGGCAATGTTGGGGAGCTGCTGGAGCAATACGCGCCGGACGGCGTAGATGTCTCCAGTGGTGTAGAGAGCGACGGCATCAAGGATATTATCAAAATGACCGCTTTTGTGGAAAGGGTGAAGCAATCATGACACAGGTACCGGATCAGCATGGACGTTTCGGTTCTTTCGGGGGCCGCTTCGTACCCGAGACTTTGATGAATGCACTGATTGAGCTGGAGGAAGCCTATCGCAAGCACTCGGCAGACCCTGCTTTTCAGGAAGAAATAGATTATCTGCTCAAGCAATACTCCGGGCGGGAAACGCCGCTGTATTACGCGGAACGCCTTAGCAAGCATCTGGGCGAAGCCAAAATCTATCTGAAGCGGGAAGACCTGAACCACACTGGTGCGCATAAAATCAAC
This sequence comes from Paenibacillus agri, assembly GCF_013359945.1. Lineage (GTDB taxonomy): Bacteria > Bacillota > Bacilli > Paenibacillales > Paenibacillaceae > Paenibacillus_AQ > Paenibacillus_AQ agri. The sequence goes on along the minus strand of NZ_JABWCS010000218.1, from coordinate 183,358 downwards.
AACGCTATTGCGCAAGGGATTCTGGCTAAAAAGATGGGGAAAACGAAGGTGATCGCCGAGACCGGTGCAGGCCAGCATGGTGTTGCTACCGCTACTGTGGCAGCACTGCTCGGGATGGAGTGCAAGGTATTCATGGGTGAGGAGGATACTCGTCGTCAGGCCTTGAACGTTTTCCGCATGAAGCTGCTTGGCGCAGAGGTCATTCCTGTAACCTCCGGTACGCGAACGCTCAAAGATGCCGGTAATGAAGCACTCCGCTATTGGGTCAGTCATGTAGATGATACGTTCTACGTGCTGGGTTCAGCGGTAGGGCCGCACCCGTATCCGATGATGGTCCGCAACTTCCAGCGGGTGATCGGGGATGAGACCCGCCGTCAGATTCTGGAGGCCGAAGGCCGTCTGCCAGATCTGCTGGTCGCGGCTATTGGAGGAGGCAGCAATGCCATCGGGATGTTCTATCCTTTTGTGGAAGATGAAAATGTTGGACTGATCGGTGTTGAAGCAGCGGGTAAAGGGGTGGACACGCCTTATCATGCAGCTACCATGAGCAAGGGAACCCATGGGGTCTTCCAGGGCTCTATGAGCTATCTGTTGCAGGATGAATATGGTCAGGTGCAGGAAGCTCACTCCATATCGGCAGGTCTGGATTATCCGGGTGTTGGACCAGAGCATTCCTATCTGAAGGATATCAAGCGTGCGCAGTATGTGCCGATCACTGATGCTGAAGCGCTGGATGCACTGAAACTGCTGTGTGTCACAGAAGGTATCATTCCTGCCTTGGAGTCGGCTCACGCCATTGCTCAGGTAGTGAAGATTGCGCCAACCTTGACGAAGGATGATATCGTAGTCATCTGTTTGTCCGGCCGTGGCGATAAGGATGTAGAATCGATTATGGCGTACACGGAAGGGGCGGAAAAAGCATGACAACCGAAACGACGAACCGGATGGATCTGGTGTTCCGGAAGCTGAAGGCAGAAGGACGTACGGCGTTGATTCCTTTTCTTACCGTGGGTGATCCCGATCTGGAGACGACATTGGCCATTATCGCCGAACTGGAAGCCGCCGGAGCGGACATCCTGGAGCTGGGAGTACCTTATTCCGATCCGCTTGCTGACGGTCCGGTCATTCAGCGGGCTTCCACACGGGCGCTGCGCGGACAGGTTAATATCCGCACTTGTATGGAGACCGCGCTCAAAGCGCGTCAAGCCGGCAGCCAGCTGCCGTTCATTTTGTTCACCTACTACAATCCCGTGCTGCAAATGGGCCTGGACAACTTTTTTGCCGAACTCGATGCTCATGAAATCAGTGGATTGATTATTCCTGATCTACCCATCGAGGAAGCGGAGGATATGCGCAGCCGCAGCCGCGCCGCCGGAATTAATCTCGTACCGCTGGTGGCTCCAACCTCTAGCGAACGTATCGCCCGAATCGTGAATGGGGCCAGCGGTTTCGTGTATTGCGTATCTTCGCTGGGTGTTACGGGGGAACGGTCCTCTTTTCATGAAGGCGTCGATGCCTTTATCCAATCCGTACGCGAAGCGACAGATCTTCCGGTTGCTGTGGGATTTGGAATTTCGACTGGTGAACAGGTAGCCCGCTTCGCCAAGATATGTGACGGGGTTGTGGTGGGCAGTGCGATCGTCCGCAAAGTGGAGGATGTGATTCCCCTGCTGGATAGCCCTTCCACTCGCCAGGCGGGGCTGTTGCAAATTCGTGAATTTGTGGCACAATTAAAACCATAACTACATTTGTGGAGAGTGAGGACGGTTCATGAATCCTAAACCGAATATCGTAGACTTGCCAGTCTACAAACCAGGGAAGCCTATTGAAGATGTTAAAAGAGAGCTTGGCTTAAAGGAAGTTATTAAGCTGGCTTCGAATGAGAATCCTTACGGGGCTTCGCCTAGCGCGAAAGCCGCGATTATCAAGGAACTGGACAATCTGTACCTTTATCCGGACGGGTCAGCTGTTGAATTGACAACTGCGCTGGCTGCTCATCTTGGCGTGAAGAATGACAATATTATTTTTGGCTGTGGCTCTGATGAGATCATTGCGCTGATTACACGTGCGTTCCTCTTGCCTGGCGATGAGACGATCATGGCTGATCAGACCTTCTCTGTCTATAAGAGCAATGCGGACATCGAAAGCGCGATTACAATTGAAGTGCCGCTGATCGACGGAACACATGACCTAGATGGCATTCTGGCCCGTGTTACGGACCGCACCAAGATCATCTGGATCTGCAACCCAAATAACCCTACAGGAACCATTGTAGCGCATGATGCACTGCTTGCCTTCCTGGATGCAGTGCCTGCTCATGTCATGGTTGTGCTCGATGAGGCTTACTGTGAGTACGTTACCGATCTGTCCTATACAGACGGCATCAAGCTGCTCGGCACCTATCCTAACCTTGTAGTGCTGCGTACCTTCTCCAAAATCTACGGATTGGCTGCTCTGCGGATTGGCTACGGTGTTGCCAGCCCATCTATCATTTCGTTGATCAACAAGGTGCGCGAGCCATTCAATACGACCCGAATCTCTCAGGCGGCAGCGCTGGCTGCTCTGCAGGATCAGGACTATGTGCAAGAATGTCGTCGTCTTAACAGTGCGGGCATTGTACAGCTTCAGGGAGAGTTTGAACGCCTTGGTCTGAAATCTTTCCCGGCGCACGGTAATTTCATTATGGTGGATGTGCGTAAACCTGGCCAAGAGATCTTTGATGCGTTACTACGCAAAGGGGTCATTGTCAGAGCAGGTCATCAAGTATATCCAACTTACATTCGTGCTACGGTGGGTTCCACTGAGCAGAATAAAGCCCTGATCTCCGCGCTGGAGGAAGTGTTGTCCGAGCAGGGTGTGCGGGCATAACTTGATACAAGTGAACTGAAATCACAGAAGGCAGGTAGTTCAAAGAACATGACGACAAAAATAGCAATATTCGGTGTCGGTCTGATCGGAGGCTCTCTGGCCCTTTGCTTTAAAGGCAAGGAGGGCCTGACCGTTGTAGGCCATGCCCACCGTCCTGAACTCGCTCAGAAATACATCAGCAGAGGCGTGGTCGACAGTGCCACGCTTTCTGTAGAGGAAGCGGCACTTGATGCCGATTTTATTTTTTTATGTGTACCGGTAGGACTGCTGGAGGAATATCTTATTCAGCTCAGTAAGCTCCCGCTAAAACCAGGCTGCATCATTACAGATGTCGGCAGCACCAAAGCCAGCATCGCCGCATGTGCGCTCACGCTCGATTTGCCGGATGTGCATTTTATCGGTGGGCATCCGATGGCAGGCTCCGAGCGTTCCGGGGTGGAAGCAGCCTCTTCACTCTTGTTCGAGAACGCCTATTATGTACTCACACCTCCACCTGATGTACCGGAGGAGGCTTATCGTTCATTGTCATCTCTGCTTCTACATACGAAAGCACAGATTGTAAGGCTGGACCCCGAGCACCATGACGAGATCGTTGGTGCCATTAGCCACCTGCCGCACATCATAGCTGTGGCGTTGGTGAACCAGATTCATGCTTACGACAATAAGGATTCGCTATATAGCACATTAGCTGCGGGTGGCTTCCGTGATATTACACGGATTGCCTCCAGTGATCCTGTGATTTGGCGTGATATTCTGCTCAATAACCGTTCTGTAATGCTGCGCCTATTGAAGGACTGGAACCAGGAGGTCGATGCTTTTATCGGCTTGCTGGAGGCCGGAGATGGAACGGGGATTGAACAGGCTTTTCACGAAGCGAACAGTTTCCGCAGTCAGCTTCCGGAGCGGCGTAAGGGCATTATCACGCCGTTGTTCGACCTTCATATTGATGTGCCGGACCATCCGGGTATTATCGGACGGATTGCGACCGAACTGGGCGATCAGGGCATCAACCTTAGCAACGTGCAGATTATTGAGAGCCGGGAAGACGTTCCCGGGATCATGCGCCTGTCCTTCCGTCAGGAGACGGACATGGAGCGAGCCAAGATCTTGCTGCAGCAAAGAGACTATACGGTATATGTGTGAAAGCCGGGGCGTAATGCCCCGGTTTTTTTGTGCGTTCAGAGACGAGTGTGTTGACTTTGGTTGTACGAACTTAGGTGTACGAACTCAGGTGTGAGGACAGAAGTGCGCCGACTCTGATGTGTGTAGCTCTAAGCTCTGAAATTCTCCAATGCAGCTTGCAATACAGCCATATGCCATATTGTGCAGATAAATAACAGGAAAAGTTCCAGCTAATTTAGTCTTCTGGGCACTTTTGAAAGTATTAACGGGAAAAACTCCAGCTAATAAGCTGCGGTATTGGCTTTTTTGCCAAACAGGGGATGAATAACTGGAGAAATTCCTGTTAATTGAGGCGAAAAGCAAATATTATCCAAAATAACAGGAGAAAATCCCGTTACTGGATCACAACCCAAAGCCAAACCCAAACCCAAACCCAAACCCAAACCCAAACCCAAACCCAAACCCAAACCGCATTAATTCCAATCCTTACTAAAAATAGACAAAAAAAAGACCGCTTACATTATAAGCGGTTACAGTTCACAAAAAAATTTGGAACCGTGCAGTTTTGGATAGGAGTGGAGAGAAACCATACTGTAGTTACAGTATATTGTATCCGTTTACATTCTGTCAATACTTTATTTGAATAATTTACGCACTGCTGGATATTATTGTTGTCCATCGCCATAAGTTTCGGACCAGTGTTTTATCTTTTTCTGAATAAACTAATCTTTTATCTTTGTTATTTGCATTCTGGGAGGAGAGTATGACACGTTTCTCCCGAGGCCAAGTCTATTAATGTAATCCTGTGTAGATGTGTGGTACAATAGGAAAGTATTTTTAGAGATTGCTAGTTTCGTGATGTCGTCAATGTCCGGTAGCCGGGATTTTTTTTACTGTGCTGCAATAGATACATGCCTTAATATTTGGGTATGTGAATATACATAGAAGTGTTGTTCGTCAGGCAATTCATTTTTTTCAGTACTACCGCAACTTTTCAAGCCCTGCCCGGTAATAATATGTAATGCTCGGGACGGGAAAGACGTGGAAGGCGAGGAGGCCGAAACTCACCATGACGGATTCCCAGTTGATCCAGCAAATCAAGCAAGGAAATACAGAATTATATTCGGAATTGATGCGGCGTTACCAGCGCAAGATTTTGGCGTTTGTGTACCATATGCTGAAGAATTCCCATATGGAGCTCATCGCAGAGGATCTCTGCTCGGAGACCTTTTACAAGGCGTTCCGTAGTCTACATTCCTTTCGAGAAGTAGATGCATCTTTTTCGACCTGGCTATATACGATCGCTCGTAATACGGTGCTTAGTGAACTTCGTAAGAACCGTGCCGGTAACGTATCCCTCGAAGAGAGTGGATATACACCTGTAGCACCACTGGAGGTAGCCCCGGAGCAGGCTGCACTTCGCAAAGAACGGATGAACCTGGTTCGTGAAGCCATTAACAATCTTCCTGAGAAGCAGCGGTCGGCGCTGATTCTGCGTGAATACGACCAGATGGATTATCAGGAAATTGCCGTGATTCTCGATCAGAGTGTCAGCTCCGTGAAATCATTATTGTTCCGTGCCAGGAGCAGTGTGAAGCTCCAACTCGAATCCTATTTCTATGAGCCTGCCTATGATGAGGAGCAGGTTGAGAGGATGTAAGGTCAATGGACTGCAGGGAAGCGCAAGAAAGTATCCCCGCTTTATGGGACGCTCCCCGCAACGCCCCCCAGCGCAAATTACTTGAGAAGCATATCGAGAGTTGTCCTTACTGCGCGGCCGAATGGGCGTTGTGGCAGGAGAGTAGTCAGTTGGTTTTTGAGTTGCAAGAGGAAATTAGCGACGAACGCGCTGAAGCAGTAAATGCAAAGGTTATGGAGCGGATTTACCTGGAAAGTCCTTGGCTTATGCCGGGTGACGGCAAATCAGCAGGGAATTCCATGATTTTCCGCCATCGGATCAGCCTTTGGATTGCCTGTTTTTTGGCGGTGTTCATTTGTAGCTTCCTTTACTTTACGTTGTTCAAGACACCTAGTAATACTATGTCAGCGCAGAGTGGCATTGTGGAGACCGGCATTGCTGGCGTTTCTATGGATTGGCAGTCAACTTATCCTGGAATGACCTCGGAAGGCGGGATCATTGAGCCTTTTGTAGTGAGTATGGGACCTACACACCCGCAATATTGGATGATGCTGTCCATGCTTGGTGTAGGGCTGTCGGTATTCTCGTTGACCCGCTTGAACCGTTATCGTAGACAATGAGAGATCCCTTTACACCTGTAAAGAGGATCTCTTTGTTTTTTTACAACATATTTGATAATTCAAACTGCTCTCTTAAAAAGAAGACTTTTGCTTGTATCCGTGGTACATTAAGAAGCAATACTATGAGGAAGGGTGATTCGGATGCTGCTGGGCTTGGTGCGGCACGGGCTGACAGATTGGAATGCGGCTGGTAGGATACAGGGGCAGAGTGATATTCCGCTGAACGACGAGGGGAAAATGCAGGCAGTCATGTTAGGAGAAAGACTATTGCAGGAGCCTTATCGCTGGGATTATTGCATTACTAGCAGTCTGTCCCGAGCGGCAGAGACCGGAAGTATTGTAGCCGAGAAGCTGGGCATTCCACTGCTCGAAGCAGATGGACGAATCCGGGAACGGGCCTACGGCCAAGTGGAAGGACTGACCTCGGCGGAGCGTGAAGAGAGATGGGGCAAGGAATGGAACACGCTTGAGCTCGGACAGGAGAAGGATGCGCAGCTGCAGGCACGAGCACTTGACTTCATGGAGGACATGTCCGCCCGATATCCGGACAAGAATATCCTGGTCATCTCGCACGGGGGGTTCTTGGCCCAACTGTACATTGCTTTATATAAGGATAAATATGTGGAGCGGATCGGTAACCTGTCACTGACTATTCTCGAGAAAAAAGGTCAGGAATGGAATCCGCTGTTATACAATTGTTCACGTCATATCCTGCAGAACCAGCGTTAACCCGACCATTCGGGTTATTTTTTTTGCGTGAAAAGGAATAAAAAGGGCATTAAATCCCATAATGGTAGTAAAACGGTGAGGCGATAAAACATGAATCTGGCGGATATGCTCACTTACGCAGATATTGGTCAGCTAACCGCCATTGCGGGACGCTACCAGTGCCAATGCAAGCAGAATTCCAAGCATGATTTGATCCAAAGCATCTTGGTTACGCTGGGAAGCCGGGATTTTCTGGAGTCTTATATCGAGGGGAGCAGTCCGGAAGAATTACGTTTCTTGAACACACTGCTCTTCGATGGACGCAGCCACTTCAGTCTTGAGGATCTGCTGGCGGCAGCGAGGCAGGCATCCTTTGATGCTTCTCCAGATAAGCAGGGGAACTATCGGGAACTGGTATCACGCTTCAAGAACGGCGGCTGGCTCTTTAACGGCGCTTCACAACAGACACGGTATTTATACCAGATGCCGGGCGACTTGAAGGCGCGTTTTCGGGAAGCTCTGGGCCGGCACATTCTAGAGAGGGTTGACGGGAGTCCTGAGCCTGAAGGATACCGGAGCGAAGGTGAACTGCTGGAGAGTGACCTGTTGCTGTTCCTGCGTTATATTGGGGAGAACGAGCCGGAGCTAAATCAAGAAGGAGCGCTTTACAAGCGTTACCAGCAGGGGCTGATGAATGCTCTTCATATCCCGGAGCCGCTGCTTAGCAAGGGGGGGTGGAGGTTCGGATATGGAAGGGCCGGCGAACATTATCCGCCCAGATTGGCTCTGCTATATGATTACGCCCGTCATCGTCACTGGATCTCAGAGGCAGGCTTCCGACTAAGATTGACTGCGGCAGGAGTGGCAATGCTGGAAGCCGGAAAATGTGAAGACCTGTTGCAGTTATTCTCCTTTTGGTTAAGACTGTATAAAGGTGCCATACCCAATCTACCCTCACTGGTGTACTGGATCAGTACAAGTGCAGACCGGTGGGTCAGTGTTTCATCACTGGTTAGGGGAGTAGGCTGGCTAGTCAAGCCGTTTTATTATGATGATGCGACTTCCATTATGGAAGGGCGGGTTTTGCGGATGATGGTACATCTGGGAATGCTGAGGCTCGGTGAGAGCTCGGAAGGGCCTGCCGTCATGATGACATCATGGGGAACCCAGGCTGCGGCGCCAAAGAAGCTTTTGCAGTAGAAGAACAGAAGGTCATTAAAAGATCTGAATGGTAGACGAACCTACATACCGCAGCTTCCTGAATCCTTCTCTTTGCAGAAGGAGCATAGCCGGAGGTAGGCACAGACACATTCAACGATGTGGAAGCCATAATGTTGAACGGAGCTGGAATTGGTGAATATGATTTAGTAGGAGCCGGCTTCAATGTAACCGAAATCAAAAGAAGGCCCGAAAACACGGAATCTCTTAAACAGCGGAGGTGTATCGAATGGACAAAATGAAGGCTACCTATGAAGTGATGCTTGGACTTGCAGCAGAAATGGTGTGGGACGAAGCGCTGCGAAAGCGGCGTACCGACATCTTGTACCGGGAGATCGACACGGCGCTGGCTGCGGGGGACGAGACTGCTTTCCGGAATCTGACCGCAGAGCTGAAAAACCTGGCTTAAGGATCTTATACATTTTCAGGACCCGCAAAGTACCTGAGAAAAATCAAGGCATCAGCCTCACGTAGTGGGGCTGTTTTGGGATATCAGGACATAAGGTGCTTAAATAGGCCGGATGTCCTGATATTTATGTTGACGTGACTTTTACGGATTCAAAGGTAGACGATCATCTCGCGCGTTCACTATAATAGGACCTGTATATTTCTGACTTGGCTCTATATTATCAACAAAGGAGAGGAACGAGATGAAATTTAGTGATTTTGATCCCGCAGCCTGGAAAGAGAATGGAAAATTCTATGATACTTGTCTGATTCCTTTCACGGGTTTGCAGGGTACAGAGAGCCCTGTTGAGACAGCTGCCGCGCTTGAAAGACTGCGTGATTTTATGGACATAGTTGAGATTCCATTTCGTGGCCGAATTGTGACCTATCCCGCTTTGCAGTACATGGGGGCCGGATATAAGGGATTAATTAATGAGCTTTGTCATAAAGTCAAATCCAGTGGCTTCCAGTATGCAGTAGTGCTGACTGTGGATGTGAACCTGTCTGGGCATGAGATTATTGAAAGCGATTTAGTGCTGGCCCTGCCTAATATTGAAGTGCCTCAAGGGGGACGTCTAAATACCATCGTGGGGGACAGAATTCAGGAAATGTGGCAGAAATAAAAGAGGGTTAAATGTGACGAAAAATCAACAATTTATGAATTTATGCCCTTTTCGGCTTGTCACAAAATAGACAATATTCTTGACGGGTTTTGGAGCCTGGGCTATGATTAGGTTGAACTTATGTGACATGTGATCTTATTCATTGAAATCGGATTTAGCAATAAAGAAACAAAATAACTGAAGCGCTTTTATTTCCAAATGGGCACCCATATTCGGTCCAGCCTCTTAATCTTACGGCGATATACATTTTCTTATATATTGAAAGAGGGGGTTATATTGCAATATGAGCAGCTATAATGAGCAACAGGAGACCTGGCCCGACCAACCACCCAGCCGTAAAGAGATGTCACGCAGGCAATTTTTAACGTACACGCTCGGCGGTGCCACTGCTTTTATGGGAGTGGGTGCGATTCTCCCCATGATCCGCTTTGCTGCGGACCCGATACTACATAAGAAAGGCGCAGGGGAGTTCATCAAAGTTGTGGAAACCGGAAAAATTACCGATGAACCACAGGAATTTACATTTGAGCTTCAGCAGCAAGACGGATGGTATGCCAGTACAGCTACGCTGACGGCCTGGATCCGTAAAGATGAGAGCGGAGAAATTTATGCGCTTTCACCAATTTGTAAACATCTGGGATGTACGATTGGCTGGAACAATAACAAGACGCACCCGGATGAATATCATTGCCCTTGTCACGGTGCTCGTTATACCAAGCTGGGCAAGAATCTGGCGGTGGCACCGAAACCTTTGGATCAATACAAGACGAAAATTGATAACGGCTGGGTGTATCTCGGAGACATTATACCGAATACCGTAGCTAACAAGGAGGCGTAGATTCCGATGTTTAAAAATGTCTATAACTGGATTGATGAACGTTTGGATATTACGCCGATCTGGAGAGATGTGGCTGACCATGAAGTTCCCGAACACGTCAATCCGGCGCATCATTTCTCGGCGTTCGTATACTGTTTTGGCGGACTTACGTTCTTCATCACGGTGATTCAAATTCTCTCTGGGATGTTCCTCACCATGTACTACGTACCCGATATCATTAATGCTTATGCCAGTGTGGAATACTTACAGACAAAGGTTGCATTCGGAAAAATTGTACGCGGGATGCACCACTGGGGCGCAAGTCTCGTTATCGTTATGATGTTCCTTCATACGATGCGTGTATTCTTTACCGGCTCTTACAAAGCCCCGCGCGAAATGAACTGGATCGTGGGCATGCTGATCTTCTTCGTCATGTTAGGTCTGGGTTTGACTGGTTATTTGCTGCCTTGGGACAACAAAGCGTATTTCGCCACCAAGGTTACGCTGGAGATTGCCAACTCGGTTCCAGTGATGGGACCTGTGCTTAAGGAATTGATGCAGGGAGGTACGATCGTCGGCGCGGAAACGCTGACCCGCTTCTTTGCACTGCATGTATTCTTCCTTCCGGCGGTATTGCTTATTCTGCTTGTAGGACACTTTATCATGATCCGCAGACAGGGTATCTCCGGTCCGCTATAAGACAAGTACTGGATCGTGGCTTAACGGTGCTGGTGATGCGGGGCAACACTTATAAGGAGGAGTACAGATGGCACACGGAGATAACTCCAAAGAAAAGGTCGTGTATGTCGGCGATTCCCGTGTACGCAGGGGGAGCGGATTCATTACGCCGCCTGACTATACAGCTTATCCCGGTAAATCGGAAGCTTTTATCCCTAACTTTCTATTAAAAGAGTGGATGGTCGGCGTAGTAGTTCTAGTCGGTATTCTAGTGCTAACCATTTCCGAGCCAGCGCCGCTGGGCTTTCCTGCAAATGCAAGCGCGACAGTCATTCCCATCCCTGACTGGTACTTCCTTTTTCTCTATCAATACTTGAAATTGCCTTATGCTTCGGGGGATTACATCGTCCTCGGTACCCTGGGTGTTACGGGCGTAGCGTTCGGCTCACTGCTTTTAGCTCCATTCCTGGATACAGGCCGAGAGCGCCGCTTCTATCGTCGTCCGATCGCCTCTTCGTTGATGTTCCTGTCCCTGGCGGCCATAGTCTACCTGACTAACACCGCCTGGACGGAATACAAGCATGAGATGGCGGAAACGGGTCAAATCCCGGAAGATGTTCAGCGTGAGGAAAAAGCAGCGGAGAACCGGGCCAAGGGCTTGCCTACGTCCAGTGCAGTCAAGGCTAAGGAGATTGCAATTGTGGACAAGGATGACCCGGCCATGGCGCTTTTCAAGCAGGCGACCTGTATCTCCTGTCATGCTACCGATTTGAAAGGCGCAGCAGGTCCTTCTCTCCGTGGGGTGGGAGACACTCACGACAAGGAAGCGATTCTTAAAATCATTAAAGAGGGCCAGGGGCAGATGCCATCTATGCTGGACGCTGCAACGGGTGCAGGCCTATCAGATAAGGATATTGAGGATCTGGCCGGATGGCTTGCGAAACAAAAAAGTCAACAGTAAAATAGAGTTAACGCAAACCTGATCGTGCATGCGGTCAGGTTTTTGCATGAATATAAGGGTTTATATGTTTCAAGTTATAAATCAGCCTTATATTTCTCGCTGAAACGGGTACCGTCCATTAGAGGATGGAAAAGCCGTTTCTGCTTGGTCTTGCATAAAGTGTCGTCGGGAGGTTAATAGTCAGAATGTCGCAACATTGGGTTGAGAAACTGTTTAAACACCGGGGAATTCTTTGGCTCTTATTCATTGTGAACCTACTCGGTACGATTTATGGGTATATGTGGTACGGCAACCAGCTCGCATACACAGCGGACCACTATCCGCTTTGGCTGCTCCCAATGGTGCCTGACAGCCCAACGGCTAGCCTCTTCTTTACCGTAGCACTCCTGCTGCTGTTGTTTCCGCCGAAAAGCCTAAACGGGAATATTGTTCGCGGCATTATTGAAGCGCTTGCGGTGGTCACTTCTGTGAAATACGGGATCTGGGCGGTCAGCGTTATTTTTGCCGGGGGATATCTTGGGAATGCCCTGACCTGGCAGGATTGGATGTTAGTCATTTCTCATACAGGGATGGCTGTGGAGGCTTTGTTATATGCGAGATTCTTCTCGTATCGAAAAATGCTGCCTCTGGCCCTGATCTACACACTGTTCAACGATACGGTAGATTATTCCTATGGCGTTTTCCCTTGGTTGCCAGCGGTGCTTACAGATCATGTGCAGCAAGTGATGTATTTTACCTTCGCGCTCACGATCTTTAGTACAGCTGCCGCTTGGGTGTTTCATGGTAGGAAAAACCGACTCTGAGGGAGCTCTAACGAGGCGTCATTTCCTTCATTGCATCTGTTCTATCCCTTGTCCTGCTGCCATACATTTAGGGTAGGAGGGATGTCTCATGCCGCGCAGAAGGTATAGTTTGTTGATTGGCCTGATACTCTGCTGGCTGGTGACCGGGCTGTATGGAGCGACGGGAGCCGCAGCCTTTGGTACCGGAGCGGATCATTCGGGTAGCGGTACAGTGCAGAACGTTCCAGGAATGCCTGATGACGGTTCGGCTGTGCTTGGAGCAAGGAGCGATGCACAGCAGCTGGAACAGGCAGCTGAAGCGCTGTACGGCTATGTGGTGGATGGTAATGTTGCCAAGGTCCGGCAGCTGACCGAGGAAATCTCGCGAATTTTTGTGTCCTCTTCCTTTGAAGGGCTAACCTCGGTGGAAGGCATCAATGCACTGTCGGCTGTAATTATAGACCTGAAGTCTGCCATTGCCGGGGTGAAAATCTCCCCTGAACGCTGGGAGTCTGCTGCCGCGAAACTGCGGCTGGCGGCTAACAGCCTGAATCATCCCCGCCAGCCGATGTGGCTTCATTACTACAAGCTGCTGCGTGAGGATTTAAACGCGATGGAGCAGAGTGCGTCTGCTAGTGATTTGACGGCTTGGAAAACGGCGCTGGAGCGGCTGCAGGGCAGGTATGACAATATCCGTCCGGCGGTGCTGATCTCGCGTCAGCCTGAGGTCGTGAATGCCTTAGATTCCTGGCTGTCTTACGCAGCCGGTGTGCCATCCCAGAGCCAAAAGCCGGAACGTGCCCGGCTTATGGAGATCATCTCATACGGCCAGGAGGCGGTCCGGGTGATGTTTGGCAAGGAAAAGGATGAGCCTGCCCTGTCGCTCCCGCTGGCGCCGAAGGAATACGGGGCCTGGGGACTGCTGGCAGCCGGATTTATTATTGCCGCCCTTGTCTATGTCGCTTACCGCAAATACCGCGGCCAGAATGAGGAATGGAAGCCGGTTTAGGGTGGCTTGAGGACTGAAAACCGATATAGAGTGGTGGTCCTGAGGATCGGTCGCCGATAAAGAGTGACAATGTGAGTATTGGGGCTCATGTAGAGCGACAACGTAAGAGATGGGAGTCTGTATAGAGCGACAACGTAAGGGATAGGAGCCTATATAGAGCGACAATGTAAGGGATGGAAGTCGGTAAAAGGGCATTCCCTGAGAGCTGGAAGTCGATTTAGAGAGGGACAACCTGAAGATTGGAAATTGATACACTGTGCCCCTAAGGGGGCGGGTAGTCCTTCGACAAGGTTCAGTGGTGGAATTGAACCAGGGGAATGAAGGGGATCGGCGAGGCACGCCGGTCTCTTTTTGTGTTGATTACTAGAGTGAGGAGGGGTTTGGAAAGGTTTCTATTCTAAGGTGAGTCATTTCTGGACGGGCTGTGGAGTGGATAGGAAACTAAGTGTGATCCTGCTTGTACGCGGGCAGTGGAGCTGCTGAAGAAACTAAGTGCAATCTTGACTAGACTGAGCTGTGGGGGAGTGGAAGAACTAGGCGCAATCCTGCTTGGATTGAGCAGTGGTGGCAGCGGGACAACTGAGTGCAATCCTGTGTGGACTGAGCTGTGGGGGCAATTTGTGAACTAAGTGCAATTTTGTACCTTAATTTGTTGGAAATATAGTTTTAGAGGAATTTAGTGGCAAAAATGTATGTTAAATATTGCGATAACGCCTGTAACAGGCAATCTCGAGGTAATTAAGGTACAGAAATGCACCTAATCACTGGAATGATACGATGGAGAGAAAGTTAAGGTACAATATTGCACTTATTTACGATAGCCGATGCTTTCAGCACCGCGGAATGGCTGGATTACTAAAAAGCCGCTGGTCTGGTTGCTTTTCGCAACCGAACCGCGACTTTTTGTTTGTTTTATCAGGTGGCTGCAATTAGTTAAGTCTCACGGAACCCTTCACCCTGCACATCATGGACATCGTTGATAATGACAAAGGCGCGCGGATCAACGGACTTGACCAATTGACTGAGCCTGCGGATCTCTTGGCGGGATACCACGCAGTACACCATGTATTTGGCTTGTTTGGAATAGGCGCCGATGGCGGGAATCAAGGTTACGCCACGCTCCAGCTCCTCGCTAATGAGATCGGCGATCTTTGGGGCCTCGTCGCTGATGATGGTGAAGGCTTTGGCGGCATAGGCGCCTTCTTGTATGAAATCAATGACCCGGGAGGAAATGAATACGGCCACGAGGGTATACAAAATCTTTTCCCGCGAAATGTACAACAGTGAAGCACCAATAATGACGACATCACTGGTAAGGATAACCTGTCCCATGCTCCAGCCGAATTTGCGTCCGATGATCCGTGCAACGATATCGACGCCGCCGGTGGTCCCTCCGAAGCGGAATACGATACCCAGGCCAAGGCCGAGGGTCACCCCTGCATATAATGAAGCGAGAATAAAATCATGCTCTGTGCTAAACGGGTTGATCCAGCCCAGATCTATCATTTTTTCGAACAACCATAGGAAAACAGTCAGAGAACCAATACCGACTCCGGTATAGACGATCTGGCGCCCGCCGAGCACCTTCCAGCCCATTAAAAAGAGCGGCAGATTAATCAGTAGTGTAGTCAGAAAGATCGGAATGTGAAGCGCGTAGTTTAGCAGGATGGTGATCCCTGTAACACCGCCCTCCATCAGTTGGTTCGGAATGATAAAATACAGTAGTCCGAAGGCATAGATGGCGCTTCCCAGCATGATTGGCGCTACTGTTTTTGTAATCGCAAACAATTTGGATGAATTCATATAATCCCTCGTTAGGCCTCTATAGGGCATTTTTCTGGACTTTTACTTGTCTTTAATAAGTATGCCTTTTTTATCTGATACTTAAAATTCCTTAAAAAAGATTTGTCTTCAAAACGTCTTTACGATAACATAGGGGCAAACAATAGGCAAGATGCAACAGGGGGCGAAGGAACATTTTATGGAAAAAAGTCTGAATGAAATTCAGCGTGAAGTAGATGCATATATCTCGCAGTTTAAGGAAGGTTACTTCAGCCCGCTGGCGATGTTGGCCCGAATGTCCGAGGAAGTCGGCGAACTGGCCCGCGAGGTGAACCATCAATTCGGCGAAAAGCCGAAGAAGGCGGATGAAGCGGACAATTCTATCGAGCTAGAGCTCGGGGACATCTTGTTTATCACCATTTGTTTTGCCAATTCACTTGGCATTGATCTCACAGAGGCTCATGACAAGGTCATGCACAAGTTCAATACGCGTGATGCCGACCGTTGGACCAAGAAAAACACCGATTAGGCAAATGTATCATATGCTGTACCAAACGACCGGCACTTGAAGCCGTGAGGATGGTGCATATATGAGTAATACTGATTATATCAAAGATGCTTACCGTGCCATTTTGCGCAGTGATTTTGCGGAGGCCGTATCCTGCTTCGAGAAGGCGATTAACGCCAGCCCTTGCGATGCGGAGGTTCGATACCGTTGTTCCATTACTTATGCGCGTAGTGGCAAATTGGATAAAGCGGTCGAGCACGCCCTTGTCGCAGTGAAGCTGGACGGCAGCAAGCCGGAATATAATCTCCACCTGCAGCATTTGCAGGCAATGAGGCTTGTCAACGAAGCCAAACGATTGCTGGAAGATGAAGAGGCAGGTACTCTCAACCCGTATCACCCCATTACATTATTAAAAGAAGCGGTCACGCTGGATCCTTTATATGGTGACGCTTATGTATGGCTGGCCATTGCGCATAGCCGGATGAATGAGCATGTACAGGCGATCTCCGCCTTGAAAGAAGTTATTTCCTTGCATCCGGATGATGCCGGACTACGGCAATTGATGAAGGACCTACAGAAATCATTGCAGACTTATATGCAATAACTACAGAACCAGCGAAAGCGAGGATGAATTTGATATGAGCGGTAAGAAAATCAGAGTAATTGTAGCAGGTGCAGGCGGAAGAATGGGTAAGGAGGTATTGAAGCTGGTTCTTCAGGATGAAGAACTGGAACTGGCTGCTGCGGTAGACCGGTCCTCAGCTGAAAGCGATGCAGGCCGCCTGGCTGGCTTGGAGGAAGCTGGCATCGTAGTGGTGAGTGACTTGGAGACTGCGCTTGCCAGTAGCAACGCGGATGTGCTTGTAGACTTTACGAACCCGAAAGCAGCCTATCCGCATACCGCGCTGGCTGTTAAATATGGGGTTCGTCCTGTGATTGGTACAACCGGTTTTACTCCGGAACAAATCGCCGAGCTGGACAAGCAGTGTAAGGATCAGGGTATCGGTGGTTTGATCGCGCCAAACTTCTCTATTGGAGCTATTTTGCTCATGAAATTTGCTGCGCAGGCCTCCAAGTACTTCCCTAACCTGGAGATTATCGAGTACCATGGAGACCAGAAGCTGGATGCACCATCCGGTACTGCCATCAAGACTGCAGAGATGATCTCTGAAGTAAGACAGGAGCTTCGTCAGGGTAATCCGCTGGAAGAAGAGACAATTGAAGGCTCTCGCGGCGGCTACTATAACGGCTTCCGTATTCACAGCGTTCGTCTGCCGGGCATTTTCGCCCAGGAAGAAGTGATATTCGGCGATTTCGGGCAATCCCTGAAGATCCGTCATGATTCCTATGAACGTGCGGGTTATATGCCAGGAGTCAAGATCGGGATCCAGAAGGTAATGGAATATACAGGAATGATCTACGGATTTGAGCATTTTATAGATTAGACGGGAGAGAGTACACCATGATGAGAATCGCATTTATTGCGCATGACCGCAAAAAGGATGAGATGGTTAACTTTGTGACGGCGTATGAGCATGTTTTTAAAGGGCATGAATTATTTTCAACGGGAACTACCGGACAGCGGATTATGGATGTCACAGAGCTAGTCATTCACCGCTACATGAGTGGACCTCTCGGAGGAGATCAGCAAATCGGGTCCATGGTGGCTCAGGATGAACTGGATCTCATTATTTTCTTGCGCGACCCGCTGATGGCGCAGCCGCATGAGCCGGATATTACGGCGCTACTCCGTCTGTGTGACGTATACGGCATACCAGTGGCTACGAATATCGCAACTGCGGAAATTCTAGTCAAGGCGATTGACCGGGGGGATTTTGCCTGGCGTGAGCTGGTACATAAATATAAACCGGGGGTAGACGAATGAAGCTGGATATTCTCATATTCGGCGCTCATGCAGACGATGCTGAAATCGGTATGGGGGGAACGATTGCCAAGCATACAGCTGCAGGCCTGAAGGTAGGTCTGTGTGATTTGACGGCCGCTGAGATGTCCTCCAACGGTACAGTTGAGCTTCGCAAGACCGAAGCGCAGCGTGCGGCTGACGTGCTTGGCGTCACCGTCCGGAGTAATCTGGGGCTGCCTGACAGAGGTCTTCATATTGCTGAAGAACACGTGGCTGCGGTTACCGCTGAGATTCGCAAGTACGCGCCTGATATTGTATTCGCGCCGTACTGGGAAGACCGCCATCCTGATCATATTGCCTGTTCCAAGCTTGTTGAGGAAGCGGTTTTTAACGCCAAGCTGCGTAAATATATGCCGGACAAGCCAGCGGTTGCCGCGCCGCAGCTGTATTTTTACTTCATCAATGATCTGGGCCGGACGGATTTGATCGTCGATGTAACAGAACAATACGGAGTGAAGGAGCAGGCGCTATCCTGCTACCGCTCCCAGTTCACCAAGCCAGAAGGAGAGGACGCAGTGTCCACTCCTCTGACGGAAGGTTATATCGAGCGTGTCCGGTCGAGAGACATGCTGCTTGGACAGCGCAGACTCATTCCTTATGCGGAAGGGTTTGCGGCAAAAGTTCCTTATGCTGTGGAAATGTTCACTGCCGGGAATGGTTCGCAGCAGTCATCGTGACGAGGCGCGACAGGGCACTTCAAAGGGATTTGCCGCCATCTTATAATGAAAGTGATTTATATTGGCGGCAATACCAGAAGTTCTTTCCTGAAGAAATTCGGCTTAAAGCTGGGGATCTTCCGTCCGAGGAATGGTGGGAATGGGACAAGGGAAGTATTCATATAGATCGTATGCCGGTGACAAGCTCCAAACTGAAGATCATTTCAGTTCATGGAGCAGGCGGTAATGGCAGGATGCTTGCGCCCTATGCCAAAATGCTGCAGAACAGCGGATACGAAGTGGTGTCACCCGACCTGCCTCCTTACGGACTAAGCCGTGCGCATTCTCTTCATTCTATTGACTACCAGCTCTGGATCCAGCTGATCTCGGATTTGATTGACCGGGAGCTGGAGCGGGATGAACGACCTATTGTTCTGCTCGGCAGCAGCATTGGCGGTATGCTGTCATATCATGCGGCTGCACACAATAAAAAAGTAAAAGGCCTGATAGCAACGACATTTGTTGACACCAGCCGGAGTGAGGTTCGTGATCAGCTGGCTCCTAACAAGTTGATCAGCCGATTCGGCAAATTGATGTTGGACTCATTTCCAATGGTATTGGATTCCTTGAAAATATCTGTGAACCATGTTTCACGCATGCATTTCATTTCTAATAATAGCGAGTTAAACCAACTAATTATGAATGATTCAGGGGCGGCAGGCACTAAGGTTCCATTACGCCTGTTACGAACCTTTCTGGATATGAAGCTGTCCGTTAGACCTGAGCATTTTGAGGTCTGTCCGGTCCTATTGGTTCATCCACAGGAGGATCGAATGACGCCGATTTCACTTAGCGAACCCTTTTATAATAAACTTAGGGTTAGTAAAAAATGTGTGATTTTGGAGGGGGCCGGGCATTTCCCGCTCGAATCTCCAGGCATGCAGCAAATGAAAGATGCGGTGCTTGCTTTCTTGCAAGCATTAGAAAATGAGTAAACAACTCAACTTTATATAAGAAGTTACCAAACATTAGACAAGAAGGGGACGGAAAGATGGACCGGTTGTTAAAGATAGGCATTACTTGTTATCCGTCTCTGGGCGGCTCGGGCGTAGTGGCAACTGAACTGGGCAAGCTGCTGGCTGAAAAAGGCCATGAGGTCCACTTTATTACCCACAGTATCCCGTTCCGGCTCGGAACGTTTCAGAAAAATATATTTTACCATGAGGTTGAGGTCAACGATTATTATGTGTTCCGTTACCCGCCTTATGATCTGGCACTAGCTAATAAGATGGCACAGGTTGCTAAAATGCAAAATCTGGATATTCTGCATGTCCATTACGCGGTTCCGCATGCGGTTTGTGCGTTTCTCGCCAAGCAGATGCTGAACAATGATATGAAGGTTGTAACGACTCTGCATGGTACGGATATTACGGTTCTGGGTCAGGATGAGTCGCTGAAGGATTTGATCCGGCTCGGCATTAACGAAAGTGATGCGGTCACCGCCGTGTCGCAGGACTTGATAAAAGAAACGCGTAAGGTCCTTGACATCACACGCGATATTGATCTTACTTACAATTTTGTAGACAAGCGTGTCTACTATCCGCGGGATGTAACGGATTTGCGCGGCGATTTTGCCAAACCTGATGAGAAAATCCTCATGCACATCTCTAACTTCCGTCCAGTCAAACGTGTCGGAGATGTAGTGGATGTATTCGCCCGGGTCAGCCAGAAGATTCCTTCCAAGCTCCTGCTGGTCGGCGAAGGGCCGGATCTTCCGAAGATTCAGGCTAAAATCAGTGAGATGGGTCTTGAAGACAAGGTTCGTTTCCTCGGGAAGCAGGATGAAATTGCTCAAGTGATCTCTTTGGCTGATTTGTTGCTTCTTCCTTCTGAGAAGGAGAGCTTTGGTCTTGTCGCGCTGGAGGCGATGGCCTGCGGTGTTCCGACCATTGGTTCTCAGGCTGGGGGCATACCGGAATTGATTCAGCATGGCAAAACAGGCTTTTTGGCCCCGATCGGCGACACGAAGACGATGGCAGAATATGCCGTTAAGCTGTTGTCCAATGAGGTCATGATTGAGGAATTCAGAGCAGCCTGTCTGCATCGGGCCTGTGAGGATTTCTGCAATAATACGATCACGGATCAATATGAATCCATTTATTACCGGGTACTTGACCGCAAGGTGCCGGAACTGGGTTATGGTTCGGGAGTTAGGAGCTTCTAATGGAATGGAAGATGGCGCCTGCCGGCATGGCGGAAGCTGCAGAGAATGTGATAGACAAGCTGATGGAGAACGGCCATGAGGCATTTTGGGTCGGGGGCTGTGTCCGCGATGAGCTGATGGGCCGTCCGGTCCATGATATGGATATCACCACTTCGGCGCTCCCGCAGGAAGTGGTGGCGCTTTTTCCGCGGACAGTCCCTACTGGACTTCAGCATGGAACCGTAACTGTTCTTGAGGACGGTCATGCCTATGAGGTGACGACCTACCGGACAGAAAGCGGCTATGCCGATCATCGCCGTCCGGAACAGGTGGTTTTTGTCCGGGATGTAAAGGAAGACTTAAGACGCCGCGACTTTACGATGAATGCCATCTGCTGTGGAGCAGATGGTGTGCTGACGGATCCTTTTGGCGGTGCGGAGGATGTGAGCCGCCGGACCGTGAGATGTGTAGGGGATGCGGAGGAGCGCTTTGCAGAAGATGCGCTGCGGATGCTGCGCTGCGTGCGTTTCGCGTCCGTGCTGGATTTCTCCGTCGCCAAGAACACGTGGCGCGGGCTGCTGCGCCAGCGGGATAAGCTGGCGCATATTGCTGTGGAGCGGCTCCGCGCAGAGCTGGAGCGTATCGTGGAGGGGCCGCATCCCCTGCGCGGCCTTGGCATGCTGGCGCGCAGCGGACTATTGCCGCGCGGCAAGGCCCCGTTCCCCTGGACCGATGCCGATCTGGCGGCAGCCGCCGCCCTGACGGCCGGGATCGGGGAACTTGAGGGCGCCCATCTGCGGTGGGCGCTGCTCCTGCATGCCCTAGGCGTGTCGGCCATGGAGGCCGATACGCTGCTGCGGGCATGGACGTTCCCCGGGACGACGCGTACCGCCGTCGCCCGTGTGCTGCGGGTCCGCGAAGCCTGGACCGCAGCCCTTGAAGCAGCGCCCGCGGGGGACCCGGGCGCTGTGGAGGCCCTGCGGCGGCAATGGATCGCCGCCGTGCTGGCCCATGGCAGCGCCGCCGCCGAAGGCTGGCTGGCGCTGCTGGAGGCGCTCCCTGCAGCAGCGGGGAGCGCACCGGGCGGCGGTGCAGCGCACGCCGCCCTCCTTGTGGCAGCGCCTGCGGATGCTGCCACAGCCGCTGGCCTTCCCCGTACTGGGGAAGGCCAGGGCTTCCCGGCCATCGCGCGCCAGTGGATGGCGCAGATGCCGGTGCAGGCACTTGCCGGTCTCGCGGTGACCGGCAACGATCTGGCCGCGGCCTTGGAACAACGGCCGGGGCCATGGGTAGGGAGGCTGCTGCAAGACCTTCTTCAGGGGGCAGCAACCGGTGACCTGCGTAATCAACCAGAAGAATTGTTACTGGAAGCAAAAAGGATGGTAGGACATGAGCAACATTGAATTGTTATCGTTGTCCGGATTACAACAGGAAGCTTCGGCTTCCCGTTGGGGCGGACATGTACATATGCTGACGACTGTAGGGTCAACCCAGGAGGAAGCCAAGCGGCTCGCCGAGAACGGTGCTCCCGAAGGCACTACCGTCATTGCAGAGGAACAGACGGGGGGCAGAGGCCGGCAAGGAAGAAAATGGCATTCTCCGTTCGGTAAGGGCATCTGGATGAGTGTGGTGCTTCGGCCGAGTCTTCCGCTGTTGTCTACCCCGCAGCTCACGCTGATGGCGGGCGTAGCGGTCTGCCGGGCTATTCGGCGCGTGTCTGGAGTGGATGTCGGAATCAAATGGCCGAATGATCTACTCGCCGGAGACCGTAAAATATGCGGGATTCTGCTGGAGTCATCCTGTTATGAGAATGAGCTGGCCTATTGCATTGCCGGTATTGGCATTTCCGTTAATCTTGCGGAAGAGGATTACCCGGATTTTCTGAACGGAGTGGGTACCTCGCTGCTGATTGAACGGGGAGGGGCTTCTGTTGACCGTTCGGTTCTGGCCGGAGCCGTACTGACCGAGCTGGATAGTCTGTATGCCTTTTATTTGGAGCACGGTTTTTCCCCGGTTGCTCGTCTATGGGAAGCCATGTCGGTGACGCTGGGCCGTCAAGTGGCCCGAAATACTCCACAAGGGCGAATGGAGGGTCTTGCGACAGGTCTGGATGATAATGGCGGCTTATTGCTGATGGACCGATCGGGACAAATTCACAGCGTATCCTCTGGTGAAATCGAGCTTATTTGAGACTTTGTACCATGACTTGTCACATTTTTTTCGTGTATTTGCGGCAATCATTTGTTATACTATGGACAGAGGCGGTATCGGAACTTAAGCGAACTGCACTCCGGAATAGATCATGTGTTTCTTGGATTCACCTTCATAACTGTAATGAACGGTTACGTTGGATTCTGCTCTGAGCCGTAAGGACCGAGACAGAAGGGACGATCGCGAGTGACTCTTTTTTGCCCTTCGGACCTTTTTAGCGGACTTATGCTAAAGGGTTTTTTATTTGCGCGTTTATGCGCTATCTACTCAGGAAAAGGGGAATGAGGAGCAATGGCAGACAAACAGGCATTGAACATTGTGAAAATGAAAAAAATGAAGGCGGACGGTATTCCGCTAACTATGATTACTGCATATGATTACCCTTCGGCCCGTCTGGCCGAAGAGGCCGGCATCGACATCATCCTTGTTGGCGATTCGCTGGGCAATGTGGTGTTGGGCTATGATACGACCCTTCCGGTCACATTGGATGATATGGTATACCACACACGTTCCGTAGTCCGCGGAGCACATAATACGTTTATTGTGGCGGATATGCCTTTTATGACCTACCACGGTAGTATTGACGAAAGTCTCCGCGGGGTGCGCAGACTGATGCAGGAGGGACGTGCCCATGCGGTTAAAGTGGAGGGCGGTGTCGAGATCTGTGAGACCGTTAAGCAAATTGTGTCTGCTGGTGTACCCGTACTTGGACATATCGGCTTGACTCCGCAGTCCGTGAATACCATTGGCGGTTACCGGATTCAGGGTAAGGACCCGGCGGACGCGCAGCGGTTGATGGATGAGGCCAAGGCACTGGAGGCTGCAGGCGCTTTTGCCGTAGTGCTGGAGCTGGTGACAGAGGAAGTGGCGGAGGCCATTTCACGGGCCATTAGCATTCCAACTATCGGTATTGGAGCCGGCCGTTATACTGACGGGCAGGTTTTGGTATATCATGATGTACTGCGTTATGCCTCCCCTTACCGTGAGAAACGTTTTGTTAAAACCTATGCCGATATCGGTACACAAATCCGCGAAGGGATCACTCAATATGTGCAGGAAGTCAAGCAGCGCGCCTTCCCTGATGAGAGCCATATTTTCAAAGCGGATGAGACGGTTCTAGAGTCCTTGTATGGCACCGCGTCAAAAGGAGCGAAATAAGATGAGAGTGGTCAGAACAGTAGAACAATTGCGCGAAGCGCTGGAATATATGCGTGGCGGCGGTCATACGCCGATTGGCTTTGTGCCGACCATGGGTTACTTGCATGACGGACATGCCAGCTTGCTGCGCCGGGCTACGGAAATGTCCGGTACAGTGGTTATGAGTATATTTGTCAACCCGCTGCAATTTGGGCCAAATGAGGATTTCGCTTCATATCCCCGTGACGAAGCCCGGGATCTGGAGCTTGCGGAGCGTGAAGGTGCAGATATCGTATTTATCCCGTCTGTGGAAGAGATGTATCCGCGTCCTATTCGTACAGGAGTGTCCGTCTCTTCACTGACCAACGTGCTGTGTGGGGCTTCGCGCCCGGGACACTTTGACGGTGTCACTACCGTGGTCTCCAAGCTATTTAATATGGTGCAGCCTGATTATGCCTTTTTCGGTCTGAAGGATGCCCAGCAAGTAGCAGTTCTTCGCCAAATGGTGTCTGACCTGAATATGAATGTGCAGATTGTGGCCTGTCCTATCGTTCGTGAAGCTGATGGTTTGGCGCTCAGTTCCCGCAATGTGTATCTGTCGGAGGAAGAACGGCTTCAAGCACTTGTACTGTCACGTTCCCTGCGGGCGGCTCGCGAAGCTGTTGAAGAAGGATCAGCCAAGACGGCCGAGGAAATCAGACAATTACTGGCCTCGATCATTTCTTCTTCACCACTTGCGGTGATAGACTACGCGGAAATTTTGACTTTTCCAGACCTTGAGCCACTAGCTGACGATTCCATTTTGGCACAGGCAGATGGTGAGATCATTATGGCACTGGCCGTCAAATTCGGTAAAACCCGCCTGATCGACAATATTGTGTTTACTCCTAAGGAGGTAGCTGCAATTGTTTAGACATATGATGAAATCCAAAATCCACCGGGCAACAGTGACGGAAGCTAATTTGAATTATGTGGGCAGTATTACCATTGATGAAGATTTGATGGAAGCCGCAGACTTGCTGGAGAATGAAAAGGTGCAGATCGTGGACAACAACAACGGGTCCCGTCTGGAGACTTATGTCATTCCCGGTCCGCGCGGCAGCGGTGTGATTTGTCTCAATGGTGCGGCAGCCCGGCTGGTGCAGCCTGGCGATACAGTGATTATTATTTCTTATGCGATGCTTTCACAAGAGGAGCTCCAGAGCCACAAGCCGACTGTAGTTTTTGTAGATGAGCTGAACAAGCCGGTCAAACTCGCCGATCATGAGATCCACGCGACCATCGTCTGACCGTTTCTGACGGGCATGTAATCAATGGCAGGCATGAAAGGCCCTTACCTTGCGAAAAATGAAGTCAGGCAAGCTGAACTGAACTGATACCATTTTCAGTAAGGGTGGGATGAAGTCATGTTTCAACATTTATTTGCTGAAATGAACCAGATGCTACAGGAGGTCGTCACTGACTATCCTAAAGCGCAGGGTGCCCGCCGGGAAGAGCTTTTATGCAAGTACAATTTGTTACACCGGATCAGCGATCATGTCATGGATGAATGGCTGGTCTTCGCGGAGAAGCTCAGCCATTTCCGTGACAACCTGGAAGTGCCGGATGAGCCTCTGGAGCCGGCCGCTCAGCAGGAGGCGCCAGAGCTGTCTATGGAGTCCTTCGTCAGAGGTCAGGGCTATTATAAGCTGCTGATGTACCCGCAGTGTATCGAACAGTTTAAGGGCGTCGTTCAGGAGTACCCGGACAGCCTCGCCGCTCGACTGTATCTCGCCATGGCTTATCTGCAGGAAGGGGAAGGCGAAGCCGCATGGGTTCATCTGAATCATATGCTGAATCTCGCCCGGGAACGCAAGCTCAAGGCGATGATCTATAATGCTATGGGCTGTATCCGCGCTTCTCAGGAGCGCTTTCCTGAAGCGCAGGAGTTGTTCGATTTGTCTCTTCAGCATGATCCGGCCCTGCCGGAACCGACTGTGAATCTGGAAGTGTGCCGTAAGCGTGGGGGACAACTCCAGTATGGCAGCCAGCTTGTCTCGCTTTTATAACCATCAGTCTTGCCACAGAAGCGATGCCTCCACTGTTGACAGCGGGGTGCATCGCCTTTTTTCGCAACTTCTGTTATGCTGATTAAGAGTCTCAAGTGAAAGGGAATAGAACTTACAATGAAATTTGCCGTGCTTGATTTTGAAACAACGGGAACCCAATCGGTGGGTGAAATCATCCAGGTGGGTCTTGCCATTATAGAAGAAGACCGGTCCATTTCCCGGGTATATGGTTCCTTTGTCAAGCCCGGAGCGCCGATTCCTCCTTTTATTACGGGCTTGACAGGCATAACCGACAGCGACGTGGCGGATGCGCCAGAGCTGGATGAGATGATGATGGAGCTAGTGCCTTTACTGGACGATGTCGTGCTGGTAGGGCATAATGTGGCTTTTGACTTCCATTTTTTACAAAATGCATTGGATCGATGCGGATATTTGCCGTTTCAAGGCCGTATTCTGGATACGATCGATTTTCTGAAAATTTGCTTTCCTTCGCTGACGACTTATCAGCTAGGTGCCGTCAGCAGCCATTTCGGCATTACGCATGAACGGCCGCATCAGGCCGACAGCGATGCTTTGGCTACCGCGCTTGTGCTGCTCCAATGTCTGGAGGAGCTATACAGCCTGCCGCTTCTAACAATACAGCGGCTTAGCGAGTTATTCGCCGCAGAAGACAGCGATCTTGGCTGGTATTTCGACGGGCTGCTACGGGAACGGGAGATGGAGACTTTCCAGCCGGAGAGCGATTTAACATTTTACCGGCAGCTTGCCCTCAAGGTAGGCGACTGGACAGAGCTGGAGCCTCCAAGGGATCAGCATGGTGCTAATCCACTGCATTCATTATCTTTCTCTGATTATATGGATGAGATTAGACAACGGCTCAAGGACAAGTTACCTCATTATGAAAGCCGGGAAGCGCAGGATATTATGTTTAACGAGGTTATAACCGCACTTTCCGAGGACAAGCACCTGCTGATTGAGGCAGGGACGGGAACCGGCAAGTCGCTGGGTTATCTGCTTCCGGCAATTTATCAGAGCGTTCGCAGTGAGCAAAAGGTCATGGTCAGCACTCATACCATTAATCTGCAAGACCAGCTCCGGGAGCGCGATATTCCGCTGCTGACCGAAGTTGTTCCATTTCCGTTCAAGGCTGCTATCTTCAAGGGAAGAGGGCACTATTTGTGTCTGCGCAAGTTTGAACATAAAATAAATAAAAGGGACTTTACGAGTCCGAGGGAAGATGCCATCATTGCCGCCCAGATGATCGTGTGGCTGACTCAGAGTGAATCCGGGGATGACGAGGAGCTGAACCTCGGCGGACGCGGCGGGGATTTCTGGGAGACGGTGGCAAGCGACACCGATTCGTGCCTGGGCCGTGCTTGCCCTTGGTTCCGCAAGTGCTATTACCACCGGGCCAAGCATGAGGCTGGTATAGCAGATGTGGTAATTACGAACCATTCCAAGCTGTTTGCAGATGTGAAGGCCGGACATCAATTGTTGCCAGCTTATGAGCATCTGGTTATTGATGAGGCCCATCATCTGGAGGATGTAGCGGGGAAGCATCTCGGGATGCACATGAAGCATTTTACGGTGTCACATACTCTCGGTAGACTCTACAAGGACAGCCGTAACGGACAGCTTCCGGCCTTGCGTCAGATTCTGCAAACTTCCGGTAGCGAGCAGGCTTCCGAATGGAGTGTCATCATTGACAGGCTTTATCCGGACTTGCTTACGGTGAAGGAGACTTGGGATGTATTAAGCGAGAAGCTGTACACTCTCCTGCCGGAGCGCAGCGATGCGGCCGCAGGGGAAGCGGGACAGCTTGTGCTTCGTCTCCAGCCGGGAAGCAAGCCGAAGGACTGGGAAGAGCTGGCGGCCCTAGAGAATACAATGCACCTGAGCCTCAGCGAAGTCATCCGTAAGGGTGAGAAGATGCTAAGCGAGATGCGTGAACAAGACGGTCAGTCCAGCGCGGACAGCCTGGTGACCGATCTCGGCGGTCTCTTTAAGGATCTGGGCGCCATTCGTGAACAGGTGCGCTTCTTTATGAATCTGAACGACGTGAATGTTGTCTATTGGCTGGAAGCCAGCACTAATTATCGCAGCAAGTCCCTGCAGCTCTATGCGGTGCCTGTCGATGTCAGTGCCCAGCTCAAGGAGCTGTTCTTCGACAAGAAGAACAGCATCGTTCTGACCTCGGCCACATTGTCGGTCGATAAATCATTCCAGTTCATGATTGACAATCTGGGGCTCGGCGAGGCAGCGGAGCAGGGGCGTCTGATGACCTCGCTGCTGCCTTCTCCGTTCAAGTACCGTGAACAGGCCCTATTGGTCATTCCACGCGACTTCCCGAGCGTTAAGGGCAGCATAGGCGATGCCCGCTTTGTGGACACGCTGGTGCAGTCACTGGCGGAGGCTGCGGTAATCACGCGCGGACGGATGCTTGTGCTGTTCACTTCTTACCGTATGCTGCGCCAGGTCTATGATCCCCTGAAGGAAGCTCTGGCTTCACAGGATATCAGTGTACTGGGTCAGGGAGTCGAAGGTGGAAGCCGCAGTAAGCTGATCCGCCGTTTCCAGGACAGCAACGCTTCTGTGCTGCTTGGCACAAGCAGCTTCTGGGAAGGCGTAGACATTCCAGGCGATGCCCTAACCTGCCTGGCGATCGTCAGACTGCCGTTTCAGCCGCCGAATCATCCGCTCGCGGAGGCTAAGGCTGAGCTGCTACAGGCACAGAAGAAGAACCCGTTCATGAAGCTCTCCGTGCCGCAGGCGGTCATCCGCTTCAAGCAGGGCTTCGGTCGTCTCGTTCGGACGGCACAAGACCGGGGGATCGTTATTGTTTATGATACCAGGGTGATTGAATCCTATTACGGTAAATATTTTCTGTATTCGCTGCCCGGTCCCAAGATGGAGCATATGAAGACTGAGCAGATGGTTCCCCGAATTGCAGAATGGCTGGAGGAAGGGGGCAAATAATGCCCCTTTCATTCCGCGTGTAATGCGTTATTTTCAACAATTGGATTAATCTAGGAGGAGAAAACATGAAATCGGATAAAATCTCGGAGGCGGTGGTACGCAGACTTCCTGTATACCTGCGATTCCTTAACGATCTCCAAAAACGTGAAATCTCGACAGTTTCTTCTCAAGAACTTGGTCAGAAGCTGGATCTTAACCCCGCCCAGATCCGTAAGGATCTGGCTTATTTTGGCGACTTCGGCCGTAAAGGCATCGGTTATGATGTATCTTATCTTATTGAGAAGATCCGTCATATCCTGAAACTGGATCAGCAAATTAACGTAGCTCTGGTAGGCGCCGGTAATCTTGGACATGCCTTGTCCAATTACAATGCGTACTTGAAGGACACGATGAAAATAACCGCTATTTTTGATTCCTATGAACCAAAGGTAGGCCAAAAAATCAACTCACTCATTGTACAACCCATGAAGGACCTGGGCAGCACTATCCGTGAGCAGGGCATCCGTATAGGCATTATTACTGTACCGGATACTGAAGCGCAGAATGTTGCCGATATCCTGGTGGAATCCGGTATTGAAGCAATTTTGAACTTTGCACCTGTAATTCTAAAAACGCCAGGTCATATCCGAGTTCATGCGGCCGACTTCACAACGGATTTGCAGAGCCTGGCTTATTATTTGCAAGATGGAAAGGAAGAGCTTGGGCATGAGCAACAGTAAAATTCTTATCCGTAACGGGAAGTTTCTTGTGCCTGGGACTCCTCTGTCTGTATTGAACGGCTGTATGATCATTGAGAATGATCTCATCACATACATAGGCGAAGAAGAGCCGTTCCTTGAAGAAGAGTTGCAAGTGATTGATGGCAGTCGGCTGCTTTTCATGCCAGGTCTGGTGAATACTCATGGTCATGCGGCGATGTCTCTGCTGCGCGGCTATGGTGATGACCGGACTCTTCAGGTCTGGATGCAGGAGAAAATGTGGCCGATGGAGGGCAAGTTTACCCCGGATGATATCTACTGGGGAAGCTCGTTATCCATACTTGAAATGATGAAGGGCGGCACGACGACCTTTTTGGACATGTATGACAAAATGGACCGGGTAGCTGAGATTACGGAGCAGTCCGGCATGCGCGGGGTTCTGACACGCGGCGTTATCGGTCTATGTCCGCCGGAGGTACAGGATGTTAAGCTGGCTGATGCGGTCCGGTTCGCTCGCGACTGGCATGGCAAGGCAGACGGCAGAATTACAACGATGCTGTCCCCGCATTCTCCTTATACTTGTCCGCCGGAGTTGTTCGTCAAGTTCGTACAGGCGGCCCATGACCTGGATCTGCCGTTGCATACGCATATGTCGGAGACGAAGCGGGAAGTGGAGCAGAACGTAGAGGAATATGGAGTGCGCCCTGTCGAACACTTGGAGAGGCTAGGTATGTTTACACGACCATCTCTAGTCGCGCATGGTGTGCATTTGAATGACGAGGAGATCGGGATTCTGGCCCGTCACCATGTCGGGGTCTCACACAACCCTGGGAGCAACCTGAAGCTCGCTAGCGGCATTGCCCGGGTTATCGACCTGCTGAATGCAGGTGTCACCGTATCGCTCGGTACGGACAGTGCAGCCAGTAACAACAATCTGGACCTGTTTGAAGAGATGCGTCTGGCAGCGCTTATCCATAAGGGCTTCAGCGGTGACCCGACCGCTATTCCGGCTGCACTAGCCATGCGAATGGCTACGGAGTACGGTGCGAAGTCACTTTTCCTCGATGGTGTGGGCCAACTTGCTCCCGGCATGAAGGCCGATTTTATTGCCATTGATATCGACCAGCCGCACCTCCTGCCGCATACGGATCTGCTCTCACATGCGGTATATTCAGCCAGTGCTAAAGACGTGCTCCATGTCTGGGTGAACGGAAAGCAGATTGTGAAGAACGGGGAGTGCCTAACGTTGGATGAAGAGGCTATCCGACGCAAGGCACAGGAAACTTTTGAAGGTCTGTTGAAGCGGTAGACAGGCGAGGAACAGGCACCACCGCCGCGGAACAAGTAGAAAGGAAGCTGTAACTTGAAAAAGAGGAAAAAATGGATCCTGATAGGAGTGGCAGTGTTTCTGCTCTTGCTGCTCGGCATAATTCAGTTCTACGCCTTTATCATGAAAGACCAATGGAAAGAACGGGATGCAGCCAAGGAAGTTGCCAAGAGCCGTGCGGGCTTGACTCTAATGGAGAAGGCCCAGAAATCGGTCTGGGATGAAAACTCGGTGTATTGGGTGCTGACAGGGAAAAATGAGGCGGGTACCGAGCTCATGGTCTGGGTTCGCTTTACAACAGACGGTAAAGTTGCCGAAGGTGATAATGTGGTATTCAGCGAAGAACTGAGCAAGGGCACATCGGAGGCTAAAATCAGGTCCATCATCAGCGCACAGCTTCCGGATATTAAGATTCAAAGGCTGCTCCCTGGTGTGTATAACGGGGAATATGCCTGGCAGCTTTTTTATGAGCAGGCAGATCGTTATTATTATCAGTTTTACCGCTTTTCTGACGGAACTCCTATCGGTGGGCGTTTCAGTTTGCCGAAGCGCTGAGACTGAACCTCATTGGGCTCTCCTTGCGGGAGAAAGTAAGGGGAAGTTAAGGGGATTTAAGAAAAAACAACAAGCGAACCGGGGGCGGTTCGCTTGTTTGCGTTCAGATTGGAATTTGAATATGCTGTCTGAAAATTTTAATTAACGAGATTGCTTAACGGGATTTTTTACGAGAATTCATTGATCTATTTGGAACGTATTAAAATAACAAACAAAGCCAGGGCAAAAGAGAGTCTATAATAAGAATCCCCGTAGTGAATTAGCGGCATTTTTGTACCTTAAATTCTCTGCAGTTTAGGTTTTTTGGGAATTAAGTGCAATATTGTACCTTAAATCTTCCAGAATACTCGTACAGCGTGCTTTTTCGAAAAATAAGATACAATAATGCCCTTATTTTCCTCATTTGCTTATATTCAAGAAAAATAAGGTACAAAAATGCTGTTAGTTAGAGATGCGGGCTATTTTTCTGGCTGTTAAGACGACTGCTGAAGGGGAATATAACGACTTCTAGCGGTGGAAATCAGGTGACAGCCGATGAGAACCGATGAGAACCGATGAGGCTAATGACAATTTATTGCATATTGTGGAAAAAGTGAAATTCTGGCTGGAAGGTTACATTTGTAAATATATCCATAGAACCGTTCCTACGGAACCATCCCGCGGAACCATTCCCATGTAAACCTTTCCTACGGAACCTTTTCTACGAAACCTTTCCTACGAAACCTTTCCTACGGAACCATTCTTATGTAAACTTTCAGGCGAACGCTCCGCTCCTACAGATACTTTTACAAATACTCTTACAGTTACTCTTACAGATACTCCTACAGCTCCAAATTTGCCTTTTACTCCTCTTAGTTTTTGTTATTTCTTTTGTTAAATTCTCTTACTAATTTCTTTTCTTACTTTCTTTTGTTCGTCAAATATATAATTTCGTATTGATCATCATATATCAAATATGTTGATTTATTTATATCTAATAGTATATCATCATTGATTCGTATAGATGCAGATATCAGATCCGCGGATAGATAATTTTATCAAAATAAACCGCAGAACTAAGTTCTGTGGCGAGCTTTGTCGATAAATAATATAAAAGGTTAGATAAATCTGTAAAAATTAGAATCAAAAATTTTAAATATATTCACACTTTTTTTCGTTTTCGTATATACACCTGTGATATACTACTATTTGTATTCAAGAGGGCATGCCGAATTGAATCCCTGATCATAGGGATCATCGCATACCGGGACGTATTCATATACTTGTTGTAATCATCGAGAGGAGGACGTTTCTTGAAACTGCGTCTTGTACCTGTACTGCTAACGTCACTGTTGACGGCTGCCTTGTTATTTGGTGGATGGTTTCTCTATCGTGAATTCGTGATTCAGGAACCGCTCCAAAAGATTGTGGCTGGCTATGAAGGTGTCAACAGGTCTCAGATTACTATTAACCGTGATCAGGTGACTTTGAAACTCGATCTTAAGCCGGGCACGAAGATGCGTGAACTGGTTCAATATGTTTCGACCGAAGGCAAATCGGCGATTAACGGCCGCACATTAAAGCTTGATGTCGATCAGCACTCCAGCGAAATGCTGGATGATTATTGGAATAAAGCAATGTTCTCAGTGGCAGAAGCCATGGAGAGCGGTAAATATACATTGATTCCGTCAACGCTTGACGGATTGAAGGAGAGTCATACGGAATACAAGGGTGTTGTTGCAACGACAGAGATTGACGATAGCAATGTCTATGTAAGCCTGAGCAGCGGCAAAGATAGCAAATTCATTATTCTGCCGCGCAAGCCGGCCAAGATGGGGGTTTGGAACAATGCCTAAATGGACTAAAGAAGTACTGGTGGGATTTATTCCTGTCGTGTTGATTTTCATGGTGTTTGTTGGCATTAATATTTTTCCGGTCATCATTGCGGCTGGCATGATCGGTGCGCTGCTGCTGATAGCACATATGCGTGGCGGGATCGCTGTTGGTGCCGGAGCGGAGAAGAAGCGCAAGAAGGAAGGGCCGTCCAAGCTGACTTTTGAAGAAATCGGCGGCCAGGATAATGCTAAGCAGGAACTCCGTGAAGCGCTGGATTTTCTGATTCGTCATGAAGAGATCAGCAAGTTCGGGATTCGCCCGCTTAAGGGCATCCTGCTCACTGGTCCTCCGGGAACCGGGAAGACATTGATGGCTAAAGCAGCTGCACACTATACAAATTCAGTATTCGTTGCCGCCTCCGGCAGTGAGTTTGTTGAAATGTATGTCGGGGTAGGCGCAGGGCGTATCCGTGATTTGTTCCGCGACGCCCGTGCCCGGGCTGTGAAGGAGAACAAACAGAGCGCGATTATTTTTATCGACGAAATTGACGTTATTGGCGGTAAGCGTGAAGGCGGACAGCAGCGTGAATATGACCAGACACTGAATCAGTTGCTCACGGAAATGGACGGTATCTATAACAATGAGACTCCGCGCATTCTCCTGGTGGCTGCTACAAACCGCAAGGAAATGCTGGATTCGGCGCTGCTGCGGCCAGGCCGGTTCGACCGTCATATCCAGGTGGATATGCCCGATATCAAGGGCCGCAGATCGATTCTGGCTCTACATGCGAAGAACAAGCCGCTGAGCGCTGAAGTGAGTCTCGATAAAATCGCCGAGGAAGCTTATGGGTTCTCTGGTGCCCAACTCGAAAGTGTGATGAACGAAGCGGCCATCTACATGATGCGTGAGAATCTGACAGAAGTGGAGCATCGTCATTTGTCCATGGCCATCGACAAGGTGATGATGGGCGAGAAGACAGACCGCGAGACTAATCTCGAAGAGAAGAAACGCGTCGCTATTCATGAGCTGGGACATGCGATCATGGCCGAACTGCTGCGCCCGGGCAGTGTCAGCCAGGTTACCCTTACCCCACGGGGGCAGGCACTCGGTTATGTGCGGCATAATCCGCAAGAGGAGCAGTATCTGTATACGAAGGACTATCTGGAGGATCAGATTATGATCGCACTAGGCGGAGCCGCTTCTGAGGAGATCTTCTATGGCGGACGCAGTACCGGTTCGAGGGGAGACTTCGACCAGGCGTTGAATATTGTCGAAACGATGATGAAGTCTGGACTTACCTCTCTGGGGATTGCCAATCTGGATATGGTTACCACAGAAGAGCTAATGAAGGAAAACAGTAAAATACTGGACGAGCTTATGCTTCGGACGCGTGAAATGCTGGAGAATCAGCGGAATGTATTTGATTACTCTCTTGACATTTTAATGAAAGAAGAAGTCCTTTCTGGAGAGCAATTTCGTTGTCAATTTCGTGACAGCGTCCTTTTACCGGCATAATTATTTATGCCGGTTATTTTTTTTTACTTTTCAGGCATGCTAAGATATCATTATATGTCGGGCTATTTAAATCTTTACGACAGACAAGGTACAATACTAAGGTATAGATACCTGAAAGGATGGAGACTTTTTTATGAATTTTAAGAAAATCGGTGTCATCGGCGGCGGTACGATGGGACAAGGCATCGCAGAAATGCTCGCTGCCAAGGGTTTGGATGTAATGCTGGTGGAGAAAACAGAAGAAAGACTGGATTATTCCTATGATATGATCGAAACCAGTCTCGACAAACAACTGGAGAAATGGGCCATCACCCAGGCAGAGAAGAAGCTGATTCTCGGCCGTATCCAAAAAGTGACCCATTTTGCAGAGCTCAGTTCCTGTGATATGGTTATTGAGACAATCATTGAAGATCTGGAAGCCAAACAAAAAGTATTTCACCAGCTTGACCAAGTGTGTCCGAGCCACATTATCCTGGCGAGCAATACTTCCACACTCAGCTTGACTGAACTTGCCAGCTCAACAATGTACCCGGAACGCGTCATTGGCATGCATTTTATATACCCTGTAGCGAAAGTGGATCTGGTCGAAATTGTACGCGGTCTGAAAACATCGGACAAAACATTCGAAGATACAAAAGCTTTTGTAGACGAGGTTGTAGAGAAGAAGGGCGTAATGATTTATGAATCCCCGGGATTTGTAACTTCACGCCTCATTTGTTTGCTCATCAACGAAGCTATGCACGTATTGCAAGAAGGTGTTGCTTCTCCTCAGGATATTGACGATGCTATGCGGATTGGCTACCAGTTCCAATATGGACCACTGGAAATGGCTGACCGGTTTGGCCTGGATTCGGTACAGGCTGCGCTCGAGCGGATGTTCCGCGAATACGGCGAACTGAAATACCGTCCATCGACCATTTTGAAAAAGATGGTGCGTGCGGGACAACTGGGCATGAAATCGGGCGAAGGCTTCTTCAAGTACGACAAGGATGGTGACCGTATATGAATATTCTAGTAATTAACTCGGGGAGTTCTTCTCTGAAATACCAACTGTACAACATGACTGATGAATCTGTTTTGGCAAAAGGTCTGGTAGAACGGATCGGGATGGATTCCTCCATTCTGAATCACAAGCCGACTGGCAAGCAGGAAGTGACAGAAGTCAGCGAAATTTTGGAACATAACACAGCGATTCGTAAAGTCCTTGCCATCCTTACTGACAAGGAACACGGCGTAATCGAGTCCATTAAAGAAATCAATGCTGTTGGACACCGTGTGGTACACGGAGGCGAATACTTCAAAGCTTCCGCGCTGGTAGATGCTGATGCTAAGACGAAAATTCGTCAGTTGTTCGACCTGGCACCACTGCATAACCCTGCTGCAATGATGGGGATTTCCGCTTCCGAGACCAATATGCCGGGCGTGCCACAGGTTGTTGTCTTCGATACTGCGTTCCATCAAACGATGCCTGAGAAGGCCTATATGTATGCTATTCCAAGAGTGTTGTATAACAAATACAAGGTTCGCCGTTACGGTGCCCACGGTACATCCCATGATTTCGTGAGCAAAGCTGCTGCCGAGTATTTGGATCGTCCGCTTGAGGACCTCAAAATTATCACTTGCCACATCGGTAACGGTGCGAGCGTAACCGCGGTTCAAGGCGGTGTGTCTGTTGATACTTCCATGGGGATGACTCCGCTGGAAGGTCTGATGATGGGTACGCGCAGCGGTGATCTTGACCCCGCTGTTGTTCCATATGTAATGAACAAGGAAGAGTTGTCCGTAGGCGAAGTGAATTCGATGCTTAACAAGCACAGTGGATTGCTTGCAATTTCGGGCGTCAGCAGCGATATGCGCGATATTATTGACGGTGCGGAGAAAGGTGAGCCTAACTCTACGCTTGCTTTTGAA
Source organism: Paenibacillus agri (assembly GCF_013359945.1). Taxonomy (GTDB): domain Bacteria; phylum Bacillota; class Bacilli; order Paenibacillales; family Paenibacillaceae; genus Paenibacillus_AQ; species Paenibacillus_AQ agri. Next base: position 146,600 of record NZ_JABWCS010000218.1, on the reverse strand, counting down.
ATGTACGAATACCGTCTGCGCAAATACATCGGTTCTTACGCAGCTGCTATGAACGGTGTCGACGCGATTGTGTTCACAGCCGGTGTCGGCGAGAACGCTTCGTTGCTGCGCGAAAGAGTGCTGAATAACTTGACGTTCCTTGGAATTGAACTGGATGCTGAAGCCAATAAAGTCCGCTCCGGCGATCCGCGCCGCATCTCGACGGCTGATTCCAAGGTACAGGTGCTCGTAGTGCCGACAAACGAAGAGCTTGTCATCGCACGCGATACACACCGTATTGTGCAAGGAATTAACGGCTAAATTAGAGGAGAGAGTGTAGGCATGGCTAACAAAAGTGTAATCAAGAAAGTGAACGAGCATGTTGGAGAAAGTGTTGTAATCGGCTGTTGGGTTAACAACAAGCGCTCCAGCGGTAAAATCCAGTTCCTGCAGCTGCGGGATGGTACAGGTTATATCCAGGGTGTTGTCGTGAAATCGGAAGTACCTGAAGAGGTATGGGATGCCGCGAAGAGCCTGACACAAGAAAGCTCCCTGTACGTGACCGGTATTATTCGTGAAGAACCGCGCAGCCAATCCGGCTTCGAGATGACAGTTACCGGCATTGAAGTGCTGCACATCACTGAGAATTACCCAATTACTCCGAAGGAGCACGGCGTGGACTTCCTGATGGATCACCGTCACCTCTGGCTGCGTTCATCCAAGCAGCGTGCGGTTCTGGTCATCCGTGCGGAGATCATCCGTGCGATTCAAGAGTTCTTTGACACGAGCGGCTTTACTTTGGTCGATCCGCCGATTCTGACGCCAACCTCGGCAGAAGGAACGACCAACCTGTTCCACACTAAATATTTTGACGAGGATGCTTATCTGACACAGAGCGGTCAGCTATACATGGAAGCAGCTGCAATGGCGCTGGGCCGTGTATACTCCTTCGGTCCAACCTTCCGTGCGGAAAAGTCCAAGACACGCCGCCACTTGATAGAGTTCTGGATGATCGAGCCGGAAATGGCCTTCACCGATCATGAAGAGAGCTTGAAGGTACAAGAGCAGTTCGTTTCTCACGTGGTGCAATCTGTCGTTAAGAACTGCCGTACCGAGCTGGAAGCGGTAGGCCGCGATATTTCCAAGCTGGAAGCCATTCAGGCGCCGTTCCCACGGATTACTTACGACGATGCTATCAAGTTCCTGAACGAGAATGGACACGAGATTGCGTGGGGCGAAGACTTCGGTGCACCGCACGAAACAGCGATCGCTGAAGCGTATGACAAACCGGTATTCATTACCCATTACCCGGCATCCTTTAAGGCATTTTATATGAAGCCAGATCCGAACCGTCCAGAAGTGGTGCTGTGTGCGGATATGATCGCGCCTGAAGGCTATGGCGAGATTATCGGCGGCTCTCAACGGATTGACGATCCGGCGCTCTTGGAAGCACGCTTCAAGGAACACAATCTGTCGCTGGACACTTACAAATGGTACATGGACCTGCGTACCTACGGTACTGTACCACACTCCGGCTTCGGTCTTGGCCTGGAGCGCACAGTAGCCTGGATTTGCGGGCTTGACCACGTACGTGAAACGATTCCGTTCCCTCGTACACTCTACCGTCTATACCCATAATATTCGGCAATAACAACTGCGCCGTCCTTTCACAAGGAGGCGCAGTTTCTTATAGAATTACAAGTAAGATGGATTTTATGATAGGTTATTTTTTAACAAAGGGGGGCGTACATGGACGGCAAAGGATGGAATGCCTGGGGAGAAGGCGTCTCCTTCGGCCTGGAGAGCGGAATGGCTATCATTCCTTACGCGTTGCTCAAGCATTACCGCAAGCTCGGCTTGGCGGGTAGTGAGGCAATGCTGCTGATTCATCTGCTAGCGTTCAGACAGGTGGAGGGGATGGAGTTCCCGACCCTCGAGGATCTGCAGGGGGTAACCGGACGAAGCATGCCCGTAATCGCAGGCGAGCTCCAGAAGCTGATGAAGGATGGATTTATCGGCATCGATGAGGATAATGACGAGCTGCGGGGTATCCATTACGAACGCTATAACTTCTCTGGACTATACAGCAAGTTAGGAGCCTATCTGGCTGAAGTCGCCCAGCAGGCTGGTCAGACACAGGAGCTACTGACATCGCAGCGTTCCTCTGCGGATGTCTTGTCGAACGGTGGATCAGGCTGGAATCCTGCATCTCTCCAGAGCAAAGGAGAGGAAGAAAGCCGAAGCTTGTTCAGTGTATTTGAAAAAGAATTCGGGCGTCCGCTCTCCCCAATGGAGTGTGAGACGATCTCGGGCTGGGTCGATCAAGACCAATACCTGGAGGAACTAATTCTGCTCGCTTTGAAGGAAGCGGTCTTTGCCGGGAAGCTGCATTTCCGGTACATCGATCGTATTCTACTGGAGTGGTCCCGCAACCGCCTCAAGAATGCTCAGGATGTCAAAACCTATTTGAAGAAATTCCGTAATGGGGGCAGATAGATTCTTCCATAGGAGATTGATTCTTCTGGATTGAGAGAAATTGAACCGTATTGCGCTGGCTTCCGCCGGGCGATACGGTTTTTTTCATATTGGATACTAATAATTGCTATATTCCCTCTATTTTCCTCTCTGAAAAAAGTTTACGCTTAAAGCAGGGGTAAGTGATAGATGCTGCGTCTATTACTGTGGGAAGGAGGGGAGAGCCATTGAGGATGAACTATTAATCAAGAGAATTTGCCAGGGAGACGAGGATGCTTTCCGAAAGTTCGTGGACAGATATGCCGGGCAAGTGTACAAGATCACCTACTCGGTGTTGCGCGAAGCCAGAGGCGCCGAGGACGCGGCCCAGGAAGCCTTTCTGCAAATTTACAAATCTCTCCCCGACTATCGTTTTCAAGGATTAGTAACATGGATTTCACGTATTGCCTTACATAAGGCGATTGACTCCAAGCGTAAAAGGGATCGCCAGCGGGAGCAGCCTGTTGACTGCGAATTGACGCTCCGTCAGATCTGCTCGGGTGATGAGGATATCCTGGTTGGTGTTGTCCGGCGCGAACGCAGAGAACGTCTGTGGGATGAAGTGCAGATGCTGCCGGAGATGCATCGTGAGGTGATCGTCGCCTATTATATCGAACAGCAAAATTATGAACAGATAGCAACCCAGAAGGGCATTACATTGAAGACAGTGGAATCCCGGCTCTACCGGGCCCGGCAGTGGATCCGAAAACATTGGAAGGAGGACGATTGGCTATGAGGCAAGACGGAGAATTAAAGCAGGATGATGCCCGTGCACGACAGTATCTTGCAGGTGAAGGAAGCCCGGAAGAACGGGATATCTGGGAGCAACGGCTGCTGGAGGATGACGATGCGCTTCTCTCCTATCTGGAGTCGCTGGAGGAGCTTCAAGGGCAATTTCCGCCGCTGGAAAATCAGAAGCAGTTTACAGAAAATGTGATGGGAAGCTTATCTACAGTGAAGAAGCACGCAATCCATCCCAGTAAGGAGATCCGGCCAGCCAAAGAGGGTCAGCGGCGAAGTCGCTGGTATGAGCAAGCGATTGTCCATTATGTAATCGCAGCTTCACTAACGCTGATCTTTCTATCCTCCGGCGTATTCGACCGGCTGTTTTCGGGGGAGATAGGGGTGTTCGTTCCGGAGGGCAAGCATCCGTCATACAGCGAACAAATGATGGAAGCGACCAGCGGCTGGCTGGATCAGTTGATGAACAGTAACCGCAAGTGAGAGGAGAGATAACATTGCAGCAGCAAAGTAAACTAAAAGCTTTATTTATCAATATTTTACCCGGGGCAGGTCATTATTATATGGGAAAACGCACCTCGGGCATCGTCTATTTCCTGGTCAGCTTTGGCGGGTTATTTCTGTCCATATTGCTGGCAATGGCGAGAGGAGAAGATGAACTTGCCTTGCTCGGGCTTGTTGGCTTTATCGTGATGTGGTTCCTAAGTATGGTCCATCTGCTGATTCAAATGTTAAAAGCGCCAACCCCGCCGGTTGCGCTTCCGCTAGAAGAGATAGAGGGGGTACCTTACACGCCGGTAAAGAGTAGAGACAATGAACGTTTTCATGTCATACTGCTGTCCTTTATTCCGGGACTGGGACATTTTCATATGGGCCTGATGCAGCGGGGGCTGTCGTTCTTAATTTCCTTTTTCGGCTTTATGACGATTCTGCTATTCTTGGCCGGAATAACATCCAGTGATGCGTTTCTGCTGCTGTTCGGTGTATTGCCGGTTATTTGGCTGTACTGCATGTTCGATGCTGTTCAGCATATCCACCGTAAGCAGGCAGGAGAACTCCTGTACGACCGGACGCTTTTCGAGGATTTGGAGGCAGGTCGTGAGGATGGACGCCGCAGTAAGGTGCTGGCGACACTTCTGGCTGCGTTTCCCGGGGCAGGACAAATGTATTTGGGTCTGCAGAAAAGAGGGCTTCAGCTGATGCTTCTGTTCCTTGGCAGCATCTATGTTATGGACCTGCTCCGTCTAACGCTGTTATTCTTCCTGATCCCGGTCATCTGGTTCTACAGCCTGTTCGATGCTCTGCAGCATATTAGCCGTTATGGCAGAGAGGATCTGGAAGACCGTCCGGTCATTGCAGGTTTCATGAACCATCAGGGCTGGCTCGGAGCGGTGCTGCTCTGTATGGGGTTGTATTATATTGTTGCGGATGTGGCGATTCCCGCCGTTGATGGACTCTTTCCGCAGTGGCGACTGGAACACCGGCTTAATGCTTATTTTAAAACAGTGCTTGTGTCTCTGGTGCTGATCGGCGGGGGCATCAAGCTGCTGCTGGGAAATAAAAAGAGAGTACAAAACAAGGGAACGGGGGAATCGCTATGAGCATGGATATGAATTTAAGCCCTACACCGAACCTTCCCGAGGCAGCCCCAGCCGTTCATACCAAGGCAGCTAAAGGTCGCAGCTGGCGTGTCGGCACCTTGTCGATGGGACTAAGCCTGCTGTTCCTGGGCGGTCTTATCATGGCTTCCCAATGGAATGGCGCAGAGGTCTTTGCGATGACCCTGGCCTGGTGGCCGGTAATATTTATCTTGCTGGGTTTGGAAATTGTGATTTATACACTATGGTTTCGGGGAAAAGGGAAGGTGTATTACGATGTGATGAGCGTCCTGTTCGTAGGGTTTCTCGCGATCTGCTGCCTCCTTTTTGCTGCGATCAGTTCCTTGGGCTTGACTCAAGAGATCAAACAGATGATGTCGTTGTCAGAAGAACGATACGAACTGCCGGCATACAACGCCCCGCTTCCCGCGGGTGTCACGAAGATCATCGTCCAAACCGAATGGATCCACAAGGTGAAGGTTGACCAGACCGGTGGATCAGCATTGAACGTGTTTGGTACCTATTTGTCGGACCAGGGGCGACTTCAGAAGGAACAGGAGAGCAGTCTACTGTTAACCAAGCATGTGGGAGACACTGTGTATATTATGGCTGGGACGACTAAGGGTGGTTCGTTCTTCAACCGGCATCAGAATGGGTTGAATGTAACCGTGGCGCATCCGGCCGGTGTCCAGGTAGTCGTGCGGGATAACTATGGCAACGAGCTTTAATTATACAGTGTTCATAAAAAGCCAGTAAGTCCTCCAGGTGGTCATCCCCCTATTAAGTAGACAGATGAAAAAACTATGCAGCGCGTGCCGAGATTCAATGGGTGCGCGCTGTTTGAATTTTGCCTGGAAATTAATAAACCACAACAAAAATTAATTCCCCCTCATTTTTGCTTCTTTATGAATGCGCTATCATAAAAGTGTGAACCGCAGATGAGTAAAGCGTGAGGTGAGAACAGGTGGGAAGCATTTCTTTTAATCATGTCTTCAAACGCTACAAAGGCGAATCCCGCCCTGCTGTAAATGACTTTCATTTAACGATTGATGAAGGGGAATTCCTTGTATTGGTTGGGCCCTCTGGCTGCGGGAAGTCGACGACGCTGCGCATGTTGGCTGGACTTGAGGAGATTAGCAGCGGGGAGCTCTATCTGGACGGAAAATTCATCAACTATGTATCCCCAAAAGACCGGGATATCGCGATGGTGTTTCAGAACTATGCGCTGTATCCGAATCTGTCCGTGCAAGAGAATATCGCATTGGGACTTAAGCTACGTAAGACGGCCAAGCATGAGATCGACTCGCGGGTCAAGCGGGTAGCGGGAATATTAGAGATCTCGCATCTGCTGGAGCGCAAGCCCAGCCAGCTATCGGGCGGTCAGAAGCAGCGGGTCGCGCTTGGGCGGGCGATCGCGCGGGAACCGCAAGTATTTTTGATGGATGAGCCGCTTTCCAATCTGGATGCGAAGCTAAGGTCACAGACACGGGCGGAATTAATCAAGCTGCAGCAGGATTTGAAGCGTACGACCGTTTACGTTACGCATGATCAAGTTGAGGCGATGACCATGGGGTCACGAATCGTTGTAATGAAGGATGGCATCATTCAGCAGGTTGCTCCGCCCAGACAATTGTATGATGAACCAGCGAATGTCTTCGTTGCCGGATTTATCGGTTCCCCACAGATGAATTTTATGAACGGGACGGTTGAAGTGAGTGACGGGAACTACTATTTCTCCAATAAAAGAATGCGTGTACCGCTCTCCGGGGAGCAAGGGCTGCGCTTTCAGCGCTTGTCTGGACTGACGCACAACATTATTCTCGGCATCAGACCAGAACATGTATTGATTAAGCGGGGGAGTTATGAAAAGGATGATGATTATATACCTGGCGTAGTGCAAATGACAGAACAGACGGGAGCGGATTCTTATGTGTACGTGGAGCTGGGGAAGATTCGGCTGATCGTAAGAACAGCGCCTGAAGTGCTATACGAGCAGGGAGAGTTAGTATCGGTGAACCTGCAGATGAACAAACTTCACTTTTTTGATGAAGCGACGGAAATGGCCATCGGGAGAGATGAGGCATGAGGCTAAAGAATGTTCCACGGTCCATCCGAATCGCTGGACGAATGACTGTGACTGCGGCCATTGTCGTTATCCTGATCCTCTGGGCAACATCCAAGGAGGAGATCGTCCTCTCCGATCGGGTGACTGAGGCGCAAATGCTGGATTTCGAGCATGGGAGCGGGCCTATCCCCTATATTCAGCTGATACATGATAAGAGCGAGGAGGAACTGGGCTACAAGGAGGAGGAACGGCAGATTAAGCTGAACGCGCTGACTTACGAAGAAGCCTCTTCAGATGCTGACGTTAGCGAAATCACTGAAGACGGGGTACGTGCGCTGGCCTGGCAAAATGATCGGGGTACAGTGGATTGGAGTTTTCAGGTCAAGGCACCCGGTTGGTATGAGCTTCATATCGATTACAAGCCGCTCCCCGGCGACAATAGCTCCGTTGTTCGCGGTGTGATGATTGATGGCAGCTATCCCTTTGTCGAATCGGAACGGATTGAGCTGGAACGGCTGTGGAAGGATGCCAAATATCCATACGACCGGAATAGCAATGGGATGCAGATCAGACCGCAGCAGGTTGAGCTCACAGGGTGGAACAATAAGGCGGTAAGCGATTATACAGCCTCTTCGAGGCCGCTGCTATACTATCTGGACGCTGGAGAACACAACCTGCGACTGATAGGAGAGCGGGGAGCGGTCGCTATTAGCGGCATGTCGTTCCAGACCAGAAAGCCACTGCCGGCGTACGAACAATATGTTACCGCACAGCCTGAGGGTGCTAAGCAGGAAGATTGGTACAGCATTCAAGAGAGCGAGCAGTTCCAGCGCAAGTCCAGTCTATCGATCCAAACCGACCACTGGTCTGAGCCATACGTTTCTCCTGAGCCAAAAGGCCGGACCACGTATAACGTGCTTGGAGGAAACCGCTGGAAAAATACTGGTGAGTGGGTGGAATGGGAGCTTGAAGCTCCTGCTGACGGCTGGTATGTCATTGACATCAAGGATTACCAGAACTATCGATCCGGTTTCAAAGCCTATCGGACCATTCAGATTGATGGAGAGGTTCCCTTCCAGGAAATGCTGCAGTATGCTTTCGACCATCATAAGGAGTTTGAAATTAATTCGCTTGCCGATAAGCAAGGGGAGCCTTACAAGTTCTATCTAACCCAGGGCAAGCACACAATGCGCATGGTGGTGGACTCCTCGAAGATGCAGCCGATTCTGATGTCTCTGAGGGATGCACTGGGGCAGATTGCTGAATTCGATCGTCATATCCGGTTGATAACGGGCAACTACAGTAAAAATGCAGCCGATGCCAACGTGGATTCTACCCGGACCTGGGAGATGAAAAAATATGATCCTGACGTAGTAAAGAAGCTGCAAGCCATTACTAATCGGCTGTCTCAAATTCGAGAGTATACCAACTTTGTAAATGAGAGCGATTCAGACTTGTCACAATCCTTGAAATCTTCCATCTCTATTCTGGACAATATGCTGCTGGATGTGAATGAAATCCCTAGTCGGATTAACGATTTTTCATCGATTCAAGCCAATATTGGCACCTGGCTAACGACACTGACCCAGCAGCCATTACTGCTAGATTATATTGTGCTGCGGACGCCAGACACGAAGACAGGACTCAAGGAACCTACACTGCTGTCCCGTGTGCCTTATACAGTCATGGATTTTGCCCGGTCCTTCTACTTGAACTATGATCAGGACGGCAATCAGGATGACAAGTCGCTGACGATTTGGGTGGGACGCGGCCGGGACTATGTCGACCAGCTTCGGGAACTGGTTAGTCAGGACTTCACACCTAATACCGGTATTGAAGTGAATATCAACCTTATGCCTAACCCCAATATGCTCATTCTAGGAAATGCCGCAGGCGAGGTTCCTGATGTGGCGTTAGGCGTCGCTGAGGCATTGCCGGCCGATTATGCGATGAGGAATGCAGTAGAGGATCTGTCGAAATATCCGGGCTTTTCGGACGTGCAGAAGCGGTTTATTCCCGGCGTTGCACGGGCGCTGAATTATAACGGAGGGACCTACGGGCTTCCAGAGGTACAGAACTTCCAGTTATTGTTCTATCGTTCCGATATCTTGGAAAGTCTGAAGCTGAAAGTGCCGGATACATGGGAGGATGTATTTGATATCCTGCCTACGCTTCAGGAAAACGGGATGATGATGAACTTCCCTAAAGCGGATTTCTCGACCCTGTTCCTGCAAAATGGTGCTGATCCTTATTCCAGCAGTGGACAAAAATCCACTCTGTTCAGCGAAGAAGGACAAAAAGCGTTCAAGCTGTGGACAGAAATGTTCACCAAATACAATATGCCGATCGATATCCCGGCTTTCTTCCAGCATTTCCGGGACGGCGACATTCCGATTGGCATCTCGGACTTCAATACGTATGTTCAACTGCAGGTGGCTGCTCCGGAAATAACAGGGCATTGGAAGGTAGCTCCGCTTCCAGGCATTGCTCAGGCGGACGGTGAGGTGGCCCGTTGGTCTCCTCAAGCGCTAACCGCAGGGATGATTATGGAGAAGAGCGATAAGAAGGATGCCGCTTGGGCATTTCTGAAATGGTGGACTTCGGATGAGGTACAGAGCAGATACGCTGCTGATATGGAATCGTATTATGGCATTGAATATCGCTGGAACACCGCCAATGTGAATGCTATGAAATCACATTCTTGGCCTTCTGATGATTTGAAGGCGATTCGGGAGCAAACACGCTGGGCCAAGAACATGCCCAATGTTCCTGGATATTACTTCCTGGGCCGGGAGATGGATTTCGCTTGGAACAAGACGGTGTTTGACGGAATTCCGGCCGACGAGTCATTGGAGGAGGCGAGCTTATCACTACAGCGCGAGATGGAGCGGAGACAACGGAACTTCGGGATCTCTGGCACAGACTTGCATATTCCGCAGATCACGAAGCCTTTTGAATGGGAGGATAGTAAACCGTGAAGACAGAGGTTGTTCCAGTCATACCGTCACCGGGGGCGGTAAAGCCGCCCTCTCCCGTACAACTCCGGTGGAGAAGATTCGTGAAGCAAATTCGGAAGGATGCGTTCTGCTATCTATTCCTGGCGCCGTTTCTGATCTGTTTCCTGATATTTATCGTGATCCCGGTTATCATGGCGGCCACGCTCGGATTCACTTCGTATGACGGATTCGGCAAGCCGCATTTCATCGGATTTGATAATTACATTTCCTTGTTTACACAGGATATTGTGTTTTTGACCAAGGCGCTGCCTAATACCTTCTTGTTCGCTTTGATTGTGGGGCCGGGGGGCTACATTTTGTCCTTCCTGTTCGCTTGGCTGATTCATCAGCTTCCACTACGTGTGCGGGATTACTATACGCTGGTATTCTATGCGCCATCAATGGCTGGCGGAGTGGCGTTATCTGTTGTGTGGATTGCTGCTTTCAGCGGAGACCGGGTCGGTTACCTCAATAATTTCCTGCTGCAGATGGGCTGGGCAGATGCGCCTGTTACCTGGCTTCAGGACCCGAAATATTTGCTGAAAGTCATGATTCTTGTATCGCTGTGGATGAGCTTCAGCGTAGGTTTTCTGGCGATGCTGGCTGGCCTGCAGACGGTGAATCGCGAGCTGTATGAAGCCGGACGGATTGACGGGATTTCCAGCCGTCTTCAGGAAGTGTTCTACATTACGATCCCGTCCATGAAGCCGCAGATGCTATTCAGTGCCGTCATGACCATCGTGTCCACATTAAAGGCTGGAGCGATCTCCACTCAATTGACCGGACTCGCGATTACTCCGCAATATTCGGGTCATTTGATTATTAATCATGTGGATGACTACGCCTTTATCCGATTTGAGCTTGGTTATGCGTCTGCTGTATCGGTCATGCTGCTGCTTATCAGTTATTTTGTCATGCGGTTTGCTTATCGTCTGTTTAACTCGAAAGGGGAGCAGTAGACTATGATCGCAAGACTGCGCAAGCTCCGCCAAGTCTCGCCTTTTCAGATCGTGCTGGTTACGGTTTTCACGGCATTGGCAGCCTTTATGTCACTGCCCATTATCTTCATATTTAGTCATGCCTTCAAGCCGAAAAATGAGCTGTTCCTGTTCCCGCCGCGATTTTTAGTACAGCATCCAACGATTCATAATTTTGAAGTGCTACTGCTTCACGCATCTAATGCAACGGTGCCATTCACACGCTATTTGTTCAACAGCTTGCTCGTAGTGTCGCTGACGCTGTTCAGCGTCATTGTGGTCAGCACGATGGCGGCTTATGTACTGGCAAAGTACAAATTCCACTTCAAGGGACTGATTCTATCTTTGATCACACTGTCCCTGATGTTTGCTCCGGAGACGGTATCGATCCCGCGCTACCTCATCATCAATGGATTAGGGCTGAACAATACGTATTTTGGGCATATCCTGCCTTCGTTGGCCTCACCAGTTGCCGTATTTATGCTAGTCGGGTTTATTTCTCAGATCCCGAACGATTTGATGGAAGCCGCCAGAATCGACGGGGCAAGTCACTTGGGAATCTTTACGCGAATCGTGCTGCCGCTATCTGTCCCGGCGGTTGCCACCATTTCGATCCTGACCTTTCAGACGGTGTGGGGAGATGTGGAGACATCGACCTTGTTCATGCAGAAGGAAGCGATGCGTACGCTGCCCTTTTATGTTAACAGCTTGTTAAGCGGCCTGCAGAATAACGTAGCGGGACAGAATATGGCGGCCGCGGCCGGACTGCTTATTTTTATACCGAATCTGATCATCTTCCTGCTCTTTCAACGCAAAGTGCTGGAGACGATGGTCCACTCCGGGATTAAATGATGTCATCAGCAAAGGAAGTCGGAATCATGAAAAAATGGCTATCCATACCCCTGTTAGTTTTGGTATTCATTTCATTGCTTCCGTCCACTGCTTCGGCACGACTCCCGTATATTACAGCCTATTATGATAGCAACCAGTCGACCTGGTTCCGGATTCAGCCGATCTATAGTCCTGCGGAAACGCTTACGGTTGAGCTGGGAGACCCGGTAGATATTACGGTTGCTCCCAATGATGAGGTATACGTGGTGGATAAGGAACTGGAACAGGTCATCGTGCTGAATAATGACGGAAAGGTACAAAGAACGATTGGCGCTAGCGAAGGAACCGGGAAGCTGGCAGCGCCTGAAGGCGTCTTCGTGACAGCCGATGGTGACGTATATGTCGCCGACTCCGGCAATCAGCGGATTGCTGTGTTTACTTCCGATGGCACTTACCAGCGGGAATATAAGAAGCCGGACACGCCACTACTTGGATCGGATCATTTCGTGCCTGTCAAGCTGGTGGTCGACCGGCGCGGAGTGATGTATATCCAGCTTAATTCCTCCTATCAGGGGCTGGTCAGATTAAGTCCGGATGGAGAGTTCATGGGGCACTTCGGTGCCAACAAGGCCGATCAATCCATGATTAACCGGCTGAAGCAGCTTGTTCTGAACAAAGAGCAGCTTGCCCAAGAGAAGCCTGCACTTCCTAAGCCGATAACGAACGTAGCGATGGATGCTGATGGCTTCATTTATACGGCTACAGCCGGCGGAGAAGGCAAAGGAGCCATCCGCAAGCTGAACGCAGGTGGCGTGGACGGTTTCAAGAACAAAGTGATGTACAATGGCCATGGAATCGTCGATGTTGCGATTGGGCAGGAGGGTTTTCTGTATAACGTCGATTTGGATTCGATGCGCATTAACCTGTACGACCATACCGGAGACGTGCTCTTTGCATTCGGGTTTATCGATAAGGAGACGCAGCAATACGGCGTCATCGGATATCCCACCGGGATTGCTGTAGATTCGAAGAACGCCGTCTGGATCTCGGACAGTGGCACGAATATGGTTCATAAGTATGTCCGCACCGAATTTGGCAAGGATGTACTGCAGGCGCTGGCCTTGTACGCGGGCGGAAAATACGAAGACAGCAAGCCTTATTGGGAGTCGGTATACGCTCGCAATGATATGTATAATGGCAGCTTCCAAGGACTTGGAAAGGTGTACCTGCATGAAAATGATCATGCTGATGCGCTGAAATTCATGAAGGTAGCCTTTGACACGGACGGTTATTCCAAAGCATTCTGGCAAATCCGCCTGGAGTGGCTGCAAGAACATTTTGTGATGCTGGTCCTTGGAATCATCAGCGGATTCTTGGTACTGCACTTTGGCGTTCGGGGATTGAGAGCCCTTCGCCGCAAGTATCCTACGCCTTCCTCCTGGAAACAGCCGCTGCAGGACATAAGGAACTTTGGGTATGTGATGATTCATCCTTATGAGGGGTTCTATCGGATTAAGGAGGCCAGAATTGCGCCATGGATTACGATAGCATTGCTCTTGTCTGTCATTGCCGTGAAGATTGCCAGGATATACTGGACCGGTTTCCTGTTCAATCCTGTTGAACTTAGGAATGTGAATGCGCTTAGAGATTTGGCCTTCTTCATCGTTCCATGGGTGACCTGGATTATCGCGAATTATCTGGTTTGCAGCATCAAGGATGGTGAGGGCAAATTCAGAGAGGTTGTTCAAGGCAGTGTGTATGCCTTGTCACCGTATTTGTTCATTTCCATTCCAGTCCTGATTCTGTCCAATGTGGCCTCTCTTGATGAGGCGGTATTGGTGCATGCGCTCAATACCTTAGCGACACTATGGATGCTGGCCATGTTCTTTGTTATGACCCAGGTCATTCATAATTTCGACTTTTTGGAGACGTTCAAAAACTCGGCGATATCTGTCTTTGCCATCGTTACCATCTGGGTGTTTGGCTTTATCATTCTCGGATTGTCGTATAATCTCTACGACTTTTTCTATGAGCTGTACAAAGAGGTGAACTTCTATCATTAATCTAGCGAAATCACTATTCCTCAAGATCAGGTGGATTGCTGTTGCCATACTCGTACTAGGGTTGCTGGTTCTGTTCTTCTTACGGCCCTGGGAATTGACGACAGAGGCCAGCTTCGCAAAAACCGGTATGACGATGCCGAAGGTTTCTGCTAATGAATTGTACGAGGGCGAGGCTTGGAAACCTTCGGTGGGAGCGGATGGCTATGCTCTGGTCAGCGAGAACGACAGCTATAGCTTGTATGTTCGTCCCGATACCACGGAGATTGCTGTCCTTGATAAAACTAGCGGTTATCGCTGGACCAGTAATCCTGGTGATGCAGAGCTTAAACACGAGAATGTCAAGGGTCAATTGCTGGACCAACTGAAATCGCCATTTGTTATGACTCATGTCCGTACCAAGGGAAAGGATCAGACCGTTCGCGAGTCACTGAGCAATGCGGTTAAAGACATGACAACTTCGCTGATCCGTCAAGGCGATGGGCTGCAGATCTCCTATTTCTTCCCATCCAAGGGCCTGGGTTTCACGATGCAATATGAGTTAACGAAGACAGGCCTGAAAGTAAGGGTACCATCCAAGGGAATTAAGGAGGAGGGAGAATATGCCTTGTTCACACTGGATATTCTGCCGTACTTCGGCGCTGCTTCGTCTCAAGATGACGGCTACTTGTTTGTACCCGATGGTCCTGGTGGACTCATTCGTTACGATACCGCCCACGCGAAGCTATCCAGAGGTTATATACACCAGGTATACGGTAATGAAATGACGAATTCCGGAAACTGGACCCGCTCGGGCCAGCGGCGGGAGACTATCGCATATCCCGTATTCGGGCTCAAGAAGAATGATCATGCTTTTGTAGCGATTATGACGGAAGGCGAGGACTCGGCTAATGTAACAGCATTGTCGCCGGGAATGAAATCATCCTTCTTTAATGTCTTCTCCAGCCAGATCTACAGAGAAGAATATCTCTACCGCATGAGCCGGCTGGCTGCGCCGAGCAAGGCTGTGCAGCAGGAAAAATTGGATCGTGACCGTGAGATCGAATATCGCTTCCTGAATGATCAGAACGCCAACTATTCCGGCATGGCTGCCACTTACCGCGAGTATTTGCAGGAGAAGGGCTCCCTGGGCAAAAAGCTGGATCCGGTCGCGCATGTTCCGCTTTATTTGAAGATTATGGGCGGCAACTATGAGCAGGCTTTCGGACAGATTCGTTATGTGGCCGCGACTACCTTCGCGCAAGCAGAGGACATTGTACGCCGGTTGCAGGAGCGGGGGGTTACGTCGCTCCAGACCATTTACTACGGCTGGACCAATCAGGGTGATTATAACATGGAGAAGCGGTTCCCCATCGAAGAGGCACTCGGCGGGGAGGCGGGTGCGCAATCCTTTACCTCGCAAATGAAGGAAAGGGGAGTCCGCGTCAGCTTCTATGAAGATTTCTTATGGATTGACAGCAAATCTTCCTTCTCGCCCAAGCAGGACGCTATACGGGGTATCGACGGAACGGCGTTTGTGGATGGAGACTGGTATGTCGCGAAGCCAATGTACACGGCGGTAAGTGCGGCAAATACAATCAGCAAACTGAAGGAAATAGGTGTGGAAGGCATTCACTACAGTGCCATCGGGGAGTTACTCCTCAACGACTATGAATCTTCCGGTATCCGCACAAGAGATTATACAAAGCAAATCTATACCGAGTTATTGGATTATACCCGTAAGGAGCTTGGAACAGCCAGCGTGTTCCGGGGCAATGCTTATGTGCTTGGAGCTAGCGATTATATTGACGGTCTGCCCTCAGCGTCCAGCTATGACTTTATGGTTGATGAGACAGTGCCCTTCTATCCGATCGTTCTCCACGGCTTCGTTCCCTATACCTTTGAAGAAGGAAATCTCCGCGATGATGAAGAGGTGGAGTTCCTCAAGGCGATTGAATATGGGGCCTTGCCTTCGTTCTTTGTGACCCACGACGATTCCCGTAAGCTCAAGAATACGGGGGCGAGCTTCTTGTACAGCAGCAGCTTCGACAAATGGGAAGAACGAATGCTGAAGGAATACGGGAACTTCGATGCTTTAAGCAGCTTGTATTCGCAAAAGATTATCCTGCATGAGCGTCTGGCAGATCAGCGGTACGCTACCATGTATGAGGATGGAACAAGGGTTATCGTTGATTACTCCGCGAAAAGCTTCAAGGTAGAGAAGGGGGCGGGCACCAATGAGTAAGCTGACCGCGCACAGAAAAGAAGCGCTCCGTTATCATATGAAGCAATACGGAACCGGAATGATGTTCATGCTGCCCTGGATCATAGGGTTTCTTATATTCGTGGCGATTCCGGTTGGCTGGTCGATCTTCATGTCGCTGCACAAGGTAGCCGTCGTACCGGGGGGCTTCCAATACACATGGCTAGGGTTTCAGAACTACAAGGACGCTTTTCTGAAGGACAGCATTTTCCCGATCGAGATGATTACCTATTTCCAGGAAATGCTGCTCATGGTGCCGATCATTGTGATCTTCGCTTTGCTTATCGCGTTGCTGTTGAATCAGCAGTTTCCGGGGAGATTTCTCTTTCGTGCATTGTTCTTCCTGCCCGTAATATTTGCTACAGGTCAGGTGTTGTCGGAGTTATTTACACAGGGAGCAGGCGACATTCCGTTTCTGGAACAGTACAATCTGGAGCCGCTTGTTCGCCAGTATGTGGGAGGGGAGCTGGCCCTTACCGTGATGGAGGTTCTGGGCCGCATCGTCCTGATTCTATGGTATTCCGGAGTACAAATATTAATTTTTATCGCCGGATTTCAGACCATCTCACCCTCTATCTACGAAGCTGTGAGAATAGACGGAGCTTCACCATGGGATAGCTTCTGGAAGATTACCCTGCCGTCTAGCCTGCCATTCATCAGCCTAAATATGCTGTACACGATTATCGATCTGTTCACATTCCCGATGAACCCGGTGCTGGCGCATATCAGGGAGAATATGTTCAAGGTCAATACCGGTTACGGCTATGCCAGTGCGCTGGCCTGGATTTATTTCGCCTTTATCTTTGTATTAATCGGTATTGTGCTGGCATTGTTCAACCGGAGTTTGCGACAGAGGGGGAGAAGGTCATGAGTGATCCTGTTAGAATACGGGGGCTTCAGCAGCGAATCAAGAGCGTCATGTGGAGCCGGAACAGTCAGCGGTTCAAGATGGTCATGCTTGGCAGGAACCTGTCAGACGGATTGATCGCCAAACTAATCATCTATATGCTGTTGTCCATTGTGGCGTACCTGTACCTGCAGCCGCTCTTGCATATGATAAGCACCATGTTCATGACCGTCAGCGATCTGCTTGATCCCGCCGTAAAGTGGATTCCCAGAGAAATCACATGGGAGAACATGACGAAGGCGATCGAAGGTCTGCAATACCCGCAAGCGTTGTTTAACACAGCGACAATTGCTCTAACCTGCTCGATTGCTCAGGTGCTGGTGTGCTCAATGACCGGCTATGCACTGGCAAGGCTGGCTGTACCATTCAAAGGTTTTATTACGGCGATGGTGCTGCTGACCTTTCTCATTCCACCACAAGTGGTGATCATTCCGCTATACGTTATCTTCAGTAAATTAGGCTTGCTCAATACGATGTTTGTCTTTCTTGTTCCGGCGATCTTTGGCCAAGGGCTCAAGGGAGCGTTGTTCATCTTAATCTTCCGGCAGTTCTTCCGGGCGCAGCCGCCCAGTCTGGAGGAAGCGGCGAAGCTGGACGGAGCTTCCGTCATCCGGTTATACGTCCGCATTATGCTTCCGCTTGCCCGTTCCGCATGTCTGGTAGTGTTTCTGTTCTCCTTCATCTGGTATTGGAACATGTATTATGAGCCGTCCATGTTTCTGGCAAAGGGCTTTACGCCGCTGTCGATTCGTCTTGATAATCTGGAGAACGTCCTGAATCCATCGCTTCTCGGAAATAAGAACAATATTACCAATCCGGTAACAGAGGGAACAAAGATGGCAGCCGCATTCCTGATTATTTTTCCGCCTATGCTGATCTTCATGTTCTTGCAGCGCTGGTTTATTACAGGTATCGAGAGAACCGGTATTGTGGAATAAGCCGAACTGATAAGTCAGGTGAAGTGAAGATGCTGGAAAGGGGGAATGCTGGGCAAACGTAGAATGACTGGTACACCCGTCCAGGTTAGCAAGCATAATCATTCAATTTAGGGGAGGAATAGACTTTGAAAAAGAGAACTGTAGCCTCATCATTATTGGCCGCTGTGTTTACGCTGTCACTCGTATTATCCGGGTGCAGCGGCGGTAGCAATACCAATACCAAAACTGCGACGAATACACCTGACACGAGCCCGACGGAAAGCGCTGTCAACAATACACCCAAGGTGGAAGAAAAGCATGATCCGGTTACGCTGCAGATCATTTCCTGGAAAGATAGCTACAATGATCTCTATAAAATGTTCGAGGAAAAATATCCGTGGATTACAATTGAACAAATTCCGGTCAACTCTCAGCCGATCATGGAGATTATCGCATCCATGGAAGCGGCGGGCACACCGGCTGACATTACGGAGATCGACTCCGACCTGATTTCTTTCGAGCAGAATGGTCTCATTGAAGATCTTACCCCTTACATTGAGAAGAGTGAAGTGTTCAAAACAACGAAATTCCCTGATGGATTCTTTGACACAATGATCTTTAACGGTAAGAAGCTGGCGATTCCAATGGTTGACGTTCCGATGTGGGTACTAGTGAACAAGGATTTGCTGGCCAAACACGGGGTTAATATGCCGGCTAATGACTGGACCTATGATGATTTCCGCAGCATTGCCAAGAAAGTGACGGACAGCAATGCTGGAGAATACGGGATAACTACACAAGCAGAGATTCAAATGCGGATGTTATCGACCAAGGCAATTGCCGATGGATATGCAGCCAATCTGCAATATTTGAATGAAGATTTGACACAAAGCTTGCTGAGTACCCCTGACATTATGAATGAAGTAAAATGGTTCCAGGAACTGGTTACGAAAGATGGTTCCATGCAGTCTAATGCGGTTTCTGAGGCGGACGGTAGTGTAACCAAAGAATTTATCAACGGAAAAACGGGGTTTGCCATTGGCGGGGACTGGGTACTCCCGAACCTGAAGGAGAAGGCAACCTTCGAATGGGATGTTCTTCCGTTCCCGAAAGGCAAGGTAAGTCAGCCAGGGTATACGATTTACGGACCATTGTCGCTCTTGGCGGGATCGAAGCATAAGGAAGAAGCCTTCCTGTGGCTGGAGTTCCAATTCTCTAAGGAAGCCCAGAAGTGGAAGATCGATCAAGGTGCAAACGCATCGGTTGTTGATGATGAACTGACTGCTTATTATGACCAGGCTGAAATTTGGAAGGGCAAGAATATCGAGGCCGTTAAGCTAGCGCGCGAAAACGCGAAAATTCAGCCAGGCCTGACGGTTCCAGGCTGGAGTGACTACAACTGGAACAATATTTTGAATGATATTATTTTTGGTGACCGTGATATTAACGATATTATTCCAGAGACGGAAACGTGGAACAAGAAGACCTTGGAGCTGCGTGATAGCCTGAAGTAATTTGAAGCAGCACAGGTATGAAACCATGTAGAACGTATAAAAGGTGATGGAAAAAGTGACGTCCCTAGTCCGCGTAAGTCGGTAAGGGACGTTTCTTATTGCCAACAGTTTATAAACGCACTAGATAGTTTTGAATTATCTTATATCAGAAAGGATGAACATAAGATAAGTTAATAAATGTACTTGTAGTTTAAAGAAAATTTTGAAAGCGTTACCACTATAGGGGTGATTCAGAAGCTCAACAAGAAAGGAAGGGAAGCAGGATGCCGTCCATTCATCCTTGGAAAGTGAGAATCCTTGCTTTGGTATGTGTGACGATGATCGTAATACCGGCAGGTTACTTCTTCAGTAAGACTTCGAGCCCGGGTCGAGTAGATTCTGAAGAATGGATGCAGGATGCGAAGCCTGAAGTGACACTGAAGATGTATTTCGGTGGGGAGAAGAAGGCGGCTACTGATGAAGTGTGGAGGGAGGTCAGTCAATACGTCAAGTCAAAGGGGCTAAATGTGAATTTCTCGGTGAACTTCATTCCTTGGACTGACTATTCCAGTAAGCTGCTGGTTATGGCTGCGGCAGGCGATCGCTGGGACATGAATTTTGATTCAGATACTTCTTTCCGGCAGATGGCTGCCCGTGGTTCATACTTGCCGCTGAATACCTTGCTTCCGGAGTATGCTCCTCATTTGAATGAACGTTATAAAAGCGATGGAACGCTTCTGTCTACAACACTTGACGGTGAAATACTCGGCTTGCCCTGGGCGATCAAGATGAATCAACGCCCGTATGCCGTGTGGCGTGCTGACCTGGCAGAACTTGCAGGCATTGCCCCGCCTATGAATTCCATCCAAACGGTAGAAGAAGTTGACACCCTTCTTCATCAACTTAAGGAAGCTTATCCGGACAGGAAGCTGTCCCTTGTGACAGCTCTGCCTTTTTATATGGTAAGAGAAGAATGGCTGGACCTCGAATTTCATGGGCTCGGATGTTATATAGGAGATCCTGAGATGAAGGTACGGGCTATCGAACAGCAGCCGTTCTATTTGGAGGCTGCGCTGATGAGCAAGCGTTGGAATCAAGCAGGTATTCTTAACCCCGATTCCATACTGGGACTTGAGGATAGTGCGAATCATTGGCGGAGCGGGAAGCTGCTGTTTACGATTACATCCCATGAATGGGCGTATGCTGCAGATCCTGGTTTCATCGATTCTGCTTATCGGCAGCAAGTATCGCTTCTGTATCCTGAGAAACGTCAGGTCAACCGTCGCCCGACCTCTAATGTCATTGCGATTAACCGTAATTCAGAGCACCCGGATTTGGCGTTGCGCTTTCTTGATCTGCTCGAGACGGACAGAGCCCTCTTCGATCTTGTGATTTATGGAATGGAAGGGAAGACGTATAAGCTAGAAGGAGATACCGTTCGTTATCCTGATAATTTGAATTTTTCGACCAGTAATTATATGGATTGGGGCGGACAATGGGGGTTCTGGAAGCCGCAATTTTTAAGGCCAACGGAGACCTATCCCGGCGATTTTTGGAACAAAGAGGCTACATTCGCCGAGCTTCCGCAAAATGTGGATTCACCACTTGGCGGTTTAATGTTGTCTGACTACAAGATTGGCAAAGCACTTGAAAGAAGAGATGAGCTCTATGAAGATCTCGGAAAAGCCATTGAATATGGCATGGAGGGAAATATTAGCGACGCGATAGCAAAGTACAGGCAGCGACAAATGGACAATGGACTGGAAACCATAATCGCAGAGGTACAGCGTCAAGTGGATCAATATTTATTGTTCAATCGTTAAGCACTAATCATTGGGGGAGGCCGCGTAATGTTCAGTGTGCTGATTGTGGATGATGAATTTGAAATACGTGAAGGGCTGTGCCAGCAGGTGCCATGGCATGAATATGGAATAAGCTCTGTTACCCAGGCTGCGGATGGAGATGAAGCGCTGCGCCTTGCTGAGGAATGCCGTCCGGACCTGATTATTACCGATATCAAGATGAGAGGCGTATCGGGGTTGGATTTGCTGCGGCAACTACAGGCGATAGAAGATTATCATTGGAAGGCGATCCTGATCAGCGGGTACAACAACTTCAGTTTTGCCAAACAGGCTCTTCATTTAGGCGCGATGGACTACATATTGAAGCCGATCAGTATGACCGAGCTGGATCAAATCGTCCGTAAGTCCATTGAGATCCTTACGATGGAACGAATGGAACAGAAGAAGCGGGCTCACATCAACGACCAGATGCAGTTTGCTCTGCCCAAGCTTCGTGAGGAGCTGCTCCACGAGATTGTGGAGAATGACTATGATCCATACCGGGAGACACGAATATCCCACCGCCTGAAGACGCTGAAGCTGGGTTGGATGAAAGAGATGGAGCTGCAGCTCATGATTGTGGAGGCAGATAATCTACGGGCTTTTACGAATCGTCATGGCATTGCTGATGAGAAGAAGCTGATCCTGTTCGGGATTGGCAATGTGGTCAGCCAGACGCTCGGTGAGGAGATTGGGGCCACATCTGTGCTGTTTAAGGATAGCCATGAGCGCTGGATAGCGATTATCGGCTATAGCGGCTATGAAGCGGCCGAGAGGTGCTTATCACTGGCAGAAAAGTGTCTGGAGCGAATCAATAAGTTCGTCAAGGTTCACGCCAGTATTGCGCTCAGCCCTCCAGTACAGGAACTGCACCAGCTGCATCAAATGTATTCGCGGTGTGAGGAATATTTGAAGCGGAAAGCCCAGCAAGGAGGCAACAGGCTGTTTATGGAGGAGGGTGAGGAGGAGGGAAGGATTTATGAGAAGCCTTCAATCCGGGAGCCTAAGGCTGTGATTGACCTGGTGAAGTATGGTAACGACGAAGAGATCCGCGAGACGCTCTCCGATTTCGAGGAGATGGTTCAATTCTGGGGCTCACTTGATCTTAGGGATGTTCAGCAGCACATCTTCACCTGGCTGATGGAAGTGTACCGCGCTGCCGCAGCGGTAGGTTGGTCTGACAGATCGTGGGAAAGGGACCCTATAGCGCTTTGGGATAGGCTGGAGCAGTATGATACGCTGCAATCTTTGCAGGAACAGGTTCAGCAGTGCCTGTTGGCATTGGCCGGTGATTTCCGGAAAATGTCCAATGCTTCGAGTCAGATCGTTCAGGAGGCGGAGCGCATGATTCGTAGCCGTTACGCGGAGAATTTATCCCTTCAGATTGTCGCGTCTGCAGTGCACGTTACTCCAGTATGGCTGAGCAATCTGTACAAAAAAGAAAAAGGTCGAACCTTTCTGGAGGAGCTGACTCAGGTTCGTATCTGCAAGGCCAAAGAAATGCTGGGCGAGAGCATGTACAAGATCTATCAAATCTCTTATCTTGTAGGCTATAAGGACCCTGTTCATTTCTCGAAGCTGTTCAAAAAGCATGTCGGGATTACGCCTAAGGAATACCGGCGGATGAGAGGCATTGTGGATGATTAAGAATATGCGGAGCTTAACCCCGTCCCTTCGGAATCGGCTCATCCTGATCTTTTTCGGGATAACGATTGTTCCGTTCATTCTCTTCTCCGGATATGCGCATACGAAATCTGTCGAGGGGATCAAACAAGCTAATGCGGCATTCTCAATGAGTTATCTTGAACAGGCCGAGATGAACGTGAGGACCTATTTGAATCACTTGAACGATCAGATCAATAATTTAATCGGGGATCGGGATTTGCAAAGGCTACTGGAGCGGCAGCCGCAAAGTATAGAAGAGGAGCAGGCGGTCTCTATTGAACTGCTGAGCATTGTTCACCAGAAAGGGCAGCATCTGGATGCACTGCGGCTGCGTGTTTTTCCGCTTCATCCTGAACTGTATCCCACATACATGAGAGCTCTGGGGGAGGACTCCACGATCCGCACGGAGAACTGGTTTCATCGCGCTTCAAGCAGTACGGTGCCCTTTTGGCAGTTATCGATGAACAAAGGTCCAGGGCGCAGCCCACTGCTTCTATACATAAAAACATTTACTAGCTTGCACAATCGAACACCGCGCGGTATCGTGGCAGTCGACCTTGCAGATCACTACTTTAATCGTTTCTTTATTCCAACGAAGCGATTGAACGGACAGAAATTTCTGATTATCAATGAAGACGGACAAGTGATTTATGATTCTGCCAGCAATGAGTGGACCGGTGAGCAGTTTCCTTCGCCAAGACTGCTGGAGCAGCGCAAACTGTACAGTGAGGGTGTTGATACCTATACCATCTATGATCGTGAGCAATTAGCAGCTTATGTTGGGATGGATACCTTGCCTTGGACTATTATCAGTCTGACACCAATGCGGGAGTTGACAGAGCCCGTAACGAAGCTGAACCGTCTGCTGTTCTTTTTCCTGGTTGCGTATTTGATCTGCTCCATCTGGGTGCTGGTGTATATTACCCGAAACTTCAGCCAGCCGGTCCTGGGGCTTGTACGGTTAATGCGGCGCCTGGAGGAAGGGGAATTCAATATGGATATTCCTCATCAGGAGCGTAAGGATGAAATCGGCTGGCTGTTTCGCGGGTTCCACAGCATTGTGCGCACAATTGAAGAACTGATCCGGCACTCCGCCCGGTCGGAACGCGTGAAGAAGGAGCTGGAGTTCCAGGTGCTTAGCCATCAGATCAATCCTCATTTTCTCTATAATACACTGGACTCCATCCGCTGGAAGGCGGAGAAGCATGGCCAGAGCGATATCGGTGAAATGGTATCTGCACTCGGCAATTTGCTGCGGCTCAGCCTGAATCAGGGCAAGGACATTACGACCGTTGGACGAGAGATCGAGCAGGTCAAGGCTTACGTCCTGATTGAACAGGCCAGAATCGGCATGCCGCTGCGGGTGTTGTATTTTTTTGAAGAGGAGCTGCTGGATCTGCAATTTATACGCTTGCTCCTGCAGCCTCTGGTGGAGAATGCCATCCAGCATAGCATACGCGACAACTTCGAGCATGGGAAGGTTGTACTGTCAGGGCGCATTGAAGGGCAGGACTTATTGATCAGTATTGCGGATAACGGCAAAGGCATTCCTCAGTCTGTTCTGGACGACTTGGAGCAGGATCATTCTGAGCAGCGAACGGGGAAGAGCTCCGGCGTTGGACTACGTAATGTGAACGAGCGTCTCAAAATCACCTTTGGAAATCACTATCGGCTACAGATTGAGAGCAGGGAAGACAAAGGAACACGAATTACGATCAGGCATCCGATTCTGGACGGTAATTTCAATGACAAGAGCGATGATGCAGGGGAATAGGAGAGGGGATTGGATATGTCAGAATCAATGAAGAAGCAAAGCCAGACGGATGATTTGAAGCTTTGGTATAAGAAGCCGGCAGATCATTGGAATGAGGCTCTGCCCATCGGCAACGGCCGATTGGGGGCGATGGTCTTTGGCGGGGTCAGGGAGGAAAAGCTCGCGCTGAATGAAGACAGCCTGTGGTATGGCGGGCCAAGCAACCGGATTAACCCTGACGCGCGCGCCAATCTGGAGACGATCCGGAATTTGCTGAAGGCAGGCCAAGTACAGGAAGCACAGCAATTGGCGGTGTTGGCATTGTCGGGAGTGCCGGAGTCGCAGCGTCATTATGTACCACTGGGGGAGCTTACGCTGGTGATGCAACATGGAGGAATGGTGGACTCCTACGTCCGGGAGCTGGAGCTATCGACAGGTGTGGCTGCGGTTAGGTATGCAGCGGATGGCGTAAATTATTCAAGAGAAATCTTTGCCAGCTTCCCGGATCAAGTGCTGACACTACGCTTGACGGCAGATACACCCGGAGCGGTCAGCTTCACGGCCAGAATGCGCCGAGGCCCGAACAATCGTTATTATGACGAATTGGTACAAGTAGATCAGCGGACGCTTGTGATGAGAGGAAACGGAGGCGGCACGGGCGGTGTCGATTTCCGGACGGTGCTGCGGGTGGTTGCGGAAGGCGGCAGCGTCAGACTTGTCGGTGAGCATTTGCTCGTGGAGCAGGCGGACAGCGTAACCTTACTGTTAACCGCCGCCACCACCTTTCGCTATACCGATCCGGAGGCTGAAGCACTGCAGCGGGTGATAGAGGCGGAGGGGCTGGGCTACAGCTCATTGCATGCGCGGCATACAACGGATATAGGGGCGCTGATGGACCGGGTATCGCTGCAGCTGGGCGAGAGCAAGCCGGCTGCGGAGTCCCTGCCTACCGATGCCCGGTTGGAGCAGGTGCTGCAGGGCAAGCTTGATCTGGGTCTGATCGGACTGTATTTCCAATTCGGGCGTTATCTACTAGTGGCGGGCAGCCGTCCCGGCTCCTTACCAGCCACGCTTCAGGGTTTATGGAACGATCATTTTCTTCCGCCATGGGACAGCAAGTATACCATTAATATCAATACCCAGATGAATTATTGGTTGGCAGAGCCGGGAAATTTGGCCGAATGCCATGAGCCATTGTTCGATCTGATTGAACGTCTGCGGGAGTCCGGCAGGGTAACGGCGAGAGAGATGTACGGCTGCCGGGGATTTGTTGCTCATCACAATACCGATATATGGGCCGATACGGCTCCGCAGGATCATTATGTCCCGGCCACCTACTGGGTGATGGGGGCTGCCTGGCTCTGTCTGCATTTATGGGAGCACTATAAGTATGGGCAGGAGCAGGCTTTTTTGGAGCGGGCTTATCCTGTGCTGAAGGAAGCGGCTGAATTCTTCGAAGATTTCCTGACCGAGCTGCCGGACGGCAGAGCCGTAACGAACCCTTCCGTATCGCCGGAGAACACCTATCTGCTGCCGGACGGCACACAAGGGATATTATGTATAGGCGCTTCCATGGACAGTCAGATTCTGTATGAACTGTTCAGCGCCTGCATTCAAGCGGCTGATGTACTGGGTACAGATCAGGATTTCCGGGAGCGGCTGGTGGAGCTTCGCGGCAAGTTGCCGCAGCCCGAGATCGGTAAACATGGCGGGCTGCTGGAATGGCTGGAGGATTATGAAGAAGCGGAGCCGGGACATCGCCATATTTCCCATTTGTTCGCACTGCATCCTGGTACCCGATTCTCGATAAAGGATACACCGGAATGGGCAGAGGCTTCCCGTATTACACTGGAACGGCGGCTGGCTAACGGGGGTGGCCATACGGGCTGGAGCCGGGCCTGGATCATTAATCTGTGGGCCCGGCTGGAGGACGGGGAGAAGGCGGGGGAGAATGTACAGGCGCTGCTGGGACATTCCACCTTGCCGAACCTGCTCGATAATCACCCGCCATTCCAGATTGACGGGAACTTTGGCGGCGCGGCTGGCATCGCAGAGATGCTTCTGCAAAGCCATACCAGCGGGCTGCGCCTGCTTCCAGCTCTACCGGATCGCTGGGCGGAAGGAGAAGTGAAGGGCCTGCGGGCCAGAGGCGGGGCGACGGTCGATCTGTTGTGGCGCAGGCATACACTTGTGGAAGCCCGTATCCGCCTTGACCGGGCAGGGAGATGTACGGTTCTGGTTACAGGCGAGATGGAGCTGACCGGAGAGGAGCAGGAGCGGGTATTGACCTATGAGTATTTCGCTTCCGGCGGGCTAAGCTGGCAGGCTGAAGCAGGAAGCTGGTATGTACTGCGTGCCAAATCGTAGGCTGATCCTGCCTTACTGCTAACCGATTCTGATTGCCGGCTTGCCGAAAAGTCGGATTGCACATTTGGCTCGATGTTTACTTGTGTAAGCCTGTAGAGGGCAGGCCGCTGCCCGAACAATAACAAAACAGCGTCCCTCTAGGCTGCAGCATTGCTGGCTGATGAGGGACGCTGGCGTATTTGGGATATTCCTTTGCAGGCTACAGCACATCCTGGTTATATCGCAACCGGGCCTGTTGATGCACGTGGAATTAGTGCTACCGGTACGGTTTTGAAGACCGGCTCCTGCTGCGGCTGCAAAATAAGGTCTGCGATCATCTCGCCCATAGCTGCGAAATTTTGATCGACGGTGGTGAGCTGGGCGCTGCCCGTTACAGCCCATTCGATATTGTCAAAGCCTGTAATGTTCATCTGCTCAGGCACCTGGATCGACAGGCTGAGGCAGCACATATATACGTTGAATGCGACCTCGTCATTTTCACATTCAATCGCCGTTACGCCGGAACGATACAAACTGTTGATGGTGTGCTTGAGCATATGGTGGTCTGTACTCAAATTCATATGGATAACCTCCGGGGGAACCGGCAGATGATGGTCCTGCATACATTGCATGAACCCTCTGTAGCGCTCCGAGAGGCTGGTTCGCTCCTGTGGGGTGAATCTGGATAAATAAGCGATGGTGCGGTGCCCGTAATCAATGAGATGACGGGTCAGCATGTAGCTGCCGCCATAGTTGTCGCAGACGATGCTGCTCAAATAGCTGATGTCATGTGGCGTATCCAGAATGATGACCGGCTTCCCGTTGTCCGCGAAAAGCTTGAGAATCTCGGTTGGCAGTTCACCACCCGCAGGATAGAGGATCAGCCCGCCTACAGGCTGGGAGCTGAGATGCAGAAGCAAGCTGCGCTCCTGCTCCAGGTCGCGCTCGCAAATATGAACCGCCAAATGGTATCCGTGCGCAGCCAGTTGCCTGGAGGCCGCCTCCACGATCCGCAGCATCCCGCCCTCGGTTACTGCAAACGGCAGGACAAAGGGAAGGGTGGTACCGGATGTCGTGGTCCCCTGGGCTGTCAACGATTTGGCAGGCTCTATAGCAGCCCTGTCGGAAGGACGTCGCACGAAGCTCCCCACACCGCGCTTGCGGTACAGAATGCCTTCCTTCTCCAGATCGTCGATGGCCCGTTTGGAGGTAATGCGGCTGACGCCATATTGCTCGGACAGGCCTTTTTCAGTACAGATCGGCTCGTCGTAGCTGAACTGCTTTTGCCCGATAAGCGACAAAATGTCTTCCTTTATAATTTGATATAGCAATTTGGGGGAATCATTTGACATAGCTTTCTCCGATTTCGTTTTATGACTTAGTGTATCAAACCTTACGGACAAGTCAATGTTATCATCTTTATTCAATTTTCATTTTTTCGCAGATGGTAGGCCCTATTTCGTCAGCCTTTGCACGTCCGCTTCAACCATGTACCAATTAATGAATTCCTCTCCACAGAGCGACTCTGATATTTGTACATAGTTTTGCGTGATTATTGTTATATCAAATAAAAAGTATTGCATTTTATATTATACAAATCAATAATATGATATATCAAATGGTTTTTGTTATAAATCTATCTTAGCAGGAGGTACATTATGCTGAATGAGAAGCAAATTAACCGCATGCTGTCAAAGCTCCAACGTTTTGAAACAACACTGGAGCCGATGCTGTTCCAGCCCATTGACCAGGTAGAGATGTCCATGTTCCATACGGATCGGCAATTCCATGCCATTCCGGAGGAGGAGCGGTTCACTCCGTGCCTGCCCGGCGATCGCTATCAAGGTGAGGGAAGCTATTGCTGGTTCAAAGGGCAATATGCCGTTCCGGCTGAACATGATGGAAAGACGTTGTATATCAAACCGAATATCGAAGGCTATGAGGCGATGTTGTGGGTGAACGGCAAGCCGTTCGGCACATTTTGCAGCAAAATCGTCGTAACTGGACATGGCAATCATTACTGTGATCTGCTGAAGCAGCAGGTGGACGCCGGAGAAGCGATCGATATTGCACTGGAGTATTATGCCGGGCATTATGTGAAGGGCTGCTTTCCGTATGAAGATAACGGGCTGCGTACCTTTGATTACGCCTATAACGGTGTGGACATTTGTGTGATGGACGAAATTATCGCCGATTTTTATTTTGATTTGCGGACAGTGAATCAGTTGGCCTCTTCGCTGGATGCGCACAGCTTCCGCCGCGCCGTTATTTTGAATGCGCTTACGGAGGTTCATAAGGTTTTGTATTATTCTTTGGAATACGTTGAGCGGGAGGCATTTTACGATGGGCTTAGGCTAGCTGCTCCGCTGCTCAAGGATGTATTGAAATCGACGAATTCAGATTCGGCTCCGTTCGCCGGGCTGATCGGTCACTCTCATATGGACACGGTCTGGTTATGGCATCGGGACGAGACCATCAAAAAATGCGCCCGCACATACTCTAACCAGATCAGCTTGATGGAACGTTATCCGGAGTATAAGTTCATCCAGAGCTCGGCGTATCATACCGAGATGATTCGCCTTAATTATCCTGATTTATTCGAGGATATTCGTCAAAAGGTGCAGGAAGGGCGTTATGAGCCGAACGGGGCCGTCTGGGTGGAGTGCGATTGCAACATCACGTCCGGGGAGTCGATGATCCGGCAATTTCTGTGGGGACAACGCTATACGCGGGAGCATTTTAACTACACATCCAACGCATTCTGGCTGCCGGATACCTTCGGATACAGTGCTGCGATCCCGCAAATTATGAAGGGCTGCGGGGTGGATTATTTCCTGACGACTAAGCTGAGCTGGAACGATACGACGGATTTCCCTTATGAGACGTTCTATTGGAAGGGTATTGACGGCACCCAGGTGCTGACGCATTTCAACCGGACACATATTTGGCCTGATGCCGAGAGCGTGATTGATTTTGTGGTGGATGGTAAAAGACACCATGATCCGATCCGTGAGAAGACAGTGAACAATATGCGACTGCTGTCCTACGGCTTTGGCGATGGCGGCGGCGGACCGCAATTTGAAATGATCGAGATGGCTCGCCGGATCAAGGACCTGGAAGGTGTGCCGCGTACCGCTCATGTCACGGCCGGTGAATTTATGCGCAAGCTGGAAGCTTCTGTGGTGAATCCGTCCACGCACACTGGAGAGCTCTATCTGCAATTGCATCGCGGAACTTTGACCAATCAGCATACGATCAAGCGCAATAACCGCAAGGCGGAATTTTTGCTTCGCAATCTGGAGTATATTACGGTCGCTGAAGCGGTTAAGGCGGGAAGTATCGTAACGGACGAAGGCATTCGTTCATTGATGGAGACGCTGCTCGTGAACCAGTTCCATGATACGCTGCCAGGAACATGTATTCCAAGAGCCCATGACCAGACCAATGAAGAAATGACAGCCCTGCTGCATGATGGTGAAAATCTGCTGCTGGAGCGTCTTTCCCTTCAAGATGTGGAGGGCAGCCTTACAGTCATCAACACACTATCCTTTGATCGGGAAGACGCGCTTTATTTGGCGGTGGCTGAAGGGCAAATCGTGGAGGGAGGCTATCCGCAGCAGCACTTTGTGGACCTGAGCGGACGGCATAAGCTTACAGTGGGCGGATTGCACATCCCGGCGCTATCGTCATCAGCGCTCAAGCTGGTGGCAGGTGCGCCGGACCCATCCTCTGCTTTCTCCTATGACGGAGACACGCTGGAAACGCCGTTTGCGATCATTGTATTTGATGAGAACGGCTTTATCCGTTCCTTCACCGATAAGCGAAATGGCCGGGAGCTTCGCGGAGACGGCCTGCCGTTGAACACCTTCCTGATGGCGGAAGACGCGCCTAGCGCCTGGGATAGTTGGGATATTGATGCGGATATTGAGCTGAAGCTGGTCCCTTGTGCCAAGCTGCTATCCCGCGAGGTGGTTGCGGACGGTGCAGTGGAGTTCAGAATCCGCAGCCGCTATGAGCTATCCCCATTATCAAGCCTTAACCAGGACATGATCTTCTATGCGGCCAGCCCGGAGGTGCGTTTTGAGACGGTGATGAACTGGCAGGATGACCATCGTCTGCTCAAAACAGCCTTCCCGACTTCAATCCATACCGATTTTGTTCGCCAGGAGGTTCAATTCGGCTATTTGCGTCGTCCAACGACCCGCAATACGAATGAAGAGAAAGCGATGTTCGAGGTGCTCAACCATAAATACAGCGATTTGTCGGAGAATCGTTACGGCATTGCCTTGTTGAATGATTGCAAATACGGCATCTCCGTATTGGGCAGCGAAATGCGGCTGACGCTGCATAAGGGCGGCGTCCGGCCGGATTATCGCGGCGACAAAGGGCTGCATGAGTGTACGTATTCTTTCTATCCGCATGATGAAGGCTTTGCGGCGTCTTCCGTTATTCAACCGGCGTATCAGCTGAATTGTCCGCCGCTTGTGATCGCCGGACAGACGGAGATCGCTCCGCTGGCAACCATTGCAGCGGACAATGTCATTATCGAAACAATCAAGCCGTGCGAAGATGGGGAGCGGGCCTTCATCCTGCGGCTGTACGAGGCGGAAGGCACGTATACAAGAACTCATCTGAAGCTGGGTAGCGCAGGACTGACCGCACAGGCCTTGACCAACATGCTGGAAGAGCCGCTGGAGCCGCTTGGCGGAAGAAGCGAGGCGGAGCTGGTCTTCCGTCCATTTGAGATTAAGACCGTCAAGATTGCTTATTAGAGCGGAGGGAAGATATGAACAAACGTATCTATTTGGATGCCGGCTATTCTGATCAGGAACGGGCAGAGGATCTTGTCAGCCGGATGACACTGGAGGAGAAGGCGGCACAGCTATTGCATCAGGCGCCGGCCATCGAACGGCTAGGTGTGCCGCAATACAACTGGTGGAATGAAGGGCTGCACGGGGTGGCGCGTGCCGGCACAGCGACGATATTTCCGCAGGCAATTGCACTGGCTTCTATCTTTGATGAAGCGTATCTTCAGGAGATTGCAGCTGTGATCGCTACAGAGGCGCGGGCTAAATATAATGAAAGTCTGCGCAAGGGAGACAGGGATATCTATAAAGGACTGACAATGTGGGCGCCGAACATTAATATTTTCCGTGACCCCAGATGGGGGCGGGGACAGGAAACCTATGGAGAATGCCCGTATTTGACGGAGCGTCTGGGCGTGGCCTATATAAAAGGGCTTCAAGGCCAAGGAAAGCGGCTGAAGGTCGCCGCCTGCGCCAAGCACTATGCAGTGCACAGCGGCCCGGAACAGGGACGGCATGAATTCAATGCGGTTGTCTCGCTCAAGGATTTGTATGAGACTTATCTTCCAGCTTTTGAAGCCAGCGTGAAGGAAGGTAAGGTAGAGAGCGTGATGGGCGCCTATAATGCGGTTAACGGTGTACCCTGCTGTGGCAATCATTTTTTGCTGGAAGAGATTTTGCGGCAGAACTGGGGATTTGACGGACATGTCGTCTCGGATTGCGGCGCGATCTGTGATTTCCACAATCATCACAAGGTAACGGCCAATGCCGCAGAGTCCGCCGCAGTGGCCTTGAAGAATGGCTGTGATATCAACTGTGGACATACGTATCTCCATTTAATGCAAGCTTACCGCGAGGGGCTTATCAGAGAGGAGGAAATTACGACGTCAGCCGTGCGCCTGATGCGGACGCGCATTCGGCTGGGGATGTTCGACGAGGCCGGAGAGTACGACAATATTCCTTATGAGGTGAACGATTGCCAGGAGCATCGTGACAAATCATTGGAAGCGGCGCGCAAATCCATGGTGCTGCTCAAAAATAACGGCCTGTTGCCGCTGAACAAAAGCAGCATCTCCTCCATCGCTGTTATTGGCCCTAACGCCGACAGTCAGACCATGCTGCGGGCCAACTATTTTGGCACAGCCTCGAAGTATGTGACGATCCTGGAGGGGATTCAGGCGGCAGTCGAACCAGGCACCCGTGTCTATTATTCCGAAGGCTGCCATCTACTGCGCAGCTCTGTGGAGGAAGGTGCCCGCCGAAATGACCGTCTGTCGGAAGCACTCGCGATGGCTGAGCGCTCCGATGTCGTCGTGTTATGTCTGGGGCTTGACGCTGACATCGAAGGCGAAGAGGGGGATGCCAGCAATCCTTATGCCAGCGGTGATCGGGTTGACCTGGGCCTGCCGGGTGTCCAGCAGGAGCTGCTGGAGCGGATTACTGCTGTAGGCAAGCCGACCGTGTTGATTTTGGGGACGGGAAGCGCGCTGGCTGTGAACTGGGCCGATGAGCATTGCGATGCGATCCTCAATGCCTGGTATCCGGGTAGCCTGGGTGGTATCGCCGCCAGCGATCTGCTGTTCGGGGAATACTCGCCGAGTGGCAAGCTGCCAATTACCTTTTACCGGAGCACGGATGATCTGCCAGCATTTACGGACTATAGTATGGTTGGACGGACCTATCGATATATGGAGCAGGAGAGTTTGTACCCATTCGGCTTTGGCCTGACGTATTCCAGAACGGAGCTGTCCGGCCTGCTTGCGAGAGAGGAAATTGCTGAGGGAGAGGTCTGTGAGGCAACAGTTACGATTACGAATACAGGGGCCTATGCCATCGAAGAGGTGATTCAGCTTTACGTGAAGGATCTGGAGTCGGCTTATGCCGTCACCAACTACAGTCTGGCGGACTTCAAACGTGTGGAGCTGCCGGTCGGGGCGTCACAAACCGTAACGTTGCGGGTTCGACCTGCCTCCATGCAGGTTGTGACAGAGGCGGGAGAACGCCAATTCGACAGCCGGCGCTTCAGAGGATATATCGGCACCTCGCAGCCGGATGAACGGAGCGTGGTGCTGTCCGGAAGCACACCGCTGTCTTTTGAGTGGGGTCTCGTCTAAACCGGCTTCGTTGTATCGTAAAGGATATCTTTTTTCGTTATGAAAACAGGAAAGCGGGCGCTTCTCCCATTATGGGGAAACGCCCGCTTTGCATTTTTTGGTTATAGCTGCTGTAGTCTGTAAATGTGGGTCTCAGGGAATTTCTATTGCTGCAGTTCTTTCTCCAGCGCCGTTCCCATTTCGCGAGAGCGTTCCGCACAGCGGTTCACCGCAGCGATGACGTTCTCGAAGAAATCACCGCGCTCTAGTACTTCAAGCGCCGCCTGGGTGGAACCGTTCGGCGAGGTAACCTTCTTGCGCAGGGCCGCCGGTTCCTCACCGGTCTGCTGTACCATCCGGGCTGCGCCGAGTACGGTCTGGACCGTCAGCTCCGCACTTTGCTCAGAGGATAGCCCGCCACGGATACCGGCGGCGATCATGGCCTCCATCATGTAGTAGATGTAGGCAGGACCGCTGCCGGAGATGCCAGTCAGCGTCTCCATGCGTTCCTCATCGATAACGGTTGTGATGCCTACCGCATCGAAGATGTTAAGTGCCAGACGGCGGCTGTCTTCATCCACTTCTTTGGAGAAGGCCAGGCCGGTTGCGCCAAGCCCGATGGAGCTGGAAGTGTTGGGCATCGAGCGTACAACAGGCTGCGGAGTGCCTAGCAGCCCTTGCATCGTGCGGATGGACATTCCGGCAATCACCGAGATGACAAGCTGGCCGGGAGAGAGCAGCGGTCCCAGATGGCGCAAGGCCTCTGCGGTATCCTTTGGTTTCATAGCCAGCACAATCACGGGAGCGCTGCGGAGATACCCGTTTTTCTGCTCAGGGTCATTCGATCCCTGAACGCCATAGCGGGCCCGAAGCTCAGCCAGGCGTTCGTTGCTGCTGCGGTTCAGCATGATGATATTTTGCGAAGATACCACATTGCGGTTAATCAATCCGCGGACAATAGCTTCAGCCATGGAGCCCGCACCGTAGAACACGATCTCATGATTAAGCAATGGAATGGATTGCTGTTGACACATAAGGTTAACGCCCCTTTGAATAATGAATTTAGCCCCGGATCTGGCCGTTGCCGTATACTTTATATTTTGTTGATGTAAGTGCTGGGAGTCCCATAGGACCACGGGCGTGCAGCTTCTGCGTGCTGATGCCGATCTCAGCTCCGAATCCGAATTCGAAGCCGTCAGTGAAACGGGTGGAAGCATTATGGTATACGGCAGCCGCGTCGACTTCTTGCAGGAAGCGGGCTACATGGTCGGTAGTTTCAGACACGATACACTCCGAATGTTTAGTTCCGTATCGTTCAATATGCCCCATTGCTTCATCCAAATCCCCGACGATTTTGATGTTCAGAATATAATCGTTATATTCTGTCGCATAGTCTTGCTCCGTCGCCGGAAGCGCCCAAGGCACAAGAGCCACGGTCTCTGGACAGCCGCGTAGTTCTACATTGGCTTCGCGGAAGGCTTCAGCCAGCGCTGGCAGATGGACCTGTGCATAGTCCCGGTTTACAATCAAGGTTTCCATGGAGTTGCAGACGGAAGGACGCTGGGCCTTGGCGTTAAGGCTGATATTAAGCGCCATTTCCGGATCTGCATCCGCATCCAGATACGTATGGCAGATCCCGGCACCAGTCTCAATGACAGGTACGGTAGCATTCA
Source organism: Paenibacillus agri (assembly GCF_013359945.1). GTDB lineage: Bacteria > Bacillota > Bacilli > Paenibacillales > Paenibacillaceae > Paenibacillus_AQ > Paenibacillus_AQ agri. The sequence continues at coordinate 111,104 of NZ_JABWCS010000218.1, read as the reverse complement.
TTACCACGTTCTGGATCAAAGAGCTGCCGCCGCGCGGGATGATGACATCCAGCAGACCGTTCAGCTTCAGCATTTCATCGACAGAAGCACGGCTAGGGTCTTCGATCAGTTGCAGGGCATTTGGCGGGAGCGCTGTTGTGGCCAGGGCCTTATGCAACACTTCCACGATCTTTCGGTTGGAGGAAAGGGCGGAAGAGCCGCCACGCAGCACAACTGCGTTGCCAGTCTTCAGGCAGAGTCCTGCCGCATCCACTGTGACGTTGGGACGGGCTTCATAGATGATGCCGATCACGCCCAGTGGCACGCGGATTTTCTCAACAGACAGGCCGTTCGGCCGTTCAAAGGTTTCCAAGGTGTCACCTACTGGGTCGGGTAGTACGGCAATTTGCCGCAGTCCTTCAGCGATCCCCGCAATCCGAAGCTCATCCAGTGCCAGCCGATCCAGCATCGATTCTGGCGTGCCATTCTGACGTCCGCGCTCCAGATCTTCAGCGTTGGCGGCGATAATCGCAGCTGCTTCATGCTGAAGCGCTGCAGCCATCACCAGCAAGGCTTCATTTTTCTGGTCGGTGGTCAATTTAACTAAGGATCCTACGGTCTCTTTGGCCAAGGTTGCTTTGTTTACAACTTCACTCATAATATTTCCCCCCTGATTATAAATAGTATGAAAAAGACCCTCTTATCTCAGTGTAATCCATTCGTCGCGGTGGATAACCTCCAACCGGTGAACCTCTCCGAGCTTCGGCACGATTTCGCGGCTGGGCAATCCTTGGATGCTGCGGAGCTGGCTGTCGTCATAATTGACAATGCCGCGCCCCAGCAGATGAGCGTCCGGTCCCAGCACCTCAACAACATCGCCAGCATGAAAGCTGCCGTCAGTTTGCTTGACCCCGATCGGGAGCAGGCTGTGCCCGCCGTTAAGTAGAGCTTCAACGGCTCCTGCATCAATATGCAAGGTGCCGAGTGGGGTAGACATGAAACCCAGCCATTGCTTCTTAACCGGCAGAGAAGATAGGGTAGTGGCGAAGTAAGTGCCTTTGCCGGTTCCGTCGGCTGCAAGCCGGAGATCGCCCGGATCGGCGGCCCTGCCGATGAAGACCGGGACACCGCCACGCGTAGCAATCTTGGCGGCATCGATCTTGGAGCGCATGCCACCGGTACCGACACTGGAGCCAGCTCCCCCGGCGATCGCGTATATCTCGGGCGTGATCTCATCAACTTGATGATACTTCACAGCATCCGGCGTTGTGCGCGGATCACCACTGTACAGGCCGTCCATATCCGTAAGTACCAAGAGGTGGGAAGCCTTGAGCAGATTGGCGACCAGTGCTGACAGCGTGTCATTGTCGCCGAACTTCAATTCATCGACAGAGACCGTGTCGTTCTCATTGAATACGGGTACAGCCCCCTGCCGGAGCAGCTCTTCCACGGTCATTACGGCATTGTTCATGGCCCGGCGGCTGCAAAAGTCAGTCCGGGTGAGCAGGATTTGCGCTGCGATGATACCATGCTTGGTGAAAGCCTCTTGGTAGGCCTGCATAAGCAGCGCCTGGCCTACTGCGGCAGCGGCTTGCTTCTCATGCAGCAGCCGCGGGCGCACCGGGTAGCCGATGCTGCGGAACCCGGCGGCTACCGCTCCGGAGGTGACCAGCAGCACCTCCGCACCCCTCTCGCGCAGCCCGGCAATCTCGGCTGCGAAGAAGGCGATAGCGGCATGGTTCAGGCCGCCCTCCGGTCCGGTCAGCGAGCTGCTGCCGATTTTGACCACTATTCTTGTCGTCACTTTGTGCTTCACTTCCTCAAGATTGATAAGAATCTTCTGAATTCTGGGTAAATGCAAAAAAGCCCCCATCCTTAGACTTAGCAAAGGACGAAAGCTTGAATTCACTTCCGCGGTACCACCTTCATTGATGAGGGTTCATCCGACTTCATTCTCATAACGGGAGGGTCCGTCCTGCTGCATGCAGGCCGCTCAGGGGTAGGCTTCAGAACAAAACCGCGGTAAATTCTCTCAGCCTTCCGGAATTTACTCTCTGGGCGCGGGTGGACTCGTTCTTACTGGTCCCGTCAGCACGTTTCAGTATTTGTCCTATAGAATAACATGGCAAAGGGCGGTTTGCAAAGGGTGGACGGCCTTTTTATTTTAGGAGACTAAAGTGTCCTGAAAAAGATGTTTATCCTCGGGGAGAACGGGTAAAATACTTATAATCTGTTACCAGGAGGTGGATGCAACTTGAGTAAAGACAACAATACCAAACAGGAACAGAACCAATCCGCAAAGGAATCCGCTGAGATTCAGAGCAACGCGTTGCGCGAGTTCATCGAGGACAAGACCGGCAATCCCGGAACCAAAGGACTGGTGGACGAAAGCACTGCAAGACTCTCTGATGATCAGAACCGATTGATTACTCAGCATAATTTACGTAAATAAGGCTGCAGATGTTCTAAATATGGAGACGAAAGAAGCCGCCGGACAACCTTGCAAGGTGTCCGCGGCTTTTCTCATGTGTAAGGACCCGACAGTAAACGCCGGGTTTATCTCATAGCAGAGGATAACAGTTTTTGCATAGTATGCTGTTATGCTTCTTCATCCGTCAGAGCAGCCACAGTTGTGCGAAACGTCTTCATAAAAGCTTCCGCTGCCTTGGAGAGATAACGGCCCCGGCGGTATGCGAAGACCAGCGTCCGGCTCGGTACAGGCTCAGCCAGCGGCAGGTAGACAGGCACAAATTCACTGCGCGGTGCCCGGGCGATGAAATGAGGCACAAGCGTAACCCCCATGCCTGTAGCCACCAGTGACTGCACGGTCTCCATATTGTTGCTCTCAAAAACAATCTTCGGCTCAAACCCCGCCTCCCTGCACAGCTCAATGGTCAGCTTGCGGAAGCCCTGGCCTTCCTTCAGTACAATAAAAGGCTCATTCTTCAGCTCCTCCAGCGAAGTGCGGATTCCATCCTTGCTGCGGGCTGCAAGAGGGTGATCGGCGGGAACCGCCAGATCAATCCGTTCCTCTCCCAGCACTTCATAGGCCAGTGCAGGAACCTCTAAAGGGAGAGACAGCAGACTAAGGTCGGTTTGTCCCCCAGCGGTCAGCTTCTCCAGATTCATAGAGGAGTCTTCGAGCAGCGCAATCTCAATCTCCGGATAGCTTTGCTTGAAGATCGGCAGCACATGCGGAAGCAAATGTGCGCCTGTAATCGGCATGCTGCCGACCACGACACGGCCGGAACGCAGCTCCGAGATATCGGACATTTCCTGGCGGAGCAGCTCTACAGCATCGATAATGATCTGGGCTTGCTCTACAAATTTTGTCCCGGCATGGGTCAGCTCAACGGAGCTGGTATTCCGCTGGAAGAGCAGGACCCCCAGCTCCTTTTCCAGCTTGGAGAGCTGCTGGCTGAGCGAAGGCTGAGCGATATGCAGCTTCTCTGCTGCCCGCGAGAAATTTCTTTCGGCAGCGATTTGTAGTGCATATTGTAATTGTCTGAATTCCATATTCCAAAACTCCCCGGTGTTAAATCACTTCTCTTATAAGTATAACCTATGACCATAACATTTAATATAGGAATCCTGCTGTCAGCCACGGTGGATCTTGTCGATCACCTCACTGCTTCGGCTATTTCGCTTTGTTCATTTTGTTTTTACGTACTGAAAATCATTTTAACGTTCCCTTTATATTAGAACGCTTTTAATTGAATGATATAGAAATTAATGAAAATTTTCGGCGAACAATGTGATTACCCAGCGTTTTTTCTTTACGTATCCGTTCGATTCGGTTAATACCAAACTTATATTCGGACGGTATCTTATAGATGTGGGAACGATCTCATACCTATAAGCGGAGGTAAGCTATGAGCAATATCAAAGAGATCGCTCTTCTATCAGGTGTATCCAAGTCTACTGTATCCAGAGTGATTTCGGGACATGGTTATACAAGCCAGGAGGCCAAAGACAAGGTTCTGAAGGTGATTCAGGAGCTGCAGTACAAGCCGAATGCGATCGCCAGAGCGATGGTCTTGCAGCGTACGCATAATATCGGGATTCTGATCTACCGGAGGGATTATCCCATCGTGTCCCATCCCTTTTACGGTAAAATCATCGACGCCATTCTGGCTACAGCTGCAAGGATGAATTACTCCGTATTTGTAACGACGGACCATGAAATGTCGCTAAGATCCGCCGATTTCATGATGGAGAAGCGGGTAGACGGGCTGATCTTGATCAGCCGCCTGGAGCAGAATGTGATCGATCATATTAGTAAATTCGGCGTTCCTTATGTAATGGTTAACGGCTCCACGAATGTGGATGGTGTGGTTCATATCGTGAACCGGGATCAGGAAGGGGGGCGTGAGGCTGCCCGGCATTTAACCGGCCTTGGACACCGCAAGATCTTCATGCTGGCCGGTCCGCAGGACCATCGAAGCCATCATTTGCGGCTGGAGGGATTTCGGGACTATATGCAGGAGCATCACCTGGATATCTCGGAAGATGCTATCGCCTATCCCGTAGCCTCAACGTTCGAAGCAGGCTACAGAGCGATGAGCGAACATTGGGAGCATTTTAGACAAGGGGCTTATACTGCAGTATTCGGTACCAATGACATGATCGGGCTGGGGGCCATGAAATTTTTGCACGAGCAAGGCCTTAGCGTCCCGGAGCAAGTGGCGGTAATGGGCTTCGATGATATAGATATTTCTTCTATCACGAACCCGCCCTTAACGACCATTCGAGTCGATACCCAGCAAATGGGCCATGTTGCCTGTGTCATGCTAGACAAGCTGATTCGCGAGAATTCTGTCAAAGAGACAATACTGGAGCTTAAGCCTGAACTGGTGATCAGGCATTCTACATCACATCAGGACACTTAATGATTGGAAGGAGCAGGACATGTAATGAAGTGGTATTTAAAATCACTGGGTCCAAAGAAAATTATCGAATTTGTCGCTCTAATCATCTTCGTGATCTTTTTCATGGGACCTCTGTTGAACCTGGCTATTCTCGCATTTACAGGGAACTGGAATTACCCGGACATGCTTCCTAGGGAATGGTCGCTGAAATGGTGGAAGTTTGTCTTCCAGCAGGAGGGAGTCTCGCAGTCTATCGCTCTTTCCTTCCTGATCGCTACTATCGTTACTGCTGTATCGATCGTGCTTTGTGTTCCGGCAGCGTATGCCTTTGCCCGAATTCGTTTTCCGCTCAGCAAGTTCTTCTTGTTCTCGTTCCTGCTGACGCACGCCTTTCCTAAAATGGGGCTATACGTCTCCATCGCAGTGCTGTTCTATAAGCTTGGTCTGATGAACACCCTGCTCGGCGTCATTCTGATTCATATCATCAACGTGCTGATGTACATGACCTGGATTCCGACCTCAGCGTTCCGTAATGTTCACACGGCGCAGGAAGAATCGGCCCGCGACGTAGGGGCAAGCCCGTTCCGGGTCTTCCGCAGTATTACGCTGCCGATGGCGATGCCAGGTATTATCGTCGCTTCAATCTTTACCTTTCTCAACTCTCTGGATGAAGCGCAAGGGACGTTCCTCGTCGGCGTACCCAATTTCAGAACGATGCCTGTTGTGATGTATGGCATTATTAGCGATTACCCGGCTTATGCCGGTGCGGTCTTCTCAATTATTCTGACAGCTCCGACGATTATTTTACTGCTGGCGGCCCAGCGTTTTGTCAGCGCGGATGTTCTGTCGAGCGGCTTCCAGATCAAATAAACTGACGTGCAGGACAGGAGGACATTATGGGAATCCAATTATCCATTCAGAAACTGACAAAACGTTATAAAACAGGCGATGGAGTAAGCGATATTTCACTGGATGTCGGCAAAGGAGAGATGGTCACCCTCTTGGGACCGTCCGGCTGCGGGAAGACAACATTGCTGCGCAGTATCGGCGGCTTCCTTGATCCAGATGCCGGAGACATTCTGATTGAAGGTAAAAGTGTATTAAAAGCACCACCGGAGAAACGTCCGACCTCTATGGTCTTTCAGGGCTACAATCTGTGGCCGCATATGACGGTGTACGATAATTTGGCGTTCGGTCTGAAAATCCGCAAGGTGAAGAAGGCAGAACGTGATCAGGCAATTGAGCAGGTGCTGGAGCTGGTTCGTCTGCCGGGTGCAGGAAAGAAATATCCTGGACAGCTGTCCGGCGGTCAGCAGCAGCGGATCGCCGTGGCCCGCTCACTGCTGTTGAAGCCTGCGGTGCTGCTGCTGGATGAGCCGTTCTCGGCACTGGATGCCAAGCTGCGGCACGAAATGCGGGAGGAACTGCGCGAGATTCAAGCTGACCTCGGTCTGACCATGGTCTTTGTCACGCATGACCAGGAGGAGGCCTTATCGATTTCTGACCGGATTGTGGTGATGAATCATGGACATATCGAGCAGATTGCCACTCCGCAGGAAATATACGATGAGCCCAAATCACTATATGTGGCCCAGTTTATCGGGAAAATGAACTTCTTGAAGGGGGTGGTTGCTGAAGGCGGGATTAAGGTAGGGGAACTGAGTTTCCCGAACCCTAATAAGCTTTCAGGTAAAGTTACGGTGGCTGTCCGGCCGGAAGATATTCAGTTCGGTGGGGGCGCAGAGAGTAGACTACAGGGGACGATTAAGCAGATTATGGTGCTTGGTCATTATGCCGAGGTGTCGGTCGATGTTCAGGATCATGGCACGGTACGTGCATTCCTGGCTCGCGACGAGGTCAGATCGCTTCATCATGGTCAACAGGTGTCGGTAGGCTTTGCCAAGATTCTAGCATATCCGGAACAGTAAAATGAGCAAACACTCAAGGAGGAAATTAGTTCATGTCTAACAAGAAAACAGCATTCACCCTTTTGACAAGTTTGGTTCTGGTCGGATCTTTACTCGCAGGATGTGGAGACAAGAATAGCAATGATTCGGCTGCTGCCGGTAATGGCGCTACGGCTGAGCCTGCTGCCAAGACGACGGAATTCTCTTTCTATTACACAGGCTCCCAGAACGTTGACGATCTCTGGAAAACACTGATTCCGATGTTCGAAGCGAAGAACCCGGATGTTAAGGTCAAGCCGGTGTATGTTGCTTCAGGCACAGGCGCTCAGCCTACCTATGACCGCATTCTGGCTGCCAAGCAGGCGAATAAAGGCTCAGGCGACATTGACCTTTATGAGGACGGCATTGATTCCGTCAACAAAGGCAAGAACGATGACATCTGGGATACGCTCAGCGAGAGCAGCATTCCTAACCTGAAAAATGTGGATGAGAATACCCTGAAAGACGTCTCTAACCTGGCTATTCCTTATCGTGCTTCCGCGGTACTGCTGGCGTATAACAGCGACAAAGTGAAAGACGCGCCGAAGACACTGGACGAGCTGTATGACTGGATTCGTAAAAATCCAGAAAAATTCGCTTACAATGATCCATCCACCGGCGGCGCAGGCAGCTCCTTCGTAACTACAGCCCTCTATAAATTCTTGCCTGAAGAGGCTATTCATAACTCTGATCCAAGCATCATGAGCCAGTGGGGTCAAGGGATCGACCTCTTGAAGGATCTGGGCAAATACGTATACGGTAAAGGCATCTATCCGAAGAAAAACCAAGGTACACTTGATCTCTTGGCTAGCGGAGAAGTGGATATGATTCCGGCCTGGTCTGATATGGTACTTGATCAAATCTCCAAGGGTCAGCTTCCGGCAACAACGAAGATGCAGCAGATTACACCGGGCTTCAACGGCGGACCGACTTACCTGATGGTACCGAAGCTGTCGGAGAAGAAGGACGCAGTATACAAATTCCTCGACTTCGTCGTTTCGCCTGAAGCACAGACTGAAATTGTTAACAAAATGCACGGCTTCCCGGGCATCAAGCTGAGCAACATGCCGCAGGAGATTCAGGATTCCTTCAAAGGTGCTTCAGAAGGCTACCGTACCTTTAACCTTGGCGACCTGGGCAAAGAAATCAACAAAAAATGGCAAAGTGAAGTTGCTGCTCAATGAGTAAACAAGCAAGAAGGGGGCTGCTGGGGATTTCCCTGGTCCTCCCTTCCTTTCTCATTCTGGTGCTAATCGTAGTGCTGCCGATTCTGGGATCTTTGAAGGAAAGTCTCACGAATCACAGTGGCGGTTACGACTTGTCCAATTATAAGTATCTGTTCACTGATAAACTGATGCGCTCGAATATTATTTTTACGCTAGAGGTGACGATTGCTTCCACACTGCTGGTCCTGGTCATTAGCTATGTTCTGGCTGTGTACATGCGCTTTAATCAGGGCATGGCGGTCAACTGGATTCGGCGGATGTACATGATACCGATCTTTATTCCTTCGGTCATTGCTACCTATGGTCTGATCCAATTGCTTGGCAACCGTGGCTGGGCAGCGCGGATCCTTTATCACTTTGGGTCTGAAAGCTTTCCGCGGATTATTTTTGATATGAAAGGGATTATTATCGCCAATCTATGGTTCAACATCCCGTTCACCACAATGCTTCTAGGTTCAGCCTTATCTGCCGTACCGAATTCCGTAATTGAAAGTGCCAAGGATGTGGGTGCAGGGAAGCTCCGTATTTTTTTCAAACTGATCCTTCCATTGACGTTCAAAACACTGCTGGTTGCCTCCACCTTCGTATTCATGGGTGTGATCGGCTCGTTTACGGCCCCGTTCCTGATCGGACCTAATGCGCCGCAGATGCTCGGAGTCTCTATGGAGCAGATCTTCGGGGTATTTCAGGATCGTCAGCTTGCCGCAGCAACTGCGTTCTTCACCTTCCTGATGTGTTCGTTTGTCGGTTATTTCTATATTCGCTCAATGATTAAAGAAGAAGGAATGCGTTCATCATGAAGACTGTTCTCGTAGACGCGCAAGGGAAAGTAACTCCTGCAGGTTCCAAATCGCATATTGCGTACCGTTTCTTTGTTCCAAATGCAGCAGACCGGCTCGGCGTTCATTTCACTTACGGGCCTAAGTATTTAGAAGATCAGGAGAAGGCTAAGCTGCTGATCGAGCAGGGAATCGAGGCCTATTTTGAGGCTGAATATTTGGAGCAGGCAAAAGCACGCTGGCAGTCCTATCTGCCGCTGCAAAATCTAATCACCGTATCTGTCGATGCCCCTGACGGACATCGCGGGGCCGCTCACCGGCATGACCGTGAGCAACTGCATGTTCTATCGCGGCATGAAGCCACTCCGGGACTAGCACAGGGTGAGATCATACCGGGCATGTGGGAGGTCACTTTAAGCCTGCATGCGATTGTGACCGATGTCTGCGATTATACACTAAAGGTCTGGCTGGAAGAGGAGGGTACGCGATGAAATGGGTAGCCTGCGAGCTGCACACACATACATTCCACAGCGACGGCCGGCAATCGCTGGCTGAACTTGCAGCAGGGGCCAAAAATCTTGGCTTCGACTGCATCGCATTGACGGATCACAACACGATGACAGGGCTTGCGGGTAAAGAAGTCATTGAACGTGAGACAGGGCTATCGATCATATCGGGGATGGAATGGACTACATTCTTCGGTCATATGGTGACGATTGGACTGGATGAATTCCTCGACTGGCGCCCGGTCGGCCCGGGTGATATCCATGCCGGACTGTCACGTGTTCATGAACGGGGCGGCCTTGCCGGAATGGCGCATCCGTTCCGCGCCGGCAGTCCGATGTGTACAGGCTGTTACTGGGAGTTTGAAATCAGTGACTGGAACGATATTGATTATATTGAGGTATGGTCAACAACGTTTGCACCTGTGAAAAATAATAACATCCGCGCCTTCCGGTTATGGACGGAGAAGCTGAATGAAGGCTACCGGATTGCTGCCACGTCCGGACGCGATTGGCATCACCAGGACCCTACGGACGATCCGTTGTCCGTAACCTATCTTCAGCTTGAAGAAGGGGATGCACCTATCACCGCGAAGGTTGTGGGGGCCTTATCAGCCAGCCGTGCCTCTGTTACGCTGGGGCCGCTGCTTAATCTTGAAGTGACTTCGCGCGGGACTAATTACGGTATCGGTAGTGCTGTACCGGGAGGCAGAGCGTCTGGAAGCACTTTTGTTGCCGCTGTGTCGGCAGATTTCCAGGTGCGCAAGGGTCACTGGAAGTTGGAAGATCAGCGTTATACACTGAAGCTGGACAGCAACAAGGGAATACTGGCTGAGGAAATCATTACATCAGATGCTCCGCGGCTTGAAGCCGAGATCCCGGATGAAGATTTGCTGTGGATTCGTGCTGAGCTTTGGGGGATGGTGAAAGGTGTGCGTACGATCATTGCCTTTACCAATGCAGTCTATTTCGATTGAAGCAAAGGAGCCGAGAAAATGACTGGACATTTTCCATGGATTACAGCTCATACGGGATGTATGGATACTCTAGACAACACTTTAGCCTCTGTGGAAGAGGGAATCAGGCTGGGAGCAGATATCATAGAGGATGATATCCGGGTCACCCGGGACGGAATCGCGATTCTGGCTCATGATGATATCTGGCAGAGCGTTAATGGCCGTACTATTCAGATCTCAGCATTAAGCTTCGAAGAGCTTAAGAGTGTAGAAGTGATAGTGGACTATGCCGGCAAGACGGGAAAGATGACCTTCTCGACGCTGGAAGATCTGCTGCTGCTGATTAAAGGTTCAGGCCGAACGGTGAATCTGGATCTTAAAGTGAATGAAGCCATCGATGCAGCGGCAGCTTTGGTGCATAAGCACGATATGCTGGACCAAATATTCCTGTCTGGTTGCGGAGCAGACCGGGCCCTGCTGGCACAGCAGCGTCATCCCGAGCTTAAGAAGCTGCTGAACGCTGATAGTGAGCATTTTCTAAACCGATCCTATGAGGAAGCCCTGGAACAGACAGTAAGCGATGCATTGGCTGCAGCCTGCTTCGGGATTAATATCTACCATGAGTTCGTCAAGCCGGAATTAATCGAGCAAGCCAAAGCGAACGGCCTCAAGGTCTATGTCTGGACCGTCAATGATGTCTCGCTAATGAAGCACTATGCGGCACTTGGTGTGGACTCCCTAACCACACGGGCCGTGGAAGATCTGGTACAGCTGAAGAAAAGTATGCAGCAATAATGAGACAAGGTTCAGCCTTATATAAAGCAGGCTGGGCCTTTTTGTGCGTTGTAAGTGACGATCCAGCCGGGGGCATTCTCGCTTATAGTTTACACCGTGATGCTAGTATCTGGAAATCTTTATCTTCATACGGATAAGTACCATGGCGTCCAAGACCACAGCACGGGAGGGCGTTAAGCAGATAGCGGAAAAACAGCCCTATTGCCCGGCCTGAAAACTGCAAGGCGACGGGTTATAGCAGCCTCATCATAATGCATTGCACATCACTAATCCCTCGATTGCTTGGATATAAGCTATTCACAATACACCTCAACATATTAGTCTCTCCTCACCAACAGTGAGCAACTTTCACATGCACCATATGCGGGCAACCATCCCGTTATTAGTGTTTCTGTAATAGTGGCGGGAAATCGTGAAGAATGAAGGCTTTTATGTATTGCATGTTATGTAGTAGCAGCTTTTAGGGCGGTTTAACATCAAATTTCACATCAAGAGGTTGCCTTATGCAATCTATCCATGCAAGAGTAGGCATGGTATAATCGCAGGAGCAATAGAAGGCTTGTAAGGGCGGTCGGCTAATCTCCCGGAAGGGAGGTGAGGCCAATGGAGGTTTATCAAGCATTATCACTAATGTTCATGTTTGGCATGTTCATTATTGCTCTGCTGAACTACCTCAAAAAGAAATAGACCGCCCTGTCCAAAGGAAACGGTCTATCTCATGACTACTATTCCGAAGCCGCGGCCCTTAAAAGCGGCTATTGCAAACGGGGAGTCGTGTTGCCGCACGGCTCTCTTTGCATTGTATGTCTTTTATACCCTTACTATACCACAACATGCTCTTTAAAGTAAAAATAGTTATATGTGAAAATGTGAATTTCCACTTAACTCAGTCTCCTAAAGTTTCTTCGTAGGGTATTACGAACGGAAGACGTGAATCGGCAACAGTGGTGGAGAAGAATTCCTTCTGTTGGGTCGTCTCGTCTTTTTTGGGGAGCGGCCATGTCCCGGCTTTTTCGTCTGGGGATGTTCGTAGGCGACTGCGTTATTAGATGTTGCTTTCGTCACCAAGGGTATGTCGGTTCTAAGAAGCAAGACGGCACGCATTCTGCCGCTCCAAGGCCGGAACCGACAAGAAGTGCCGATCCAGAAGCAGCTGCGGTTGGCCAACCCTTTTGGCAGCTTCGACCCTCTGTCCCCATTCTATGAGTGACGTGGGAGGGGGGGCTCTGGCGCTTCATCGCTGTGCTCCCCATCGTGCGATTAGGAAATAAGAGCATTTTCGAACCTTAATTTAGTTTATATCAAATATAAATGATAATTAAGGGCATTTTTGTATGTTATTTTTTGTGGTACAGCTCTTTTTGAGGGAAACTTGGAGAAATAAGGTACAGTAATGCACTTAAATGGATTTTTTACTCTAAAATGATCAATTTAAGGTACAAAAATGCCGTTAATTTAAACGTTGAACCAAGGTGTTAAGGTCTACCAGTTGAGTTTGTTTCTCGGTTAGAATTCCTAGTAAATCCCCGCTAAATCCCCGCTAAATCCCCGCTAAATCCCCGCTAAATCCCCGCTAAATCCCCGCTAATCCCCGCTAATCCCCGCTAATCCCCGCTAAATCCCCCGGTAAGGCTCATTGTATACGCTGTTCGTGTATAAGCCTCATGAGGCCGGTACTGCTTTGGTAGTGCATAATAGCATAGTGGGTTGGAATTTTTAGACAATCACTTTTGACAGTCCAGTATTCGTCCCCATGGGGACGAAATGTACATTTGACCTCCCCAATTAACCCGCATCACCATATGCAACGCAATTTAAAATCCTTATAAAGCAAAGAATGGTCTAACCTGCCTTATATAAACTTATAGTCCATGCCTATGAACCCTATAGTTTTTATATCTTGGAATAATAAACAGCGCGATGTTATATTTAGTTCATTCAAGAGAGACTCCACACTCTCTTCCAATGAACGATTAAATGATGAGGTGAAATTCATGAGCAAGAAGACAATGTTTGAGAAAATTTGGGACAATCACGTTATTCATCAGGAAGAAGGCAAACCTAGCATTCTGTATATTGACCTTCATTTGGTTCACGAAGTGACTTCTCCACAAGCCTTCGAAGGCCTGCGCCTGGCTGGCCGTAAGGTTCGTCGTCCTGAGCTTACATTCGCGACAATGGACCACAACGTACCTACTAAGGATCGTTTTAACATCAAAGACCCGATCTCCAAACAGCAGATCGACACGCTTTCACAGAACTGTCGTGATTTCGGCGTGAGACTGTTCGACCTTAATGATATTGACCAAGGTGTCGTACACGTTATGGGTCCAGAAATCGGCCTGACTCATCCTGGTAAAACCATTGTTTGCGGCGACAGCCATACTTCCACACACGGCGCATTCGGCGCACTGGCGTTCGGTATCGGGACGAGTGAAGTTGAGCACGTACTGGCAACCCAGTGCTTGCAGCAGGCAAAAGCCAAGACGATGGAAGTCCGCTTCACAGGCAAGCGCAATCCTGGCGTAACCGCTAAAGACATGATTCTCGGCGTTATCGCTAAATATGGTACTGACTTTGCTACAGGTTATGTTATCGAGTACACAGGCGAAGCGATCCGTGAGCTGTCGATGGAAGAGCGCATGACGGTCTGCAACATGTCGATCGAAGGTGGCGCGAGAGCGGGTCTGATCGCTCCTGACCAGACTACATTCGATTACCTGCGTGATCGCCAGTATGTACCGCAAGGTGCTGCTTACGACGCTGCAGTTGAGACCTGGAAAGGACTCGTAAGCGACGAAGGTGCAGAGTATGACACTATTGTTGATTTTGATGTAGAGACCCTGATTCCGCAAGTAACCTGGGGCACAAGCCCGGGCATGGGTACTGACATTACGTCAACTGTGCCGAATCCGGCTGATTTCACAACTGAAAATGAACGCAAAGCTGCTGAAAAAGCACTTGAATATATGGATCTGACTCCAGGTACGCCAATCTCCGAAATTGGCATCGACTATGTCTTTATTGGTTCCTGCACCAACGGCCGGATTGAAGACCTGCGCGCTGCTGCACAGGTTGCCAAAGGCCACAAAGTATCTGATCAAGTAACGGCTATTGTCGTTCCTGGTTCCGGACGTGTTAAAATGCAGGCGGAAAAAGAAGGTCTGGATAAAGTATTTACAGAAGCGGGCTTTGAATGGCGTGAAGCAGGCTGCAGTATGTGCCTTGCGATGAACCCGGATGTTCTGCAACCAGGACAACGCTGCGCATCGACCTCCAACCGTAACTTTGAAGGCCGTCAGGGCCGTGGAGGACGTACGCATCTTGTATCTCCTGCAATGGCTGCCGCTGCGGCAATCAAGGGTCGTTTTACCGACATTCGTGACTGGAACTATAAGACGGAAGCCGTCAATTCATAAGAATCAGATCTAAACGGGAGGGAACTAACATGGAAGCTTTTAAAAAATTAACAGGAATCGTTGCACCGGTTGACCGGGTCAATGTTGATACAGATGCTATCATTCCAAAGCAGTTTTTGAAACGGATTGAACGGACCGGATTCGGACAATTTCTGTTCTACGAATGGCGTTTTGACGAAGAAGGAAATGACAACCCGACATTCGAGATGAATAAGCCGCGCTATAAAGGTGCGTCTGTCCTGATCTCTCGCGCCAACTTTGGTTGCGGCTCCTCCCGGGAGCATGCACCGTGGGCGATTATGGACTATGGCTTCAAGACGGTAATTGCTCCGTCTTATGCAGATATTTTCTATAATAACTGCTTCAAGAACGGTATCCTGCCAATTAAATTGTCTGAAGAGCAAGTGGAAGAATTGTTCCAGCGGACGGCTCAGCATGAAGGCTACGAATTGCACGTAGATTTGGAGAATAAGGTTCTGAGTGATGATCATGGCTTGAACATTGCTTTTGACCTGGATGAGCACCGTCGCCAGTTCCTGCTGCAAGGTCTGGACGATATCGGTCTTACTCTTCAGCATGCGGATGAAATCTCTGCCTACGAAGAGCGTCATGCTGCTAAGTTGTTCGGTTAATGCTTTTCCTGACGACTCTATGAGTTATGTTAGTTTATATTAAAACTGCACCATTTTAACAGAAACTTCTATTTCCGATGTCGGAAATAGAAGTTTTTTTGTTATAATCGATATATTCATTGCCTGTAGAGGCAACTTTTGGAAGGTATCTGTCGTCTGATAGGTCATGGAAGTTCACGAATCCAAATATCAAAGGAGAGAAAAGGATGGGGAGAATCACCCGCTTACTATTTTCGCTACTTTTGCTGCCGCTGATGTTTCTGTCATTTTCCGTCCATGATGCTGCCGCGGCAGGAAAGACACAAGGTAAAATCGTTCTGGACAATAAAGAACTTGCACTGCCCAAAGGGATTGCAATTGAGAATGTGAACGGAAGTGTGATGATCCCCATACGGATTGTAGTAGAGAATTTGGGGTTTGAAGTGCTGTGGGAGCAAACCTCTCGTAAAGTGACCATAAAGCAAGATTTTAAGAGTGTAGAACTTATCGTAGGCAGCAAATCGGCTAATGCCGACGGGATACGCCTGGATTTGAATGCTGCACCCAAACAAACCGGAGGCACGGTGCTGGTGCCCATCCGGTTTGTCAGCGAGCAGTTTGGACTAAAGGTAGGCTGGGACAACCGTGATAAAATCGTTTATTTAACCGGAGGAGCGCCAGCTCCCCAAGTTGCAGCACCCACACCAATACCGTCACCAGTACCATCACCCACTGCTCAGGTTTCATCAGCCACGCCGGGAAATCTGGGCGGGAGTATTCCAGGCATAGTTGTTTCAACACCTTCTCCAACTGCGTCTATTCCGGGCAGCGACGGCGCTATTGCAGGTGCACCAAAGGTGAAGGGTGCTGTATTCAGTGAGAACAAACTGGTAGTTGCCGTTGATGGGAGCGTCAAGCCAAGCATAACGGTAATGAATAATCCGGCCCGCATTATTGTAGATTTACCCGGCGCGGCTTTTGCACCGGAGTTTGCAGGAAGCCTGCAGCAGGGACTGGCGGGTAACGGTAGCCCGCAAGGTAAGCTGGATGTGACCGGCTACCCGCAAGTATCCGAGATCAGGTACGCTTTGTTCAGCGTTAATCCTTCTACAGTAAGGTTTGTCATTCAGACAGCGGTCAGTCAGCCTTACCAGCTAAGTAAGGATGAAAGCACTGGTTTGGTTACCATCGATCTCAACACGCAAGGTGTTCCTTGGAACGGTGGGGGGACAGCCGGGAATACAGGCAAGCCGGTAGTTGTCCTGGATGCGGGGCATGGTGGTTCTAAGCCGGGGGCGGTCAGTATCACGGGCCGATTGGAAAAGGACTTTAATTTGGCCGTGGTCCGTAAAGCGGGAGCACTATTGGAACAGGATGGACGGTTGACAGTGGTGTATACCCGAACTGAAGATACCCACCTGGAGCTGCAGGATCGGGTGGTGATTGCCGAGGCGGCAGGCGCGACTCTTTTTCTCTCGGTACATGCCAATTCTCTTGAGACATCTTTTCCCAACTGGAACAAAATCAACGGAAGTGAAACCTATTACAGTCGAAGTGAGAGCCTGCCTTTTGCGCAAAAGATGCATAAGCATCTTCTTGCCGGAACGGGATTTAAGGACAATGGAGTCCGCTATAAGAGCCTTCATGTAACCAGAGAGACACGCATGCCTGCCGTGCTGCTGGAAGCTGGCTATCTCACCAATGTAGACAACGAAGCTGCGCTGTATACAGACTATCTTCAGAACAATCTTGCAGGAGAGATTGCAGCGGGGATTAAGGAATATCTTGGTTTGTAGATTAGGCTGAGACCGCAGAGATTCTGCAAATCTCAGTTCCCCTATGGAATATATTCGCAACTTTTGAAGAGTGGCGGCGTCTAATAGATGTCGAAGGTTGCTGGTCGTCAGGTCAACAAGAACGTCTTTCTCAGGCGGAATACTAGATTCTTAGAGGTGGAGAATGAAGAAATTTGGTTTTATGCTGTTGCTGTTACTTTTTGTACTGATCTTGCCGGAAAATGGACATGCCGCTGCCTCGGGCAGCAAAATTATTCTGGATGGCAAGGAGATTACGGCGGAACAAGGAGCTCCTGTTGAAAATGTGAACAGCACGGTTATGGTCCCGCTAAGAATGATTGCAGAGAATCTTGGCTACAAGGTGGACTGGGAGCAGAAGAGTCAGACGGTAACCATCTCTGATTCATTCAAGACGATCAAGCTGGTGGTCAATCAGAAAACGGCTTCTGTCGATGACAAGACCGTTACCTTGGTCACTGCTCCGTTACTGCGCAGTAATACGACGCTAGTGCCGATCCGTTTCATCAGCGAACAGTTTGGTCTGCTGGTTGATTGGAACAATTCGCAGAAGATTGTAACATTGACTACACCAAACGCTCCGGGAGATAACGGTTCCCAGCCGGAGAACCCAAGCAATCCAGGAGATGGGCAGCCTCCTGTGGACCCTACTGTAAATCTGGCCCAGGTAAATGGTTTAAGTTTCAATGAGAACCGCTTGACCATTGCTGTCGATGGTAAAGTCGAGCCGAAGGTATCTGTGGTAACCGGCCCGGATCGTATTGTTGTAGATCTGCCGAATGCTACCTTCTCGAATGTTTTTGGTACTGGACAGGCTCTTGATTCCAACCTGAACGGCAGTCTTGCAGTTACTGATTATCCCGATGTGATAGGGGTTCGCTATTCACTGTATAATACGAATCCTTATGTTGTACGCTTTGTCATTGATTTGGCTCATGCGAAGAATTACAGCGTGAATGTTACCGGAGATACTTCAAAGTTAGTGGTCATCGATCTTAATGCACCATCGACAACCGATCCTGTCACTCCACCAGTGAATAACGGCAGAAAGCTGGTTGTTCTGGATGCAGGGCATGGCGCCAAAGATTCCGGTGCTGTGGGTGTAACAGGAAAGTATGAGAAGAACTTTAATCTGGCTGTCGTATTGAAGGCTGCTGACCTGCTTAAGAAGGAGAATAAGGTTGACGTAGTGCTCACACGAAGCGACGATACGTTTATCGAGCTGAAAGATCGTGCAGCCCTGGCGAACAATCTGAAAGCGGATCTTTTTATCTCCGTTCATGCCAACAGTGGTGCGTCCTCCTCAGCCAGCGGGAGTGAAACCTATTATCAGCGTGATGCCAGCAAAGCGTTGGCAAACGTGATGCATAAATACCTTGTACAAGCCACCGGCATAAGCGACCGAGGTGTACGCTATGGCAATTTCCATGTCATACGGGAAACAAAGATGCCTGCGGTGCTTCTGGAGGTTGGCTACCTGAGTAACAAAAACGATGAAGCCCTTTTATTCAATGACGCTTTCCAAAGTAGAGTTGCCGCTGGGATCGTCAGCGGAATCAATGAATATCTCGGAATAAAATAACAGCTTAACGGCAGACCAGCGCCGCACAGTTATTTCCCGCCTGTTTTTCGGCCCGAAAACTATGCGGACAGGTCTGCTCGTATTCATCTAAGGGGGTATTAGGAATGATGAACAAGAAATTAGGTTACGCAGGAATTGCTGCTCTGCTTTTACTCGTAATTGCCGGTTGCGGCGATAAACCGACGGCTGCTCCGGCCAATGGCAACAATCTGGAGCCTGCCGTTGTGAACGGTGCTGGAGAGAACGGAAGCAACAATAATACAGCGGAAGGCGGCGATCAGGTAGTTCCGAGTGCATCGCCTGAAGCTACAGAGGAGCCCGGAAATAATTCGGTCAACAGTACGCCTGCACCGACCGCTACAGAAAAGCCGGCTGCTGCAGAGAAGCAAAGCCAAAGTATCGATGTCTATTATACTGATCCACAGCTATTGGACCTTGTGACTGCGAAGGCCACAATCCATTTTGCCGATCCAGTGGAGAAGTACAGTGATGCCTTCAAAGCGCTGCAAAGCAGCGATAATCAAGAGCAAATTCCGCTGTGGGGCAAAATTGAGCTGAAATCACTCAAATTTGAGGATGGACAGATCCTTATGGATATCCATAAACCACAAGATGCACAATTGGGCGCTGGTGGGGAATCCATGGCGATGTCCGCCCTTGCCAAAACTTTCTTCCAATTCGACGAAGTAAAGAGCATCGAAATGCTGGTGGACGGCCAGAAAGTTGAAAGTTTGATGGGCCATGTTGATCTGGAGCATCCCATGACCAGAGAGAACAGCTTGTAAGACGCAGGAATTCTACAGCTGCTTGGCGAAGTACTAGGTACACAACAATCATGGGTTATTGAGAGGAGAACAACCTATTGTCCAGACAAAAGAGATTGAAACGTAGGGTGAAGCCTTATTCTGCCAAAGCGGTTTCGGCCGTTCTGGCGGGGGTTATGGTTCTGGGTGGAACAGGCGCGGCTTTTGCAGATAGTTCTGCGAGCACTACAGCGAACCCTCCAGCGAATCAGAGCAATGTCTCTGCCCCTAGCACATTTAGCGATGTAAAAACAGGCTTTTGGGCCGAAAAGCATATTTATAAATTAGCGGGGCAGGGGATTATTGTCGGCAACAACGGCTTGTTCCGTCCCGGCGACCCCGTAACCCAGCAAGAAGCTGTATTGATGGCGCTGCGCTTCATGAAACAGGCGGGTAATGCGGACCCTAATACACAAACCGTTCTTCCAACGGGTTTTGAAGTATCGAATTACTACAAGTCCTACGTGATTTATGCACTTCAGCAAGGCTTACTTGATAAGACTGCTGAAATGACAGCAGATAATCAGAAAACTTCCTGGGGTGAGCGCAAAGCTTCCCGGGAGTGGATTGCAGAGCTGCTGATCCGTTCACTCGGCAAGAGTGCTGATGCAGTAGCTTCAGGGAATGCTTCGACAGGATTTGCCGACGATGCTAAGGTGTCCGCGAACAAACGTGGCTACATAAACTTGGCGGTTAGCCTCGGTCTGGCGAACGGGCTGGATGGCAACCGTTTTGATCCGCAGGGTGCTGTAACCCGTGCACAATTGGCGACTTTCTTCAGTAGGGCAGAAGCACAGTCAGGGCTTGTATATGACAATACTGTGGAAGGCTATATCAGCGATCTGAAAAGTGACAGACTATCTGTCTACGATAACGGAAATACGTCTGTGCATGGACTGAATGCCAGCACTGCATATTTTACCAGCACTTCTGAGAATCGAATTAATCTGAGCGATCTTCAGCCGTACACGAAGGTAACTGTTATTGGAGCTACTTATAATGCTTCCTATGTGGAGATAACTGATCCGACACAGCTAATTGAAAGCCTGAGTGGTAATTTTGCCATGGTGGCTCCAGGGAACAAGCTGTGGTTGAAATCGGCAACAGGTTTTACTGAGTACTACTACGATGATACGACAACTTTCTTGGATGCCAGCGGCAATAAAATTGAGCCGTCTGCACTGGTGGCGGATAGTGTCGTAACGTTGACACGGGAAACATATAGCGGTTCTCACAAGGTAGTAAAGGTGCAAGTAACCTCAGGTGTGATCAATAAGACCACAACAGGCACAATTCAAAGTGTTAACCTTACGGATAAGTCCATAACTTTCAAAAATGCTGCCGGTGTACCTGAGACTTTTAAATGGGAAGATGGCAACTCGTTGTTCAGCTCCCAGAACAGTGTTCTGCAGCCTGCTGATTTGAAGGTGGGTGCTGCAGTCAAATACACGATTCAAGAAAATGTAATCCGTTCTTTAGAGGTTACCGAGGGTGTTGAGCGCACCGTCCAAGGTATGCTCAACGAGATTACCGGTACAACCGTTGTGTATAAGAAAAAGGATGGCGGACGCGAGGTGAAGCTGCTGGCGGCTAAGCCGGCGATTGTTATTCCTGGCATTGCGAATCCTTCCAGTGATGATCTGGTGGCAGATGCTACTGGAGGAGACAATATACAGCTTACACTCGGAAGTGATGATCAGGTCACCAAGATTGAGGTCTTGAGCCGGCAGATCGACCAGTTCAGCGGAGCGGCCATTGTAGATTATAATTCCAAAACACAGCTGCTGACGATCAAGGATGTGAGCGGCAAACCGCATGTCATCCAGCTAGATGATAAAACCAAGCTGGCGTATGACGGTATTGCTCCGAACCTGACGACAGTTGGAGCAAGATTGACTGAGGGCCGTAAAATAAACTTGAAGGCGCTCGGCATGCGAGCTCTTTCGCTGGAGCTGCTAACCAAATATGAAGGTACATTGACAGCCGTCAATACCTCAGCCAGAACGATGGTCATCAAGGTCAATGCCGGGGAAAGTCTTACTCTCCCTTATCCAAATTCGGTGGAGCAGTTCGGTAACAGTAACGCTACGATTACCGATGTGCCAATTGGCAGTAGCGTAATAGCAGCGCTGGGTACGAACCAGGATATCATCTCCGTGCTAAAAGTGAAATCCGTTCTGCAACTCGAGACTTCGATGGTCAATTCGGGAACTAATCGTATTGCGATTAAAGTCAATGGAGGCAGCAGCGAGATCAACACTACTCAGTTGCCTTTGACCAATGAAGCTGGGCAGACTGCGAAGTTGACTGAGATGAAGGCAGGAGATTTTGTGAATGTGACCTTTGAAGGTTCGACTCCACTTGCCATTCAGACTGTCAAGCTAACTACAGGCCCGGTTAACGGGGTAGATGCCACTGCGGGAACGCTGACCGTGAAGGATTATTCAGGGGCTGTGCAGACCTTTAACACAAGCAGCGGAATTAAAATTACTAGAGATGGCACAACAACGACGACGCTTGGAAGCTTGACTACTGCAGACCGGATTGAAGCCCGGAAAGATGCTAATGGTTCCATCATCGTACGGGTGCTAACTCAGGCAAGCCGCATCTTCTCACGTTATGAGAGTGCGTCGAACGAAATTGTGGTGAAGCGGGATAACATGAACGATAATTCCAATCGTTTCCGGTTAGCACCTAATGCATATATTCATCAAGGTGACACGACATTATCCGTGCAATCTCTCAAAGAAAATGATAAGATTATAATGTATTTCAATAACGATGTTGCAATAGAAGTTGTGAAACAATAATTGCGAGTGGTGGATTTCTGTGAGAAACACCGTCTTGACGCAAGGGGTTGCCTGCGTCAGGACGTTTTTTTTGAAATATAGCAAGGTATGGTGATCCTTATCTATAGTTATGCATGATCCGTCCTTTCATGGAGTTGAAATGTATGGAGAACTGCGCTATAATACATACTTTGTTTATATTTCCTTACATCAAAATGGGAAGCGCTGGCATGTGCAGCGTAAATTGTGAAGCGGAGGGACGCTATGAAGGTTGCAGAAGTCCGCCACATTCTGGATACGATGGGTGACTTGTTTCCTGATGCGCATTGTGAGCTGATTCATAGCAACGCTTTTGAACTAACGATAGCCGTGCTGCTCTCAGCCCAATGTACGGATGCTACGGTGAACAAAGTGACCGTGGATCTGTTCCAAAAGTATAAGACTCCCCTGGACTACGTCTCCGTACCTATAGAGGAGCTGGAAGGGGATATCCGGCGCATCGGCCTTTACCGCAACAAGGCGAAGCATATACAGAGTCTATGCTCCATCCTGATTGAGCAATACGGGGGCGAAATTCCCCAGGCTCATGATCAACTGGTTACACTGCCAGGTGTTGGCCGGAAGACTGCTAACGTGGTGGTGTCAAATGCTTTTGGTGTGCCTGCGATTGCTGTGGATACGCATGTGGAGCGGGTCGCGAAGCGGCTTGCCCTGGCAGGCTGGAAGGATTCTGTACTGGAAGTGGAGAAGAAGCTGATGAAGGCGGTGCCGAAGGACGAATGGACACTGACGCATCACCGGCTCATTTTTTTCGGAAGATATCACTGCAAGGCCCAGAACCCGGGATGTCAGGTTTGTCCGCTTCTTGATGTATGCCGTGAGGGAAAGAAACGTATGAAATCGTCTGTGATCAGGAAAGATAAAGATCATATGCGAAAGAGCAAAGAGTTAGAGATGAAGAAGAGGATGGGATAGAGATGAAGTGCATTTCTGTGTACACTGACAATTTTGAAGTGTTTTCGGATATTTTTGACCGCGTAGTGGATAGCCCACTGGAAGAGAACGAAGAGCAGGAAGTTGAAGGCATTACGATCAGCCATTCCGGCGAAGTGCCTGAACACTACCTGGAGCGTATGTCGCAAAAGCCTGAGGTAGTTGTTATGAGAGACAAGTCCCGTGGCTTGACTATTCTTCAGCACGGTAAAGTATTCGAAATTCTGCTGCCTGAATTGGAAAGTGCATAACACATTCGGGATGATCTGTGATTTATCCGTAATAAAAGAGTCTGCCCCCTTGGGCAGGCTCTTTTTCGTATTTTCTATATAAGCGAACAAAAGAAAGTAACAAAAAGCGAGGCGGAACGAAGGGGGAAGTTTGGAACTGTAGGAGCGACAGCGCGAGCTAAAAAGCATTCCACAGGAAAGCTGGCATCGGAAGCATAATCTCTCCGGATTTCAACCGTAAACAGCGAAACTATGGAAAGAAATCTGGAGACAACAGTGGCCGGAAGTCCAAACATTCGACCGAAGTGGCATTCAAAGGGAGGGTGAACAGGGATACTGAAATAGGGATGTCGAGGAAGATTTATCAGATGCTAAACGTCAGGGCAGTTCTGTCTGTTCGTAAGGGATTATAGGTTATTTTGTAATTAGTGTGTATTTGATTTGTGGCAGACCGGTGATAAAATGGAATTATTCTATTCTTGCAGATTATAACGGGAATAAATCATGTTATTTCGGCACTTTAGGTGCAGATTTGATATATAACGGGAATTTCTCCCGTTGTTCCGACATATTTGCTACTATGTGAACCTGTTTGATTGTTTTAACTGCATAAATTCCTGTTATTTGGATGTAAAAGGGAGTTTTCTGCGAATTAGCGGGAGTTTTTCCCGTTAATTCACTCAGTACGATTGGACTATAATTGGACTATAAGGCTAGAGTAGAGGTGGAGAGCGGATGGGTGCGGAACAAGCCAAGGCAGAGAGAAAAGCCAGTAATGAAACAACAGCAGAGACAACAGCAGAGACAACAAGCGATAGTGAAACCACAGTAGAGCTTTTGGATTTGAAAGAATTGTCCGAACGTTGGGGTGAAGATGAGACCGGGCAGATTTTTGGTGATTTGCTGGAAAAAGAAAAGGCGAATGAACTGACGATTGCTTTTTGCGGACATTTCTCCGCCGGGAAATCCAGTATGATCAACAAACTGTGCGGAAGTACGGTGCTTCCCTCGGGTCCTGTTCCAACAAGTGCCAATATTGTATCTATCCGCAGCGGCTCCCCGCGTGTACTGATCTATCCTCGAACCGGAGCAGGCGGGACTGTGGTACCTTGGGAAACGACCCAGGAGCGATTGCAGGAATACTGCCGTGATGGCGGGGAATATTCAGCGATTGAGGTTTGGGAGGATGCACCATTGCTCGGTTCCCATGGAGTCTTGATGGATACACCGGGCGTGGATTCCACGGATGACGGTCACCAGACAGCGACACGTTCGGCACTTCATTTGGCGGATGTTGTGTTCTACGTGATGGATTATAACCATGTACAGTCGGAGAATAATTTAGCCTTTGCCAAAAATCTTAGTGATTGGGGTAAACCGTTATATCTGATCATTAACCAGATTGACAAGCACCGCGAACGTGAGATTTCGATCACAGAATATCAGAAGCAACTGGAAAGCGCTTTCCATCACTGGGGGATTAAGCACAGCGGGATGCTGTTTACTTCGTTGAAGGTTAAGGAGCATCCGCTGAATCAATGGGAAGAACTGCTGAAGCTGATTACAAAGCTACTGTCCTCCAGGCAGGAATTGCTGCAATTCAGCCTGTCGCGTTCCATTCATCATACAGGCGACGCATTGCTGGCATCGTACCGGGAGGAGCAGCGTGAAGAGCGGGAGCAGTGGACACAGCAGCTGGATGGTACGAACCGTGAGACTGTAGAGCGGGAACTGACCTCTCTTGAGCAGGAGAAGAAGGACTTGGAAGACCTTCCTGAGCATTCTAGGCAGCAGCTCCGTTCTGCGCTGGAGAATTTGCTAGGCAATGCGAATCTCATGCCCGCCGATGTACGGGAGGCGGCGGGGGCATATGTTGAGAGCATGAGCCCGGGATTCCGGCGGGGGCTGTTCTTTACCGCTGCCAAGCGGGAGAAGGAGCAGAGCGGGCGGCTTGCTGCCTGGCATGCGCTGCTGATCCGCGAGGTGTCCGCCCAGATCGAGTGGCATACTGGGCCACTTCTTCGTGAATGGGCGGAAGCTCTGGAGCTGTGGAGTGAGGATGATGATACGAAGCTGAAGGAGATTTTCCCGGCGGTAAGCCCGGAGTGGCTAGCGGCCTCGGTGAAGCCGGGGAGCGGTCATACGGGTGAGGCGCTGCTCAATCTCTGCCGCAGTCTGGCGGCAGAGATTAAGAGCCGCTACCGCCGCGCGGCGCTGGATCTCGGCGATGAGCTGCTGGCGAAGCTGCCGCCGCTCATGGAGGAGCGGCGCGCAGAGCTTGCGCGCCGCGAAGCAGACCTCGCGCAGCAGGCGGCGGCCGCCGCTGCGCTCGCCGCTCTGGACCGCGCAGCGGAGCAGCGCGCGGCAGAGCTCGCGGCGCTGCTGCCGCCGCGCCGCAGCCTCACCCCCGGCATCCTGCCGGAGGTGAGGACTGCCCAGCACGCGCCTGCCGCAGCGGCGGCGCGTGACACCCGGCCGCCGCTGCGCACAGCGGCCGCTCAAAGCGCCGCCCCAGGCTGGGCGGCGGGAGCTGTGTCGCCGGCCGGTGGACGGCGACGGTTGTCCGCAGCCGCCGGCGCACTGGCGGCGGCAAGCGAACTGCTGCGCGGCGAGCCGGCCATGGCCTCAGCCGCGCGCAGCCTGGCGGCGCGGGCGAAGGACCTCGCCGGCGGCCGCTTTACACTGGCGCTGTTCGGAGCGTTCAGCGCCGGCAAATCCTCCTTCGCCAACGCCTTGCTGGGCGAAGAGGTGCTGCCCGTGTCTCCCCATCCCGCCACGGCGGCGGTCAACCGCATTTTGGCGCCGGAAGGGGACTTCCGGCATGCCAGCGCGGTAGTGACCATGAAGTCGCAGGCTGATGTCTGGGATGACATTACCCATTCCTTCAGCGTGCTGGGGCTTGGCGTGCCGCAGCCCGAATCCTGGAGTGCGGTGTTGTCCAGTCTGCCCCTGGGGGGCATTCATCCCTCCGCACTGCCGCATGCCGGCTTCTTGCGGGCTGCAGCCGCCGGCTGGAAGGAAGCCGAGCCGCTGCTTGGAACTATACGGACTGTAGGGCTGGAGGAGTACCGGCAGCTGGTTGCAGAGGAGACGCGGGCCTGCTTTGTACAAGGCATCGATCTGTATTATGCCTGCCCGCTGACCGAGAGTGGCATTGTGCTGGTAGATACCCCCGGGGCGGATTCCCTGCATGCACGGCACACCGGCGTCACCTTCGGATATATGAAGGAAGCCGATGCCATCGTATTTGTCACGTATTACAATCATGCCTTTTCCAAGGCCGACCGGGGACTGCTGGCACAGCTGGGACGAATCAAGGACAGCTTCGCCCTGGATAAAATGTTCTTCATCATCAATGCCTCTGATCTGGCCTCTGGAGAAGAAGAACTGGAAGAGGTTCGGGGTCATGTGGTCCGAAATTTGCGTGAAGGCGGACTGCATGCACCGCGCATTTATGCGCTGTCGAGCTTGCTGGCACTGGAGGGCAAAACCTCGGACCAGCGTGACATATACGAGAGCTCCCGTTTTCAGCATTTTGAGCAGGCCCTTTCTCAGTTTGCTGGTGAAGAGCTGCCACAGTTATCGCTTGCTGCTGCACAGGATAGCCTGGCCTCAGTCATCCACCGTGCGGAGGAATGGCAAGCCTTGGCTTCCCGTGAGGAGAGCCAGCGGGAGGCGGAAGCGATCCTGCTGAAGGAACGAATGGGGCAGGCGCAAGAACGGCTTGTTCTTCTACAGACCGAAGTCCGTCCAATCAACAGTCTTCGCCGTGAAGGAGAAGAGCTGCTATACCATGTGCGGCAGCGGATCGGATTCACCTTCGGCCGTTTCTTCCAGGAATCCTTCCATCCTTCATTGCTGCGTGAAGAAGCCGGGAATCTGAAGGAAATCTTCTCGGCTTGTGGAGCGGAGCTGTGGCGGACAGTCCAGCGTGAACTGGAACAGGAGCTATGGGCGACGACCCTTCGGCTTGAAGCCGCCGGGAACAGGTTGGTACATGAAGCCGTAGCAGCTGCAGCGGCTGAGTTACCTTTTATGGAGGGTGAAGCTCAACTGGTGGATGATGAAGAAATCCGCTGGAGCCCGCCGGCTGAGATGGACTTGCGACTTCAGCCAATACATTGGACTTCCTTATGGGGGATGTTCAAGTCCCCGCGTCAATTCTTCGAAGGCGGTGGGCGGGATAAGGTCAAATCCGCAGTGGAACCGCTGCTGAAGGAAGCCATTACCGTTGCGGTAGCTGCTCAGGAGCCCAAACTGCTGGAACATTACGCGGTGGGCGCCCAGGCAGCCCTGAATATCGCCGCGGATCGGCTGCGCGAAAGATTATCCGAACAGGAGGAAGCCATGACGAATCTCCAGAAAGGGGGTGATTCGGCGGAGCGTTGGGGCGAATTGGCCCTCCAATTGCGACGTATTGGAGAAACTTTCGACATTTAAAAGTGAAGATTGTAGTAAATTGTCGAAGAACACTTGCAATCTGGCGGATGATGGATGAAAATAAAGAAGTCTGAAAAATACATGGATACTGTCACTTTTACTGAAAATACAGAAAGTGCCAGTCAATTGCCGAAAGAGGTTGAAGTCGACAATGTGGGGAGCTCCTTTTTCAGCTCAAAGCCGCAAGCTGCTGCTGCTGGGCAGTGGTGAACTGGGTAAGGAAGTTATTATTGAAGCTCAACGCCTTGGCGTAGAGACCATAGCAGTAGATCGTTATGAGGGTGCTCCGGCCATGGGAGTGGCTCATCGCTCCCACGTGATCGACATGCTGGATGCGGATGCTCTTAAGGCACTGATCCGTATGGAGAAGCCGGATGTCATTGTGCCGGAGATTGAAGCCATTGCGACCCATGCCCTTCAGGAGCTGGAGGATGAAGGCTTTGCAGTCGTGCCGACGGCACGGGCTGCCCGGTTGACGATGGACCGTGAAGGCATTCGCCGCCTTGCCGCTGAAGAACTGGGTCTGCCAACTGCAGATTACCGCTTTGCGGATAGTTTGGACGAGCTACGGCAGGCAATTGCAGAACTTGGTACACCTTGTGTGATCAAGCCGATTATGAGCTCTTCTGGCAAAGGGCAGAGTGTCTGCCGGAACCCGGAGGATGCGGAGCATTGCTGGAATATCGCTCTGGAAGGTGCAAGAGCCAAGGGAACCAGAGTCATCGTAGAAGCTTTTGTGACTTTTGAGAGTGAGATTACCTTGCTGACGGTTCGTTCGGTGTCGGGAACTGTATTTTGCCCGCCCATCGGACATATTCAGAAGGACGGCGACTACGTGGAATCATGGCAGCCTCATCAGATGGACGAAGGTCAGCTAGCGGAAGCGCAAGCCATTGCCAAAGCGGTAACCGATCAGCTAGGAGGCCGCGGTATTTTTGGAGTGGAGCTGTTCCTGACGTCTAAAGGCGTGTTGTTCAGTGAAGTATCACCAAGGCCGCATGATACCGGCATGGTAACCATGGCCACACAGGATTTATCTCAATTTGCAGTACATGTCAGAGCCATTCTGGGATTTCCGCTGGAATGTGTTCAATTACTCACACCCGGAGCATCGGCAACACTAAAAGCCGAGACCGCGGGACAAGCTTTTGCAGTAACCGGACTGGATGAGGCGCTCGCGCTTCCCCGCACGCAGGTCCGGGTGTTCGGTAAGCCGGAAGCCCGGCCCGGACGGAGAATGGCAGTAGCTTTAAGTGCGGCTGAAGATGTGGAAATTGCACGGACGGTCGCCAGGCAGGCAGCGTCTAAGCTTAAAGTGGAGGTATATGAGAATGGACAGTAGTACCCTAGCACCAGTACTGCAAATTCGCAAATGTGGCATGGAAGATCTGGAGAGAATAACAGCCCTACTGCGGGAACTCGGTTATCCGACAACGGTTAATGTAATGAAAGAGAGAATTGAAGGCATGGAGAACAACCCTCTCCAATGTACACTTGTTGCTGAACTAGATAACGAAGTAGTGGGAATGATCGGCCTCAGGCAGGTAAGCTCCTTTTCCAAACAGCAGGAATCCATCACAGAGATTACTGCGCTCATCGTTTCGGAGGAAATCCGCGGCAACGGACTCGGCAAAAGACTAGTAGCTGCTGGAGAAGAATGGGCACGTCATAAAGGCTGCTGCAAGCTGTTTTTGAGAAGCGGCAACCGTGTGGAGCGTGCACCAGCACATGCTTTTTACCAGCACATCGGGTTCGAAAAAACAGCAGGATACCGCTTTAACAAAGCGCTGCTATAATAATTCTGCGTTACCGATCATACCCATCCCGGCTTGCGGGATGGTTTTTTTTTTTTATAATCTACGAAATTTCTCCGCTCATAAAAGGCCATAACATAACTTAACCATAGATTAGACGGAATGAATCAGATAGAATGTACTTACTGCACACCAGCGTTATAAAATAAACTTGAAACAAATCACAACAGTGTGAAAGTAACAGAGGGGAAGGTTTGGAACTGAAGGAGCGAAGCGTTCGCCTTTGTCCCCAGATTTCAACCGCTAGAAGCGGTTTAAAAAGAAGAAATCTGGAGACAACAGCGACCGTAAGTCCAAAATTTCACCGTAGTGACGACCAAGCTTTAAGTGGAAATCTTAAGTTCGTTTTAATAGAAGAGGTTTATAAAGAAGAAATCTGGAGACATCAGCGACGGTAAGTCCAAACATTCCCCGGAGTGACGACCAGCACCTGTGTGGGCAAACTTCAAGTTTTTTTATAACAAAACCAACCCAAAGAGGGATGATGCATGTATAAATTGATTCTTGCCGAAGATGAGGAAGATGTAAGAGAAGGAATTATCGGACAGATCGACTGGGCAAAGTACGGATTTGAGGTTGTGGATCAGGCGGAGAACGGCCGGGAAGCGGCCGATGCCATTGATCGTTTGCTGCCAGACGTCGTGGTGACCGATATTCAAATGCCATTCATGAACGGACTGCAGTTAGCCGAATGGACACGCAAACGCCATCCGAATACGAAGATCATTATTTTAACCGGGTTCGATGAGTTTGAATATGCACAGCGGGCGATTAAATTGCAAATCGATGAGTATATTTTGAAACCGTTTTCATCACAAGAGTTAATAGATGTGCTGCTGAAGGTGAAGGGGACAATAGAGTCGGAGATTGCGGAGAAAGAGAATATATTCGTACTAAGCGAACATTACCGGAAGAGTCTGCCCGTCCTCCGCGAGCAGTTCTTGTCCTCGCTAGTTTCGCGCCGTCTGACCCGTGCCGAAATTGAGGAAAAGCGTGCGGAATACGACATTCCGCTGGAAGGCCGACTGTTCCAAGCGTCAGTTATTAGTGTGGATTACATCCGGCACACAGGCAGGGAGAACCCGGAGGAAGGTCGACCAGTATCGCTACGTGACACAGGCGATCGCAATTTGCAGCTCTTCGCCGTCCTGAATATTGCCGAGGAAATATGTGAGAAGCATAATTTCGGCAAAGTCTTTATCCACCGGGATAATGTGGTGCTGTTATCTGTCAGCCCGGAGCAGGAAGAAGCCGAAATTACAGGCAAGACCTTCACGATTTTAGAGGAGATCGGACAGAATGTGCAGCGCTTCCTGAAATTGACCGTTACTTCGGGCGCGGGTACTGTATGCCGGTCACCGGAGTTATTGTTTAACTCCTTCGGGGATGCCCTGCAGGCACTGGACTATCGCGTCATTCTGGGGAACAACCGGGTGATCTGGATTGAGGATGTAGAGTCGAGATCAACACAAATGCTGGATTATGATGATCTGACTCAGCAGTCCCTGATTCGCACGATCAAGCTGGGAACGGTTCAGGAGCTGAAGACGGTAGTGGACGGTTTGTTCGCCGGGCTGGATATTGCTCAGGTCTCCATGCAGGATTACCAGATTTTTTTGCTGGAGATTATGACGTCCATTCTCCGCCTTGCCAAAGAGGCTGGCAATGAGACCGCGGAGCTTTTTGGCTCGGGGCTCTCCTCTCTGACGGATATGAACAAGTTCAACAATGTCGAAGAGGCCAAGCAGTGGATCATCAACTTATGTACCCGGATTATGGACTCCATCGCACTGGAACGGCAGTCGAGCTATAAACAGCTCATTGATCAGGCCAAGGATTATATCCGTGATCATTACGAGGAATCCGAAATCTCCATCGGGAAGGTCTGCCAGCATCTGCATATCAGCACAGGGTATTTCAGCAGTATTTTTAAAAAAGAAATGAAGATGACCTTTGTGAGCTATCTTTTGCAAATCCGCCTGGAGGCCGCCAAGGAGCTGCTTCGCTCCACGGAGCTCAAGGCGTTCGAGATCGCTGAGAAAATCGGCTTTGCCGACCCGAACTATTTCAGCTTTTGTTTCCGTAAGAAATACGGCCTTTCTCCCAAAGAGTACAAGAACAGCGCCAGAGGAGGATAAGGCATGTGCAGGGAGAAACCACATTTCTTCCCGCTGCGTCCGCAGCGGCCCTTAGGAGGCACGATTAAATTATCCTCCAAGCTGCGCAGTATCCAGTTGATTATTACAGTTACATTTACATTCGTCGCGGTGCTTGTAGCCGTCCTCGTCAGCTTTATGCTGTACAACAAGTTCGCCAAGACCGCAGAAGAGAATGCCAATCTGAACATGCAGCAGATCATCGAGCAGGTGAATTACAACCTGGAGTTGTACGCCAAGGGGATGCGCAATATTTATGAGAAGGCAGAGGCGCAGATCACGCTGACTCCGGATATTGGCGCCCCCATGCTCAAGGAACGAATGTCCACGCTGCTGGAATCCCGGGAAGATCTGGTCTCTGTCGCTTTGTTTACACCTCAGGGTGAACTGGTCCTGAATGTACCGGGACTTGAAATGCGCCACAATACGCAGCTTGAGAACCAGAGCTGGTATACATCGCCCCGCCGGACCTCAGAAATCTCTTTCTCGGCCCCTCACATCCAGAATCTCTTCAAGAGCAAATACACATGGGTCGTGTCCATGAGCAAGCTTATACAATACCGTGAAGCCGGAGTGCTCAAGACGGGGAACCTTCTGATTGATTTTAACTTCGGCACGATTGATGAACTCAGCAAGCAGGTCAAGCTTGGTAAAAGAGGTTATGCTTACATTCTGGATTCCCTCGGCAATATTGTGTATCATCCGCAGCAGCAGCTGATCTATGCGGGACTGAAATATGAGAATGTGGAGCCTGTTCTGGAGTATGCTTACCGAAGCTATCTGGATGAATCTACTGGTGAGAAACGTTTTATTACTGTGCGTACACTGGCCGAGACGGGATGGAAAATTGTCGGGGTGGCTTATTATGACGAGATCGTGACCACGAAGCGGGACCTGAATCAGTTCCTGTCCTGGTTCCTGGCCGTTGTAATCCTATGTGTGATCATCGTCTCGGTCCTGCTGTCTGCCCGGATTTCCAGCCCGATCCGCAAGCTGGAGCGTACGGTCAAGCAGGTGGGAGAGGGTGATCTCAATACCCCTATCAATGTCAGCGGGGCTTATGAGGTGGAGCAGTTATCCAAGCGCTTTAATCTCATGCTTCAGCGTATCCGCCAGTTGATGGAACAGATCATTTACGAGCAGGAAACGAAGCGTAAGGGCGAGCTTGAAGTGCTGCAATCCCAGATCAACCCGCACTTTTTGTATAATACATTGAATTCGGTCATTCGGCTCGCGGAGCGCGGGAAAACCGATGAGGTGGTCACGATGATTCATTCCCTCTCGAAGTTTTTTCGCATCAGCCTCAGCAAGGGCAAGAATATCATTACCGTTCAAGAGGAACTGGACCACATCCGCCATTATTTGGTGATCCAAAGCTTTCGCTTCAAGAACAAATTCAAGTACGAGATTCACGCCCAGGATGAGGTATTGCAATGCCAGACCATCAAGCTCATATTGCAGCCCATTGTAGAAAATGCCCTGTACCATGGAATTGAAATGATGCCAGATGAGGGATTGATCTCTATCCGGGCAGAGCTGCAGAACAAGCTGATTGTCATTACTATCATGGACAACGGCCTTGGCATGTCTAAGGAGACGCTAAGTACGATTTTGACGGGTGTATGTAAGTCCGGGACTGGATCGGGTGTTGGGGTGCGAAATGTGAATGAGCGGATCAAGCTCTATTACGGGCGTGAATTCGGCATTTCCTTTGAAAGCGCCATAGAGGAAGGCACTACAGTTACGCTTACTTTCCCTGCGCTGGTGTCTCAAGAACTCGATGAAGAGAAGGAGGGGGGAGCTCAGGAATGATGAACAAACGCTTTTGGCTGATCCTATTCTGCTGTGCTGCGGCGGGGTTCGCGCTCAATTCCTGCATAAGTTCGCCTCCTGATTACATCAGCACGGCCAAGACCCGGAGTGTCCATATGATTGTCAAAATGAGCAGGGGCGATTACTGGAATACCGTGAAGCTGG
Source organism: Paenibacillus agri (assembly GCF_013359945.1). Lineage (GTDB taxonomy): Bacteria > Bacillota > Bacilli > Paenibacillales > Paenibacillaceae > Paenibacillus_AQ > Paenibacillus_AQ agri. Next base: position 77,424 of record NZ_JABWCS010000218.1, on the reverse strand, counting down.
GAGCAGAGGCAGCGGCCCAGGAATTCAACGTCAAGCTGACGTTTAAAGCCCCGGATTCGGAGAGTGACGTCGACGAACAGATCGCGATGGTTGAAAACGCAATTGACGAAAAAGCAGACGTGATCGTACTGGCGGCCAGCAGTTACATGGGGCTTGCACAGGTAGTGGATAAGGCAGCGGTTTTTAACAAAATCCCCGTGATTTCGGTGGATGCTGAGGTAGGATCAGCCAGAGTCTCCACTTATATTGGATCCAACGGATATGAAGCTGGGCAAAAATCAGCCGAGCGCCTGATCAAGCTGCTGGACGCACATGGAGAGATTGGCATCATCAACTTTACGAGTTCAACCGAGAATGCCCAGTCGGTGTCGTCGACCGCGATAGATTATGGGGCGAGGGATGCAGATGAACGGGAAAAGGGTTTTCTGAACTACGCTGCCCGTTATCCCGATATCCATGTTGTCGAGATTGCTTACACGCCCTCCAATATTGCCAATGCAGAGGAATTGACCAGGCAAATGCTGAACCAGCACCCCAGATTGAGAGGGATAGCTACCTTGAATGAAACAGGCTCACAGGGAGCGGCCAAGGCGATACAGCAGCTGGGACTGAAGGGGATCAGAATGGTGGCCTTTGACAGCTCTCCATCGATGATGGAGCTGCTACAGGACGGAACGGTCCAGGCTACGGTAGTGCAGAATCCATTCAGCAACGGGTATTTGGCCATTAAGCACGCTGTGGAGATTCTCGAAGGTATCAAAGTCCCGGAACGGGTGGATACAGGAACCAAAATCATAGATTTGGACAACATGCTATGGCCGGAGAACCAGAAGCTGTTGTTCCCTTTTGTAAGATAATCAGGCTGGTAGCCGGTGCGCATAAATCAGGAGGGCATGATTTCCCGATATGTGGCCCGGCTTTTTTATGTGCAGACAGATGGCGGGAAATCTTATATCGCCAAAACAGGAAGGTGAAGTTCTCCTAGCGCCAAGGGATAAACTTAGTGGACGTAATATAAGAATAAGGAACCCTTTTGTACATGAGAATTTTTATAAAACAGAGTAGTATTTTATATTCGCAACCGTTTTCAAATGAAGCATAATGTAGATATTCCCAGAGTGAGCGGGGAAAATGAAAAAGAAATGAATCAGGAGGTCAATGAATAATGAGAAAAATCACTTCCGTATTACTGGCCAGCGCATTGCTGGGTGCTGCTCTTGCAGGCTGCGGCGGCAATAATAATTCTGCTAGTACAACTAACTCCGGGGCCGGTACCACTAACACAACAAATTCCGGTAACAGCGGAGGAAAAAGCGCGGAAACGCCTAAGGTCGGTGTAGCCATTTACAAATTCGATGACACATTCATGACGGGTGTTCGTAACGCGATTCAAAAATCGGCTGAAGGCATCGCCACTGTGGATATTGTAGACAGCCAAAACTCCCAGCCTACCCAGAATGACAAGGTTGACCTCTTCATCACCAAAAAATATAACGGCATGCTGATCAACCCGGTTGACCGCACTGCTGCCGGCGTCATTATCGATAAAGCTAAAACAGCAAATATTCCAGTTGTGTTCCTGAACCGTGAACCGCTTCCGGAAGATATGAAGAAATGGGACAAAGTCTACTATGTAGGCGCTAAAGCCGAAGAATCCGGTACGATGTCCGGCCAACTGATCGTTGACTATTGGAAAGCACACCCTGAGGCTGATAAGAACGGCGATGGCGTGCTCCAATACGTAATGCTTAAAGGTGAGCCTGGACACCAAGATGCTGAGCTCCGTACTACTTACTCCATTCAAGCTGTAGAAGATGCTGGTATTAAGGTTGAAAAGCTGGCTGAAGATACTGCGATGTGGGATCGCGTAAAAGGCCAGGAGAAAATGGCTGCATTCCTCGGTTCCCATGGCGACAAGATTGAAGCTGTGTTCGCGAATAACGATGACATGGCTCTCGGGGCTATCGAAGCTTTGAAAGCTGCCGGTTACTTCTCTGGGGATAAATACATGCCGGTAGTCGGCGTGGATGCTACAGCTCCTGCGGTTCAAGCTCTGCAAGATGGCACGATGCTTGGTACCGTTCTGAACGATGCTAACAACCAAGGTAAAGCTGCGATCACTGTAGCTTCACTGCTTGCCAAAGGCGAAACACCAACGAAAGACAATGTTGGCTTTGACATCACTGACAACCAGTATGTCTGGATCTCCTACAAGAAGATCACCAAAGACAACGTTGCGGATGCGAAGTAATCATTCTATTAGTAACATTCTTAAAAAGATAGACACGGGGAGCGGCTATCCGCTCCCTGATATTCCTTACGGGTAGGGAACAGGATGGAACCGCTGTGCCTCTCATGGAAAAGAAAAAAAGCGTAGGGGGCGTAACAACATGGCTCAAGCCGAGTTTTTGCTGGAAATGAACAATATCTCGAAAGAGTTCCCCGGCGTCAAGGCGCTGGATGATGTCAGCTTGAAGGTTAGACCAGGATCGGTTCATGCTCTGATGGGTGAGAACGGTGCTGGTAAATCTACATTAATGAAATGTCTCTTCGGAATCTACGCGCCGGATGCCGGTGAAATCTATCTGGATGGCGACAAGGTCTCCATCACAAGCTCCAACGATGCGCTTAAAAATGGAATCTCAATGATTCACCAGGAATTGCATCCTGTGCCGTTCCGCAGTGTGATGGAGAACATCTGGCTGGGACGTTTTCCGACCAAAGGCATCGGACCGATTCAATTCATTGACCACAAAAAGATGTTTACGGATACAGAAAATCTTTTTAAAGATCTGGACATTGACCTGAAGCCCGAGACTTTGGTGGGTAAATTGTCCGTATCCAAAATCCAATCCATTGAAATCGCGAAGGCCGTCTCTTTCCATTCCCGCGTCATTGTGATGGATGAACCTACTTCGTCCCTGACCAGTGTGGAAGTGGAGCACTTATTCCGGATTATCCGGGATTTGAAAAAAAGAGGCGTAGCTATTATCTATATATCGCACAAAATGGAGGAAATTCTCGAGATCTCCGATGATGTCACCATCATGCGCGACGGTAAAAAGATTGGCACCTGGCCGGCCGCGGAGATGACCACCGATTTAATTATCTCCAAAATGGTAGGCCGTGATTTGACCAACCGCTTCCCTGAGCGCTTCAATGTGCCGGGTGAAGTCTATTTGAAAGTGGAGAGCTTGACCTCAACGGAACAACGCTCGTTCAAGGACATCTCTTTTGAATTGCGGCGCGGTGAAATTCTGGGAATCGGCGGCCTCGTCGGGGCGCAGCGTACGGAAGTTATTGAAGCACTGTTCGGTCTTCGTAACATCAAATCAGGTTCCATTTCGATTAAGGGAAAGCAGGTCAAGATCAACTCGCCTAAAGATGCAAAGAAACATGGCCTTGCACTGTTGACGGAGGAACGGCGTGTTACGGGGATTTTCCCGGTATTATCTGTGCATGAGAATGGGGCCATTGCCAACCTTGACCGTTATCAGAAGCCTTATATGCTGCTGAACGGGAAGAAGAAAAAAGCAGAAGTCGATAAAATGATCGAAAAACTCCGTACCAAAACACCGACGACCAAGACCCAAATTATGAACCTGTCCGGCGGCAATCAGCAAAAGGTGCTGCTGGCCAGATGGCTGCTCACCGAACCGGAAGTTCTGCTTCTGGATGAGCCGACACGGGGGATCGACGTAGGTGCAAAGTTCGAAATTTATACGATCATCGCGGATTTGGCGAAGCAGGGCAAGAGCATCATTATGATTTCCTCAGAAATGCCAGAGCTGCTGGGCATGTCCGACAGGGTTATGGTTATGTCTGAAGGGAAACTGACAGGGATATTAGAAGGCGAGCAAGCTACGGAAACGGAAGTTATGCGCCTCGCCGCACAGCACTAGAATAGGAACAAGTTTAGCTTGTGAAAAGAAATAAACTTCCTATAACAAGGTATTTGTTGAGGATGAAATTCAACATCTAGTAACTGATTTATGATTATCATAAAAACAAATATTCGCATAACAAGGCGATAATTACGGTTTTAGTTGCGCTGTGCGTAACAGATTATGCTTACGATGGGAGTTACGCTACGCGTAACAGATTATGCTTACGATGAGAGTTACGCTGCGCGTAACTTTTGAGGAGGAACATACTAATGAACGTAAAAAAAGCTCAGTCCTTTGTCACCCAAAATGCCATATACATCGTATTGGTGTTGCTTATTTTGGGAATAGCACTGTATGAACCAAGTTTCATTTCTGTGAATACTCTGCGTGACATTATGATTCAATCATCCACACGGATTATCATCGCGCTTGGCGTTGCTTTCATTCTGATTACAGCGGGTACGGACTTGTCGGCCGGACGGGTTGTTGGTTTCACGGCGGTGATTTCTGCTTCGATGCTGCAGATTCCCGATTATTCACGTCGCTTCTTCCCCGATCTACCGCAACTGAATGTACTGCTTCCTATTGTGATCGCTATCATCGCAGGTCTTATCTGTGGACTCATAAATGGTCTGGTTGTCTCCAAGCTCAGTGTACCACCGTTTATCGCAACGCTAGGCACAATGGTTATCGTGTACGGTCTTAATTCCCTGTACTTTGATATGGAGCCCAACCAGTCCCAGCCCATCGGCGGTCTGCGTCCCGACTTCACCAAAATTGGTTCCGGCTTCTTTGGAAGCGGCCAATATTCGATACCGTTTATAGTCATCATAGCCCTCGTCGTCGCAGCCATAGTCTGGGTAGTTTTTAACAAAACCAAACTTGGCAAGAACATGTACGCTATCGGGGGTAACATTCAAGCGGCAAAAGTATCCGGTATTGACGTATCCAAGAACTTGATCTACATCTACGCAATTGCAGGTGCCCTCTACGGTCTGGCAGGTGTCCTTGAAGCTGCAAGAACAGGCGGCGCTACCAACAACTATGGCAACATGTATGAACTTGACGCCATCGCAGCCTGCGTAGTCGGCGGTGTATCTACCACAGGCGGTATCGGTACCGTGCCGGGCGTTCTGGTTGGGGTTATCATCTTCACCCTGATCAACTACGGTTTGACCTTTATCGGCATCAGCCCGTACTACCAGCTGATTATCAAAGGTCTGATAATTATCGCGGCAGTGGCGTTTGATATGCGGAAGTATTCATCTAAAAGATAGTCGGGCTTGAGGATAACGTTGTGACTGCGGGGAATGCTTGGACTTTCGGCCGTTGTTGTCTCCAGATTTCTTCGATTGAAACCGCTGAGCGCGGTTGAAATCCGGAGACAGCTTATGCTTCCGATGCGAGCTTTCCTGCGGAAAGCTTTTGGACGGACGCTTCGCTCCTACAGTCCCAAGCATCCTCTTCGTCACGCCTCGATCCTCTCGCTGAGGGGGAAGGTCAGTAAAAAGCGTTTGCTATTTCTCGCAAACGCTTTTTGGTATATCGATTGCTTCGCTCTGAAATGAACAATTATGATAGCCATCAAATTCACTTCACAAATCGTTACGAAATGATGTGACTTTAATCACACTGATAGGGGCTTTTCTTTTCATATACTTGACATATTCCAAGTAGATGAAAGCGAGGACTGCTTTATGCTTAGCGAAAAAACAATAAAAATCATACAATCTACGGTTCCGGTTCTAGAAATACACGGGACGGAAATTACCAAGCGGTTCTATCACTTGTTGTTCAGCAGCCATCCTGAACTATTGAATATTTTCAATCACGCGAATCAAAGCCAGGGTAGACAGCGAACAGCCCTCGCCAACGCAATCATCGCCGCGGCTAAACATATCGACAAACTGGAATCGATTCTCCCGGTAGTGAAACAGATTGCCCACAAGCATCGCAGTCTTGGCGTGCAAGCAGAGCATTACCCTATTGTTGGACAAAACTTGCTTACAGCAATTAAAGATGTTCTAGGTGATGGCGCGACGGAGGAGATTCTTCAGGCCTGGGGAGAGGCCTATGGAGTCATTGCGGGTGTCTTTATCGAGGTAGAAGCCGAAATGTACGGGCAGGCACAACAGCAGCAAGGAGGATGGGCCGACTACAGAGCCTTCCGGGTGGAACAAAAAGTGAAAGAGAGTGGCGTTATCACCTCCTTTTATCTAGTACCGCAGGATGGAGGAGAACTGGCTTCCTTTGAGCCGGGACAGTACGTTAGTGTAAAAGTGGAAATCCCAGGTGAAATAAATACACATATTCGTCAGTACAGTCTTTCCGACGCCCCGGGTAAACCGTACTACAGAATTTCCGTTAAGCGTGAGGATGAGGGGGCTGGTCGGCCAGCGGGGAAGGTCTCGGTGTTCTTACATGATCAGGTCAAGGCGGGAGATGTGTTATGGTTGTCGGCGCCTGCAGGCGAATTCACACTGGATCAGCAGGATTCCCGTCCGGTCGTGCTCATTAGCGGGGGCGTGGGATTAACACCACTCGTCAGCATGCTAAATACTTTGGCTGCTGCGAAGACGGAGCGTCAAGTCACTTTTATCCACGCCGCTTTGAATAGTGATGTGCATGCGCTCAGACGACAGGTAGAGGAGCTCTCCGAGCGCTCTCAGAACATCCATACCTATTTTTGCTATGAAAAGCCAACTGCCCAGGATAGAGAGCAGAAGGCTTATGATAAAGAGGGATATATCGACTTGCCTTGGTTGAAGCAGGTAGTTCCTACCCAAGACGCGAGCTTTTATTTTTGCGGGCCCGTTCCGTTTATGCGAACTGTACATGGCCTGTTGAAGGCCTGGGGTGTTCCTGCTGCAGATGTTCATTATGAGTTTTTTGGACCTGCCGGCAGCTTGGAAGGGGATGCGGACAGCTCCAAAGAGGGCAACTCCAAAGAGGGCAACTCCAAAGAGGGCAACTCCAAAGAGGACGTTTCCCTACAGCGTTAATTGGTGGAATGAGACTCTGATTTCATCTGGCTGCGCAGCAGGCGGTTAATCGTCTCACGGCGAAGCCCGATGAATTGGCCGATCTCATCTTGTGTTAATACATCGGTTAGCGTGGCTGGAGATATATAGACTTGGAACCATGACTGCAATTTCTGAAGTTTTTCCGCGGGAGAGACGGTGGTAAGCTGATCTATTCGCTGCTGCATGATCCGCAGCCTATCCTGTAATTGAATAGCAATTTCCCGATAGCGGTCAGGGCTTTGTTCCAAGTGCTGATACCACTCCATTTCGGGCAAAATTTCGATTTCACAAGTGACAAGCGCAATGGCTGTACCGTAATATGGGTTCGAACTGATCAACGAGTGATGCGGAATGATTTCTCCCGGCACGATGAGATTGACCAAAATCTGTGATCCATCCTGATGGAGCCGCACGATTTTTAACATGCCACTTTTTAAGTGATACAGTGGTCCGGAGTCGCCTTGCCTGAATAATGTTTCACCTTTATGTAATATCATAGTTAACCTCCGTAAAGATAAAGAAGCGAAAATCGGTATAACTGATTTTCGCTTGTATTCTTTTTTAACAGTATAGCAGGTTTGAAAGCATCGGGTTCGTTCTGAGTGCGAGAGGAGTTAGAACGCTAAGGTGGAAAAAGTATATATCTGACTTTTCAATCAAGCATAATTTTGCTTAATCTGGAGGAACGTATGCTATGAAACTACCTGTCCAAATTCGCCACATGTAGATGCGCTCGAAGAGCAAGCTTTTGCCAAGTCGGATAAGGTGGGGATTGGTTTTGGTCTGTACGCGGACTATGGAACCGCACAAAGGTTATATGTGCAGCGTGGATATATCCCTGATGGTAGGGGAATTATGTACGACAACATGCCAGTAGAGCCTGGCCGTCAAGTGCGTGTGGATGATGATTGGTCTTGTTCTTAATAAAATCAAAATGAAATATATAAGACGAACAAAAGAAAACAAAAAGCGTAGATGAGCGAAGGGGAAGTTTGGAGGAAGTTTGGAACTGTAGGCGCAAAGCACTCGCCTGAAAGCATTCCATAGGAAAACTAGTACCGGAACATAGATTGTCGACAGATTTCAACCTCTAGAAGCTGAAATTCCCCTTCACCATCGTCTTTACAGTGAAAAGAAGGGGTACATCCTCAACTAACGGCATTTTTGTACCTTATTTTTCTTCATTATAGGCAAATGAGGGAAATAAGGACATTTTTGTATCCTATTTTTCGAAAAAGCACGCTGGACAGGGTATTCTGGAAGATTTAAGGTACAATATTGCACTTAATCTCCATTAACCCCTACTTGCAGAGGATTTAAGGTACAAAAATGCCGTTAATTACACTTCGATCCTTTTTATATAAGCCCCTTTTTTCTTGGTTATGTTTGTTTCTTTAATGCGTTCTACATAGATGGCGGTTCAATCCAGAAATGTGAAAACAACAGCGATCGAAGCAACCTCCCGTTCACGGAGCGTCCGCCCAGCCGTCCAGCCTACTTCCATACGATTAAATGGCACACAAACGCCCGCACTCCCATATCCTATAGGCAAATGCCTGTGTTAAAGGGGAGCGACTGAATGCTGAGTATCAAGCTGAATGAGCTGAGGGGCGGCGGGAACGAAGGCAGCTTCATAAAGGCCGATGTGTGGAAATGGGACGGGATTGAGTGGAGCGAGTATATCGTTCAGCAGGAAGAAGAGTTTATTCGGGCGGATGATGACCTGTTCGTTAGTCTTCCGGCTGAACCGGGATTGTACCGTGTGGACTATTCCAGCAAGTCCTTAGAGGCTCCGTTTGAGCAGACTCAGGCGGAGATCAAGGATCATCGGACGACATCCTTGCATCCGGCTCCTTTCAAGCTGAAAGAAGGGACACTTTGGGGGTATATCAACGACGAAGGAACTACAGTGATTGAGCCCCGGTATGAGTATGCGGAGGATTTTCAGCCGAATGGGCTGGCTGTGGTGCAGTTGAAAGGTAACAGCGGGCTGATTGACAATACAGGACAAGAGCGGGTGAAGCCGGTTTATTCTTTTATCGGGCCTTTTTTAGAGGGCCGGGCCGTCGTCTCCGATGCGAAAGGGTATACCTTTATTGATGAGCAAGGTCATGAAGTGACTTCGGCGCGGGTGGATTATCTGAATTCGCTGCATGAAGGCCGTGCTCTTTTTTCTAAACAGGGGTCAGGCCAGGCATCACGTTACGGCTATTGGGATCGTCAAGGCAAAGAGGTGCTCCCTGCGGTCTATGAGGATGCGAGCGATTTTATGAACGGAACCGCGCTGGTAAAGATCGCAAATGGTGAATACGCGCTCATTGACCCCGATGGACATCGTCTTTACACGTACAAACATCCTTTTGTAGGCAGCCTAGGGGAGGGACTGCTGTCCTATCAGGAGACGGAGAACGGCAGATACGGGTATCTGAATAAGGACGGAAGTGTGGCTATCCAGCCGCAATTTACGGCCGCACTTCCTTTTTACGAGGGCCGGGCAGTAGTGAATACAGCAGAGAACTTCGGCAATGCTTACGGTCTCATTGACAAGCAGGGACGAATGATTATCCCGGCCAAGTATTATGAGCTCCAGCAGCTTGGAGAGGGCCGGGTTGCATTGGGAACGCCGATATATCCCTCACAGCCGTATCGCGGTTCCCGCTACGTGATTGCGGACGCAGAGAATGGCCGAATACTAAGTACCCATACCCTGCTCGGCGTGAATAATTACCATGAGGGTCTGGCCTCCGTCTTTGACGCCAAAGAAACCTATTTTATCGACAAAAGTGGCAGGCGGGCAGCTCAGCCCCCAGTTATTCCAGGTACGGGAACTCTCAGCTTCAGCGGGCGCCTGATTCGGGCGAATATTGATCAGCGTACTTCCTATTATGACCGTAGCGGCAAACAAGTCTGGCGGCAGAACGGCGTTATTCCCCTGCGTGCCCCATACTCTGTACTTGAGAAGAAATATAAGCCGAATTTTGATTATCTGGTGTATTATCCTGTTGTGGAGGGGATCTCCAATAAGGAGGTGGCCAGGGAGGTTAACGACAAGCTGCGGAAGCTTTCGAAGGCGGAAGATATCGGCAGTGGCGGTCCCTCGCAGGATTTTAGCTATACCGGTGACTTTGCTGTAACCTTTTTCCGCAAAAATCTGCTGGTGCTTGAGCTGAACGGCTACCGTTTTCCTTTCGGGGCAGCCCACGGCATGCCGACCAAAATCCATACCCATATCAATCTGCGCAACGGCAGATTTTATAAACTGCGTGACTTGTTTAAGCCGGGGAGCAAATATGTAGAGAAACTGAGTGATATTGTCGGAAAACAGATACAAAATGACCCGCAGTACTCGTATGTGTTCCCTGGAACGTACAAGGGGATTGCTGCCGACCAGCCTTTCTTTGTAGATGAGGATGCGCTGTCCCTTTATTTTGCACCTTATGAGATTGCTCCTTATTCTGCAGGATTTCCAACCTTCCGTATTCCCTATGCAGAGATCATGGGTCTGATTTCGACAGAGGGCGAATTCTGGCAGTCCTTTCATTGAGATCTTGCAACCATCGAATGCTCGCTAATCAGGCGTGCATTCTTTTTTTATGCCCAGACATATTTCCTATCGCTCGAATATTGTCAGAAATTAGAAACGCACAGCAAAGTGATGTGTGCTACAATGACTGAGGAACTTATTACAGTTTTGTAATTATTGCAGCCGCGTTGTCCTGGCATACCGCAAATCACAACACAAGAATAGGGAGATGGCAGAATGAAGAGCAGAACTTTAAGAGCAATGATAGGCGGAAGTGTAGCAGCTGTTATGGCGCTTAGCATTACTCTTCCATTAACGGCCAATGCGGCCAGCAGTGTACAGGTGACTACCACCACCTCAACCATCAGCTATGATGAACTATTGAAATACCTTAGCAATTTAAATATAAAAGGCTTTCCTTTTAATTTTGACAATGTTACCGGGGTGTCCAAGCCTCAAACGACACCAGCGCCTGTAGCGACGCCAGCACCAGCTAAACCTGTGGTAACCCCAAAACCGGTTAAACCAGTAGCAACACCAGCGCCAACAGCACCACCGAAAGCTACCCCGGTTCCAGCTAAGCCAGTGCCAACTCAGGCACCAGCTGCGGGACAAGCAGGTACGTATACCCAGCAAATTGTGACACTCGTGAACAAGGAGCGTGCGGCGGCAGGTCTGCCTCCAGTAAGTGCACTGGATAGCTTGAATAAAGTAGCAGCGGCAAAAGCAACGGATATGCGGTCAAATAACTATTTCGATCATAATTCTCCAACCTATGGATCACCATTTGATATGATGAAATCCTTCGGAATTACGTACAGAGCGGCAGGCGAGAACATCGCCATGGGTCAACGCTCTCCGGAAGAAGTAATGACAGCCTGGATGAACAGCCCGGGTCACCGTGCTAACATCCTGAACAAGGATTTTAACTACATCGGTGTTGGTTTTGACAACAACTACTGGGTGCAGGAGTTTATCGGAAAATAGAATGTTAGGTCTAGCACTATATGCATCGTTCTCCCGGCAGAGCCGGGGGGACGATTTTTTTTATGGTTTTGGTCTAAAATGGCGGTTTTTTGTATGCTGTATATTTGCAAATTATGCATAGAAGAATTATGTTTATCTACATAGTTAAGAACTTTGTAAAATGTGGAACAATACAGAATAGTACGGCATACGGAGGGATAGCTTTGAATGATTCCAAATGGACCTGGCGCAGTGTAAGCCTGATCTCCATAGCAACAACTCTTGTTTTGATCACTGGATTTGGATATGCAGTAAGTGACGTCCTCTTTCCAAAGGGTGATATACCGTTGACTTCCTTGCCACAGGCGACGCCTGCACCCGAGAATGGGGCAGTGAAGTCCTTTAAAGTGGTAGCTCTGGGGGATTCTCTGGCCAAGGGAACCGGGGACAACACAGGGAACGGTTATGTGAAGAATACCGTAGCAGGGTTGGCTGCAAGTGGAGTGTCGGCTGAGTTACTTGGCAATATGGGGATTAACGGGCTGACAACAGCCGGGCTGCAAAATAAACTTAAGGACGCTGGCATACAGTATTCACTGCGCCAGGCTAATGTGATCCTGCTCTCCATCGGAGGCAATGATCTGTTTCGGGGAGCCGATCTGCTGCAAAATGGCGGCGCCGGGAATACTCCGGCCGGATCTTCCGTAGGGACTACGGGGGAAACGGGAACAGGGACGAAGCCGGGCACTGCTGAAGGAAAGCACTCAGGCACAGGAACAACACCCGGTGCTTCCGGGGAAAAAGAAACGAACGACTTGACTCCTGAGTCGCTGCTCGCTGCGCTGCCGGAAGCTGCCGAGAGACTCGGTAAGATTTTGAACACTATATCAGAGATTAACCCGGCAGCACGAATCTATTATGTGGGTCTTTACAATCCGTTCGGCGATGTTCAAGAAATGCTGGTTCCGGGTAATCAGGCGGTAACGGCCTGGAACAATGCTGCTATGGACATCATTAACCGGAATAGCAAGATCACGCTTGTTCCTACCTTTGATCTGTTTAACAACCATTTGGACAAATATCTGTCCTCGGACCATTTTCACCCCAACAGTGACGGATACAAGCGGATCGGGGAGCGGATTGTACAAGCTATTCAATGAAGCAGATAAACCTTGGGTATAGCTCATGAAGCAAGACCGAAATGATGTAATAAGGAGCAGTGGCATATGGCAAAAGAGATGAAGGATGGCTCCGGAACAGTGGTTCTCTCGGTTGACGGGGTCCGCAAGAAAATCGGCCGCAAATGGATTATCGATAATGTGACTTTTGATGTGCGTGAAGGTGAAATTTTCGGGTTTCTCGGACCTAACGGAGCCGGGAAAACGACAACCATCCGCATGCTTGTAGATTTGATCCGTCCTAGCGAGGGGAAGATCACGGTTTGCGGCTACAACGTGAATAAAGACCCGGAGAAGGCGCTGCAATATGTGGGCTCCATCGTTGAGAATCCGGAAGTATATACTTATCTGACAGGGTGGGAGAATTTGCAGCATTTTGCCCGGATGCAGCCGGGAGTGGATGAGGCCCGGATTGCCGAGGTAGTAGACACCGTTCGGCTGGATCAGCGTATTCATGATAAGGTCAGTACATATTCGCTTGGGATGAGACAACGTCTCGGAATTGCACAGGCGCTGCTGGGCCGTCCAAGGCTGTTGATTCTGGATGAACCCACCAACGGCCTGGATCCCAAGGGAATCAAGGAACTGCGGGAATTCATCCGCAACCTTGCCGACGGGGGCCTCGCAGTATTCGTATCCAGCCACCTACTCAGCGAGATTCAATTGCTGTGCGACCGGGTTGCCATTATCAGCAAGGGCCGTGTGCTTGCCGTGGGCGGAGTGGATGAACTGGTTGCCCGCAACTCCCCATACGTCTTGTGGGAGCTGGAGCCTTTTGACAAAGGGAGACAGCTGCTGGCCGAACGGCCAGATGTCATATTGGCTGATCCTGCAGAAATTACGCTGGATGACAGTGTGATCGCAGGCATGGGGCCAAACTCATTGATTACGATTATGGATGACAGTCTGATCCCGGAGATTGTGGCTGTGCTTGTCATGGCTGGAGTGGAAGTCCGGGGCGTGCATAAAATCAACCCGACACTGGAACAGCTATTCCTGAAACTGACGGAGGGTGAGACTATTGATTAACTTGTTGCCGCTCATCCGTAATGAGTGTCTGAAGATTATTAAAAAGAAGCGTTTTTATGTCATTTTGTTGATTCTGATCGTGCTGGTACCGATGTTTACTTATGCTCAAATGCGGATTGCTGAACGCAGCCGGGATAAGTTCAATTCGGACTGGCGGCTGGAAATCCAGCAGCAGATTACGGACAATGAAAACTCACTTGGAAGTGACCGGATTCCGGAGGAATGGAAATCATACCGGCGAATCTTTGTGCAGCAGCTGCAGTATTATCTGGACCATAATGTGAATCCGAACGAGCCGAGTGGTGTGACGTTTACCCGTCAATTTCTTGACAATTCGGTGTCGTTGTTCATTCCTTTGCTGATTATGGCGATAGCGTCAGATCTTGTATCGGGTGAAAGGACTACAGGAACGATTAAAATGCTGCTGACCCGTCCGGTCAGACGCTGGAAGGTGCTTTTCAGTAAAATGACGGCGCTTTTAATGTTCGTCTCGCTGATCGTATTGTCGACCTTTATCATCAGTTACCTGATTTCAGGTCTGGTGTTCGGGTTCAAGGGTTTTAACGTGCCTGTCTTTACGGGCTTTCAGATTAGCGGCGATACGGTAGACATGTCAGGCGTACACGCAGTACCGCAGTGGAAATATTTGCTGATGCAGGGTGGATTGATTTGGTACGTCAGTGTAGTTGTTGCGCTGCTGGCCTTCATGGTCTCTGTGCTTGTGAGAAGTACGGCGGCAAGTATTGTCGTGATGATGGCAGCGCTGATCGCAGGGACCATCCTGACGAACATGGCTTCTGCCTGGACGACAGCCAAATACTTGTTTATGGTCAATCTAGGACTAACAGGATATTTGTCCGGAACACCTGCGCCGATTGAGGGGATGAGCCTGTCCTTTTCCTTGATTGTGCTTGCCATTTGGGCCGCTGTTTCTGTGATCATTTCATTCGCCGTCTTTACGAAACGGGATATTTTGAATTAGAATGTACAAAGTGAACGAAAACGTTTGTTTGCATTTACAGGTTAAAGTGATGTGAAGAGAAGGAGGAGCATGAATGCTCGAACAGATCGATATGTTTGCAAAAGTCTCCAGTGAAGGCGGAACAGGCCCGACTGGATATGATGCTGACGACATTCAGGTGCTCGAAGGTCTGGTTGCGGTCCGCAAACGGCCCGGCATGTATATCGGCAGTACGAGTTCGTCGGGACTGCACCATCTGGTATGGGAAATAGTGGATAATGCCGTAGATGAGCATTTAGCCAAATTTTGTTCCAAGATTGAGATTACCCTGCGCAAGGACGGCTCGGTAACCGTAACGGATAATGGACGGGGCATACCGACAGGAATGCACAAAACGGGTGTGCCCACACCTCAGGTCGTATTTACAATGCTGCATGCGGGCGGCAAGTTCGGTGGCTCCGGTTATAAGAAATCGGGCGGACTGCACGGCGTTGGCGCCTCAGTAACGAATGCATTGTCAGAATGGCTGGAAGTGGAGATCTACCGGGATGGTAAAATCCATCGTCAGCGCTTTGAATATTGGGTGGACGACAGCGGCAAGGAGCATGTCGGTGAGCCGGTGACCGGCCTCGACATTCTGGGCAATACGAACAGAACCGGTTCGAAGATTACATTCAAGCCGGATATTCGTGTCTTCCAGCACGGCATTGCCCTGAATTATGATACGCTCTCCGAGCGGGTACAGGAAATTGCTTTCCTGAACTCCGGGCTAAGAATTATATTGACGGACGAACGCAGCGGTCGCCAGGACGAATTTTTCTACGAAGGCGGCGCTAGTCAATTTGTGCAATACCTGAACGAAGGCAAGGATGTACTGCATGATGTCATCCATTTTAGTGCCGAGAAGGATGATATTGAGGTCGAAATTGCGATTCAATATAATGCGGGCTATACAGAAACTATTGCCTCCTTTGTTAACTCGATTCCGACGCGGAGCGGGGGAACGCATGAGACTGGCTTTAAGACAGCTTACACCCGGGTCATGAACGACTATGCCCGCCGCACGCAATTGCTCAAGGAGAAGGATAAGAACCTTGAGGGTAATGATTTGCGTGAAGGTATGATGGTTGTTATTAGCATCAAAATGGCTGAGGTAGAGTTTGTGGGCCAGACGAAAGACCAGCTCGGCAGCTCCTCGGCCCGTAGTGCAGTGGATTATATCGTTGCCGAGAACATGGCGCGTTTTCTGGAAGAGAACCCGCAGGTCGGACAGAGCCTGCTGAAAAAGTCGATTCAGGCCTCCAAGGCACGTGAAGCGGCGCGCAAAGCCCGTGACGAGATCCGCAGCGGCAAGAAACGTAGCGAGAGCTCCAATCTGGGTGGCAAGCTGACTCCGGCGCAATCCAAGGACTTTTCGCGGACCGAATTGTTTATTGTAGAGGGTGATTCTGCGGGCGGTTCGGCCAAGCAGGGCCGGGATTCCAAGATTCAGGCCATCCTTCCGCTGAAAGGCAAGCCGATGAATCCCGAGAAATCCAAGCTGTTGGATATTCTAAAGAACGACGAGTATAAAGCGATCATCGCCGCAATTGGAGCGGGGATTGGTACTGAGTTTGCGGTAGAAGACAGCAATTATTCCAAAATCATCATCATGACCGACGCGGATACGGATGGCGCGCATATCCAGGTACTGCTGCTAACCTTTTTCTACCGTTATATGAAGCCTTTGATTGACGCAGGCAAAGTCTTTATCGCCCAGCCTCCGCTCTACAAGCTGACCCGCAAATCCGGCAAGCTGGAGACTGTACGTTATGCCTGGACTGACGAGCAGCTGCAGAACTACTTGAAGGAATTCGGCAAAAATTTCGAGTTACAGCGTTACAAAGGTCTTGGGGAAATGAACCCTGACCAGCTGTGGGAAACGACGATGAATCCCGAATCCCGCACATTGCTGCAGGTACAAGTCGACGATACTGCCAAGGCTGAACGCCGGGTATCGACGCTGATGGGTGATAAGGTCGATCCGCGCAAGCGCTGGATTGTTGAGAACGTCGATTTCACCGAGATTGTGGAGTAGTAGATTGAGGAATAGAAGGTGAGTGCCAATGAGTAGTTTATCAGAACAATTTTTACCGGCTATTCTGGAAGAGGTCGTCGGTGACCGCTTTGGCCGGTATTCCAAATATATCATTCAAGACCGTGCCATTCCCGATGTCCGGGACGGTCTGAAGCCGGTGCAGCGCCGTATCCTGTACGCGATGTACGATTCAGGCAATACACCAGACAAACCCTATCGTAAGTCTGCGAAGACTGTAGGGGATGTAATGGGTAACTATCATCCACACGGTGATTCATCCATCTACGAAGGCATGGTGCGCATGGCGCAGCCTTGGAAAATGGGGCATGTACTGGTGGACGGACACGGCAACTGGGGTTCGATGGACGATGATCCGGCAGCGGCAATGCGTTATACCGAAGCCCGGCTGTCACCGATTGCCATGGAGATGATGCGTGACATTGAGAAGCGTACGGTACTCTTCAAGGACAACTTTGACAATACGGCCAAAGAGCCGGTAGTTGTTCCATCCCGTTATCCGAACCTGTTAGTGAACGGTACTAGCGGAATTTCCGCTGGTTTTGCAACCGAAATTCCGCCGCATAACCTGCGGGAAGTCATTGATGCCTGCATTGCGGTGATGCAAAAGCCGGATATCGCGCTTGAGGATGTTATGACCTTCATCAAAGGGCCGGATTTCCCTACAGGCGGCACCATTATGGGCGGTGAAGGCATTATGGATGCCTACCGGACAGGCAAAGGCCGTATCTATCTTCGCTCCAAGACCGAGATTGAGAACCTGCGCGGCGGCAAGCAGCAGATTGTAATCACCGAAGTTCCATTCCAAGTGGTGAAGTCACGGCTTGTTACAGCCATGGAAAATATCCGTCTGGAGAAAAAGGTCGAGGGCATCGCCGAAGTCCGCGACGAAAGTGGTCGCGAAGGACTGCGGATCGTGGTTGAACTGAAGAAGGATGCGGACGCTCAGGGGATTTTGGCTTATTTGCTCAAAAAAACCGACCTGCAGGTTACCTACAATTTTAATATGGTGGCCATCGTTGATAAAGCGCCACAGCAGCTCGGACTTAAAGCCATTTTAGAAGCCTATATCGGTCATCAACGCGAGGTAGTTACGCACCGGACCCAGTTTGATCTGGAACGCGCCGAGGACCGTGCCCATGTATTAGAGGGACTGGTTAAGGCGCTTAATATTCTGGATGAGGTTATCGCCGCGATCAAAGCATCGAAGAACCGCCAAGACGCCCAGAACAACCTGGTCTGGATGTTCGGCTTCACTGAACGTCAGGCAGATGCCATTCTTACGCTCCAATTGTATCGTCTGACCAATCTGGAGATCACATCGCTCCAGAAGGAGCTTGATGAGTTGCAGGCACGGATTGAGAAGCTGCGCGGCATTCTGGAGAGCGACAAGAAGCTGATCGCCGTGATCCGCAAGGAGCTGCTGGAGATCCGTGATAAATACGGCATCGACCGCCGTTCCATTATTCAGGAAGAAGTAGAGGAGATCAAGGTCAGCCTTGAGGTCCTGGTTAACGCGGAGGATGTGCTGGTAGCCCTTTCGGCAGACGGCTACATCAAGCGGACCAGCCTGTTGTCCTTTACCCGCTCAGGCGGGGAACGTCAGACCTCGGGCGTCAAGGAAGGCGATCATATCGTCAAGCTGCTGGATTTGAACACAAGGGATAACCTGCTAATCTTCACCCGTAAAGGGCAATACTTCCTCTTACCGGTGCACCAGATTCCAGACTTTAAGTGGAAAGAGCCGGGGACGGCTATTGTCAATGTTATCGGGCTCGCCAAGGGCGATGGTATCGTCAGTGTGTTGCCTGTGAATAACCTGGATGATCCGCTGACCAGTCTGGTCTTCGTTACCCGTAAGGGCCAGGTGAAGCGTACGGAGCTCAAGGAGTACTCTACAAGCCGTTCCGGCGCGGTTGCCGCATGCAAGGTAGGTGCAGGTGATGAAATCCTTACAGTGGCTCCTAGCCGGGGTGACAAGGAACTGGTGCTGGTCACCCGCGAGGGCATGAGCATTAGGTTCCGTGAGAATGAAGTGAATCCAATGGGCCGAGTCGCTTCTGGTGTACGGGGAATTCAACTGCGCGAAGGCGATGAAGTGGTGTCCTGCTTCTGGGTTAGCGAGGATGAAGGCGAGATTCTGACGATCTCCGACCTGGGGTATGCCAAGCGTTCCCTGCTGCTGGATTATCCGTCGCAAAGCCGTGGCGGCAAAGGCATGCCGACCTTTGAATTCAAGGAAGGCAAGCGTGTCCGTCCGAATGGCAGTCGCTTGGTCGGTGCTTTTTACTGTAAAGAACCAGTGGGACTACTTGCTATTACGCGTGACGGATTGTCTCATGTTTTCTCCTCGGAATCAGCACCGCTGGGTGAACGGAAATCGACCGGCAAGCAGATTGTGCCTGTAGAGAAAAAGGATGAGATCATCACCTTGTTCCCGGCCATACAATAATAGATTCATTTAGCTTAGGGATTGCAGGTGTGGAAATAAGTCTCTCCCAAGGTGAACATAAAGGAAGATACGCTGATTTAAAGGTGTACAGATTTGAAGGCGTTGATTTGAATATGTTGCTCTGAAGATGCTCTGAAGATGCTTTGAAGATGCTCTGAAGATGCTCTGAAGATGCTTTGAAGATGCTCTGAAGACGCTTTGAATATGCTCTGAAGATGCTCTGAATATGCTCTGAAGATGTTCTGAAGATGCTCTGAAGACGCTATGAAGAATGCTCTGAAGATGCTCTGAGGATGCTTTGAAGATGTTCTGAAGATGCTCTGAAGACGCTTTGAAGATGCTCTGAAGATGCTTTGACTTAAATATGCTTTGACTTTGGTGTCCTTCTGCTTTCCTTAAGAAAGCGGTTGGGCACCATTTTTCTTAAGTAGAGGGTGGAAGTTGCGGCTGCTGGGATTATTTATTTTCCAAGTTAGCAGGAAATGGAATCTCTTTCTCGAAAATGTAATATAAACCGGTAGGGAGAACACCAGAACGACAGTAACGCAAGGAAAGGAAGGAATACGTGTGCACGCCACTGAATTCAGTAAGATATGGCATAAGATTCTGAAAGACTATAAGCTTCATATGGACAGCAAGCTCGCTCCGACGCTTACCGATGCCCAATTGACCGTACTGGAACTGCTTCAGGAACGTGATGCGATGAAGCCTTCCGATCTGGCTCCGCATCTGGCAACCAGCCCGGCGGCGGTGACCATGCTGCTGGACCGGATGGAGAAGCATGACCTTATCGCAAGAGAACGTGATGGAGGGGATCGCCGCATTGTCTGGGTCAGCATTACAGAGACAGGTAAGCGCGAGTCTGCACGAGGGCTGAAGATCCGCAGCGATTTTTTTGCCGAGGCCCTGGACCCGATCTCATCGCATAACCAGCAGCTGCTCCTGTATCTGATGGGCAAAATGGTTGTCGCTCCAACCCCCGCCCCGACACCGGAAGGCTCTACTCCGTAACAACACAACTTCATAGTTGGGCGAGTTCATTGTATCGCTCAAAGTGAGCATGTTATTCGACAATGATCAAAGGAGCATCTCCGAAATATTAAAGCACAGTAGCTGAGGGTTGCATGAGCTGAGGGTTGCACAAACTGAGGGTTGCATGAACTGAGGGTGGCATGAATTGAGAGTTTCATGAACTGAGGGTGGCATGAGTTGAGAGTTTCATGAATTGAGGATGGCATGAACTGAGAGTCTCATGAACTTAAGGAATTCATGGCTGAGAGATCCATGCAACTTTCGAAGGGTATTAAAATAACGAGCACTTCAACATTTCGCAAGAACGTACTTTACTTGGAATGATGAATTCCAATAATTATCAGTCTTTTCTGCTGGCGGTTGTTTGTGGATGGAGATCAATGAAGTGAATCAAAACCAATGAAGTAAATCAAAGATCATTAACGGGAAAAACTCCTGTTAATGGAGCGATAATATAGTTATTTTAGAAAATAACAGGAAAAACTCCCGTTAATATGGCTGATAGACTGACTTATTGTGTCAAGTGAGGCTAATAACAGGAGAAAATCCTGTTATTTTTGCTGTGGGCATCGATTTGGATGAATTAACAGGAGAAAATCCTGTTAATGTTTCTTCTTTGGTTTACGGTACTAAGTTTAGTGAGAGTTGCAGCCTTGACAGGCTGCGCAATTAATGTAAGCGCTCAATAAAATTACTATCAGATCACTTTAACCTTACTCTGTCCTCACTGTAGGATCGATACAATCTCACTGTAACCTCGATAGCTGGATTTCTAAGAAGCAGTAGCATCGTTAATAGTGGTGCTAGCAGTACCATCAGTAGCAGTGGTACATAGCAGAAGCAGCAATGGGTGCCAGCAGTAGCATTGGTATGAGCAGAAGCAGCAGTGGTACGTAGTGGTACATAGCAGTAGCATCGTTAATAGTGGTGCTAGCAGTACCATCAGTAGCAGTGGTACATAGCAGAAGCAGCAATGGGTGCCAGTAGTAGCATTGGTATGAGCAGAAGCAGCAGTGGTACGAAGTGGTACATAGCAATAACAGCGGTAGTAGCAGCAGCATCGGCACCAGCATTACCAGTATTACCAGCGGCACAGAATTAGCAGACTACTAAACACTCGGATCGTCGCCGAGCATAGCTTACAAAAAAAACAGGCCCTCCTTAACGGACGGCCTGTTTTTGCAATTCCTGTGCCCAGAGGTTCCAAGGGAAGCTCTGTGGCGGTAAGGAGATTAGTTCGATTTCATCCTTCGTCACAGGATGCGGGAAGGCAACCACTGACGACCAGAGAGCAATCTGCTGCCCTGGCTTGTTCACGGCAGCGCCGTACTTCTGGTCGCCGTACAGCGGACAGCCGATCGAGCTGAGCTGGACGCGGATCTGATGCGAGCGTCCAGTGAGCAGGTCGATCTTCAGCAGGCTGTAGCCCTCTGCGGTACCGAGCACAGTATAGTCGAGGATGGCTTCTTTGCCTCCCGGTGTGCCTTTACGGACCACGGAGACGGTGTTGGTGGCAGAATCCTTAAGCAGCGTGTCCACGAGCCGTCCGCTGAGAGCCGGAGGCTTCCCATGCACCACCGTAAGGTACACCTTGCGGAAGCTGTGGGTACGAACGCTGTCCGACAATCTGGACGCGGCCTTGGAGGTCTTGGCGAAGATCATCGCGCCGCCAACAGGACGGTCCAGACGGTGAACTAGCCCCATATAGACGTTGCCTGGCTTGTTGCACCGCTTCTTGACATCTTCTTTAAGCAGGGTAAGCACATCGTTATCCCCAGTAGCGTCTTCCTGAACGGGGACGTTTACTGGTTTGACGATCCCTAGCAGATGGTTATCTTCATACAGGATTTCAAAAGCAGAGGAGACGCTGTTAGCGTCGTCCTGTCCGCCTTGTACATGCGGGGCCATGGCTTAGGACTCCCAGCGGCCCAAGATGCCGCAAGGCAGGTTCAAGCCGGAGGAGGTAATCGGCAAGCCGATTTCACCGGAGGTGATTTTCCCGCCATAGCTTTGTCCCATCGTCATGGAGAGCATGTTGCTCAGCACGGTCGGCGAGATACCTGTAGTGTAGGAATTAATGAGCATGAACAGCGGATTGTCGCTCAGAATCTGCATGCAGCTCTCCAGGAACGGATACAGACTCGATTCCAGCTTCCACATTTCACCGCCGGGTCCTCTTCCATAGGATGGCGGGTCCATGATGATGGCATCGTATTTGCTTCCACGGCGTTGTTCACGCTGTACGAATTTGAAGACGTCATCGGTAATGAAGCGAACCGGACGCTCGCCCAGGCCCGACAGCTGTACATTTTCCTTGGCCCACTGGACCATGCCTTTGGCTGCATCGACATGCACAACGGAAGCGCCGGCGCTGGCAGAAGCTACAGTAGCACCGCCGGTGTAGGCGAACAGGTTCAGCACCTGGATAGGTCGATTAGCCGATGAGATCTTGTCCATCATCCAGTTCCAGTTGGCAGCCTGCTCCGGGAACAATCCCGTATGTTTGAAGTTGGTAGGGCGCAGGTTAAACTTCAGATTCCCGTAGCTGATCCGCCAGTTGTCAGGAATGGTCTTCTTCATTTCCCATTGTCCGCCGCCTGCAGAGCTACGGTGATAGTGACCGTGCACATCCCGCCATTGTTGCGTTTCGTTGTTAAGCGGCCAGATGATCTGCGGGTCCGGACGGCGCAGTATCACATCGCCCCAGCGTTCCAGCTTTTCTCCGCCACCAGTATCAATGACTTCATAGTCTTTCCAATCACTTGCTATATACATTTCTTTATCCATCCTTCAAAAATTCATTTAGCCTTTATTGTACAACATTTCGCCGCATAGCTACAAACAAATTGGCCTGATTTCCTCATGTATTTGCGGTTGTACGCTGGCGCCGGACAAGCGGGTTGTGTATGATCAGGTTAGATTATCCTGCTGCATCCCCTGCACAGACTATTACTCGGCTATCAGACCGGAAAGGAACGCCTATGTACAACCTCGCACAGCACTATCATCCGATCACGGCAACGCCGGCAATGAGCAATGAAATTCCGCCTTCCAAGCTGCTGGCACCATACATACGTTGCTTCTGGGGCTCGGACGATATGTCAGTGTCATGGACTCCAGCACCGTCTGCCGACTCTGAAATCATCATTCCTGATACATGTATGGATATCATATGGGATTTGGATGAAGATACGGGCCGAAGCAGCACGCTTTTTCATGGCATCAATGATGCGCCTTTCGCAGTACCGGCAGATCGGGTGACAGCGGGGGGTTCCAGGTTTGCGATCCGGTTTTACTTTTGGGGTGTGCATTATTTCGCCGACGATCATCTACGAGATGTTCTAAATGCCCATGTTGATGTCGAAGCTTATTTTGGCACCTTTAGACGCGAGCTGGGGGAGTTGTTGACCCATACAAGCACGATGCCAAGCAGGATTGCAGCTGCCGAAGCTTATTTGTTACGTAGGTTAGAGAATCGATGTAGAACGAATGATAACGTGATGAATGCCGTGAACACAATTCTTCAATCAAGAGGTGTCGTTACTGCCGAGGAGCTGCAGAGAGGTTCAGGACTCAGCCAGCGCCAACTGGAGAGGTTATTCCGTGAATATATAGGGATTACTCCCAAGAAAACCGCGGATCTGGTCCGCTTTCAGAATACATGGCAGGAACTGTATCATCTGACTCGTGAAAAGCTCAATATGCAGGATCTTGTGTATGCGTACCGCTTCAGCGATCAATCTCATTTCAATAACAGTTTTAAAAAATATGCCGGAAGAACGCCCCTTGAGGCACTGGCTGCTGCCGGGCGGTAATGTCGTTTTTTTGCAATACTTCGCTGGGAGAATTGGTTACATTAGTGATGAGAGTACAAAAGAAGTCCATAGCATCAACACATATGAAAGGGGAATCTCTTATGATTTCAGCATTCGAAAGTATTAATATCTACACGAAAGACACTGCCGCATTGACGGCATTTTACCGCGATGTACTGGGTATTCCAGTACCCTTCGAGGGGTATGGCAATTTTGACGGAGCCAAAATCGCTTTTGACAGCAGCCAGCCAGGCATTATCGTCTGGGACGAGAACAAATGGGACAAGCTAACTACAGGGCAGGTCAATCTCGTATTTTCCTGTAGCAATCTTGACGAAACTTTTGCCGAGCTGAAGTCCAGAGGGCTGGACTGTAAGCCTCCAGTTGTCATGGAATACGGTGGCAAGGAAATGAATTTCTGCGATCCGGATGGCAATAGCATCACCTTGCTGGAGGGTGCGTACTAACTTTCTTTTTAGGTCGGAATAACACCGCCACTGAGTCTTAATAACAGGGTTATTTTTCAGAAAAATAAGAATGTCGGCTATTCTAACCAGAGATTATCTGGGTTGGAATGGCCGGCTTTTTTGGGATTCAGACAACTAGAACTGAAGGGGAAGTATTATTTATAGTTGACATTGATAATCATTATCAAATAGAATGGTTATGAAAATGTTAACCTTATGATTGCAGGAGTAGAAATCGAGAAATGTTCACAACCATAGGTGAGTCAGACTATAGGATGTTTACAGCGATAAAGTTGGATTGGGGAGGAACAGATTTATGGCTAAAGTATTAGTAGCGTATGCCAGTCTTACTGGAAATACAGAAGAGATTGCTGAATTGATCGTAGAAGGAATAAAACAGGCAGGCGGAGAGGCTGTATTGAAATCAGTCACCGACTGTAATGCTGATGAGATAAAAGAATATGAGGGTGTATTGCTGGGTGCCTACACATGGGGCGACGGTGAGTTGCCGGATGAATTCCTTGATTTCTATGAAGAAATGGATGAACTGAATCTGTCTGGCTTCAAGGCGGCGGCCTTCGGTAGCGGTGATACCGGGTATGAGATCTATTGCGGTGCCGTAGACACCATTGAGCAGAAGCTGAAGGAACTGGGCGCAGAGATCGTGCAGGAGAGTCTGAAGATCGAATACGGGCCGAGCGCTACTGAGAAAGATGCCTGCCGGCAGTTCGGGCGCCAATTCATCGAAGCCTGCGCGGCGGTTTCATAGGGATGGGCCGGCTGGCAGGCAGTATGGCAGCAAGCACAGGAGGCGAACCAGTCGCAGAATACAGCCGTCTGCATGACTACCGGATGGAGCATATTATGCAAGGCGGATCGGTAAAACAGGGCAAAGGCGCTTTAGCGACAGGGCTTCCCCGCTGGCGGCAGCAGGTGCAGTATGCGGTAGGGCATACACTGAACGATTTCTACAGTCTTCAGCCCGAGGTACGCAGAGAGACCCCTGTACAGTTTCTACTGGAACGCCGGTGGCCGCCCAAGGGTGAGGCGTTTCCATCACTGCTGCATTATTGGGACATCAAGACTACCATCGCCGATGAACTGATGCGGATTGTCTCTGTCAATCATTTGCGGGAAATTCCTGTGATGCTCTATGAGCAGTGGTTCGTCCCTGTCCCCGAATTGGAAGTGGACTTGTCGATGATCTTTCAGTTGGCCTGGAATTCCGGGACACCGGGGCGTAGCCTCAGCATACAGAAATTCATGGTCAACGGGAACGAGGACGTGATCACTGGATTTCTACATATGGCCAACGTGTTTTGCAACCAAGCATACGGACAACCGCCAGAAACGGTGGAAATCTATTCGCTGCTGGATGGACGCAAGCATTCCTTCGATGGCGGGGCAGTTTCATATGCGGAATCTCTGGATTATGTGCGCTTGTTGTCGGTGTTTCTGGACCAAGCAGAACTGGCAGACCGAGTCGTTTGCTCCAGTAACCGCAGGAGCGACAAGAATGAGGATGTCTGCGGACGTTACGGATTGATGTAACAGAGCATAAGCGATGTTTCTAATCGAAAAAAACAAAGAACACCCTTTCCTCCGGTCATACAGACCAGACTAGAAAGGGTGTTCTGTTTACATTTTATTCGTTAACAGGCCGTATCAGCACTGACTTAACCGATAAACTGATAATAGTCCTGCTTGTTCAAAATTACAAAACCGCAGCTTTCATACAGCTTTAGCGCGTTGGGATTATCCAGCGCAACTTCCAGATTGATGCCATTGTAATTACGCTGCTCGCGCTCAATCGTCTGCAGCAAGGCACTGCGACCGATGCCGAGACCCCGCACGGTTTTATCTACAGTAAAGCCATAAATCCAGGTTTCATTATTTTCTGTGTTCAGGCGCATTTTGCCTACAGGCCGTCCGTCAAATTCAAGGATGATATGCTCTTCCGCTGCATCATGCTTGTTCAATTCGGTAGCTTCCTCGAGCGACAGGCCAAAACCATCGGCATCCAGTTGGTTCAAGAAGGCAGTCTCATCTGCATGTGCCGGGCGCATATTCACAGAGGCTCTCGCTGAACTTTCACCACCGCTATAGCGCTTGGCAGCTGCGCTGTCCCATTTCATCTGATATTCGGCATGATTAAAAGTCAGCGGCAGTGTAGCAAGAAATCCTGTCCCTGAGGTAGAGGCCCCAGGCGCATTCAGTAGAATCTTCTTGAACGCTTTAGCCTTGATGATATCCAGTGCCTGGTTCCATAGCTTTGTGAAAATCCCCCGTCGCCGGTAGCCTGGACGAACCATTCCGCAGATTTCCACCTCGCTGCCAAAAGCATAAAGGCCAATAAATCCAACGAGCAATCCGTCCTCGTAGCTTACAAGCCATTCCGCTCCACCGGGAGCAGAGCCTAAGCGCAATGATTCCCAGTTCAGCTTGAGCGAGATGCCATCATACTGCTCGCATTTTTGTTGCAATTCTTCTATATCTTTCAATGTGTTCTTTGTAGTCAAACCCGTTCCCTCCAAATGTGACGGTATCCCGCCCGATTATAGTAGTTCTGGGGAAACGGGGGCCGACCTTCAGGAAGACCGGCTTCCGTCTCCGCTCAGTACATCCTGATACTCAGGATGCTTCTTGAATTGATGCGCAGCGTAGGAGCATTCCGGTACTATTTTCAAATGCTCTGCACGCGCTTTGTCCACGACAGCCTTAACGAGATCTTCCCCGGCACCTTGGCCGCGCAGCTCTTCAGAGACGAATGTATGGTCAATGACCAGGTCTCCAGTCTTTTCATCAGCTGCATATGTAATCTCGGCAAGGTCTTTGTCGTCACCGGCAACAAAAAAACGACCTTCTCCATGTTGAATTTTCATCTTATTAATCAACCCCCGATAAGTTAATGCCTATATCTTACTACTCCTGCTTTCAAAAAGCGAGAGAAGAGCGCACGCAAACCGAATGCTTGCGCGTTTGCCGGGATATACAATAAGATAAAAGCACTAATCTGGCACTGAACAGAAGCTGCAAAAGGAGGAATGCCCATGAATTACGAGGTTGAGGTTCAATTTGAACCTGTCTATGAATTACTGAACAGCGTACATACGTTTATATGCAGGAAGTCCTATAAGAAGATTGATCTGGGCCAGGCTTGGGCGGTGGAAACACGAAATATGCTGAGCAAGGAACTGCTGAACCTTCTGGATGAGACGGAGCTGAATAATGATTGGAAGACGCTGAACCTGCTCATTTACCAGTGTCCCTGTAAGGAGAGTGTGGAAAGTGTTCTGGACTGGATCGAAGGGTTGACGGTCGGGGAAATTTACGAGACCCTTTCGGAATTTGTCACAGTGTTTCCTGCTCAGATGGAGGCGTTTCGCGGTAAAATGCTCTTTTTACTGAGAGAGTGGAACGCACAGTATTTCAGCCAGCAGAAGCCAGAGGTTACCCGGCGGCTGCAAGGTCATGCGGATCAGAAGAAGGAAGAACTGAAGGCGTTGGCCCCGGAAGATTTTATTAATCAGACTACGAACGGCTTTTATTTTAACCCCATAGACGGACTTGAGAAGCTGATACTAATTCCGCAGTTTCATTTTCAACCAGCCAACATAATCTACCACTATGGCAAAATAACAATCTGTCATTATTCCGCACGGATTTCACTGGCCGAGGAGGAAGAGCTGTCCCCGTTCATGTACCGGACGATCCGCAGTTTAGGGGAGAAGAGTCGTCTACGAATTCTGCAATCTCTCAGTGGAGAGCGTAAAACTTTTACCGAAATCGTCAAGGATGCCGGTATCTCCAAGGGAATTGTCCATGATCATATTTTCAACCTGCGCTGCGCGGGTCTGCTGTACGCCTATATTGACGGAGAGAATGTAACGACTTATAGCTTGCGTCTGGACGGGCTGCACAAGATGAACGAGCAATTGCTGGATTATTTAAAATAACATCATTTTGAATGAACAAAAGGGCGCCCTGAGGCGCTCTTTTTGCTTTATTTGGAATATATTTTAACATTTAAATTCTTTACAAACAGAAAAAATATTAAGTTCTCTATTTACAGAACTAAAATTCCTTTCTATAATGTGAACTATCGGTCCTTAATCATACTTAGTGGGTAGGAATAATAGTTATTGCCGAAAACCATAGAAAAACAGGGAGATGAGTCCATGAAACAACGATTAATGCTGATCACTACATTGCTGCTTACCGGTTCACTGCTGCTGTCCGCTTGCGGAGGCAACAATGCCAATACGGACGGAAACGATGCGGCTAAAGGGAATACAGGAACAACGAACACAAGTACGGCTCAAAGTACCGCCACGAATGCTCCGGGAGCGGAAGTTGTACCGGCCGGTGCGCTAAGCGAACCATTCACAGCCACCGATTTGTCCAAGCTTCCGGCTACCGCGCAGAAACGCAATGACACGATTATTGTAGGTTTGACCGATCCCAGCGGGGCGTTCACCCCTTATTTTCAACAAAGCGGATATGACGGCAACGTTTCTTCCTTGCTCTATGCCTCACTCGTAACGGTGGATGAAAAAGGTGTGCCAACACCGGAGCTGGCGGAGAGCTGGGATATATCAGAGGATGGACTTACATACACTTTCCACCTTCGCAAGGATCTGAAGTTCAGCGATGGTTCACCATTGACTGCGGATGATGTGGCTTTTACCTGGACGATTCAATATGACAAGGCTTATGACGGCGGTTCCCAGCTTCCGACGCTGAATGTGAAGGGTGGCAAAGCATACAAGGAAGGCACTGCTCAAAGCATCGAAGGTATCAAGGTCATTGATCCACAGACGATCTCAGCCACACTTGAAGTACCTAACGCGACAGCGCTGGTGACCTTGGGCTCGAACGTATTGTCGAAAGCTTACTATGGCAAGGACTACAAGTTCGGTCATCTGGAATATATCAAGAAGCTTCATGAACATCCGCTCGGCGATGGCCCTTACAAGCTGGAGAAGTTTATTCCGGGGCAGGAAGTCCGCTTCGTCGCCAACGAGAATTATTTTAAAGGCAAGCCTAAGACGGAACACTTCATCTACAAAACAACTGAAGGCGATGTATGGCAGTTCCTGGAGACCGGAGAAGTGGATTATGCATCGTTCAGTGCAACAGAAGAGAATATCGAGAAGCTGAAGGGCCTTGGTTTTGTGAATATCATTCCTTATACGCCAAGCACCTATGGTTATATGCAAGTTAATCTAAAGCATGAGCAGGTAAAAGATAAGCTGGTGCGTCAGGCGATTGTATACGGTCTGGACCGGCAAAGTATCTATGTAGATGCCGCCCAAGGTGCAGGCTCTGTAGCCAATATTCCGGCATCGCCGATCTCATGGGCCTATACGGAAGAAGGCATCAATCCATACAAATATGATCCGGAAAAAGCTAAACAGCTTCTGGATGAAGCAGGCTGGAAGGCAGGAGCTAATGGAATCCGTGAAAAGGACGGCAAGCCGCTGTCGATTCATTACTTGGGCTCGAAGAGCAAGAACACGGATATTTTTATCGCTGTAGCCAAGGAGAACTTTGCAGCGATCGGCATTGATTTCCAGCCGGAAGTGTTCGCTGACTTTAACTCGCTGGTCTCCAAGGTCGAAGGCGGGGATTATGATCTCGTTTCCTTTTCTACCAGCATGCTGACAGACCCATCCGAGGGCTTCATGCAATTCTTTAATGGTGAAATCAAGGATTACGATAATCCAAAATTCATAGAGCTGTACAACAAGGCGCTGGCGACCACGGATATTGAACAGCGCAAGGTGGTTTACAAAGAGCTGTATCAGCTTTTCAACGACGAACTGCCGATTATTTTTACCAACTACAAGAAGACAGTGTATGCCTATAACGGCCGCATCGGCAATCTCACCGTCAGTCCGTACATCGGACTCGCTGGCAGCCTGCCGGAGTGGACGCTGAAATAAAACAGCAAACGTCCCCTGCTTGCACGACTCTGGGCAGGGGATGTTTGATAAGGAGCCTGTCATGAGCACTTATTTAACTAAACGATTACTGTACATGATTATTATCCTGTTCGGGGCCTCGCTGCTGATCTTCTGTCTGTATGCCTCGACACCCGGGGATTTCATCACTGGCAACATCAAATTGACGGCGGAACGTAAAGCCGAGCTGCGGGAGATCTACGGTCTTAATAAGCCAGTGCTGGAACGTTATGGGCTCTGGATGAAGAACGCGCTGCACGGTGACTTTGGTTACTCGCTGGCTCAGCAGAAGCCGGTGCTGCAACTGTTCAATGATTACATTTGGAATTCATTTCTGCTGGCCGCTGTATCCACGTTTCTAACCTGGGTGATTGCGGTCATTATCGGTGTAGTCTCGGCCTATAAGCAGTATTCCTGGTTCGATACATTGGTGATGGTGGCGATTTTTGCGGCGATGTCGCTCCCGTCCTTCTTTATTGGTCTCTTCCTGATTAAGATTCTGGCCGTGGACCTGAAATGGCTGCCGCCGGGCGGAATCATAACGACAGGCAGTAACGCCACCGGGTGGGAATACATCAAGGAAGTCGTGAGGCATATGGCACTGCCGGTTATCGTCATGACGCTGCTGGGACTCGGCTCACTGACCCGCTATTTCCGCAGCAATATGATTGATGTGCTGAGACAGGATTATATCCGCACAGCCCGGGCCAAAGGCTTAAGGGAACGCAAGGTGCTGTTCACGCATGCACTTCGCAATGCCCTGCTTCCAGCGATTACCCTGGTTGGATTCGAGCTTCCGGCGTTGTTCGGCGGGTCGCTGATTATTGAGAAGATTTTCAATTGGCCAGGCATTGGCCAGCTATACATGCAGTCCTTCGGACTGAGGGATTATCCTCTGCTGATGGGCTTTACGATGTTTATTGCAATATTGACCGTAATCGGAACGCTGCTATCGGACTTGCTCTATCGCATTGCCGATCCGCGGGTCCGGTTGCAGTGAGGAGGGGACTACATTGGCTGTTAACAGCAGTTTAGCTCCGGTACGCCGGGCAGGGGCAGCAAGCGGGAGATCCTCGTTATTCAGGCAGTCTGTGCGGAGGCTGCTTCATAACAAGCTGGCGATGTCCGGATTTGTGGTTGTCCTGTTTATGTTCGCGCTGTGTTTTGTGGGCCCGCTATTCTCCCCTTATACAGACAACAAGATCAATATGGCGATGATGAACAAGGCGCCAGGACTGAAGCATTGGCTCGGGACGGATGCCTTGGGAAGAGATATCCTGACCCGTGTCATGCAGGCCGGGCGTATATCCCTTACAGTCGGGCTGGCTTCTATGGTCTTGTCCGTCTTTATTGGTGCTCTACTGGGAGCAGTGGCTGGGTATTATCGTGGCGTCGCTGACCAGATTATCATGCGGGTCGCCGATCTATTGCTTACTATTCCCGGTCTGCCGTTACTGTTCATCTTCGGTGCGTTGTTGTCGGAGTGGAAAATTCCGACAGATTATCGTATGTATATCGTTATGCTGATGCTCAGTATTGTGAACTGGCCGGGGATGGCCCGGATGGTCAGAGGTCAGATGCTCAGCTTACGCGAGCGTGAATTTATGCAGGCAGCCGTTGTGCTGGGCCTTCGTGACCGGCGTAAGCTGTTCAATCATCTGCTGCCAAATATCATCCCGCTGCTGATTGTAATGGCCACGCTTAATATCGGCGGGGCGATACTCAGTGAATCGGTACTCAGCTTCTTTGGCCTGGGGGTTATGCCGCCTACGCCAACCTGGGGCAACATGATTGATGCGGCAAATAACATGATTGATTTTCAGCAGCGGCCATGGTTGTGGATTCCGCCGGGACTTTCTATTTTTGCTACAGTAATTGCCATTAACATATTCGGGGATGGTCTCAGAGATGTGCTGGACCCGAAACAGAAGAGGTAGGTGACCAGCATCATGAACAACTTAATGCGCATAGACGGTCTCAGCACGCACTTCTTCACGGAAGACGGTGAAGTCAAAGCCGTGGACGATGTCAGCTTCCGGGTGCGGGAAGGGGAGACCGTCTGTATTGTCGGCGAGTCCGGCTGCGGGAAAAGCGTGACGGCAATGTCCATCATGGGGCTTGTCGAGTCACCGGGCGGCAAAGTCACCAGCGGCAGCATTGAGTTTCAGGGAGAAGACCTGCTGCAACTGGATAAGCATACACTGCGCAGTATGCGTGGTCATGAGCTCGCAATGATTTTCCAGGAGCCGATGTCTTCACTGAATCCGGTGATCAAGATCGGGGAACAAATCATGGAACCGCTGCGGGTTCATCTGAAGCTGAACAAGAAGGAGGCACGCGCCAAAGCTATTGAACTGATTAGCCAAGTCGGTATTTCCCGGCCTGAGCAGATTGCGGATAGCTATCCGCATGAACTGAGCGGCGGGATGCTGCAGCGGATTATGATCGCCATCGCGATTTCCTGCGGCCCGAAGCTGCTCATCGCCGACGAACCGACTACAGCGCTGGATGTGACGATTCAAGCGCAGATTCTGGACATGCTGCGACAGTTCAAAGCCGACTCGGGTATGTCCATTCTGCTGATCACACATGATCTTGGCGTGGTAGCGGAGATGGCTGATTATGTGATCGTGATGTACTCCGGCAAGATTGTGGAGGAGGGCGAGGTTGTAGAATTATTCAGCAATCCCAAGCATCCGTACACCCGGGGATTGCTTAAATCGAAGCCGGTGATCAACCAGCGGCAGGAAGAGCTGTACTCGATTCCGGGACAGGTGCCCAATCCCCTGGAGCTTGCACCGTCATGTTATTTTCATGACCGCTGTGAACACTGCATGCCGGTGTGCCGCAGCAAGCAGCCTGTGCTACAAGACGTTGGCAATGGACAAAAGGTGTCTTGCTGGCTTTATGAGGAGGCGTTAATCCATGCCTGAGACGTTGCTGGAAGTGAATCACTTGAAGAAGTATTTTCCAATTACGAAAGGCTTGCTTAACCGCACAGTGGGTCAGGTCAAGGCCGTGGATGACATTAGCATCCGGCTGCAGCCCGGGGAGACCTTCGGGCTGGTCGGAGAATCCGGCAGCGGCAAAAGCACGGTTGGCCGCACCATTCTCCGCCTGACGGAGAAGACGGCCGGCGAGGTGAAGTTCAAAGGTGTGGATATCCACACCCTGCCGCCCGAAGAGCTGCGTGGGCTGCGGCCCAAGATGCAGCTGATCTTCCAGGACCCGTACAGCTCGCTGAATCCGCGGGTACGGGTAGGGGATGCCATCGGCGAAGCGCTGCTGGACCACGGGTTATGTTCCCGTAGCGATGTACGCGATTTGGTGCTGGAAACGCTGGAATCCTGCGGATTATCGTCGTACCATATCGACCGTTTCCCGCATGAATTCTCGGGTGGGCAACGGCAGCGGATTGGCATTGCGCGGGCGCTGATTCTGAATCCCGAGCTGATTATCGCCGACGAGCCGGTCTCTGCGCTGGATGTATCGATCCAGGCTCAGATCATCAACCTGTTCAGCAAGCTGCAGCAGAGCCGTGGACTGACGTATTTGTTCATCTCCCATGATCTCAGCGTCGTGGAGCATTTATGCACAACCATCGGAGTCATGTACCTCGGCTCTATGGTCGAGACGGCCTCCCGGGACGAGCTGTTCCGTCATCCGCTGCATCCCTATACGAAGGCGCTGCTGTCGGCGGTGCCGATTCCGATCCCGAAGCTGAAGCGGGAGCGAATTGTACTGAAGGGTGATATTCCGAGCCCGGCGAATCCGCCATCGGGCTGTAAATTCCATACGCGCTGCCCCTTCGCCGAGGAGGTCTGCCGCTCACAGGTTCCCGTCTTCCGGGATGCCGGAGGCGGACATTTTGTAGCGTGTCATCTGGTTTAGGTGCGCCGAAAAGCTTACCTTTACTTGATAGGGTACTGGAATAACGGAATGGCTCCTGACCCTTGTATACCAAGGATTTCACCCATCCAGGACGTTAGATTTTTAAGTTCACACTACGTTAGTTGCCTCAGCCCTGTGAAAAAATGATAAAATGGGTTTTATTACCTACGAACAGGGGATGGAGAGACATGAGGGTGACACTTGCAAAGGCTGTGGAGTCAGACGCGGAAGCTCTTCACAACATTCAAGTCCAAGCTTTTCTGCCTTCGTTGGAAAAATACAAGGATGAGGATACCAGTCCGGCCAATGAAGACATTGAAAAGGTGATGGGCAGAATTACGAATCCTCAGGGCGGATTTTATAAAATTGTGCTGGATGACGTGCTCGTCGGGGGCATACGCGCGACTTGGAAAGAGGATGAGACCCGGATGTGGGTGGGGCCACTCTTTATCCTTCCTGAATACCAGGGAAAGGGGATAGCCCAAAGAGCGCTTAATCTGATCATAGAGATGTTCCCGCAGGCGGCTACTTGGGAGCTAGCGACGATTGCACAGGAAAAACGAAACTGCTGGCTGTATGAAAAAATGGGTTTTGCAAAGACGGGGGAACATAAGGTGTTAAATGATAAAGCAACGCTTGTCTTTTATCTGCGGATAGGGTGATTGCTTAATGATTAATCCGTTCATTTGGGGTTTTGCTCTCGGTAGGATCAAAGCACAGAACAGTGTGGATTATGGATATTTATATCATTTATGACTTTTTTGACTTGTCCCATCCGCAGTGCTATACTGATTCCAATGCAGCTAAATATGGTTAATAAGAGACTGATTAGACATACATATCTAATCGGTCTTGTTTTTTAAATCCCTACTTAGGAGGAATTGTTATGAATACAACAGTACGTTTGACCGAAAGATCCGGCAAGGCCGCTTCCCAGCGGCGTAAAGGCTTTGTACCGGTCGTTGTCTACGGTGCAGGTTCAGATACTCACTCCTTTTCTGCGGATGCAAAAACGATCAACGAAATTTTGAGCAAGAATCCGCGGGCGATCCTGAAGCTTGAACTACCGGGCGCAGGCGCCAAAAATGCTGTGATTCAAGAAGCGCAACGCCAGCCGCTATCGCGCCATTTGCTGCATGTGGATTTTCAACAAATTGATATGAAGGCAGAACTGGATACCAAGGTTGCCTTTCATTTTACAGGAGACCCGGCAGGTGTGAAGAGCGGGGGCGTGCAGCAGGTAGAGCTGTATGAACTGGATATTCGCACACTGCCAGATAAATTGACGGCAACGTTCGATGTGGACATCAGCAGCCTGGAGATTGGTGATCAGCTGCTCGTCTCCGACCTGCCGAAGCATGAGGGCTGGGAGATATTGACTCCGGAAGATACGCTAATCATCCGGATCGCACCTCCGGTAGCTGCAGAGGCGCCAGACGCTGAAGAAGCTGGTGAACCGGCTGCAGACGCTGCTGCCGAGGCCCAGGCTGAGGAATAAGACAGGCCGCGTTGGCGGCGCTGGAACAGGTTTAAATCACAGGAGCAGACAATTTCCTTTGGGGAATTGTCTGCTCTTTTTTGTCACTATGAATAGGACGATTTATGGATCACTTGGTGCTAAAAGCTTGAATATACTTGTTCAGATCACTCCTGAACTTCCGGAGAATCATAAAATCATAAATAACATGGGTGGGATCAGGATCTGTATCCTGATACAGGTAGTAACTGAAGCATGCTCATTTCTCCTATTTAGAAGTCTGTGACCAATCTGGCTTGCCTAGAAAGGACGTCCCAACATCCAGTAAGATCCTCGCAGTGGTACATAGCCTAGGCACCGGTTGATCTTTAGGATCGGAGCGTTAGTGGAATCGTTGTCTGTTCGGATATAATCTGCACGAACACGTCTGGCAAGCTGGATTGCTTTGAGTTTAAGTCCCAGCCCGACTTTACGGCCGCGATAGGCACGGCTTACCCCGGTATACTCGTGATACATGCCATTGGACTGCTGATTGTACAGCACATTGGATACTCCGACATACTTGTCGCCAACCGCAGCAATAATTACCTGTTCCGGCGCATAACCGTCTACCATCAAGTGCCATTTACGCCATTCCTCAATCACAGGAAAATCACCTGTATATCCTGGAATATCGAACGCAGTTTCCTTATAAAGCTCATAAAGCTTCTGCTCAGAGACTTCGCCGGGCTCCTCCGCGAGTGTCGTGAAACGCAGGCCAGATTGCTCCAGCGATAAAATGATGCGTTCCTCGTCAAATTTCTCCCAGTCTAACTTCCTTATGTCCAGCACGGATTGAAAAATATGCCGCTCCATAGGGAAAAAACCGATATAGCAGTTTCTGCCCATCTCTCAATCTAGACACCTTAGGGGGATGTACTCCTTGGGGTAACCATAAAATCATCCTCTGGGCGGAGGTTCATCCGCAATGTTCTGGTATAAAATCAGGATGGAAAAACGCAGGGAGAATGAACTATTCAAATATTCACCATAATGACGACCGAATTTTATGTGAGGGCTTAAGTTCGTCCTAAATAGTCTTGAATAGATTTAGGTATAGTTTTAGATTTACAACGTAACAGTGTTATGTTACGATGGTCGCGAGGAGTGATCAATATGGAAGAAAATCTGATATCCAAAAAGGATTTGCTGGATTTAACCGGCATATCCTACGGCCAACTCTACCGCTGGAAGCGGAAGCAGCTGATTCCTGAAGAATGGTTTATCCGCAAATCAACCTTTACTGGGCAAGAAACCTTTTTTCCGAGAAAGATGATTCTGGCCCGCATCGATAACATTATAAGCATGAAAGACGACCTCTCGCTGGATGAGCTGGCAGATAAATTATCTTCAGCCCCGCCGATCAGCAAAACAGTAATATCAGGTAAAGAGCTGTTGGAACGTAACATTGTTTCGACATTAGTGTTAGAACGCTTTGGCAAGCCGCTGGAAGCAGAGGGGAAATACACGATTGATGAAGTGATGTATCTGTTCGTTATTGACAGCCTACTGAGCAGTGGAGAGATGAACCTTGAAGAAGGTGATCTGCTCTTCCGTACCTTACAGGAGAATTCGGCGAGATTGGAAGGGAAGGCATGGGAACTGTTTTTTATCCGCAAAATGGGTGTGACGTCGTTCCTTATTGCATATGCACCAACTGAGCTGATCTTTGATGCAGGGGTGCGGCTTGTCAACAGGATCACCGTAGGTAGTCTAATGGAGCAGTTAAGAGGAAAGCTTAATTAATGGAGGGAATGAGCATGGTGAAGCAACACGGTGATTTGGTCATTGCTGGCGTAGGAGGGGCCTCTGGAGGCACTTATGATATGGTTAGGCTGGATGGCGTAGCTACCGTTAACGGTTCGGTGGAAGCGCGAATTTTTAAAGGAAATGGTCATGTTCATATGAAGGGTGATCTTCGGGCAGAAGAACTGGAATGCAACGGTAATATGAATGTTAAGGGAAGTCTGAAAATTGGAACGCTCAAGGCGGAAGGTATGGTCCGAATCGGAGGTTCCTTACGGGGAGAATCCTGTGTGCTCAATGGTGTGATCAGTACAAAGGCGGATTGCGAGCTAGAGGAATTAACCGGAGAAGGGGCTTTTACGGTCAATGGTCTGCTGAGCGCGGGGCATGTGGATTTTGTCCTGCATGGACCAGGCAAGGCCAATGAGATTGGTGTCGAGAGTCTCGTGATTCGTCAGAACAATCAAGGGACGTGGAACAGGCTGCTAGGAGGAATGTTCCCTAAACTCAAGCCGGAGCTGAACGCCGGGACTATTGAGGGTGATTTCATTGATTTGGAATACACGAATGCCGATGTTATCAGAGGCAATATTGTGATCATTGGAGAGGGCTGCACGGTTGGAGCCGTGGAATATCGTTCACAGCTAACCGTACATCCGGGAGCCAGAGTAGGAAGGGAGGAGAAGATCGGTGTCTGACAATACTACGCTTAACAACCTCAGTATGGTGGGGACTAGCACATCAGGGGGAGGTTCCTTCCTGAACGTCAAAGTGACAGGTGAATGCCAATTCAACGATACTGTAGACTGCCGGAGATTGAGTCTAACCGGTAATGTAAGGGTGGATGGTGACCTGCGGTTGGAGAAGCTGAAAGTGACAGGTGAACTTGCTGTAGCTGGAGTGCTTACAGGGCAGTCCTTGCGTGGAACCGGAGAGGTTAAAGCCGCCTCAGCTCGAATGGAGCAAATAGACTTTAGTGGAAGTCTTGTGGTACATGGTGATTGTGAAGCAGAGCAGCTGGAGATTTCCGGCGCAGCCGTGGTGGAAGGTCTGCTCAGTGCAGAGCGAATGCAGATCAACTTGTATGGGGCTGGTAAGGCCCGGGAGGTTGGCGGCGGTACTATTGTTATTAAGCAAAACAAGACAGGCAAACTGCTTAACTTAATAAAAGCGAAGCAGGATGTTATTTTCAGAGCAGATCTGATTGAAGGGGATACTATAGAACTGCAATGTACAGTAGCCGATACTGTTCGTGGCGGATCAGTGATCATCGGTCCGGATTGTGTAATTCAAACGGTGGAATACCGGGAGAAGCTGGAGATTCACAAGAATGCCATGGTGAAGCAACAGGTGAAGATCTGACAGGCTGCTCAGAGCAATATAGTGTGATATACAGAAATTAAGGAGTGGAAAAGATGAGTGCAGCCAAATCGCCCAATTTGGGCATAGTCATTGCAGGATTGCTGCTGGGGATATTGATGGCTTCTATGGACAGTACGATTGTTGCAACGGCTATGGGCAATATTGTAGGAGAACTAGGGGGCATGGACAAATTTGTCTGGGTAACCTCCGCCTATCTCGTTGCAGAAATGGCAGGTATGCCGATCTTTGGCAAGCTGTCGGATATGTATGGACGGAAGAAGTTCTTTATCTTTGGAATTATTGTTTTTATGGCAGGTTCAGCCCTGTGCGGAACTGCCAGCACGATAACGGAGCTTGCGGCCTATCGGGCGGTGCAGGGTATTGGCGGTGGAGCACTCGTGCCGATTGCTTTTGCGATTATGTTCGATGCCGTTCCGCTGGAGTCGCGCGGTAAGCTGGGCGGGGCATTCGGCGCGGTATTCGGCTTGTCGAGTGTGTTTGGCCCGCTGCTGGGGGCGTACATTACAGACCATATCGCCTGGCAATGGGTGTTCTACATTAATCTGCCGCTCGGACTGATTGCCTTTGTGATGGTAGTGTTCTTTTACAGAGAATCGCATGAGCACTCCAAGCTGCCGATCGACTGGCTGGGTGCAGGCACATTGCTTGGGGCGGTCATCTCTTTAATGTTCGCGCTGGAGCTTGGTGGCAAGGAGTATGCTTGGGATTCAGCGATGATTCTAGGATTATTCGCAGCGTTCGCCGTGTTGGCAGCCGTATTCCTGTATGTGGAGACGAAGGCTGCAGAGCCGATCATTTCGTTTGCACTATTTAAAAAACGGCTGTACGCCTTCAGCATCCTGTGCGCATTGTTTAGCGGAGCGGCATTTATTGTGGCTTCTGTATATATCCCGATCTTTATTCAGGGAGTTATGGGCGGTTCGGCGACGAATTCGGGGATGGTACTGTTGCCTATGATGGTTGGTTCAGTAGTTACAGCATCAACAGGCGGCTTCTTGATGTCTAAAACAAGCTACCGCAGCCTGCTGATTCCTACACTAGCGCTGCTGGTGGTGGGAACAGGGCTTGTGGCGACACTTACGCCTGATGCTTCACGTCTACTTGTAACTGTGTATATGATCCTGATCGGTCTTGGTATTGGCGCTTCGTTCTCGGTGCTAAGCACAGCTGCTATTCACGGGCTGACCGCTCAGCAGCGCGGCTCTGCCAGCGCAACGCTTAATTTCCTGCGTTCGCTGGGGATGACTGTCGGGATTACCAGCTTTGGTATTATCCAAAGCCATTACTTCACCGGCAGCTTGGCCAGCATGTTCGCCGGAGGTGGGGGCGGAGGAGCTCCAGCCGGAGCGCTGGATTTCAAAGACCCGCATTCATTGCTGTCGCCGGAAGCTAGAGCGATGATCCCACCTGAAATTTTATCCAAAATTACAGAAGGATTATCCTCATCCATCACGCACACCTTTGCCTGGGCACTCGTTCCGGCGGCCTTAGCACTGCTGGCTTCCTTCTTCATGGGCCGGCAGAAGATGGACGCCTCGGCAGCCGGGGACTCGGCGGTGTCCGGGCACTAGGTAGTTCTGGGTACGGAGGGTGGAGGGGCGGGTTGCCTTGTTTGGCCTATCCAGTTTGACATAACAGGTGTGGCGTATCGGAATGGTTATCCGGTATGGTTTAGCTGATGTGGCGTATCTGGAATGGTTATCCGGTATGGTTTTCTGGTGTGGCGTATCTGGAATGGTTATCCGGTATGGTTTAGCTGGTTTGGCGTATCTGGAATGGTTATCCGGTATGGTTTTCTGGTGTGGCGTATCTGGAATGGTTATCCGGTAGGGTTTAGCTGGTGTGGCGTATCTGGAATGATTATCCGGTATGGTTTAGCTGGTGTGGCGTATCTGGTTCGCCTCGTCTGGTTAGTCTTATCCCGTATGTTCATCCAGCATGGTTTATCGTTTTCCCTTACCGTTCTGCCCCAATCGGTTTGGTCCTATTAGTTCCGGTTAACTTTGAATCTGAGGACAGTCTTCAGCTTGTCGGGGCGGGTTCTTCGGGCGTCCGTCAGGTATATTTCCTTATGGGTCTTGGAGGCTCGTATCAACCCATTACGCATGCAGTAGTCCTCCATAGCTGCAAAGCTTTCCGGCTCATCGTCATATGATCCGTAATGGAGCATTTGTACACTTAGGCCATCTTCGACCTTGCCGAAGATGGCCTTTTCCATCAGCACATGTGGCTTGGTGAGCTTCACCATCTTTATAATTTCAGCTGCTAAGTCGGCGGTGACGAACTCAGGCTGTCTAATCATCAGCGTATATAGCAACTCGTCTTTATCCAGAACATCTTTCTGTCTTCCTTCTTCGGTGAGATCCCAGACGCCTTCCAGCGGAAAGACGGAGTAATCGTAATAGCCCTCGGTGAGCAGTCTTCCTTTTTTGGGAAGCATTTTGGCGGCATAGGAGAGGGAGTATAGTACGGCTACAGCTTCAGTGAATAAGTTACTGTTGGGATTGCCGCTCCCCTCCAGCATAAAATAATTAAAGCCGGGAACCGTGATCAGCTCTGGTTTCGCTTGTGGCAGGTAGAAGGATTTGTCCTGTTTCTTCCATTCGTATTTCATCTGATTAGCGCCTCCTTTTAAGGTAGAATAGCACAGGCAACTGGACAGCACAGTGTCATGTTTGGAACGGTGTATTCAAATGAAAAAAGCTCCCGCCTTAGATTCCGGCAGGAGCTTATTTTTTCTACGTTAAAATTATATAAAGTGAACTCAAGATTCAAACGTAAAGCTCAGTCGTTCCTACGGTGCAATGCTTGGACTTCCGGTCGCGATCTATATAGAACGAATAAAAATAACAACTCAAAGCCTAGAAGTTACTCCCGAAGTGCAAATAACGGCATTTTTGTACCTTAAATACTCTGCAACTCAGGTTTATTGGGAATTAAGTGCAATATTGTACCTTAAATCTTCCTGAATATCCTCTTCAGCGTACTTTTTCGGAAATTAAGATACAATAATGCCCTTATTTGCTTTTTTTACCTATAATCAAGGAAAATAAGGTACAAAAATGCACTTAGTTAGGAGGTGGACCATTTTCGGGGTTAAGAAGACAGCTTAGTTTAGGAGGTAGACCATTTTTCGGGGTTAAGAAGACAGGGAAGGGGGAGGGGGATCGGAGGCTAGCGCCCTAAAGCCCTATCTTAGA
Organism: Paenibacillus agri; assembly: GCF_013359945.1. Taxonomy (GTDB): domain Bacteria; phylum Bacillota; class Bacilli; order Paenibacillales; family Paenibacillaceae; genus Paenibacillus_AQ; species Paenibacillus_AQ agri. The sequence goes on along the minus strand of NZ_JABWCS010000218.1, from coordinate 35,297 downwards.
TCCCTTCTTAAAGCCCCAATTCCACCAGAATAACGCCTGAAATCGTAATCCCCTTCGTCACGCAGTCTTCCATTCTGACACTCTTCCGTGAGAATTTTAATTTCGCTTAATACGTTTAAAACCTGGAGAAAGCTTAGAATTGCGATACCGGCTTCCCTACGGAGAGCTTGCATCTGAGCATCTCGCTCACACAGTCTAAACTTTCCCCGTGCTTCTTCTTACTTCTCGTTACTTTTTTTGTTCAGCTTATATTGTTTCTTTGTTCCAAGGTGGCACTACGAAGTGATACCGGCAGCTCCAGCTTTATGTGGCCTAATACACCGCAGTTGGCTCAGTGAAGGTCTGGCGGATAAGATGCGCGCCCAGGCTACATTTCATGAATTGCTGGCGTTGATCATAGAGTACCAAGGTCAAGAAACGGTGAAGCTGCTCGCTAAAGTGAAGGCAGAGATCGACCGCTATTATTCCGAGGAGATCACGATTGAGCGTTTGGCTGTAGCTTCCGGGATCAGCGGGCACCTTCCTAATTGAACTTACTTTTATATATGAAGTGTTTTAATTGATAATTATTATCAACGTCAAACCTTATGCAGGGAATTATAGGTCTGACAGGGGACAGAAAGGGCAAAAAGGCTCAAATTTCTGTATTAAAAAGATCTATCGTTCGTGTTTGGAGTGACTTACATGTTATGTTTGCCTTTTTTCTTGCCTGAAACGCAATAATTATGTATAATGGCATTAAATATTGATGTGATTGTACGATATTCTGTTGTTGAAGGTGGTTTCATGGCAGAACTGGACAGTAATGATAACAAGAAGAAGATGTGCCAGATCTACAATGAGCTCTCCAAGGAATTGTTTGGTTTCGGGACGACCCTGCTCCGCGTAACTGTCGATCAGCGGGTCATTACCTTTCACGCCAAACACCGCCGTTCTCCCCGTTCTTCCGCATTGGAAGGCGAGGCGCCGGAGCTTAAGCAGGAAGTGGACTTTCGGATGTCGCTCCTGTTCAAGAAGAAGTTCCAGGAGAGGTTAGAGGAAGAGATGGAGCTAAAGATTGAGGTTCTGCTGAGAGATTATGATGCGCGAACCCAATGGGCTTTTACGAACATGATTTTGGCTGAAGATTAAAATACCTACACGGATTTTTGCTTTTGATCTATCTTAAGCGAAGACCGTCTTTCTATAACGGGTAGCTCTTTCCTTTGTTTACACGGAGAAAAGTGTTCTTGTTCCTACAAGAATACTTTTCTTTTTTTATGAGGAAAACTGGGAACCATAGAATTTAATTAAGGTTAGGAGGTGCTGTCAACATCGCCGGGTGCCCGAAATGCGGGCTGAAATGAACGATTGCCAACGAGAATGATGAGATTTAAGCCATATTAGCTTCATACACACACATCAGGGAGGTCTATTGGATTATGAAAAAGATTTGGGGAACAGCACTTGCGCTTACACTTACTGCGGCACTGACCGCTTGCGGATCATCGGGAAGTAATTCCGCTACTACAGCTAACGGAACGAACAGCGGAACCGCTGGGGACAATGGGAAATCAGGAGCACCCAAGGAACTGGTAATCTCCACCTGGGGCTTCTCGGAAGACTTCTTCAAGGAAGCAGTGTACGCACCTTTTGAGAAAGAACACAACGTCAAGATTGTCGTGGAGATTGGTAACAACGCTGAGCGCCTGAACAAGATCCGTCAGGGTAGCTCGAACGTGGATGTCATTTACCTATCCGATTACTACGCTCAGCAAGGTATTAATGAAGGATTGATTGATACCATCGATACCGCAAAGGTGCCGAATCTCCAGCATGTCTATGATATTGCCAAAGCTCCACTGGGTGAGGGCTACGGCCCGGCTTATACGATCGGACGTCTCGGTATCGCCTACAATCCGGCTTTGGTCAAGGGTGAGATCACATCCTGGAAAGATCTTTGGACGGCGTTTGACCGCAATCTGACGCTTCCGGCGATTACGGCGACTGCAGGACCGATGATGGTGGATGCGGCTTCTGTGGTGGCAGGCAACACCGATTTCAATGAAGATCAAGCCTTTGCAAAGCTGAAGGAAATTAACCCAAGCGTGATTAAATACTACAGCCAGACTTCCGAATACGTGAACATGTTCAGCCAGGAGGAAATTGCCGGAGGACCGATCATGGAGATGTACTTCAAGGATCTGCAAGCCGCAGTTCCGGATGCGAAGTTTGTGGCTCCGTCTGAAGGCGCATTTGCTGTTATGAACACCATCAACGTAGTCAAAGGTACGGATAACAAGGAATTGGCCGAAGAGTTCATCAACTGGCAGCTGAGCAAGGAAGTTCAAGAGAAATCCGCTAAAGCCAAGGTTGATTCCCCGGTAAACACTGAAGTTGTTCTGAACGAAGAGGAAGCCAAGGGCGTAACTTACGGTGCAGATGTGGTGGGCAAGCTGCGTAAGCTGGATATGAAATTCGTCAACGATAACATCAAAGCATGGACGGATCGCTGGAACAAAGAGATCGGTGGCTAAGGATGACTATTCGTAAAAAAGTAATTCTCGATGTGGATACCGGCGTGGACGACGCCTTGGCCATCATGCTGGCGGTGAAGAGCGGAGCGCTCGACATCCTTGGGATTACTACGGTCAATGGCAATGTATCGCTGGATCAGGCGACGGAGAACACTTGCAAAATTCTGCAGTTTCTCGGCGTTCAGAACGAGATTCCGGTGTACCGGGGGGCGGACAAGCCGCTGGCCCGCGAGGTACATTTCGAGCATCGGGTGCATGGACGCGACGGCATCGGTGGGGCATTGTCGGATATGGTAGTCAGTAAGCGTGCGGAGGAAGAATCCGCAGCAGACTTCATCATCCGTCAGGTGATGAGTCAGCCGGGAGAGGTCACGCTGATTATGACCGCTCCCCTGACCAATCTGGCCGAAGTGCTGCAGAAATGTCCGGAGCTGGTGCAGCATACCGCCGAGGTCATCATCATGGGCGGCGTGGTGCGCGGTTCAGGGAATATCACCCCTACGGCAGAGTACAACATTTATGTTGATCCCGAAGCCGCCAAGCTGGTGATGGGTGCGGGCTTCCCGCACCTCACTCTGGTGGGTCTGGATGTCACTCGCAAGGCGCTGCTGTCGCAAGAGGATATTGCCAAGCTGACGAATCCCGAGATCGCAGCGTATGTGGAGCAGAGTACGGCTGATTACCGCCAGCGGTATTACGAGCGCAACGGCGTTGAAGCCTGTGCCCTGCATGATCCATTGGCGGTAGGTGTGGCGATTAATCCGGACCTGGTGACAAAACTGGATTATTACGTGGATGTAGAGACCCGGAGCGAGCTGTGCGACGGGCAGACGGTCTGTGATTTTCAGAACCGGCTGAACAAGCCGCATAATGTCAGTGTCTGCCTGGAGGTGGATGGCCCTGCTTTTCTTACGCTATTCACCGGGAGTCTGAACCAAGAGCTGAAGACAGACGGGAGTTAACTCAATGAATAAAAGATATTTATATCTGCTGCTGTTGCCGGGATTTCTGTTCCTGGCAGCATTCATGCTGATCCCTATCATTCTTACAATTGTTTCAACCTTTATGCCGGATGGCAGTCTGACGCTGGAAGGGTATATGACCTTTTTCCGCGACGGGTATTTCAATAAAATCCTGCTCACCACCCTTCGGGTGAGTGTAGTGACAACCTTGGTATGCGTGGTGCTGGGCTATCCAGCCGCCTATTATATTTCTCGTGCGGGCATCCGCAAGAAAAGCATTCTGCTCGCACTGTCCATTTTCCCGCTGCTGACCAGCCCAGTTGTCCGTTCTTTCAGCTGGATGATCATTTTGGGGAAGAAGGGGCTGCTCAATACGTTCCTGATGAACATCGGCTTGATTCAAAAGCCGCTCGAGATTCTCTATACACCGGTGGCTATGATGGTCGGTCTCGTGCATCTCTTCCTGCCGCTGATCATTATCACCCTGCTGGGCGTCATGGAGAATCTGGATTATGAGCTGGTGCGGGCTGCCCGCAGTCTGGGCGCTTCATCGTTCACAGCTTTCCGCAAAATCATCTTCCCGCTCACCGTACCGGGGCTGATTATCGGCAGTATTCTCGTGTTCGTAGGCAGCTTGACAGCCTATACGACTCCTGCGCTGCTAGGCGGTAAAGAACGCGTCGTTGCAACGTTCCTGTACCAAAATGCTATGACCTTAAATGATTGGCAGGCGGCGTCTGTCATTGCCGTGATAATGATTGTGATTACATTTGTGGTGGTTGGTCTGATGAATGCCTGGGCGAACCGACTAAATCCGAAGGGGTGAGAAGATGAAGGAAGGAAACCGTGGGCTCTCGCTGTACACGTTGCTGGTGTTTGTGTTTCTGCTAGGCCCGCTCGTGATTATTTCTATTACTTCATTTGAGCCGGGCACTGTCCTGAAATTCCCCCCGGAGGGCTTTTCGCTACGATGGTACCGTAATATCTTTGAAGTAAGCATGTTCATGGAGACATTCAAGACCTCCATTATAGTGTCGATGCTAGGCAATCTGCTGGCGCTGCTGCTGGGTGTGCCGGCGGCCTATGCCCTGAGCCGGTTCGAGTTCCGGGGCCGTGATACGCTTAACGCGTTATTCCTGTCACCAGTGCTCATTCCCGGCATTGTGCTGGGGTTCACACTGCTGCGCTATTTGATTGTGGTATACGGACTGCCGATTTATGCCGGTCTTCTGATCGGCCACACGGTGATTATGCTCCCGTTTATTATCAGAGTCATTGCCTCAAGCTTGGCCAATTTCGATTTTGCCGTAGAAGAAGCTGCACAGAGTCTGGGCGCGGGCCGTCTAGAGACCTTTTTCAAAGTAGTGCTGCCCAACATTCGCTCCGGCATTCTGGCTGCGGTACTGATCGCATTCCTGGAATCCTTCAATAACGTGGACATCTCCGTGTTTATGACCGGTCCAGGGGTAAGCACCTTGCCGATTCAAATGCTGACCTATGTGCAGAATTATTTTGACCCTACAATTGCAGCGATTTCGGTCATCCTGATGGTGCTGACGGCAGCGCTGATGTTTATCATCGAGCGGCTGATGGGATTCGCCTATTTTACCAAACGATAACGGAGGCATACGGTAATGGCACTAATAAGTCTAGAACAAGTATCGGTTGCTTACGACAACCGTTTTATATTGGAAGATTTCAATTTGCAGATTGAAAAAGGGAAGCTCCTGTCCCTGCTCGGCCCCAGCGGCTGTGGCAAAACAACTACCCTGCGCTTAATCGCCGGCTTCCTGAATGCCGAGCAGGGCAAGTTCATGTTCGGAGGCAAGGATTACACCAATGTGCCGGTGAACAAGCGGAACTTTGGCTTTGTATTCCAGAGCTATGCCTTGTTCCCGCATATGTCGGTGTACGATAACGTGGCCTTCGGCCTGCGTCTGCGCAAGATGAAGGAAGCGGAAGTGAAGCAGCGGGTGACCCGTATGCTGGAGATCGTTAGCCTGGGCGGATTTGAGAAAAGATTGCCGAAGGCGCTCTCCGGTGGACAACGGCAGCGTGTTGCGATTGCGCGGGCATTGGTCATCGAGCCGGATCTGCTGCTCTTCGACGAGCCGCTGAGTAACCTTGACGCGAACCTGCGGGTGAATATGCGCGTCGAGATCCGCCGGATTCAGCAGGAACTTGGGATTACAACGGTCTACGTCTCCCATGATCAGGAGGAATGCTTCTCCATCTCCGATCAGGTAGCCGTGATGAACAGCGGAAAGATTGAACAGTTGGCTCATCCTACGACTATTTTTAAATATCCGGCTAGTGAATATGTGGCCCGGTTTATCGGCTTCGGCAACTTTATTGCCTTCGAGAGCCGCAGCGATGCAGGTGAAGATATCGAGCTGAGCCGGGGAGCTTTGAAGTTCCTGGCAGCCAAACGCCCGAATGGGGCAGGCAACCTTGGGATGCTGGGCGCGATCAGGCCGGATGACCTTCAACTGTGGCCTAGTACACAGGAAGCGCCTCTCTCAGGCAATACCCTTTCAGGCAGAGTGCAAGTAAGCACTTATCTGGGACGGAGTTACCAGTATGAAGTAGAGACGGAGCTAGGCGTATTTACGGTCAATCAGGAGATGGATGTACCCTTTGCACAAGGGGAACAGGTTACGATTTATTTTCCAAAAGACAAGCTAGTGCTGGTGCAGTAAGCCGCAGTAAGGAGCATATACGATGGTTACGGATCAACTAATTCTGAATGTGAATGTGTATAACAGTTACTATAAAAGATTTGAGCTGGCCAATGTGGCTGTCAAGGATGGGCGATTCCTGTATATCGGTGGTCTAGGCGCGGATACATTCACTGCGAATGAGATCATTGAGGGCCAAGGGAGATATATGGTTCCCGGTCTGATTGACATCCATCTGCATATTGAGAGCACCATGATTACACCGGAGACGTTCTCGTATGGCATTCTGCGTCATGGGGTGACAACGATCGTTCCGGAACCGCATGAGATGGCCAATGTGTTCGGTGTCGAAGGTGTACATGAGATGATTCGGGCTAGTGAAGACTGCACGGTGGACATGTTCTATGCAATTCCAAGCTCTGTACCGGCGACACTATTGGAAACTACCGGCGGTTCTATAGAGATTGAGGATATCGACCAACTGATGGCGACTGAGCAGATGATCTGTCTTGGGGAAGTTATGAACTATGTGGATGTCATTCGTGACCCGGATGGCAAAAGCAACCGTATACTCCAGCATATCCGCAGCCGCTATCCGGAGCTGGTGATTGAGGGGCATACCCCGAAGCTGCTGGATCTCGATCTGCATCAGCTGATTTATGCGGGCATTGACTCGGATCATACCCACCAGAGCATTGAAGGGCTGACTGCCCGCATTGCTGCCGGGATGTTCATTGAAATTCAGGAGAAGTCCATGACCCCTGATGTAGTGGACTACCTGATTCAGCATCCTGTCGGTGAGCATTTTTGCTTCGTGACCGATGATGTGATGACGGACTCGCTAGTGGCAACCGGACATCTGGACCATCTGGTGCGCAAAGCGATCAAGATGGGCATGACGCCTGAGGATGCTGTCTATGCAGCAACCTTTACCCCTGCCCGGCGGATGAGAATGCAGGACCGTGGTGTGATTGCGCCGAACAAGATCGCAGATTATCTGCTCTTGTCTGATCTGCATTCGTTTGAATTGGACGCGGTCTACAAAGGCGGCAAGCAGGCTTATGACCGCCATCAGCCGCAGTCCCAGCCAGAGTCACAGCCCCGGTTCCCGGCGCATTTTTACCAGAGTGTGAAGCTTAGCCCCGTAACCGCAGCCGACTTTACGGTTGTCTCGGAGAAGACGGATGGACGTTATGGCTGCCGTGTAATGATGGTCAACAACGTATCCACCTTCACAGAGGAGAAGCATAGCGAGGCAGAGGTTCGTAACGGTCTGCTGCAATGGCAGGAGAGCGGCTATGGCCTTATCGCTACCTTTGAGCGATACGGTAAGAACGGCAACCGGGCCTACGGCTTGATTGGCGGCGATACTATCAAACGTGGCGCCATCGCGACTACCTATTCACACGATAACCACAATCTGCTGGTCGTCGGACATAACCCCGGGGATATGGCACTGGCGGCGAACGAAGTTATCGCTGGTCAAGGCGGGTTCTGTGTGGTCTGTGACGGACAGGTGCTCGCTCATCTGGCTCTGCCGGTCGGCGGTATTCTTACCGAGGAGCCACTGGAGATCACTGCCCAGAAGGTGAAGGAGCTGCGGTCGGCCATGGAATCGCTCGGCTATAATCACTACAATCCGATTATGTCCATCAGCACACATTCCCTGCCAGTCAGTCCGGCACTTAAGATCACCGACCTTGGTCTGATCGATGTAGGCAAAGGCGAGGTTGTTCCGCTGCTGTTCGATTTGGATAAATAATAACTATAGATATTGAATAGAAAAATAACCTTCAGTCCACTTTCCAGTGGCGCTGAAGGTTATTTTGTTTGGTGAAGCAGTGCTATGTTGGTAAAGCACTGCTTTGTTTGTGATGCACTGCTTTGCTAGACGAGACTGTACTTTGATTATGGCGTGGTTGTAATTTGACCCACTCCGCCAGCATTGCGCCGCGAAATGGCGTAGCTGAGCCATGCACCTAGGAAGCCCAGAATCGCAAGGGATGCGGACAGCCAAGGAATGGACTCCAGTCCAAAGTGGGTGATCGCAAGCCCGCCGAAGTAGGCGCCACCAGCATTACCCAGATTAAGCGCAGAGTGGCTGGATGTGGTAGCCAGCAAGGGAGCCTTATGCGCCAGATTCATGATGCGCAGCTGAATGCCAGGCATAATGCCGAATGCGGCGATGCCCCAGAAGAAGATATTGATGACGGACAGCACCGGGCTGTCGAGCGTGAGATTAAGGATGGAAATCACAACGGCCAGAACCGCGAAATTAACAATCAGGGAAGGCATCAGCTTCCAGTCTGCGAGTTTGCCGCCGACAATGTTACCGATGGTCACGCCAAGTCCGAACAGTACCAGAATCCAGGTGACACTGTGTTCGGCGTAGCCAGTGATATTCTCCAGCATTGGCGTAATATAGGTGAACAGGGAGAAGAGACTGCCACAGCCGAGTGCTCCAGTCAACAGGATCAGCAGGACCTGCGGATTGATCAGTCCGCGGAACTGCTCGCCCAGGCTGTTGATTTTATCCTGAGTGATTACAGGAATGAAGCGGATAATGCCGAGCAGGGATACAATACCCAGCAGGGTAATAGCGCCGAACGAGGCTCTCCAGCCCAGCTGTTGGCCGATAAAAGTTCCGAACGGTACGCCGATGATATTGGCAACCGTCAATCCCGCCAATACGATTGAGACGGCGCCGGCCCTCTTCTCCGGCCTTACAAGTCGTGCAGCGATAATTGTGCCTACCCCTAAAAAGGTGCCATGCGCGAAAGCGGTGATCACGCGCGCTCCGATCAGCAGGGAGTAGGTTGGGGCGATGACGGATACGGCATTGCCCGCGATGAAGATGAGCATCAGGATGACGAGCAGCTTTTTCTGAGGCAGCTTATGGGTGAATACGGTCAAGATTGGAGCGCCGATGGCAACCCCGAGGGCGTAGCTGGTAATGAGCTGTCCGGCTTGCGGAATCGTTACGCCAAGGTCATGAGCCACATTGGGCAGCAGACCCATAATAATAAACTCTGTCATTCCTATCGCGAAGGCGCCAAGGGTTAGACATAGCAGCGATAAAGGAAAACGTTCCTTTTTCGCCGGGGGTGACGCGTTGCTTGTTGATGAATTCATGTGGTGTCTTCGCTCCTAATCTATAATGTATGTGTATCCTTTCTGAAATGGTCTGTATTTTCATGCAAGTTTCATTTTAAACGCTCCAGAGTCATTGGGCAAAATGTTTTTTTAAAATTTGTGATAAAATGATCGCGTAGATCAATGACGGCCGCTTTTAGTGACCATGAAGGGAAGAGAATACCATGCCACAGCAGAAAAGAGTGCTGATTCCACTACCGTCCCAAGACTTTGATACCACAGAAGTGGTGGTACCGTGGCATCTCTGCCGGGAAGCGGGCTTCCAGGTGGATTTTGCCACACCTGACGGGAAGCGCGCCTATACCGATCCCTATTTGTTGACAGGAGTTGTGTTCGGGCAGCTTGGGGCGGACCAAGTGGTTGTGCAGCGGTACCACCAGCAGCTGGAGCTGGACTCTGGCTTTTTGCACCCGCTTGCATATGGGGGTATTGATCCCGAAGCCTATGACGGTCTTATTTTGCCTGGAGGACATGCGAAGGGAATGACAGTATACCTGGAGAGCGTTACTTTGCAGGAGAAGGTGCTGCAGTTCTGGAAGCTGGGCAGACCGGTCGGTGCGATCTGTCACGGCCCCATCGTTCTGGCCCGGACTATTGATCCTCAGACCGGTCAAGCGGTGGTATACGGAAAAAAGATGACGAGTCTGACCAAGTCCCTGGAGCGGACCGCCTATTGGTTAACTGCCTGGGCTCGCGGACGTTATTACCGTACATATCCAGAATATGTTCAGGATGAGGTGACCCGGCATCTGCAGAAGCGGGAGGACTATGTGAAGGGCCCTTCATTTAATACGCCATTCATCGTGGAGGATGGTCAATTGCTGACCGCCAGATGGCCAAAGGATGCAGCTCTGTTCGCAGAGACGTTTATACGTAAAGTAGGGGGATAAAAGTAGTTGCCTATATAATGGAGCGCTAAACTCTATAGTGCAAATTGAATTTTATTAATAAGGTGGAGTATTGAACTGACAATAGATGAAAATGGACTTAAAAAATAACCGCAAGCCATCCGTCATCGCGGAAAAGCTTGCGGTTATTTTTAGTGATATGGAGTAAAAATATGGGGAAAGGTTATTCATCTTCCTGGCTAATTCGCTTTAGCAGGGAAATGAGCTGTGTTTCCTCTTCATCCGTCAGATGACGGGAAAGCTTGCGGTTAAGTCCATTCAGAATCTCCTGCAAGATCGGCGCAAAGTCCATGGCTTTGGGTGTTGGATAGAGCAGGTAGGAGCGGCGGTCATCAGGATCGACTTTCCGCTCGATGTAGCCGGATTGCTCCAACAGCTTCACGGCTCTTGCAGTAGTTGCCTTATCGAATTTTAATTCATTCGTTAACTGATCCTGGGTGATGCCCGGCCGCCCTATGATTAGCTTGAGAAAACTGTGCTGTCCACCGCTACCGATTCCATAGGTAACCAGCTGTCTGGACAGCGTTTTTTGGTTCTGACGATGAATCAGGGAGATCAGCTTCCCTATAGGTTCCTTGTTCAACTTGCACACCTCTTTGGTTAGATTGCTTGAATGCGAGGTCAGCGCTCAATATGAATAAAAGTGTACAACAATATTGTTGCGCACGCAACTAATATGCTGTACACTGGGGATTATTGAACTGGTTGCGTGCGCAACTAAAATTCCTCTGGATTCGACAACCCTCTTTTCGGTTCCACCATTCTAAGTTTAACGAGGTGTAATTATGAGTTCAATTCCTGCAACCTATCAGGAGAACAGCGATATTCAGAAAAGGCGCTGGATGATTCTGATTGTGTTGAATCTCTTTACGTTCATGGCGACGCTGGACGGGAGCATTGTCAATATTGCGCTGCCGGTATTGTCCAAGAGCCTAGGCCTGCCAATTGCGCAGATTGAGTGGGTGACGACAGGTTACCTGATGGCGATCTGTGCTGCGATTCTATTCTTTGGAAAACTGGGGGATATCGCGGGGAAGATCCGAATTTTCAAAATCGGAACTGTGGTGTTCATTATTGGTTCACTGCTGTGCGGACTTAGTACTACTTTGCCTTTGCTTATTGCGTCACGTGTTATTCAGGCTATCGGCGCTTCGATGACGATGGCCAACAGCCAAGGGATCGTAACCGATATCTTCCCGGCCAGTGAGCGCGGTAAGGCGCTCGGCTTCATCGGCACGTTCGTCTCGCTCGGCAGCATCGCTGGGCCAAGTCTAGGCGGGATTATCGTGTCCTCGCTAGGCTGGGAGTACATCTTCTGGGTAAACGTCCCGATTGGTCTGATTGCTATTATTCTAGGCTGGAAGGTGCTTCCGAAGGATTTGGTCCGGGTTCAGGATAAAATCGACATTCCCGGCAGTATATTGTTCGCTTTCTTTATCGTTCTTTTGTTCGCCGGATTACTGCTTGGACAGCAGATCGGCTATGGCGATACACGAATTGTTATATCACTGGTTGTAGCGGTATGTGCCTTTGCAGCGTTTATCTGGGTTGAAATCCGTAAGACACAACCGTTGCTGAATCTGTCCCTGTTCAAAAATCCGCTATTTTCGGTCAGCATCCTTTGTGGCTTCCTCGTCTTCGCGGCGAATTTTTGCTTCAACATTATCGCCCCGTTCTATGCACAGAACATGCTGAACCTGTCGCCGTTCGACGCCGGCTTCCTGCTGATGCTGCTGCCGATCTCCATGGTCATTGTGGCGCCGATAAGTGGCGCATTGTCGGATAAGATTGGCTCAGAGCTGCTGACCTTTGCTGGTCTTATCGTCATGGTCGTAGCCCAGATTGGGCTGGCGAAGCTACACGCTGGCAGCTCAGTCCTGCTTGTCGGACTGTGGATTGCCATGCTTGGTATCGGAAGCGGCCTGTTCCAATCGCCGAACAATTCACTGATTATGTCCAAAGTGCCGCGCACTCAGCTCGGCTCTGCAGGCAGTGTCAATTCACTGATTCGCAATGTCGGCATGGTCGTCGGTATTACGCTGGCGACAACGATCCTGTTCCATGTCATGAGCAACGAGGCAGGCTATCGTGTGACCGGGTTGATCCCGGGCCGTCCGGATATTTTCCTGGAAGGCATGCATGTAGTCTTTATGACCTCTGCATCCATCTGCTTTGTGGCGGCAGTACTTACCGGATGGCGGTTAATTGATGCCCGGCGTGTGAAGATGCAGGCGGAAAAAGGGTAAAGTCTCAATTTAATTCCACGAGCAGAGGAACAGCTTCTCGGATCTGTCCGGACATGGATACCGGATCTTCGCGCAGCCAGTCCTCCGAACCTAGATATACCCGGCGGTTCTGAACAGCCGGCAGGCTATTCCAGGTCTCGCTTTGCCGGAGCTCACGGAAGTGCTGCTGTGAGACAGGGTCCGGTGAGACCACAACAAACAGATGATCGCCCACATAATGAGGCAGTTCCTGAACCGGAATATTGGATTTGAAGGGATGGCCCTTGGTCTTCTGAACGGCAGCTACCGGAGGTGGAGCCTGAAATCCCAAATCCTGATAAAGAACCTTCATGTCGTAATAGACCTGCACTGTCTCCGGGAGTCCTCTTGTCCAGATAAAAGAGAGAGTATGTCCGGCTTGCAAATGCCATTTCAAAGCATTCCTGGCCGCAAAGGTCTGCTCCTCGTATCGGCTGAGCCATTGCTCAGCCTCTTGGTGTTTGCCGATCAAATCGGCAATAAAGCGGAACCGGTCAAAAACAGGCTGTGACCAGGACATATCCAGTGTAGGAGCGATTTTGGCATAAGTATCGTAATGATGGCCGTCAAAGGTAAGAATCACATCCGGCTTTAAGGTGGCAAGCCTGTCCAAGTATGGTGCCACTACGGATTTGCCGATGTCGGTAATGCCCTCCACATGGCCTTGCAAATAACGGCCCTTTAGAAGCTGGGAAGGTGCGCCGACAGGTTTGATGCCCAAGGCGAGTAGTTCGCCCAGATACTGAAGAGAGGCGATCCTGCTGCTATGCTTGCGCAGATTAATGTACAGACGGGGAGAGACACCTGTATGCTGCTTGAAGCTGCGGCTGAAGTGAAAGGGATCATGAAATCCCACGCTCCCGGCTACCTCACCAACCGATACCTCCCGGCTCTGAAGCAGGGTCTTTGCTTTGTTCATTCGGAGTTCGATGAGGTAGTCGATAGGGCTTTTGCCGGTCAATCCCTTGAATATCCGCGAATAATGCCGGGTGGAGACCCCGGCCATTTCGGCAAGCTGTCCATGCGTGAGATCGAAGGCGTAAGCATTCTCCATGAAGGCAATGGATTTCTGAACCGCACTTGTGGCATCCTGTTCCTTGTTGCATTCAGCGTTCTTCAAGATCATCAAAATGATCTCTTGGAAAATAAAGTGGCTTTTGTACTCTTCAAGCGGCCCGGAGAGAGCCCGCCGTTCGTATAGATTGTGCACTAGCCCGGAAAAATGGCTGAATGAGGCCAATTCGATTACACCTGCAGAAACCGGAAGCTGCTCAGCAGAAATCTCCTCGGAAGAGCCCGGCAAGCGCAATTCATCAAATTCGATAAGATACAGGCGTAGGGGGCCTGTGCCGGCATTTTGGATAGAAACATTGTCCTTTGGGTTCAGAATGCCACAGTGGTTTTCGTAGAGAACATGGCGTTGCTCGTCACTGCATACCTCAGCAGACCCTTCAACGGGGACGACAAGCATTTTTTCGGAAAGGCTGCAGATCGTCTGTTCCTCAGCACCTTCTTCCAGTGTATATAAATAAATCTGAGACCAGGTATACATAATAGTGAGACGCGCCGAGCGCCTACTTGGTGGAATTAACATAGCTATTCACCTCCTTGGATGAAAGAAAGGAGCTCTTCAGCTGACGCTGAAGAACCCCGTATGGTATGAACATGTTACCATTTATTTTTTTAACAACTCAACTGCGTTATCCAATTGCGCCTTAAGAGACATGACGTCATAAGAGAACCATAATGATTCATCCACTACGTAGACCTTGTTATTCTTGACCGCCGGGAGGTTATTCCAGAGTCTGCTATTTTCCACTTCATGCAGGAAATCGGGATCATTATCAAATTTAACAACAAACAGCCGGTCGGCAGAAGCATACTCAGGGAGTTTTTCCAGGGAAATCTTGAGTCCCAGTTCATGGTCTTTAGTCTCCCATTCGTGCTTAACGAAGTCTGTCATTTTAAAGTGAAGGGTATCGTATAAAGTATAACCGACGTTCCCCGGTCCGTACACTCTAAGCTGTCCTTTTTCATAACCGCCAATAACGACAGCGCCGAACGTTTCTCCTTCTTGTACAGAAGCGGCCAGATCTTGACGCGCTTGCTCACTCTTCTTATTAAAATCTGCAATCCATTGGTCAGCTTCCGCACTCTTGCCCAGAACCGCCGCAACATCTGTGAAGTGCTTGAAAGCGTCATTGCCTACCCATTGCACCGCCACTGTTGGAGCAATTTTGTTTAGGTCGTCAATTTTATCTTTATCCATCTCTGTGGCAATGATCAGATCTGGCTGAAGGGACAGGACCTTCTCCATATTGATGGCATTGGCAGGGCCAACATCCTCAATACCACCGATCTGATCCTTGATGGATACAAAGTTATTCAGCAAATGGGTGACTGCGCCAATAGGCTTGGTTCCTGCGGCGATCATTTCCGGCAGATATTGAGTCGTGATGATTCTTTGCGGATGTGCTGGAATAACGACTTCACGTCCCAAACTGTCGGTGTAGTTTATTGTAGCAGCTGAATCCGAAGTTTCAGCAGAGGACTCACTTGGTGCAGTGGTTGCCGCGGGTTCATTGGCTGGAGCAGCCGAGTTAGAATTCCCGCAAGCGGACAGAACCGATAAAACCAGCATTAAAGTAGCTAAAAGCAGAAAATTACGGTGACGATGCATGTTGACAAACCCCTTCTCTCCATCTAATTGATAATAATAATCATTATTATAGCAGGAATCAAAAAAAGGAGAACATGTTATATTTGGACATGACCATGCATGATTTGGCCCTGTCAACGATTTGAATTTTTCTATAAGCAAGTTGTCACAAAAAGAATGACTCCTTTGTCTACAGTAATGTAAGACATTTTAAGGAGGATGATTGAGATGAGTTTGAGATTAAATTACAGTAAGGCTAACCCTAAAGCTGCGACAGCGATGATGGGTTTGGAGACATATGCAGGGAACGCGATTAAAGACAAGGTTCTGTATGAACTGATTAAATTACGGGTGTCGCAAATTAACGGCTGCGCCTTTTGTCTGGATATGCACGCGAAGGACCTGCTAAAGCTTGGCGATCATGGCGACCGTATTCTGCTGCTTAGTGTGTGGCATGAAGTGCCGCATCTTTTTACAGAGCAGGAGCGGGTTGTATTGGAACTCTCCGAAGCGGTGACAACCATTTCCAAGGGCGGTGTACCGAAAGCACTGTATGATAAAGTAAGAGGACACTTTAGTGAAGCGGAATATGTAGACCTGATAATGGCCATTAATACGATCAACTGCTGGAACCGGATTGCGATCTCGACAGGCATGTATCCAGGCTGCTTTAATTAATCTCAGGGCAGGTATTGAAGGAGGACGTATTGTGAAAAGCTTGGACAAGGTGCAGGATGACAGCCTGCCGACTGAGAATGAGCGGAGTATGGAGGAGCTGTATCTGACTTATAAAGGGTACGCTTTTTCCATCGCCTATCGGATGTTGGGTGTGGTTGCTGATGCCGAAGATGTCGTGCAGGATTGTTTTGCTGAGCTGCAGCGCAAGGACCGGAGTGAGATTCGGAATATGAAGGCATATGTAGCCAAAGGGATTACTAACCGCTGCCTGAATTTTCTGAATTCTCCGCGCAATAAGCGTGAGGCCTACGAGGGAGAGTGGCTTCCTGAGCCGGTGGCGGAGATTTACGACGGACCGGAAGCGACGGCTGAACGTAAGGATACCTTGTCCTATGCTTTTCTGGTTCTGCTAGAGCGGCTGACGCCCACTGAGCGTGCAGTATTCATCCTGCGTGAAGTGTTCCAGTACGAATATGAAGATATTGCCGAGATGGTAGATAAGTCGGAAACCAATTGCCGTAAAATCTTCAGTCGTGCCAAACGGAATCTTCAACCAGTCCCGGCAGGTGAGCGTACGGAGCCGGTGATCAAGCACTCCAGAGAGGCACTCATGAAAAGATTTATTGATGCCTTTGATTCTTATGATATCAACGGAATGCTGGAATTGCTGGGTGATCATCCGGTGCTGATCTCTGACGGCGGTGGCCAGGTGCATACCGTGCTCCGGCCAATGATCGGGCGGAAAGGGGTCGCAGCCCTGTTGTCCTCACGCCGGGTGCTTAACAGGCTACGGGAGTTGGAAGCTTCGTTCGCTAGCGTCAATGGAGAATCCCACATTATTTATCGCCAGCATGGAGAGATTGTAGGTGTACTCTGCCTGGAGTTGACCCGTTCAGGTGACCGGATTCAGGGAGTGTATCTGATGCTTGATCCTGATAAATTGAGTCATGTGAATCCTTAGGATGCCGTAATCGTTGTGGAGGAGAAAGCACAAGCTGTGCCCGGATTTCAACCGCTAAGTGGCTTTTTAATCGAAGAAATCTGGACAATGTATCTGTAGTGACGACCGAGCCTTAAGTGAAGATCTTAAGTTCGTCATATATAGAAGGAAAATTTTCTGTTATTCCATTACGTATAGGCCATATCAAAAAATTAACTGGAATCTCTTCAGTTAATTTTTTTATTTTCAGCGATATTTGGCGAAGACACGAATAATAACAGGAATGGTTGAGGATGGTAACTGCTTATGGATTTCCTTGGAATTGTTGGGGATACTGTTTTTTTCTATGCTTTAGCTCATAGATTCAGTATAATACTGTTCAGCACAGGGACTAAGGTCACCTTTATCATCTGCTGCTGGTCGTGACATGATTTTTATACGATGAGACTAAAGAAAAGGAAAGACAGTACAGTATTTCTGTCAACTAATCAATCCTATGATATCTAAAGCCAATCTTCATACGTTGAAAAAGCATGGACTCATTCTTCTTCTCACGCTTGCTCTGCTGTCTGGGCTGCGGCTGGTATGGTATGCTGTTCAGGCTCCATCGAAAGCTCCGCAAGCAGTGAACGGTGTACTGGACATGAGGGGCTGGAATTTTGAGGGTTCCAAGTCCATTACCTTAAATGGGGAATGGGAGTTCTACCCTGATAAGCTGCTGACAGACGGGAACGGAGAACTGCCGGAACCAGCAAGATATGTCAAGGTCCCTGGGGATTGGAGGAGCGGGTTCAGCGACACTAAGGCCAACTCCTATGGTATAGGTACATATCGCCTGCGCATTTTGGTCGATCAGCCGCTGAACCAGCCTTACTCGCTATGGATCCGTAAAATCGAGAACAGTTCAGCGATCTTCATCAACGGTGAGCAGCAATCTGCATTCGGAGTGTTTTCGGAACGGAAAGACCAATCCCAATCGCGTGTAAGTTCCTATACGATAACCTACACAGCGAATGGACAACAGGAGCTTGATGTGCTGGTCCAGGCTGCCAACCATGACAATCCGTCTTTGGGTGGAATTCTTAAATCTATAAAATTCGGTTCACAGGCCGCCATTGACAAGGAGCGGCTTTATTCAATCGGATTTCAGCTGGTCATTTTTATTGTGCTACTACTACATAGTGTCTATGCTATTATTCTATTCTTCTTTAATCCGAAGGAGAAGAGCTTTATCTACTTTTGTATGCTGCTTATAGTGACAGCACTCTCGATCGCGTCCGATCATGATAATCTGCTCCAGCTATGGCTGCCCATCAACTACACCTGGGGGCTAAAGACCCGACTGCTGTCCTATGCTTCCATCTCCTTTTTCATGCTCTTACTGACCCGCACCTTCCACAATGGTGTCGAGAACAGCAGAAGGTACCTGTTCCGTACTTACGTAGCTTGTTTTGTCCTTTTTGTCTTATTTATTCTGGTATCACCCGCGAACTGGGTCTTGTACTCCTACCATTTCAAAGTTTTTGGCTTAATCTATTTACTGCCGATGATCGGAGTGGTCTATTTAATTGCCAAGATGGTCATCCAATCCCAGCGTGATGCACTTTTTCTGCTGCTGGCAGCCGGAGGCGTTTCTTCCAGCGTGTTCTGGGGCGTGCTGCAAAACGGGGGAGTTGTGGATAGTATTTTTTATCCGGTCGACATGATTGCTGCCATCATCAGCTTCTGTGCGTACTGGTTCAAGCGGTATTTCCGTAACACGGAGGAGAATGCAGAATTGACGGGACGGCTCCGTCAGGCAGATAAGGTGAAGGATGAATTTCTGGCCAATACTTCGCATGAGCTAAGAACGCCACTACATGGCATTATGAACATTGCTCAAACGGTGATCGTTAACGAACAGCAGGGGATGAATCCCAAAAGTATCAAAGATATGGAGCTTCTCATTACTATCAGTAAGAGAATGTCTAGCCTCCTTGGCGATCTTCTGGATATCACCAGGCTTCAGGATAATAAAATCGTGCTACGGAAGGAACGACTCCAGATGCAGGCTGTCGTGCCGAGTGTGCTAGCCATGCTGGGTTACTTGCTAGATGGTAAGCCGTTACGTATGGTGATGAAGATCCCTGATGATTTCCCGCCGGTGTATGGTGATGAGAAGAGGCTGATGCAGATCTTAGTCAATCTCCTGCATAATGCCATCAAATACACGGATGCCGGAACGATAACCGTCAGCGCGGAAATTGTGAACGGCAAGGCTATCATTCGTGTGGCAGATACCGGTGCGGGGATGGATGAGGAAACAGTTGCAAGAGTCTTCAAGCCATATGAGCAGGGCGCGCTTGGCATCAATGACGGTGGAGGTTTCGGACTTGGGCTTAGTATCTGTAAGCAGTTTGTAGAGCTGCACGGCGGAGTACTTGTTCTGGATTCTGCACCTGGGCAGGGCTCCGTATTCTCGTTCGCACTTCCATTCTATACAGGCTTAAGCAGTGATCCCAGCGGTGAAGTGGCTGCTGCAGAGGATTCGGAACTATTCGGTACGTCGAATACTCACAGTGTGGCTGCTCTTTCGGCTGAGGGAGAGCCGGAGCCTTCTGACTTGAATTATACCCGGAGCATAGCCGCGTTGCCGGTTGTACCGGTATTACAGGATACAAGCTCATTTCCTGTCAGTGGCAGCCTGAACATCCTGGTCGTAGATGATGATCCTGTCAATCTGCGGGTGCTTGGGGGGATGCTTTCTGATGCCCACTATTATCTGGTGCCGGCATTGTCCGGCAAGGAAGCACTGGAACTGCTGGACAGGGGGCGCTGGGATCTGGTGATCGCCGATGTCATGATGCCTCATATGTCAGGTTATGACCTGACGAGGATCATCCGTGAGCGTTACAGCATATCGGAGCTTCCCGTGCTGCTGCTGACGGCCCGCGCTCAGCCGGAGGATATCTACACCGGATTCCTGGCCGGAGCCAGCGATTATGTGATTAAGCCAGTGGATGGGCTGGAATTGCAATATCGTGTACGCTCGTTGACGATGCTGAAGCAGTCCCTTGATGAACGGCTGCGTATGGAAGCGGCCTACCTTCAGGCACAGATAAGGCCGCATTTCCTGTTCAATGCGCTGAACTCTATTCTGGCCCTTAGCGACATCGATTCTGAAAAAATGGCCCGGCTCGGGGAAGCCTTCACGTCGTACCTAAGAATTAACTTTGATTTACTGAATGCCGAAGAGCTTGTGCCGCTCTCTCATGAGTTGGAGCTTGTCCGGGCGTATCTCTATATTGAGCAGGAACGGTTCGAGGACAGATTGTCCGTGGAATGGCAGATGGAGGAAGATATGGAGAGCGACAAGGTGAACGGGCCTCAGCTGCCTCCACTAACGATTCAGCCTCTAGTGGAAAATGCGGTCAGACACGGGTTACTTAGTCAGGCCCGTGGGGGTGTGCTAAAGATTTCTATCACCCGCCATGCAAGGGAAATACGAATTGAAGTTACAGATGATGGGAAAGGCATGGAGCCTGATCAGGTTGTATCTTTGCTCGAACCCTCCCAACAGGGTAAAGGCGGGATTGGACTGCAGAATACGAACCGCCGGCTGAAGCGGCTCTATGGCAAGGGGTTGATCATTCAGAGCCAGCCGGGTGCTGGCACGACCGTGTCCTTTGCAATTCCTGATCAACGAGGCGCAGATTTTGGTACCATAACGATAGATTAAGACTGGGTATGGTCGAACATGGCTCGTAACTCATGGCTGTGACTCTGTCGCTCCCGTCGTCACATGACTGGATGAATGAGCCTCATTGCTCATCGCAGAGGACTTTGTAGCTCATGGCTCGTAGCTCATCGCTCCGCCGAACATGGCTTGTAGCTCATGGCTCGTCACTCGGCGGCACATAGTTCTGTCTTATGCATCTTGTACCTCCGTCGCTCAAATTAACTGCAATTCTGTACCTTAATTGCACGGATAATCAATATAATTGGTAAATAAGTGCATTATTGTACTCTAAATCTACCAGTAAAGCTTATTTTCAGGCCAAGTAGGGGAATTAACATACAATTATGTCCTTAAATTACTATATTTCAGTTATTGATATGAAATAAGGTACATATTTGCATCTATTTCTAATACTCCCGACCTTCCAGACAGGAAATTGATCATGGAAAGAGGATGTAATTCGAATGTCCCAAAAACCATGAACGGGTTGCTTGGGATAGAGGATAGACTTTGCTTTTTGAGTAGAAACAGTTAGGTTTGAGGCCGGCTGGTTTTCTCATGCTTATAACAGGGTTGAGCAGATCGCAACGAAACAAAAAAGCCAAGCAGCTTCTCAATTACGGGAGAAACGCTGCTTGGCTTATTTTTACACTATCTAATTGACTGGGTTTTTATGTTAACTAAATTGAAGGTATGCTGTTACTTTAGTGAAAATAGAATGATGAGGCATCCTCTTAGTTTGCTTGTAACCTGCCTTACTGTCGTTAATGACATTGCCTCAGATAGCGCCGCCTTCACTAGTAATGCCCCTGCCAGCGTTGCACAGCTTTAGTTCTTGAAGCTGTGAATCGGCGCTGGAATACGTCCGCCGCGGTTTACAAAGCCCGCACAATTAAACGAGTTGACTGCCATCACGGGCGCATAGCCCAGCAGGCCGCCGAATTCGACCATTTCGCCAACATCCTTGCCGATGACAGGGATGACGCGAACTGCAGTGGTCTTGTTGTTGACCATACCGATGGCTGCCTCGTCGGCAATGATTCCCGAGAGAGTCTCTTTGGACGTGCTGCCGGGGATTGCAATCATATCCAGACCTACCGAGCAGACGCAGGTCATGGCTTCCAGCTTCTCAAGCGTCAGTGCGCCGCGCTGAACAGCCTGAATCATGCCATGGTCCTCGCTGACCGGGATGAACGCACCGCTAAGCCCGCCGACGTAGGAGGAGGCCATCACGCCACCTTTTTTAACATTATCATTCAAGATTGCTAGCGCTGCGGTTGTTCCCGGAGCACCAGCTTCTTCTAGCCCCATGACCTGGAAGATTTCCGCAATGGAATCCCCGATCAATGGTGTGGGCGCAAGGGACAGATCGATGATCCCGAATGGAACGCCCATCCGCTTGGAGGCTTCCTGGGCAACGAGCTGCCCCACACGCGTAACCTTGAAGGCCGTCCGTTTGATAGTCTCGCACAGGGTCTCAAAATCCTGGCCTTTGACTTCTTCCAGCGCTCTCTTGATTACACCGGGTCCGCTAACCCCTACATTAATAACGCATTCACGCTCGCCTACCCCGTGAAAGGCTCCTGCCATGAAGGGGTTGTCCTCTACAGCATTACAGAAGACAACCAGCTTCGCACAACCGATAGAGTCTCTGTCCTTGGTGCGTTCGGCAGTCTGCAGAATGATATCGCCCATCAGCTTCACGGCATCCATGTTAATGCCGCTGCGGGATGAACCCACATTGACCGAGGAGCATACGCGCTCCGTCACGGCCAGCGCCTCTGGGATGCTGTCGATCAGAATGCGGTCGCCCTTGGTACAGCCTTTCTGTACAAGAGCGGAGAAGCCACCTATGAAGTTAACGCCAACTTCTTTGGCAGCCCTGTCGAGCGCCTCAGCTACCGGTACGTAAGTATCGGTGTGAACAGATCCCGCGGCAATGGCAATTGGAGTGACCGAAATTCGTTTGTTGACAATCGGCACGCCGAATTGTTTTTCCAAATCTTCACCAGTCTTGACGAGCTTTTCGGCAGAGCGGGTGATTTTGTCATATACGTTCTGGTTAAAGGTCTTTAGATCACTATGTGCGCAGTCCATTAGGCTAATCCCCATGGTTATGGTACGCACATCGAGATTCATTTCACGGATCATTTTATTCGTTTCCTGTACTTCAACAAGTGAGATCATTGGGCTTACTCCTCCTAAATTCGATGCATAATATTGAAGATATCTTCATGCTGAAGCTTGATTTCGACGCCAATTTCGGTGCCAATCAGCTGCAGTTCCTCTACAATCACCTCGAAGCTTTTGGTAGCCCCGGTAAGTTCGACGATCATCATCATGTTGAAATAGTCCTGAACAATGGTTTGTGAAATGTCCAGAATGTTCAAGTTGTGTTCAGCGAGATAAGTACATACTTTGGCAATAATCCCAACCTTGTCTTTCCCCAATACCGTTATGATCCCCTTCAATCGAAACAGCCTCCCTTTATATGTAAGTGTTCTTCCGCCAACTGGGGGCGAAAATGACCATTTCAATCATTATTGCAAATGATGTTGCAAGCTTCAACCAAAGGTTTTTTGTCAGGTTGATCAACTTTTTAATCCTTACATGTTCTTTACAAAGGATATTAATTGACAACGCATTGAAAATATGATGAACTGGACTTTTGACAGGCTCAAAATTTGGGAATAGCATGATGTGAAATGTCCGTATTTAAAGGAGTTGCTATGACAACACGTAAATATAAAGACCTGGTTGAGCAGAGAACCAGACAGACCCTGGAGGAATGGTCAAAACTGCCTTCAGTGGAAGAAAAGGATATCCATCGGTTCCTGCATAATCTCAAAGGAACTGCCGGAACGGTAGGACTCAAGGAGATTGAGGAGCTGGCAGAGCAGACGCAGCCTTTGTTCGGGGATGATAGCCGAAAAGAGTGGTTGCCCGTCGAATGGGGACGTTATTTATACCCGCTGCTGGCCTTGCTTAATGACAACGCCTCTTCCGCCCTTAAGCCCTCGGGTCTGCCGGATGGGAATAAGACAGAGGATGCCCGGCCGCAGTATGAGATCCTCATTATTGATGATGATGTGCAGCTTGTAGCCTACCTGAAAGAGTCGCTAGAGAAGAATCCCTACTATGTCAGCATCGCTTTGTCAGCGGAACGGGGCCTGAAGATCTTTTACGAGAGCAAACCGGACATGATCCTTCTTGATATTATGCTGCCAGACCAAAGCGGGATTGAAGTGCTGAATCAGATTATTGGCAAGGCCAAAAAAGAACGGATTCCGATTATTATGATCAGCGCGGAGCACTCCAAGGAGGTACAGATGCATGCCTATTCCCTTGGTGTCATGGATTTTATCAAAAAGCCGGTGGATATAGATATTTTCCTGACCCTGATCCAAAATCGCTTTGAACTGAAAAGAGAGTGGCAGGAGTCGATCATTGTCGATGAACTGACAGGTGCTTTTAACCGCAAGCATTTCAACCAGACAATGAAACAGCTATTGTCGGATTACAGACGCACGAACAGAGTATTCTCGCTCGTACTTATAGATCTAGATCATTTCAAGGCGATTAATGATACATACGGGCATTTGGCCGGGGATGAAGTTCTGCATTCATTCACAGAATTTGTTCAGGCTTCCATCCGGTTGGAGGATGTTTTCTGCCGCTACGGCGGGGAGGAATTTGCTCTTTTTCTGCCCAACACGGAGGCCTCTTCCGCGAAGCTGGTGGTTGAGCGGATTCAGAGGCGTTTTTCGGCAAAAGAGTTCCGTACCAAGAAGCAAGCCTTTAATGTGACCTTCTCCAGTGGGATTACTGAAGTTAAAGCTGGGGAAGAGCAGCATGCCGTAAAGCTGGTGGAAGAAGCCGACAAAGCGCTGTATGCCAGCAAGCATGGGGGCCGAAATCAGACGACAATATACACTGAGCAGCTGCTCGCTACTAAATTTGACTCTGTGCTTAATGTGATCATTATAGATGATGATGCGTTGGTGCGCCGAATTGTGACCAGCGAGTTTGCTGACTGGAAGCCCTCCAACATGGCCAAGGTCAATATCAGCAGTTATGCCAGCGGTCCCGAGTTTTTGCAATCTGACTGGTATAGCAGTGAAGAGAAGTACGTTGTGCTGCTGGATGGCATTATGCCGGAGCTGGACGGAATTGAGGTGCTGGAACGTATTCGCGGGAACTATCCGCAGGAGAATATTGTTGTGATTATGCTGACCGGTCGAAATAATCAGGCGGATATTGTTCATGCACTGCAGATGGGTGCCGATGATTATGTAATAAAGCCGTTTGACATGAATGAACTGATGCTGCGTATTGAGCGTCTGGCTTTCCGGTTCCTGTTCTAGGCAGGTAGCAAGCGATGACAACCAAGAAGCTAAACAAATGGAGGTTAGGATGCAAAAAGTATTAGTGGTAGATGACGAAGAAGTATTGCGCATGCTGATTACGGATACGTTGGAGGATCTGGAGGATGTGGAGATTTATACGGCGGAGAACGGTGAGGATGCGCTGGAGAAGCTGGAAGCAGATACCTATGATCTGGTCATTCTGGATTATATGATGCCGAAGATGACGGGGATCGAAGTGCTTGGACAGGTAGATGATGAGAAGAAAAAGAATACCCCGTTTCTTATGCTGACCGCGAAGGCACAGGAAATGGACCGCAACCGGGCGATTGAGGCGGGTGTGCGCTACTTCATGCCCAAGCCGTTCAGTCCGCTGGAGCTGTTGCAGGTCGTGGAGGGGATACTGAAGTGACCAAAGTCAACCGCTTCGGCAGCACGAGCCTGAAGAACCGATATTTTCGCATCATTGCGAGTGTCTTCGCACTGATTATTCTGTGTGGCATGGCTTTTTTCCTGTATATCAACAAAGAGCAGGAGAAGCTGAACAACGACAGGGATACACTACATAAGAAGACCCAAACGATCAATCAACTCTCGGATAATCTTAATGAGATTTTTCTTCGGGCCAGAGGATTTATTGCGCTGAAAAATGAAAATGAATTGATGCTGCTGAATCAAGCTCTTCATGATTTTGACGGTGTGTTGAAAGACTATTCCCAGCTTACATTGTCAGCAGAAGAATCGAAGTACCGGGATGACCTGAAGGCTTTTTTCACCGAGTACAAATACACACTCCTGCCACGAGCACTTAAACTGGCGGAAGAAGGAAATTATGAAGCGCTTCGGTCAACCTCGGGAGGGGGAACCACGGCTAAAGTCAATGAGTTTCTTGATTATACGAAGGGGTATCAAAAACGTGCAGACACTGCATTGAATGAGATGGCCAAGAATTCCATACACAAGGCCAATGAGTTTACAGTAGTCGCTTTCTTGTTCAGTACGGCGATTCTCTTTCTCTTCACCCTGCTGGTGTGGCGTATTCTCAGGAATCTGATTGTTCCCATCCTGAAGCTGGAAGAGGCTACCCACTCCCTGGCGGCCGGAGAACAAATCCTGCTCGGCACCTTGCATCAAAAGGATGAGATTGGGCGTCTGTACAATGCATTCCTGGATATGGCTCATAGCATTCAGGATAAAGAAGAAGAACTGATGATGCAGAATGAAGAACTGCATGCCCAGCAAGACGAGCTTCATGATCAGCAGCATAGACTGCAACGCTCGCTAAATGAGATTGAAAGTATGATGAAGGCATTGGATCAATCGGCTGCCGTGGGCATTCTCTCCGCTAAAGGTGTCTTTACTTATGCCAATGACAATCTGAGCAGTTATACGGGCTACCGGAACTCCGAGATTATCGGCTATACGTACAAGCTGTTCGAGATGCCGGATATGTTGGAGCATGACATGCAGCAGATGTACCGTAAGCTGAAGAGTGGCGGTGTCTGGACTCATGAAATCGGGCTGCAAACGAAGTCCGGTGCCACAACCTGGCTGAATCTGACCATTGTTCCTTACCTCAATAGTGAGGGCACAATCTACCAGTATATCTTGATTGCCAGCGATATCACTTCACTGAAGAGTGTTCAGCAGGAGCTGGCGCTGACGCTTAAGGCGACGGAACAGACGAAGACTATGCTGGAGCTCAACAATCAGCTCAATCACGATATTTCCTATACGCTTAACAAAAATGAATTTACTGAAAAGTTCTTGCATTTCATGAACCGGCTATATTCCTTTGATTCAAGCTTCTTCTTGCTTACCAAGGATACAATCTATGCGGCCAAAGGTATTCCCCAGGACCGGATCGAGCGTTATGTGGAAAGCAGTTGCAGCGAAATGCTGCATCGATTGCAGACAGAAAGCTCCTATGTCATCAAACGGCCGGCAACTGAGGCGGAACAGGGAATCGCGCCGGATCAGATGTACTGCTATGATTTCTATACGAAAGTGGTTAATGCCGAGGATGAGATTTTAGCCGTCTTCTGCGGCAGCCGGATTGGGCTATCTTTCAGTGACGAAGAGCTAAATGAGGTCCAGGGTCTGATGAACCGGGTGTCACTGGCCATTGAGCGGCTGTTCATGTACGAGGAAATCGAGCATGCCCGGAAGCTGAACCAGGATATCGTCAACAATGTGAATGAGGGTATTCAGTTTGTGGATACTGAAGGCACGATGCTCCATGCTAATAAAGCACTGTGTCAAATGACCGATTACAGCAGATGGACTGAAGGCGGTCATGAATCCAAAGATGAGTGGATGGCCCATTTCATGCAGGCTGCCAACGAATCAAACGACATTTGCGGCTTCTTCCAGAAGGCACTGGGTGAAGAGGCGGCAGAATCGGCCAGCATGCGTTATTCGATCGGAACCGAGTCTGTGAAGCATATCGATGTATATGCTATACCGGTGTTCCGGCGCGATGCACGGATTGGTACCTTGTTCGTTCACCGTGATATTACAAGGGAATATGAGCTGGACCTGATGAAATCCGAGCTGGTAAGTACGGTCAGTCATGAGCTGAGAACACCGCTGTCAAGCGTACTGGGGTTCACGGAGCTGCTGCTGGCCAGAACGATGAAGCCGGAGAAGCAACTGAAATATCTGGAGACGATTCACAAGGAAGCGAAGCGATTAACGGAGCTGATCAATGATTTCCTGGATCTTCAGCGGATGGAGTCTGGCAAGCAGCAGTATACAACGGAATCTGCGAACCTGAGTGAAATCGTGCTCGGTGTACTGGACCAATACAAGCTGGGTTCACATAATGTGCTGCTGGTAGACGAAGCATTTAATTCCGAAGTGGAAGTGGACAGAGACAAAATCATTCAGGTGCTGACCAATCTGCTGAGTAACGCCATCAAGTTCTCGCCAGATAGCAATGAGGTGAATGTTCATCTGCATAATGAGGAAGACCGTATCGTGGTCAGAATTCAGGATCATGGTCTGGGGATTCCGAAGGATCAGATCGGACACTTATTCCAGAAATTCAGAAGAGTGGACAATAGCGCTTCGAAGCGCATTGGCGGAACAGGGCTTGGCCTCGCCATCTGCAAGGAGATCATCGACAAGCAGAAGGGCGAAATCGGCATTGAATCTGTCGAAGGCAAAGGAACTACGGTCTGGTTCAGCCTTCCGAACCTCTACTCCGAGCATAAGCAGTACGAAGAAGACGGGGGCAGATGGAATCCGGATAAAGAAGTCAAGCCCAATGTCATGATCGTGGAGGATGATTACAGCCTTTCACTGCTGTTGTCGGAGGAACTGAAGGGTAAGGGCTTCCGGGTCACCCATCACTATCATCCGCAAAAAGCGTTTGATCAGGCGCTGAAGACGCCGTTCGTAGCCATCGTAATCGACCTGATGCTTGGTGACGAACTGGACGGCTGGGATCTCATCCGCATGCTCAAGGAAGATCAGAGAACCGAGACGATTCCGCTGGTGATTTCCTCGGCCCTGGACAAATCGGATAAAAACGCACTTAATAACGTTATTCAAACATATCTTACCAAGCCATATCCGCCTGGCGAACTGTCCCAGACTCTCGAAGAGATTGTGAAGATTAGACAGGCCAGCGGCGAAGTATTATTCCCGGACAATAGTCCGGAGAAGGAAGAAGACAAGTCCTGATGGGGCTTGTCTTTTTTTTGAAGAAACGGGTGTAGCATTCGCTGGGTGATTGACATAGATAGTCGAATGGTTGCAAAAATCTACGCTCTAATGTGAGTAAAGGCATTGCGATTTAACTAGAAAGTAATGGACAGGCTTGTTTTTTAGGCGGGATGCGATTAGTTTATAGATAGCACATCAGAGTAAAACCTGGCTATCAATAGAGGTTAAAGGGGAGGCTAACAGCCGGTGATTTTTTATTTGATATCTGTACTCGTCATTCTTGTTGATCAAGTGTCAAAATGGCTGGTGCGCACTCATATGGAAGTAGGGGAGACGATCCCGTTCTGGGCCCATCTCTTGAAATTTACGTTTTATGAAAATAGCGGTGCAGCCTTCAGCTCCTTTCAGGGCTTTGGTCGATATTTTGTCATCGTCGCAGTGGGATTTGTCGTGGCTATCTTCTATTATCGTCGCAAAGGTGAGATTAAAGGCCTTCTGCTAAATGCAGCTGCCGGTTTCCTGGTAGGAGGGGCGATTGGCAATGCTATAGACCGTGTGCTGTTCAACAAAGTAACGGATTTTCTGGTCTTCGGCGGTAGCAACGGCATTCTTAATATTGCGGATGTGGCTATCAATGCCGGGGTTGTACTAGTTCTTTGTTATATGATTGTAGGTCAGTTGAAGCGGATTATTTGAACCGAAACACATTTTAATATCATCAATCAGAGAAGTCGCCTGAGCCGATCACAGAATAGATCAGCGGGGGGCTTCTCTTTTTTAATAAAGTTGACATTACACTAACCTGTAACTATAATGATTACAAGTTAGTTTTTTAAACATTATTCGGGAGGAATAGAGCATGAGTAAAACAAATGAAGCGGTATTAGTTACAGGTGCAAGCGGACAACTCGGGCAATTGGCCATTGAATGGCTGCTTAAGCATCATCAGGGCCCTATCATTGTTACAAGTCGTGATCCGCAGAAGTTATCTGCTCTCACGGAACGTGGAGTCATTGTCCGACAAGCGGACTTTGATCAGCCGGAGACGCTGCCGGAAGCTTTTGCCGGGGCCAAACGCCTGCTGCTGATTAGCACTGATGCACTTAGTGTTCCGGGACAGCGTGTGCAGCAGCATCTCAATGCTGTAGATGCAGCGGTCCAAGCGGGTGTGGAGCATTTGGTATATACCTCGTTACCTAGCCCAGAACCGGGTACAGCTTGCCTGCTGGCAGGAGATCATTACGCTACGGAAGAGAAGATCAAGAGTAGTGGTTTGTCGTACACCATTCTCCGTAATAACCTTTATACCCATAGTCTAATTCCTGCGCTGCAGCAAGCGGCAGCATCCGGGCAATACGCCGCTGCTACCGGTGACGGCGCGACCGCCTATGTTACACGTGAAGACTGTGCCCATGCTGCTGCAGCGGCACTCATAGCTGCTGTCTCGGAGAGCCAGACGCTGGATGTATCAGGGCCGGAAGCATTGACTGGCAAGGATATCGCTGCAATCGCCAGCGAGTTCACCGGCAGAGCTATTGAATTCGTTCCACTGACAACGGAGCAACTGGTAGGCATCTATGAAACTGCCGGACTGCCGAATGGCGCGGCACAGGTCTTTGCTTCGTTCCAGACCGCTTCTTCTAAAGGAGAGTATGGTCAAGTCACAACGACTGTAAAAGATTTTACAGGACAAGCACCGGTTGGCTTGAAGGCAGTACTGGCAACGAACAAGAGTGCTTTTGCCAGGGCTGAATAATTAACTCGTCCTAACAGATAGATAACTTTAATATAGTTTTCACGAACAAGGGTAGGCCTCGGCCTATCCTTTTTATATTTTCAGAGTGTTAACGGATAGATCATTTTATCAATTTATCTAATACAACTTATTACTTATTGTAATGAAGTGAGGGAAAACGGGGTGTTTTACTGTGATTTCGATCGTTTTTTAGCGGTTTATAGCCAATATTGCATGATTATACAAAAAATAGCGGAATTACGATTCATTGCCCGTTTCCATTTATTATGTTAGCCTGAATCCATGAGGTGAGGATATGAGGCTGCATCAGCCCTATATACGGAGCAAGATTTCTTGTTTAGGAGAGGTGGATATTGTTGCAATTACAAGTCACTAACAGTCCGTTTACCCCGGAGCAGGCAGAGCTTCTTAACCGTCTGTTACCAACCTTGACGCCATCGCAGCAAATATGGCTCAGCGGCTACCTGTCCGCTCTTCAGGCAGCGGTGCCGACAACTGCGGTTTTATCATCCGCACCTGTTCTGGCCGAAGAGAGTGCTACCCCGGTCAGTCAACCGGCCATTTCCCGAGAGGTGACGGTATTGTTCGGCTCCCAGACCGGCAATTGCCAGCGGCTAGCCGGTAGCCTGTCCCGCAAGCTGGAGGAGCAAGGGTTTCAGGTCACACAGTCCTCCATGAACAGCTTCAAGCCGAATGGACTGAAGAAAGTGGAGAATTTGCTGATTCTGGTCAGTACGCATGGTGAAGGAGACCCGCCGGACAATGCGCGTGCGTTTCATGAATTCCTCTATAGTAAGAGAGCACCGGGACTGGAGCATCTGCGCTTCTCTGTCCTGGCTTTGGGCGATACTTCCTACGAATTCTTCTGCCAGACTGGTAAAGACTTCGACCAGCGTCTGGAGGAGCTTGGCGGGCAGCGCTTGTACCCGCGTGTAGATTGCGATTTGGATTATGATGAACCGGTGGCGGAATGGATTGAAGGTGTACTGCAATCCTTTCAAGAACGCCTTAATCCCTCAGCCATCGCTACGGAAGCTGTAAAGGCTGCTGACAAAGCGCCGGGGCAAGAGACATCTGAATATTCACGAAGCAATCCTTTTCAAGCTGAAATTCTTGAGAATATTAATCTGAACGGACGCGGCTCAGATCGTGAAACACGGCATTTGGAGCTGTCTCTTGCCGGATCTAATCTGCAGTTCGAGCCAGGAGATTCCCTTGGTGTCTACCCTGAGAATCATCCGCAGCTGATTGACGAGATTATCGCAGCGTTCGGCTGGAATCCGGAAGAGAAGGTTCCTTTTAATAAGAAGGGCGACGAAGGTTCTTTACTAGATGCGCTCAAATATCATTATGAGATTACGGTGCTGACCAAGCCGCTACTGGAGCAGGCGGTGCAGTTCTCTAACGGTAGTCAGCTTCAGGAACTGCTGTCGCCGGATCGCCAGCAGGAGCTGAAAGAATATATCCATGGCCGTGACCTGCTGGATCTGGTGCAAGACTTCGGGCCTTGGCAGGCACCAGCCCGCAGTTTTGTAACGATTCTGCGCAAGCTGCCAGCCCGTCTGTACTCCATCGCAAGCAGCTATAATGCGAATCCGGACGAGGTTCATTTCACCGTTCGGGCAGTACGTTATCAGATCCACGGCCGGGACCGGTACGGCGTATGCTCTGTACACTGCGCAGAACGGGTGCAACCAGGCGATACTTTGCCGATTTATATCCAAAACAACCCCAACTTCAAGCTGCCAGCTAGTGGCGACGCTCCGATCATCATGATTGGACCGGGTACGGGTGTAGCGCCATTCCGTTCGTTCTTGGAGGAGCGGGAGGAGCTTGGTGCCGAAGGGAAATCGTGGCTGTTTTATGGAGACCGTCACTTTGTGACAGACTTCCTGTATCAGACCGACTGGCAGCGGATGCTGAAGGACGGTGTGCTGACGAAGCTGGACGTGGCATTTTCCCGTGATACAGAGGAAAAGGTATATGTTCAGCACAGATTACTAGAGAAGAGCCGTGAGCTATATCAATGGCTGCAAGAGGGTGCACATGTCTATGTGTGCGGTGACGAGAAGCATATGGCGCATGACGTCCATACTGCACTGATCACGGTCATTCAGCAGGAGGGCGGACTTAGCCCCGAGGATGCTGGCGCTTATCTGGAGCAAATGCAGCAGGAACAACGCTACCAACGCGATGTATATTGAGATATAGGGTCCGCGAGGGCACCGGGATGATCTGCGAGAGGAGATGACAGCATTGGCGAATAAACTATCGGTAACGCCTATTGGCGGTCCGCCAAGCGATGTTGAGCATATAAAGAGTGAGAGTAATTATTTACGGGGCGCCTTGGTGGAGACCCTGCAGAATCCGATAACCGGAGGTTTGCCGGAGGATGATAACCGTTTGCTGAAATTCCACGGCAGCTATATGCAGGATGATCGGGATCTGCGGAATGAGCGGGAGCGCCAGAAGCTGGAGCCGGCCTACCAATTTATGCTGCGGGTCGTAGCTCCTGGCGGGGTGGCGACATCGGCCCAATGGCTGGAGATGGACAGACTGGCCCAGCTATACGGTAATGGCACTCTGCGTATTACGACGAGACAGGCTTTTCAAATGCATGGGGTGCTGAAATGGAATCTGAAAAAGACGATTAAAAGCATCAATGATTCGCTGATGACAACACTTGCGGCATGCGGCGACGTGAACCGTAATGTCATGAGCAACCCCAATCCATATCAGTCGGATGTACACGGTGAGGTTTATGAATGGGCAAGACGGATCAGCGATCATCTGTCGCCGCGCACACCGGCTTATCATGAGATCTGGCTGGATGGGGAAAAGGTAGTGGACAGTCTTGCAGACCAACCAGAGGTAGAACCGATTTACGGTCCGGTATACTTGCCGCGTAAATTCAAGATTGGCCTGGCGGTGCCGCCTTCCAATGATGTGGATGTGTTCTCCCAGGACCTGGGTTTCATCGCTATTATTGAAGATAACAAGCTGGTCGGTTTCAATGTCACTGTGGGCGGTGGGATGGGAATGACCCATGGCGATACCAATACTTATCCGCAGCTTGGCCGGGTCATCGGTTTCTGCAAGCCGGAGCAGTTGATTGATGTCGCCGAGAAGACGGTAACGATCCAGCGTGATTATGGCAACCGTTCTGTACGGAAGAACGCCCGCTTCAAGTATACCATCGACCGTCACGGTATCGAGTGGTTCACTGAAGAGCTGTATGACCGGCTGGGCTGGCAGCTGGAGGCGGCACGCGATTTTTATTTTGAGCACAACGGCGACCGTTATGGTTGGATCAAAGGCAGCAATGGCCGCTGGAATCTGACGCTCTACGTTCAGAGCGGACGGATTCACGATCAGGAAGGTTATGAGCTGATGACTGGCCTCCGGGAGATTGCCAAGATCCATACCGGTGATTTCCGCCTGACCCCGAACCAGAATCTGATTATTGCCAACATCACTACAGCGAAGAAACGTAAGATTATGGAGTTGGCTCAGCAATACGGGCTGACCGATGGTGCTCATCATTCGGCACTGCGGAGAAGCTCGCTGTCTTGTGTGGCTCTGCCGACTTGTGGTCTGGCAATGGCCGAAGCCGAGCGTTATTTGCCGCTGCTGTTGGATAAGCTGGAGCTGGTGATTGACGAGGCGGGTCTCCGCGACAAAGAAATCGTTATCCGGATGACCGGCTGCCCGAATGGCTGTGCGCGTCCGGCACTGGGTGAGATTTCGTTCATCGGCAAGTCACCGGGCAAATATAATATGTACCTGGGTGCAGGCTTCACCGGCGACCGGCTAAACAAGATCTATCGGGAAAATATCGGTGAGGATGAAATTCTTTCGCTGCTCACGCCGATGCTTCATCATTATGCCAAAGAGCGTCAATCGGGCGAGCATTTTGGCGACTTTGTTATCCGTGCCGGGTATGTTAAGGCGGTAACGTCAGGGCTTAATTTTCACAACGTATAAACAAGAAAGATAGAATAGACAATGGGATCAACAAAGCTCTGGCATTACGCCGGAGCTTTGTTTTTTTTTTTGTAATTTACAAAGTTGACAACAAAACAGAGCTGATCCTCAGATCTTGTTAGATCTTTGGACCAGCTTTATTGTTAAAGGAATATTAGGATATCCGAGTAATTATTAAAGTATTAGCTGATTGTGACACCTGCTCTAGCATATCCACCAATGGTGTTCAGCAGGCTTAGACCTGAAGCTGTTGCGGAGAAGACCAAGAGCAGGCTCTCTTGGATTGTAACGGCTATCGATAAACCAGATGACAATCCGTTACTAATCTGACCAATAGGGATAATTCCTGTGAGTGCGGGGGCTAAAGTAACACTCGCTCCAGGGATCGGCGTAAAGGTATTGTTAGGAGTAACTGATCTATATAATTGAGCTGTAATCGTAATCGATGAGCCGACTAATGAAAGACCGGAAGTTGTGCTGAAGAAAGCAGCTATACTCGTAATTGTGCCAGGCCGAGGGCATTGGAACGCAAAGTTGAGCAGGGTACCTGCAGAACCGGTCAAATCGATGGTTCCACCTGAAGCGCTGACACCTGTTACAGAGTTACCAAAGCCTACAAGGCTTGTTGTTCCGATTAATCCACCAACAATAGTGGTCATAGTGATTGGCACACCTGATGCGTACGGAATGATCGCCCCGGGACCAGTGGTACCAGTAGTACCCGTGGCGCCAGTCGATCCCGTGGCGCCAGTGGAGCCCGTGGCGCCAGTCGATCCCGTGGCGCCAGTCGATCCCGTGGCGCCAGTCGATCCCGTGGCGCCGGTAGAGCCCGTGGCGCCGGTAGAGCCCGTGGCACCAGTCGAGCCCGTGGCGCCAGTGGAGCCCGTGGCGCCGGTAGAGCCCGTGGCACCAGTCGAGCCCGTGGCGCCAGTGGAGCCCGTGGTGCCAGTCGATCCCGTGGCGCCAGTGGAGCCCGTGGCGCCAGTAGAGCCTGTGGCGCCAGTAGAGCCTGTGGCGCCAGTAGAGCCTGTGGCGCCAGTAGAGCCTG
>NZ_JABWCS010000217.1 GCF_013359945.1 Paenibacillus agri | reverse complement strand
TCGACTTGCATGTATTAGGCACGCCGCCAGCGTTCGTCCTGAGCCAGGATCAAACTCTCCAAATAGGTTTTTTCGAGCGATCACTTCCTCGAATTACTCCGAGAAAATAACCATCCGAAAACTTATCGAAAAGAGCGATTGCTCATTTTGAAACATCTGACGAGAATTAATTCTCATAGGATGAAATTCTAAAGCGTAAGATACGCTGTGAAATTCATCATTTTTGAACTCACTTTCGCGAATTCCATACTCACTCGTTGTTCAGTTTTCAAAGATCAAGCTTTTCTCGTTGTCTGCTCAATGTCTCAGCAGCAACTCTTATACTATATCATGTCCGGCGTTTTAATGTCAAGCTCTTTTTTGAATTTCGTTATTCGAACTTCATTTTTGAGCTCGGCATCGTTATTTCTTGGCCGGAATTAGAATATACCATGTATAGAATTCCATTGCAAGTTTTTTTTTGAGAAAAACTATACAGCTGCTATATATCTTTAGTTCTCTCTCCATAAAGCCATTAAGAGCCTAGGATATATAGCAGCTATACTGATGCTATATACATTAAGCAATGATTTCATCAATATACAGCTCACGTTCAGTGGCCAGGTTAACAATAGTGCCCTCAACCTGAACCATTGGCCGGGTAGGATGTGTGCGGTCAGTAAAGATAATCTCTCCATGACGACCATCACTAAGACGGATGCGTGTTCCGTTATATAGCTCTGTCGATTTCTGAATAAAGGTTTGAACGATAACTGGGTCCAGCTTGCCGAAGCTCTCCGTTAAGATCTGCTCTAGCACAAGATAAGGCGACTGTGCCTTCTTGTAGGCTCTCTCCAGCGTCATAGCATGGAAGATATCCGCTACAGCTACAATCTTGGCATACACATGAATCTGGCTGCCTTCCATCCGAAGTGGGTAACCTGAACCATCCACCTTCTCATGGTGCTGCAGTGCGGCAAGCCTTACTCCTTCATTTATCGCCGTTACGTTACGCAGCAATTGATAACCATAGGTAGTATGTCTGCGTACCTCTTCCTTCTCTTCGTTCGTTAAGGATTCAGGCTTCAGCAACAGTGAAGGGTCTACCTTTACGTTCCCTATATCATGAAGCAATCCTGCGAAGGCAGCCTGCAGCCAGTCCTTTTGCGGATAACCGCACCATTGGGCGATCTTATATGAAGTCAACGCCGACAATACGGCATTATGATAATTGTAGTCCTGTTCGTTCAATGTCCGTGGCGCAAACTTCAGAACATGATATTCCTTCAAATGGCTAATCAGTATTTCGAGTTGGTTTCTCAATTCAAGAATCGGGAGGGGTGCTGCCGCAGCAGAACGATAGCAGTTCTTAATGAGGGCTATCATCTTCTCATATTCATCATGCAAAACCGAGTTTCGGTATAGTGTTGACTCATTGATGAGCGAACCTGTTTTCGCCGTAGCAGCTTTATTGCCGGACTTGGCCGGCTCACTTGCCTTGGCCTCACTCTCGCTGCCCTCTATCTCCACCTGTTGAATCAAAAATGCCTGCAGAATCTCCATATCGCGCGGCAGCAACACCTTGCCCTTGGGAAACAATGTTCCTCCTAATGGCGTAACAACATCTTGTATAATTTTCGAACCTGGTTTAACTTCTCCAACTGCTATGTATGGCATAAGCTCAGCCCCTTTATTCGCTAACCCATTAATAGTGACGCTCTTGTAGATTGAAACATATAACGTCCGGCTGATCGCAGTCCGAAGTTCCTTATTTCACCATGTCCCTAATTATAGTATGTCAGGGGGCAAGCGACCAGTGTGAGGCAGGAGAATCCTGAATTTTATTTAAAAAAAGAGTGAAAGTCTCTGTAAAAGAAACTTTCACTCTTCAAATATACTTTATTCCAGATGATCGTCTTCGCTCTGCGTCTCTACTACTGACTCATCGCTTACGCTTTCCTCTGTAACCTGTCCTTCTTCGCCTTCCTCTGATTCAGACAAATCGTCTTCCTCATTCTTGTCGGCCCGGCAAAGGGTAGCCACTGCATCATCTTCACGAATATTGATCAATTTAACACCTTGTGCGTAACGACCCATGGTAGAAATGCCATCCATGCTGGTACGGATCAAAGTACCGCTGGTCGTAATGATCATAAGGTCCTCATCCTTCTTGACGACCTTCAGACCGACCACCAGACCGTTCTTGTCTGTAAGGTTGATCGTCTTGATCCCCTTACCACCGCGCGTCTGGGAGCGATAATCGCCAGCTGGTGTACGTTTACCATATCCCTTAGCCGTTACGATCAGCACCTCAAGATCCAGATCTACACAGTCCATACCGATAACATGGTCGTTGCTGTCTAGGGTAATCCCTTTGACACCCGTTGCGCTCCGTCCCATCGACCGTACATCGTTCTCGGAGAACGTGATCGACATGCCGCGCGCCGTACCGATAATAAGATTCTGCTCCCCATCGGTCAGCTTCACTTCAATCAGGGAATCCTCTTCACGGAGATTGATAGCAATCAAACCGCCTTTGCGGATGTTGTTATAGTCTTCCAGAGGTGTCTTCTTAACGATACCTTCACGAGTGGCAAAGAAGAGGTATTTATCACTGTCTGCATCCTCTACCTGAATAACTGCGCTGATCTTCTCTCCCTGCTCGATCTGGATCAGGTTGATGATCGGCGTCCCCCGTGCAGTGCGGCCAAGCTCCGGAATCTCGTAAGCCTTGATCCGGTACACTTTACCCTTGTCGGTGAAGAACATCAGGTAGTTATGGGAGTTACTCACGAAGAGATGCTCCACAAAATCCTGATCCTTCGTATCCATACCGATTACGCCGCGGCCTCCGCGCTTTTGACTGCGGTAGGTCGTCACCGGCAGGCGTTTGATGTAGCCGGTATGCGTAATGGTAATAACAACCTCTTCACGCGGAATCAAATCCTCGTCCAGAATACTTTCTTCCCCGACGGTGATTTCTGTGCGACGGTTGTCGGCATATTTATCACGCAGCTCCTGCAGCTCGTTGCTGATAATCTCCAGCACAAGATGCTCGTTAGCCAGAATTTCACGGTATTCCGCAATTTTAGCCAGAAGCTCATTGTATTCGTTCTCGATCTTCTCACGTTCCAGACCGGTCAGACGCTGCATCCGCATATCGAGGATAGCTTGAGCCTGCTCAATACTGAGGCTGAAGGTATTCATCAGTCCTTCACGGGCAATGTCCGTGGTGCGGGAAGCTCTAATGAGAGCAATAACCTCATCAAGGTGGTCAAGCGCAATACGCAAGCCCTCCAAAATGTGGGCACGGGCTTCAGCTTTTTTCAAATCAAATTCTGTACGGCGGCGAATGACCTCAATCTGATGTTGCAGATAGTGGTACAACACATCGCGCAGATTCAGAATCTTCGGTTCGTTGTTTACAATCGCAAGCATGTTGATCCCAAATGTAGACTGCATCGAAGTATGCTTGTACAGATTATTCAGTACCACACTTGGATTAACGTCACGTCTCATCTCTACAACGACACGCATACCGTTTCTGTCCGACTCGTCACGAAGATCAGTAATACCGTCAATCCGCTTCTCACGTACCAGTTCGGCGATCTTCTCAACGAGCCGAGCCTTGTTCACCTGATACGGCAGCTCATGCACGATAATACGCGCCTTGCCGTTGTTCTCTTCGATCGTAGCCTTCGCACGCATCGTAACCGAGCCCCGGCCTGTACGGTAAGCTTGGCGGATCCCTTCACGGCCCAAAATATATCCCGATGTAGGGAAATCCGGTCCTTGAATATATTCCATCAATTCCATTGGCGTAATCTCGGGATTACGGATCAATGCCTGTACCCCATCAATAACCTCTCCCAGGTTATGCGGCGGAATATTGGTCGCCATACCTACGGCAATACCAGATACACCGTTGACAAGCAGGTTGGGGTAACGGGAAGGCAGCACCACTGGCTCGTGCTCTTCACCATCATAGTTTGGCGCGAAATCTACGGTCTCCTTATTCAGATCCCGGAGCATTTCCATTGCGATTTTGGACAGACGCGCTTCCGTATACCGCATGGCAGCAGCCATGTCACCATCGATCGAGCCGAAGTTACCGTGACCGTCAACCAACATATAACGCATCGAGAAATCCTGAGCCATACGTACCATTGTTTCATATACGGCAGAGTCTCCGTGAGGGTGGTACTTACCGATAACCTCACCGACGATTCTCGCT
The DNA here is from genome assembly GCF_013359945.1 of Paenibacillus agri. GTDB lineage: Bacteria > Bacillota > Bacilli > Paenibacillales > Paenibacillaceae > Paenibacillus_AQ > Paenibacillus_AQ agri. The sequence continues at coordinate 225,598 of NZ_JABWCS010000217.1, read as the reverse complement.
GATTTCTTATGGGGTTTATCCGGAGACATTCCGAGTTCCGACATCGCAAACAGAATGCGCCTGTGAACCGGCTTCAATCCGTCCCGCACATCGGGTAAAGCCCGACTAACAATGATGCTCATTGCGTAATCCATAAATGAATCGCGCATTTCCACGCCAATGTCCCGGTCTTTGATTTGCGGGTTATTTTGTTCAGCCATGAGTGCTGGACCTCCTTCAGTTAAAAAACCGCTACCCTTTATTATATTACTTTCACAAAAGTAGCACAATTAAACATAATAGCCTTTTATCTTTTAAACCTGATTTCTTTTGTTCCTGTAAGGGTATATGCCCTGTCCGCGAACGCCCTCCACACATAGACTGTATAGAGAGAAAGATAGCTTTAATCGTTCCATGTTCGTCCAATAAAGCATAATCCCATATCCTTGTATTATACCATTGTTTAAAGAGCTTGTCCTGAAATTTCAGGCCACAGGAGATTAAGCTCCCTAAGGAGTTCTGCAAGCAAGACTCTAAGGAGCAGTACCTGCATATAACCTTTAAGGAGGAGAAAGATGAAAATTCAACGAGTCTCCAGCAAATGGGCCAAAACAAATGCAATCCTTCTCAATCCCACATTATCGAATTACATTCCTGACACTCGCAAATACAATTTCTCAACACTTGTAGAAATGCTCGCCGTGCACGCAACAGTGTATGTTAAGCCTGACCGCGGAACATACGGCAGCGGCGTGATGAGAGCCGAACAGCGATTGGTCTCCCTGGCGCCCAGCATTCAGGCGGACGGCAGCGAAGATCGCAAGGCGGTTCGGAAGGAAGAGAAAACGATGTATATTCTGCGTTACAACAAAACAGCACAAATTTTCGCTTCCCCCCAGGAACTGCACGAAGCTATATTAGGGCGAACACAGGGGAAATTCTATCTGATTCAAAAAGGAATCGATCTGCTCCGTCATCATGACCGCCCATTCGACCTGCGGGTGCTGGCCCAGAAAACGCCGATCGGTACCTGGGAAACCACCGGAATGCTTGGCCGGGTCGCAGCGCCGCATAAAATTGTGACCAACTATCACAACGGAGGGCGCATTTTCCAGGTAAATACTTTATTTAAGGAGCATATGACCCCCTCTGAGTCCAGCACCGCCATCCAGCAATTGAAGCAGCTTGGTGTGCAGATTGCAGGCCAGCTTGAGTTATCCTATCCCGGTATTAAAGAAATCGGCCTGGATGTCGCTCTGGACCAGCACCATAACATGTGGCTCCTGGAGGTGAACACCCTCCCCTCCATCATCGTATTCAAGATGTTCCCCGACAAATCCATTTATCGCAGAATCCACCGTTATGCCGTCGCCTACGGAAGACTCAAGAAATCCGAGGGCACTGTTTCCTCCCGTCGCAAGGCACTCTGATATCTTTTATGATCATTGTCTAAAAAAGAAAACCTCCGGCCTGCTTATTCCGAGCGGAATAGCAACCGGAGGTTTCTGTATTACTAATACTTGTTATTCTTGTTCAGCCTATACGTCAAGGTTCTTGACGGACTTGGCATGTTCTTGAATAAAGTCACGCCGCGGCTCGACATTGTCGCCCATCAGCGTATCGAAAATGCTGTCAGCCAGTATCGCATCTTCAATCGTGACTTGCAGCATCGTCCGGCTCTCAGGATCCATAGTTGTATCCCAAAGCTGCTCTGCATTCATCTCGCCCAGACCTTTATAGCGCTGGACATTGACTTTCACGTTCTCTCCGAAAGCGGCAATGATCTCATCACGCTCTTTTTCGGTGCTGGCATAACGTACAACCTTGTTGCGCTCAATCTTAAAGAGCGGCGGCTGAGCGATATAGATATACCCCGCGTCTACCAATTTCCGCATGTACCGGTAGAAGAACGTCAGTAGCAAAGTTCTGATGTGAGCTCCGTCAACGTCCGCATCGGTCATAATAACGACTTTGTGGTAACGTGCTTTGGACAGATCGAAGTCGTCCCCGATGCCCGTACCCAAAGCGGTAATGATTGCCCGAATCTCAGCATTGGACAAAATACGATCCAGACGAGCTTTCTCTACGTTCAGGATTTTACCGCGCAGCGGCAGGATCGCCTGGAAATGACGGTCCCGGCCCTGTTTGGCCGATCCACCGGCAGAGTCACCTTCGACGATGTACAGCTCACTGATGGAAGCGTCCTTGGACGAACAGTCTGCCAGCTTACCAGGCAGGGCACTGACTTCAAGCGCACTCTTACGGCGAGTCAGCTCACGCGCTTTACGCGCAGCTTCACGGGCACGTGAAGCCTGCAGTGATTTCTCCAGTACACGGCGGGATACTGCCGGATTCTCCTCCAGGAATTCCTGAAGCTTTTCTCCGAACAGAGATTCCACAATACCGCGAACTTCACTGTTGCCGAGCTTGGTCTTGGTTTGACCCTCGAACTGAGGCTCAGGGATTTTAACGGAAATAATCGCCGTCAGGCCTTCACGCACATCGTCCCCGGTCAGATTGGAATTGCCATCCTTGATCACACCGGATTTACGGGCATAATCGTTGATAATACGCGTCAAGGCGCTCTTGAAGCCTGATTCGTGGGTTCCGCCCTCATGTGTATTAATATTATTAGCAAAAGAATAAATATTCTCGGTGTAGGAATCGTTATATTGCAGCGCGACTTCAACCTGGATCATATCGCGTGAGCCTTCTACGTAGATAGGATCCTCGTGCAACGCTTCTTTTTTCTCATTCAGGTATTTCACGTACTCCACAATACCGCCATCGTATCTGAAGGCATTGGACACGCCAGTGCGCTCATCTGTCAGCGAAAGCTCAATTCCCTTGTTCAGGAAAGCCAGCTCACGAATACGGGTAAGCAGCGTCGTATATTCAAAGATTGTAGTCTCCGTGAAAATCTCAGGATCCGGATGGAACGTAGTTGTCGTACCTGTCTCTTCCGTATCACCTGTAATCTTGATATCGTACTGCGGAACGCCGCGTCTGTATTCTTGCTGGTGAATATGACCTTCACGTTTAACAGACACCACAACTCTCTCGGACAAGGCGTTTACTACGGAGATACCCACGCCGTGCAGACCGCCGGATACCTTATATCCTCCGCCGCCGAATTTACCGCCAGCATGCAGTACAGTCATAACCACTTCAAGCGTCGACTTCTTGAGCTTTGTGTTCTCCCCTACAGGGATTCCCCGCCCGTTGTCGATAACGGTGATGCTGTTATCCTCGTGTATAATCACTTGAATCCGGTCGCAATAACCTGCCAGCGCCTCGTCGATACTGTTATCTACGACCTCCCACACCAAATGATGCAGACCTTTAGCGCTTGTAGAGCCGATGTACATGCCCGGGCGTTTCCGAACCGCTTCCAGCCCTTCTAGTACCTGAATCTGGCTCTCATCATATGTCGGTTGATTCATTGACATGCCTTCACCTACTTCTTTCAGATTATCTCTTTGTTACTGCGGTAGAGCTATATTTCCAACAGCATTTTGGCTCTTTTCTTGAGAGTGGAGGAGGAAATGGGGGAGTAGTACACGCTATTCTTGGTTACGACAATAGATTTCGCTTCCTCTTCACCAATCCGAACCAGCTTCTTATCCTGCTGGGACTGAATGACGAACTGTTTCGATACCTTGGAAGATTTCTCAATCGAAATATCAAATATAGCAATCAGCTCTGACGACCGGATGATCTTTTCCCCGCCCAAATGAATATACATCTTCTTCCTCCGCTCTTTATAGCTCCACTTGTCCGTCACGGACATGATATAGGCTTGCGCCTTTTAATTTATCGGCATGCAGACCTTCAATTCCCGTAGCGGTAATGAATGTCTGTACCTTGCTTTGAAAGGTTTCAATAAGCTGAGTCTGGCGATAAGGATCAAGCTCAGATAGCACATCATCAAGAAGCAGCACAGGATACTCCCCGATCTCCTCATGGATCAGCTCGATTTCCGCCAGCTTGAGCGACAGGGCTGTCGTGCGCTGCTGTCCCTGGGACCCGTAGACCTGGGCTTCACGTCCGTTGATAAAAAAGGACAGGTCATCCCGATGGGGACCCGTCAGCGTCATGCCGCGCCTGATTTCCTGCTCTCTCGTTTGTGATAACTTTAACATAAAATTGTCTAATAAGACAGCTTCATCTTCTTCCTCTCTCTCGCCAAAAGAGGGCACGTAGTGCAATTTTAGCTCTTCCCCGCCATTTGTAATTCCCTTGTGGATGCTTTCCGCCCAGATCTGCAGCTTCTTTATGAATTCTTTCCTTTTTTTGACGATTTTAACACCATGCTCTACAAGTTGGGCATCCCAGATCTCCAGCATCTCTGTTCCGCCGGCGGGCTTGCCCCATAATTGCTTCAGCAGATTACCTCTTTGCACCAGAATCTTCTGGTACTGCTGCAGGTGAAACAAATAGCCTGGCTGCACCTGTCCGATCTCCATATCGAGGAAACGGCGGCGAATACCCGGTGTACCTTTGACAATCTCCAGGTCCTCCGGAGCAAACATCACCACATTGAGCGATCCTACGAACTCACTCAGCCGGCGCTGCTCCAGACCGTTGACCTTCGCCTTCTTCCCTTGGGCAGAGAGACTGAGCTCAAGCTTCAGATCTCCGTATTTGCGCTGAATCTCGGCATAGATCTGCGCACTGCCGCTCGGGGCATCGAACGAGATTAGCTCACGATCCTTGGAGGTGCGGTGGCTTTTGGTCATCGCCAGGACGAACAAGGCCTCCATGAGGTTTGTTTTGCCTTGGGCGTTCTGACCGAGGATCAGATTGACATCCCCCAGGCTTTCCAGACGCAGCAGCCCGTAATTGCGATAATGCTGCAGGCCGATATTTTTAACAAACACGAAATGGTTCCTCCCAAGACCCCACAGGCGTGGAGTTTATGCTACAAAGCTTATTTCTTAAGCGAAAATCATGTGGTCCAAGATCGTATGAAGCTTCCACGAGCGTAAAATGCCCTAAAGCTTTATTTTATACCAAAAACACTGATTGTTGTAGTCTCGCAAATACTAGCCGTTCTTTGGACTCAAAAAAGCGACTCCGAAGAGCCGCTCTGATCACTAGGGGGTCCCCCCTCTTATTTCTGCACTTCGCCGCCAATGACCTCGAACGTGCCTTCATCCTGCACTTCGATACGATCACCCGGATAGAGCTTTCTGCCCCGGCGTTCTTCCTTCTCTCCATTGACCAAGACTAGTCCTTCCTGCAACAAGGCCTTGGCCATTCCCCCTGTGGATACACAATCCGACAGTTTCAGAAATTGATCCAGCTTAATATATCCACTGTGGATAAGTATTTTTCTCATGATTTTTATCCTTTCCACCACTTATCCACAGGCTCGTGAACAGTGAATTTAGTTAGTCGTACGATATGGCAAAATCACATACATGCTGCGGCTGTCATCCAGCGGACGCAAAATAATCGGACTCATCATTCCGGTGAAGGCAATGACAAGCTGCTCGCTTTCGATAACTTTGAGCACATCCAGCATATATTTGGAGTTGAACGAGATTTTGAGAGGTTCCCCTTTAAAATCAATAGTCTCCAGCTCTTCACGCACTTTACCCAGCTCTGAGGAACTGGAGGAAATTTCGATACCGCCCTGATCCAGGGTCTGCATGCGGACAATGTTCGTTTTTTCCTCACGGGACAGCAAATAAGCACGGTCAATGGACTCGCTTAATTTTTTTGTGTCCAAAGTTAGTTCTGTTTTGTATGCCGTTGGAATAATTCTAGAAGTATCCGGATAAATACCGTCCAAGATGCGGGAATAGAACAGCACTTTGTCGATTTTGAAGAGAACCTGGTTATCGGCTACGACAATATCCACCAGCATATTTTGGTCAGGGATGATTTTGCTCAGCTCGTTCAACGTTTTACCGGCTATAACAACATTGCCAAAATGAACATTCTCTGTTCCCTCCAAATGGGCTGCCCGGGTAGCGAGCCGGTGACGGTCTGTAGCGGTGAACTTGAACTCGTTATCGCTCAAATTCCAGAGAATTCCCGTAAGAATCGGTGTCGTTTCCTGAGTGGAAATGGAGAATGCCGTCTGCTTGATCATATTTTTGAGCAAATCGCCCGGGATAGAGATCATATCATTTTCTTCGATGTTCGGCAGCACCGGGAATTCTTCCGGGTCCAGTCCTACGATCTGAATCTCGGTAGAACCAGAGGAAATATAGGTTTGGAAGCCTTCTTTGACCTCCATGTGGATTTCTTTGGACGGCAATTTCTTGATGATTTCGACGAAAAATTTAGCTGGAAGCACAACGCTACCTGGCTGCTCAACTTTTACGATGGTATGGCTATCATTCTCGGCAGGAATAAACGACTGGATGGAAATATCGGTGTCGCTTGCTGTCAAAGTTACGCCTTGATGGGTAACTTCCAGCTTAATCCCGGTCAGAATGGGAATAGTCGTTCTGCTGGAGATCGCTTTGGATACATGTCCAATGGATTCGTTGAGTTCGTTTTTGAGAATGCTTATTTTCATGATTTCACTCCTAGCTGAAAATTGGGAAGTTGCGTTATGCAGTGAGTTGTTCACACCGTTTATAGATGATGAATTATTATAGTTATTTAATAGTATTAGTAGTAGGGGCGTCTAATATGTGGATAACCTTCGAAAGCCGCATAAAATTAAGCCTACCCACATGTGTATAGATTGTGTATAGGCTCTGTATTCCTCTTATGAAGGATTTTTAATTTTCTCCGCAAGATTATTTACCACTTTGTACAGCTCCTGATCGACCTTTAGTGATTGCGTTATTTTCTCGTGTGCATGAATAACTGTCGTATGGTCACGTCCCCCGAATGCTTCACCGATCTTGGGCAAGGAATAGTCTGTTAATTCACGAGAGAGATACATGGCGATCTGGCGCGGGAAAGCTACGGCTTTCGTGCGTTTGCGTGCCTTGAAGTCCTCCAGGCGCAAATTGTAGTATTCACCGACTTTTTGCTGAATATCACCGATGGTAATCATCTTCGGACGGCTGGACGGAATGATATCCTTCAGCGCTTCCGCTGCCAGATGGGTGGTGACATCCTGATTGGTCAAGGAAGAATAGGCCACGACCCGAATCAGCGCGCCTTCCAGTTCGCGAATGTTCGTATCAATCTGGTTAGCAATGTACATCATCGCTTCATTAGGGATGTCGAGGTTCTCCGCTTTCGCCTTTTTACGCAAAATCGCGATCCGTGTCTCCAGATCCGGCGGCTGAATATCCGTAATAAGACCCCATTCGAACCTGGAACGCAGCCGTTCCTCGAGAGTCGGGATTTCTTTTGGCGGTCGGTCACTGGAAATAATGATTTGTTTGCGCTCTTCATGCAGGGCGTTGAATGTATGGAAGAATTCCTCCTGCGTCGATTCTTTGCCGGCCAGGAATTGAATGTCGTCAATAAGCAGGATGTCTACGTTGCGGTATTTGTTGCGGAAGCTTTCCCCACGGTTGTCACGGATGGAGTTAATGAACTCATTCGTGAATTTCTCGGAGGAAATATAAATAACCTTGTTATTGGGGTTATGCTCCAGCACGTAATGGCCGATCGCATGCATCAGGTGGGTTTTTCCGAGACCCACTCCGCCGTACAGGAACAAGGGGTTGTAGGCTTTGGCCGGCGCCTCGGCGACGGCCAGCGAAGCTGCGTGGGCAAAACGGTTGCCCGAACCGATGACGAATGTGTCAAAGGTATATTTGGGGTTGAGCAGATGGGTCTGCGCTTCTTCGCGCGATACGGCAGGGGATGGGGCAGACTGCTGAATAATCAGCTCAGCCGGCTTATTCTCCTCAATGACGAATTTGACATCCACTTGTTGCCCGGTAACTTCCATAACTGTAGCTCCCACCAGCTTGGTGTAGCGACTTTCCAGCCATTCTACTGCGAATGTTGTCGGAGCCGAGATAATGAGTGACTGTTGGTTGAAGGTTAACGCTTTGGTTGCCTTAAACCAGGTATCGAAACTCGGCTTGCTCAGTTTGGATTGGATGATTGATAATATTTGCTGCCATAATTCGGAAGTATGGCTGTCCACAGACTGTCACTCCTTTAAATCTTCCAAATGTGGCATCAGCCATGAAGTGGAAATGTCGAAGAAAATATATAGATGCTGATATTTATCCCCAATACAAAGGACGAGGGGACAAAAAAATATGGATAAATTTGAATTGTTCACAACTTTATCCACAGCTTGTTGATAATATAGAGAGCAAACAAATCTATTCACATTCAAAAGTAATACCATCATAGCAAAAGCACCCCTGTTTTTCAATGATTCGGGCTATTTTATCCACAAATTCAATCACTTGTGTACAAAATTTAAGAACAACACTACATATTGTTGATAAATTGTTCACCGTTCGACATGAAGCGTCAGACCTCCGATATTTTTATACACAGGTTGTCCTAGTCTGCGAACAATCGACTTCTTTTTTTAATCACAGGTGGATAAGTGTAGAATGCTGTGGATTATTTTTTGACGAATGGGGGTTGTGGATAATAGCCTTCTATAAGAGGGGAAGGAAGTCTGCAAAGACTGGTTGACTTTTGACCAATTATTGTGTTTAAATATATAAAGGTGTTTTCTGTGAGGATATGTCTTCAAACATTTAAATGATGATACTGTAGATACTGTCCCTACTTTAAGGACGGCCAAGCCGTTTCTGCTTAGATATGACAGTAATTAAGATCCTGTAAGGGAGGTGCAATACATGAGACCGACGTTCAAACCGAATGTGAGCAAACGCAAGAAGGTACATGGTTTCCGCAAAAGAATGAGCACGAAAAACGGCCGTAAAGTGCTGGCAGCTCGCCGCCTGAAAGGCAGAAAAGTTCTGAGTGCGTAAGTTAGGCCATTAAGGACCACTGCGGTGGTCTTTTTTTCAACATATAAGACTGTATTTGATCTCTATTCGTACTCCGCTTTCTTATAGTTCACATGTGAAACGGGTATCGTCTTTCGGAAAGGGCGGTACCCGTTTTTCGCTTGTTGCATTCATACTTTTCCGGTGAAACCCTGCGAAGGTCTAGATTACGCTAGTATGCGTCGGCTACACTTTGTGGGGCTATTCGTATACACCTATATAGGAAGTAATTCGAATTGTCGCACCGTTAAGCGTTGCTCAATCAGTGTACAAGCTGCCGTTTACGGCTATCGCCGGGTGAGTATACTACTAAATAGAAGGAAAAATTCCGGACAACCTAAAACAGACCGGTCTTTTCAAGTAAGGAGATTCTCGTGCACAAAAGTTTGCGATTACGAAACCGCGCCGACTTCAGCCGCGTATACCGCCATGGAAAGTCATTTGCCAACCACCAATTTGTGGTGTATTGGTTCAATAGAAAAGAGGTGGAGCGTTTCCGGCTCGGAGTGTCGGTTAGCAAAAAAGTGGGGAACGCTGTTGTCCGCAACCGGATGCGAAGACTCGTGAAGGAAATCGTCAGGCATCATGAGCCAGAGATCGCCAGCGGGTTGGATCTGGTGTTTATTGTGCGAAAAGGGGCTCTGTCCATGGAATACACAGAGCTTGAGAAAAGTGTGCTTCATGTGCTTCGCAAAGCCAAGCTACTAAAGGCTTCCCGCAAATAAGAAGGGCCGAAGAGGCTTGTTTATTTGTATTCATAATTATGGTATGATTTACGGTGCAATGGAATGTTCAAGAGAGGGGTTTTGAAGTGTCTCTAATGAAGACTAGACGAGGAAAATGGTTCTTCCTCATCGCTGTAATGGTGTTGATGATCGCTGTTTTGTCAGGTTGTTCTCCGTCAGCCACTGTTACACACACTACGGAGGATTTGAAGAATGGCGGTTTCTGGCAAAGTAACGTAGTTTATTATTTTGCTATCGCGCTGGAAACGTTCGCAAAGTGGTTTAACGGACAATATGGACTAGCCGTACTTGTTATGGTTCTTATTGTGCGCACGCTGATTTTGCCGCTTACCATGAAACAGGTGAAGAGTTCGCGTGCGATGCAGGCCATTCAACCGGAGCTCCAGAAAATCCAGAAAAAATATAAAGACACGCCTGAAAAAGTGCAGCAGGAAACAATGCGCCTCTTCCAGGAAAACAAGGTTAACCCGATGGCAGGATGTCTGCCGCTGATCGTGCAAATGCCGATTTTTATCGCGCTGTACAACTCGATTTATTACAACCCGCATCTGCGTGAGCATTCCTTCTTGTGGCTGGAGCTTGGTAAGCCGGACCACCTGTTCATTCTACCGGCACTGGCTGCAATCACGACGTTCCTGCAGACTCGCATGATGACGAAGATGAATCCGATGCAGCAGCAGGGGCCAATGCAGTTCATGATGATGGTATATCCTGTCCTGATTTTCATCATGTCCTATAATTTCCCGTCTGCACTTCCGCTGTACTGGTTCTACAGTAACATCTACACCATTGTTCAGAACTACTTCTTATACCGCAACAACGATACATCTAAATTCGCTGTCGTAAACTCTGCGAACGACAAGGAAGTAAGTCCTGCGAAGAGCAAGAATACATCTTCCGCGAAGAGCAATGGCAGCAAGGCATCGAAGGGGGCCAAAAAGTCGAAATGAGCAAAGTCGTCGCGACAGGAAAAACCATTGAAGAAGCTGTAGAACGGGGAATAGCCCAGCTTGGCGTTAACAGGGACCGCGTTACAATCAATGTACTTGAACAGCCCTCAAGAGGATTCCTGGGATTGATCGGTGCTAAGGAGGCCAAGGTTGAAGTGACCTTGATCCCTGCACCGGCGCCCGCGGCGAGTGCTCCGTCAGTGCCTCAGCAGTCAGCCAGAGAAAGTACACAGGAGGCTATCGGCGGTGTACCACGCCAAGATTCCGGACAACCGGGGGGAGAAGCTTACCAGCAAGCTGTACGTTTCATTGTGGATGTCGCCAAGAGCATGGGGCTCACGGTGGAAGTAGAAATCGTCCATGCCAAGGAATCGACTACTCTGCAAATATCCGGTCCCGATCTTGGACTGGTTATTGGCAGAAGAGGACAAACGCTTGATGCCTTGCAGTATCTGGCGAATATCGTAGCTAATCGCTACTCCGATAGCTTCATTCGTCTCGTCCTGGATGCAGAGAATTTCCGGGAACGACGCAAGAAGACACTGGAGGAGCTGGCTGATCGGCTTGCAGGCCGCGTCATCCGCACACGTAAAGAGGTTGTGCTGGAGCCGATGTCGCCTCAAGAACGGAAGATTATTCATTCCAGGCTGCAGGATCACAAGCAGGTGAACACACTCAGCAAGGGCGATGAACCCAATCGCCGCGTCGTAATTACTTTGAAGTAGAGACTATATGCCGCAATGACTCCTAGTCTAATCTAAGGGGTCATTGCTTTTTTACAAATAAAACAGATTATATTAGATGAATAAAAGAGCGAAACAAAAAGCGAGAAGGAACGAAGGGGAAGTTTGGAACTGTAGGAGCGATAGCGATCGCCTGAAAGCCTTTCGTAGAAAAGCTGGCATCGAAAGCACAAGCTGTCCCCGGATTTCAACCGCTAGAAGCGGTTTATATAGAAGAAATCTGGGGACAACAGCGACCGGAAGTCCAAACATTCTCCGTAGTGACGACTGAGCCTTATATTCGTATCTTAAGTTCATCTTATATAGTTTGTCATATAACGAGGTGAAAGACAGCATGTTCAGCGATACTATAGCCGCCGTCTCGACAGCGCTCGGAGAGGGCGGTATTGCCATTATTCGGGTAAGTGGCCCGGAGGCTATCCCTCAAGTAGCCCCTCTGTTCCGCAGTAGAGTTCCATTGACAGAAGCGGAATCCCATACGGTTCATTATGGGCATATCATCAGCCCTGGGAACGGAGAAACCATGGAAGAAGTGCTGGTGACTGTGATGAAGGGTCCGCGTTCCTTTACAACAGAGGATGTTGTGGAGATCAGTGCCCATGGCGGCATTATTTCTGTGCGCCGCGTAATGGACCTGCTATTGCAGCAGGATATCAGGCTGGCCGATCCAGGGGAATTCACCAAACGGGCTTTCCTGGGAGGAAGAATTGACCTGACACAGGCTGAGGCGGTTATTGATCTCATCCGTTCCAAATCAGACCGTGCCTTCTCAGTAGCCCTGAAGCAAGTTAGCGGCTCTCTGTCGGAGCGAATTCACGCCCTTCGTCATACTTTGATTGAGACGTTAGCTCATATCGAGGTCAATATTGATTATCCTGAACACGATGTGGAGTCATTGACCGCTGAGTTTATTAAAGATAAGAGTAGTGAAGTGATGGAAGGCATCACCAAACTGCTGAAGACTGCAAGTGAAGGCAAGATTCTTCGTGAGGGCATTACGACAGCGATTGTCGGACGTCCTAACGTTGGGAAATCCTCACTCCTTAACGCGCTGGCCCGTGATAATAAAGCGATTGTTACCGATATTCCTGGAACTACGCGTGATGTGATTGAGGAGTATGTAACCATCAATAACATTCCCCTGAAGCTGCTCGATACCGCAGGTATCCGTGAGACAATGGATATTGTGGAACAAATCGGGGTAGAGCGTTCCAAGGCTGCGGTCACTGGAGCTGACCTGATTTTGCTTGTGCTGAACTCCAATGAGGAACTGCATGAGGATGAATTGGCACTCATGGAACAAATCCACGGTAGACAATGCCTGGTGATCATGAATAAAATGGACTTACCGTCCAAATTGGATAAGGCCAAGCTGCTTGCTCATTTTGAAGAAAGCAGTATTGTCCCGATGTCCGTTCTGGAAGAGGAAGGTCTGGATAAACTGGAAGATGCTATTTCAACACTGTTCTTCGGCGGCAAGCTGGAGTCCGGTGACTTGACATATGTGAGCAACGTAAGACATATCGCCCTGCTGAAAAAAGCGTACAAATCGCTGCAGGACGCTTATGACGCTGCGGAGCAGTTCATTCCGATCGACATGATTCAAATTGATGTGCGGCTGGCTTGGGAACAGCTTGGCGAGATTGTCGGCGATACTGCTGCTGATTCGCTGCTCGACCAGATCTTCTCGCAATTCTGTTTGGGTAAATAACATTTATATAGGAGGAAACAGGACATGAGTTATGATGGAGGCAGCTATGACGTAATCGTCATCGGCGCCGGTCATGCCGGATGCGAAGCAGCTCTGGCTGCCGCCCGAATGGGCTGCAGTACATTAATGATCACGATCAACCTGGATATGGTGGCATTCATGCCCTGCAATCCGTCTATTGGCGGACCAGCTAAAGGACATGTGGTGCGTGAGATCGACGCTCTTGGCGGCGAGATGGGCCGTAATATAGATAAGACATATATACAACTGCGGATGTTGAATACAGGGAAGGGGCCTGCTGTACACGCTCTGCGTGCACAGGCAGACAAGTACCTCTATCAACATGCGATGAAAGAAACGATGGAGAAGACACCTAACCTGACGCTGCGTCAGGGGATGGTAGAGCGCCTGATTATTGAAGATGGACGCTGTGCGGGTGTTATTACGAAGACTGGAACAGAATATCACAGCAAGACTGTTATTCTGACTACCGGTACTTATCTGCGTGGTAAGGTGATTATGGGGGAACTCGCTTATGAGAGCGGACCTAACAATCAACAACCCTCCATTAAGCTGTCCGAGCATTTGCGGGAGCTGGGCTTTGAACTGGCTCGTTTCAAGACGGGTACACCGCCGCGTGTACACAAGGATAGTATTGATTTCTCCAAGACTGAGATTCAACCGGGAGACAACAAGCCTAAATTTTTCTCCTTTGAAACAAAATCTTCGGACAACGAACAGCTGCCTTGCTGGCTGACGTACACTTCGGAAGAGACGCATCAGATCATCAATGACAACCTGCACCGGGCACCTATGTTCACAGGGGTTATTGAAGGTACTGGTCCGCGTTACTGCCCATCCATTGAGGATAAGGTAGTCCGGTTCAGCGATAAGTCCAAACATCAGATTTTCCTGGAGCCGGAAGGCAAAAACACATCGGAATACTATGTACAGGGTCTGTCCACGAGTCTTCCCGAAGATGTGCAGCTGGCCGTACTTCGCTCTATTCCTGGTATGGAAAAAGTAGAGATGATGCGTAATGGCTACGCCATCGAATATGATGCTATGGTGCCTACCCAGCTCTGGCCATCCCTTGAAACGAAACGGCTGCCTGGCTTGTTCACTGCTGGACAAATCAACGGAACTTCCGGTTATGAAGAAGCGGCAGGACAAGGGGTTATGGCTGGTATTAACGCTGCCCGCAAAGTTCAGGACAAAGAACCTGTTATTCTGGACCGTTCGCAAGGCTATATCGGCGTGCTGATTGATGATCTTGTAACCAAGGGAACCAACGAACCATACCGTCTGCTCACATCACGGGCTGAATACCGTCTGCTGCTTCGCCATGACAATGCGGATCTGCGCCTGACGCCGATCGGTTATGACATTGGATTGATCAAGCAGGAACGTTACGATGCTTTTGTGGATAAGAAGGAGCGGGTAGAGCGTGAAATCGTCCGCCTGCAAGAAACCAAGGTGAAGCCAACCGAAATTAATCCCATCCTGGCACAGTTTGAATCTGCGGATATTGTGGATGGTAGCAACCTGCTTGTCCTTATGCGTCGTCCGGAAGTGGATTACAGTTTGGTCGATCAATTCTCCCCATCTCCTGTCGAACTGGATGAGGACATGAAGGAGCAAGTGGGAATCCAAATCAAATACTCGGGCTATATCGAGAAACAGTTGCAGCATGTGGAGCGTCTGCAAAAGATGGAGAAGAAGAAGCTTCCAGAGGATATTAACTACAATGAGATTCACGGTATTGCCATGGAAGCGCGCCAGAAGCTGTCTAACATCCGTCCAATCTCTATTGGTCAGGCTTCCCGGATCTCCGGAGTAACTCCAGCCGATATTTCCATCCTTCTTGTGTATTTGGAGCATTATAACCGGGTGACGGCGGCGAAAGGATAAGTTATGGATCAGACTGTAGCACAATTTACAGAGCTTCTGGAGCAGCATGGAATAAAGCTGAATTCCACCCAACTACATCAATTTGAGCTTTATTATCAGGAATTGGTGTCCTGGAATGAGAAGATGAATCTTACGGGGATTACCGAACGTGATCAAGTCTATACCAAGCACTTTTACGATTCGATATCGCTGGCCTTTTATCTGAATCTGGAGGAAAGAGGAAGCTTGGCGGATATTGGTTCGGGTGCGGGCTTTCCAGGTATTCCTCTGAAAATATGCTTCCCGCATCTAAAGCTGACGATTGTGGATTCGCTCAGTAAACGGATCAAATTCCTCCAGCATATCTGTGATACGTTGCAGCTGGAGGGTGTGCAATTGATTCATGGGCGCGCTGAAGATATTGCCAGACAGGGCGCTCACCGCGATGCTTATGATGTAGTAACAGCCCGTGCAGTGGCACGGATGGCACTGCTGAACGAGTTCTGTCTTCCCTTTGTGAAGAAGGGTGGCGTTTTCGCAGCTATGAAGGGTAGCGATCCTGCCGAGGAATTAAGGGAAGCTAAGTACAGTTTGAAGGAACTGCGGGGTCAACTCATAAAGGTAGAGCCTTTCAAGCTTCCTGTAGAGGAATCGGCACGGCATATTATTCTGGTTAGTAAGACAGCCAATACACCAGCGAAATATCCACGTAAGGCAGGAATTCCTGCTAAGACACCTTTGGTATAAAATGTTTCACGTGAAACATCAGCAACCATAGATGTTATCATGGTTTTCCAAGAGCGGGTCTCATCGTCGACGATGAGACCCGCTCTTTTTCGTATCCAACAAATGTGTCACAGATCTAAGCCTTCGCCTTAGAATAGTTTAAAAGTGGGGTTCATAGTTGTGACTTCGTGTGTACGTGTTTAGTGCTGGCGATTTTATTCGAAATCAGCAAGCTCTTGTTCTGTCGACTTGGGAGAGGTAATTGTACATAGAAGGTAGCAGGGATCATTTATTATTAATATAGACGGGCCGTCTATATAAGATGAACAAAAGAAAGTAACAGTAGGCTAGAAGGGACGAAGGTGGGAGCTGGAGCTGTAGGAGAGAAGAGCTCGTCTGAAAGCCCTCTTCAGGAGCGTTCTCGTCGAAAACTCACGCCCAGAGTAAAAACAATCGCATGATTTCAAATGATAGAAGTGGCTATTAGAGAAGAAGTTTAGTGACAACAGCGACAGGAAATCTAAACATTCCACCGTAGTGTCGACCTAGTATTATGTTCCGATCTTAAGCTCGTCTTACATAGATATGCTGTTCTTTTAAAATTATAGCAGGTCTCGATATAAGGTGAATAAAAGAAATCAACAAGAAGCGAGAAGGAACGAAGGGGAAGGTTTGGAACTGTAGGAGCGATGGCGCCTGCCTGGAAGCTTTCCATAGAAAAGCTCGCATCGAAAGCGCTACAAGTGACGACACCCACTTGTGAAATGTAAAGAGACGCATATTTGATAAATGCAGGAAAAATAGGTCTATACGGAGAATAGGATTATAGAAGAAAAAGTGATAGAATAATATAGTAAGAATTTTATGGGGAATAAGGCTCTCTTCAGCATTTATAGCGGGGGAGAGGGAAGAACTTGCTGGCCTAGGCGAGCAGTTTCCATTGCTGTACGATATGCTTTTACCGGGAATAAGGTCAAGAAGATCGTACTATAACGAAATTAGGTGGTTATGAACGGAATGAAAGAACAATTCACCAAGCTTTTTGGATTTTCCGAGCGGAGCAGCGGAGATGAGATCAAACAAATCCCGGTTCATGAGGTCATCAGCAGTCCTTATCAGCCACGGACAATATTTGATGATGAGAAGATAGACGAGCTGTGCCAGACGATAAAGACACATGGTGTGATTCAGCCTATAGTTGTTCGCATGCGCGAGTCACAGTATGAGATCATTGCCGGTGAACGTCGCTGGCGGGCTGTGAAGAAGCTAGGAATGGAGACCATTCCAGCTATTGTTCGCGAGTTCAATAATTCCCAGGCAGCCTCTATTGCATTGATCGAGAATCTGCAGCGAGAGGATCTAACCTCTATCGAGGAAGCCTACGCGTATCAGAAATTGATTGATCTTCATCAATTAACTCAGGAAAGCCTGGCTCAACGGATCGGTAAGAGCCAATCAACCATCGCCAATAAAATAAGGCTGCTTCAGCTTCCTGAAGAAGTGAAGACAGCGCTTATGGAACGCCAGGTAACAGAAAGGCATGCACGTTCATTGTTGTCTCTGGATAGTGTGGAAATGCAGCTGAAAGTTCTAGAAGAGATAATCTCTAAGGGCTTGAATGTTAAACAAACAGAAGCACGCATCGCATTTTATAAAGAAGTAACACAAATTAAAAAATCAAAACGGGTTTCCTATACAAAGGATGTTCGTCTAGCTCTTAATACAATTCGTCAATCTATTGATATGGTGACAGGCTCGGGGATGGAAATCAAAACGTCGGAGAACGACCGTGGTGACCATTACGAGATTGTAATCCAAATTCCTAAAAGATAAATTGTTTCAGTAGCTGAAGGCGACCCTGGGGTGTTTGGTCGCCTTTTCTGTGGCCTAGCCAAGGATATACAGCGAATATTCATAATGTTATATCATCTGCTTCTTCGGAAAGGCATCCATAGATGCTTTGCTTATAATTCTCGCAGAAAGTGATGCTGTCCATCAGGTCAGCAACGCCGTTTCTACTTGCGACCTACAAGAAGACTCTTCCTAACTATTCGAGGTGAAATAAGTGTCCAAGATTATTGCCATAGCAAATCAAAAGGGTGGTGTCGGTAAAACAACGACCTCTGTGAATCTGGGTGCCGGCATGGCTACTCTGGGAAAGAGAGTGCTTCTTGTCGATATCGACCCTCAAGGCAACACTACCAGCGGCGTTGGCATCAACAAAGCAGATGTAGCAAATTGCATTTATGATATTCTAATCAATGAAGCCGAACCGGGGGAAACGATACTGGAGACCAAGATTGAAGGTCTGCATATTATTCCTGCCACCATCCAGCTCGCGGGTGCGGAGATTGAATTGGTGTCCACCATCTCACGGGAGCTAAGGCTCAAGAAAGCCTTAAATACAGTGAAGGCTAATTATGATTACATCATTATTGACTGTCCACCTTCTTTAGGGATACTAACTATCAACTCTTTGACCGCTGCAGACTCTGTGATTATACCGATCCAGTGTGAGTATTATGCGCTTGAGGGATTGAGTCAACTATTGAACACGGTACGACTTGTTCAGAAGAACTTAAATCCTCAACTGAAGATCGAAGGTGTACTGCTGACGATGCTGGATGCCCGGACCAATCTGGGGATTCAGGTCATCGAAGAAGTTAAGAAGTATTTCCAAGAAAAGGTATATAGAACGATTATTCCACGGAATGTGCGGCTTAGTGAGGCTCCGTCTCATGGACAGTCTATTATTACGTATGATTCCCGTTCCAAGGGAGCGGAAGTGTACTTAGAGTTGGCAAAGGAAGTGATTTCTTATGAGTAAGCGTTTGGGTAAAGGACTGGATGCGTTGATCCCGTCCCTGTCTATTAATGAAGATGATAAGGTGGTAGAAATCTCTTTAGGACAGCTTCGCGCTAACCCTTATCAGCCTCGTAAAGATTTCAACGAAGAGGCCATTCAGGAATTGGCAGAATCCATTCGGCAACATGGTGTTATCCAACCGATCATTGTTCGCAGTGTGTTAAAGGGATATGAGATTATCGCGGGTGAACGCAGATTCCGTGCTTCTCAATATTGTGGAAAAGCAACCATCCCTGCCGTTGTTCGCAACTTGAGCGATCAACAGGTTATGGAGATTGCATTGATCGAGAACCTGCAGCGTGAGAACCTGAATGCAATGGAAATCGCCGTTGCCTACCAAGGTCTGATGGATCAGTTCTCGTTGACCCAAGAGGAACTTTCTCTCAAAGTTGGAAAATCCAGATCACATATTGCCAATTTCCTGAGGCTACTATCCTTGCCTGAGGAAGTCAAGGAATATGTTTCACGTGGAACAATTTCTATGGGGCATGCCCGTGCCATTGTCGCATTGAAGGATGCTGACTTAGTCAAAGAGTTGGCGAAGCAGTGTGTGGAGCAAGAGTGGAGCGTACGGGAGCTTGAGGAGACAGTGAAAAATCTTGATCGCAAACCAGCAGGCGCAGCTAAAGCTAAGAGTGTGAAGCGCGATCCTTACATTGATAATGTTGAGGAGTTACTGCGGGAGCGGTTCAAGACTACAGTCAAGATCAAGCAAGGAAAAGAAAGAGGGAAGATTGAACTAAATTACTACAGTGCCCAGGACTTGGAGAGGCTCCTGGAATTGTTAGGTAACTTGTAAGTGAAAGTCACTGAAAAACATATCCTGAGATATCCTGGAATGGATAAGGAGGGGTATGTTTTTTAAAGTCAAAATAGAATAGAAGGTGGGCGAAGCGTGGAAGAGTTGGTGTACCTGGATCATGCAGCTACATCTTGGCCTAAACCACCAGAGGTAGCTTCGGCTATGATGGATGCCCTGCAGCATTCGGGGGCGAATGCAGGAAGAGGTAATCATTCCCTGGCCATGGGTGCTGGGCGTGTGTTGATGCGTACTCGCAGTTTGTTGGCTGATTTGTTCGCAGTATCTAATGCGCAGGATATCGCTTTTACTCACAACACGACCATGGGTCTTAATATGGCAATCAGAGGCGCACTGCATGCTGGTGATCATGTCATAGCGACGATGACTGAACATAACTCTGTTCGTCGCCCGTTGGAATATTTGCGGAGGACTCAGGGTCTCGAAGTGGATTACATTCGGGTGAATGAGGAAGGGCAGCTTAATCTACAGGAATTACAGACGGCGTTTAAGCATAATACTAAGATGGTTATCTGTAATCACAGCTCCAACCTGTTGGGCAGTATTCTTCCGATAGGTGACATTGGCGATCTGGCAAAATCTCATGGCGCAATATTTCTGGTGGATGGTGCGCAAAGTGCAGGGGCGCTGGATATTGATGTGACTTCGATGAATATTGATCTGTTGGCGTTTCCTGGACATAAGGGACTACTAGGTCCGCAAGGGACAGGTGGGTTGTATATCGCACCACATCTGGATCTTGAGCCGCTAATGCTTGGAGGAACAGGGAGTCAGTCTGAGAATATCGAACAGCCTTTGGTTCGTCCGGATAGGTATGAAGCAGGGACACAGAATGCAGTCGGGATAGCCGGTCTGATGGCGGGTGTGAAGAAGGTGAGGTCTATTGGTGTAGACGTCATTGGCGAAAGGGAATGGAGCCTGGCTCAAACGATGATGGAGGGTTTAACCGTTATTCCGGGCATCCGATTGTTAGGCCCTGCGCTTGGGGCACCGCGAACTGGTATCGTCTCCTTCGTGATTGAAGGGCATGATTCTGCTGGAATTGCCCATCGGCTGGATCGTGAATACAATATAGCTGTACGTGCAGGGATGCATTGTACGCCCTTGGCCCACACGGCAGTAAATACGCTGGCCAGTGGGGCTGTCAGGGCAAGTGTAGGTGTTGATTCAACCGAACAAGATATTAGTAGAATGCTGGCAGCTATGAAAGAACTCTACGGTAGTGCCCGCAGCACCAAATAAAAAGGATGGTCCATTCATGTCAGAAATGAATCAATTGATTAATGAACAATTGCAGTGGTTTGTATTGGGGTTCACAGTGTTAATTCTGGTGCTGTTGATTGTGGCCATGGTGCAGGGCAGCAGGCTGCGCAAAATGAAACGCAGATACGAGGCGATGATGACCGGCACAGGGGTAGAAGATTTGGAAAGCCTGCTGATTGATTTGAAAAATCAGAGTGATATGCTGGAAGATGGAATGCGTGATCAAGCTGCCCAATTGGAGGCTGCCCAGGTGAAGATCCGCAGTATGAAATCTAATGTAGCACTAAAGCGTTATAATGCTTTTGGTGAGCGGGGCAGTGACCTAAGCTTCTCCCTGGCTGTTCTGGATGAAGACCGCAGTGGGGTGGTGCTGACCAGCCTTCACAACCGTGAGAACTCCTATATCTATTCCAAGCCACTACAGAATGGTGAATCGTCATATCCGCTGTCCCCGGAAGAAAAAGAGGTTATAGCTCTCGCGCTGCAGCGGTCTTAGAATGAAGATTCCATTGTTTCAGAGCTGAATAGAGGCTAGAAGCGATAATGTCCGACAATCGCATCACCAGACTTAACCTGGTATTCTGAAGTACAAAGTATTCCATAAAGCCGCCGACGTTAACGATTCCTGTCAAATGGATATCGCCTACCGGCGGCAATTGTTTATTTACGCCGGCCCCAGGCTTGAGTGGACCGTCCACGACTTGTATGCATCCAACACTGGTAGAATGGCCCAGGCAGGCATCGATTCCAATAATGAACGGATTACTGTATCTATCATTTATTAGTGCCAGGGTTTCTTCGAGATTCACGGCATGGACAGGTTCCTCCAGGGTTCCGTATAGCTCGAATAACGGGCTGTGAAAGCGGGTGAGTGCCGTGCCGACAAGCGGGCCGAGAGAATCGCCTGTGCTGCGGTCTGTGCCGATGCAGACGACCACAATCTGAGTATCAGGAGTGGTGCGCGCAAAATGGAAGAGCAGTCTGTGCGTGATGGCGGAATAGATATCAGGATCAGTATGTGATATTTTTAAACAGGACAATTCTTGCATGGATGATGCTTTAGGCGAGTTCATCTCATCTTCCTTTCTGTTGCTGATTCTATTTGATGATATCTAGTATATGGATGGAAGAACGATTTTATACTATGGCAACAAGAGATAGGACGAGATACCCAGAAGGAGGCGTGAGAGCGATGGAGGATGAGATGTTGATTGCTTTTGACTCTACTCAGCAGGCGCTGCGCGCCGAAATGCTGCTTGAGTACGCAGAGCTTGAGATTGATATCTTCCCAACCCCGAAGGAGATTACAGCGGGCTGCGCGATTTCCATTCAGTTCGAAGGGGAAAGGCTGGCAGAGGTTAGACATATTATCGCGGACCAGAAGATTGAGATTCGCGGGATATTTGGTAAGAATAATGAAGGGTATGTTCTGATTGAAAGTGGGGGAGAACACCATGAATAAGTGGGTGCTTGAAGCTACGACTGAGGGTCAGGTAGAGGCTGCACTTCGTTTCAAGGACAAGATCTGGAACCTGATTACGGATGTAGATATGTGGACCAATATATTATTCTCTGGCCTGAGACTTCTTCTTATTTTTATCCTGACAAGGATTATTATTCGGGTGGTCTATAAGGTGATAGACCGTTCTCTGGATCGGAAAACAGGGGGAAGACTTCTGGCGAACACCCGAAGGTTCACAACCGTAGGTGAACTGCTCAAGAATGTAGTAACAGTAATCTGCAATTTTGTAATGATTCTGCTGCTTCTTTCAGAGTTCAACTTTAATCTGGCACCGCTATTGGCCAGCGCAGGGGTTCTTGGGCTTGCGATCGGTTTCGGGGCGCAGAGTCTGGTGAAGGATGTTATTACAGGCTTCTTTATCATTCTGGAAGACCAGTTTGCAGTCGGCGATGTTATTCAAACGGGCACATATAAAGGGACTGTGGAGCTGATTGGACTCAGGACCACCAAGCTGCTCAGTTCGACCGGGGAGATGCATATTATCCCGAATGGCTCTATTACGAATGTTACCAACTACTCGTTGGCCAATGCGCTGGCGGTAGTGGATGTACCGGTTAAAATGGAACGTAGTCTGGAATCCACACTAGGCCTGATTGCTGAAGCGCTCAAGGGGATTGAAGAGCGTAACGCTAATGTATTGGCTTATCCGAATGTACTGGGCATCCAATCGATGAGCACCTCTGAGTACGTGATTCGTGTGGCAGCGAATTGTCTGCCTAATGCCCGGGATGAAGCGCAGCGGCAAATTCAAAGCGATATCAAGCACGCACTGGAGAAGCAATACGCGCTGGAAGCCGCTGAGGCCGAAGCTGAGGAGCGCGCGAAGGCTGAGGCTGAGGAATGTGTAGAAGCGAATTGGGCGGCCACAGAAGCGGCTGGAGAAGCTCAGAAGCCGGGGGGCGTTCAAGGACGTCAACAGGCGGCTGCAACACTGGAAAAAGGGGAGGAAGGGAAGTAATGGAACGTAAGGTATTTCAGCTTGGTGATGTAGTACAGATGAAGAAGTCCCATCCCTGCGGTACCAATGAAATGGAGATTATCCGTATGGGGATGGACATTCGCGTGAAGTGCACAGGCTGTCAGCACAGCGTGCTAATTCCCCGCGCCAAATTCGAGAAGAACATGAAGAAGGTACTGCGGTCAGCTGATGGCGGAATTAACAATAATTAGACTTGCAAAAAGACAAGCCGCATGATAAAATAAATCTTGCTGCGGAGAGGTACCCAAGAGGCCCAAGGGGGCTGACTCGAAATCAGTTAGGCGTGTCACAGCGTGCGTGGGTTCGAATCCCACCCTCTCCGCCATTTAGACCTTAATATCAACTATCGAAACCTTCGTTCCTCGAACGAAGGTTTTTTTGTATTTTATAAAGGATCGTTGTTACGTTAAGTTACCCCGGACATACAAAAAGAAGGACCCAAGGGTCCTTCTTTAGGAGGCAGCACATTTTTGATGTTCGGAATTTCTCTGTCTAAGCCCTAGAGTGACGATAGGCTTCGTGCAGGCTGCCGCTTTTTTAAGGCGGCAGCTGTTACTGTTCCCAACTTACAATAGATGCTGATTCAGAATTCCAGTGATTTGGTTCGACTACGAAGTCCAACGGAACCACACCTCTCTTTTGTACTGCCTGAGAATAGTATGTGTCAGGCGAGTTTTTTTATACATCCTATTTTAAAATTAATGAACGCGGGCTTTCTCAACCTTTTTCCACTTGCGGTTCTTATTGCTGGTTTCGGGAAAAGTATCACCCTTCTCCATGTGAATACGCTTGGGGTTCTGGATTTCAGTGTGGAAGCTGCGCGCTTCTCCGACCTCTGTATACATGCCGGGGTTAGGGGCTTTATCGCCCTTTTCGTATTCTGTCTTCTCACCCATGGTAATCGTCCTCCTTTTGAGTATTTAAGTCCGTCTTTATTGTGTGCGGAGAGGGAGGGGTTCATGTACAGTAGTAAAGGATTCGTGTCATCCAGAATATAGCTTGCACTTGACTGGCCATTTTGGTATATTAATATGGTTCGAGTTTATGTTTGTGCTCGATCCTTGCTCCTGACGTGATCAGGGGCCTCAGACCATAAGGAGGTGAAATTTATGCGCAAATACGAAGTGATGTATATTATTCGTCCTGACATTGAACAAGAAGCCGTTCAAGCAGCAGTCGAAAAATTCCAAGGCATCATCTCCAACGGCGGGGAAATTACAAAGCACGACGTGCAAGGTAAACGCCGTCTTGCGTATGAGATCAAGAAATTCCGTGATGGCGTTTATGTTTTGGTTAACTTCACTGCAGAACCTGCAGTTGTTACCGAATTGGAACGTATCATGAAGATTTCCGACGAAGTTATTCGTTATCTCATCACGAACGACGTTGCCTAAGATTTTGACAAGCTTTGTAATCAATCGCTCTAAAGGAGGGGAACAGAATTGTTGAACCGTATCATTCTGATCGGACGGTTGACCCGTGACCCAGAACTTCGTTATACTCCCGCTGGTGTTGCCGTAACACAGTTTACGCTTGCCGTAGACCGTAACTTTACGGGCCAGAACGGCGAACGTGAGGCGGACTTCATTCCAGTTGTAACCTGGAGACAGCTTGCAGAGACCTGTGCCAATTATTTGCGCAAAGGACGTCTGGCAGCCGTAGAAGGACGTATCCAAGTACGGAATTACGAGAATAACGAAGGCAAACGTGTATACGTTACTGAAGTTATTGCCGATAATGTCCGTTTCCTGGAATCATCGCAGAACCGTGAAGGTGGAAATACCTCTAGTGGTGCAGGTATGCCTGAAGAACCATCCTATGGTGGTGGATCTGGTAATGGCGGTAACAGTGGACGCGGAAATAACAACAATTTCTCGCGTAACAACAATACTCAAGATCCTTTTTCGGGCGATGGTAAACCGATTGATATATCGGATGATGATTTGCCATTTTAATAAGGAAGGACTGAACTGACATGGCTTTCAAACAAAGAGAAGGCGGAGACAACGACAAGAGACCAGCTCGTCGTGGTGGACGCAACAAGCGTAAAAAAGTATGTTACTTCACTGTGAACAAGATTACTCACATTGATTATAAAGATACTGAGCTTCTCAAGAAATTCATCAGCGAACGCGGAAAGATTTTGCCGCGTCGTGTAACAGGCACAAGTGCAAAATACCAACGTGCTCTTACCATTGCTGTAAAACGCTCGCGTCAAATCGCGTTGCTGCCTTACACAACGGAATAGTACGCTTTACAGAGGCAGCCGGGCAACCGGCTGTCTTTTTTGTTGTGTTCCGACTATTTGTCCAGGAAGGGCGTGGACGGGAGAAGGGTTCGTTATATAAGAGCGGAGAAGTTTGACGTTAGCTGGTTTATGTAGTAAATTACAATTATCCTATAACTAAAGGGGAAATTTTGATGTTGGTGAGCGTTCTTAACTAGTAATTTCATATCACCTGGAGAAAAGACAGCAAGGCCCGTCTTAACAATAAGGCGTGCTCTGTTTGAGTCCGCGTTACGGCGGTTTCTGAAGTCCGAAGGGTGAATGAGTTAGTTAAGAACACACGAAGCGTCGAATAGCCTGTTTACGGCTGTTATTCTCTTTGTATTTAACCGTGCTCTTGCAGCACGGTTTTTTTGGTTTCATGGGTTCTGCAGTGGATCTGTAGTGTCATAGGAGCTGAACAAAGGACAATAGCCGGAAATGAGGGCAAAGACTGCCGTAGTGGCATTCTTTGCCCTTTTTTGCGTTGAAGGATAGTTAGATGGAAGCGAAAAGCAAGCCAAAGGAGGAAGAAAGCTTGGACAGACAAAGTATGATCACGCTGGAATATGAAACCATTAAAGAGGAGCTTGAACATTTTGCGGTTTCTTATGTGGGTAAGAATTTAATTCAGCAATTGGAGCCGATGAAGACTCTTACCGTGATAAGGAGAGCATTGGAGGAGGCAGAGGAGGCCAGGGACCTTCAGGACAGAGGGGCGAGTGTACCCATTCCTTCACTGGAAGGGATGGAATGGCTCATGTCACTGATAGGAACGGGGTATCTTTACAGTGAGAAGGATTTTACAGCGGTGGCCACCTTTCTGAACAGCTGCAGCCAGTTACGTAAATATATGGCCTCGAAGGAGCAGATTGCCCCCCGGATTGGCGCTTATGCGTCCTCAGTAATGGAGCTAAGGCATGTACAGGATGAGATTAACCGGTGCATACGTTTTGGTGTCATTGATGATGGGGCCAGTAAGGGGCTGGAGCGGGCACGAAAGCGGCTTAAAGCGGCCCGGCTTCGTCTGCAAAGAAAAATCGAGGGGATCATGTCCCGTCACCAGTCAATTTTACAAGAACAGCTCTTCAGTATGCGTAACGGCCGGTATGTCATCCCCGTGAAACGGGAGTACCACAAGCAGGTCAAAGGGAGTGTGCTGGATCAATCCACAAGTGGGCAGACAGTCTATGTGGAGCCTGATGAGATAGCTGCGCTCCAGAACGAACTGGATCTGCTGTCAGCTGAAGAAGCACGGGAGGAGGCAATAATTCTGAGTATGCTAACCGGGCTTGTAGAGCGGGAGCAGGAAGCGCTGCGACTGAATATTGAGGTCACCGGGACGTATGATTTCATCTTTGCCAAAGCCAAATATGCCCGAAGTATCGGCGGAATTGCCGTCAGGCTCAATGAGCAAGGGATTCTGGTAATGAACGGCGGACGGCATCCGATGCTCAAAGAGATGATTCCCATCAACCTGAGCATTGGCAAAGGCTATCAGTCCCTGATTGTGACCGGACCTAATACGGGTGGCAAGACGGTGGTGCTTAAAACACTAGGCTTGCTAGCGCTTATGGTTCAATCCGGTCTGCTGATTCCGGTGGCGGACGGCAGCGAATTTCCTATTTTCACCGAGATCATGAGCGTAATTGGAGATGGACAAAGTCTGGCGCAATCGCTCAGCACATTCTCGGCACAGATGAAGAGTATCGAGGGCATGCTGCGCAATGCCAGTAAAGGTGTACTGTTGTTGATTGATGAGCTGGCGGCAGGTACTGACCCAGGGGAGGGGATTGCGCTTTCCATAGCGATTCTGGAAGAGCTGAGCCGCCAAGGGGCCAATATCATCGTCACCACCCATTTTAATGAGCTGAAAAGCTTCGCCGCCGCTACTCCCGGATTTCAGAATGCACGAATGGAGTTTGATAAAGATACATTGCAGCCGTTATACCGGCTGACCATCGGCGAAGCGGGCGAAAGCTATGCCCTGCAAATTGCGGAGAAGCTTGGCATTCCGGTCGAGGTCATCCGTCGTTCCCGGCAAATTGTAGAAGCACAGCAAGGGCAAGAACCGCAGGCTATCAATCTATGGAATACCAGGTGTGAAGCCCAGGTCAACAATATGGAACAGATGACGGGGAATGAGAGTAAGAAAGAGCGGAACCCATATAACAGCGGAAAGGGACAGCAAAGCACTCCTGAGGGAGCTCAAAGCCACGGTGAGGAGGGTCAGCAGATTCCAGTTCCGCGGCGGGATTTTGAAATAGGCGATGCTGTATTTGTCAGTTCACTGGGAAGGACAGGTATTGTCTACGAGCAGCGGAATTCGCTGGGAATGGTCGGCGTGATGATTCAGAAGCAGCGGCTAAGCATCAATCACAAACGTCTTAAGCCGTACATTTCGAAGGAGGAGCTGTATCCTGAGGATTATGATATGGATATTATTTTTGAGAGTAAGGAAAACCGCAAGAAACGCAAGCTAATGAACCGCAAGCATGTGGAAGGATTGACGGTTGAACTGGAAGAAGAACGGTAATAAACATACAAAGATACAAGGGTCTGCCCGCAGGGGCAGGCTCTTTTGCGCGCTATTTTGCCGGGACTGGAGGTGTATTGGTTAAATTATTGACTTCACTTTGCCCGAATTATTGTATATATTCTTCTATAGTATAAGTATAGTGGTGACTATTAGGCATTTTTAACAGATATATATTGAATTGACCAATGGTTTATTCTTCTCTAGAGGAGTACCCCGTTACAATCCAAAGGGATCTACATCCCTTTGCCTTTCATCCATCCTGTCACAGACACCCATGGCATCACAGAATAAGAGAAGGGAAGGAACATATGATTAACAAGAGAAGGAGCGGGATCGCACTGTGGCTGCTTATGATAGCAGTCCTGGTGTCCGCGTGCAACGGAAGGGACTCCAATAGTGCTCTGTCTGTTGCAAGCCACTCAGAAGCGGCAGAACAGCCACAGGCGGGCGGTATTGTTACGTATGGCTATGCTTCGCCATTTCAGGGGTTATTTGAACCTGCATTCTATGAAGGTGAAGATGATTATAATGTACTGCAATTCAGCACAGAAGCGATGTTCACTATAGAGGATGATTTATCGACGAAACCGAATATTGCCACTTGGATGGAAGCGGAGGATCACAGAGTATTCACTTTCAAAATCAAGCCGGGTATCCGTTGGCACAACGGGGACGAGTTGACGGTAGAGGATTGGAAGTTTGCGCTGGAAACCATTGCGAGTCCCGACTACACGGGTTCGCGTTACTATAGTGTGGAAATGATCCAGGGAGCTGACGCTTATCACACCGGCAAGGCTAAGGAAATATCCGGCATCAAGGTGGTTGATCCCTACACCATCCGAATTACGATGGCGACTGCAAGAGTGAACTCGATCGACAATCTGTGGCCGTATCCGATGAATAAGAAATACTTCACAGACGTTGCGGTCAAGGATATGCCAACCAGTGACCAGGTGCGGAAGCACCCCATCGGCATCGGTCCGTTTGAGATCACCCGAATTCAGCCGGGCCAGTCGGTGGAGCTGAAGCGTTTTGACAATTACTATCAGGGAAAAGCGCATTTGGATGGTGTAC
This sequence comes from Paenibacillus agri, assembly GCF_013359945.1. GTDB lineage: Bacteria > Bacillota > Bacilli > Paenibacillales > Paenibacillaceae > Paenibacillus_AQ > Paenibacillus_AQ agri. The sequence goes on along the minus strand of NZ_JABWCS010000217.1, from coordinate 196,621 downwards.
TGTACAAAGTATCTGATGAGAAGCGGATCACCAGTTTGTTCGAACAAGGTGAGGTTGATATCGAAACGGTACCCCGCGATGCGTATGAGAGCTTAAACAAGCTGGATACTGTGGACTTGCTGCAGACACCGGAGCTGTCGTATGAATATATCGGCTTCAAATTTGGACACTGGGATAATGATGCGCAGAAGGTTGTCATGGACAACCCGAAATTCAAGGATAAAAGGCTGCGCCAGGCCATGTACTACGCACTGGACCGCCAAGGTATTATCAATACCTTTTCCTATGGGCTAGGCCGGCTTATAGAAACACCGATTCCGAGCAGTAGCTGGGCCAAAATCCCCGATTCCGAGATCAATACGTATCCTTACTCACCGGACAAGGCCAAGGAGCTGCTTGATCAAGCGGGCTATATTGACAGGGACGGAGACGGATTGCGCGAAGATCCGCAAGGCAAGAAGTTCACTATCCATTATGATGCAATGATCGGTAGTGCGATGGCTGAACCACGCACAGCGGCTATTATCCAGGACTGGCGGGATGTTGGACTGGATGTTCGTCTGAGTGACGGAGGTCTGAAGGAGCTGAATACCTTCTACGATGCGGTAGAAAATGATGATCCCTCTATCGAGCTGTTCAACGGAGTCTGGGGTCTGGCCAGCGACCCTGATCCATCAGGCTTATGGCGGGAGAATGATCTGTGGAACTACCCAAGGTGGTCATCACAGCAGAATGAAGAGCTGATTCGTGACGGAGTTAGCATGAAATCTTATGATAAGGAATACCGCAAACAGGTGTACTATAAATGGCAGAAGCTGATTAATGAAGAGGTGCCTATGATCTTCTTCGCCGAACGGGAGACCATAACCGCAGTTAACAAGCGTCTGCAAGGTGTACGGGTCAACTCCATGGGCAATATTATTGAACCGCAGAAATGGTGGATCAAGGAAGAATAGAGGACGTTGTCCTTTGCTGCTTAACCGCAAGCCGGGTTTGTTATGTCAACCTGCTTGCGGTTTTTGTATTTTCATGGCGGTTATACGTTTCTTAACCTTGTGATTTTGGTGAAAAGTAGGTATCCGAGGGGTATTTTCCAAAAAAATATTTATTTTTTTCAAAAAATATGAAATCAAAATGGGGTTTCATTCGTCATATATATTATGGAGGATGACGACGATGATGAGACGGAGCATAATATGGGTCGCAGTAGCCCTAATAATCGTTGCCATACTTGTAGTGAGCCGGCCGGAAGGCCTGGGGTTCAAGCCGCGCATTGACGCTAGCGCGTCTGTACTGCTGGATATGGATAGCGATAGCATATGGATGGAATCGAACGGTGATAAGGCGATGCCGACAGCGAGCGTGACGAAGCTGATGACAGAGATGATTGTGCTGGACCGCATTTCCACGGGAGCCATCCACTGGGCTGACAGAATAACGGTTAGTCCCTATGCAGGCTCTCTGGGAGGCGCAACTTTATCCCTGAAACGAGGGGAAACCTACACTGTTAGAGAGCTGTTCGAAGGGATCACCGTGTATTCTGCGAATGATGCAGCCGTGGCCTTGGCTGAATATACGGCTGGTTCTGAGAATGCATTTGTGGTCCTGATGAATGAGAAAGCCCGCAGTCTGGGACTGTCGTCAGGCACAGTCTTCACCAATGCCTCCGGGCTGGCATCCAGTGAGCTGGGACCGAGCCGTCCGCCGGGATATATTAGCGGTGAGACCCTCATGACAGCCAAGGACACGGCAAGGCTGGCAGCAGCCCTGATCCGCAGCCATCCCGAGGTGCTGAACGCCAGCAGCCGGACACAGATGCAGCTAAAAGCTAAGGGAATGTATGCCAGTAATACGAACCTGATGCTGCCTGCCATGGGCGGAGCTTTTGCCTATGCTGGAACAGATGGCTTGAAGACCGGGTATGATATCCGATCGGGCTATTGCATCGCAGGAACGGCTCAGCGGGACGGACACCGGCTGATTGCCGTTGTGCTGGGGGCGGAGACCAGCCAGAGCCGTTTTGAAGCCGCTACGAAGCTATTTAACCATGGATTTTACAGAAGTTTGCCGACCGGGGAGAGAGTGAAGCATATCCTGAATGCGACCTTTTCCTTACTGAGCTGGAGATAAAGCATCATGCCGATTTACATCATCGGTATGGTGCTTTACCATTAATACTGTCGTTTTTTGTTGTTTCTTTTTGAGCTCATAGTGATTACAATAGAAATATTGTTCTACAGGCAGATTCAAAGGAGTGCAGTTTTACATTTCCGGCCAAGCCTGAAGTCAAACGAAATTTCCAAATGTTTATTTAATAATTGGTATGACCCTATTTCCGGAAAGGGGGAACAATAAGGCAACAGAATAGGGACAACTATCATTACAGCCGGAGAAGTCCTATCATGGGTGCCTGCGTTAAGAACGAAGGTGACCATTGCCAATATATTGTTATCTGTTATTCTTTCATTCCACAATAAAGAAGGTCAAATGATGAAAAAATTGAAAAAGCGATATATCGCGTTAATTGTGCTTCTGATTCTCGTGACGGGAGGATTCCTGTTCCGTAAACCTTTGATGGTGCTTGCGTTCGATCTGTTCCTCTCCGACCAAGTGGAGAGCAAGCTGGTGGAGAAGTCGTATCAGCCTTTGGTGAATGACGACAAGCCCAAGCCGGAACCCATCGTGTATAAAAATGATCCGTTTTCCCTCATGCTGCTGGGAACAGACCAGCGCGGTAATGAGACCGCACGGTCGGACACGATGATCTACGCGGTGGTGCGCCCGGAGGATTACAAGATCCTGCTGGTGTCGATTCCACGTGACACCTATACGGAAATCATCGGACATAACGGCAACAAGAAAGACAAGATCAACCATGCCTTTGCTTTCGGTGGCCAACAAATGGCCAAGGACACGCTAGAGGCCCTGCTCGGACACGATATTCAATATTATGCCACTATTAATTTCCAGGGACTGAAGGATGCTGTTGATGCTATCGGCGGGGTACCGCTGCCGATCAAGAAAGATATCGTCAACAAGGGCAAGGATCATGAGAAATTCACGATCAAGGGCGGCAAATCCAATTACAACGGTGAAGAAGCATTGAACTATACACGCTATCGTGAAGATAGCGATTTTAACCGGACCAAACGTCAGCAAGTGTTCATTGATGTGGTTGCGAACAAGATGCTGTCGATCAGCCAGATCGGCAACATTCCGGAGCTGCTCGATATTATGGGTGACAACTTCAAGACGGACATCCAGCCTTCCTTGATTCTTGATTTGGCTAAGAAGTTCATGAGCGGCAAGGAGATGGATATCTCCAGCTTCACCGTCATGGGTGAAAGCAAGCGAATAGACGGTATTTCCTATGACATTGTAGACCAAAAGGATTTGAGTGAAGCTAAGCTGATGATCGATAACTGGATCAATGCGGGAACGCCAGCAGATCAACTGATTCAGCCGGGCAAGGCACTAAACGCGCTGGAGCCGAAGTCTACGCCGGCGGCAGAATAAACCCTATAAATTCATACCATATGTTGAAAAAAGCAGCAGCCATTCATAATGTTAGTGGCTGCTGTTTGCTGTCTTCATGGTATAATAAGCTGGAACTATTCATGTGTTTCCGCGTATAATTACGGTGGCCCTATGACAAGGGGAAGGTTATGCACGTTATTCCTTCGGAAATCTTTGAGGAGGATCAAGACATGAACATTGCATTTTTTCTGCTCCCGAAGCAGGAGGTGGCTTGCGTTACGCTGGACTCTACACTACGGCAGACGCTGGAGAGAATGGAGCATCACCGTTACACAGCCATCCCGATACTGAACAGGAACGGAGAATACGCTGGAACGGTCACAGAAGGTGATCTGCTCTGGTATCTAAAGGATTCGGACGGCAAGGTTACTTTCGAGAACGCCTCCAAATATCAGCTTAAAGATGTACCGCTCAGAATGAACAACAAGCCTGTATCCATTGAAGCGGATATGGAGGATCTGATCAACTTGGCCAAGATCCAGAATTTTGTGCCAGTGGTCGATGATATGAACCGGTTCATTGGCATTGTCCGTCGCAGTCAGATCATAGAATACTGTGAGAAGTTCGTCTCGCGGCAGTCACAGGAATCGTTATAACTAGCTTATCTTAGTCATCCGAGAGAGCGAAACCAAGGCCTGTATTTCCGGCACCAGCGGAATGCGGGCCTTTTTTGAAAGCGCCACTGCCGCCGGTGGGGTTTGTGTGACCACAATTTTTTTATGCTATAATGGAGAATAAAGCTTTTAGCCGGAGGTAGAGAGACGTGCCCAATGTGCCGAAGGATCTGGATGTAGCCAAACGCGCCAAGGTGATTGAATGGCTGAAAACCGAAGTAATTGATCAAGTCTCGCGGTTATTTAAAGCCTTATGGGAGGGCAGTACGACCCGTGTAGGTGACAGTCTGGCAAGCTTGCTTATGAGTTCTTATATTCTGGGGCGCAGACTCGGCATTTCTTATCGTGAAATGGATGATCTGCTGCTGGAGAAGCTGAGAAAACACCGCCAGGAAGGCCATCAGCTAGAAGAATGGTACCAGGATATATCCGCATTAGAAGACCATATGCGTAAGAGGTGAATACTTTTGAAATTTCGTTGGACATCGGTAGCTTGGAGTATCGCTTATTTGCTCTTGCTGCTATCTCTATCGACCCCGCTGCTAATTATCACCACATTATTTATGATTGTTCCGGCTGTTGTGTTGTTCACGAGCCTTAGTACCAAGCAGTTTATTCTGCATGTAGTGCCGGTGCTGCTGATTATTGCTTTAATCACCCCGGTATACTTATTGATTGCGCTTTATTTCTTAATTCCGGCCCTGGTGATGGGCAGATGGTACAGAAAGCGTGCTTCAGCAATGTCCACCTTGCTCGCAGGGACGATTACCATTCTTGGTGAGTTCATGCTTATGCTGCTGCTGGGAACAGCACTGTTCCATTTTGACCTGACTGGCTACGTGAACGATGTACTGGAAATGGTGACTTCACCGATGTCGCAGTTAGGTACGACCAATCCGCTATTGAACGATCTGAGCTTTACGTCTGAGGATGTACGAATGATCAGCCACATGACGATCCAGATGATCCCGATGACGCTGATTGTGAGTTCCTTTATGATTGCTGTTATTACACACTCCATCGTCCGTCCTATCCTGAACAGCATGGATCTTGCGGTTCCGAAGCTCAAGCCTGCACGGGAATGGAGACTGCCGAGATCTTTTATCTGGTACTATTTGATTGGAATTGTGATTCAACTGATTTTCTCGGGTTCAAAAAGCAACTATATGCTCATGATCGCCGCCAATCTGCTGCCACTCTTGCGAATTGGCTTTATGATTCAGGCCATCGGATTCTTCTTCTTTTTGGCGCATGAACGGAAATGGAATAAAGTGATGCCGATTTTGCTGGCGGTTCCTGTTATCCTGCTTCCGCCGCTGCGGATCATCGGGATCATTGATCTGGTGTTCCCGCTGCGCGAGCTTGTGACGAAATCGAAACGATAGGGTGAGAGGTCATGCCTAAATTTCTGCAACGACGCTGGCACGGCTATCATACCGTCTGGGCGTTCATGCTGCTGCTGGTACTTATTATAGTCGTGAGCATCTATAATTGGGCCCTGGGAATCGTCAGTCTGTTTCTGGCGGGCACCTTATGCTTCACGATGCTGAAGGCGGAGATTTCGTTCCGCCGGAATCTGGTGGAGTATATTAACGGGCTGTCGTTTCGCATTAAGCGGATTGAAGGGGAAGCGGTCAGTATGCTGCCGCTCGGGATTATCCTCTACAGCGAGGACCGTACCGTAGAATGGCATAACCGGAATGCGGGAGATATTTTTGCCCGCAAGTCGCTGGTCGGGGAGGCGATTCAGGAACTCCTCCCTGATCTGATGCCTTCCCTTGCCGGAAGCGCACAGGGGAAGCGTGAAGCCGCCAAAGACGGGGCGGTAAAGGACCACCGTGTGGAAATTACCGTGGATGAACGGTATTACCAGGTGGTGATTATCCCTAGTGAACGTCTGCTCTACCTGTATGAGATTACAGATCTTGTTGTTCTGCGTGAACGTTACGAGGGGGAGAAACTTGCCCTTGGCATAGTCATGATGGACAATTTGGACGAGTCGGCGCAGGGGATGGATGACCAGCAGCGGACCTCGCTGATTGCCAAGGTGACGAGCGAGATTACCGAGTGGAGCAAGGAGTATGAGGTATATCTGCGGAGACTTTCGTCAGAGCGGTACCTTATGCTGCTCAACCACCGCAGCTTGCAGGCACTGGAGGAGAGCAGGTTCGTCATTCTCGACGAAGTGCGGGAGATGACCGCTGATCTGAAGGTGCCGATGACACTGAGCATCGGGCTGGCCTTCGGGGCCGACTCCGCCAGCGAGCTTGGGGCGCTGGCCCAGTCCAGTTTGGACATGGCGCTGGGGCGGGGCGGCGATCAGGCGGCCGTCAAGTCCGGCCAGCGGCTGTCCTTCTACGGCGGCAAGAGCAACGCCGCTGAGAAGCGGACGCGGGTGCGTGCGCGGGTCATCGCCCACGCACTGCGCGATCTGATGCAGGAGAGCGACCGGGTGCTGATTATGGGGCACCGGACGCCAGACATCGATGCCGTCGGGGCATCGATTGGACTGCTCAAGGCAGCACAGATGTACAACGTGGAGGCTAACATTGTGCTGGAAGGGCCCAACCCGTCCATCACGCGTATGTTGGAACAGATCCGTAAGGATGAGGAGCTGCACAAGTCTTTCATCTCCACTGAGCAGGCTATGCAGATCATGACCGAGCATACGCTGCTGATTGTGGTGGATACCCACAAGGCATCGATGACGATGGAACCGCGGCTTGTGCAGCACGCCAGCCGGATTGTGGTTGTCGATCATCATAGGCGGGGCGAGGAATTCATCAACGAGGCTGTGCTCGTGTACCTGGAGCCGTATGCCTCGTCCACCTGCGAACTTGTCACGGAGCTGTTGCAATATATCCATGACAAGGTTCAGCTAAGTCCGCTGGAAGCGACAATGCTGCTGGCGGGAATCACGGTGGATACGAAGCATTTCGCGCTCCACACAGGCTCGCGCACCTTCGAAGCCGCAGGGTTCCTGCGCCGGATCGGCGCGGATACGATTCTCATACAGCGGATGCTGAAAGAGGATCTCGAAGAATACATCTCCAAGGCGGAGATTATCAAGCACGCACGTATGGTCTATGACCATATCGCCCTGGTAGTGACTCAGCCGGGGATGAAGATTCCCCAGCTTCTGATTGCACAGACGGCAGATACGCTGCTGGGCATGACGAATGTGGTGGCATCCTTTGTCATCAGTGAGCGGCCTGACGGCCTGATCGGCATCAGCGCCCGTTCACTTGGGCGCATGAATGTGCAGGTCGTAATGGAGAAGCTGGGCGGTGGCGGACATTTATCCAATGCTGCAGTTCAGCTTGAGGCAACTTGCAAGGAAGCAGAGGCCAGACTGCTTAAGGTGCTGGCAGAAATTGAAGCGAAAGAGGGTCTGTTCGAATGAAGGTCATTTTCTTAAAAGATGTTAAGGGACAAGGTAAAAAAGGTCAGGTCAAAGAGGTATCCGAAGGCTACGCTACTAACTTCCTGCTGCCACGTGGTCTGGTTCGCCCAGCTACAGAGGGCAATGTGAAGGTGCTGGAGAATCAGGCTGCTGCTGAACAGCGCCGCAAGGATAATGAGAAGGAAGAAGCACAGAACCTTGGCAAGAAGCTGGACGAGTTGACGCTGACAATGAAGGCCAAAGCCGGCGAAGGCGGCCGTTTGTTCGGTGCTATCACCAGTAAGCAAATTGCTGAAGCCCTGGCTTCCGCAAACGGCATTACTATTGATAAACGCAAAATTGAGCTAGGCGAACCGATTCGTCACCTGGGTGTAACTCAGGTAAGTGTGAAGCTGCATACGGAAGTAAAAGCTACGCTTAAGGTTCAGGTAACGGAGGAATAAGATGGGCGGAGATCTCTTTTTCGATCGGATTCCCCCGCAGAATCTGGAAGCGGAGCAGGCTGTCATCGGCGCTGTTCTACTCCAGGATGAGGCGTTAATTACCGCAATGGAGCGGGTGAACACCGAAGACTTCTACGATAAACCGCATCAGATGATCTTTGAAGCGATGGTGCAGCTCGGAGAAGAGAGCCAGCCGATTGACCTTGTTACGCTGACCGCCAAGCTGCAGGATAAGGGCGAGCTTGAGGATATCGGAGGTGTCAGCTACTTGGCCAAGCTGGCACATGCGGTGCCGACTGCGGCCAACGTAGATTATTACGCGCAGATTATCGAGGAGAAGGCGATGCTGCGGCGGTTGATTCGTACAGCGACGCAAATTGTGAGCGAAGGATATACCGGCGGCGAAAATGTCGGTGATATGCTGAGCGATGCCGAGCGGCGGATTCTGGAAATCTCCAACCGCCGCAGTGGCAGCGGGTTCGTCGCCATCCGTGATGTCCTGATGGAAGTCTTCGAGCGGGTCGAAGTGCTCCATCAGAACAAGGGCAACACCTCCGGAATCCCTTCCGGATTCGCCGATCTCGACAAGATGACGAACGGCTTCCAGCGGAATGACCTTATCATTGTGGCCGCACGGCCTTCCGTAGGGAAGACAGCCTTTGCGCTCAACATCGCTCAGAATGTCGCGGTTCGTGCCAAAGAGACCGTCGCTATCTTCAGTCTGGAGATGGGGGCAGCCCAGCTTGTGCAGCGGATGATTTGTGCCGAGGCCAATCTGGATGCCAACCTTATGCGTACCGGTGACTTCAAGAGTGATGATGATTGGTCCAAGCTGACGATGGGGATTCAATCCTTATCAGAGGCTGAGATTTATATTGATGATACGGCGGGGATTACCGTCACTGATATTCGTTCCAAATGCCGCCGGTTGAAAAAGGAAAAGGGCCTCGGCATGATCCTGATCGACTATCTACAGCTGATTCAAGGTCGCGGCAAGGCCGGTGAGAATCGTCAGCAGGAAGTCTCGGAAATTTCCCGGACCCTTAAGATGATCGCCCGTGAGCTGGATGTGCCGGTTATCGCACTGTCACAGCTCAGTCGTGGTGTGGAACAGCGCCAGGATAAACGGCCGATGATGAGTGACTTGCGGGAATCCGGTTCTATCGAGCAGGATGCCGATATCGTTGCCTTCCTGTATCGCGACGATTATTACAACCAGGAGACCGAGAAGAAGAACATCATCGAGATTATCATCGCCAAGCAACGTAACGGACCGGTGGGTACGGTGGAGCTGGTGTTCCTTAAGAATTTCAACAAGTTCGTCAACTACGAGAGGGCCCATGCAGAACCTTTTGCAGGCTAAACCTAATTCTGACAATATCCGAACGATTGTACATTTCTATGTATAATCGTTCGTTTTTATTTGACTTTGAAAATGACGGCTGGTACACTGGTTATTGTGCTTTAACGGGAAAAACCGCTGAAGCGCCCGCAAGGGCTGCGTACATAAGATCAGTGTACAGGGCCCATATTATGAAAAATAATGGTGCTGTGCGAGCACCTACGGAGGAATGAACATGTCAACGGTAGTCGTCGTGGGAACACAATGGGGAGACGAAGGCAAAGGGAAAATCACTGACTTTCTAGCAGAGAGCGCAGATGTAGTTGCCCGGTATCAGGGGGGCAACAATGCCGGTCACACGATTCTGATTGACGGTAAGAAATTCAAGCTGAGCTTGATTCCATCAGGCGTATTCTATAAAGAGAAATCTTGTGTCATCGGCAACGGAATGGTTATCAATCCGGTTGCGTTGATCGAGGAAATTAATTATATTCACGAGAACGGTTTTGACACAGAAAATCTGGTCATCAGCGACCGTGCTCACGTTATCATGCCATATCATATTCTGCTTGACGCACTAGAAGAAGACCGCAAAGGTCCGAACAAGATCGGAACGACCCGTAAAGGGATTGGCCCATGCTACATGGACAAGGCTGCCCGTAACGGAATCCGGATTGCTGACCTGATGGATGCAGAAGAGTTCGAATTGCGTCTGCGTCATCTGATGGGAGAGAAGAATCAGGTTATCACTCAAGTGTACGGTGCAGAGCCGCTGGACGTTGAGGAGATTCTGACTCAGTATCTCGAGTATGCTGAAGTGCTGCGCAAGTATGTGGCTGATACATCGGTTGTCCTGAATGATGCAATTGATGCTGAATCCAAGGTATTGTTCGAAGGCGCACAAGGGGTAATGCTTGATATCGATCAAGGCACATACCCGTTCGTGACCTCTTCCAATCCTTCAGCTGGCGGTGTCTGCATTGGTTCCGGTGTGGGTCCATCTAAAATCAAACAGGTTATCGGGGTTGCCAAATCCTACACTACCCGTGTGGGTGACGGTCCATTCCCTACTGAGCTGAGTGATGAGATTGGCGATTATATCCGTGAGACCGGACATGAGTACGGTACCGTTACTGGACGCGCCCGTCGTGTGGGCTGGTTCGATAGCGTTGTGGTTCGCCATGCTCGTCGTGTGAGCGGGATTACAGGCTTGTCGCTGAATTCGCTTGACGTTCTGAGCGGACTGAAGACAGTAAAAATCTGCACCGGCTATAAATACCGCGGCGAGGTTATTACACATTACCCGGCTAGCCTCAAAATGCTGGCTGAATGTGAAGCTGTCTATGAAGAGCTGCCAGGCTGGAGTGAGGATATCACGTCTGCTAAGACCCTGGAAGATCTTCCAGCCAACACGCGGAAATATGTAGAGCGTGTAGCGGAACTTACAGGCATTCCAATTGCGATCTTCTCCGTAGGACGCAACCGTGAGCAGACAAATCAAGTATTGCCAATCTATATCTAATTTTGAAGGGGCCTCGTCAGAGGCCTCTTTTTTGTTGCCTTTTTTCCGATTTCATGGATACTTCAAGGTTTCCCGAGGTCTGTTCCCGTCAATACTGGAAGGATGGATGTAGAAGCGGCATGATCCTTAAGGGTCAGCGTTGAACAGATACTAAGGGAGTGGTAAACATGAAACTGGTAAAGCGTGCGCTTGCCGTATGCATGATTGTAGTGCTGGCGAGCACCCTTTCGATTCTGACGACGGGAGTTGTGGTGAATGCCTATATTCAATCGGTGCTGGCGAGCTTTGATATCAAGCTGGAGAAACCTGCACCGGGGATAGTCGGGATGATGCGGAGCCTGATGGGTACGAAGGAGAAGCCTGCTGTTGCAGAGGTTGTGAATGGGGACAAGGGGAAGACGGTACAGGATAAGGGCAAGAGCAGCAGCAACACGGATACGCCAAAAGCGTCAAGTTCCCCTTCCCCGTCCGGTGGCGATAAGCCAGCTGAGGAGAAGGTGCCGGAGGATGCGCTCCCGGTCATGGGACAGGCTGCTGGCGAGTCCACAGATTCTCATAACCAAGGGGGAAGCGCCCTGGACCAGCAATTGGTGATGACCCCGGAGGCTATGCGTGACCTGAAGGACAACCTGCCGTCTGCAGAGAAGGTTAACATTTTCAATATCCTGATGAACAAGCTGCCTCAGGAGGAAATGCAGAAGATTTCGGCTGCGATGGAGGACGGGCTGACGGAGGCGGAGGTTAAGGAACTCCAGGCGGTTATCGCGAAATATGTGGACCCCAAGGAATATGACGAGTTGATGAAAATGCTTACGCCTACAGTGCCGGAGACTTCGCTGCATTGAAATCTGTCATTATTTGGACACGGAATCACCCTTTAATATCCATATAACTGGAAAAAACCCGCTGAAAACGCGGGTTTTTCCATACCGGTAAAGTTGAAAATCCTCGGCTGGCTATGTTAAAGTAGACAAGGACTAAATAAGGTTAATATTTTGTAACCTTTTTCGAGGCCATATCACCAGAGATAATCATACGAATCTAAGCAGCAATAGAAGCAGAAATATATACAGCAGAGGATACATGTGGGGTCGTAATTCTAAGCTTGGCCGCTGACCTGCGGCATGGAGATGCAAGCTGAAAGGGAGAGTTTCATGAAAGGATTCAATTTTATACGCCGGATGGGGAAGCTGCAGAACAACGCGGAGACGCCTGCGGAATCCGGAGTGAAGGATGTTCATGAAGAAGGGAAGCCTCGAAGACGTTGGCGCTACTGGATAATGGCTTCAGCCGGTCTGGCGCTTCTCACCGTAATTGGCATCAATGCAGAGAAGAAGTATGTGACTGCCAACACGGAGAGCTTTTACCGGGTAATGCTGCATGACAAGGAAATTGGCACAATCCGCGATGCGGAGGAGCTGTCCGTCCTCTTCGAGAAGAAGAGACAGGAATATCAGACTAAGTACCCGGGAGCGCTGATGGTTGTACAGACGGAAGGGATTACGACGAAGCCTGACCGGGCATACAAGCCAACGGTTGAAAGCGAAGCCACTCTGAAGAAGCTGGATGGCATGCTCAAGGCGTATGCGGTAGGTGTGCAGCTGATGGTGAACGGCAAGGCTGTCGGCATCGTCAAGGATCAGGAAACTGCTAATGCTGTGCTGCAGGGAGTGAAGCAGCATTATGTGCCAGAAACAGAAGGATCACAAGGCGCCCAGCTGAAGCGGACAGCAGCGAGCGGGGCAGCAGCATCCACTGCTTCCAAATCCTCGCCGGAGCTGGTAGAATCGGCCAAGATACGTGAGCAGGTGACGATTGAACCGACTAAGGCGGACCCCAACAAGGTGCTGAACATAGAAGAAGCGGTCAAGGTGCTGACGGAAGGCAAAGATGCCCCGCTGCTCTATGAGGTTCAGGAAGGCGACACCATCTCGGCTATCGCCAAGCGGTTTGGGATCACGCAGGCTGATATTTTCCGCAACAATCCGGAGGTCAAGGAATTGACACTACAGATTGGGGATGAGCTACAGCTGACGGTGCCTCAGCCCGAACTTACCGTTGTGACGGTAGAGAAGGTATCCGAGCAGATTGTAACGGAACCAGAAGTGGTCGTGCGTACAAGTGATCTTTTGGAAGCGGGCAAGAGTAAGGTGGTTCGTCCCGGACAAACCGGACTTAAAGAAATGCAGTACCGGTTGACCAAGGAGAATGGAACTGTGGTGCGAGAGGAATGGCTAGGCCAGACGGTGCTGAAGGCCTCACTCCCGGAAGTTGTATACCGGGGGACCAAGGTGGCCATGCAAGCATCCGGCACTAAAGCGGCCTCGCAAGCATCCGGCACCAAAGTAATCGGGCAAGCATCCGGCATGTTTGCATGGCCGGTCAGCGGTGCTACGATCTCCAGCAGCTTTGGGGAACGCTGGGGCCGTGCCCATAAGGGCGTAGACCTGGTGTCAGGCAACAGGAGCATCAAGGCCTCAGATGCGGGTACAGTCTCCTTTGCGGGCGTGCAGAGCGGCTATGGCAATGTAGTGATTATTAATCACAACAACGGCTATGAGACCTACTATGGTCATCTGAGCAGTATTTCAGTATCCCAAGGACAGCGCCTGGAGCAGGGTGCGAAGATCGGCGTCATGGGCAGTACAGGACGTTCCACCGGCACGCATCTGCATTTTGAGATCCGCAAGAACGGATCGGCATTGAATCCTATGAAGTATTTGAAATAATTCATATCTTCTAACAGGCCGTCCGAAACTTCCTTCGGGCGGCTTCGTTTTTCCCTGTGCAGACTGCTTAATTGGTAGGATGTGAGGCCACGGCAGGTATGTTAGAATAAAGGAATGTAAGCAAGTACAGATAGAAAGGTGAAGCCGCATATGCAGATGGGAACGATTCTGGTGGTGGACGACGAGCAGCCTATTGCTGATATTTTGAAATTTAATCTTGAAAAAGAAGGCTATGAGGTCATTTGCGCCTTTGATGGAAATAGCGCAGTAGAGTTGGCTTTGTCCAAACGGCCTGATCTCATGCTGCTGGATCTCATGCTTCCCGGCAAGGACGGGATGGATGTATGCCGGGAGGTACGTTCGGCCCATCTGGACATTCCGATCATTATGCTCACAGCCAAGGACGGGGAGATTGACAAGGTGCTTGGGCTGGAGCTGGGAGCTGACGATTACGTAACGAAGCCGTTCAGCACGCGTGAGCTGCTGGCCCGGGTCAAGGCACAGATGCGCCGGCAGCACAAGCCCAGTACGGCGGAGACGCTCAGTAATGAGTCTCCCGTTGCCAAGCAGGGCATTCACCATTTCGATTTGTTTATAGATACGGATATGTACATGGTTTATAAAGATGGAGAAGCGCTCGATCTAACGCATCGGGAGTATGAACTACTCTATTACATGATCCGCCATGCCGGCAAGGTCATGACCAGGGAGCATTTGCTGCAGGCCGTTTGGGGTTTTGAATACTTCGGCGATGTGCGGACCGTGGATGTTACGATCCGGCGTCTGCGGGAGAAGATTGAGGAGAATCCCAGCAAACCGGAATATATCTTTACCCGGCGCGGTCTTGGCTATTTGATGCATAGCCCCAAAAACGGAGGGTTAGGATGAAAGGACTGTCCTTTTTCCGGACGATTCAGGCCAAGTTCATTATCATTTATGTCCTGCTGATCCTGATTGCGATGCAACTGATTGGCGTCTATTTTGTCAGCTCGATGAAAAATTCACTGACCGATAACTTTACGAAGGACCTCAAGGCGAGAGCGGAGATGCTATCCATTCTGACTGCCGACAAGTTCGGTAGTGAGGCCGGTACCATCGACGAGGAGACAGCGGTAGAGAGCCTGCGCGGCATGGTGAACAATCTCTATATTAATGGTGCCGAAATACAGGTGCTGGATGCCAGCGGCAAGATTATCACGACGTCTGTCCCTTCACAGAATGACTATGTAGGTCAGCGGAATACGCAGACCGTGGTCAGCCGTGCCCTTCAAGGTATCAGCGACAATGAGGAATATATTATTGGCGATGACAATGTGCGGAAAAAGGTCGTAGCGAAGCCGGTACTTTCCGGTGGCAAGGTCGTTGGCGCTATCTACATCGCCGCCGATATGAAGGATCTCTATGCCACGATGAGCCGGATTAACAGCGTATTCATCTCCGGGCTGCTACTGGCACTGACCCTTACGGCGGTACTGGGTGTTATCATCGCCCATACGTTCACACAGCCGATCAAGGAGATGACTCGTCATGCTACGGCAGTGGCTGAGGGACGCTTCAATCGGAAAATGCCTGTGTTTGGCAATGACGAGATCGGCCAGCTGAGCCAGGCCTTCAACTATATGACAGGCCGATTGCATGAGGCGCTGTCACAGAATGAGGAAGAGAAGGAGAAGCTGGCCTCTATTCTGACGAACATGAGCGATGGCGTGGTAGCAACCGACGAGACCGGCGTGGTCATCCTGATGAACCGCCGTGCTGCGCTGATGCTGGGCGCCGAAGGGCCGCTCCCGGAGGGCGCGCCCTTGAATGAATTACTCGGCCTCGACTCTGAGCAGGCCGGTGCCTTGCCGCGCGACAATGCACACTCGGCCATGCTGCATTTGTCGCCAATCGGCGGTGGTGACCCCAATATTGTGCGGGTCACCTTCACGCCGATCCACCGCCGGGAAGGTGGGATCGCGGGAACGATCGCCGTGCTCCAGGATGTCACGGAGCAGGAGAACCTGGAGGAATCCCGCCGCGAGTTCGTGGCGAATGTATCGCATGAGCTGCGTACGCCGCTCACGACGATCAAAAGCTATGCCGAGGCGCTGGATGATGGCGCGCTGGATGATCCGCAACTGGCCGCCCGCTTTGTCGGAGTCATCCGCAACGAGACCGAGCGGATGATCCGGCTGGTAACGGACCTGCTGCATCTGTCGCGGCTCGATTCCAAGGAGGCCCGTCTGCGTATACAGCAGACGGATGTGGCCGAGATGCTAGAGGATGTGGCGGACCGCTTCTCCTTCCAGATCCGGCAGAAGCGGATCCATATCAGTACGAGAGTGCGCAGGGAGGCTGCTTCCGCCTGGCTGGACCGTGATCAGATTGATCAGGTGCTAGGCAATCTGGTGTCCAATGCACTCAAGTACACGCCTGAGGGCGGCAGTATTGAGCTGGAAGCCCTGCAGAATGAGGAAGGTATGCTATCGATCTCTGTGCGAGATTCCGGAATAGGAATTCCAAAGAAGGATATTGAGCGCATTTTTGAACGCTTTTACCGGGTAGACAAGGCCCGCTCACGCAACATGGGAGGAACCGGACTTGGACTCTCCATTGCCCGGGAAATTGTGAAGGCGCATGGAGGCTCTATTTCCTTGCAATCTGAAGTTAACCAAGGCTCGAAGGTTACCTTCACGCTGCCTCCGGACGAGCAAAGGGGGAGTGAAGCGTGAAGGAAAGAGTAAAGACATGGATTCTTGCGCTGCTCGTCCTCAGCAGTCTTGTGGAGAGTTATTATCTGATCTATCGCCTGCCGGGCAGCGACTCAGCGGTGATGTCAGAGAATTTGTATGTAAAGACAGACAATATGGGGCCAGAAGAAAAGGTCGAGAACCTGCTCTACCCGGACAAGATGATTATTCATATGGGCGAGGACAAGCACACGTTGTTCTATCCCAGTTCAACGTTCTATAACCTGATTATCAACCGGATAAAGGGACGCACCTTCGAGAGCTTCCAGCGGCGGTCGGTGGATGACTTTGACTGGAATAAGATTCGCAAAGAGAACCCGGGCATCGAGCTTTCCTTCGGTGCGGGGATTCCCGTAACGTTACTGCAACGGGTGATGCAGCTTTCGCCCGACTCCCTGTTCGCCGGGGAGAGTATCAACCGAATCTGGATCTACAATGTTAAGAACGATTCCAAGGCGCATGCTATCTTCTTCAGCACGAGAGGCGATATCGTCTATGAGGCGGCCAAAGCCGACCTGACGGTGCAGGACGTCCAGCAGCATGTGGACTTCGGCAAGAACTGGACGCCGTATACAACGGCGAACGGGGATTATTATGTGCCGTCAGACAAGCTGTCACTGGTGCAGGTCGAGATTCCTTCCGGCCTGTATACGATTGAGCAAATGCAGAGTAATCTATTCTTCGATACTAGCAGCACGCGATATATTCGCGAGAAGGACGGATCGGAGATCTATACGGACAGCAAGCGCAGTCTCCAGGTGGATCAGGAGCAGAACTGGATGAGCTATAGTGATCCGGCGGCTCTGCCGGCCGGAGAGAGCACGCCTGCGAAGGATGCGCTGGAAGCCGTAGACTTCGTGAACCAGCATGGTGGCTGGAATGGAACCTACCGGCTGGCTGCAGCGGAAGACGAATCGCAGGATCAACTGCCTATCGGGGATGGCGGCAAGGAGCGGCGAGTATCTTTTCAACAATATTATGGTTCTTACCCGTACGGATCGTACCCGATCCTGAACCGTCCGCAGCTGAAATTCGGCGTGATTCATCTGGAGCTGCAGAAGGGCACCGTCTCTTCTTATGAGCGTTCGCTATTGTATCTGAACGAGAGTCAGGCGGTGAAAAAGGTGGCCGAGTTATCGGGTGGTGAGACGCTGCTTAGTCAATTGGCCCAAATCAGCAAGACCTCGCCGGTTCAGGATTTAACGCCGGCCTACATCCCTTCTCTGAAGGGAGAGAAGCTGCAGCTCGTGCCGGTATGGAAGGTTACGCTGCGTGACGGCAGTGTGCTTACCCTGAATTAAGCTATTCACATGAAGGAGGAACGGTATGGATTGGGGAAGAGCCAAGAATGTGCTGATCTACGCTTTTTTACTGTTGAACCTACTGCTGTGTTATCAGTTGTGGATTGACCTGCGCGATCAGGTCAGCGCCAATCTGGATTTTACTTCCCTCTCCGAAACCACACAGCAGGTGATGGAGCAGAAGGGAATCCGTATTCTGTGCCCCATCCCGGCGGCAACGCCGCAGCTCCCTGGGATTACATACCGTTACTCCGGGGATGAACAGAGCGAGCAGCCAGTGCCACTGAAGCGGCCCATAGACAGTAAGCTGATCTTTACGTTCTCCGAGCTTAGTCGTGAGCTGCAAAGTGAAATTCCGGATATCTCTGATTATCAGTTCGATCCCTTGGAGAGCGAAGCAGGCAAATTCGTGCTGCATCCACTGGTGAAAAAGGAGTGGCCGCTGTTCAGAGTCAGGCTGGAGCTGATCTATAATAATCAGAAGATTGTAGCGTACCGCCGCCCCAATATCGAGATAGGGCCCGGTAACAATGAGGATGTGCAGAAGGTGCTTCCAGCATCCAATGCCCTAAGCAGCCTGATTGAAAAATATTTTCCGCCGGACACGGCAGTCAAGGAAATTGTACTTGGTTACTACGGGGAGTTATTCAATTCCGAAAGTCAGGTGGCTGCCCCGATGTGGCGGTTCATGCTGGAGAATGGCAAGTCCTATTATGTGGACGCCATCAGTGCGGACATCATTAGTCCCAAGACAACAACAGATTAGAATATCGTGATTTCAGGATAGAAGGAGTAGTAAACATGGGGATATCTTTTTCAGTATTGTCCAGCGGTTCTACAGGTAACGTGACTGTGGTGCGTAATGGGGAGACGACGCTGATGATTGATGCGGGTCTTAGCGCGAAGCGGATTGACGAACTGTTGGGCATGCGTGAGCTGACCGGGCAGGATATAGACGGAATTCTGGTGACCCACGAGCATTCTGATCATATCAAGGGGCTCGGGGCTATGGCCCGCAAATATGAGCTCCCCATCTACGCCAACACCAATACCTGGAGGGCAATCGAGAAGGGCATCGGGAAAATACCGGACCATCATCGCATTATTATGGAGACCGGACAACAGAGGGATTTTGGCAGCCTGCGCGTAGAGTCGTTCGCAATCTCTCATGATGCAGCAGAGCCGGTGGGCTACAACTTTTATGATGGCAAAGAGAAGTTATGCGTGGCTACAGACCTGGGGTATGTCAGCGATAAGGTAAGGATGGCGATTGCCGATTCTGATGTGCTGGTGCTAGAGGCTAACCATGATATCGAGATGCTGAGGATGGGACGCTATCCGTGGAACACCAAACGCCGTATTCTCGGCGACATGGGCCACCTCTCTAACGAAGCTGCGGGCGCAGCCCTGAGTGAGATCCTGACGGGGCGGACGAAACGCACCTATCTGGCGCACTTGAGCCTGGATCATAACATGATGGATCTAGCGAAGATGTCTGTACGCGGCGCCATGGAGGACCGGGGCTGCTTCTACAAGGATAGTGAGTTCAAGCTGTGCGAGACATATTATGACCGTCCTACGCCATGGGATATGGTGAGCCAGCCATAAGCTGGTCCAGTTCGGCCGTCTTGTGCTCCAGTTCCTGACGGGTGATCAGGCCCTTGTCGATCAACAGCTCGATGATGGCGCTGAGGGCAAGTGTCATATGGTAATGCTCATCTTTTAAATCACCGAGCTTACCCATAAATTGCACCAAATCCATGCTTATCGAAGAGGATTCCATTTCTTTGCACCTCCTTTGGGGATGAGATAGGGGTTTGGGAAAAATGTGCAGAATAATTACGGCGGAAAATCCGCGAAAGCGTGCCCGCCTGTGATACAATCAATACAGAGCGTTTAGGCGTAAGTGGCAATTGGAGCTTTCTACTATTGTAGTCTTTTAAGTCGTAAAATATTCCCTGATTGAAAGAATATGAGACCCCTACGCTTGGAACCCGCCTATTTGGGTGAATGGATAAAGTGAAACCTTTTGGCACTCTTTGGAGTCTTAGAAGAGTACGAAGCCGTTCGGGTGTTGCTTGGCGTTCAGGTATGAATGCAGTAGCAATAGAGGGGAGAGGATTACCGTTGGGATTGTTTGATGATGATTTTTATTCAACGAAGGTACCACGGCGGAGCAGAGAACAGGATAAATCCAAAGGCTTGTCACGGGGTTGGCGAACTAGCAGATCGCGCCGGAGTCTCTCAACATGGCAAATCTCTGCACTTAGCTCTGTAATCAGTGCGGTGGTAGCAGTATTGCTGTTCAGCCTGGTGACCGGGCATTGGGCGCCGGAGAGAGCAGCAGGGTCTACCGTCATTGAGAACGTGACGCCGAGCAGTGGCGATCCTTATGATCGTATTATTCAGGCTGCGGCGATGGTTCGTCCTGCCGTAGTGAGCATTGTTAACCATAAGGAAGACAACAAGGAAGAGAATATTCTGGATCAGTCATCACTGGGCTCCGGAGTTATTTATAAAAAAGATGCCAATAAGGCCTACATCATTACTAATAACCATGTCGTTCAGGGTGCAGGCAAGCTGGAGATTGTTACGGTGTCTGGGGAGACCCGCAGAGCGGAGCTGGTCGGCGCAGATAAAGTAACCGATATTGCTGTGCTGTCGATTGATGCTAAGGGCATCAACACCATCGCTCAGATTGGTGACTCTTCTAAGCTGCGTCTTGGGGAGACCGTCATAGCTATCGGCAATCCACTTGGTCTTGGTGATACGCTAACTTCCGGTATTATAAGCTATACGGAGCGGAAGATTCCCGTGTCGCTCAACCAGGATGGTGTGTACGACTGGGAGCAGGAGGTCATTCAGACCGATGCGGCGATCAATGAAGGTAACAGTGGTGGCGCGCTAGTTGATCTCAACGGCAAGGTGATCGGGATCAATACGATGAAAATTTCGGATACCGGCGTAGAAGGGCTTGGCTTTGCCATACCGACCAATCATGTTATGGAGACGGCAGATGAGCTAACCAGCAAGGGTAAGATCTCACGATCCTATCTGGGCGTCTACACGGTGGATCTGAACAATCCTTATGTCCCGTTGGCCGAAGACCAGCGCAAGGAGCTGAATCTGCCTGTGGCTGTTAAGGACGGTGTAGTCGTACTTGATGCTGTTGGACCGGCAAAGGTTGCGGGACTCCAGTTCAACGACGTTATCACAAAATTTGACGGAGAGCCCATTACGTCTACCCTTTCACTGCGGAAGTATTTGTATAATCACACTAAGATCGGTGATGAATTACAGATTACTTTTTACAGAAACGGGGTTCTAAAGCAGGTATCGGTAAAACTTTTGGAGAAGCCTGAGGAATAAAACCTTCAGAAATGGTATATAATGATATAGCAGTCATGACCAGCCAGGCTGACAGCCCTTACATTGGGAAGTCAGCCTTTTGTGGGAAAAAACGGTGATATTCGGATGGGTCAGCTTGCCTTTACTTCGAAGGTGTGGTACTATGAGAACAATCATACATTTGATACCTAATTCTCGTGTTGAAAAGGGCTGTCAAGTTAAGTAATATACAACCTTTTTCAATGTGTGAATTTTTTCTTTGTTTGAAGATAAAAAGAACATATTAATTTAAATTTGTGGAGGTTACACACATGCAAACAGGTACAGTTAAATGGTTCAACGCTGAAAAAGGATTCGGATTTATCGAAGTTGAAGGCGGTAGCGACGTATTCGTACACTTCAGTGCGATCACTGGCGAAGGCTTCAAAACTTTGGACGAAGGCCAACGCGTTGAATTCAACGTTGTTCAAGGCAACCGTGGTCCACAAGCCGAAAACGTTGTAAAACTGTAATAATAGAAGGTACCGTCCCCGCTTGTTGAAAGTTGGGACGGTCTTTTTTTAACAGAACTCAACAACCTTTGTAAGGGCTCCGTACTGGGGCTTTTCTTATTATTATAGAGGTGTAAGCATAAATCTTAACATTTTGGGGTATCATGTATCGTTAATCCACTTGTGACATAAAGGAAGGAGGAACGGCAATGAACTACCGGAAGAAACCCGTGGAGGAAATCCCGGAAGAGAATACCGCGATTTGGGCCTGTACTAACGAGGGGTGCAATGGATGGATGAGGGACAATTTTGCTTTTGACACTGTGCCTTCTTGTCGTCTCTGCAACGCTCCAATGGTCCGCAGTATGAAGATGCTGCCGCTGCTGCTCAATTCCAACGGTGATCTGAAGTCGCTGAAGAAGGGTATTTCCATTACGTGACCGGCGCCTTTATGAGCCAAGCTTAGTATAGAATAACGCACAAACTCCGAGACGGTTAAACCGTCTTATTTTTTTTGTTTTTTTGTCACTACTTTGTGATATTTGTCACAAAATTATTATTTTTATAGCAAAAATAGAGCGTATAATGTGATTTACATCACACAGTTCCCTTAAAATTTTTGACAAAATAGACGTATTGATAAGGGAGAGGGAAGGGGAGAAATATGGATACAATCATGCTGTCACGTATTCAATTTGCGTCGACGACAATTTTTCACTATTTCTTTGTGCCGGTGTCTATTGGGCTAGCGCTTTTGATTGCCATCATGGAGACTATGTATGTAAGAAAAGGCGATGAAGAGTACAAGAGAATGGCGCAATTCTGGGGAAAGCTATTCCTCATAAATTTTGCAGTCGGGGTAGTTACAGGTATTCTGCAGGAATTCCAGTTCGGGATGAACTGGTCCGATTATTCACGATTCGTTGGTGACGTGTTCGGTGCACCGCTGGCCGTGGAAGCTCTACTGGCCTTTTTCCTGGAGTCTACATTCATCGGGCTATGGATCTTCGGCTGGGACAAAGTCTCTAAGAAGGTGCATTTGCTCTCCATCTGGATGGTTGCTTTTGGTACGATGATGTCGGCGTTCTGGATTCTGACCGCTAACTCATTCATGCAGCATCCGGTGGGCTTCACGATCAATAATGGACGTGCTGAAATGAATGATATCTTCGCTCTCATTACGAACGGACAATTACTTGTGGAATTCCCACATACGGTGC
Organism: Paenibacillus agri; assembly: GCF_013359945.1. Classification (GTDB taxonomy): domain Bacteria; phylum Bacillota; class Bacilli; order Paenibacillales; family Paenibacillaceae; genus Paenibacillus_AQ; species Paenibacillus_AQ agri. The sequence continues at coordinate 173,939 of NZ_JABWCS010000217.1, read as the reverse complement.
TGGCGGCGTACGCTACAGGCGCGTTCCTTGTAACGGGTATCAGTGCCTACAAGCTGCTGAAGAAGCAGGAAGTATCTTTCTTTAAGAAATCTTTTCAAATTGCAGCGATTGTCGGCATTATCTCTTCGGTGGGTGTAGCGGTGGCAGGACATGCTCAGGCGCAATACCTGGTAGAGACTCAGCCGATGAAAATGGCGGCATCCGAAGGACTATGGGGCGAGAGCGGCGATCCTGCACCTTGGACGGTGTGGGCGAATATTGACCCTACGAACAAGACTAACAGCGGTGAATTCAAAATCCCGTATTTGCTTAGCTTCCTGTCTTACAGTAAGTTCTCCGGTGAAGTTAAAGGGATGAACCAATTGCAAGCAGAGTATGAGCAGCAGTACGGACCTGGGGATTATATTCCTCCGGTACGGACCACCTTCTGGAGCTTCCGGATCATGGTCGCTGCGGGTACGGCAATGATCGTGCTTGGTCTGTATGCGATTTACTTGATCTGGCGTAAAAAGATGGACCGTCCGAACACCTGGTTCATGCGGTTCATGTTCTGGGGACTGCTGCTTCCGCCAATCGCCAATACAGCGGGCTGGGTGATGACTGAATTTGGCCGCCAGCCGTGGACGGTATTCGGCTTGATGCAGACCAAAGACAGTGTGTCGCCTAATATCACGAGCGGACAGGTATTATTCTCGGTGATTTCTTTTACAACGATCTATTTAATTCTGGGTCTGGTACTCGTCGGCTTGTTCATCAAAGTTATCAAAAAAGGGCCTTATGCCATGGATAACGATCACAGCGATTCCCATGATCCATATAACAAGGAGGGGTCCCATGCTTTCTCTTAATGAATTGTGGTTTGTATTGATTGCGGTTCTGTTCATCGGGTTCTTCTTCCTGGAGGGTTTTGACTTTGGTGTAGGAATGGAAACACAGCTCTTGGCCAAGAATGATACGGAGCGCCGGGTGCTGATCAACTCGATTGGACCGTTCTGGGATGCCAATGAAGTATGGCTGCTGACGGGTGCAGGCGCGATGTTCGCGGCCTTTCCGAACTGGTATGCTACGCTATTCAGCGGATTTTATATTCCCTTCGTGTTCGCGCTACTGGCGCTGATCGCCCGGGGTGTAGCATTTGAATTCAGGGGCAAGCGGGATTCCCTGGCCTGGAAAAGAACTTGGGATGTCTGCATCTTCCTCGGCAGCTTCCTCCCGCCGTTCCTGCTGGCTGTCGTCTTCGCAAGCTTCATCAAGGGCTTGCCGATTGACGCCAATATGCAGATGTATGCCGGATTCACGGATATCGTTAATATCTACACCGTTGTTGCCGGAATTACAGTAGTTCTGCTCTGTCTGGTACACGGCCTGATGTTCACGACGCTGCGTACGATTGGTGATCTGCAGGTACGGGCCCGCAAGCTGGGGCAGAAGCTGTTGATTCCACTGGGCGTACTGCTGCTGGGTTTTGTGGTAATGACCTACTTCATGACCGATATCTTTGAAAAGCGTGGAACAGTGCTTCTGAGTATAGTAATATTGGGTATTATTGCATATGTACTGGCAGGCTACTTCATGTTGAAGAAGAAGGACAGCTGGGCATTCGGCATGACTGGAGCGGTATTCGCCTTGTCGGTGGCTTCGATCTTCGTGGGACTGTTCCCGCGGGTGATGATCAGCTCCATTGATCAGGCGTTCAACCTGACGATCACGAATGCGGCTTCCGGACATTATTCACTGAAGGTTATGACGATTGTGGCGTTGACGCTGCTGCCGTTCGTATTGGGTTATCAGATTTGGAGTTATTTTATCTTTCACAAACGGGTTCACGAGAAGGAGCATCTTGAATACTAATGGATAAAAATTTGCTTGGGTACAAAGGAGTTAAGCCGGTCTTTCTGATCGTCGGCTTCCTGACCCTGGTGCAAAGCCTGTCCATTCTTCTGCTGGCCAAATGGCTGGCGGAAGTTGTCTCTGCGCTGTTTGCGGGAGCACCGCTGAAGGAACAATGGGGTACTTCCCTATTGTTCCTTCTTGCGTTTCTGGTGCGCCATGTGTGCGCCCTGCTGATGAGCCGGGTATCCTACCGGTTCGCGGAAGCGACCGGAAGAAGCATGCGGCAGCAGATGATGGATAAGCTGTTCCAGCTAGGGCCGAGATTGGCAGGCGACCGGGGCACCGGTACGCTGGTTACACTGGTATTGGAAGGCGTAACAAAGTTCCGCACTTATCTGGAGCTGATCATTCCGCGCATGGTTGGAATGTCAGTCACACCGCTAATGCTGCTCGTCTATGTGTACACACAAGACACGACAAGCGGCGTGATTCTCACCGTGACGATGCCGATCATTATTGCATTCATGATCCTGATCGGAATGACGGCTCGCAAACAAATGGATCGTCAGCTAAAATCCTATCGGACGCTGTCGAATCACTTTGTCGATTCGCTGCGGGGCTTAGAGACGCTGAAGTTCCTCGGCCGCAGCCGTAGTCACAGCGAGAGTATCGCTCATGTCAGCGATCGTTATCGCTCAGCTACGATGCGCACCTTGCGCGTGGCGTTCCTGTCTTCCTTTGCTCTGGATTTCTTCACCATGCTCTCGGTAGCTTCCGTGGCTGTCAGCCTCGGTCTGCGGTTAGTCAATGAGCAGATGACATTGGTCACCGGACTGACCATTCTGATCCTGGCGCCGGAATATTTCCTGCCGGTTCGGCTTGTGGGTGCGGATTTCCACGCTACGCTGGACGGAAAAGAAGCTGGTGAGGCTATGAAGAGTATTATTGACCGGGAGACCGTGCAGGCGGTTAAGTTGACGGCGAGTGGAGCAGGGCAAGGGGTTGCTGAAAAAGGAGCTGCCTCGGGTGCTGTGGCTGGTAATGTAAGTAGTGCTGGACGTGTTGGTGGTGCTGGTCGGGCTGGAACTAATAGAACTGCTGGTACTACTCTTGTAGGGCAACCGTCCTCTGCATCCGACTTTGCTTGGACTAACGGCGCCATTCTACAGTTGAATGGCGTGGGTGTTAAGTATGAAGAAGGGGGATTGTCCTCGCTGGAAGGGGTCAGCCTGCGTTTCGCAGGGGCGGCTAAGATCGGAATTATTGGGGAGAGTGGAGCAGGGAAGTCCACACTGGTGGATATCCTGGGTGGCTTTCTGCATCCTACGTCTGGCAGTATTACCGTGGGCGCTAGCACGTTCAGCTCACTGACAGACGAAGCCTGGCGGAAGCAGACGGCGTATATCCCGCAGCGGCCGTATATCTTCAGTGGCACGCTTGCGGACAATGTGCGCTTCTATTATCCAGAAGCTTCAATGGAGGAAGTTCGCCGAGTAATCGGCGAAGCCGGATTGTCGAGACTGGTAGATTCTCTACCGAACGGGTTGGAAGAAATGATTGGCGGCGGCGGTCGTTCCCTCAGTGGCGGTCAAGAGCAGCGGGTAGCGCTAGCTCGGGCGTTGCTGAGCAGTCGTCCGATTATGCTGCTGGATGAGCCAACAGCCCATCTGGATATTGAGACGGAGTACGAGCTCAAGGAAACGATGCTTCCACTGTTTGCCGGGAAGCTGGTCTTTCTCGCGACACATCGCTTGCACTGGATGGTAGATATGGATCTCATCGTCGTGATGAAGCAGGGGCAAGTAGCTGAGACCGGCACCCATCAGGAACTGATCGCCCGCAAGGGTGCCTATTATGAGCTTATTCAATCGCAACTGGAGGGAATCCATTGAAACGAGAAGGATGGTTCGCCCCATATGTATCTTCATACTTCTGGCGGTTTGTGCTGATTATTGTCCTTGGTGCACTGACGGTGTTCTCAGCTTCTTCTCTGATGTATACCTCGGGGTTCCTAATCTCCAAGGCCTCCATCCCGCCGGAAAATATATTAATGATCTATGTGCCGATCGTCGGTGTACGCACCTTTGGCACAAGCCGTGCTGTGATCCACTATGTGGAACGGCTCGTCGGTCATGACACGATCCTGCGGATTCTGTCCAAGATGCGTGTCCGCCTGTATCATATACTGGAACCACAGGCGCTGTTTCTGTCCTCACGCTTTCGGACAGGAGATATCCTCGGCATGCTGGCCGATGATATCGAATATTTGCAAAATGTATACCTGCGCACCGTCTTCCCAAGCATAATTGCGCTGTTGCTGTATGGTGCGGCAGTAATTGCTCTCGGCACTTTCGATCTGACCTTTGCACTGCTGATGGGTCTGTATATTCTGGTGCTGGTGGTTGTACTGCCGCTGGTCTCGCTGCTGTTCACGCAAAGACGGCAGCGTGAAGTGAAGCAGGAGCGCAACCGTCTCTACCAGAAGCTGACGGATGCCGTACTGGGCATGGGCGACTGGATGATCAGTGGTCGGCAAAGCCAGTTCGTGGCCACCTATGAAGCCGACGAGCGCAAAGTAGCCCGCACCGATGGCTGGCTGCGGGGCTGGGCCCGCCTGCGGATGTTCATTGGGCAGGCGATTGTCGGCATCGGCGTGCTGTCGATGCTCTACTGGGCAGCAGGACAATACGCAGACGGGGCCATTGCCGGAACGCTGATCGCAGCGTTCGTGCTGGTGGTCTTCCCGCTTGCGGATGCCTTCCTGCCAGTATCGGAAGCGGTGGAGAAGATTCCACAATACCGGAACTCGCTGGAGCGGTTGTCCGGGGTGGAGGATAGGGATGGGGCGCCTACTCAGGGTGCTGAAGTGAAACAGAATGGGCAGGGAACCCGTGCGGTAAGTGCTGGTGTATTGGAAGTAGCGCCAGTGGCTGGAGGCCGTACAGAAACATTAGATGAAGTACGTACGCAAAGTGCTGGAATAGCGAAAATCAAAGTGACTGTTGCTGGGCGCGACATTTCGACTACTACGGGGCAAGCTGGTAATGAAGGCCACAGCCAACATGATATTGCAATACAAACACACATCCGGCTGGAGAATGTCGGCTACCGGTACGGAGCCGATGATGATTGGTCTGTCCGCGATCTAAGCTTAGATCTCCCGCAGGGGAAAAAGATCGCGATCATCGGGCGCAGCGGAGCGGGAAAATCGACGCTGCTTAAGGTCATTCAAGGTGTGATTCAGCCGACGGAAGGTTCGGCTGAGATTAACGGGCGGGCCGCCGCGTCCTACGGCGAAGACATTCCTTCGCTGATTGCGGTACTCAATCAGCGTCCGCATCTGTTCGACACCACGGTGGCGAACAATATCCGGCTCGGGAATCCGCAGGCTTCCGAGGAAGAAATCTGCGCCGCTGGCGCGCTAGCGAAGCTGGACAGCCTGATCTCTTCCCTGCCGGAAGGCTATAACACGCCCGTGCGTGAAGCCGGGCAGCGCTTCTCCGGCGGCGAACGGCAGCGGATCGCGCTGGCGCGTATCCTGCTGCAGAACACGCCGGTCGTCGTGCTCGACGAGCCGACCGTGGGTCTTGACCCACGCACCGAGCGCGAGCTGCTGGCGACGATGTTCCAGGCGATGGCCGGAAAATCGCTGGTTTGGGTTACGCACCACCTTGTAGGTGCGGAACTGATGGACGAAGTGATTTTTATGGAGAATGGAACTGTCGAAATGCGCGGCACTCATGCTGAGCTGCTGGAGAAGGAGCCACGTTACCGTAGGTTGTATGAGTTGGACCGGCCGGTAGAATTCCTTGGTTAGTAAGAAGGCATATAGATTTGGATCATGACAGAGATTCAGCGTGGAACTTTAACCGAAGTGGAATAAGTGGAAGATAGATAATGACAAAGCCCCGCCAGACAAAAGTCTGACGGGGTTATTTTTTCACAATCAGGGTCACCTTTTTATAGTTCCGTACATGAATGTTAGCAGGAGAAGTAGAGTGCACCCGACTTTTAATTCAATGGGAGCCTTAAGGGTAAGGCCTACTATTAGATATGAGAGGAGTATTCCTACATGCTCTGTCTGGTACTTGGTGAACTTTTGCTTGATAGTCCGGAATATAAAGACGCCTGCAGCGAACAGGCTGAAAGCAACATACAATATGGTTATGAGCATTGAAATCCTCCGAGTAGTATTTGCATCTGCATCTCTATATTATCGGATATAATTTCTAGTATTGCACCTGCTTCTAAGGAAATGACAGGAATCGACGGCGGGGAGTTCCCTTTTACCTGGAAGTGTGGTAGAACAGTAGAAGGAGTATTACGCCGCAGCGGCACAGAAAGGGATGCTTGGTTGAATGTATGTAGTGTGTAAGGAACACGTGGAGCTGGCCATTGACAGGTTTGTGGACGAGTACGAAGACGCACCGGATGTAGTGGATCTGAAGGAAACGGAGTTCTCTGACTGGGACCCGCCGGCGAAATGTGCGGAATGTGAGAAGAATGCTGAGTATTTGGTCGTGTAAAAGGCCTGTACGTAAATGATAAGATGACGAAAAGGACGTGAGTGCTCACGTTCTTTTTTTATGCCTCAATATAGGTCAAACGGTAGACGTCTAGACTCACAGCTCTCCAAGGATGTCGGTATCTATGGAGGTTTTGGTATTTGAGTGAGATGAGCAATGTGCTCTCCTCTTTTAGTGTGATTTTTCTATTTTATCAAAGCGGTTTCGTTGGAAAAAACTTGAGCTATAGCTTACTAAATAATAAGTTTGCTCATTAAGAGTACTGGTGTCAATTTTAGAAGGCACTCTCACCATTGTTTTTTCGCCAAGCGAATTTATTACAACAATGCTGTCTTTAGATATCTCTGAGAGTTGAACAATAGCGGATGTACGAGCTCTACTGAATACTAAGAAAAATAGGACAACCCCTAAAATAATCAGCAAAGCAAGCATGTTTTGCTTTATTCTGTTCATTTTCTATCCCCCTTACTGGATATTATATACAACTTGTATCCGTTAGTCTTATTTAAATGTACTTTGCACTGAATAAGTGATAGAAGAGCTCCCACCGATGAGACACTAGCAAGTGGCTCTTTTTTTTTCCTCTAAGGCACCTGATGTCGAACTTTCGCCCATGCCCCTGCATAGCATATAGCACCTATTGAGTTACAGGTGAGAAGGGGGCGCACGATCATGGGGATTGAGCTAGCAGCGATCCACTATGTGTATCTGGTGTTCATTGTGTTCATTCTTGGGTTGCTGATCCGGCGGCGGGATACCACGATGATCTGTGTAGTTGGGATTTTTGCTTTGGGTCTGCTCGCGACGAATACGCTGAGCGGTTCGGTGTCGGGGATCTTCAATTCTTTTGTATATGCGACCAAAGAGCTGCTCGGTACGATCATGATTATCTCCATTATTGTAGCGATGAGCCGGATTCTGATTATTACCGGGATCAATGAGACGATGGTTGCGCCGCTCAGCCGTTTGATTCGTACGCCGTCCATGGCTTACTGGGGGATTGGGATCATTATGATGGTGACTTCCTTCTTCTTCTGGCCTTCGCCGGCGGTCGCTCTGATCGGTGCTGTATTGCTGCCTGTTGCCGTTCGTGTCGGTCTGCCTGCGCTGGGAGCGGCCATGGCGATGAATCTGTTTGGTCACGGTATCGCGCTATCCGGAGATTACATTATTCAGGGTGCCCCAAAACTCACCGCAGACGCAGCCGGACTTCCGGTAAGCAGTGTGATGGAGGCCAGTGTTCCGCTTGTGATTGTCATGGGGCTGGTTACGACAGTGGCCGCGTTCTGGCTGATGCGCAGAGATCAGAAGAATGGAACATGGCGGAATGGGTTGGTCACGGTAAAAGGAGGCAGTTCACTCACGGAGGTGGGAGAACAGCTAATAGGACCATTGCTGCTTAGCCCTCGTGTCAAAAAAACGCTGGCGATCGTCATTCCGCTTCTATTCTTGCTCGATGTCGTCGCGATGTTCGTTCTGAAGCTACAAGGCGGGGATGCCACAGCACTCGTGGGGGGTACGGCGGTACTCATTCTGATCGCTATCACCATGCTGGCCCACCGAAACCGGGGACTTGAAAAGATCACATCCTATTTAATAGAAGGATTTGTTTTTGGATTCAAGGTGTTCGGTCCGGTGATTCCGATTGCGGCTTTTTTCTATCTGGGCGATTCGGCGTTCACCGAGCTGTTCGGAAAAGTGCTCCCGGAAGCTTCGCACGGCATCGTGAACGACCTCGGTGTCGCTCTGGCGAATCATGTTCCGCTTAACGGTGCAGTGGGCGCGGTCACCATGACCATAATCGGGGCGATCACCGGGCTGGATGGGTCGGGCTTCTCGGGTATTTCACTGGCTGGTTCCATTGCGCAGCTATTCGCATCCGCCATTCATACTGGGGCAGCGACGCTGACCGCACTGGGACAGGTGGCTGCGATTTGGGTTGGAGGGGGTACGCTGATTCCTTGGGCGCTCATCCCGGCAGCCGCCATCTGCGGTGTTAGCCCGTTCGAACTAGCCCGCCGCAACCTGAAGCCCGTACTGCTGGGACTGGCGGTGACGACGATTGTCGCGATGTTCCTGGTGTAGTGGGATAGACTTGCCTGTAAAAAGCATCCGCGGGTAGCGGGTGCTTTTGTGCGTATACGTACGGCTGTCTTGAATGGCTGCACATTGTGGTACACTAAAAGAAAAGTGGAATTTCAGCGGGACTCCGCTATGTGATCATCCGGGAGTGAGTCACAGGGTGAACTGAAATATGGACCTGATCGCCTGCTCGGACGTATACCTTTTAAATGACGATGATTTGAACGGGGCAACTAAGCTCCATATAACATAAGGGAGGTTCTCAAGATGGCGCATCCACAACATCCGTCCGCACAGTTAGAGACATTGGAGCAGCTTGATGCCGCACTGGCTGAAGTCACGAAGTGGGAAAAAGAGCAGAAAAAGCTGATGATCTGGGACCGCATGTCCCGTCTGCCTTTTAAACTGCTGGACAAGATTACACCGAAGATTATTCACGATAAAATAGGCCAACTGCTCGACGAATTGGGGAGCTATATCCAGAACGGTGGCAACTATCTGGTAGCGGGACGTAAGGTAGGAACCCTTGTAGCTTCTCAAAGTAAGGCTGCTGGCGGGTCGGAGCGAGGTCCTTATTCCTTGTCTGTCATGGATGCATCAGCACTTCAGCTCATCGAGACTGGACGGGAGACAGCGACGATTCAGGGGGCGACCACTGGAGTTGGCGGCGTGTTCACTCTGGCAGTAGATATTCCGGCCACTCTGGGCCTGTCTCTGAAGGTCATTCAGGAGATTGGCTTGTGCTATGGCTATGATCCGACCGATAAGGCGGAACGGATATTCACGGTAAAAGTGATGCAGTTCGCTTCCTCGGACATCGTGGGTAAGCAGGCGATCCTGGAAGAGCTGAACCTGCAAGCAGGTGGCAGCGGAGATATCCTTGAAGGCACAAACGCAGCCTTATCCAAGATTAAGGGCTGGCACGAAGTCATCACCGTTTACCGGGATAACTTCGGTTGGAAAAAGCTGTTGCAGATGGTCCCGGTGGCGGGAATTGTTTTTGGCGCATATACCAATCGCAAAACGATTGAGGATGTAGGCGAGGCTGCGCGCATGCTGTACCGGAAGAGAAGGATTCTGGCGCGGATGGCGGAGATGCGTGGAGTAGGGGAGTAAGTGGAGATAGGAGCTTGGAGCTGTAGGCGTAAGAGTTCCAGATTAGAATCGGTAGAAACGGTTAATAAAGAAAAAGTCTGGGACAAGAGGGACCGGAAGTCCAGACATGCTACCTTAGTGAGACCCGGGCCTTTCGCTGGAGCTACACCCCATGAAAGAAGATAGATTTTAGACATAGTATTGTATGCAAACAGATGGAGGGTTTTATGTTAATTCAGATTATTGGCGTAGGCAAATTGAAGGAAAAGTATTTGATCGATGGCATCGCGGAATATGCGAAAAGGCTGACGCCTTACCTCAAATTCCAGGTGATTGAGGTAGCGGATGAAAAAGCACCCGACTCTCTGAGCGAAGCAGAGGTGGTGCAGGTGAAGGGGCGCGAGGGCGAACGCATCCTCGCGCAGATTAAAAGCGAGGCGCATGTTATTGCGCTCGCGATCGACGGCAAGCTCTGGAGCTCGGAAGAGCTTGCCGGAGAGATCGACCGGCTCGGCACCTATGGGACGAGCCATGTTGTTTTTGTTATCGGAGGGAGCCACGGGCTCTCCGACGATGTTATGCGCCGCGCGCAGCAGCGCATGAGCTTCGGGCGCATGACGCTGCCCCATCAGCTCATGCGCCTGGTGCTGGTGGAGCAGATTTATCGCGCGGTGAAGATAAATCGGGGGGAACCGTATCATAAGTAGGGGCAAGTTATTTGAAGAAAAACTCGCAGGAGCCTGTATTATCGGCATGCAGACCATGGGTCAGTGCTGTGTCACATTCCCATGCTTAAGCTGTGTACAAATGCTCCTTCAGCTATCATGAAATAAAGGTTTGACAAACTTCTCTTATTGCAATAAAATCAGCACAAGAGATATGATTTTCACAAGAAGCGCATTCACGAAAACGCTGAGTGAAATCATAAACCAGTACACATTCCTTAACATACGAGGAATCCCTGTATGCGGCAATCATGGGGTTTTATGATGATGCTGTGTATAATTACACAGTTTTTATTATGTTAACCTCCTTGTTGGAAGTCATATCTCTATTCCAACAAGGAGGTTTTTTATTATGAAACGAAAAAAGTTTTCTAGTATTATGGCGAGTGAGGCTTTGAAGCGCAGTAAGTCATCACCAACAATTGTGGTCATTGGACCATCAACATCTGGGAAGAGTACCTTGGTCTATGTTCTGGTAAATCACAGAATAATTGGATTTATTACCGTGGGAATCGGAGACAAGAGCCAAACAACAATTATTCCTTGCAACTTTGTATTTGACGAGCGCATTGAAAAAGATGAGCATTTTGCATTGCGCATTAGAATCAAAGATTTTTCGGCAAAGGATGTACACATCGAAATTCTTGAACAATTGGCGAAACTATTTGCAAGCAACGAAATGTCTACTGAAGATACTTTGGATTCTATTGATGTTGAATGGTTTCAGAATATTCTGGAACCGAAAGATGCAGCCTATCATTTAGGGATGATGGAAAAGCAGATTTCAATTGAGGAGTTTAAAGAATCAATTGCGGATGTCTTATATGCAATTGAGAATGCAGAGCCAACGTTCTCAGAACGTGTAAAGATAAAGAAAAAAGAGCTGGCTCAGCAGAAAGTAAAATTATCCGAAATTAGAAGAATGGTATTTGAGGACATTTGGGGAAGTGTTTCTGATGACTTATTGGATAAATACTTTAAGTGGCTCAATCATATAGGAGAGAATATTACCAATAATTTGAATTTGATATTAGGTGAAGATAATTTAATAGAGGGAATACATGATTACAGTGCAAATGAAGACGATATCTTTATGTACGGTGGAGCAATTCTTCAAACACTATTCGATCCGTTCCAACCATTCAGCCTAATTGTTGAGGATATTACCTTGGCTTGCAGACCAAGAACAGAGATAATAATTAGATCAGATGAAAATATCCCACTGAGATTTTGTTTACGTGATACCATGGGGCTTACTCAGATTGGAATGGATAGTAATTCCATTAAAGATGCATTGGACATTGCATTAAACTGTAGTCCTGATAGTATTTTGTTGCTGATGAATCTTGAAGAACGTGATGATGTCATAGCAGAAAGTTGTGATGCGATTGCAGAGAAACTTTCTAAAGCTACTAAACTGGATGTTCCAGTTAATGTTATATTCACAAAGGCCGATCGACTCATTGGAAACCTTGTCAATAAATCTAACAAAGAAACAGTTGTACTTAAGCAGGAAGATTATGACGCAACCATTCTCAGTGCAATTGATAATATGGAGGAAAATATCAGGGGATATTTAACTAAACTCCCTCAGAAAAATGGAATGTGGTTATCATTAAGATATCTGGATGAGGGGATTGACCCCATACAACGTGCACTAAAAATTCAGGGCAGCGATAAATATGAACGTTTTACACCAACTGGATTATATAAAAATATAGATGAAGTAATTCGTGAAACACAAAAACGAATTCTGCCTAAAGGTATTGAAACCCCGCTCTTTGTTACTGCTGTTAATACGGATGCACCAGCTGTAGAGATAAAGGTTGAAGCCGAAAAAATTTCTAATATTTTTAATTCAATACAAATTATCCTTACTGAGGATAATTCAGTCGTGAATGGATATACTATAACAACAAAATATACTCTTAGTGGGAGAAGTGTCGTTGCATATTATAACAAATTGCAAAGGGGCCAAGGTCATACGACCAGAGCTAATGTCTACGGTAATTTTAGTATTAATATGAAAGCTATGTTGAACAAAATTCTGTGTAAAGAAATCCCTGATTTTCTTAAGCTATATGAATCACAGGTTATTGGTACGGTAGTGGATAATCTTACGGATACTGATGTGGAGCATTTGGCTCAAGAATTTGATAAGAATCAAGACTATAAAGACCTTGCATTCTGTGGTATAAATCCTGCACTCATAAGTAAGTGGTCTGATAAACAAAGAAACACGCAGATTTTGCATCAAGCTATACGCCAATACTTTAGTTCGAGTGAGAAATATTATATGGTTATGGATAAAGTAGCATTTAACTTATCATATGGTAATGAACAAATCAGGAAAATCATTGATGGTGTTTATCAGAAGCCTATCAGCTATGACCAAACCATGCGAGAGATGCAAGACACATTTAAAAAGATATTTGCAACTCCAGCCTTTGCAGCTATTATTGCCAAAGAGATTGGTGACGCTATGACTGATCTTATAAATAAGATGATTATTGTATTATAATTATGAAATAAGAACACATCTCAAGAAGCCCGAGCAGAATGATAATGCTCGGGCTCTTCGTATTATTTTATTCATTTTATTCTTATGTGATGTTCAGTGAACCGAATATGAGTTAGTACAAGTTTTTTTAGAAAAAGTCGCAGGAGCCTGTATTTACAGCATACCAACGATAGTAGCAGGGTAGGTCACACTCCAGTTGGAATGATGCGTAAACGGGTTTCTGCGGGTTTATTTGTGCTAAAGAATGACGATGTATCTCCAAGAGGGCTTTTGCCTAAGCAAGAGTTCAAGAATGAGTTCGCAGAGTGAATATATTCTATTTTATGGTATACTTAGGAAGAACATTCTTTTGTATTTTGCTATAACGGAGTTATGTATTGAGGTTTCAGGCTCGAAAAACATAATTACAGTGAATTCAAACTTGGCTAAAATGATAATTATTTTTAGGAAATTTACTTGGAGGGAGGATAAACCAATAATGAATCATAGTGATCATCATTATGCAGAATTAAACTCTATTTATTATCCCCATGATATTACAGGAACTGAAAAAGATTTGGTAGGTGATAAATCAAAGACGACTTGTCTCTTTTGCAATCAAAGTCCACCAGATGTCACTTTTAAGAAGGAAGCCCATGTGATTCCAGCTGGATTAGGAAATAGAACTCTCTTCTATTTAAATGAATGTGATAATTGTAATGACCGGTTTAGTCATTATGAAAATGAACTGGTTAACTATTTAACCTTCGATAGAATATTTATAAGTGCTCAGAAGAGACCAGGCTCAGGTGCTCCAAAGTTCAAGCAAAAAGGTAAGCAGTCAGAATTGAAAATGAATCCTGATAACGGCAGCCTTAACATTAGCATCTTTGAGCAAGAAGGTATCTTCGAGATTGAAGAAAAAGATGGTCAGAAAATTATGACCTTTAAAATTAATAATCCCCCACCTTATAGGCCTGAAGACATCTGTAAATGTTTAACACACATGGGATGGGCGCTGCTAGAGGAAGAGGATAAGAAGTTAGTCTCCTATATACCAGATTGGCTATTAGGGAAAATTGATATTTACCCGCTCTATATGGATACTGCATTTATCAAAGGTAATGGCTATGCAATCGTCATTTTAGAGGTATTTAAGACCACGAATGAGGAATCGACCAACTATCCCTATTTGATCCGTTTTACTTACGGAACCAAGATTATATCGTTTTATTTACCTGCTTCACCAGACACTAAGGTTGAACCTATTCGATTTACTTTTTGCCCTCACATTCCAAAAGACGCCTCTGTCCATCCAACTACATGGACAATACCTTCTAATGAAAGGCTAAAGCCAGAAAACATTATCTATACGTGGGGTTATCAAGCTAAAGACCCTAGAACTGACATTAAGAATAGTAAACCAGAGTGATGAACAGTCGAATGTTTTTTGTCTCGCTGAAAGCCTGCTCGTTAAACTCCTCAGACCGTGACTGGTAGAGAAGTAAGAAGCTTTCAGGCCAGATAGTGGAGATATATAATTCAGGTTGGGGTTATTGCTCTAGAACCCAATAGGAAAGGAGAAGAGAACTGAAATGAATGAGCTGAAAGAAATACAGGACTTAGAAAAAGCGATTAAAGCATTCGAGAATCTAATTAAAAAGGATCCTAATACTGTGCGAGGGCTTGAACAAAGGTTACAGCAACTGGCTAAAGACATTATTGAATTAACCAAATGAATGAAAAGCTCGCAGGAACGTGTATTTATAGCATACCGAAGATAGGAGCATGGTAGGCAACACTCCAGCCTGAAATATGCGTAATCGGGCTTCTGTGAGTTTATTTGTACTATAGAATAGTGTGTACTTCGAAGGGGACTTTTGCTGACTGTCAGCAAAAGTCCCCTCGCTATTTAATATTGATCGAGAAACATAGCTTACATACAAGTAATTAGGCTTGGTATCGACAAAAAACGACTAGAACTTACAAAGCAAGGAAAATAGATCGAAGAGAGAATACGGGGTTTCTCTAATTCTTAAATTCATAGTAAGTAGTTGACCAAATTGGAATATGATGATATTGTTGTCATGCATAAATAAATTTATGTCATACGGAGGTACGATGGATAACAGAATTGTCATACGATTGAGTGAGTTAGAGAAAAATGAATTGTCAACGATTTCTTATGAATTGGGTTTAAACTTAAGTGATTATGTCAGGAAACGTTTGTTAGGGGGAGGCTTAAGATCTGAGTATTTAAGTTTAATTAAGCAACGCATAAATAATTACAACGAGGGAGAACTATTCACAATTAAGGATGCTCTAGGTGAAATCCATTGGAGTTATTTGTCTAAAGCCGAAAAGAAGACCTTAATAGAGGATTTTATTGAGGCAATTGAAGATGACGAGTTAAATGTAGATGTAGCCAAAATAACTAAAAAGGGGAGATATAAATTCACAAAAATAGAGGACTCAGAGAGGGTACGGAGATTATTTAAGAACTATGTTGAGCAATATTATGAAGAAGATTAAGCAACTGGATAATGAGAATACGACAGTCGACATATTTCTGTAAAAAATCCTTGAGGAGTGTTGTTTATGAAGTTTTATATTATTTTTGATTCTGAGAAAAATGAAATGAATGCATTTAAAAAAAGAGAGAATGCGGAAAAGTGCCTATGCCTAGAACATGATAACGAAGCCAACTATGTTATTGAAGAACTTGATATACCAAAATCTAAAGACGGGGTAAAAAAGGAAACAGATGATAAGGAGTATAGCTACATTCCTTATATTTTTTATGGAGTCAAAATAAATGGGGAAATTATTAAGGCATTTAGAAATGAAGAAAAAGCAAATGATTACGCTTATGAATATAATGAGCAAGCCAAAAAAGATGCTATTGATGAATTAGAATTAGATGATGATCTTTCAGAAAGAGACATATTCGAACTGAACTATAAAATTGGTTGGGATTCTGGCGAAGCAAAGGTCAAGGAAGTATGGCCAGGGAAAACTGAGAGATATCAAGAATGTTATGAATTGTGGAAGAAATAAGTGCATTGAAGATTAAATAGGAAACATCACAAAGGTGTCTCCTATTTTAAATTACATATTTGAATTCGGATAAGGCTCTACAGATCTATTTAATTTTAAAAGGGCGAACGAAGGGTAGAGCTCTAAGGTAAAGGTTCATGAATACTCTCCATAAACATCTATTTAATACATTATAGTATAGCGTATAATCAGATTTTCTACCATATTTTGGCCTATTTATAAAGGGCCTATTAACATCGAGTGTAGACAACTAAATGAAGAAAGCTCGCAGTGGCCTGTATTTAGAGCATGAAGATCATAGGAGCAAATAGTTAACACTCCGGTCGGTACAATGCTTCAACAGGCTTCTGCGAGTTTATTTGTACTATATAATGATGGAGTACTTGGAAAGGGACTTTTGCCGATGCACAGCAAAAGCCCCTTCCGCCATTTCGGCGGAAGGGGCCAGTTCAAAAAAATGCTGTTGTACCTGCGGATTAAATTCCAGTTCAATGCTTTGTATGTCCTTCGGTACTTCAAAGTGAATTTGCCTGATGACGCTCTGGAAAAGGGTCTTCTGCGTCTCTGGTGGAGAAGAGTGCAGCAGTGAGTGGAATTGACCTAGCAATTGCTGCACCAGCTTCACCGGAATCGGGTCGGAGGTACACTCCATGAGGCGCTGCTCTACGTCGGTTTTACGCTCAAGGAGGCGTTCGTTCTGTTCCTTAAACTCGCTTAACCTTTCAATCAGCAGCCCCTCGTCCACTCCGTCCCTTTCGTACAGCTTGAAGTATTTCTTGCGCTGAGTGTCAATGGCGGCTATTTCCTTGTCGATTGCTTCCTGTTCCTTTTGTAAAGGAAACACGTTCACGGTCCGATCTTTGTTCAGCTTGCGCACAACGTCCTCCACAATCTTCGGCTTTTGGACAACCTCGGCCAGCCGATTGAACACATACTGCTCGACGTCGTCTGCCTTGACGGAGTTTGAACTGCACACCCGGCGGCCTCCGTTTCGGAAGGCGGTGCAGACGTAATAGCGTCTAACCACTTTTCTCCCGTCCTTCAGAGTGTCGCATACTCGATGTGCGCCTAGCGTAGCCCCACACTGCGGACAGCGCATGAGGCCAACCAGTGGGTACGTACCATCAAAGGTGCGGGGAGGGGAAAAGGACTTTTTCTGGAAAAGTGCCTGTACGACGTCCCACAATTCCATAGTAATGATGGGTTCATGAATACCTTCCTCGATCATCGGGTTGGGGTTGATGCCCTTGCGCCGCTTCTCGCTCCAGTCCTCCCGCACATTGTAGCGGATCTTCCCGATGTAGACCGGATTGTTGATGATTGTCTTAATCGCTACGCTGCTAAAGAAATTCCCCGGCTTGGTCCGGTGGCCCTCCCGGTTCATCTGGTTGGCAATACTCCGCAGGCCTTGGCCCTCCGCGTACAGATGAAAGATTTTGCGCACAACTTCGGCTTCCATAGAGTTGGGTTTAAGTACGATTTCGGTCTGCTTGCCAGAGGCAATCTCTACACCATCGTAGCCCAGCACTTGTCCGCCATTCCACTTGCCTTCCCGCGCTCGCTGCTTCATTCCCATCTTGACGTTCTCAACGATGATGCTCCGCTGGTACTCGGCGATGGAACCCATCATGTGCATCGTCATTCTGCCGGAAGCGGTTGACATGTCGAACTCTTTTTCGGTCACGCTGCGGAATATTACGTCATGGCGATTAAAGGTTTCCGTGAGGAATGTGATGTCGGCAAGCTTGCGTGAAAGCCGGTCCAAGCGCCATACCCAGACCTCGCGGATTTTGCCGCTCTCGATGTCCTGAAGCATGTCCTGAAGGGCAGGGCGCTTGCTCATGGATTTTCCGGAAATTCCGGCATCCACATATTCCTTGAACACCACCTTATGCTCTGCTCTGGCGCGCCTTCGCAGTTCCTCGAGCTGCGCCTCTATACTGAAGCCAAGCTCGGCCTGTTCGCTAGTGCTGACGCGAATATAGAAGGCTATCCCCTCAATGATGATTGGCGGAAACTCTAGCTGATTTAGTACGTTGACGGGTGCCCTTGTCCTTTTTCTGGGGGTGAGGGTCATGGTGCATCTCTTCCTTTCGTCAGGCAATTCTTCGGAAATGGGTGGTCTGAAGCAGTTCACAGGTCATTTCATATTCATCCTGCTTGGCGGACTGCATCTCCAGAAGGTAATGAATGACCAGCTTTGTTTTGCGGTCGGCCAGCGCTGCTTGTCTGGATGGTTGCAGGCGAAGATGGCTGGAAACCATTCCAGACAACAGGCTGATGAATAGATAGTAGGAATCGGACTCTTCATGAAACATAGATAATCCCTCCAGGGATGATTATTTTTTCTTGCGGTGCTCAATGATCTCGAAAACAAGCAGCGTGGCAGCGTTGATGAGGGCTAGGATCGCTTTTCTCATTGGGACAATTCTCCATGTTTTCTCAGCATTACATCAGCCCTCGTTCCTTCATACTGATGAAACTGCCATCGCCGATGATAATGTGATCCAGAAGGTCGATACCGAGCAGGGTTCCGCTGTCGCGTAGGCGTTCGGTAATCTCAATATCTTGTGGACTCGGAATTGGATTACCTGAAGGGTGATTGTGAAAGCACATCAGGGATGCGGCGTTGGTGAGCATACAAACTTTGAATACTTCGCGCGGATGCACCAGAGAGGCATTCAGGGTACCCACTGAAATGATCTGAAATGCGTTCGGTTGATTTTTAGTATCCAGTGTCATGACGCAGAATACTTCCCTGTCGCAATCCTCCATGAACTGGCGGAACAATTTAGCGGCATCGTCTGGTTTACGAATAATACGCTGCGGGTAGAGCAATGATGTTTTCTCACGGACCATGCGAAGGGAGACAAATTCAATTCGCTTGGCAACATTATTTTTACTCATGAACTGGTCCTCCCTCGCAGCGTTCTGTAAGCCAGTTTAGTGAGTGCTCGTCGAGCACAGCTGCTGGGATAATGTACTGAGCCAGCCAGTCGTTGTCCAGCAGAACTCCAGCTCTAAAGGTAATAGCGCCTGAGAAATCAAAGCGTTCCACGTACTCTACACTCATGGGATGCCCGTTTAACAGCGACAGCACGGGCACGTTGTCCCCTGGTTCACACAAAATGAGCGGGTGGGAGAGCAGATGCTCTAGTTCCTCACCCGGTTCAGCCTCTGCTTGCAGCCCCTCCAAAAGGTCGGAAATGAAGCGTTTCAGCATCTGAGGAAATGCTTCGTGGTCCAACTGAGCCAGGTCTTCCTGCGATTGAATGATAATCATGATCTTGCCCCTTTCTAGTGATAGATATGGATTCAAGATCATGATATTTGGTCCAAAAGGTCGTTAATTCAGTTTCGGAGCTAGGGGAGGTTACGTGCTCTGGCTACTCAAACCATCAATCATCTATATCATCCCAGTCGTATTGTTTGGGTGGCCAGTATACTCCATCGTCTTCGTTGAGAGGTGGCTCCTCATCATCTTCAAACACACAGCCATTGGAGCCATCATCAGAAAAATCCGGCTCGATGTCGTCGGCCTCGTCTGGGTTCGGGTGCAAATATTCGTCCGATTCATTGCTGATTTCACCGTAAAAGTCGCCCAACAATTCAAGGGTTTCGTCCTCGTCAGGATCAGAAGGATCTACAAATGGTACCACTGCCGCGACCCCAGCCCACAACCCTCCATTTCTCAGAGGACGATGCACAATGCGGATAAGGCATTCTTTGTCGATGATATCAATAGGGTCAAACTCTCCAGGCACATCACCCAGTAATGATTGAATGGCCCGTCCAGCTTTATTCGTCCTAGAGTAAGGAAGATTGTATTTTTCCTGTACTCTTTTTGACATGGACTGATGTTGAACCTCAAACTTAATTACTAGCTGATCGACCACGCCAAAAGGGGTTCTCACCCTTGTATCTATATAAGCTGCATCTACATTGGCGAAGAAGATTTTTTCGGGCAGATATACGTTTGGCGTATCGTTTCTGTACAGTGTCATTGTATTGACATCTCCTTTATTTTGAGTGTCCACCCTGTTCACCCTCTGAAATTTGGATGAAGACCCGTAATGAAAAAGGAATATGAATGTTTTTAGGACTCTTACCTTTTCAAAGGGTGAAAGGGTGGATTGAACAAATTTCCTTGCCTTACATCAACTCTTGCCTCACCCTGTATTTCTTTCCAAAAAGGGTAGAAGGGTCAGACTGAATCAGAATCGGCGGAATCAATTATTTTGACGACATGGACCCGAGAACTGGAAGAGGCGGAGATAACCTTTTTCCGGGTGAACTTGTTGCTCTCATGGTCGATCAGGCCCTCATCCTTCCAAAGCTGAAGAATGGTTGACGGATTTTCAAACCCACCCTGTTTCATGAGCGATTGAAAAACAGTAGGGTAGATGTATATTTCCTTTAAGGATTGGTCTTCCACAATCCATTTTCCCCAGACCGGTTCAATGGACGGAGCCACATCATTCATATAAAAATGGTTCTCGTGCATGTGAATGCACTCCATTAGATATTGGTAGGCACGCTTGCCTATATCTCTATGCCCGCTGGCTTGAGCGGTGGCGGAGATTAGAAGACTTGACATGGCCTGTACATCTAACCCCCAATTAAACGCCTCGTTCGCTAGTTCGGCGGTCATCAAGAGGATGGCGATCTTGTCGGATAGACGCTGAGTAAACGTATCAGCTTTAGAGAACGCAGCCTCAATACACTTGCTCCAGTTCCTCCGACGCATGTCTAACTGATCGAGGCCCTGTGTGAGCAGGTATTCGACAAACCGGGGGCCCGCGTGTCCGTGATGTTTCAGGAGCCCCTCCTTAAGGCGATTCGCGTTCTCCGCTGATTGGGTCCAAGGAATGTTGGACAATTCGGTAATGCGGATTTGGCTCCCCGCATTTTTTGAACTGCCGCTGCTCAGCGAACGCTCCCCGTTGGAGATAATTGAGCCACTCCATTGTCCGGAACGGCGAAGCGCTCCTTCGTTGTCCAGACGGCTCTTGTCCTTACCCGATGCCAACTGGTAAATCAGGTTGCCAAAGTCGCCCCCCAGCATGGAGGCTTCGTCAAAGGCGACAGGAAGGCCCTGTATATCCCTCAACTGGGCAAGAACCGCATTACGGGTCCCGTTCCAATCCTTGAGCAGGCTGGAATGGCCGACAATCGGTGTGCCGAATGTGGAGATGCTAAGCATGACTGCCGTCGTCTTCCCTTGCGTGCTATTCCCGCACAGATGGAACAGTAACACCTCTCCACCCGAAATATGGTTAATATATGAGGCGACGGGGGCGCACAGTCCCAAGACGAGTGCCAATTCCAAAGGCGGGTGGCCCATGACCTCTTTCTTGACTAGATGAAGCCAATCTTCGTAGGTCCCCTTGGGATGAATCTGCAGCGGACCGGCGTATTGAGAATCCATTCCTATGGCCTGGTCATGCTTAAACACAGGTCGACTCTGTGAGAAATCAAAGCCAACGGTGGAATGAACCCGCTGGAGCGGCAGTTGTTCTTCCTGATAACTAAGCCATCCTACAATAGCCCCTGCCTTCTGATCAGACACATCGACCCCGTACGCCAAAAGCTCTGAGATTTTTCGTGGGGTGAGTAGGCCTCTTGATATCTCTATCGTGTGACTGGAGCCTGCGTAATCAAAAGACAGCTCTAAGGTAATTTTGCCCGTGTCATCATTGAGTAGCCGACGTATGATTTCAACTCTTCTAGAGATAGGAGTGTAGGAGGCATCGTCAGTTCTTTTGTATAAGGTATTCCCATCAATAACATAAGGGGCGCTTGGGTTTGCTTCATCATTGTCATTGTTGTTAACCATCTGCGATCGCTCCTTCTACCTTTCAGGCAAAAAGTGATAAGTGGTTAGGCAGGAGTCCCCGGAGGGACTCTGCCTAGGGCTCCTAGCAGTAGAGAACGTCGATGTGGAAGCAGATGGAGGCCCCGATTATGCCCTGGTGAGCAAGCCGGAGGCGAATGTCAGGCCCATACATCTTATGTACGATGTACACAACATCCAGCACGGTGCTCACGTATTGTCCTTCCTCAGCCGCACAGTAAAACCGCATTTGGTCGCCGACAGTCTCTGAACTGAGGACGTCAAATTCTTGGGAGATCCTGCTGCTGAAATCTTCCAAACTTACCGTCTGGCTTTGTACTGGCAGCAGAATTTCATAGTGGGGCATGAACAGCAGTTGCTTCAGGGGCCAAGGGGTTTCTTTTTTTGCGTTCATGCTTACCGAATAGATGGGCGACAGGTGAGATTGAATCTTGGCTTCAATTTCACCGGGCTCAAACCTTTCGATGAGTTCAAACAGGGAGTCTTCATCGTCTATGGACTGCTCGCAAGCTGC
Organism: Paenibacillus agri; assembly: GCF_013359945.1. Classification (GTDB taxonomy): domain Bacteria; phylum Bacillota; class Bacilli; order Paenibacillales; family Paenibacillaceae; genus Paenibacillus_AQ; species Paenibacillus_AQ agri. Next base: position 151,753 of record NZ_JABWCS010000217.1, on the reverse strand, counting down.
TGCAAGCATTTCCGGCTGGGAACGATTAATCAGCACATCCCGATCGTACAGGTCCGACAGACCAGACTCTCCAACCGCGATGACATTTCCTGGTTTTACGCCGTGAATTTTCTCCAGTTGGGAAATGTAATTCATCGTGTCCTCCATAGAAACCGGGTTGTACGGCACGGACAGAATGACCTGTGTCTTTAGATACTGTGGAGTCGACGTTGGAGAGGGATTTGCCTGAATGAGAAGATAGGACTGGATAGCAAAGCAACCCAATTGAATCTGATTGATGATGATTGCTTTTTCCAACGGTTGTGCTGCACGAGCTTTTAAGGATACGTTTAACATTGTAAATTCCTCCTAGGAAAGTTTTTGGTGGTGGGTGCAGCAGAGCGGCCCGCACATGGGTGAGCGAATGAAATACATATCATGTATCTCTTTTCGTGCTGTTGGGACGGGGCGGCAGGAGCCCTAACCTTTTATTTGTTGTTGTCAAAGAGCTTGTTGAATTCTGTGTGACGGAGCAGCAGTATGTCCGCAGTGAGGGCAAAGTCAAGAATCCTTGTTCTGGTTTGATTCTTGAATTTATTTTAGGGTTCGCCAGAAGCATGTCGATTTAGCATTAGCAACAATCTCCTTTCAGGGAAGGTTTACTTGCTGCTACAGATTAACACTAGGATAGCTTTGGCTTCTTAGATGTCATTGAAGATTCTCTGCCCGAAATTCCACGCTAAAAAGCAGTAAGGCCTCAAGGGACTTACTGCAGCAGGGTCTCAAAAACTATATTATGATTTCCAAAAATGTGTCGTGATTTTTGGGATTGTTTTAATAATATTTTTATCAATCATTTCCTTATGCTTTTTGATGCTCTCTATATCTGTTCTCCTTATCTTAGAGAATGCTATTTTCATTCTTCTCTCAAAACTTTGAATGGCATAGAAACCAGTTGTGGGTCGATTTTTCAAAAGGTAGGCCTTTACTTCTGATTTTTGGATCGATGTTTGTTTTTTGTCTCTTTGGAAATGAAGAAGAGCTGATTGATTTCTTGGGGTCGTATACATTAGAAGATGTATGGGCGCTTCAACATTGTCATGGATATAATCTATTGTATCTTGAATAAACAGGTGATACTTTTTTCTGAACTCATCTTGGAATTTTCCTCTTATCCGTAATGACCGAGAGAACGATTTGACGGAAGAAATGTGCAGCGGTAAATGGGATAATGAGGGATCAACCTTGTCGTTGGATGAGCAACCTATATTGATTGCTATAAAGCAATAAAAAACCTTGGTATATCTGACAGTTTTAAATTCAACTTTGCCTCCGTCATTACCTAACTTGAAGACATGTATAAGCCAAATCTCTGAAGTTATCTCGTCAGTATCCTCCAAATAATTTTGAAGTTCCCTTGAATTTATTGAGGCGGCCGTTTCTTTTCTCGTAAAATCGGATTGCTCAAGTATTCTCCTGCATGTAGAGTAAGAGGCCTTAGTCTTTATCTGTAACATATGGGGATACCAAGTATCCAATAAAAAACCGTGTTTTAAAGGGCTCTCTTTTAATAAGTCTTGAATATTGGAATGAGCAACAACTTTCTTCCTGCCTCTTGTTTCCTCTGTGATGGAGTTAATTCCTGCTTCGTGATAATACTTAATGTATCGTTGGACAGTGCGCTGGCTAATGCCCATAATACTGGAGATTTCCGCAGTTGAGAGCGCATCTTTTAAGTGTAGCAAAATGCAAGTTGCCCTTTGGCTAACCCTTTTGTTTTTATGTTGAATTAAATCTAAGATTTCTTTAAAGTCCATCTGTTAACTCCTTATTTTTATTTTTATTATAACGTCTGTTCTATTCGGATTAACAAAAAAAGTATCACCCCAAGTAGAGGCGATACTTTTCTGATGTAACAAGAGAAATTAAAGGTATTGGCAAATCAAAAACTCCAGCTAAACTCCCCGTAATTAGTGATAATCGTGACCTTATACGGTTGGCGCCAGCCCGTTGCTGCCTTGAAATCCTCCCCCAATGTGTTCTTGAACTGGGTAAGAGGGAGACTGAACTTCTGGTTCTGCCCGTCAATGGTGATCGGGGATGCAGGCGTGTAGAAGTAGCTGTCCTCGACCTTGATTTGGGTGATTGTGAACGCTGGCTTCGGCGAGAAGTCACCCACTAAGTTGTCACCCACTAAGTTGTCACCCTCAAGGGCGATGGGACTGCCCATGTATCCGTATTTGATATCGTCAACGGCGGCCTCGTCAGCCTTAGTGGGTGTGCTTGCCTGATACGTCTCGGAGCGGACGATGGAGCCTGCATCGGTAACAAGGTTAATAAAATACATTTCCCCGTCTACTGGATTAAGAGGCCTGCCGCTGTCGTCCACAAAGGAAGCAAGATCAATCGTGATGCCTTCGTATCCTGGTGAAATGGGCAAAGAGGGAATCATGATTTTGCTGTAGTCCATGATTTGAATCTTTTGAATGCTCAGGTCACCCGACCAAGCGTCGATGATTTCTAGCTTCCCACTTTTCAGTTTGACGGACAGCTTTTCCAGCGCTTTTTGTTTGTAACTGGGCTGGCTGTCCAGATCGGGAATGCTGATTTCGGGGCTGATGCTTGTGCCTGAAGTCGATGATCCGTTGGTAAGTATAACGGTACTTGTCTTACTGTCGTACTTTACAGCATAATCAAAGGCTTCGGCTACGACTCTAGCTGGAAGGTACACCTTGTTTTGAATGGACTGGGCGGGCACCTCCAATTGCTTGAACAGCTTACCGTTAAGAGTGACCTGTTTCTTGCCGACTGTTACAGTCACAGTCTTGTCTCCTTTAATTGCGGTGACCGTCTGCGTCTTGGCGTCCCATTTAATTTGACCAACACCAAGGGCATTAAGCATCTCCCGCAGTCCGAAGAAAGTGGTGCCTTGTTGGATGAAGGAAGGGCTTGTGACTGCCGTTCCGTTGACGCTGAGCTTGACCGAAGCAGCAGAGGCGGTGCCACTGAGAAGAGTCAGGGCGGCGATGGAGGCAATAAACAGTGATTTGAGTTTTTTCATGAAATCGAATGCTCCTTTTAGAATGAGTGTGGTTGGAAACATAAGAAGAATGGACTTAAAACTTTTACTCAGCCTTGGCTATCGAACTGAACTGAAAGACTCCTTGATCGACCTGTAGAGCGGTGTACATCCATGAACTGTCGGTCGCTTTCACTGTACCGTCCGCCGCAATGACCTTAATCTGCTCCCGTACCTTCATCGTGAGCGTACTACTGTCCTCATCATAGGACGTCGATTGTATTTCATAATCGGTCATTTCCTCGCGGGTACCCATCTCGCTGAGCGTTTGAACAAGCTTTTGCTGCTGGGCGTAGAGGTCACTGTCGTACAGCAAATGGATCTCCACCAAAGAGAAATCTCCGGTGTTGATCGCTTCGATCAGGGAGTTAAGGTATCCTAGATAATTGTCCTGGAAGATGAAATCGTCGGACTTGGCGTTGCCGCCTTCGATGAAGCTACTCTCTTCAGTTGAGGCTAAGGTATCATTCGGCGCTATAACATTATTAGAGAAAACGCTTTGAAGAGCGGTTATTTGGTATATAGGTTCTGAGCCATCGTAAAAGAAAAGTTCACTCACTTCCTCTGGCTTGACGACAAACCCTACACGTAGATTTCGTTGTCCGCCGGAAAGAACAGTTGTAGTCTGATTATCCGCAGGCTCAACGGTCTCGGCTGTTGGGTCGTATTCAAGCAATTCCTTGTTGACTGTGAGCAAAATAAACTGGCTTGCTGAGACAGCGAGCGATTTGTTGGTCCCATTATGCAGAATGAGATCAAAAACCAAATACTGATGATCAAAAACATCTCGGGTTGTCTCTAAGTTATTTATATCAATTAGAAGTCCATCATAACCATCCTTCCGGTAATGCTCTGGGACAGTCGAATCCGCCGTTCTTGCATCTGGCGAAGGTGAGATGGTCGATGCTGGCTTAGGAGCTTTAGTCTGAATGGGGGCTTCCGTTACTTCTGGGGAAGGAGCAGGAGCAGACGCGTTTTTCTGACCGCAGCCAGACAAGAGAAGCAGGGATATCAATAGAGTTAAAGGTAATAGCTTCATAAATAGATGTCTCCTTAAAAATGGTATGGAAAATTAGTCCAAACAAGATCAATCACATTATAACATCAGTAGTTCTTTTGGGGTATATTTTTAAATAAAATACCCTATCGTCCCTTGGTGCCTTTTCTTTACTGAAATAAGGTTGGCATAGGGTGATGATCTTGAGCGAAATCATGAAAAAGGTCGGACAAGGAATTCGACATTTCCGCAAACAACGCAAAATGAGCCAAGAAGAACTTGCACATTTGGCTCAAGTACATGAAAGTTACATGGGTAAAATTGAAAGATCAGAGAAGGTTTGTTCTATTGAAGTGCTTGAAAGAGTCACAAGTGCTCTTGGCATTTCATTAGAAGCATTTTTTCGTTATGTCCAGCCTATTGATAGTGTCAAACAAGAAGAATTTACAATAGAAGAAATTGTTGATCAATTACGAGGACGTAATGAAGAGGAGCAAAAGAGGGTGTTGAGAGTAATTAAAGCACTCTTAGAGGATGATCGTAAGGAATGATTTGATGTTTAGGGCTGCAATATATACCTTTGATTAATCTGTAGTCTCTCTCCCGTATGAAGCTGGTAAAATCGCATATCTCTTGTGGACTGGTTGGCCTGCTCCGTAAAGGCACGACTGATTTCAGGTTTATCAAACACCCAAAAGTCTCTTTGCCGTTGCTGGCTAAAGAGGCTTATAAGTGCGTAATTGAAACTGGCCTCGTTGCAGATCCCGGCGGTTCCCACAGGCAGCATGTCCACAACCTCTCCTACTGTGAACTCTGTCGCAGAATTGCGTTGTGCCTCCAACGAAAGAAGGAAGCAGGCGAATAGTACGTCACAGTTTGCGCGCCCAACGATCTGTTCTAGCTTGAACCGCTGAGAAGTAATACCATCCCAAGTAAACGTGCGAATGCTGGGTTCTGTGGTCCGAAAGTCCGGCGACACCTGCTTGTAGGCGTGCCTGTTACCATATGCCTTCAAGAAACGGTCGAGCTTGACCCGTGAATCGTCCTTATAAGGTAACTTGTTAATGATGGAACGGAAAAAGGATGTGTAATCCTCCAGATCAGTAAACTCTAGTCCTAGGCTGGCCTCATTTTCAGAATGATTGATTTCTTGAAGCAGTTCCCGCATGGCTTCCATCCGGTGTCGATCCACGAGTTCAAAATCATTAGGACGTTGAAGGTGGAGCAGAAACGCTGCTGCCGAAAAGCCGGTGCTCCAATCTTGAAGTTGTCCCTGCCAGAACCGAAATATCTCCTGTGGCTCTGATGGCGCAATCGGCAAGAACTCCGGCCAGGCTTTGAGAATGGCAGCGATCGTGCGCGAAAAGGCTGAGGGCAGGCTTTGGCGTTGCCAGCCTCCGAAGTGCCAGCCAAGGGCCTTTTTAATCGTCTCAGGGAGAACAGAGGCCGGATTGCAGAAAATTTTGCACCACTCCTCCAACAGTTCTGCCGGGTATCGGGCGTAAGGAAAACGCCCCAAATGTTCGTCGATTCGCTCCTGAATGTTGGCGGCCACGGCACGCCTTTCTTTTTCGATTAATGTAATCATGATATGCTCCTTTCGGTTATTTACTTCACAAGAAATCCTTCAAAGAGTGCTTTTATCCAGTAATCAGCTTGTTATTTGCTGGACAAATCTGCGAACGGGTCTTCTGAGTTATTGCGTACACTATGCTCTTCCACTCTCGTTGCCTCATCATCATTCTTAGCTGCTGCTTCTCTCGCTTCGTCGGATACCCACAACGGCGTGGCTATTTCTGATACCCACTCTAAGGCTAATGCGTTTGGGCTTCCCTCAATGATTGGGGGTTCATCTATCAGAGCAGCCTCATTAACCAGCCGGATGATATTCCTGCACCAAGCGATATCAAGCTCGGTTCCGTCCCAGTATGGGTTAACAGCAGTGTCATTTTCCCTGTATGTCAGAGCGACTCTCAATTTCCAGTACGACTCCAAGGCTGCTCCATCCCCTGTGTTTCCCCTTGCTGAAACTGCCAAAAGATACGTTCTGCTGTCGTAATTAAACGTTCTGTCCAGAAATTCCAATAGTTTCTGCCTCATGCTTATGTTTGTGTGAAAGTCCTCTTTCATGTAAATCTCCTCCTATTTATTGGTGTTCAATATATTAATATTTGTCTCAAGCTCCTTGCTTTCCGATAAGTAAAGAGCCCTCGTTCGGTGTCTACATTTCAGGTTTGCTTTCAGAATGACGATATAGCACTGTCCAGCACAAAGAGACAGTCAACTATGCTGATTTCGTCTCGCAGTTGGTTGAAGTGGTTTTGGATGTGAGGGAGGTAGGGGAAGAGGCTGGCTGAGTGTAGGGGGGGGAGGTCTTGTTGGGTTTTGATGAATCTCATAGATTCACCTCAATTAGAGTGTATTCTCGGGCACTTCTAAGAAATATTGTATGTCTCAATTTCTTTCTATTACGCTCTGGATTGGCACATTTCTAGTGCAAGAATTGGGTTATTCTGGTATGCTTGGAGCGGGACTATTATACTAGTTTGCTTGTCGAGTTGCTTATAAAATGGAGAATAAGAGTCTTTACATAATATACAGTGTGGTTATGAGGGAGAAGATGGCTAGATGACTCTACCTATAGGGAAAAATGAATATCTGATGGGATCTACCCCCGTTTTTGGATACGGAGTCTCGTACTCTGAATTAGAATTAGACGTTGCATTATCTGGTCCAGTTGCAGAGATAGTTTTTGATATTGAAGGAACTGCTGATTTAACAGACCTACTTGATAGTGTAATTGATACAGATTTTGATCGTAATGAGCTAAAACGTGTATTAGAGTCTGAAAAGAAACCAGAAAATTGGCGAGTTGGCGAAGCACTAGCAGAGTTATTTCTAACTTGTCACAAGGCTTGTTGCTTTCCGTGGCCTGATGGTCGGGATGAGAGAAAGTCCGGATCAAGCTTGCCTGGAGCAGATTTAGTAGGGTTTAAAGAAATTAATGATGATGCATTTTTTACCTTTGGTGAAGTTAAAACATCTACTGAAAGTGGTTATCCACCTGGTGCAATGTATGGGCGAACTGGATTGAAACAGCAATTAGAAGATCTGCGTGATAAAGTGGGTATTCGAGATGATCTTGTAAGGTATCTTGGTCATAGAGCTGTAACGGCCTCTTGGAAAGATTTATATATTCGTGCGTTTAAGAAGTATATTTCAAATAATAAAAGCGTACACTTATTCGGACTACTAGTGCGGGATGTTAAGCCTCATGAAGACGATCTGAGAGTAAGGGTACTTTCATTAGGGAAGGATTGTTCTAATGAAATGTCAATTGAATTACATGCGTTATATTTACCTGAAGAAAGTATTAGTAAACTGAGTGAGAAAGTAATGGCAACAAAAAGGGAAGGTGCTAAATGATAGTTAATACTGATTCCCTAGAACAGATTGATAATCATTGGGCGGTTATGGCGCTGGACTCAGAACTCCAAAAGGGGCAGAAGATAGCTGAGAATTTAATTGTAAAGAATGCTGTAGGCAATCAAATATATTTAGGTGGAGAAAGTTCTCAGTATGAACAAGAGGTAATTAATAGGTTATCAATGGCGTATGAAATGGTAGCAATAGAAGGATTAAACGCGGTGCTGAGACCAACTAGTTCTAATGACGAACTATTAAAACAATGTACAGCGGGATGTTGGAAAGCTTTTGAATTTAGACGCTTAATGCATATTCCTACTGAGAAAACAGATAAAATCCTACATATTCTTCATGTATCTGCGTTGGCCTATTGCGGTGACAGATGGTCAGACCTTAGACGGTGGTACTATGAAAATAATGAGTTTACTAATGTCGGGATAGATCAAGATATGACATGGGATATGCGTCTTCTGATTACACTTTATGAATGCTGGCTACGACTTTTCAGAAAGAATGGCTGGAAAGATTTAAATGATATTAGTTCTATTATAGGTAAATTAAGAGAGGATCAAAAAACGTTTGAATCTGGAGCATTAAATAATTCTTCACAGACACATGGACGTGTAATGGCACTACGTTTAATTGGTCTATACCACTGGGCAAAAGCAACAGAGTTACTTGCGCTTTACATGTTACAGGGAGAGCCAAATGATATAACAACACAACTCGATAAACATTTTGAGTCTGGTGTTGAAGCTGCTAATATATCAAAAGATTCTCAATTAGAGGTTTTGTTACGATGGTTACATGCTGCGTCAAAACAAATGGTAAGCGGCTCTCTTTGGTCATTAGCTCGAGCTGGCAACTCGAGAGTCACACAATTTGTAAAAAATGCAATATCAAATCAGGCACTCTTTGAATTGCTACCTCCACAAAGAATTGCAATACAAGAACAAGGCTTGTTGGACCCAGCAGCAACTGCCGTTGTTGTTGAAATGCCAACATCTGGTGGCAAGACATTACTTGCTCAATTTAAAATATTGCAGGCACTTAATCAATTCAATTCCGAGTCTGGCTGGGTTGCATATGTTACGCCAACGAGGGCATTGACATCACAAATAACTAGAAGATTGCGGCGCGATTTCTCACCATTAGGTATTCAGGTAGAGCAGTTAACAGGTGCTATTGAAGTAGACGCATTCGAAGAAGATATGCTTTTGGGTTTAGGAAGTGAGCGTCCATTTGATGTACTGGTCGCAACTCCAGAAAAATTACAACTGATTATAAGAAATAATAAGATTTCTCGTCCATTAGCATTAGTTATTATGGATGAAGCTCACAATATTGAAGACGAGACCAGAGGACTTAGAATAGAGTTGTTATTAGCCTCAATTAAGCGAGAATGCAAAAGTGCAAATTTTCTATTATTAATGCCATATGTCGAAAAAGCAGAAATTCTCGCTCGTTGGTTAGCACATGATGTAAATGCAGCAAGAACAATTAGTTTAGGAAGCTCCCCGTGGAAACCTAATGAAAGAATAGTTGGCATGTATCATACTGTACCTGATGATTCTGTTCGAGCGGGATGGAGATTAAAGTACAGAACATTAGTGACTAGCCCTAAAACAATTCATTTAGATGGAGAGCATTACGTAGGAGAAGTAAAGCCTTTTAAAATTCCGAAAAGTAAAATGACCAGTCTGAGTCTACAGACTGCTGCAATGGCAACAATTATGTCTGGTAGGGGTACAAGTATTGCTGTAGCTAATAACATTAATTCTGTTTGGAATATGGCACGTAAAATATGTGAGACCTTACCTATACTAAGCCAAATACCTGAAGAAATAGAACTCGTGTGTAAATTTATTCAAACGGAGGTTAGCGCTGATTTTGAATTAGTTGATATGCTTTCACGTGGTGTAGGAGTACATCACGCCGGCCTCTCAGATGAAATACGTTCCTGTATAGAATGGCTAGCGGAGGAAGGAAAGCTTCTTGTGCTTTGCGCTACTTCAACTATAGCTCAAGGGATTAACTTTCCTGTATCATCCGTATTCTTAGCCTCTCGTTTCGTACCGCTTGGACGTCGTTCAAAAGAAATGTCACCAAGGGATTTTTGGAATTTAGCTGGACGAGCAGGACGAATGGGGCAAGATAGTGTTGGGGTAGTAGGGATTGCGGCTGGTGATAAGCCAGCTGATATAGTGAATTATGTTAGTCGTGCAACGGGAGAAATCGTATCTCAGTTAGTCACGATGATGAATGACCTGGAGGAAGCAGGGAAATTAAATCAATTATCAATGATAATCCAAGATGAACAGTGGGAAGACTTTAGATGTTTTATTGCACATCTATGGAATGAGAAGAAGAATTTGGAACTTGTTTTAGCCGAAACGGAACAACTATTACGTAATACATTAGGTTATGAAGTATTACGATCTTCGGCTGATGGTGATAAGAAGGCGCGTTACCTACTTGAGGCTACTAAGGATTATGCAAAGAAATTATCATCTAACCCAGGAAATACAGCATTAGCAGATATGACAGGATTTTCACCTGAAGGAGTAGGAAGAGCTCTAGCTGGTATGAATCAATTAGAAAATAAGCTTACCGCTTCAGATTGGTCTCCTGAAAGTTTGTTTGGTACTGGTACTGCTTTAGCAGATCTTTATGGAATAATGTTAAGAGTGCCTCAACTTGCTAATTCACTTGAAGATATTGGAGGAGAGGGCCAAGAGAAAAAATTGCTTGCAGAGATAACTCATGCTTGGACCAATGGCATGAGTATCAAGGATATAGCAATTCAGTTTTTTAAGGGAGACCAAACAAGTTCTATTACAGAAGCCTGCAGGGCTATATACCGAAATTTAGTTAATGCGGGGACATGGGGGATATCAGCATTAAGTCGAATGTCAGGCATTGATTTTGAGACATTGTCTGAAGCTGAAAAAAGAAAAATAAATGTGATACCTGCCATGATATACCATGGAGTAAGCACGGAAGAAGCTGTTCTAATGCGAATGAATTCTGTACCCAGAAGTATGGCAGAGAATCTCGGAAAAGAATTCAGAGGAAACATGAAAACCAAAGAAAAAGCTCCTGATGTAAGTGAGGCAAGGAAGTTTTTACAGCGTCTTGAGGAATCAGATTGGGAAAAACTCCGGCCTAAAGAATCTTATCTTTCTGGAAAAGAATATAAAAATGTTTGGGAGTTGCTATCAGGGGGAGAGATTTAAACTAGTTAAGGACACAGAAGGTGAGGTGTCCTTTTTTATATTTTACACCGATTTTTTTAAGAATGTATCGCCCTAGTCTTATTATTTAAAATATAATAAGGTCAGTGTTACATTTCTTAAGACGGTGGCGATTACTTATTAAACCAAATTATGCGGGTATCTGTGTTGAGTTGCTTAAGACTATGGGGCCTATGTTGGGAAGCGAGTTGCAAGAACAACTCATTTATAAAACCAATGTCAAACCAAATAACGCTAGACAAATCTTATTAAGGTTACGTAATGAAAAGGTAGTATTAACAACGGAACCAGTGAAATTTGCTAGAAATCAATTACTTTATTTTCTTCCGAAACAAAATTTAAAGGATAAATTAAAGGGTGTAATTCCAGACCATGGACAAACATTTCACCGATTATATCAAGCGCTTGTTGAACAACAAGGTTTTCTCCATATAAGCGAATTCGCAAAAATTTGTGCCGGTGTTGTTAACAAAAAGGAAAAGGAGAATCTAGCATTAAAGCAGAAGGATGTATATCAAATTATTGATGAATTATTACGGTTACAAATTATAGAACCTTTACTCGACCATGGTTCAGAACGCTTTATCGTTGCGAAAAAAGAATGGGTTCCTACAGTCAAGCTTGATGAGAACAACATTCAAAAGAGACTAAAAGATTTATCCTTTTCTAATGATTTTACTGAAAGTTTGTTAAAGTGGTTAGAGAGAATGAATTTAGCAGGCACCAATAGTACTCACCTATTTACACAATTTGATAGAGATCATTTTAACGGATTTTATTGGAATGCAATAGGATACTCCTATCTATGGGGATTGTATAAAGCAAATGAAATAGATCCTTTTAATCCTTCACTTGAGAAAACCCCTTCATCAATAGTAATAGAGTCAGTTTTGCACAGAGTGATGAAAAAGTATGATGTTGCAGGGTTTATTGCACGTGTCAGTGTTTTATACGGAAGGCTTAGAGTAAAGGATAATTATAGAATAATACCTATATGCTTTGTTCAAAGTATTGAATCAGATGCTCTTCAACTGGCAAGACAAAGAGGAATAATGGTTATCTCAATTTCTGAGGTTTTCGGAACCAAAATTGCTGAAGCAATTAAAATGGTTAGAGAATTGGATCCGCGTAAAATTGATCCAGAGGCATTAGCGGCTGTACTTGCAGCATCAGATGCCAGTGGTCATGATGGGAAATTCGGCTCGCTAAAAGGATATGTTTTTAACTTTATAGTCGCTTCAATGTTTAACAATCAAGGTTACAATTCAAAAATTGGGTGGAAGTATGAAGCATTGAATAAGAAATGTGAATGCGACGTTGTGATATCAGTGGATGATGAATATCTTCTGGTTTGTGAAGCAAAAGGATACAACGAAGGGACTCAGATACAACTTGGAGAGTCTGAGGATGATTCAGATACAGTTAAAAAGTTTTTTGAAAAAACTTGTAGAATCGTTGAAGCTGCAACTGGGAAAAAGGTTTTTCCTGTTTTTATAACATCAGGTGAATTCACACCACAAGCGCTAGAATATATGGAGGAATTCAGAAAAAGAAAAGCCATATCGAAGTTTTTAAAGATGAGAAATTTCCCTACCAGTGTATATCTTGATCGCAAAGGGTTAATGGATTTATTTGGGAATTCACAAATATATACTGAACATAAAAAGATACTAAAGGAGTTTTTTAGAGATCATAAAAAGGATAAAATAAACGGAAACAAAGGAGAAGAAGTGATTCATTAAATAAATGAAAGGAGCCTTCCTGGTTAGGAGGGCTCTTAAAACTTGCCGCTAAAGACAGCGCGGTGAACCGTATCATAAGTAGGGCGAAAAAAACAGTAAATAAAAGAGGTAAGAGAACCTGTATTAGTAGTGGAAAAAGGTGCTATAGAAATATGTTTATCCCTCTAGAGATGGGCTCTAGGGGGATTTTGTGCGACCAAATGAGACAATATTTTCTATATTTATGGTATGATTGTGGTAAGTGGAGGGCTTTTTAGTCGAAAGTACTTTAAGAAAGTGATCAAATAGCGGATTTCGCGAATAAGTGCAGCGAGCCAACTCCCCGTCAGGGCTGGCTCAAATACTTAGGACTTAATGATTTATATAGTATTTTTTCAGTTGTTATAAGGGAAGGGTTAACATGCTAAAGCTGCAAGAGCGGTCTTACGACTGGGCATTAGAGCATATAGAGAAATACGGTGATACCAAGATTTTCCCTTTGCCGTTTGAGTTTGCCGCAATTCGAGAGTACTGTGACTCGGAAAGAACGATAACCCCAGAAGCCTGTGCTCAAAATTAAACTATTGACACAAAAGTGTATTACACGTATAGTACATGAATAATATGTATGAACCACTTAGTACACACACTTAGTATATGGAGTTGGTTGTATGACAGAAGAACAGAAATCAGGCGTCAGCTTTAATATTCGTGAGCCGGTATATATTCAAGTTGTACGTCATTTCAAGGAACAGATCGCCACAGGGCAGATCGGAGCGGGAGACAAAATTCCTTCACGGCGTGAATTGGCAGCATTAATGAAGATTAATGCGAACACGGCGCAGAAGGCATATAAGGAAATGGAGGAACAGGGCTTGATCGTTACAGAAGGAAATTCCCCGAGTCGAATTACACAGGATCAGCAAATCCTAAGCTCGATTCGAGCTGAATTAATCGAAAGTGCAGTGGATATATTCATCGGTTCCATTCGGAATATTCAAATTCCAGTTGAAGAACTGGTAGACATTATAAAGACAAAATATACATCCGAGCGAAAGTTGTCTCCAGAGGGTGGTGACACAAGATGATCCAAGTGAATCAGATGGTGAAGATTTATGGATTCAAGAAGGTACTAAATGGCGTTAGCTTCACTGCTGCCAAGGGAGAGATTACCTGCCTGATCGGAATCAATGGTGCCGGAAAGTCAACGGTGCTGAAGTCAATCATGGGACTGACACCATACAAAGGTGAAGTCTTAATCGATAATGCACTACTTACACCTGTGATGTATGAGGAAATCACTTTCATTCCAGACTCGTTAACGATGCCCTCCAATATGCGAATTGCTGATTGCTTGAGCTTTATGGCTGACTTTTATCGGAATTGGAACGCTGAACGTGCAGAGGAATTGCTAAAGTTCTTCGAACTGAGCTCTAAAGATCGCGTGTCTTCATTGTCGAAGGGGATGGCTGCAAAGTTAAACTTGTTGCTTGGACTTGCTTTGGATTGTGATTATATCCTAATGGACGAACCTTTCTCAGGGATTGATATGTTTAGCCGCGAGCAAATTACTAATGTGTTCACGAGTGAATTGATCGAGGATCGTGGTGTGATTATTACAACTCATGAAATTAACGATATTGAGCATTTAATTGATAAAGTGGTCTTGCTACAGCACGGGAAGGTAGAACGTGAATTCTACTGTGAAGAAGTTCGCGAGCAGGAAGGTAAGTCCATTACGGACGTAATGAGAGAGGTGTACAAGAAATGAGAGCTTTTGTGAAGCTATTGAATTTTGAAATGAACCGATTTGCCAAAATATATATTGGGCTCATGGTGCTGACAGTCGCCTTGCAACTTGCAGCAGTCACCATCGGTGCTAATCATTGGCTGGATTCTGCGAACGAGGCAATGAGAGTGAATCAATGGACCCTTGAGCAATATCACAATATGACTGGATATATTCAGCTAAACAGTATGATGTATGCTCGGTATAATGGACTTCTATATTTTGGACCCATATTTTTGAGCATAACAGTGTTGCTAATATATAGCTGTTTCATCTGGTACCGTGACTGGAGAGGTAAAAATACGGTAGTATATCGCCTGCTCACGTTGCCATCCAATCGGGCGAATTTGTATTTTGCCAAGCTGGTTACGATCTTGCTATTCGTATTTGGGCTTGTCGCCCTGCAAATTATCCTTGTTCCACTGGAGCGTTTGATAGCACAGTCGATTCTTCCTGCTGAATTATATCGGAATATCTCGGTATTTGATTTTTTGAAGTATCCTACTGTGCTTAAAGTGCTGGTTCCGCCCTACTTTTCTGAGTTTGTACTATACTATGGCCTGGGCATAACGGGCTTGATCGTCTTGTTCACAGCGATTCTAATGGAGCGGAGCTACAGACTGAAAGGGATAGGTTTGATCGTACTATACTTAGCGGTTTTAGCTGGATTAGCCTCAGTACCCTATCTTATGGGTTATAACAGATACGATAGCTACTTCTATCCAGGAGAAATTATAGGCGCTTGTCTCGGATTAATAGTGATCATTGCTGGAGGTTCGCTTTGGTACAGCTTGTATCTATTGCGTAAGAAAATATCGGTATAATTGAAGGGGTATGGAGGTTAAGGAATGAGAAAATATATGGTTACCGCCGTTCTTTTAGTGTTTGCAGTTGTTACAATTGGTACGTATTATGCACAGGCTTCACAAGAGACACCACCCAATTATAAGCTGACGATGGTCCAAGGGGATGCTTCCCTCGTTGAAGGTATAGCTGTATACGGAAATTACGTGAGTAAGGATAGTACTTTTGGCATCGAACGAGCTTATATCACGACAAATGGTACTGATTATCCAGATGAAAAATCTGCGATAAGCCAAAGCTTAAATCGAAGACCAATGAAAACACAATTGGATCGGTGGATTGAAGAGCATCGTCAGTTCATGCGCGGTAAGACAAATACATCTGGTTTCTATGAGAATGAGGAAATGCTTGCTTATGTTAATGCGACAGTAGATACGAAGCGATCAAATGATCCATCAGCGAAGAGAAATGCAAAGCTTAGTATTTCTCTACTCAATAAGCAGAAGAACAATACGCTTGAGATCACATCCGATATCAATGTAGATCATGATATTTCAGATATGTATGTACAAAATGTACAGCTTGTTAATCAACAGCTTGTTGCAATGGTGTTTTTGAATCACAGTGCCAAAGGCTATGTATCTGAACCGCAGATTATCCGTGTTAATCTAACAACAAAGGAGATTACGAATGAACCGCTCACGTTACCAGGAGCTAAATCTGTAGCAGCAAATGGAGATAATCAATTCGTAAGGTTAGCCAATCAAAATCTGGATCACACGGATCAATGGATCTTAAGTGTTAGTAAAGATAATCATAAAAAGGCATATCAAGTGGATGTTAAAACTGGACAAATCTCGCCGCTCACGTTCCAAGGGCATGAAATGTTATTGAATAATATTATGAATGCCTATGGACAGAAAATTTATTTCCTGCAAAAAGCTGTATCGAGTAAGGAAAATATAGGATTCGCTGTTGTTTCTTACGATCTCGTGAGTAAAGAATATGAGACTACTCTGAAGAATACAAATATAGATTTAAGTGAAAACATTACCTATGCTTTTAAACAAGACCATCTCTATATTATGGGTTATAAGAATTTCAAAGGTAATCGTCTATATGTATTCAATTTGACAAGCGGTAACCTTGAATACGAAGGAAAAGTAGTATCAACAGAGGCTGCAAATCAGGCTGAAGATGAAGCTAACATGGATTTGGATTTTATCGATCTCGATCAGTTTTAGAATTATTTTTTAATAAAAAAATAGAGATAAAGAGATATAAAAAGGTGAAGGTGCTGTTGTATTTATTGAAAATGAAGCATCCATTAAATTACTAACTAAAATGGGTCTCCAAAAAGTGGGGGGTGAGGGACTATGTGTATCAAAACGGTATCGCCCATGATACATATTCCTGTGAAGTGCTTAATATTGTGATTCAAATTAAATAATGAGATGCAACAGTATGGGCATTGATTATTGTAAGCAAGGTGAAGTCGAAAGGTATTATTTTCTCGTTTTAAGTGAATTTTCATTTAGATATTATAATTGTAGAAATAACCTCTTTAGTTGGATTAATTGAATTTTTTTCACAGTACAACACTTACATTCATAATATCCAATTTGAGTTTGCGCAATATTTTACTCATGGCATCTAATGAAACAAACTTTGCGGATGCATTAATATAAATGGGATTTATTGTTCGGAGGTGTTTGTTCAATAAGAGAGAACCTCTATTTAAGGAAACCCAGTCCATTGTCTGGAGTGGGTTCTTGTCTAGATATTGATGTAAATTTTCTGGTCAAACCGCACTTTGTGTTTAGATATATTACGGTGAAACTTATCACAAATAGGGCGAAATTTGGCGCAAGGCAATGGTTGTAACGATGAGAAGCTTTGATCGTGGCCAAGGGGTTCTTCCTAACTAAGGAATAGCCCCTTCTTTTTATGTTCAGAGAGGCTTAGCGTGAAACGGGCTTCTTGTGTAGGTATTTATTCAATCATCGCAATCGGTAATAGTTTTTGAAGATCTGCTCTGGAGTGAGACTACATGAAGGTTGTTGTTATATTTCTGACAGCGATAGAATCCCCGATTAGCGCCTGACTAAAGGGCTTTTTTCAAAGAGCGAATGACCTTGCACGGATTGCCTACAGCCAAACTATCTGGCG
Source organism: Paenibacillus agri (assembly GCF_013359945.1). Lineage (GTDB taxonomy): Bacteria > Bacillota > Bacilli > Paenibacillales > Paenibacillaceae > Paenibacillus_AQ > Paenibacillus_AQ agri. The sequence goes on along the minus strand of NZ_JABWCS010000217.1, from coordinate 134,535 downwards.
GAATGTCCTTCGTAACGACACTGCCGGCCCCAATCACGCTGTTCGCTCCGATCGTCACTCCTGGCAGGACTATAGCGCCTGCACAGATCCATACATTATCACCAATATTGACTGGATGTGTGTACTCCAATCCTGCTAACCGCTGCTCTACATCCATGGCATGTTCTTCCGTTATAAGGCAGACGTTGGGCGCAATAAATACGTTGTTACCAATTGTAATTTTCCCGCTGTCCATGAGCTTGCAATTAACATTGAGAAAAAAATTGTCTCCTACTGTGGTATTGTACCCATAAGTACAGAAAAGCGGCTGCTCTACAACGCAATTATCTCCCGTCTTTCCCAGCAGTCCGCGAATGGCAGTCTGTCGTGCTTCGTGGTCTAGCGGGTGTATATTGTTATATTCGTATAGCTTTTTCACAGTATCCGAACGGTCTGCGACAAGCTCAGGATCGCCAGGTTGGTATAACAGACCAGCATGCGATTTTTCTTTTTCGTTCATAACATCAACTCCTCTATTCAAAGTATTCTATTATAAGGGATGATATGGTTCAACTATAAGATTACGCCATTGGCATTATCGAGATTGTGAGACAGAGATGGCAGGATGTAAATCAATTAAGCAAAAAAAGGCACCCTAATCGGGTGCCTTTCGATTGTGCACTTTTGCCGAGACTCGCCGCGTGGATGAATGCCTTCATTGTTTTGACTGGCTCGGTGACCCTCTTAATGGGGTATGTGTATAACTTAAATCACACTACCAGCTCATCTTTAATAGCAACTCTATTAGTACCGTTAGTCTTGGCGAGATACATTGATTGGTCTGCTACGCGAATGAGATCGAGTTCCGTCATGCCCTCCACCCATAACGTACAGCCGACGCTGGTGGTCATCGGTAGTTGAAGCTCCTTAATCAGCATCGGTGACTCTAGTTGCCCGATCAAACGCTTAGCAACCTGCACCAATCCGTCGTAGTCGTTTTGCAGCCATGCTGCCACCAGGAATTCATCGCCGCCAACGCGTGCTAATAGATCGGTCTCCCGAACGGCTTGCTTAATTCGCTTCGCGAACTCTACAAGTACGAGATCACCGACTTCATGTCCGTAAGTGTCGTTGCATTGCTTGAATTTATTCAAATCGAGGTAGAATACCCCGAATGAGCCTTCTTGGCAACTAGCCCGATTAATCCAGCCTTGGATGCGAGCGCTAAATCCTCTGCGATTCAACAAGCCCGTCAAAATGTCACGCTCTGTCAATTGAATAAGCTCGATCTCTAGTTCTTTACGTTTTTCGATCTCGGCTCTTAATTGAATCAATAATTGCTCATAATCGTTAAGAATACGAATTTTGTCGTCGTAGTTGATTTGTTTACCTAACTCTGAGCCTAGGGCGAGCGATAATAATTGTAGCGTTTCAATATCGCGGTCAGAGAAAGCGTCGGAGCGACCGGAGATGACCTTCAACACGCCGACGGCAGTGCTGGAGTCAAACAGGGGTACGCAGACCATGCTCCGTGCGCCGACTTTCATAGTAGCTGCCTTGTCGACACGATCGTCCTGCTGTGTATCCGGCGAATACAAAATTTCTTTCTCTGTCACGCACAAACCCGACAAGCTGCCGTGCTTTTTTATTCGAATTCCAAGATGAGGCTGCAGGGTACCGCTGACAGCGGCATAAACCATTTCATCGTCCGCCAGCATTTCTATGGTAGAACCGTCGGCATCGGTTAATAGGCACATCCGATCGCAGATTGTTTGCATAAACAACTTCAAATCAAAGTTAGATAACAGCATCTGCTGTTGGACTTCCATTAAAACTTTTAGGCGATGGTTTTCAAGCATCTTCTTCCCAATTCCTCCATACTAAGCGTAGTAATTATTCGTCATGATTAGATAATATGCTAGCACGTTTAATACAGTTTGTCAGCCAAGCCTAAGCTTGACGGTAAGCTGGGATCGCTGCATCTTTCCGCGATGTTTAGTGAAGAAATCATGTGTTGAGGTCTTATCCCGCTCGTTACTGCGGATAACTCCGTTCATTTTGTGTCATATGACATTATGACACTGGCGGATTTGACATCAAGATCCTTAAAATACATCTACTACTTGGAAAGGATGTGGGCTCTTTGATGGCCAGAACCGTCGTTATCTTTATTCAAAACGGCTATTTCCTGCTGCTTACTTTCGTCACAGGAATGTTTTACTTCAGCTTTTATCTGGTCGCTCTAACCTTGGGCTTGAGTCTTTCGTTTACTGTCGCGGGCGTTCCTCTCCTGACACACGTTTTGCGGACGACGACCGCCTTCCTGCAATTTGAACGAGTACAGACCAAGATCTATACGGACATTACCACCGAGCCTTGCGTTAAATCCGCGAGCCCGGATGTGTCGGGCTGGCTTCAAGCGAAAAAGGAGCTGCTGAACGTACGCAACTGGATCGCAATTGGCTGGCTGCTGTTGAAATTCCCGATAGGGATTTTAAGTCTGATCAGTGCGGTCTTGCTGTACGCAGCGCCACTTGTATTGATTGCGGCCCCATTCCTCTATCGGTTTATCAACCTTTCCTTTATGGGGGTAGATAGCATTACCAAAGCCGTGATGGTGTCGGCCATAGGAGTCGTATTGATGATGGTGAGCTACAGACTTGCGGGACGCTTGGCGTACTGGATAGGCGGCTACACGCGTCTGATGATCAAGCATGTGAACAGGTAGACGCTACGCCCGGATTTGCCTCGTAGGTCGCCGGGTGGTAGTTTACTCTATAGCGGTTTACTCAATACTAATTACGTAATGTCATACTGAAGGTCGTTAGGGGTTGATGGTTTTGTTCGATATGGTCAAGCGATGGTACTGGTACGACTGGCTCATGTTCATAATCCGTCTGATATGCAGCATTTCTCTCGTATTTACGACTATAGAGCTGAAAGAATATTTTACGCTGCCGATAGTGGCCCTTATGCTGTGGCAGCTGATTGCTTTTTCCGTACCATGGCTTTGCTTACAGCTCGATTATAAATACTACCTGTTTACCGAAATCATGATCTCGGGCGGGTTGTGTTTGTATCTGGCTGCATTTTTTCCGCAAGCCTACTTCTCATTCCTGCTGTATGCCTTTTTAATTGCTGCCCACAGCGCGCAAAGGACTTATCTCTGGTCAGGGCCTGTATCCATATTGCTCCTGCCCGCCATAATCAAGCTGTTTGCAGAGCAGAGTGAATACTGGGTCATGGCCGTTCACATCGGGATGGCATATGTCTTCGGATTCTCCTTCCATTTACTCGTGCTCAATTTTCGTCAAGGTGAAGTTATCCGCGACCAAAATGCTGTGCTGGAGCAGTACCTGTCCCAAATCGAGCGCATCACGCTTGCCGAAGAGCGGAACCGGCTCTCCAAAGAGCTTCACGATACCGTCGGCCATGCCTACACTTCGCTCATTATGGGATTGGAAACGTTGCGTCCTGAGCTGACAACGGAGACAGGGACGGAAAGGCTCGAATCCCTATTGAACCTGGGCCGCCAAAATATGGAGGAAGTCAGAAATTACGTGCATCAAATCGAATCGCCGCATGAGGCGCTCCCGCTGCTTCAGTCTTTAAGGAAGCTGGCAGAGGAGTTTCAGGAGCATGCTAAGGTGACGGTTCGTTTTCATGCCTACGGGGAGGAATACCCTGTAACGAAGCAAGCGAAGACAGCACTCTATCGCTGCCTGCAAGAGTCGTTGACGAATGCTGTGCGTCACGGAAACTCGACAGAGATTAAGGTATCCGTGCAATTTGAACCCCAGCAGACGAGACTTGAAATTCAAGATAACGGCCGCGGGATGGAGCAGGGGAGGGAGGGCTTCGGCCTCAGTGCCATGAAGGAGCGGGCGATGAACTTACAAGGCCATGTGGCCGTCTATACGGAGCCGGGAGAAGGCACTCTGGTTACCTGTACGCTGCCCAGACAAACGGAGCTTAAAGATGAAGTCATTCGCCTGTTGGTTGTCGATGATCAGCCCTTTATCCGTGAAAGCCTGCGGACTCTGCTGGAGGAACAGCAGGATTTGCAGGTTGTTGGAACGGCAGAGGATGGGGAGCAAGCGATCGAGCTGTGCAGGCAGGTTCAGCCGCAGCTGGTGCTTATGGATCTGGAAATGCCGAATATGGATGGAATCACCGCATCTCGTACGATAAAAGAATTGTGGCCCGACATCCGCATTCTGATTCTCACCACGTTCGAAGATACCAGACAGGCTCTCGAGGCGATGCGAAGCGGGGTGGACGGATACTTGTTGAAGTCCATGCAGCCGTTAGAGCTGGCTGAAACGATACGCACCGTCTACCGCAGGGGTACGCTGATCGATCAGGGCATGTCTCACAAATTGTTTGCCCAACTGGAAGCGGACAATAGCGGGGATGATCCTTCGCTAATCAAAGCGTCATCGGCCTATGAATTAACGCCGCGGGAGCTTGAAATTTTACAGTTCGTATCCAAAGGGCTGCGATATAAAAGCATTGCTTCAAAGTTGTATTTATCCGATGGTACGGTTCGAAACTATGCATCATCGGCTTATATGAAGCTGGGGGTACGCAACCGGGAGGAAGCGGTGCAAAAAGCCAGGGAGGCCGGGCTTCTGGAATAACCTTAAAGGTATGTATTATGGTGGCGGATGCCGGCATACGGAGTGATTGTGCTTCGTATGTCGGCATCCGCCATTTTGATTTTTAAAGGCCGTTTTTTACTTATTCAGCATTAGGGTTTACGTTCATTACCGTTTGGCAATTGGCAATGTGTAGTAATCAAATGCTAGATCCAATAAGGCGCTCGCTTCCTGCCGCTTCAGTGGCTGCTTGGAACGGAAGTTGATGGAGCCGTCCTTATTGATCTGGGTATCCGGGTCCATGATGCCTTGGGATACAAGGGTTGTGATGGCTTTAACTGCCCAGGCATCCGTTTCGCCACGCAATGTAACCTTCTTGGTTCCAGGCTCAGCTTGTCTCAGGTTTTGGATCATCACTGCCGCCATCTCTCTAGTGATAGGAGAATTAGGTTTATAATTAGGCACTCCGGACAACATCTGCTTCTTGTTGGGTTCAATCGTATCAGGCATGCTTTCCCATCCATGGGCGTGTAGCAGCAGCGCTGAGAACTCACCCTGAGTTAACTTTCCATTCGGATCGAAGCGGGTAGCTGTCTTTCCGTTCATGATCTTTAAGGCACGGAGATTTTGAATATAAGACGCATACTTGCTGCCAGCAGGTACATCAGTGAATGGCAAATCTCTATTTAATTTTTGTGCATAACCCACGTAGTGCGGAAGTGCCATGTAATAGAAATAGGTGATTTTGCCGGCCCCATTTTTTTGAAAGGCTACTTTATTGCCGGCTTCATCTTCAAAGAGTAACGGGTGGATCATTTTCAGCGTACTCTTGCCCAGATCTCCTGTCTCCGTAAACAATTTTCCGTTTGAATAGGAAACGAGGGTCCGCATGGATCCAAGACGCGTGTTTTGGTACAATCCCACGTAGTCCTTGGCCTGCTGCTCACTGATTGCCGAATAGGATGGCTTTGGAGCCGCTTCTTTTTTCGGATAGTAATGATTCATAAATTCCTCATACACGTCGAGACTCATCATAGAGTCGTTATTGTAGGACATGTAGAACGCTGTGTTTTTCTCTGGAAGAAGAACAATCAAGGACGAATGACCAGTCACATTTCCCCCTTTGATAACCACATGTTGACCATTCATCTTCTCTTTGAAGTAGCCTTCAAATCCGATGGTTGTGACAGGGTAGTCTTTATCAGGGAACACCTGGTAGGTGTGCATTTGCTCAATGCTCTTGGCACTTAAGATTTGTTTGCCTTCATATGTTCCGTTGTTCAGATGCATCATAAGGTACTTCACCATGTCATCTGCGTTGGATACCATGCCGCCGCTAGGCCGATCGGTTGGTATGAATCCCTCCAAGGGGATTAGCTTGCCTTTAGGATCATAATGGGCAGCCATTCTGCTGAGCAGTTCGGGTTTAAACCGCACATTCGTCGAGTTCATGCCCAGCGGCTTGAAAATATTGTCCTCCATATACTGGGCGTATGACGTGCCCGCTACTTGCCCTACCGCATACCCCGCCAGTGTGAACCCAAAGTTATCGTAGGTGTACGCTTCCCCCGGAGGTCTGACAATCGTCGGCATATTCGCTTCAAGAGCCTCCTTCATCGGGTAGAATTGCTTCACATATTCCGGCTTCGATCCCGAGAGGATATCCGGTTTGTCAAAGCCGCTGGTATACGTAAGCAGATCGTACATTGTCAGTTTTTTGCCAGTTTTATTCGGTACCTTCATCCCTCCCAGGTATTCCTGGATATCGTGATGCAAATCAATTTTCCCCTTATCGACCAGCTGCATAGCTGCCAATGCCGTGAACTGCTTCGTCACAGAACCAATTTGGAAAACGGTGCTGCTGTCTACCGGAATTTTATTTTCCCTGTCGGCATAACCGTACCCCTTGCTTAATAGCACTTTCCCATTCGAAACGACCGCGAAATTAGAACCAACCGTATTATACTTTTTCATCGCATCCGCAAAAACGCCATCTGCAAAGGTCTCCAGTTCCTTGGAATCCCGCGGTCCCTCCAGTTGCTTGGCATCCTGCGGCGCCTTCAGGCTGGTAACCTCAGATGTAACTGGCGGGGGAGTCTGCGGGCTATTAGCTGCGTTCCCTACTTCCGTACAAGCGTTAATGACCGTACCCGTTAACACCAGAACAGTTAATAGTAGAACTGCGCGATTCTTGCGAATCCATTTCTTCGTGTTCTTCATATTCTTCGTATTCTTCATAAATGATATCTCCTTAACTATTAAATTTGCCTTTTAACCATCGGCTGAGCCCAGTATCGCAAAGGAGTTGTCACACCAACAAGTTGCATTTCGTCATCTATGACATCCTGCTACCTTGAAAGCGTCATGTGACAATTCGGTACTAGATTTATTGACAAGGAAGTCATTAAGATACCTGAAAGGGCGATGAATCATCCAGGAGACGAGGACAGTCTTCCTTGCCCAAAGCCATTAGAACTGGAGTGTGGACATCATCGCTTTCTTACAAGATATCGTTATCCAGTACGGTTACATTGCCATCTTTCTATGCCTTGCGCTTGGTATTATTGGTTTGCCTGTGCCTGATGAAGTTCTCATGACGATTGTTGGCTATCTTTCTTCCATTGGGCTGCTTTATTTTCCGATATCCCTTGTGGTCAGCGTCCTTGGGGCTATGAGTGGCATGTTGTGCAGTTACGCCCTTGGGCGGAAGTTCGGCAAGCCGTTGCTGTGGAAGTATGGAAAATGGGTCAGGCTCACGACCAAAAGGTTAGAGAAAACAGAGAGCTGGTTTCAGCGCTACGGCCCCTGGGCGATATGCATCGGCTACTATATTCCAGGGTTCCGCTATCTGACTTGTTATCTGGCAGGGATAAGCGCCATGAACCCACGAAAATATATAATCTACTCGGGCCTCGGAGCCCTATGCTGGTGTGCGATTTTTATTTCAATTGGGTATTTTCTAGGGGGAACTATTGATTTTTCGAATGCTCATGGTTCTTTTTTGGGGTTATTTTTCTCCAGGGAATAGAGGGCTCCCAAAAGAGCTAAATACTTGGCAGCAAAAGATGTAGAAGACGTAGTCAGCTTTCCTTAAGAAAGGAAGGGCCATACGCTTGAATAAACTGGATTTTCAGGACAAAATCGAACTGTTGCGCGGCGAGTTACACGATTTGGCGGATAGATCAGGAATTACTTCAGGAGTAGTTCTGTTGAAGTCTCAAGAGTTGGACAAGCTGCTGAATGAGTACAGCCTGATGTTGGGGAAGGATGAGTAAGTGGGTGGTTGTGCAGTTTAGGAATAGATTCGTATTTGAGAAGTATTGCACTCTCCTATCGTTGTGTCGAACGCCAAAAATGAATTTCAATTAAATGAAGTCGAGATGAAATAAGATAGATAAAAGTGAATAGCACGAATTGCACTGTGCAGTGCGAGTCTGGCGAAAAGTGAACTAAAACCTTACTTGAGTACAGGTTTAAGAGGAGGTTTCATCTTGTTTACTCTGAAAGATTGCTATCGCTGTATTTCCGGGATCAAGGTTATGACGGTAAGTGAATTGGTGGAGCCAAAAGAAATCATGATTATATCTTGACTCTGCTGGTCACTGCTTCTGATCTTACAGCAGATGCGAAACGGGAAGTGGAGCAATTCAAAGTTGATTACTGGCATGGTGGTCTCGTAGAGAACGAGCTCCGCGCCTGGGGCAAATGGCAGCTCAAAAAAATCAGAACAAAGACAAGAGAAGCAGCCACGGCTACAGTTAAAGCCATAACTTGCGGATGTGGTGCCTCAATGGTTGAGCACAAGAATAAGGAAGGTGTGTCTTCACCCGACCATGGAAGCATATGGTTCAACCTTCTATTGTAGGTTACAATCGGAATATATTGAGTAATGATATGTAATACTCCGTTATGGAGATGACAGGAGGCCGGATACGTATGACCGTATTGCAAATACAAAGTGAAGCTGGAAAAAGCAATGCTGCATCGTCATCAGTGGAACTGGAGCTGATGGCTGGACAGTGTGCGGTGGTGCAGTGTAATTATGAGCATGGCCGTCAGTTTATCCGCTCCGTTCTGGGCGAGCCGTCTGGGCTTGGAATCCAGGCGCTCTACCGCAGTGAGCGTCTGCTGATGAACCGTTCTGAAATCGTGCATCGCGTCGGCTGCTGCTTTTTGGATGACGGATTATATGATCGAATGAAGGTAGCCGATTATTTGACCTTTTGGGGACGGCTATACACCACTCGAATGCCGGCTAGTGAACTGTTGACGCTGGTGGGGCTTGAAGGCCATGCCAAGGTGTTAATCTCCAGACTCAGCTATTCTGAGAAACGGCTGCTTAACTTGGCGCGAAGTCTCATCCACAATCCTGAGCTTGTTATATGGGAGAACCCGGAGCAAAATCTCGATCTTGAGAGCTGTATCATTCTCAGAAAATTGATCACCGCTCTTGTCGATCGTGGCAAAGTGATACTCGTTACTTGTTCGACAATGGAGCAGGCCATGTTCCTTTCCGATCATATCTACCGGTTAACGGAGGGAGGACTATACCCGGTTACGACGCAGGACGAACCGGAAGCCTCTGAGCAGACCGTGCAAGGAACAGAAGAACTCGATCCAGAAAGTGATCCAAATGTTTCACGTGTAACGGTGGCCAAGCTGGAAAAGCTGATGATCAAAGCGGATGACAAATTTGTCTTCGTAGACCCGGCGGACATTTATTATATTGAAAGCAGCGATGGGCTATCGCATATCCATACAAGCATAGGTGACCTCACGACGGCGTGGACATTGACAGAACTGGAGGAGAAGCTTGCCCCTTATCAGTTCTACCGCTGCCATCGTTCCTACCTCGTAAATCTTAATCATGCGTCCGAATTGATTACTTGGACACGCAACAGCTACAGCTTAGTTATCCGTGACGACAAGAAGTCAATGATCCCGATGTCCAAGACCCGATTCGAAGAAATCAAGAATATTGTGGGGCTGTAGCGCCTGATTGTTCAACCCTGAAATGACTCCATTCATCCCCCTGACTGCGCTTTTCATGGGGGATTTATTGCTGTTTGGCCTTATTCGCGATAGTCTTGCCGTGAGCTTGAAAAGGCTACTAAGCAATAGTGGGTGAATCGTCATGGAAAGCATCATCGAGGTAGATAATCTTGCGAAAATGTACCAAAAGAAGCAGGCGCTGAAGAATCTTAGCTTCCAGGTGCAGAAAGGAGAAATATTCGGATTTCTTGGACCCAGCGGCTCAGGGAAAACAACGACGGTGAAGATACTGACTTCTCAACTACGCTTTACATCCGGAAGGGTAACGGTATTTGGAATAGCTCCAGACCGCAGCAGCAAAGCAAGTTACTTGGGGCGAATCGGAATTCTGACAGATAATAGCGGCCTATATGATCGTCTTAGCGTCTATGACAATCTGGTTCTGTTCTGCCGTTTGTATGGCGTACCTGAAAAGTCGCTTGAAGGTGTGCTCGATGCTGTGAATCTCTCGGCTGATCGAAATACGTTGGTGCAGCGGTTGTCCAAGGGGATGAAGCAGAGAGTTACACTGGCCAGGGCCATTCTTCACCGCCCGGAGATTCTGTTCCTCGATGAGCCGACATCTGCACTCGATCCGGTCAATGTCCTGCAGATTCATGAGACCCTGCGGCGGTTAAACCGGGAGGGGACGACGATCTTCCTGACTACGCACAACATGCAGGAGGCGGAAGCGCTGTGCGATCGGGTTGCTTTTTTGAACAATGGCGAAATTTCTGCGCTGGATACCCCGTTGCAGTTAAGACTGCAACACGGGGACCAGACCATTACCCTGACGACACCGAAGGGCCCGGAGATTGTAGGAAAGAATGCAGCAGGGGCGATCCGTATTAACGAGTTGATCCGCAGCGGAGAACTGATGGCGATTCACTCGAATGAGCCGACGCTCGGTGATATTTTTGTAAAATTGACAGGGAGGGGCCTGGAATGACATTCTCACTAAACCGACTACTCGCCATCGCCGGGAAGGAGTGGAAGGACTCTGTTAAGAACCCGCAAATTCTGCTTATGGCAGGCATGCCCATTGTTCTCTCCATCTTAATGAAAGGACAGAAGGCATTGTCTGAGGGCGGTACCATCGATCACTTTACCATGCCGATTATGATTGCCATCTCGGTGGTCGGTGCTTTTGTTCAGGCTCTTATGATCTCGGAGGAAAAGGAAAAGAACACCCTGCGTGCGCTGATGCTGTCTCCGGCCTCGCCGGTGGAGGTATTGCTGGGCAAAAGTACAATGACCACCGTGTATACGATTGTTGTCATGGCTGTGTGTATGCTGATTACAGGAGTTCCGGCGATAAATCTAGGGTACCTGGTATTATTCATTCTGCTTCTGCTGGTGATTTTTATGGCTTTGGGCACATCTATCGGTCTGATCTCTCGAACGGCGTCCGAAACGTCCATTGTGGGGCTTCCGATCCTGTTGTTTTTTGTTTTTGGCCCCATTTTCGCGCCTGGGCTGAAGGTGCCCTTCGTTATGGATGTGATTGGCTTCATTCCTTCGTATCATTTCATGGAGGGATTGTCGGCTCTTGTTCTAGACAAGGGGATGGAGCAGCTCTGGTTGAGCCTTGGCAACTTGCTAGTATGGACGGTTCTTTCCATGGTGCTGGTCTTCTTAATTTACGGTGGCAAACGTTTTGACAAGTAGCGTCACTGACGGACTTTGCAAGGGGAGGAGGCTTCGTATGAGCAAGGGGACGAAAAATGTAATCCTAGGCGTGATCGTACTCGCTGTCGTATTGTTGATCAAATGGCTTTGGCTCCCGGACGGGATTATCGGTTTTTTGTTTGAGAGGGAGTAGGGGCGATTAGCTAAGAAGGTTCCATGTTAAAAATGTGCTTGATAGCCTGAAGAAAAAGAGGAGAAAACAAGGTTGGAGGCGTAAGCATAACTTGCGGATGAGGGCCCCAATGGTGGAGTGCAAGAATAAAGAAGGTGTGACTTTCTGGGCTGTATACAATACCAGAATGGAGAATAACATATTGCTTCTAAGAAACTCTATCATCATTAAGCTGAACATTTATACAATCAAATCGGATAAAATAAAGGCATGATACCCAATCGATTTGCGTAAAAGGAGATTCTGTATGTCTGCTAAACTAGTAAAAAATATCATCGTGCTTTGCTTGGTCTTTGTGTTTGTACCAGCGACGTCCATTTGGGCTGCATCCATCATTACGGACCCTACTTTGGCGAAAGCTATTCGGGCGGAATTGAAGCTGCCGGTGAATAAAGAGCTGAAGGCGGCTGATTTGCAGCAGTTGCAGTCTTTATATCCTCCGGAGTCCAAGTCCAAAATCACCAGTCTAAAAGGTCTTGAAAATGCCGTTAATATGCAGAGCTTATTTCTGCCCGGCCATAAGATCAGAAATCTAACACCGCTGAGCAAGCTTAAAAAGTTAACGTTTCTAGCTGTTGAAGGAAATCAGATCTCTGATCTGTCACCGATTTCCGGGTTAAGTTCTCTGAAGACTCTGACAGCTGATGATAACAAGATAAAAAGCCTGGCGCCGTTAAAAAATCTGACTAAGCTGACCGATCTGCTTGCCAGCAACAATCAGGTGGAGGATCTAAGCCCCATTCAGAAATTGAAGTTAGAATGGCTCTTACTGAGCGGTAATAAAATTCAAGATTTGACGCCACTAAAAAATCATCCAACATTAAAGCATCTCTATCTGGATGATAACCTCATTCGTGATATCGCAGTGCTCCTAACGATACCGAAATTAAAAGAAGTGTCTTTAGCAAACAACCCGTTGAATGAGCAAGCCAAGCAAGTTATCGAGCAACTGGAGAACAAGGGTGTCATCGTAGATTTGCAAAATAACAATGCAACCAAGCCGGAGTAGACTCAGGTTTCCAGCATAGCTGAAACAAAAAACAGGCGAGAGGGAAGCTCTACACTTCCCCCTCGCCTATTCATATTCACACAGTTCTCCTAGTGTCCCGTCACTTTAAAATCCTCTCCTAATAGCGCCATGCTCCTACTAAGGTCTAACCAATTTACTCCGGAGTCCCCTGCGTCACCCCATGAACATACGTGAGCGTCGGGCTATCCACCGCCCCTTGCCCCGGATTATAGGTGAAGAAGTACTCAACGGTATCCCCCTGTTGCAGGTTATTTACAGGATAGGTATAGTTACCATTCCCTACTGCGGTCATGGCTACGTTCTGCTGCCCACCGTTATTGATCTTATAGTGTAAGTCGGCAAAGGTTGCACCATTCACATAGAAGGTCAGATCATTGCCTGTTTTCTTCAGTCCTTTCACCGGATCACCAACGATGATTGTACCGGATGATGATGACGGCACAACAGTGATGGTGGAGGTGGCGGTTTTATTGCCATCCGCTGTTGTAGCTGTAACGGTTGTCGTGCCTGGAGCGAGGCCGGTCACGGTACCGTTTTGGCTCACAGAAGCGACGCTGTTGCCTGACACGCTCCAAGTGACCTGTTTATTGGTTGCATTGGACGGGGCTACACTGGCGTTCAGCTGTACAGTCTTTCCAACCTCCACCTGTGCGGTGGTCTGATTCAGCGTTACACCGGTAACTGGTACGTTGCTACCCGGGTTTTCACTGTTGCCTTCTTTATACACACGAACATAATCGACCTGCATTGTTGCAGGGATATCAGACGGATCTGGGGTATTTAAATTATCAAAGTAACCACCGATCGCCAGATTCATAATGAGATAGAATGGCTTATCGAATGGGGCGTTTGGATTGTTTGGCGCGGCTGTGGAATACCATTGATCTCTGCTGACTTTGAAGAAGAAATTGCCGTCCACGTACCACTTCATGTTATCTTCTTCCCAGACCATGGAATACACATGATAGTCATTGGCGAAGGTCTGACCTTCAGGGAAGTGATATTCACCGGCAATATATCTGTTAACCGGCCACTGTCCGCCAAAGTGTATAGCGCCGCTGGTTGTGCCTGGCAAACGTCCTTTCGCTTCCATAATATCGATTTCACCGGATGCAGCCCATGCACCATATGCGGAATCTTCCGGAAGCATCCAGAGTGCTGGCCAGACGCCATTCCCTGTAGGCAGCTTGGCACGAATATCTACTCTGCCGTACTGGAAGGACAGATGATCCTTGGTGTTGATTTTACCAGAGGAGTACTGTGCGAACCGGTTAGGGTCCTGTGGAAAGGATTTGGAGTCGTGTAAGACTCTGATGTTCAGCTTTCCATCTTCTACAAAAATATTTTGTGGACTGTCTGTGTAGTGCTGCAGCTCCGCATTTCCCCAACCCCAGCTATGAGGATCGTTGCTGATGTAATATCCTTGTTCATAATTCCATTTGTTCATATCGAGCGATGTTCCGTTGAATTCATCCTGCCAAATAAGATTCATGCCAGCGATCGTCGGATCGGTAGGTGTTCCGATAACAATATCATCATGATCGGATACATCCGGACGCGGGGCATTTGGATTGCCAATAAAGGTATAATAGACGAAATTATTGCCGACACTTCCGCCCGCCTGGCCATTCAATGGATAACCGATACGGATCTGCATATCCTCCTGGATCGGTTGGAACCACAGACCGTAGATATGGTCGGCCCAGTATCCCCACTGGTTGGCATCGGACATGTGGTTGTAGCCATTCGCGGCGTATACAAATCCGCTCTGACTGGAGTCACTCATAGCCACCCATTGTCCGTTGATGTTAATCTGGTAGACGTATTTTCCAAGCTCAGTGCCAATTGGCGCACCCCCATCAATCTTGGGAAGCGGTACACCTATGGTGCCGTTCACATCCGCTGTATAGGTAGTTCCATCATAAGGAGTGAGCACATACGAATTTCTTACGGGCTCATTAAAAGTGATCGTATAAACGACGTTAGCCGAGGAAGTTCTCGACTCTAATCTGACGTTCATAGACTCCGTTACGGTAAACCAGTAGCCACCGCCGCCTTCAGTGAATTGTCCGAAGTTGTTATCATAGATCCAGCCGCTGGCCGCATTATTTTCAATATCAATCCATGTACTGCTGTTTACAGGTTTTACGAACACCCTCAAATCATCAGCCACAGCTTGATAGGTTATGGATGGATCATTGTTGAAGGTAGGATAAGTAAAGCCTGCACTGCCTGTGAAACCTGCTGTAATCTGCGGCCCTTGTGTAGGTGCCATGGCAGTGATGGTTGTTTTGTTAATGTTTTGAAAAACAAGGGTGTAATCAAGGGTAACCCCAGTTGCCTTGGAGAACAACTGAATCTCAGTTGTTGCGGAGAGAGTGAACCAATAGCCGTTCAAGCCCCCATCGCTCCAGTGCCCCCAGTTTTGGTTATAAGTGTAGCCGCCGGCGCTATCAATATCAACCCAGTTGCCAGCTACTTTCACATTTACGCCTACGTCATCTGAAACAGTATTCCAGGTCGCAGAGCCTCCATTGAATATAGGCATGACAAAACCGAAGCTAGCTTGCCCAACCCCTGATTGGGAGATGACAGGTCCGTCTGCTGCTGAAAAGTAATCCATAGAGGTAACGGTCGTTCCTGCTGCCTGAACCTTCGAAGTTGGCAATAGGCCAACACCGGCCAGCAGCACTACTACTAAGAACAAACTCAATATCTTGTGCGTCCACCTGTGTTCCGTTTTGTAAATTCGTGTCATACGTATCCTCCTGTAATAAAATTTTTAAATTAGAAACCGCTTTCATCCTGTGACATCTTTATTCTATCGAATGTAATAATGGGCTTAAAGGTACAATAATTTTTGTTATAACCCATTTTTTTGGCTTTTGATGATATTTGCTCGTTCAAGCAGGGGATACCGCCCGATTTATAGAGCTGTGTCCTGGTATTCTCCTTCGCTATCATATTTTCGACGCATCAGTTGCCGGTATTCTGTGGGTTGCATGTCCATGACTTCCCGAAAAGCCCGTGTAAAGCTCTTGTAGCTTTCATACCCGACCATGGTGGCTATCTCGACGATTTTATGATCGGTTTCGGCCAGTAGCCTCCGGGCTTTATCGAGGCGCACATCGCGCAGGTATTCGGCAAAGCCTTTACCGATATTCTTCTTGAACAGGTTTGAAAAATAGGCATAATTAAGCGACACGTGGTTGGACACCATCGCGAGGTCTAGCGGTTTATGATAGCTTTCGTGTATAAAACGTATGGCTTCATTCAAATCCTGCGTGTTGCGATAGCTACACTTATATTCATAATAGAACTGGTTCAGCCTAAGCAGTTGTTGTTGCATGGCCTGAATATAATCACGAATGCCTGGGTAATCAAATAGATTACGCAAGCATTCGATGTCCAGCGTTTCTTCCCCCATATAGGGGCGGATCACTCGCACATATTCCTCCAGCATCTGTACAATGGCGCGGGATAACTGCTGTGTGTACCGGATGTGATAGCGTTGCAGCGTATCTTTGTGAAACACCTTGGAAATGCCTTGGGTGATTGTACCGCTGTTCTTGGTGCCGATTAGCTGGAAAAGGGCATACAGCTCCTCATAAGGAAGTTCCCATTGCTGCTCTAGCCGCTCAATATGAGCTGGCAGAATGCAGTTCCGATCCGGAAAAAGGTAACTGTGGTGATATAGCTCTAACGCTTGTGTATAGCTATTAGGCAGCTCTTTTAATCCTTGCTGCGGGCCGGTCATGGCAGTGATGGCATCCTTCTGCTCCGCCTTGAGGGCAGCAGGAAAGACTCCCGGATCTACGGCTGCATCCACCGCAAGGATCAGGTACGGACGGTGTTGCAGGCATACACATCCCTCTCTGCCATATACGCGGTAGGCAATGGATTCTATGCTGTGGCTACTGTCGGCCCCTGGTTGATTAATCCATAGCTCCTCTCGCAGCAGACACAGGCGGTAATTCTGCCACAGTTCTGGATTCTGCCCCTGGGTCTGGAGCACCCATGCCTCATCGCTTACCGCGCCCTGCATATACATACTTAGCTCTTTGCGGTCTGTTTCTTGGGCACGGCGGGAGATATGCTCCATATTGCGCGAGAGCGCCTGCCGTGTTCTGATCTCCTGCTCTACATGCTCCACTGCGGTCTGCAGATCTTCGCGTTTCACAGGCTTGAGCAGGTAGCCCTTGGCCCCAAGCCCGATGGCCCTTTGCGCATAGGCAAAATCGCTATAGCCGCTAATAATCAGGTAATCGACCTCGATGTGCTCCTCTTTGGTCTGCGCCATCAGTGTCAGCCCATCCATATCGGGCATTCGGATATCAGTAATCACCAGCTGGATGACGTGCTGACGCAATATTTCCAGTGCCTCAATCCCGTTTACGGCACAGTAAATGTTATCAAGCTGCAGAGGAAATTGGCGCAGCATGGCCTGTAGCCCATCGCGAATGTGTTTTTGATCGTCCACAATCAGAATATTGATCATGCTCTACCATCCTCCAAGATTCACATTTTCCCATGGCAATCGTATGGTTACACAGGTATAGTCGCCCTGTACGCTGTCAATCCAAAGGCCACAGCCCTGGCCGTAATGAAGCTGTAAACGCTTATGCACATTTTCCAGGCCCAGTCCGTTTTTGCTAGTAACGATTGGTTTATCTGATTCCCCCCGTAATACAGCCTGTAAGCTGGCTAGCATCTCAGAGTCAACACCTGCGCCGTCATCTCGTATTTTGATTAGCAGCAGGCTGTTATTTTCTACAGATACGGTAATTTGGATGTCTACACTGCCGCCCGAAGGCACCGCGTGATGAACGGCATTTTCGACGATGGGCTGCATACACATTTTAGGAATCGTATAGCGTAGTACCTCCTGAGGAAGATCCGCCGTCAAGACAATATTGCCGCCTTCCATAAAGTTTATGAAGCGGACATAGCTGTGTATGTTGGACAGTTCTTCGCTAAGGGCAACTGTATCGCTGCGCCACTGCATGCTGTATCGTAGTTGCGAGCCTAATGACACCAACGCGTCGGCGATTGCTGGTTGCCGCTGAACCTCTGCCAGCATACGGATTGATTCCAGCGCGTTATACAAAAAGTGAGAGTTGATCTGCGAATGCAGCGAGTGCAGCTGTGCGTTTTTGGCAATTAGCTGCTTATCTACCACCTGCGTCATCAGCTGTTTGATCTCGTCTAACATGCTATTGTAGCTGACGGCTACCTCGTCGATTTCATCGCCAGGTTCATTTTCACCGAGGCCAGTATTAATTTTTGCATCCAGTTGGCCTTGTCGCACCTTACGCATGGAAATCAACACCCTGTCTAACCGGCGGAAAATGCGCCGGGTGGTATGCGAAACGAGCAGCAGCAACAACAGCAGCACACATAATGTGATCGCTACTACGAGTAGATACCAGTTTCGCGGACCCTTCATCAGGTCTTGATGGGAGGCGATATCCACCACATAGGCGTTGAGTGGAGCGATGTAGCGATAGAGTGCGTAGTAAGTATGATCCCCTACACTGACCTTAATAGGGCTATTCTGCTGCAGTACATCCAGCCGCTGATGGATGCTGCCAAGAATCTCGTTTAGCTCGTTCCCAGCCGTTTGGGGAAACACATGCCGGGGATTATATACATTTCGAGCCGGATTACTTCCGTCCATCACCACTGAGAAGAAATCTCCACCGTTCTCCTCGAACAGGTCGCTGAAAAACACGCTATGCGGGGTGCGAACTTCCATAATGGTGGGGAGTTTCTGCTGTTGCCCCTGAAGGCGTACCAGCCGGTAATAGGACAGCGTATGCTCGCCATTTTTAAAAGCAAATAAGCGGTGTGCCGCGCCACCTTCTTCCCGAAGTGTCACCCAATAATTCTGCGGCCAGAACTTGTCATAATGATAGATTTCGGGCCAAATCTCAAACAGGTTTGGATTATCGACATAAAAGCTGAGCTCACTGATCATCTCATGGCTTTGAATAATATTATGCATTTGCTCAAATTGGTTTTGTCTGAATTTCACCAGACGAAGGCCATCCCCGCGCATATTGGAGTGAATAAAATCTACAAAGGCCTTTTGATTCAGTGCAGTGGAGGAAGCGCTCTCAATAATGCCCAGTCTACTGCGCAGCTGTTCGTTAAGCCGTGAGACATGACTGCTGCCGGTGGCCATTGCATCCTTGTATAACTGGTTCTCCTGTGTGCGGATAAATAAAAGGGATACCAAAATCCCAGGGATTACAATCATCATGCTAAAGGCTAAAAATAATTTCTTAGATATGCGCGAATTGCGGTAAAGCTTCTTCACTTTAGTCAGCAGATACGTCATTCAAATAGCCTCCCTACTCTTGTAATATACCATATATTACAAACCGTCCGGTAGGTAAATAGGCTGTTGTGCCAAGTGATTAGAACCCCAGAAGAAGGGAATACCGGCCACCATCTCGGTGACCGGTAGTAATCTTAATACAAGCATGTTACTCTGCCATTTTGGCCTTTCGTGCATCCAGTTCCGTCTGCCGGTGTTCCATCACCTTGTCAAAGCCATAACTGCTACGGCGGTCAAGGAAATTATCGAAAACTTTATCAAACTCAGCCTCATTCTTGGCCGTAATCAGCTCAGGCATCACTTCCTCCCAATTCTGAGCAATACGGGCCCAGGACACCGCTACATCAGAATCGCCTTGTGGATCCAGACCTTTGTAGATGCCGCTATCAATATCAGCCCGCTCATTGGCGAAGTCTTCCATTTGCTTAAGGACAGGGGCTTTCGCCGGTCTCCACTGATTAATGATTACAGGGTTACGCATCATCCAATAAGTATCCAGAATGCCATACTGCTTCTCCATTTTCTCAATATCGTTTTCCTGCAAATCAACCATTTCAGGCTTCAACTGCGGCTTGTCACCGACCATCTCCCATGTTTCGCCTTCTTTACCCAGGAATAAATCGCGCTGGCCTTCTTCGCTGGCCAGATAGGTCAAGAAGCGGATGGCCCGCTCAGGGTTTTTGGTAGATTTGCTAATCATCGTCACCATCCAGCCGTCCATGTTGCCGGGGAATAGCTTTGGAGCGTCACCCTTGCTGTTCTTAGGGCCATCGACAGCGATGTAGTAGGAGTCCGGATTGGCGCTTGCAGCCAGCATTGGATTGACCGCTGCCATTCCGTTCCACTCGCGGACCATCATGAAATAACGGGCGTTATTCGTTTTTTCCTCTACCTGAGTATCGGAATCCACCAGGAAATCTACATTAATCAGCCCGCGCTCGTAAGCTGTGCGGAAGGTTTTCAACCAAGCGATATAATCAGGGTCAGTCACGCGGTCATATACTTTCCCGTCCTGCTCATGCGGCACGGCCAACAGGTTCTGCAGAAATTCAGTCATCCCGTAAGGGACATTCCCTTGTGCGAAGAAGGGGCTGATAGGCTGGCCTTTATACTCCGGATATTTATCCTTCAGCAATTGCAGCGCGTTCAAAAAGCCTTCCGGGGTACTCAGGTCCGGGCTGCCCATCTCCTCATATAGATCCTTCCGAACCAGGAAGGTCTGGTTAGCGGCTGTCATGCCGGTCTCATGCATCAGAGTGGGGCTGTAGGAATCATTCGGCACGCCATAAGTGTTGCCATTTTCTTGCCGGTACCACTTCAGTGATCCTTCACCAGCTACCTTAAAGAAGTAGGGATCATACTGATCAGCCAATTCATTCAGGGCATACACATGATCGCCCTCCCACAGCTTTTTGACAGCGTTTTCCCAAGAACCCATAGAGATTAAGTCTGGCAGCTTGCCGGAGGTCATCATTAAGGTAACATGCTCATTGGCTTCGCCGGAGGGGACTTCCAGCTTGATGTTGACGCCTGTCTTTTCCGTAACATATTTGGAGGCTAAGCTATCCCCCCAGGTTTGGCCGTACCAGTTAGCACCTACGAACCAGGTTAAATCTACGGGGCTGGTATCCAGCTTCCAGGCAGGTTCCTCGGGATTGAGCTTGACTTCGCTCGGCGGCTGCGTACTATCTGTGGGTTGCGGGGTCGGGCTACTTTCGCTCGATGAATTGCTACACGCGGCCATACCTAGCGCCAAGGATGTAGCCAGAACAAGGGTCAAGCCTGGCTTGAGAAGATTGCGTTTCATGACAGGATCATCCTTTCTTTTATCTGAATTTTTGTATTACACCTACCCTTTAATAGCTCCAATCATTACGCCTTTGACCAGATAACGTTGGATGAAAGGATAAACTACCAGAATAGGCAGTGTGGCCACCATCATGGATGCAAATTTGATAGAGTTGCCGGGCAGTCTAGCGCCGAATTGCGCCATCGCTTGCTGCTGCATGAAGGACATGGAGTTCTCTGCAATGATTTTGTACAGCATGGTCTGTAGCGGCAGCAGGTTCTGCGAGCGGATGTAAAT
The DNA here is from genome assembly GCF_013359945.1 of Paenibacillus agri. Classification (GTDB taxonomy): domain Bacteria; phylum Bacillota; class Bacilli; order Paenibacillales; family Paenibacillaceae; genus Paenibacillus_AQ; species Paenibacillus_AQ agri. Next base: position 113,610 of record NZ_JABWCS010000217.1, on the reverse strand, counting down.
GACACCCTGGTAATAATCGTTCCAATGATAGACGGCTGAAAATAGCGATATGGTCGCAATAACAGCCATGCTGTTGGGCAATACGATTCTGAATAGGACGCCATAGTCTGAAGCCCCGTCTACCTTCGCAGATTCCTCCAGGCTATCGGGAATGGTACGGAAGAAACTCATGAAAATGACCATATTAAAAAAAGTGTACATAGAAGGAATGATAAATACCCAGAAATTATCGTATAAGCCCAGCTTCGTCATGAGAATAAACGAGGGGATCAGCCCGCCTGAGAACAGCATCGTAATCAAGGCGATTTTCATATACGCCTTACGGCCAATCAAATTAGACTTGCTCAATCCGTAAGCGACAATGGCGGTGAACAGCACATGCGTCGCTGTCCCGACCACCGTGCGCAGAGTAGTGATGTAAAAACCATTCATCATCGTCTTATCATTGAACACAACACTATAGCTGGCCAGTGATAATTCTTTGGGAAACCAATTGACGGTACCCAGCGATGCCTGCTGCGGCGAGTTGAGCGAGTTAACGAATACAAACCACATCGGGTACAGTGTTAAAAAGCAAACCGCCAGCATCAGCAGGGTATTGCAGACCTCAAATAATCCAATATGCCGAAACCTTCTGCGTCTTTCCATACCTCTGTCCTCCCCCTTTTAAAAAATGCTATCGCCGGTAAGTTTTTTAGCTGTGGAATTAGCCAAAAATAGCAAACCTAGCGCTACAATAGAGCGGGCGAACAGGACGGCTGTTGAGAAGGAATGACGCCCGGATACCAACCCCATGTTGTAGATGTACAAGTCCAGGCTTTCCGCCATTCGCATATTCATGTTGTTCTTCAACATAAAGATCTGCTCAAAGTTACTACCGAGGATCCCGCTGACAGCGAGGATGAACAGAATAGCGATGGTGGGGCGTATGCTCTGAATGGTGATATGCCACATCCGCTGCCACCGATTTGCGCCATCCAGCTCGGCCGCTTCGTACAGCCCCGGATCAATACCGGATATTGCTGCTATGTAGATAATGGCGCTCCATCCCGTTTCTTTCAGCGTATCGGTGAAAAAGGTAATCCACCAAAAGTACTTGGGCTCGCTGTTAAACAGGATTTCGCGTTCCTGGACTCCGATCGCCATCATCAGCTGATTGATCACACCCCCCTCGCCCAGCCAGTTGAGCGCAATCCCGCCAAAGATCGTCCAGGCAATAAAGTGCGGCAGGTACGAAATGGTTTGAACCGTACGCTTAAATCGAAGACTCCGTATTTCATTAAGCAGTAAGGCAAACAAGATAGGAATGGGAAAGCCCAAGATCAGCTTGATGCTGCTCATCCCCAAGGTATTACGGATCGAACGCCAGAAGCGCTCATCCGATAAAAAATCCTGAAAGTGCTTCAGACCGACAAACGGTGAATCAAATAAGGGCTTGGCGATACTGTAATCCATAAATGCAATAATGAGCCAAAACATGGGAATATAACAAAAGATAAACATCCAGATGATTCCTGGAATGACCATGCTTTGCAATTGCCACTGCTTAAGAAGCGCTTTCATTTGTCCCGTTCTGTATTGGAACATGTTCCGTCCCCCTTTCTATTTCATCGTATGAAAATGCGCATAGGAAAAAAAGCCCATGATTATGGACCCTATCCCATTTTTTTAGATTTGGTTGATCAGCCGCAAAATTTAAGTATGCTGTGATTAAATGAGGGGAGTGTGTGAAGGATGAACAAGCTAGTATGGGAGCAGAATTTCTTAAAGCAAAGTGCTGATTTGAAAGCGTGGAATATACGCATCGGGAATGACTTGCTTGATGACAACGGCAATCCTATAGATACGGGTTGGGGCAACAACGAGCAGCAGTTTTATAGTGATCATTCCAGCAATCTGTATTTCGATGAATATGGTTTGAACCTGTGCGCGCGCAGTGAAAGCATAGAACTAGCGGGACGGAAGTTTGCATATACTTCGGCCCGTTTGGATACAAAGGACCATTTTTCTTTCTGCTACGGTAAGCTAGTCGTACGTGCAAAGCTGCCTGTAGGGCAGGGGATATGGCCTGCCATCTGGCTGCTGCCCCAAGACCAGGCTTACGGACCTTGGCCCGCCTCCGGTGAGATTGATATTCTGGAAGCGAAAGGCCGCTTGCCCCAGCAAATCTTTGGCACGCTGCACTACGGTAAGGACTGGGAACATAAAGTCATTGAGGAGTTCTCCTACCAATTAGAAGACGGAACGATTAATCAATTTCGTGATTATGCGCTTGAATGGGACGCTGACAAGATGCGATGGCTGGTAGACGGGCATTGCTATGCCGAGCATCGCCTGGAGCCAGGCGTAACGCCTTTTGACGAGCCTTTTTATCTGCTACTTAACCTTGCGGTGGGTGGGTGGTATGACAATGTAGCCGTGGATGAATCTTCGCTGCCGGCGGTTATGACCGTTTCGGGGATCTGGCTGTACCAATAAGCTAGACCTTGATGATTGATTAGATTGAAAAGGCCAGGGCATACCTATGTTGGGGATGCCCTGTTTTTGCATAATGTTGATATAGTGAGCGGTAGCGATCATTCTCTCGATTTTATGTTGAAAGAATGACCACCTAATATTTACAATTAAGCTACGGCTGAGCAACCTTTTGCATTAGCCAAAAAGGAATTAGAGATCGGAGGATTCACTGTGATCAATGTTCAATGGAGTGAGCAAGAACCATCTTTCGCTGAGTGGCTAAATCAAGGAATGGATATTACTTTCCGTGAAATAACAACTGGATTTGAAGCCGATATATTATTACTGCAGAAGAAGGATGAACCTAAGTATGTGTTAAAGGTATGGAAACAACTTTTTAATTCACAAGCACATCAACAATATAAGTTCTTATTTAATGCACAGATTGCAGGATTACCTGTCCCAACGCCTGTTGGTTGGGGAAGAACAGATACGGGGACAGAAGTTCTAGCCACTGATTTTTCAGGCTATCCAGTCGATAAACCATCAAAGCGTCAAATCGAACAATTTGCAAGGGTTCTATATCAGATTCACCATACCCCAACCCATCATCTTGGATTGGATAGTGATACCGGGGGTGAAATCATTGATATAATTATAAATCAGTATTTTCCCGATATTGAACAGCATCAAGATATTATGATTATACTGGAAAGCTTGAGAGGAACCTATCCAGATCGAGAACGCAGGCTAATTCATGGTGATTTTAACTTAGGGAATATTCTTCTTAAAGATCATGAGATCACTATAATCGATTGGACTAATGTTCAAGTGGGAGATATCCGTTACGATGTAGCGTGGTCCGCTGTTCTGCTGTTAATATCTTTAGGAGAGAATGAATACAACTGGTTCAAGTCGGCCTATTTATCTCAGCAACCCTTTGAAGATATTGAACTGAATGTATTTGAAAGCATCGCTGCTTTAAGGTGGCTGCTGCTAAACAGGATCGTTTCATTTCCGAATGGAGAGGAAAAGAGCAAAGAGCTGCAATGTTTTTTGGAGAAACGACTTCCAATAAACTTTAAACTTCGTTAAAGGGCACCAGATCAGAAGATGCTTAATGGAGCTAATACTTGCTTCTAAGCCTGTTCTATCATTTGAAGTAAGCTTGACAATGCACTGGAGAAAACCGAATCCCGGCGATGCACAAACCATACCTGTAAATTTCGATACCCTTCAGGCAAACGGTGGGAAGCGATAGCTCCCGCCTCTTCCGCCTTGGTAATCGACGATTGGGGTAGCAAAGACACGCCGAGTCCGGCGGCAACCCCATTTAGAATCACTTCCAACGTTCCAAACTCCATAATCTGATAAGAGCTGATCCCGCTCTCACTTAGGAAGCGTTCAGCTTTTGCCCGGTGTGTACATCCAACGTCGAAGAATAACATCGGCTTCGTAAGTAGTTCGTGCAAGTCGCTTTTATCCGGTTGTGAGATCAGCACCAATTCCTCGTCGAAAGCCGCAATATAATCTATATCAGGCTGGTCAATTGGCCCATACACAAAGGCTCCATCTAGCTCATAATCAAGCACCTTTTGTAAGAGACCATGTGTTTCGCCCGTTACTAGTGATAGATTGACATCGGGATATCGTAAATGATACTCGGTCAGAAGAGGGGTCAGGTGAATAACCGCTGTCGCTTCGATAGACCCTAAGCGGAGAAGGCCCGCAGGATGTTCCGAGTATTGTGTGGATTTTACAGCTTCGTCCATCAGCGTAAGTATTTTATCCGTATACTCCAGCAAGTTCTTACCTGCCGCTGTTAGTGTCATCCCCCGATTAGATCGACGAAAGAGAGGGAGCTTCAGCTCAGCCTCAAGGTGTTGTATTCGGCTCGTCACATTGGACTGGACGTAGTTCAAGGCTTGCGCAGCCTTGGTTATGGTGCCCTCGCGTGCAACGGCTTGAAATATTCTCAAATCTCCACTTTCCATTTCCACGCCACCTGCCTGGTATGATTCTTTATGATAGTCGCCTTCATTTTTGATCATTTTACTGGATTGTGTCCTCTATGTACAATTCACTATATACGATGAACTTAAGATCCGAACGTAAAGCTCGGTCGTCACTACGGTGAATGTTTGGACTTCCGGTCGCTGTTGTCTCCAGATTTCTTCGATTAAACCGCTTCTAGCGGTTGAAATCAGCAGACAAAGGCGAACGCTACGCTCCTACAGTTCCAATCATTCCCCTCCATTCCTCCTCACTTTCTGTTAATCTCTTCTGTTCATCTTATATATATTCATTAACAACGATTAAAGGAGTAATCAAAATGAAAGCAATTGTACATGCCGGAAAAAGTGGCCTGAAGGGCCTGAAATATAAAGATATTACAGATAGACAGCCGGGGGCTGGAGAAGTGAAAGTAAGGATAAAGGCGGCAGGGCTGAATCATAGGGACTTGTTCATCATGGCCGGTCGGACAGAACAGGATGACCCTCTGATTATGGGTTCTGATGGCGCGGGCAAGATTGAAGCAGTAGGTGAAGGTGTATCCAACCATACAGTGGGTGCCGATGTCATCATTAACCCGTGTCTCGGATGGGAATCTGTCGACAATGTTCCGCACATTCCAGCCATTGTGGGTGGCCCTTCAGAAGGTACATTCGCCGAGTCGATCATCATTCCTGCACAGAATGCCATCAGCAAGCCTGCGTACCTGTCTTGGGAAGAAGCGGGTGTGCTACCCCTGTCTGCCTTGACCGCCTATCGGGCTCTGTTCACGAGGGGCCGCTTACAGCAAGGGGAGCACGTTCTTATTCCTGGCATCGGCGGTGGTGTTGCGACCTATGCCATGATGATGGCGTTAGCGGCGGGAGCACGTGTTAGTGTAACGTCACGCAGTGAGGCGAAAAGACAAGCTGCCCTCGCACATGGGGCTCATTATGCATTTGACAGTAATGGTGATTGGAAGGAAAGTATGAACGGGAACAGCGTGGATCTCATCCTCGACAGCATCGGACCTGCGACGTTCCCGCATTATTTTGACATTATTAGACCCAATGGCCGTATTGTCACGTTTGGCGCAAGCTCGGGAGATCGAATAGAGATCCCCGTTCGGTCCATATTTTTCCCGCAAATCAGTATCATTGGTACCTCTATGGGAAGCAGCGAGGAGTTTGCTGATATGCTGCAATTTATGGAACGCCACGGTCTCCGTCCGATCATTGATCGGATATATCCCTTACAAGATACCGCCGAGGCATTTCACAGAATGCAGCAGGGCGAGCAGTTCGGTAATATTGGAATAAGAATAGATTAAGCGGACACTCTTGCGGATTTGAAGATTGATTTTTGAAACATTCGTTAGTTAAATTGTAATTTCATAATAATACTCCAGTTATTTTGTAATCTTGAGTATCAAGAGATGCATTGTTGGAACATTGGAGTTCAATGGTTTTATTTTTAGTAGAAATATTGTATTTGATCACATAGGGCGTTTCAATGTAAAACAAAGTGAGCACCAAGGTATCTTCGCCACACCAATATGCGTGAGTAGCTACTTCTTGATCGTGGAGCGCCAAATCTTTCGTGAATAAGTCTTGTCCATGAAAAAGAGTGCCGAACTCAAACAAATAGCCCTTATTTACTTTGTTGTCGTACATCATTTGGAACTCTAGCTGATTGTTTTGGAAAGAGAAACGGACTTCCTCTATACATTGAGGATTTTTGTGGATAGAATATCGGGCATCCTTGAAAACTAACTCTTTGTCTATTAAATCTTTAGATACTGGGAGGGGGTAAGCTATGTTAGAAAGGTATTTTTGTAATGCAAGTTCATCTTTTAAATTAGAAGAAGTCTCATAATTAATTTGCCCAAGGATATATTCATATATCAGATCCAAAAGCGATTGTAGATGCTTCATACTAGGTAGGCATGAGGTCGCTGCGATCACTATCCTCTCCTTAGGAGCTACAAAGCAAAGCTGTCCGTATCTACCATTACCCATGAAACAATCGCTACGACATAGAAATAATTGATAACCGTAACCTTTTGAAAAATCAATTCTATCCTCGTCTCGCATCGTATCAGCATTTTTTGACGTGGCGAGGTTAATGTATTTCTCAGATACAATTCGTTTATTATTGAACAAACCTTTCTCTAACAGCATTTGGCCAAATCTTGCAATGCCTTCGGTTGAAATACTTAACCCCATACCCCCCGCTGTAATCCCCTTTGGACAAGTCTCCCACGACGGTCTGGGAATCTCTAGAGGTTCGAACAATCGAGGCATCAAGAAATCGACTAAATTTTGACCGGTCACTTTTTCAACAATAGAAGATAGCATGTAAGTAGAGTGCGTACTATATCGATAATAACTTCCTGGCACATGATGTACCTCTTGGGAGAGGAATGATGCTATCCAGTCAGAATGCTTTATCACTTCGCCATAAATATTATCTTGGTGACCAGCAGTCATTGATAAGAGATGATGTATTGTCATCTGTGACAAATTAGGCGATATATGATCAGGAAGTTTGTCTGGGAAGAACGAGATCACCTTATCGTGTAAGTCGAAGTATCCTTCATCCCAAGCTATTCCTACTGCAATAGATGTAAAGCTTTTACTAAGAGAGAATAATAATTGTGGTGTATCCTTTCGATAAGGCTTCCGATAGAATTGAGAAATAGCCTGCCCGTCTTTCATTAAAATAAAGCTATTTATATCTAAATTAGACTCTTGGACTTTTTTAAAGAACGATAATAAATGTTTTGAAGTTAAACCGTGGTTTTCTGGAAGATCTTGAATAGTGGCTTTAATCAATATCGTGCCCCCTTAAGATTAGTTGTTATATTCACTATAGATTTATAATCCAATTATATAATACATAGCATCACTGACAGCAGATGTCAGTGATGCTTTTTTATAATGATGATAATCATTGATCACCAACGAAGTCGTGGTATCACTGGACGAATTGTAAAATAAGGAGAGCTTGAGAATGAATCATACGGTATACCTCTATGTATTTGACACAATGGCAGACTGGGAAATAGGTTACTTAACGGCCGAGCTGAACTCGGGAAGATATTATAAGAAAGGGCTGGCTCCATCAAAAATAGTTACCGTGGGTATTGAAAAAACGCCTGTAACAACCATGGGCGGATTGAAAATACTGCCTGACATCAAGCTGGATGAGTGCAGCATTGAAAGCACAGATACCTTGATTTTACCCGGTGGAGAGACATGGACAGAAACCATTCATGAGCCCATTTTAAAAATCACCGAGAGATGTTTACAGGAAGGAATAGTAGTTGCAGCGATTTGTGGTGCTACGGTGGGCCTTGCCCAGGCAGGGCTACTGAATTCGCGTGCGCATACAAGTAATGATCTGGATTATCTTAAAATGATCTGCCCCACTTATACGGGCGAAGAGAATTACCAAATGAAGTCTGCTGTAACGGATGAAAACCTGATCACTGCATCTGGAATGGCCCCGTTGGAGTTTACTGTTCATGTCTTGAAAGCTCTGGATGTGTTTTTTCCAACAACGTTAGATGCCTGGTACAGTCTTAATAGGACTCATGAATCCAGATATTTCTTTGAGTTGATGGAATCATTAATAGATTGAATAAGTCGATTCATGTAGTTTTATTACCACTTTCAGAAGCTCGCTGATATAATTAATATATTAGAAATTAAATTATGTGGTGAATTCATGAAAGAATTGTACAGTGCGGTGAATCGAAAAACATATTATATTGTGATGTCAATGATCATCGTTCTTATGGTTGCGGGATTAATACTTTCTACAACAGAGCTCGATAGCATAACTTTTGGGTACATTTTGCATGTTTTTTGTGTAATCTTTGTATCTGTTTCTTTGTTGATCTACCCTAAGCATGAAACGCATCTTCTCAGAAAGATCATCATTTTATTAGCCTTTGCTTATTTCTATCTTCTTTTCTTTTTATATCCTCAGACTTGGTCCACCTATATTTTTATTTGCCTCATTCCTGCTCTTTCTATTCTATTTTATGATTTAAAGTTGTTTTATTTTTCTTTTATTGTAAATGGAATATTGATAGCCCTTACTTTTAGTTATATCTTCTTGATTGATATTAATAGAGGTAATTTATATGCATATTTACATCAAGATAGTCTAGGTAATCTTATTAATATAATAGCTACTCAAGCCTTATTATTTCTTATTTTTTATCTTTCTTTTAGAAGAATGAGAAGTCAGCAACTTTATTATGAACAATTACAGCAATCTGAGCGGTTAAAGATGGTCGCTCATTTAACAGCTGCTGTGGCACATGAAATCAGAAATCCGGTAACAGTAGTTAGAGGTTTTTTGCAGTTTTACAAAGAAGATGCTTCATTTAGTGATCCTATCAAAAACAAGTTCAAATTAATGATAGATGAATTGAACACAGTAGAACAAATTATCTCGCAATTTCTCACACTGTCCAAACCGAATGGAGACCAAACAACAGAGAAAGTCGATGTGAAGGAAGTTCTGGAGAGTGTGTCAGGTCTGCTCCATTCGTATGCAATGCTATCTGATAATGAGATTCATATAGACGTGGAGGAAGATTGCTTTATTTCCATAAATAAAATTGAGTTTAAGCAGCTGCTCATTAATTTAATAAAAAATGCTTTAGAAGCTTCGGATGTTGGTAAATCCGTATCTGTTACAGCAAAGAGAAATAATAATTTTGTCGAGATAAAAATCATCGATGAAGGCAGTGGAATGTCAGAAGCTGAGGTGAAGTTGTTAGGCACTCCTTTTTATTCAATAAAGAGTAATGGAACAGGTTTAGGGTTAATGATCTGTTTTAATATCGTGGCAAAATATGATGGAGAGATTCTTTATAAAAGCTCTAAAGGTAAGGGAACAACAGTCAATATTCGCTTTTTAGCTAAGAATGACCAGTAATATTAGACTCTCACACAATGGAAAAGGGGATTACCTTCGGCCTTGCAGCCGGATAGGTAATCCCTTTTTTTGCAGATAAGAATGAATCTATTGGCTGTGACAAGGATTATTTCAGAGGAATTTTAATTTCCAGCTGCTTGTTGTAGTTTTTAACTACCTCTCCCTTAGCATCCAATTTATATGCCCCGGAGTTGCCTTTTTCGAACACTGCTTCATATGGTCTGATGGTCAGATATTGTGCGTCTGGGCGAACCTTCTCGAACAACAAATCTTCAGTAGTAGTATCCTTGGAAGTTTTAGTAGATTCCCGGGCAATGAATTCTACTTTATTCCCCAAATTATCATAAATGTCATATCCGATTGCGTACGCTTGCTCCGGTACTCCTGTAACCGTCAATCCAATGCGCACAGAGGCTTCTCCCACAGCGACTACATTGGTTTGGATTTTAAATTGTTTGTCTGCCTTTGGAGCAGGCGCTTGAATGTTACGCACCAGTCCTCCTTGCTTGAGCGAGAACTTCAATGTATACGGATCTTGGACACCATTCAGCTTCAAATTAACACTCAATTCAGAGGAAGCCAGGTTTGCCCTTTGTTTCTCATCTAACCATCCTGTTTGCAATACAATAACTGCCTTGTTGGCATCACCGTCACTGATCCAGCGTGGGGACTTTAACTGAATTCCTTCTGGCTTAGTTATTTTTGCGTCAATCCCAACAACAGTTCCTTCTGCCAGATAAGGCTCGCCTTTATCATTTAAGGTTATTCCTGCGAGATTTCCTGAGTATAAGGTTCCCTCACGGCTCAGATTGATCTTAATATAGTTACCGTCAAACTGTGCAACGCCTGTTAAAGTAAGCTTATCGTGTGAATCGGAGGCTTTCGCTGTATTCAGGGAAGTATACGCGGCCGGTTGAACAGCGGCTGCATGGGTTGCGGCCGGTATCCCCAGCCCTCCAAGACCTACAGCAGCAGCACATAGAATTGCAGATAATTTCATTGTTTTTGTTCTCATGATATTCATCTCCTAAGTTTGTTATTGGACTAGCACGCTTATCTCCAGACCGTCGATATAATGCTTCACCGGGTTGCCGGAACTGTCTGTCCTGAATGCTCCAGTTTTACTTTTCGGGTCCTTGAACTCATTAAGATAGGCACGGATGGTGAGTCTATTAGGGTGCTTATCGAACGGCTCAGTCAGCAAATCCACATGAAATGACCCATTGGAAGACGGAAGGGTTTTTTGTGATATAAAATTCAGTACCACTCCCTGTTCATCCTTTACTTCGAAGGAAATTCCATTCAGAGCGGATGGATCTCCATCTGCCCCTTGTTCAAACATGAGCGATAGACGAGTCGTTAATGGACTGTATTCCAGCTTTTGCAGCAGCATAGTCCATCCTACTGCTTGTGCGCTTATATCAGGTGTAGAAATGGTATTCGTTGTGACCTTTTGTGCAGGAATTTGAAGAATAAACGGTTCATCGATACCCTCCAAGCCAATGGTTACGGTCAGTACAAATTGGTCCGGGAACGGTTTGGCGGAGAGACCCAAATTCGAAGAATCCACCAGTCGGAAAATAGCGGTATTGTCCTCTTTGCCTCCCAACCAGGTTAGTAACGGCATAGCTTCCCAAAGACCGTCTGAGTATTCCTCCAGGGTAGCCCCGTTGATCAATACAGTTGCAGAGGTTATTGTGCCTTTCTCTAGAAAAGGCTTTCCATCCGAACCTACTGTCACTCCAGTTAGATTACCGTCCAGTTCTTCCGCCTCACGCTTCACAGAAAATGCTAAACGGCTACCGTCAAATACCGCCTCTTCGGCAGAGAGGGTAATCCCATCATGCGTATCACTGCTGTTCGGACGGGAGATCAGTCCCAAACGCTGGGCGGCCTGCAACCCCAGATCATCTGCCCGCTCAAAAATGCCGCCTACCCATGGAAGCTGCTTCAGCGCATTGGCCAGTGCTGGCGGATAGATTGCCGTTAGCATAACACTGATCAATATAGCAGCAGCCACAGCTGCGATTTTAGGATATACCTTTCTTTTCTTTTTCTTCTCCGGAGGATCTTGGACAATGGTGCCAAGTGTTGCATAAATTGAATCCTGCCGCGATCGTAGTAAAGGAGGAAGCTCCGGCGTATTAGCTCTCCCTAGTTCTCTAAGCTGCTTTTCTAAATTGTTATTATTCATTTGCAAGCCCCTCCTCCCGCACAGGATGTATCTGTTTGGATAACAATCGCCGTGCGCGGTGAAGCCGTGCCTTGACCGCTCCTTCGGAGATATCAAGAACATCTGCAATCTGCTTAATGGATAAATCTTCATAGTAGAAAAGCACGATAGCAATTCGCAGGGATTCGTCCAGCTCATTAATGAAGCTTTGCAGGTCCACAGCTCCTGAATTTTCAAAGTGCGCATAGGAAACGTCCATTTCCTCGGGAATTTCCGCCACAACCACCGTTCGCTCTCGTATGCGAAGCAACTGGTTGCATTCATTAATCAGGATGCGAATGACCCATGTTTTAAAAAACTTAGGGTGTCTAAGATTGATGAGTCCTTTATATACCTTCAGTGTTGTTTCCTGAAGCGCATCCGCACAATCTTCATCTTTCATAAGAATGGTCTTAGCTAATCTGTACAACTGTGATTCCAGTTGCCTGAAAAGACGGATAAACGCCTCATGGTCGCCTCTCTGCGCCTTTTTGATATCCAGTTCGTTTTCCAGCAAATCATTCTTCCTCCTTGAGGGCCCTCTATATGATTAGATGGAGATGTGATACAAAAGGTTATTTTCATGGAAAAAAATCTGAAACGCAGACATAACGAAAGGCACCCCAGCGGGTGCCTCGCCATTTGGCTTAATGAATAATGAGCTTCACAACTGTTATTATTCAATCCATTTTCTTGGCCCAATACGATGGAATAGCTGGTGTTTATCGTCATTTAGTGCATCCTCTATACGCTTACAGGTGAAATCACTTATCGGTCTAGGGAGGTCATCTCTTGAGCAGAATCTGCATTCCAAAATTTCGGGTGAACTTGGTTGAGGTACTTCATCGTGCTCATTCTTTGCAATGAATACAAAATGATGCATGTCATAGTCGGGATCGTAGTAAATGCCTGTTAATTGGCCTACTTCCACTTCTAACCCTACTTCTTCATGTACTTCTCTTTTAGCTGTGCCCTCCGCAGACTCGTTATCTTCAGCCTTTCCGCCTGGCAAGTCCCAATTGTTTTTTCCATAGCTGTGTTGTACCAACAATATTCTTCCTGCGGAATCCAAGATAACTGCTGCTGCACCGATTAACTTAGGCAAAATATTATCCTCCTTAGGAGTATGGAATACTACTTATTTGATTTAATGTTATAATTATCAAATTATATTGTACATTATTTTCTGTAAAATAGCGGGGAGAGAGATTGTAATGATGAAAATCGAAAAAATAAAGAGCAGAAGTGTGTTGTTTACAACCCGAACTACTTCAGGGTGGGATCTGAACGTTCAGCTTATTTTGGGGGATAAATACAATTATCTTATTGATACAGGACTTGGCTCTCTAAGCGTTGCAGCGGTTAAAGAATACATAGGGAATGATAACAAACCAATAATTGTAGTAAACACGCATCATCACTGGGACCATATTTGGGGCAATAGCTCAGTTCAGGATTGCATGATCATATCGCATAAGCTATGTAGAGAAATGATAGAGCAGAATTGGGAGACTACGTTCGAGAAGTATAAAATGTATGTTGAGGGTGAAGCAGAAATGCATCTGCCCAATCTGACGTTTGAACAAGAACTGTATTTTCCTGAAGATAAAATAAGGCTTATATATACCCCTGGTCATACCGTGGATTCTATAAGCGTACTTGATGAAGTAGAAAAGGTAATCAATGTAGGTGATAATATCGGCGACTCCGTGGATGAAATTGTTCCAAGCCTCTATGGTGAAAAAGAAGATTATATCAGCACACTATTAAAGTATCGAGAGATGGATTTTGACACTTGTATATCCGGCCATAATATAGTTTTGGACAAGCCAGTCATTGATAGAATACTAAGCATCGTTTCTTGAGGAAGAGTTGCAAAAAGGAAGCCCCACGAAAATTCCCAGCTTTTAAATAACAAATCCCTGTCATATAATAGTAACTAACTTAATCTATAAAATTAAAAGTGATATACTAGGTGCAGGTTATAATTGAGAAGATAATACTAACGTGTAAGGGCGGTAAACATGAGCAGCAGACAAACCGAAACAGACGTTATTTTAATTGGTGCCGGAATCATGAGTGCGACGTTGGGGACATTGTTGAAAGAATTAGTACCGGATTGGAAAATTACAGTGTTTGAAAAGCTGGCTAGCGCAGGAGAGGAAAGCTCCAACGAATGGAATAATGCGGGAACGGGGCATGCTGCACTGTGCGAGCTTAACTACACTACGGAAAAACCGGACGGAACCATAGATATCAGCAAAGCTGTTATCGTGAATGAACACTTTCAAGATTCGATGCAGTTTTGGTCTTATCTTGTGAACCGTGATCTGATTCGTAATCCGCAAGACTTTATCATGCCATTGCCACACATGAGTATGGTACTCGGAGAGAAGAATGTAGCGTTCCTGAAGCAACGTTTTAAAGCGCTCTCAAACCACCCGTTATTTCAAGGTATGGAATTCTCCGAAGATCCGAAACAATTGCAGCAATGGATACCGCTTATTATGAAGGACCGGCCATTGAATGAACCGATCGCAGCCACTAAAATCGATTCTGGTACGGATGTTAACTTTGGCGCTTTAACGCGCATGCTGTTCAAACATTTAAAGAGTAAGAATGTCGATATTCATTACAAACACGGTGTCGAAGATATTAGACGGACCAGCGATGGTTTGTGGGAACTGAAGGTACGGAATGATAGGGGTCAAGTTGAACGCCGTACGGCGAAATTTGTCTTTATCGGCGGTGGGGGAGGCAGTCTTCCGTTGCTGCAAAAATCCGGTATCCCTGAAAGCAAGCATATTGGGGGATTCCCGATCAGCGGGCTGTTCATGGTGTGTAATAACCCGGAAGTAGTAGCCCAGCATCATGCCAAAGTCTACGGTAAAGCTAAGGTCGGTGCACCGCCAATGTCTGTTCCGCATCTAGACACCAGATTTATCGATAATAAAAAATCGTTACTTTTCGGACCGTTTGCCGGTTTCTCACCCAAGTTCTTGAAGACTGGTTCGATGTTTGATTTGCTCGGTTCTGTAAAACCCAATAACGTGCTAACGATGTTAGCGGCAGGTGCCAAAAATCTGTCCCTGACGAAATACCTGATCCAGCAAGTAATGCTTTCGAAAGAACAACGCATGGAAGAGCTGCGGGAGTTTATCCCTAATGCTAAAAACGAGGACTGGGATCTATTAGTGTCAGGTCAGCGTGTGCAGGTCATCAAAGATACCGCGGCCGGTAAAGGAACACTCCAATTTGGCACGGAAGTGGTGTGTGCCGGTGATGGATCGATTGCTGCATTGCTTGGCGCTTCTCCGGGTGCTTCTACTGCCGTTTCCGTCATGCTTGAGGTGATCGAGAAATGCTTCCCGCAACATCTAAAAGACTGGGAACCAAAAATAAAAGAAATGATTCCTTCTTATGGTGTGCCACTAGTGGACAATCCTGATCTCATCCAGAAAATTCATACTTCTACAGCTAAGACGCTGGGTTTAAGCAGTGAGCGGCAACCCGTCAGGTAGACTGTGTAAAAAAATAAGCAGAATAGCCCTCGTTCCTGGATTCCATGGAATGAGGGCTATTTGTTTTTCTGAAAATTACCCGGAGACCGAGTAGAAAGGGACTTGTATCAGATTTTCTGAATGAAAACTAGAAAAACTCTATTGGACGCAAGGAGGTAAGGATGCTACAGTCTTTATAATTCATACTAAAACAACCGGATTATAATGTTTTAGTAAATTCATATGAAGGAGGGATAGCACATGAAATTCGCTTTATTCAGTCTGATGCTTAATCTTCCGAATGCTCTTACAGGTGAGACCTTCACCACACAACAAAAATTTCAGAACGTGCTAAAGCAGGCAGAGCTTGCTGAGAAGCTAGGCTTTGATGCTTACGGCGTAGGCGAACGACACGGAGCGCCGTTCTTATCCTCATCTCCACCGGTTGTTCTAACTGCAATTGCAGCCAGAACGAGTCGCATTCGCCTGCTTACGACAGTGACCGTCCTGAGTGTACTGGATCCTGTGCGGGTGGCTGAGGATTATGCTACGCTCGATCATCTGTCGGGTGGACGACTTGAACTGATTATTGGAAAAGGGAACGATCCGCGCCATTATCCGCTTTTCGGAATTAAGGAAGAGGAGCAGTGGGAATCCCTTGCTGAGCGCTATGAATTGCTCAAGCGGCTGTGGAGCGAAGAAAATGTCACCTGGCAGGGACGTTACCGGACGCCGCTGGATAAGGTGACGACACAACCCCGGCCGTACCAGAAATCCATTCCGGTATGGCATGGCAGTGCCTCTAGTCCGCTATCTACCGAGCTTGCGGCGAAGTACGGGGAGCCGATCTTCTCGTCAAATGGCTTTCATCCGATGGCCAAGTACAAGGCACTGATCGACCATTATCGTGAACGCTGGGAGTACTATGGACACGATCCGAAGGATGCTGTCGTCGGAGCGGGTGGTGGCAGTCTATATTTGGCTGATACGAAGGAGGAAGCAATCCGTAGATATAAGCCTTATTATGAGGCATTTAGCTCCACGGATTCGGCGAAGCATAATCAATCGCCATTTAAGAGCCTTGAAGATACGGTAGAGAACGGTCCAACGCTGGTTGGCAGTCCAGAGAGTGTAATCGAAAAGGTGCTGACTTACCACCGTGCCTATGGACATCAGGTGCTTAGCATTGGTGCGGACGGCTTGAGCGAATCTGAGCAGCTGGAGCAAATAGAGCGTTTCGCTAAGGAAGTTATGCCCGTTCTACGGCGCGAAATTCCCAGCACGGTGTGGGACGGAAAGGAACTGACTTTGCAACAGGCGTGAGTGTAGCGCATAGTCTACTAAAACGTTTAAGAGAAAAGGGGAGCTGAGTATGAAGAGACAACGGTTTATCAAATGGGCGACTTATGTATCGTTAACAACGGCATTGACACTGGTCTTGGCAGGCTGCGCGGCCAAAGGCGGAGAAGCAACAAGCTCTACCGATTCTTCTGCAGCGGCTCCAGCGGTTGCCAAGCCAGTGGAGGGCGGGGAGCTGACCTACGCGCTGGCGACATCTCCTGACACACTCGACCCAGGAGCAAGCGGCTTTGCAGTATCTCACCGGGTGTTCCGAAATATCACGGATAGCCTCGTCGTTCAGCTTCAGGATGGAAGCTTCCAGCCTTGGCTGGCAACGGAGTGGACGAAATCGGAAGACGGCAAGACTTATACGTTCAAGCTGCGTCAAGATGTTAAGTTCCAAGATGGAACGCCATTTAATGCTGCTGCTGTCAAAGCGAATTTTGACCATATTACGACGTCGGCTAGAGGTCAGGCCAAATCCCTGATCGGTCCTTTTGAATCAGCGGAGGTGGTGGATGACTATACCATCAAGTTAATCCTATCCCAGCCGTTCGAGCCGTTTCTTAGCGGGCTGAGCTCAGCGTTCCTCGGCATCTCTTCACCACAGGCCATACAGCAGTATGGTGATCAATATGGCAAGCATCCTGTAGGCACAGGGCCGTTCAAATTTGTCAGCTGGACGGAGAACGACGAAATCGCTCTGGAAAAGAACCCGGATTACAACTGGGGGCCACCAACTGCGGATAACAGAGGACCTTCGCATCTGGATAAGCTGACGTTCAAGATTGTACCGGAAGAGGCGACACGGATCGGTAGTGTACAAAGCGGGCAGCTGCTGGCTGCAGAAGCGGTTCCACCACAGAACATTGCCGCACTTAAAAATGATCCTCAGTTCCAGGTGGATCAGGCGATCACGAACGGAACAGCCTTCTCACTCTATTTCAATTTGAAGAGTGACATTTGGAGTGATATCAAGGCGCGCCAAGCGGTGCAGCTTGCGGTCGACGTCGATACCATTGTCAAAACTCTATACCTCGGAACCTACGACCGGGCTTGGTCGTCCATTACACCAGGGCTACTCGGATATGATGCATCGCTTGAGAACAAGATCAAACCCGATCTTGATAAGGCAAACCAGCTGCTGGATGAAGCAGGCTGGAAGAAAGGTGCGGACGGCATCCGTGAGAAGGATGGCAAGAAGCTGATTCTCCGTTATCTTGATGGTTCGCCAAACCGTGAGAAGCGTAACGACATTGCGGCGATCGTTCAGCAGCAATTGAAAGCGATCGGCGTCAATGTGACACTCAACATTACAAAGGATACGAGTACACCACTGAAGGAAGGCAACTTCGATCTGTTTGGCAATTCCCAGGTGAAAGCTGATCCTGACGTGATGCGGAGCATTTTCCAGTCCGGCAAGGAATACGCCAACGGCGGCACGAACTGGTCGAATCTGTCCGATCCTGAAATCGATAAGCTGCTTGATCTCGGCTCAGAGGAGTCTGATCTGGAGAAGCGGAAAGAAGCCTACACCAAAATCCAGCAATATCTGATTGATCATGCTGTTATCCTCCCAATCTATGTATTTCCATATACGGTAGCCCATCCCAAGACGGTCGAAGGTCTGAAGTTTGATTTGCTCGGGTACCCGCAATTTTACGATGTAAGTATCCACAAATAACCGGGGAGGAGGCTAATGAAATGGCCGGAACCATTGTAACGCGATTACTCACTTCCCTGCTCGTCGTGGCCGGTTCGTCGATGCTGGTCTTCCTCATCATGTATGTACTGCCTGGTGATCCGGTGCTGCAGATGCTGGATGGCAATGCGACATCGCCTGAGGCAATTGCCGATTTACGCCATCAACTCGGATTGGATCAGCCGTTCTATGAGCAATTTTCCCGCTATTTCATCCATTTGCTGCAAGGGGATTTCGGCCATTCGCGGATTACACAAGATCCGGTTCTGCCGAAAATCCTCGAGCAGGTTCCGGCTACGCTTGCGCTTACTTTCGTCAGCGCCGCTGTCTCCATCGTGGTTGGCATCCTTCTCGGCGTCTTGTCTGCGATCCACCGGAACGGCATTATCGACGTGCTGGCACGGTTTGTTGGCCTATTCGGCATATCGATGCCGTCGTTCTGGACCGGGATTTTACTTCTGCTGCTGTTCTCCATTAAGCTGGGCTGGTTTCCGGCGATGGGCTCTGGAAGCTGGAAAACACTCGTGCTGCCCGGTATCGCCCTTGGGCTTGTAGGTGCAGGCTTTATCGTCCGGATGGTCCGCAATACGATGCTTGAGATCATAAGTGAGCCGTTCATCCTGACCCTACGCGCTAAAGGGCTTGCGGAACGGGCGGTCATGTACCGCCACGCGCTGCGCAATTCCTTGATTCCTGCGCTGACGATGATTGGGGTCATGATCGGCGAGCTGCTAAGCGGAACGGTCGTGATCGAGACGGTGTTCGCGCGGCAAGGGATCGGCCGGATTCTCGCTGACGCAATCATGGCAAAGGATATACCGGTGGTGCAGGGCGTTGTTTTTTTCACCGCAATCATCTATGTGTCCGTGAACGTACTGGTAGACATTTCGTATTCGTTAGTTGATCCGCGCATCCGGCGGTCGACCTAAGAAGTCGCATAGAAGGAGGGAGAAACCAGAATGAAAGATGCAACTGCGCTTAAGCCACTGTGGAAAAGCGAACGAAAACGGCCTGCAAGGTCATGGCATCTCGGCGCATCTGATTTGTTTCTATACGCGGCAGAATTGGTTGTGCTGTTTCTGATCGTTTGCGCGATTGTGCCGGGGTGGGTCGCGCCCTATTCCCCCACGATGATGGATGCGGCTCAGTTGCTGCAACCGCCCAGCGTTAAGCACTTACTTGGAACCGATTATTTCGGAAGAGATGTGTTCAGTCTGATCGTCTACGGCAGCCGGGATTCTCTGCTCATCGGTCTGGCTTCCGTCATTGTAGGTGGCCTGACCGGTGGTATTCTCGGGGCCTTCTCCGGCTATATCGGAGGATGGATCGATCAGGTCATCATGCGTATTATCGAGGTTCTGATGACGATACCGGGGATTCTCTTGGCGCTGGCGATTGCTGCTGCCATCGGGCCCAGCTTGATTAACGTCGTACTGGCGATAGCCGCAGGCACGATTCCGCGCTATGCAAGAGTGATGCGGAGCCAGGTGCTTAGCGTCAAGAACCGGGCGTTCGTCACAGCCTCCCGTTCTATCGGAAGCACGGGGTTTCGCATTTTCCGCAAGCATGTGCTGCCCAACTCGCTGGCACCGTTTCTTGTTATGGCGACAATAGGCATCGGCACCTCTATTCTGACTGGATCCGGGCTTAGCTTTCTGGGTCTTGGGGTCATCAAGGAAATTCCGGACTGGGGCACTGTGCTGGCGCAGGGACGCGGGTATTTGACGGTAGCCTGGTGGATTTGTACGTTCCCGGGTCTTGCTATCGCGCTATTTGTACTGGCTATCAACATCATTGGAGACCGGCTGCGGGATAAGCTGGATCCGAGAAAAAGCGGCGCCTGACTGGCGGAAGGAGGCAGTATATGACCAGACCCTTGCTGGAAATCGAAAGCTTGAAGGTTGAATTCCAGGCATCCGGCGGCACACTTGTGCCGATCGCGGATGTCTCCTTTGATATCGGCCGAGGTGAGACGGTATGTCTGGTCGGTGAATCCGGCAGTGGCAAGACGATTACGTCCAAAGCCATCATGCGCTTGACCGATTTCGACCGGGGGCGCATCGCGGCGGGCAGTGTGAAGCTGGACGGTCAAGAGTTAACGACGCTCCCACAGAACTTGCTGCGGGCTATTCGCGGCAAAAAAATTGCGATGATCTTCCAGGAGCCGATGGCGGCGTTCGATCCTGTCTTTACGATTGGTGCCCAGCTTGTGGAGACGATTCGCCGTCACGACAAGCGCAGTGTAAAGGAAGCCCGGATCCATGCTGAGGAGTTGCTTCGCCGCGTTGGATTCCCGGAGCCGAAGCTACGCCTTGCGCAATACCCGAATGAGTTATCCGGGGGGATGCTCCAACGGGCAATGATTGCCATGGCGCTCGCCTGCGGGCCGGAGCTTCTAATCGCAGATGAGCCGACAACAGCGCTCGATGTCACGATTCAGGCGCAGATTCTAAAGCTGTTGAACGAACTGAAGGCGGAATATGGAATGTCCATTCTGCTGATTACCCACGATCTCGGGATCGCAGCGGAGATGGCTGATCGGATGATCGTCATGTATGCCGGACGGATCGTAGAGCAGGCACCGGCAGCCCGCCTGTTTCAGCAGCCGCATCATCCTTACACCGCCGGGCTGCTGCGTTCCATCACGACGATGGACAGTGATCGCAGTGCGGCGCTGTATACCATTGAAGGAACGCCGCCCAATGTGGCGGAATTCCCTTCCGGCTGCCGGTTTCATCCCCGCTGCCCGCTGGCTACGGACCAATGCCGTACCGAGGTGCCGGCGCTGGCCGGAGAAGACGGCCATGAAGCAGCCTGCTGGCATACGGATAAGCTTCTGAACGGTCAGGACATCGATCAGGAAGCGGACCGCCGGACAGTACTACTGGGTGATTCGGGGACGATAGCTGAGTCCCATAAAACGTCGTTTCCAAGTGTCGCAGCTGAAGCGCTAACGAAGGCGCCACCGTTATTTGAGGTTTCCGGATTAACGAAGCATTATCCGGTCAAAGGACCCTTTGGCTTGACCAAGGCCGTCGTTCATGCGGTAGATGACGTTTCCTTCACGATTCGCAAAGGGGAGACTTTCGGGCTTGTCGGCGAATCCGGCAGTGGTAAATCTACGCTTGGGCGCGTCCTGATTCAGCTGGAGCAGGCCAGTGCTGGCCGCGTCTTATTCAGCGGCGAGGATCTGACGGATATGAACGCCGCGAGGCGCCGTGATGTCCGCCGGGATATGCAGATGATTTTCCAGGACCCCTATGGCTCGGTCAATCCGAGGTGGACGATTGGTGAGACCATTGCCGAACCGTTAGTCGTACACGAATCAATGCCTGCTGCGCAGCGGAAACAACGTGTGGAAGAACTGCTGCAGCTAGTAGGTTTGAACCCGGCTTGGGCTGACCGTTACCCGCATGAATTTTCGGGCGGACAGCGCCAGCGGATCGGGATTGCCCGCGCAATTGCGCTGCAGCCGAAGTTCGTGCTGGCAGATGAAGCTGTATCCGCACTAGACGTGTCGGTACAGGCCCAGATCGTCAACTTAATGCAGAACCTCCAAAGCACGCTCGGTTTAACCTATGTATTTATCGCGCATGGTCTTAACATCGTCCGGCATGTATCATCAAGGATTGGGGTCATGTATCTTGGCAAGCTGGTCGAGGTTGCGCCGGCAGATGAATTATTCCAGCACCCGGCCCATCCCTACACAGCTGCGCTGATTGCGTCCATTCCTTGGCCGGATCCCAGCCGAAAAAGGGAATTCGTCTCCATTCAAGGAGAAATCCCCTCGCCGATGTCTCCGCCGTCCGGTTGCAGATTTCATACCCGCTGCCCAGTGGCTACGGCAAGATGCCGGGAAGAGGAGCCGAAGCTTGCGGACATCGGCAGTGGTCATGCGGCAGCCTGTCATTATCCGCTCTAATCCATTCTCATCTTCATTATAAGGAGGCCATCTGACATGAAATTCGCATTAATGAGCTTGTTGCTCAATACGCCTAACGCCCTGACGGGAGAATCGTTCACAACACAGGAGAAATTCCAGAATGTGCTGAAGCAGGCGGTGCTGGCCGAGGAGCTGGGCTTCGACGCTTACGGCGTAGGTGAACGACATAGTGCGCCTTTTATCGCTTCATCGCCGCCGGTTATACTTACTGCTATCGCCGCGAGAACCTCTCGTATTAGGCTGCTGACAACCGTGACAGTGCTTAGTGTACTCGACCCAGTGCGGGTGGCGGAGGATTATGCGACACTCGATCATCTTTCGGGCGGACGGATTGAGCTGATCATCGGCAAAGGCAACGACGCGAGCCATTATCCGCTCTTCGGCATTTCTGAGGAGGAACAGTGGGAATCACTTGCGGAACGGTATGCACTATTAAAAAGGCTGTGGAGCGAGGAAAATGTCAGCTGGCAGGGGCGCTATCGCACTCCGCTAGAGAATGTCACGACACAGCCGCGGCCGTTCCAGCAGCACATCCCGATCTGGCACGGAAGCGCCTCAAGCACGCATTCGACGGAGCTGGCCGCCAAATATGGCGAGCCGTTGTTCTCCTCCAATACGATCCACCGCCAGTCCAAGTATACAGCCCTGATCGAGCATTACCGTGAGCGGTTGGCTTTTTACGGTCATGATCCCGCGAAGGCGGTCATTGGTTCAGGCGCGGGCGGCGCTATTTTTATAGCCAACACGACCGAAGAGGCGATCAAGAAATTCCGGCCTTATTATGATGCGTTCCACGGCAGGCTGAAAGCTCCGCACGATCTGTCCCCCTTCCGGGATCTTGAAGACAATATCGAGAATGGTCCGATTCTGGTTGGTAGTGCTGAGCATGTGATTGAGAAAATCCTGCGCTATAACAAGGCGTTCGGTAACCAGGTGCTCAGTATCAGTGTGGACGGCCTGACAGAGTCGGAGCAGCGCGAGCAGGCGGCACGCTTCGCCGAAGAGGTTGCTCCTACCCTGCGGCGCGAGATCAAGAGCTCGGTATGGAATGATGTGAACCCAGCAGTGGAAACAGAAGCCGTGCAAGAGCCTGTTGTATAGGCGAGATATTGATGAAAGGCCTTTAGCAGAACGAGATAAATCATGGACAGAGAGGGTTTTCTGCACATTTTATAGAATTGTACTTTTTATAAAATGTGTAGAAAGCAGGTCCTGAATTTGATTACTTTAGAAGCTGTTAGCGAACCAATGTCGTCGGAGAATATTGAGATTCAAACATATATGATGAACTCTCAGCCGTCTTATAATCTTGTGGTTATGGGTAAAGCGTTATTAACATCTGAAGAGATATTGGAAGAGAATACGGATAATTTCAAAGCTGGTGAAAAGATGTTTTATATCAGAAAGCATGATGAGAACATCGGGATAGTCACATACCTCCTGAGAAATCCACATGATAATCATACGTGGATTGGTTTGCTGATAATACATAAGGATCATGAAGGCCATGGAATTGGAAGAGAAGCAGTGGAATTGATAGAGGGTAAATTGCGTCAGGAAAACGTAGACAAGGTAAGGCTCTGTGTTCAAAAGGAAAATGAAAGCGGGGCTCTATTCTGGGGCAAGAATGAATATGTCATTGTTAACAGCAGCATAGACCACCGTGGCAATCCCATAGATATCTATGAAAAGAAACTGTAGAAAAAAGACAGCCCCATTGAGCTGCCGGATCTTGAATGTCCGGACAAAGCCAATGGGGCTATTTTTCTCTTTTATAGTATTTGCTCAAATTCAGCAAGCGGCCGTAACAGATTCTGCTTCACGATGCGGGAAGCAGTGTCAGAATCATGCTCTTCCAAAGCCTGAATAATCTGTTCATGTTCTTCAGCTGCGGCCAGCGTTTGGCCTAGAGGCTGCTTCAGGAAAAAGTATTTAAATCGGCGAATATGAATTTGCAAGGAAGAACAGAAGGAAACAATGTAAGGGTTATCGCCAATCTCCATGATTAAGTTATGGAATTCTTCATCATATTCCAGTGCCTGATATAGATCTTTATCCTTGATACTCTGTGTGAACAAACGATTCAGCTCACGCAGCTGCTGGATTTGCTCAGGCTCAATCCGCTGGGCAGCCGTTTCGACAGCCAGGGCATGCAGTACCCCAAGTGGTGCATACAGCTTACTGATATGATCTTTATCAATAGTGGTTACGCGTGTATCTTTGCCCGGAAACATCTGAACGAGCCCTTGAGCCTCAAGCAATTGCAGTGCTTCCCGGACGGGTGTTCTGCTCACACCAATTGCCGCGGCGAGTGCAGCGTCGTTAAGCTTCTCATCCGGCTGCAGTGTACCTTCTATAATCCACTTCTTCAACTGGGATAATGCCAGGTCTTTGGCCGTGGAGCGGGTTGGTTTTGGATAATCGGAAGGAATAGGCATCATATTTCATCCTCTTTGTTGTAATGACAGATGTATGCCAAGCAGCATCTCTGTCGGTTGGTTTTTAATATATCGCATACTGCTAGCGAAATCAATTCAAGGGGTGTTCTTTTCTCAATAATCTCGCTGTCTTGACAAGGATTGTTTCCACCCTCATTTGGCAACAATGACTGGCAGGAGGGATGGGTAATATGCATGCTTATTGGGACATTTTATTTCGGGCCGCACTTTCGATTTTAGCGCTTTTACTGGTAGCCAAGCTGCTGGGGAAGCAGACAATCTCTAATATGACGTTTCACGATTTTGTGACTAGTATAACGCTGGGCTCCATTGCGGGAAATCTGGCGTTTAATGAATCGTTAAAAACATCCTATTTCATACTGGCGCTTATTGTAGTCACGGCTGTGTCATTTTTGCTATCCTACATAGCTTTGAAGAACCGTAAATTAAGAAACTGGATCTCTGGTTCTCCTACGGTACTGATCGAGAATGGGGAAATTCTTGAGCACAACATGAAGAAACTAAGGTACACACTCGATACTTTGGCTCAGGTATTGCGGGGCATGGGGATTTTCAATATGGAAGAGGTGGCTTATGCGGTGTTGGAGGATAACGGGACAGTCTCAGTATTGAAGAAAGAGGAGTACCAATTCGTCACGAAGAAGGATCTGAAGCTGCCTACGAAGACGCAACATTTTCCGGTGGAATTTGTGATGGATGGCGTCATCATGGAGAAGAATCTGGAGAATCATGGGCTGACTACGGAATGGCTAGAAAAACAAGTGAAGCGCAAGGGGAAAAAGCTGTCGGATGTGTTCTACGCCGTAAGAGGCACGCAGCATCAGCTCTTTTTTGATTTCTATGAGGATAATATTCAGAAGCCGGTAGATAAGGAATAAAGCAAAATTGACAACCGGAAGAGACAGTATTCAACAGTATCATAGTAGTTTTAATACCCGTATAAACAGGCATCTGCCAGCTGGGCGCCATACCCTGTATGATGTCTGTAGTTCGAATTAGAAAGGTGGAGAAAGCTTTGAAAAAAAGAACGCTTGGAAACAGCAAACTGGAGGTATCCGCTCTAGGTCTTGGTTGTATGGGCATGTCCGACTTCTATGCCGGGCGGGATGAAGCGGAATCCATCCGCACCATTCACCGGGCATTGGAGCTTGGCGTTACGCTGCTCGACACTGCAGATGTCTATGGTTTAGGCGAAAATGAAGAACTGCTCGGACGGGCTCTGAAGGGCCGCAGAGATGGGGTTATCTTAGCAACCAAGTTCGCCGCAGTAGTTGGTGAGAATGGTGCCGTTAGCGTCAACGGCCGCCCTGAATATGTAAAGGCTGCATGTGATGCCAGTCTGAAACGTCTCGGTGTCGATCATATAGATCTCTACTATCAACATCGAGTTGATCCGGATACACCAATTGAAGAAACTGTAGGCGCGATGGCCGATCTTGTCAAAGCAGGCAAGGTTCGTTATCTCGGTCTGTCGGAAGCCTCCCCCGAGCTTATTCGTCGTGGACATGCCGTGCATCCTATCACAGCATTGCAGACGGAATACTCGCTGTGGGATCGCGATGTCGAGGAGTCCATTCTGCCGACATGCCGCGAGCTAGGCATCGGCTTCGTGCCTTACAGCCCGCTCGGCCGCGGTTTCTTGACCGGACAGATCCAGCGCTATGAGGATCTCGAACCAGACGATTACCGTCGTACTTCTCCAAGATTCCAAGGCGAGAACTTCCAGAAGAATCTCGACCTTGTGACCAAAATCAAGGAGCTCGCAACTGAGAAGGACTGCAAGCCATCTCAGCTAGCCTTGGCTTGGCTACTTGCTCAGGGAGAGAATATCGTGCCGATTCCGGGTACAAAACGCACGGTTTATCTTGAAGAGAACCTTGGTGCGCTGGACGTCGAGCTGACACAAGATGACCTTGCCCAGATCGAAGCGATTGCTCCGCAAGGCATTGTCTTCGGTTCCCGCTACTAAGATTAGGTTCAAATAAAAAGGAGCTGTCTCATCGCATCTTTGTCTGCGGTGGGGCAGCTCCTTTTGCTGTTCACACAGAGCGCTGGCTTTATCGCTGGCGTTCTTAAGTTTGCGCTGGTCTGTTCAACTCCACGTTTTTTGCATTTGAAAAATCATTCGTATATACTACTACCATTCTTAGCTTGAATATTACGTACTGAAAGGCTGGTGGGCTTTGAATGAATCATACAAAGCAGCGTCATCACGAGCTTGGGGACTTTCTCAAAACCCGCCGGGCAAAGATTTCCCCCGAGCAAGTAGGGTTGCCTGCAGGAATACGCCGTCGTACGCCGGGACTGCGCCGGGAAGAGGTCGCTTCTCTGGCAGGAATCGGCGTAACCTGGTACACCTGGCTTGAACAGGGGCGTCCGATTCAGGTGTCCATACAAATACTGGAGAGCTTGTCCAGAGTGCTGATGCTCAACCGTCAGGAGATTGTGCACCTGTATG
The DNA here is from genome assembly GCF_013359945.1 of Paenibacillus agri. Classification (GTDB taxonomy): domain Bacteria; phylum Bacillota; class Bacilli; order Paenibacillales; family Paenibacillaceae; genus Paenibacillus_AQ; species Paenibacillus_AQ agri. The sequence goes on along the minus strand of NZ_JABWCS010000217.1, from coordinate 86,593 downwards.
CTCTTGCCCAACATGTTCCTCCTTCCTATTATCCCAGCCCTGAAGAAGTTAAGCCGATGCATCAGCATGTATTGGATAATCTAATGGAATCCCCGGCCATGATCGTGGACAACCGCTGGAATGTTATTGCCTGGAATCGGGCTGCGGCGCTTGTATTCTGCGATTTCAGCCAATTAGAGTGCAGCAAGCGCAACCTTATGCGAATCATGTTCACGGATAAACATTTTGCCGGCCTGTTCCCTGATTGGGAGATCAGCGCCCAGACGATGCTGGGCAAGTTCCGGGCCGATTGCAGCCAATATATTGAAGATCCATGGATTACGCAATTTGTTGATGAGCTTAGATCGTTAAGCAAGGAATTTGATCAATGGTGGCCTATGCACCGGATCGATAAAGACCGGGATATGTACAAATTGCTGAATCATCGCCTGGCGGGACAGCTTAATTTTGAGATTACAAGCTTTCTTATATCGGAAAATACAAACCTGAAGATGTATGTCAATACGCCGAAGAATGGTACAGATACAAGGCAAAAGCTGAAGCAACTGCTAGAGGCAGACGTTAGTGAGCAAGTCCTTGTGCATCCATAAGTGTAACACCGGCAATAGTGGTAAATAGATGAATATGTAAATAGCCAAGGCGCTCTCAGGGGTGCCCTGGCTATTTGTGCTTGGCGGGCCAAGCGTATATTACATCCGATCCAAGCCATATAATGATAGGGCAGACTCCGCAAGTCTGTCCGCGCTGGAGAGTGCTGTGCTGGAAATGGTATACTTCTAATAGATACTGGAGTTTCTCACGGGAGGGTATGGAAGATGAGCGATGAGTTGTTGGAACAACTGGAAACATGGCATGAGGAAGATGAATTTCAAGAAATCGTAGATGCGATTATGGAGATTCCTGAAGAAGACCGGGATTATGAGTTAACCAGTCATTTGGGCAGAGCGTTGAACAATTTGGGTGAATACGAAGAGGCGCTTGAGCAGTTTGAGAAGATCAGGGAGGAAGGACTGGAGGATGCGCTCTGGCATTACCGGGTCGGCGTGTCTCATTATTATCTCAAGCAATATGACGAAGCCCGGCAAGCTTTTGAAGCAGCCGATAAGCTTGACCCCGAAGATGAGGATACCCTGGAGTTCCTGGAATGGATTCGGGAAAAGACCGCGAAGAAGCAGGCGAAAACACCTGCGAAGAGTTCGTATAAGCCGGTTGATGCCTCAAATTTCTGGGATGACAGCGAGGCTGCCCTGCAAGAGTATGTATCTGAGCCGCCGACAGACGACCTGATCGATTCCGTGGAAGAACAATTGGTCTTCAAGCTGCCTCCATCCTATGTTGCTTTGATGAAATTACATAACGGCGGTATTCCTAATCATACGAGTTACCCCACAACAGAAGGGAAATTCATTACGATCGCTGGTATTCGTGGAATTGGACGGGACAAGCCTACTTCACTGTGTGGAGCAGCAGGCAGCCGGTTTGTAATTGAAACTGAGGGTTATCCGGAGATTGGCGTCGTCATTGGCGACAGTCTTGCTCCCACAGAAGGTGTGATTATGCTGGACTATCGTTCATCCGGTAATGTCGGCGAACCGGAAGTTGTCCATGTCAGCCAAGAGAAGGGTCATAAGATTACAGAGTTAGCGCCTAACTTCGAGACCTTTATCCGCGGGCTGGTGAGCCAAGAGGCAGGCGTGACCGAGTAAGATAATCGTTCTAAAAAAACGAGCCGCTAGAGAAATTCTAGGGCTCGTTTCTTATATATTATCAGGACATTAACCCGCTGCCCAGACATCCAATTCAATTTTTAGTTCAGGCAAACCTAAGCCTTGTATATATGCAACCGTCATGGAAGGCGATGTGGGTCCGAATACAGCGTTCCACTTCTCATAGAAATGATCCCAATCGATCTCTTCAGTCGCCCAGATGTTTATTTTAATGACGTGATCTGGCGTCAGTTGTTGAGAAGACAAGATGGCGACGATATTGTTCATGGTATTGGTGACTTGCTCATTAAAATCGGCGGGAATATGATTGTCCTGATCGATGCCAATTTGGCCGGAGAAGACGTATAGCTCTGCATTTCGGTCTATTTTGGTGACATGACTATAGTTTCCAACAGGCTTCGCGATCATTTCAGGGTTATATCGTTGAACTGGAATTTGTTTAAGATTCATTGTGTGCAGGTCTCCTTATAGATGGAAAATACATAATGGTTTACGATTATATATTTTCACCGTTTTTTTATAGAATGCTAGCGATTTAGACAGACGTATCCCGTCAATCTCGATTCTAGAAAAAAACAGCCGTAGAATACCCGATACCAGAGGCTAAGGATTTAATCGATCTCTTTTTCATCAGGTACTCCTCCTTCATGTTTATAAGTGACTTACCGCTCAATAGTAACATAAGCGAATAAGAAGTACAAAAATGGACGGGAACTAGAGTTGTGCTACTTGTTGAGAAACTTTACTGTGACGCTTATCACGGGTGAGATAACTTAATCTCTTTACTGTGAGAATCATTATCAATATAATGTAGGGAAACCGCAGTAATGCGGCTGAGGGGATGATGCACTGCGATGAACTTGAATGAGCATATTATGCTGTGGAACCATACTTCGGTGAAAATAATGGATGTACGGTATATACTGCTGGAGCAGGGGGAAACGTCGGTGGAGTACTCTCTTCCGGCTAGTACTTTTGTGTATGTGGTTAGCGGCCGTGCAACAATTTGGCTGGATAATTCAATGTATAGCGTGAATCGGTTCCACGTCCTGCATGGAGGGAAAGGCTCGCGTCTTGACATCGCAGTTGAAGACCAGCTTGAGTATTATTTGGTATTATACAAAGCTGGACTGACATGGCCAGCGGCTCAGGAACAGTCACGGCTGCTGGGGCCAAACAAACCGTTTCAGCTTCAATATTCATTCGTACCGTTATATCCGCTCTCACTGCTCGGCCAGGTGGAGCTTATGTTTCAAGAGTGGATGAAGTCTGCGCCGTTGGAAAAGTTACATGCAAGAACGCTGTTCTATCAATTCGTATATGAACTGTTAAGCCAGATGCAGCAACAGGGTATTGAACCTATGCGGCCTGATCTGGTGGCACAGGCACTCCGATTCATGAATGACCGCTATATGGAGCCTATAACACTTGAGGTGATGGCGGACCTGTTAGATTGCAGTACGAGATATTTGACTAAGCTGTTCAAAAGCAGAATGAAGGAAAGCCCGATTCGCCTTCTCACACAAATTCGTATGAACAAGGCCGCGCAGCTATTAATAGATTCAGAAGGTACCTTGCAAGAGATTGCTCAGCGTGTAGGCTACCCTGATGCACATTCACTGAGCCGTAGCTTCAAGAAGCATTATGGTGTAGCGCCTGCATTGTTCAGAACGAAGGGACGCATTGAACATTTAGTTCCCAAATTGCCCTTTAATGCTTCCCGATCTGCCATTGTGCCTGGCATTCCGATTCGATATATTGATAATGAATGTGAGAATAATTATCAATTGTATGGAAAAGGGGATATACATATGTACAAACAATACAAATCAGCCTCTATGGCGACAGCAACATTGCTGTTATGTATGATGTTGTTGCTTAGTGCCTGTTCAAGTGGTAGTACGAGTACAGGAAACAGCGCTTCTGGCACAGGAGGTACTGCAGTATCAGGTCAGAGTTCTAATGATGCATCTCCAGCACAGTCGTCTCAAGCGGCTTTAACCAAAAACTATACGGACAGTCAAGGAACTGTGGTGATTCCGGCGAATCCACAGCGAATAGTAGATCTGACGGGTAGTTTTACCGGTAATTTACTTGCACTAGGCGTCAAACCGGTGGGGGCACAAAGTGATGCTCTAAAGAATCCGTTCCTGAAAGGCTTGGTGGACGGAGTAGAAGCTGTTGGTGACACATTCTCGCCAGAGAAAATCTTAAGCCTGCAGCCTGATCTCATTATTGTAGTCGCTGCCGATGTGATGGAGCCAACCTACAAAGAGTTGGACAAAATCGCCCCGGTCGTTCGTATAGAATATGGAAAGTATTCTTACAAAGATCTGATGCTCGAATACGGGAAGCTTGCAGGCAAGGAGCAGGCCGCACAGGACTGGGTCAAAGAGTGGGACCGGAAAATCAATGAATATAAACCGCAAATACAGGAGGTCGTAGGTGACAGAACAGTTTCCATCCTCCAGCCGTATGCGAAGGGAATTTATGCATTTGGCGATTTTTATGCCAGGGGCGGTGAAATTCTGTACGGAGAGCTTGGCTTGAAGGCCCCTAAGATTATTCAGGAGGAGGTCCTGGACAAACACGAAGGATTTGCTGACTTATCTCTGGAGCAGCTGCCGGAATACGCTGGTGATTATATCTTTACGAGTAACTGGGGATGGGACGACGGTGACCCGGATGTGGTGTATGGCAGTCCCTTATGGAAGAGCCTTCCTGCTGTAAAAGAGAACCGTGTGTTTTTTATGAATGCCAAAGGTTCTTATTATAATGATGCTGTATCTATGGAAGCTCATCTGGACTTTATTATTAAGAGCTTCCTTGGAAAATAATATCTGCACTTCTTACGCTTGAATAAGGGCGCCCCATGGGGCGCCCTTATTCTTCGTAGGACCAGATATAGCTGCTGTCGCTTTTACTCTTACGAGAGTCAGGAGTCATTTATACTTTAACTGTGTTGATAGCCATGTCTTCTGTGTACTCAGTGACTGGATTACCACCAGGGCCTTCGAATTTGCGGCCCCAGCCGGTCAGAACAGAAAAGATGAGAACAACGAACAGACATAATGGATAAAAGGAGGTCAAGAATAAGGAGACGGGATTGATTTCCGGTATAAAGCTGTATTCGGTTCTTAAGGAGCCAATAATTGAAGTAACAATAAAGATAAAGGCGCTTAGGAAGGGGATAACTGCTGCAATGGTCATCGAGAAGCAATCCACAAGAACAGCACGCCGGAATGGATGGAGATTTTTACGTTTTCCAATCTCATCTGCAACTGGACCAAAGGTAAGGATCGAAGCGCTCGTCACCCCGCCTACCAGAGCTGTAGCAATGATCGTGCCTCCCGCTATGGCCAACTCGGCACCCTGTACGCTTTTAGCCATACGACTTTTACAAATATAGCTAGCGATCCTGTCCATGGTTGAGCTCGCTATGAGTATACCCATTATTCCGAAGAGCGACAGAACGAACAGTACCGTGCTGACCATATTGTTAAAACCTTCAAACAGGAACCCTTTCACAGCACCATCCTTTAAGGAGAAGACATCTGTCCACGTAAATACTCCGGAAATCAAACCAACGACTATACCTACTGCGATCCCAACCGGAATAGCTTTGAATATATCTCTTGTCTTCACTGCCACAATAAGCAGAGCAACTACCGGAATCAACATAATAAGGCCTTTAGGAGTCGCATTCCCCAGTGTAGCTACACCGGTCGCGATTACCTTGTTGCTGGAGCCGAATACATAGAAGAAGATGCAAGCAAGAATACTTCCGGCTAAAGCAAATTTGAACCGGGTGGTCACCACGCCGGCGATTTCCGCCGTTCCTTCCTTACGGGTATAGGCTTGTGTAGAAGCTGAGGCTACAGTGGTATCTGAGATTGGCGCAATGTTATCCCCGAATATAGCACCGGATAAAATAGCGCTGGCCAATACTACTGGATCAGCTCCCAGCAATATTCCGGATGCGAAGAATACAGGAAAAGCTGTGAACAGTGTTCCGATCGATGTTCCTGTCGAAGCAGAAATGATGCATACCGAGATAAAAGTGAATAAGGTGAACGCACCACCGTGCAAACCTAACATATTAGCAAGCCATGCAAACCCTTCGGCCACACCACTCTTAGCCATTAGCTTGGAGAACATCCCGATCACAAGCAGAACGGTCGCAATCGTAATGGCCATCGGGCTACCGATGCCTTTTAGGATAACAGCGTTCCAGTACTTTTTATAATCTTTGGAAAATGCTCCGCCGATGATGATGGAAAGAAACGCGCACATGGCTAGTCCCGTCATATCGAAAACCTTAAATACGGTAAAGAACAGGATACAGAATACCAGGAAAAGCGCTATTGGAATGAATGCCATTGACTTTCCGCCTCTGAATTCTAAAGTAGTGTTATCCATGAGCCGCTACCCCCTTGTCGATGTCCAATTGAATTAATGCTTGTTTTATACGTTCCAGTGCCGCGTAGAGGACATTATCGTCTTTATAGCAGCCATGAACGATACGAATGTATCCTTCGCCCCCTACACCGTATGGTGTACCTTCATTAACTACAACGTTGGCATGATCAATTAGATATTTGCTAATTTCGGCGGAAGTCCCTAATTTTGAAATATTCACCCAAGAGAGAAATCCGCTCTCCGGCATGGCCATAGACACGCCTGGAATGGAATTCATGATTTCATAGACAGCTTTCCGTCTACGGTCAAAGATAGCATTGTATTCTTTCACAAAGCTGCGGTCCTTCATTGCCGCTATGGCTCCGATTTGTGCAGAAGTATTCGTCGCTCCGATTACATTCACAGTACAGCCGTACAATACGTCGATAATTTTGTCATCTGCAACCAGATAGCCTACTCTGAAGCCGCTTAGTCCCATCCCTTTAGAAATTGAAAATACACTGATCGTTCGCTCCCACATTCCAGGCAATGTTGCTATTGAGACAAACTCGATGTCATCATAGATTGCATCTTCGAATGCTTGGTCTACAACCAGCACCAAATCATGCTCAATGACAAACGTGGCAATTTTCTCAAGGCTGTCGCGTCTTAATACAGTACTTGTAGGATTGTTCGGGTTCGTCAGAAGAACCATTTTTGTTTGCGGAGAAACTCTTTTCTCGAATTCCTCAATCTCAATTTGGTAGTTATTCTCTTCTTTTAGGGGGACGGGCACTGCAATGCCGCCCAGCAGCTTTGGATTAAGGAAATTACTTGGATAGCTGGGAGCAGGAATAAGTACTTCGTCACCCTCTCCGATGAAGGGCATCATCGCAAACATTAAACCGGAGTCTGAACCCGGTGTAATTAGAATATTCCGGTCTGGATCGACATTCATATGGTTATCTTCCTTTAATTTGACGGCTATCGCCTGTTTAAGGTCACTATTACCGATGGGCATTGTGTAATGGGTAGCCATTCCTTTATCAATGGAATCTATGACAGATTGTTTTACATTCTGCGGAATCACAAGGTCAGGGAAAAAGGGGTCCGCCCAACACATTAGATCAACGCCTCTTTTCATCAGATCCGATACGGCATTTCCTACATCTGCCTTGTGCACACTGGCAAAAAGCCCCCCTTGTAAGTCTTTGAAACCCTCACGCATGTTATTTTTGATATCCATTTTACGCTCCCACCCATCGATTTATAATTTCATGTAACATTACATGACTCAATTCGTTTTATGTGTCATGTTTCGTTTCATGTATTGTTAGTCCAAATCATAACCACTTGATAAAAAAATGTCAACATGATAAATTATTATTATTATAAAATTTAAGCTATTTTTAGGAGGTGCCATTTTGGCAGCAAATACACCGATTGAGGTACTAGAAGGAATTAATAGATTATTTCCGACAGGTGACCTGGACAAGCTACTGACGTTGTATGATCCTGAAGCTGTATTTGTGGCCCAGCCGGGTGTTGTCGTAAAGGGATGGAATGCTGTCCGTGAAGGACTTAGTCAAATGATAGAACTCAATCTTGATTTTGAGCTGACGCCTAAGAAGGTGCTGGAATTTGAAGATACGGCACTTGTCATTTCGAAGTGGACTATGAAGGACCCGTTAAGCGGTGAGGTCCGGGTTCAAGGTCAGTCCTCTGATGTCGTTCGCCGTCAGCCGGATGGTACGTGGGTATTAATTATTGATAATCCTCATGGTTTGGAATGGGCATTGCAGGCATAAAGCTGGCCCCTCCTATGGAGGGACATTGGATAAAGGAGAGGTTTTTTTGTCACCCGATGAAATTATTAACTCATATAAACCTATGGTGGAGTTTATCGCGAGTATTTGCGGGAAGAATTGTGAGGTTATTTTACATGATCTTCGTCAACTTGAAAGCTCTATTGTAGCCATTAGCAACAATCATATTACTGAAAGACAGGTTGGAGGAACAATAACCGATTTTGCTCTTCAGATTATTCATGACAAGGAATATGAAACCAAGGCGTTTATTGCCAACTACCCCGGAAAAGTTACAGGTAAAGATCAAATGCTGCGTTCGTCCACCTTCTTTATCAAGGATGAGGATAAGAATGTGATTGCTATGTTATGTGTAAATGTGGATACTACGGCGCTGAAGCAAGCCCAAATGCTAATCAAGGATCTATTAATGGAACCGGAAGAGCAAGAAGATCCTACCGGACCGGAAAAAGAATTGTTCACGAACTCCATGGAAGAATTGCTACATAATTTTATTACGGAAGCAATTCATAAATACAAACTGGAGGTCTCCCGTTTGATGATTGATGAGAAGAAAGAAATCGTAAAGGATCTTAATGATAAAGGAGTCTTTCTATTAAAGGGAGCTGTCTCCGAGGTGGCCCAACGACTCGAAACTTCAGATCAGACGATCTATCGCTATCTCAAAGAACTCTAATTAACTCTAACTACTAAAGGAGATTTTTTTCATGAAAACACAAGTGAGCACTCCGCATGCCCCTCAAGCTATTGGGCCCTACTCACAAGCTGTCTTGGCTGGAGATTTCCTATTTGTTTCCGGGCAAATCCCGCTTGATCCGCAGACGGGTCTGATGGTTAGCGGCGGAATTACATCACAGACCCATCGCGTACTGGATAATCTCAAGGCAGTGCTCGAAGCAGCTGCTGTAAGTCTGGAAGAGGTCGTAAAAACCACGATTTTCCTTAGCAGTATGGATGATTTTGCAACGGTTAATGAGATTTATGGCAGTTATTTCACAGGTGAAATTCTACCGGCACGGGCGGCTGTCCAAATCGCCAAATTACCCAAAGACGCACTTGTTGAAATTGAATGTATCGCATACAAGGGAGGGACAAGTCTCCCTCTGTTAAGTGGGGGGAATTGAAATGGCGGAGAACAATAAAATGATCTCCTGTGATCTCGAAACAGGGCTGTGTTCTGAGCATGAAGACGGACAAGATTATGAGATGGTCAAGGTCGAGCTAGCACCCGTACGTAAATTCAGAGTTATCTATTATACCGATCCGATCTGTTCTGCTTGCTGGGCGCTGGAGCCGTATATCCGTAAGCTAGAGGAGGAATATGCCCCGCTGCTGACGATTGAATACCGGATGGGCGGGCTGCTGCCGGGATGGGAGCATTTCTCCGATGGAGGTAATGGCATTTCCAAGCCATCTGATGTGGCTCATCATTGGGAAGAAATTGCCGAACAGTCCGGCATGTCTATGGACGGTGATGTTTGGCTGGAGGATCCGCTTCATTCCTCTTACCCGCCTTCAATCGCGTTCAAAGCGGCCCAGCTACAAGGGAAGGAACAGGCGGACGCCTACTTGAGACGTCTTCGGGAGATGGTGTTCCTGGAGAAGGTCAACATTGCCAAGGAAGAAGCCCTTATCCAGGCGTCCATTGATGTCGGTTTAGATACGGAACGATTCAAACGCAGTTATCATGATCCTGCAACGGCAGAGCTGTTCTATCAAGAGATTGAAGAGGGTGCGGAATTAGGGGTTAGAGGTTTCCCGACGATTCTCATCGTTGATGAAGAAGGACAGGGTGCCAGAGTATCCGGCTATCGTCCTTATCAACATTATGTTGAAGCGCTGAACAAGGTGGCCAAAGACGCTTTGCAACCGAATCAAAAGGTATACACGGCTAAACAGTTGCTGCAGAAATACAATTTCCTGGGTACTGAGGAAATCCGTATCATGCTCGATGGTTCGAGAGAAGAGACTTTGGCTGAATTGCAGCGTTTGGAGCAAGCAGGGCTAGTCGAGTGCGTTCCTGTGAAATTCGGATTTTTCTGGAGAAATGTAAATTAGATTTTCTTAGATTGTCAGCCTCATTGAGCGACCGGATGTTAAAGGTCCGGAACGCCAATGGGGCTTTTTCGTGTTGTATCTCCAGTTTTAGAAGAGTGGATTGGTTATTTAAGAAATTCCGAATTACTTAAGGAGTGTAAGTGTCACCTCTATCGAATTATCAATAAATGATCGTTCTGGACGAGACTTCAACATTACGGTTAACCCAATTAACGATATGATTAGCGCCTGTGATACAGCCTTCGCATTTAACCCGCTTTCGAGCTCGCCTGATTGTATGCCTCGTTCAATGGTTTCTTGAAATATGACCGCTAGGAACATTTGATGTTCCCTTGTAAGAATTTCGAATTTCTCATCATGAGGTGCAAGTTCAACCATTGTATTGATGCAAAAGCATCCTTTTCTAGGGCTTTCTGCATACTCATCATCAACCACACTTTCAAAAAAAGTATGAAATGCTTCTTTTACAGATGGATTGCTTTGAAGTCTGGTTCGGATAAGAGAAGCACGGGACTTCGTGTATTTGCGTAGCGCGGCTTCGAACAATTCTTCTTTGCCTCCAAAAGCTGAGTATATACTGGGTCGTTGGATTCCCATTCTGGAAGTTAAATCGCTTAATGAGGTAGCTTCATATCCCTTCTCCCAAAATAGTTGCATAGCTGCATCTAATACTTTTTCTTCGTCAAATTCGCGGATTCGTCCCATAATCAATACCTCTCGTTACTCTTGTTTTTTTAATTGCTCAATGATTCAAGTCATATGCAACGGCTAGTGGCCTTTATATACGTACCGAATAGTACGTTATTATTTTATAATTATCCGTGTATAATGTCAAATTCAGGTCGGATCAATAAGATGTTTTCACAATATTCCTTGACAATTCTCGTTTTTTGCATTTATATTAACTGGTAAATAACATACCGATTAGTATGATATTTTATCGATATTTAAAGTTCATGGAAATAGGGCATACATATCAACCTGCTTGAAAAGAACCGGAATAATGCTGACAGAGAAAGCTATGGAATAGGAGAGAGTGAGTATGGAGATAGGTATTACTTCGTTTGTAGAAACAAAGCCGGACACTCAGACTGGTGAAGTGATGAGTCATGCACAGCGATTGCGTGAAGTTGTGGAGGAAATTGTCCTTGCTGATCAAGTGGGACTTGATGTGTTTGGCGTAGGTGAGCATCATCGTAAGGATTATGCGGCATCTTCACCAGCACTTGTGCTGTCTGCGGCTGCATCTCAGACGAAGCGGATTCGGCTGACCAGTGCAGTGACGGTGCTCTCTTCAGTTGATCCAGTGCGCGTTTTTCAGGATTTTGCTACGCTGGATGGCATTTCAAATGGACGTGCGGAGATTATAGCGGGCCGGGGTTCCTTTATTGAATCTTTTCCGCTGTTTGGCTATGACTTGAATGACTATGATGAGCTTTTTGAAGAACATTTGGAATTGCTTCTTAAAATACGGGAGTCCGAAAAAGTAACCTGGAAGGGCGGGCATCGGCCGGCGATTAACCATTTGGGCGTGTATCCGCGGCCCGTTCAGAATTCTTTGCCGATATGGATTGGCAGTGGGGGCAGACAGGAGTCTGCTATCCGTGCAGGTCTGTTAGGACTGCCGCTGATGCTGGCGATCATTGGTGGAAAACCGACGGATTTTGCACCGCTCGTGCAGCTTTATAAGATGGCAGCAGCGCACGCTGGTCATGACGAATCACGGCTTAAGGTTGGGGCGCACTCGATAGGATTTGTTGGAGAGAATACTGAACGAGCTGCAGATACTTTTTTTCCTTCTACCATGGCAGGTATGAATAGATTAGGTAAGGAACGCGGCTGGGGGCATTATGATCGTTCCAGCTACGATGCCGCGCGCAGCTTTGAAGGTGCACTGTATGTCGGCGATCCCGAGACTGTTGCCCAGAAGATTATTCACCTTCGCAAAAATGTAGGCGTTACACGTTTTATGCTATATGTTCCTTTAAGCACGATGCCGCATGCAGAAGTGATGAGAGCCATTGAGCTGTTGGGAACAGAAGTAGCACCCCGGGTTCGGGAGGAAATAACCAAATGGGAAGTTGAGACGGAGAAAAGATCATAATTCAATTATAGGAGTGGTTCGAATGGATTTTGAAAGTCGGGTATTGCCAGAATTAAGGTCGGTATTAGCAGAATTTCCTGGTTTTCAACTGGAGGAAAATTTAGAGCTAAGCAGAAGCTATTTAACGGGTCCTCCCATTGAGAAATCAGAGCACGTACACACGACAAGCCGGATGATTCCGAGTGTAGCGGGTGAGATGTTAGTCAAAATCTACGAACCTGCCCAGCGAACTGGCGCCAAGCTTCCAGCCTTGCTATGGATTCACGGGGGAGGCTACGTAATGGGGCATCCTGATATGGACGACGCTTTGTGCGAACGTTTCGTGCAGGCGGCTAAATGCGTTGTCGTATCGGTCGATTATCGGCTTGCTCCCGAGCACCCCTACCCAGCTGCTATCGATGACTGTTATACCGCCTTGACATGGATGACGGACGAAGCTGAACTGCTGGGCATCGACTTGGATCGAGTCGCAATTGCTGGTGCAAGCGGGGGCGGCGGTCTGACCGCAGCGCTTGCTTTAATGGCTCGCGACAAAGGCGGTCCGGCCCTCATCTTCCAAATGCCGCTGTATCCGATGATTGACGACCGGAATATTACGGCGTCAAGTCATGAAATTACGGCCGATAACGCAACGTGGAACCGAACAAACAATTTGACGGCCTGGAACATGTACCAGGGCAATCGTACTGAAGACAGCGGGTTGTCCCCATATGCGGTGCCGTCGAGAGCGGAAAGCTTGGCGGGGCTGCCACCGACCTATACGTGCGTAGGACAACTCGATCTGTTCCGGGATGAGACGATCGAATATGTGACGCGCCTTGCCCAAGCGGGTGTAGACGTCGAATTTCACCTTTATCCCGGTACCTTCCACAGCTTTGAAGTGATGGTTCCGCAAGCGGAAATAAGCCAGCGCGTCAGCAATAGTTATGTAGACGCACTGGCAAGAGCGCTTCATCCTTAAATAAAAATTATAGAGAGAATAAACACGATACAACAAAGTTGGAATCACTACACGGGCTGTCCATAGGAATCACTCCAACTGAAGGATCTCTAAACGAACGAAAAGCATCCTGTTTCACTATAAAAAGTGTGACGGATGCTTTTCGTTCGTGGTCTGGTTATGCGGCTGATTAGTATTTTTGTTTGAGGATCAGCGGGGATTTAGCTTCACCTGCGAGCCTTTGCCGCCGGTCTGGATGCCAGTATCCTTTACTCCGGCCTCTTTCAGATCCGCCACTAGTCGTTCTATCACAGTCTTGGCGGCCGCAGCTTCTTTTGCGCCGGAGGCCTTTACGACCAATTGTACCGGCTTGCCGGACCGCAGATGCTTATCGGCCTGGCGTAGCTTGGTGTCGTAATCATGCTCTTCGATATGAGCGGTGAAGCGCAGCTCTTTAACCTTCTCCTTACTGCCCTTCCCGGCAGCTCGTCCGGCATCACCCTTGCGTACCGCTGACGATTCCTTCTGCGCGGCCGCTTTGGCTTTTCCTTTTGCCATCAGGCTGCAAGGGGGAGGACTACTCATTAGCGAGGTACACACCAGGTCTGCCCCGGCTGAGCGGGCCATAGCCAGCGCCTCTTTTGTGGAGACAATGCCAAGCTTCTCGCCTCGGATTCCAGTGAGATCGACCTCTGATGCCCTTATTTGTTCATTAATGAATACTGCCATGTGAATGAAACCTCCTATAGATAACAATGTAAATCGATCAAATCGTACATTTAAGTTAATCCTTTAGCTTATCCCCACGATCCGGTATGACAAAGGACACCGTGGTTCCTTCTTCAGGTCTGCTGTGAATAGACAGCCCTTGCCCATATAACTGCGTCAAACGCCGGTTTGTATTGGACAATCCGATACCACCTTTACCCTTCAGAGAAGGATTTAACAACGCAGTCACTCTGTCTTGCTCCATCCCTTTACCATTATCACTTACTTCTACAAGTGTGGAACGATCCAGATGGGTGATCCGGATATGAAGTGTCCCTCCTACATTCCGGCTAAGCAGACCATGCTTGACGGCATTCTCCACCAGTGGCTGTATGGAGAGCGGAGGCACCTGTAGACCGCTGATATCCGGCTCAACCTCCCATTCAATAGTCAGTCTGTCTGAAAAACGTTCTTGCTCAATATGCAGATAGGCTTTAACCAGATCCAGTTCGTGGGAAAGTTCGACCAGTTCGCCTGTATTAAGAAAGTCAAAGCTAATCCGCAAAAAGGATGTGAACGCCCCCACCAGCTGTTGCATTTTTTGTGTATCGAGATCGCTCAGCGCCATAATCGAATTCAGCGTATTGAATAGAAAATGCGGATGAATCTGGGCTTGCAGATAAGCGGCTTCTATGCGCAAACGTTCATTGATAGATTGCTTTAGCTCCGTGAGTGCTCTAATCCGGTACCTCAGCTCAACCGCGTCTACTGGCTTGGTAACATAATCGTTAGCACCGGACAAGAATCCAGTGTAAATATCGGCCGGCTGACTACGTGCGGTTAGCAGTAGCACCGGAAGCTCCGATAAGGAGTAATGCTCCCGTACCTTTTGTGTCAACTCGTAGCCAGACATGTGTGGCATCATCACATCGGCAATCAGCAGATCCCATTGCTCCTTGTCCAGCAGTTCCAGCACCTCGCGTGCTGAATTTGCCGTGGTAATGGTATAGGGCTCTGTCGAAAGAATTCCCATGAGTACATTCAGATTCACGGGATCGTCATCCACTGCCAGAATGTTAACTTTCTTCTTTGTCAGCAGCGGCGGAATCTGCATAGGGATATCCAGCCCGCTCCATTCATGTTCCGGAAAAATCCACTCTGCTAATTGCTCCTTAGCCGCATCCGTAATCGGATAAAGAGCCGCGGCAGGTGTTACCGTCTGCTGATTGAATGAATCCGCAAGAGGCAGATCAAAGCTGAATACGGAGCCCTTGCCAATCTCGGAGCGAACGGTTAATGTGCCTCCATGCAATTCCACCAGCTGCTTGCATATGCTCAGGCCAAGCCCGATGCCTCTCCCGTCGCTAATGCCATGAGCACCTTGCTCATACGGACGGAATATCCGTGCCTGGGTCTCCTTGTTCATGCCCACACCCGTATCCGAGACATGTATTATCGCGCGTCCATGCTGCACTTCTGTTGAGATGGAGATCGTACCTTCCTCGGTGTATTTGAGGGCATTGTGAACCAGATTATATAGCACTTGCACCAATCTTTTCTCATCGGCGAGAACGGGAGGTGTAGTGTCTGGAAGATTCATGGTCAACTGCACCGGTTTGCCTTCAATCATAAATTTAAGCATACCAATTACGCCAGGGACTACGGACTGGATTTGTAAAGGCTCCTGGTGCAGGGTAATACGATGCTCTTGAAGACGAGCCACATCCAGCAGATCTCCGAGCATATGAGACATACGGCGGCTGATGGTGATTAGTAGTTCCATATCTTTGCGGCTGCTCTCGTACAGCTTCTCATTTTCTTTGGTGACCACGTTCTGCGCGATGTTCATAATGCCGTGCAGCGGTGTTCGCAGCTCATGTGACGTGTTGGCGAGAAATTGATCCTTTAGCTTGTCTGCTTTCTTGAGTTGTTCGTTGAGCTGGGCATTTTCCGTGGCATTCTGAAAGTATTTCTTGAACCAATAGGCAGAGAAGCCCACAATCGCAGCAATGATATCTATCGGATAGTAGACAAGCAAGGAGCCCCATATGTTCCAGAGCAGATTAGAAATAATTCCCGCTGCTGAGAGCAGCATGAAGACAACATCCTTGTCCTTCTGCTTCCTGAAGAGCATAATCCCCATGATATAGATGAGCCAAATGAAAGGTGAAAAAAGAAAGAAGTTAAACACGCCTAAGTGGATGGACTCACTCACCCATCGAGCTGGTGACACCAGCAGGAATACTGTATAGAGCGAAATTGCCGCGGTGAACAGGTATACCCCTTTGTTGTTCGTAGGTGCAGCAATAAACTTTCTGAACACAAGCATGATAAAAAAGAGCTGCCACATGGAAGAGATCAATCGGATCTTCAGGGCCCATGTGTAATTGAACGGCGTTAATAGGAACAGCACGCTGTCATTACGGAACAGAATGATTACCGCTACGGATAGCGTCATTAACCCAACAAGAAGCAAGACCCGCTCTTCAGGACTAAATAAGAAGAGAATAAAAGCATACAAGACATGCAGCAGCAAGATGATCGCTGTAAGAGCTTGAAATCCCATAGAAATAAAGCGCACACTGTCCACTTTGTCCTGACTGCCAAAGAAAACCGGACCTTCTATGCCGCCCTTGTAAGGATGATCAAAGTTTGCTGCACGAATAAGCACTTCAATTTCTGTCGTGCCTTCTGCAAAGTAGGGGGCAGTGTAAGAGCTCGTTTTGGGCTTGTACGCCTTATCCGATATAGCGAGGTCACCAACACGGGCCGAATCGACCCCGTTGATTTCCACAGCGGATGAGGTTTGAATTTGTTTGATCCACAAAGAGACAGGCTGACGCAGCGGGTCAACCAGAATACGTAATTGATAGGTTCCGTAACCATAAGAAGAACCCTGGCTATTCGCCAGCGCCCCACTCCAGTCCCCCGGGACCTTAAGCGTATGTGATTGATTTTGTAGTGCTGCAATGTCCTTATGGTAGACAAACTTGGAAGGGTAGAATTTCCATTCACCGTTCAGCTTGAATAGGTCCGCCTTCTCAAGGTCTTGGCCGCGCAGATCCAGTACGCCATTGACCACAGGAGGAGAATCAGATGTCGTAAAAACGCTGAGCCATGCTATTCGAAAACCAAACAAAACGGTGATAAACAATAGAATCGTCGCTATATTTTTCAGAACGGTATTATTTCTCATGTACATCATTATAACAAGAATTCGATATAGCGGACTCATTTCCCCTAACGATTATGCGAACTGCTGGTGAAAAAAGTTTGGGCGTGACTCCCGCCCCACTCTGGTAGAATAGTGTAAATACCAACATTGAAAAATTTGCTGCATTATTACAATCTATAATCTGGAGGCGGAGACCATGCAAAATGATCTTTTGGCGCAACTGGCCCTTTGGCATGAAGAGGGTGAGCATCAGCGAATTGTGGACACTATTATGGAGATTCCTGCGTTGGAGCGGGATCCTCAGCTAAGCAGTCAGCTGGCTAGAGCTTTGAACAATCTTGAACGTTACGCGGAGGCGCTTGAGTGGAGCCGTGGCGAGCTGTCCCCGGAATCGTTGATGCTCTCGGATTTCTGGGATGATAGCGACTATGCTCTGAAGGAATATGTGTCCGAGCCGCCGACCGATGAGTTGATTGCTTCTGTGGAAGAAGAGTTAGGCTATAAGCTGCCTGCTGCTTATATTGAGATGATGAAGCAGCATAATGGAGGCATCCCCCGCAACGCATGTTTTCCGACAGAGGTGACGGAATCTTGGGGATCGGAATACATCTCAATCTCAGGGATTCTAGGCATTGGGCGGGAGAAAAGCTACTCGCTGGGCGGTGAATTTGGCAGCCGATTCATGATTGAGGACTGGGGCTACCCTGATATTGGTGTGGTTTTTTGTGACTGCCCTTCGGCAGGCCATGATGTTGTCATGCTGGATTACCGCAAATGCGGCAGAGAGGGTGAACCGGAAGTGATCCACGTGGATCAGGAGGGCGATTATGCCATTACTTATCTGGCACCGAGCTTCGAGGCTTTCATCCGTGGCCTGGTGAATGATGATGTTTACGATACTTCTGAAGCGGACAAAGAGGAAGCATTACGAAGAGTATCGCACGGCAAATTCTCGGCCCTTCTGACAGCGCTATGCGGCAACGTGAATGAGACAGAGGACATTGAGGGTCAAATCCGTGTGGTCTGCACCAGGATTGTTGAGGACAAAGGCCATTTTTCATTCCATGCCGATGAATTATCTATATTGATGTACGATGTGCAGTTCTGGCTGTACACCAAGACTTATCCGAATACGAGCCAAGAGGAATATCTGCAAGTCTATGATAAAATGATTGCCTTTGGCGGCGAGTTCGGCCAGAACGGCTATGCTCCCGGATGGATTACGGACTGGCTGGATCAGAGAATCCAGCAAGGCATGATCACTGAGCGCAGCGGAGTACTATCCTTCACAGCGCAAGCTATTGAGGACGTGTTGAGCAGGCTCAGGTCAGCAGCAGTTCATTAGGAAGCGGCAACCTTCGCAGAAGAGAACATGCCTGAGTTAGTGGACACGCTACGCTTTGACCCGGAGGCGGATATGTTCTGCATGTACTCCAGCAATAGAGCTGCTGTGCAGAGCTTCGCGGCCGGGTTCAAGGTAGCCTGTGAGGGCGAAGAACGAATTAATGATTTGTTATCCCGTTCCGAGATGGACTGAAGTCAACGTCCTCCAAAAATTCGATGATCTCTCCGTTGGGACTATGAATGACCGCGTTTTTCACGATAAGGGGTGGTTCACCAAGTGAGAGAATTCCCGGTTCTACGTAAGCCTTTGCGCCGTGAGCAAGGGCTTTTTGATAGATAGCCTCCACATCCTCCACATAGAATGCAAAATGCAGTAATGCGCCATAAGCGATCTCTTCTTCGGAGGTTGCTTTTTTGCCTTGGGCGGGAATGACGGCTTCGTTGTCAAAAACCTCGATGCATGTTCGTTGATCCGGAGAGATCAGCATGGTTGCTTGTTTGAGTTGAAAGGCAGGCAGACTCCAATGATGCCCCACTTGGAACCCCAGCACCTTTGTGTAAAAAGCAATAGTTGCTGTATAATCCTTGGCTTGAATAGCTACATGGGCAAGTCCTTTAATGCTCATTCATCATCACTCCAATTCATAAGATGTGTTAGATTATAGTAAATTGGAGATGTAGAATACATATGGAAAATAAGCATTTTATCGTATAAAGATCACTGAATATAAGGTATTGTAGCTGAAAAGGTTTATTTTCAAAAATCCCACCTGGAGGTCCTCCTATTGGAACACATCATTGACGAAGTTGATAGAAAAATCATGCAGCTGCTACAGCACAATGCGCGAATGCCCATTTCGCAAATCAGCAAAGAGGTATCGATGTCCCAACCGTCTGTGAAAGAAAGAATTGTGAAGCTGGAAGAGAGAAAGATTATCTCCGGGTATACGGCGTCCTTTGAATTGCGCGAACTGAACCGCGGTACGACTACATTTATTCTTTTGAAGACCGAGCATTGCCAGGAGCTTGTGGATTATTGCACCGGAGCCAGGGAAGTGACCGATCTGTTTCGTATCAGCGGAGAATATAACTACTTGTTGAAGGTTCAGACTTCATCGGTGGAAGAGCTGGCTGAGTTTCAAGATGCACTGCTCAGGCTTGGACCCTCTAAGTCGCATATCAGTCTGAAAAATATTTTAGAGAACCGAATCATGCTTTAACTGGATCTAAAAGGGCTTGATTCTCTGCTCGTTGAAGAGGGATGAGACTATTTCTAAACTTCTCCAATAAAAATAGTGAGTTTATCTTCCTAACTGCAGCCATTGGCTGAAGTTTTTTGATATTATGAAGCTAAGGTACAAGGACATTTAGCACAGGAGCCGCACAGAACTATGAAGCTCAATCTCTATCTTTCCGAAATATTAATAACTGCAACGGTGTGTTCTTTGGTTCTCGTCTATCTTTCCTGGAGAAGAAGGCAGCTTCCGATAGCCAAAAGTTATGGGCTTGGTGTGTTTGCAGGCGCCTTTTATACCTTTGGATATGCTTTTGAACTTGTCAGTGACGATCTGAAGGATATCCTCTTCTGGCTCAAATTCGAGTATATCGGGATCCCTTTTGCTCCGACACTATGGATGATAATGGTACTGCAGTATACGGGACGACAAGCATACATACGTAGATGGACTGTTGCTATACTCATGATTGTTCCTGTCTGTACTCTCGCTGCCGTCCATACGAACGATTGGCACCACTTATTTTATAGAAGTGTGTCGTTAGATTTTTCTGAGGGTGTTCCCCTAATCGATTTGAATCACGGCCCCCTGTTCTATCTTCATGTTGTGTACTCCTTCTTTTTTTTCTTCCTAGGCATGGGTTTACTACTCCATATGTGCTTCATAGCTCCGTCCCGAATGAAGAAGCAAATTATTTTTATGATGATTGGATCTTGTGGGCCATTTGGGTTCTCACTGATGTATGTTACCGGGATTCTAAAAACCTCCATAGATGTATCCCCATTCGGCTTCTTAATCTCTGGAGTATTCTATTTGCTCGGTATTTATCAATTCAATATGCTCAGGCTCTCTCCCCTTGCACATCAGAAGGTATTTGACTCTATACAGGATGCGGTTATTGTCTTTGATCTGGATCATAATATTTCTGAATACAATCGTTCAGCGAGTCGGATGATTGAGGGCCTACACAACAGAAACGCGATTGGCCAGCCTGCGGCGACACTCTTCTCCTCTTATCCGATACTCCTTAACACCATTTTGCAAGAGCCTCTCTCGGAGAACAGGGTATTATCCGGTGACCACGGCAATGATCGGGTGTATCAGGCGCAAGTGCTATATATTTACGACAATCGCTCCAGACCAACGGGTAAAATGCTTTTGCTCCGCGATACGACTGATGCTGTACGTTCCGAAGAGAGATTGATCAACAACGCCAAGCAATTGCAGGAGCTTAATACATTCAAGGATGAACTGTTCAGTGTAGTAGCCCACGACATTCGTGACCCGCTGGCGATCCTCCTGAATTTAATGGAGATCCTGGAAGAGGAACTGCCAGCCGGTAGTGGGGGCCACGAGGAGATTGTTCATGAAATGGGTCAGCAATTACGCAAAACACTCACCTTAGCAGAGAATCTGCTGGGCTGGTTCCGGAAACACCAAGGCGGCATGATCCTGAGTCCTGACACCCACGATTTGTTCGATGCCGTACAGATGAGTCTACATCTTCTGCAGATTCGCAGTGGGGGCAAAGGAATTGTTATGGTGTCTGAGGTTCCCCCGGATACTTGGGTCTACGTGGACAAGGAAATGCTGAGTTTAATCGTTCGCAATTTGCTCTCCAACGCTGTTAAATTTACGGATACCGGAGGTAGCATTAAGGTGAGGGCTGAACATTCGGATGGGAAAATGATTGTAGCAATAAGCGACACGGGCGTTGGGGTACGGGAGGATCTGGCCCAAACCTTATTACAATCAGATTATTCAACTTCTACGGCAGGTACAGCTGGAGAACAAGGTATCGGTTTAGGGCTTGCGATTTGCAGAGAATTTGTTCGGTTAAACGGAGGGGAGATCTGGTTTGATAGTGATCCCGCCCAAGGAAGCACATTCTATTTCACCCTTCCGCTTCCCCCGGGAGTTTCGAATATAGATTCAAATATAGCTGTTGATTTGTATGAAAGGAGGGCTGCTGAATGAAGATCGTGCTCATCGATGATGAAAAAGCGATGCACTTAATTATGAAGCGAATGTTGAACAAAATAGGTGAGCTGGAAGTTGTGGGAGCCTTCCTGAATACAGCTGCGGCCGAAGTGTATTTAAACGAGCATGATGTGGACATCGTCTTTATGGACATCCATATGCCGCAAGAGAGTGGCCTCATGTTCGCTCAGCGGTTAAGAGATAGGGGCAGTAAGATCAAACTCGTGTTTGTGACATCGCATACCGAATATGCCTTGTCTGCTTTTGACGTCTTTGCCTACGATTATATCGTGAAGCCTGTTGCACTGGAGCGGATACAGCGAACGGTTCAAAGAGCCTTGGCTGAGGCCAAGCGGGAGCAGGGGCCAGCAGAATTGCCGGCAAATCCTTCGGTTCATGTAAAGATCAATTGTCTGGGCCGAATGGAGATCAAGGGTGCACAGAACACTATGCTTAAATGGAAGACCAGTAAAAGTGCAGAATTGTGCGGATACTTACTATTACATCATGGCAGTCTGGTCTCCCGCTCTACGTTGATCGAGGATATCTTCAAGGAGATGCCGCTCAAGAACGCAGAGACCTATTTGAACACCACCGCTTATCAGCTACGCAAGCTACTTGGCGAGAATGGACTAAGGGACTGTCTGTATTCCGATGGCAATCATTATGCTTTGAATCTGTCCTCAGCTGATGTCGATCTGTTCCGGTTTGAAGAAGGTTGTAAGCAGATGATGGTTATAGACGAGTCGAATCTCGAGCAGGCGTTTGCGCTGGAGCGGCTCTATGTGGGTGACTTGTTCGGAAGTTATGGCTACCCTTGGGCTTTAAGTGAGATTGAGCGCTATTCACTGATGTATGTTCAGTTTACTCAACGCTTATGCAGAGCATTGTTGTCACGGGGGGATTTCTTGACGGCTATTCCCATTCTCAATAGGCTGGCTACCCACAATGAATTGGATGAAGAGACCGTTAAGCTTCATTTGCAGGCCCTGGCTTTGCAGAAAAATAAAGAGGGCTTGACCCGCCGGTTCTCTAACTTCACGGAGCTACTATTGCGAGAGGTGGGGGCTACTCCCTCGCCAGAAATGGTACTGCTATATGAGCAGTTGCTGTCGCCATTGGAATCATTGCATTCGTTTTATAGTGAAATATAGGTTTATGTGATCACAGAACTGGAGGGTATTTATGAAAGCATTGATTTTTGAGCATTTTGGCGGGCCAGAGGTACTGCGTTATGCAGATCTTCCTGATCCGGAGCTGGAGCCAGGGACGGTATGGGTTAGAATGAAGGCGATTGGATTAAACTTCGCTGACATTTATCGCAGACGGGGCGATTACCACTTGGCTGGTCAGGCACCCTACATTTTAGGGTACGAAGGTGCAGGCATTGTGGAGCGGGTTGCGGAGGATGTGAAGACGGTAGAGGTTGGGGACAGGATTGCTTTTGCCGATGTCCCTTATGCGAATGCCGAACTGGTAAAGGTGGGAATCGATCATATCATTCCATTGCCGGACGACATCACTTTCGAGCAATCAGCCGCATTGCTGCTGCAAGGCCTGACGGCGCATTATCTGGTGAATGACAGCTATTCGGTTCAGCCAGGCGACGAGATTGTGATTCATGCGGCAGCAGGCGGAGTGGGGCAGCTTCTGACGCAGCTGGCTAAGGCCAAGGGCGCCAGAGTTCTCGGCTTGACCTCTTCTCCTGCGAAGCGTGAAGCTGCGCTCTCTGCGGGTGCAGACGAAGTGCTGCTGTACGACAGTGATTGGGCGAACGCGGCGATCCGTTGGTCTTATGACGGCCAAGGTGTGAACGCAGTCTATGATTCAGTAGGTTCCACCTTGATGGGTAGCTTCAAGGCGACGAAGATCAAAGGTTCAGTTGTATTCTACGGAATGGCCGGCGGCAATCCGCCCCACATCGACCCCCGTATGCTTATGGACACTTCCAAAACCTTGACCGGAGGCGACCTGTGGAACCATATCGTTACACGCAGCAACCGGGTTGAGCGTTCAGAGAAGCTTTTTGAAGCGATAAGACAGGGACATCTAAAGATGGAGGAACCGAAGTCGTTCCCGCTCCGGGAGGGTGCTGAGGCACATCGGTTGTTAGAGAGCAGAAGCAGCACGGGAAAGATTTTGTTAATTCCTTAAACAGAATAAGCGAATATCATTCCTCTTCATTCAACTTTGGCTCTCGCATTAGCGAACCGATGAATCCCGAAGTCCGGGTAACCAGAGGCGAGAATGGCTTCGCGCAAGGGATAAAGATTGTCCGTGAAGCGCAGCTCGGCTCCCGTGGCTAGAATTCGGTCTACTAGATGATCCATAGCTTCTACTCGAAGAGGTTCTAGGGTGCGCGGCGAAGTATAATATCCTGCGGTTTGGTCAAACAGCTCAAAGCCTTGCCGTGGGAAAACGTATCTGTACAGCGTGGTGTTCTTTATGGCCGTATACCAGCGGCTTTCAACTGTGATGATGGTTGTGGCCGTAGTACCTGCGAAAAGGTTGCCAGCCTGGTCATCAGTTGCAGCCGCCGTTTTTCGCAGGATAATTCTGGGGCAGTCTCTGGGAAAATAGTAACTCACCTCATGCTCTTGATCAATCGCCCAGACGAGTGGCGGCATTCCCTGGATGTTTTGTTTCTCTTTAGGGACAAACCTCTTAATGTCAGACTCTTCGCTAAAATGATAAAGATACATTCGGCACCTCTTCCTCTCCTACATAAAGTCAAAAAAGTAACGGATCACATGAAACAGTACCGGCGAGGTATAGGTCAGGCTGTCGACCCGGCTTAAGTAGCTTTTTTTCAGAGCCTCGAATTTGCCATCATCGCCGATTAGCAGATCGCGCTTCAGCACGGACACGGTCAAGCTGCCGATGAAGCCGCTAAGGCTGATCAACATCCCGGAGAAGATCCCGAAGATCGGGGTAAGCGGCGTCAAATAAGGATAGATCAGATACGATACCGCCGTGGTAACCACGAACGCACAAGCGAAGCCTTCCCAGGTCAGATAGGGATTGGCTGTGGGGACCACTTTTCTTTTGCCAAAATAGATCGAGGCCAGGTGATGCACCACATCATTAAGCTGCGTCAGTACAACCAGAAACAGTACAAGTCCCGCCCCATACTCGGGGGTAGCGAACTGGAAATACGCCAGATGGCTAAGTCCAAACACCATCAGCATAAGACCCCACTGGGTCGAGCTGACACTGCGCAGAAATCCGACCGTCCCTTTATTGATCATCCGGGGAAGCGGCAGCAGCAAGAACACATAGACAGGGATAAAGACGATGAACATCCCGTACCATTCGATATAGATCCAGTAGAATTGCAGCGGAATCGACAAGTATGCCCACAGGAACAGCCTGCGGTCCGCTTTTCTGGACTTGATCATGGAGAAGTATTCCTTCAGCGCGAAGAAGGTCAGCACCATCAGTGAGATTAGGGACACCACGGAATTGAACAGAGTAGCGAGGCAGAAGATGAACACCATGCCCCACCAGGTTTTGATGCGGTTTCCGATGGGGGCGTAATCCTTGTTCGGCTGAACTTTGCTTATGACATAATAGATGAGTTGAATGGCGCATAGAGCTGCCAAAATAAGAACTAACGTTAACAAGCTTCTATCCAGGGCAATCACCAACTTGTCGTGAGGTAGGATTCCTAGAGAGGTATCCTATGTTATTATGAAGGAATAGTCCAATCTTGATAAGGGGAAATTTCGTGAATGGTTGCAGATCAGTCGGTTTTTATCTTGCTTACGAATACCGGAACGCTTTTTACGAAAATGATTCAGACTTACACAAAAGCGCCGTATAACCATGCTTCGATTTCATTTGACCGCGAGCTTTCGGAGATGTACAGCTTCGGGCGAAAGAATCCGAATAATCCGCTGAACGGGGGATTCGTGAGGGAGGATATCCAGACAGGCACATACAGCAAGTATCCCAGTACGACGTGCGTGATCTATGAATTGCAGGTAACCGAACGTGAAGTGGAGAAAATGAAGCGGGTTCTGCATATCTTTATCCGCAGCCGCAAAAAGTACCTTTATAATATTCTAGGCGTAATTGGCATCGCCCTTAAAGAGCCTGTTGAGTTCAGCAACTCCTACTTCTGCTCGCAATTTGTTGCGGAGATCCTTGAGCGTTCCGGCATTAAGCTGTGGAATAAGCTGCCTGCACTCGTGACACCGGATGATTTTCGGCAGAGTGACAGGCTGCAGTTGATTTATGAGGGAAGGTTGAGCGAGTACTTGAAATAGGCCGTATACAATTAGGGCTGGAGCTTAATTGTGTAGAGATAATGCAGCAAGACCAACTTCTTTTAATGCATTCATCGCCTCTAGATAAGGTAGAGGACCATAGCTGATACGCGCCACGCCCAGTTCGGCAAGCTGCCTGAGGGACGGGGTATGCGAGGTTACCATAATGTTCACCGGAAGCGGTGAGTGACTACATAGGGTTTCGATCAGTCTGGCATCGCTTAACCCCGGTACAAAAATACCGTCGGCCCCGGCTTCTGCATAAGCGTGCGCACGGCTGAGGGTCTGTTCAATACAGGATGCGTGCTGCCCGGCGGCCGTTTGAAAGAAAATATCCGTTCTGGCGTTAATAAAAAGAGGTAGTCCAGCCTGTTGGCCTGCTGCACGGGCAGCGGCAATGCGCAGACATTGCTCCGAGGTCGTATAGAGACCTTCTTCGCCAATCCGCTGATCCTCCAAGTTAATCCCCACAGCTCCTTTTTCAATAACCAATCCTACATTCACTTTAACATCGTCTGGACTTAGCCCATATCCCCCTTCAATATCAATGGTTACGGGAAGATCTACCTTATCCTTGATTCGTTTCAAATTCTCCAGTACGAGTGGAAAAGGAAGTGCCTCGCCGTCCTCATATCCGTGCGAAGCAGCCACGGACCAACTGCCGGTCGCAATGGCCTTGGCTCCGATGGCCTGAACCGCCTGCGCGCTCCCCGCATCCCAGATATTGATAAGCACCAAGGGGTCTCCTTTGGTATTATGCAATTGATGAAACTGAAGCGCTTGTTCATGTTGGGTATTCATATCTCTATTCTCCTCCCTGCTCATGATGGAGCAGCCAATTTTTACGTGTCAGACCCCCGCCATATCCACCCAGTTCCCCGTTTGCATTAATGACACGGTGACAGGGAATCACAATGGCCAGCTGATTGGCCCCGTTGGCTTGAGCGACCGCGCGGAAGGCCGTCGGTTTGCCGAGGGCTACGGATATGTCCAGATAGGAACGTGTTTCCCCTGGCGGGATTTTCATTAATTCTCCCCATACACTTTGTTGAAAAGGGGAGCCGAGAAGAGCCAGCGGCGTGTTGAAGGTGGTCCGTTCTCCGTCAAAATATTCCGACAGCTCTCGTTCAATCGAGAGAATAGGGGCGGTAACGCCCGGAATAATCGCGGATTTCGTTCGTTTCCGAAGGCGTTCTATCTCCCGTTCCAGACCCCGGCGGTCGATAAATTCCAATAGATACAGGGCTTCATCATTGCCGATGGCCATCATAGGGCCAAGACGGGTGTCAATCCAGGCAGCCTTCAGGACCTTGCCGTCCTCTAGCAGGGTAGGGGCAGCCCCCATGATCCGGGAAAAGGCGTCTCTGAAGCCGCTGCTGGATTCATAGCCGGTGGACAACTGGCTGTCGATAACGGTCTTGCCCGACCTGATATTCTTCAGGGCAAGACCCATACGGCGTGCGCGGGCGTATTCCACAAAGGTCATGCCAAACCGCTTTTTGAATTGACGCCGAGCCGTAGATTCATCGACCGAGAGATTCTTGAAATCCTGTGTCGTCCAGCGTTTCTCCGGGTTGCTCTCCACAGCTTCAACGAGCACACGGACAATCTCCGGGACGTGATTGGGATGGGAGAGCGGACGGCAGCGCTGGCAGGGCCGATAAGAGGCCAGCAGCGCCTGCTGAGGATTCGCAAAGAACTCACAATTCTTCAGCTTCGGCTTTCTGGCGGGGCATGTCGGACGGCAAAATACACCTGTAGTTTTGACGCCAACGTAGAACAATCCCTCGTACTCCGTATTTTTCTCCAGCAGCGCCTTGTAATACTCTTCATATCGCTCAGCAGGTAACAATAGCAGCACGTCCTAACCTTTCAATGTTGTTCTCATTATAATATCTTCCTGCGGAGGGCATCGCCGAAATTCAGGCATCAATATTGGGAGCATAGTAAAAATTAGTGGTTTACGCTGCATGAGGCCGTTACAGGTTCGACGGTTCTTACGATCGCTGTTAGAACCCGATTACTGGATTGTGAAAGGACTTCTATATAGAACGCATTAAAAACAAACGTAATCAAGAAAAGTGAGCTTATATAGGTAGTATAGAAGTGCAATTTCCGGCATCGACAGCAATTAACGGCATTTTCGTACCTTAATTCCTCAGCAGCAAGGGGTTAGTGAAGATTAAGTGCAATATTGTACCTTAATTCTTCCAGAAGCCCCGGCTCAACATGATTTTTCGAAAAATAAGATACAATAATGCCCTTATGTCCCTCATTTACCTATATTGAGGAAAAATAAGGTACAAAAATGCTCTTAGTTGAGGAGGTCCCTCTTTTTCATTGTTAAGACGATTGGTGAAGGGGAATATACCGCTTCTAGTGATATCGCTGGATTTGAACAGCCATGGATTATAGGTTTTGTTATCGACGGTCTATGTTACGGTACTAGCTTTCCTATGGAAAGCTTTCAGGCGAGCGCTTTGCGCTTACACAGCCGCAAACGTCCCGTTCGCTTATCTTAGCTAGTTGTTAATTTCTTTTGTTCGACTTATATAGATCCCTTTTTCATTAAAAAAAGACGCCCTCAGCGGGCGTCCTTCTCTATTCCTCGGCATGAGCAGCTTCGTCTTTGACTTCTTCCTTGAAGCTGCGAATGCTCTGTTTGCGGCGTGCATTTTTGTCCTCAATCTGAGCTCGTTCCTTGCTGTCCAGCTCTGAAGAGAATTCGTTCAGGTAGCCTTCAGCTTCCTGCAGGTTCTCTTGCGTATTCTGGATGCTTTGCTGCAAATGTTCTACATTATCTGCCCGATTATCTGGCTTTGCCATTGCTTAGATCGCCTCCTGATCATTGAAGCACCCGACTGACTTGGGAGCTAACAAGTAGGTTGATCGTTGCCGGCTCATTTTATGCATAGACTCCTATACAGGCGATGGCTCGATATTAAAAAAACCTCCCGCCTCAAGGGCGGAAGGGAAGACGGTTAAGCGGTTACACAGTATGAGTTAGCGTGTCAAAGTCCTCATCGCTTAACTCTAGGCCGGCTGCGGCAATATTTTGCTCCAGATGATTTACGGATGAAGTTCCAGGGATGGGGAGAATATTGGCGGCGCGCTTCAGGAGCCAAGCCAGGGCCAATTGAGCAGGTTGTGACCCAAGGCGCTGTGCCAGGTCATCCAGCGGGCCACCAGCTTTGCCCAGTTCACCTGTCGCAAGCGGGAACCATGGAATGAAAGCGATCTGATTGGCGATTGTATAATCGAGTACGGCTTCTGCATCCCGGTTAGCCAGATTATAGAGGTTCTGGACGGATACGATGCTTGCGGTTTTACCGGCTTCCTCCAGCTGCTCAACGCTCACTTCGCTAAGTCCAATGTGCCGAATTTTTCCTTCTTGCTGAAGACGTACCAGCTCTCCCAGTTGCTCGGCCAGCGGAACTTGGGGATCAATCCGGTGGAGCTGCAAGAGATCAATCCGCTCCACGCCCAGATGGCGCAGGTTCAGTTCAACCTGCTGACGAAGATACGCCGGTCGGCCTACCGGCACCCAATCTTGAGGAGTTGGCCGGGCAACCCCTACTTTGGCAGCGATGATAAGGCCATCTGCATAAGGGTGCAGAGCCTCCTTGATTAGCACATCCGTAACCAGCGGTCCGTACGCGTCAGCGGTATCAATGAAGTTCACACCAAGCTCCACGGCGCGTCGCAAGACGCGTACAGCTTCTTTCGGGTCAGCCGGATGGCCCCAGGCACCCGGACCGCTTAGTTGCAACGTACCGAACCCAAGACGATTAACTTGCAAATCTCCTAGGGTATAAGTGCCGGATGCCTCTGCGGTAACTTGATTTTGACTCATATTTTTCCTCCCTGTTTAGTGAGTTTTGGTGATTGCTTATTCATGCTCCAACATGATTAAATTGTATCAGGAGTTATTATTTTGCAGAATACGCATGTGTTCGTGCGCTCTGTTCATGTTGGTTCGTGTTTAGTATGCATGTTACAAGTTATTTCTGTCCTTTGAAGCCACCTAGGGAGGTGCATTGCCTATGTCGCACAACACTCAAGATCTGATGCAGCCGGAAGAGCTTATGAAGATGCTCAGAATCAGACCCTCTGCGTCCCGGAAGAAGAGCTTACGCCAGCGTGATCTGGCTTTGCGGGTTGGCGTGGATACAAGAGCTATTCAACAGTGGGAAGGCGGAGACAGATTGCCCAGTGCACATAACTTGCAAAGGCTGGTGCAGGCATATGTGGAGGAAGCGGCGTTTTTGCCCGGGACTGAACGGCAGGAAGCGGGGCTGCTATGGCAATCCGTTAAGCAGGTATATGATAGCAGTCCCGGTACGTACCGTTATTACCCGGAGTTCGACGAGAACTGGTTTGCACAGATTTTAGCTGATAGAGAGGCAGCACCTAACCATTCTGTTATTCAGCAAAAGGGAGCGACAACACAGATACCTGTTGACCTGGCAAGTTCGGCAGTGAGGGTGACTGAACGCTCCGAACTCAAGCGGCGCCCCGCGGGCAATCTGCCGGTCCAGCTCTCCAGCTTCGTCGGACGCGTACCGCAGCTTGCCGAGCTCCATGATCTGCTGCGCCAATCCTCCTTGGTCACCTTAACAGGTCCCGGTGGAAGCGGGAAAACTTCTTTCGCCCTTCATCTTGCCTCCTCCTTGGCGGATAGCTTTCCGGATGGCATTTGGTTGTTTGAATTTGCAGCGGTGTCTGATCCACAGCTGGTCGTAGTCTACATGCTGTCTACTCTTGGGCTAGAGGATCGGCAGGGGCGGACTTCAATGGAGACGGTTCTGGATGCTATTCAGAATAAAAGCATGCTCTTTATCTTCGATAATTGTGAGCACCTGATCGACGCTTGCGCGGTGGTTGCAGAGTCTTTGTTGGCGTTCGCCCCTGCCCTCGTTATTCTGGCCACAAGTCAGGAACCGCTGAACCTGCCGGGAGAGAACCGTTACCCGGTCCGAGCTTTAAGTATTCCTCCTGAGCAAGAGTTATCCTATGGGCGATTGATGGAGTATGAATCGGTCCAACTGTTCGTCGAGCGGGCTACCTTGCTCCTTCCGCATTTCAAGGTTCAAGAAGCGCAGGCTGTACTTGTCGGTGATATTTGCCGGAAGCTGGAGGGCAATCCACTGGCACTGGAGCTGGCCGCGGCCCGAATGAATGTGCTCTCCCTGGAGCAGATCAATGAACGGCTTACTGATCTGCTGGGCTTTCTCACCACAGGCAAAAGAACAGCCACTCCGCGTCAACAGACCCTGAAGGCGACCATGGACTGGAGTTATTCCTTACTGTCCGAGAAGGAACAGCTGCTATTCCGGCTATTAAGTGTTTTCATGGGCGAATTTACGCTGGAGACCGTGGAAGAGGTCTGTGTGTATCGTCCAAGACATCAGGAGCCTTGCTCGCTTAAGAAGGATGAGATTTTAGATCTTTTCGCCAATCTGGTCAATAAATCCTTAGTTTCCATGCATAGCTCCACGTCCTCGGACCGGATGACCTATGCTCTGCTGGCCCCGGTGAAGCAATACACACAGGAAAAGCTGGAATCCTGCCAACTGGAATGCCACAGGGTGCACGGTGCAGATAAAGAACATATTTACCGGCTTCATGCGGAGTATTTTGCCCGTTTTATTGAAGAGATAGAGCAGGAAGTCAAAGAGGGCAATACCTCCATTGCGCTTGCGAAGATCAGGGCCGAGTACGATAATTTGCGTGCCGCTCTGCAATGGGCGTATTCGCAAGACGATCCCGAGGGAACGGGACTGCGGATTGCCGGCGCCCTGTGCGAGTTCTGGTCTCTGGAAGGCAATTGGAGCGAGGGATTGCTGTGGCTGTCCAGATTGCTGCCGGCTGCCAATGATCATGACAACCTGAAGGCGTTGAACAAGGCTCTGAAAGGTAAAGAGTTGTTGATGTCAGCCCAAGGCAGCGGGGATACTTATACGGCTTAACCTATTCTCTTATAGGAATTCATGCAGATCGCGTGATTCCAAGCCAATTAACACTCTATTTTACAGCCAATAATGAATAACATAACTGACCGTATGCGAGCTTTGGCTTGCCGGGTCAGTTTTTTTGTTTCTTTTGTTAGGAGCTAGCCTTCTGAAATATAGTTATGTTCAAAATATTGTCAGCAGATATCTCCATATGGTAGAATTAGTTAATGTAATATTGATATAGGTAACCTAATTCAAAAAAGTGAAATGGTGATCATATGGACAACAAGAAGATTAAAGTGGATGTCGCTAATAAGGAGGGGCAGCTTGGTTTTGTATTCACCCGAGGGGGACTTCGTGAAGGAGCGGGTAGAAAGGGAATCGGAGTGACCAAGAAGGTCTCCTTAACCTTAACGGAGGAACTATGGAACAAGCTTGAGGAGCAATGTGCTGATGATGAAGTGTCCCGTTCGGAGCTCATCCGCAAGATGATTGAAGCTTATTATTCGAATTAGTGTAATCGGGAGGCAGGGTCATCTATGCGGGTCAGTGTAACTAAGGAATCTCTTCTGCATGCGCTCCAGCATGTGCTAAAGGCCGTTTCGGTAAATCATCTCATCCCTATCCTGTCAGGGGTTAGCATTCGGAAGGATCAGGATGCCCTGATCTTTACTACAAGTAACACGAACATGACCATAGAATACAGAATTTCTCTGACCACTAGCTCCACGCCGGAACAAGAGGACGGTGCCATTGTTGTACCTGCACGGTATTTATATGAGCTCGTCCGCAAGCTCGAACCGGGGTCCATCAGATTGGAGACTACAGAGCAGTGGATACTGCTCCTTTCTTCAGGAGATGCACATATCCGGTTGTGCGGAATGGATTCTACAGAGTTCCCTACGATTCAGAAGACAGATCGTCACAAGGTAGCAAGCTTTAGCATTAATAATGCTGTGCTAAAATCAGCTGTTAGGCAGGTAGCTTCTGCGGTCTCCACCTCCGAGACTAGGCCAATCCTGACGGGAGTATTTTTTGAATGGAAGAATGAAGTGCTGCGTTTAATCGCTACTGATGGCGTGCGTCTCGCCCTACGTACACTGACTGTGGAACAATCTGCTGCTATTCATGTCCAGGGCGTTATCCCGGGCGTCAATCTCTATGAAGTATCCAAAATGCTGAAGGACGAGCAGGGGACGACCGTTATTGAAGTGGGGACTAACCAGATCCAATTTACGTCAAAAGAACTGCAGGTGCAGTCCGCTCTCCTTGAGGGGGCCTATCCATCTGTAGAGAAGCTAATTCCACAGTCTTTTTCATCCGAACTCACGGTGAAGACGGTATCTCTATTGCAGGCGGTGGAGCGCGTGTCTGTGTTGGCTTCGGGGAGTATTATTAGGCTGGTTGTTTCGGGGGGCAGTCTGGAGCTATTGTCGCAAACGGCGGAGATAGGGGATGTTCTGGATCAGGTTGCTCTATTAGAAAAGAACGGCGAGGATTTCAGGATTTCCTTGAATGCGACCTTCCTCCTCGATATTCTTCGTTGTATAGATTGTGAGGATGTCAGATTCAGATTTACGGGAATCATGGGGCCGCTTGTTATTTTGCCGCAAGACCTCTCTGCATCTATGCTATTTCTGATTACGCCTGTAAGGACCGCCAACTGATAATAGCCATATATAGTGGAACCCTCTCCCAACTTCCCCTATACTTGTATGGTACGACTATCAATTTATCGAATGGAGTTTAAGAATTCATGTCTACTTTACCAAACTGCCCGGAATGCCAATCGGAATACGCTTATGAAGATCGAGGAATGCTGGTCTGCCCGGAGTGCGGCCATGAATGGTCCCCGGGAGCAGAAGCCGAGCATGACAGCGAAGAAGCGAAGGTCATCAAGGATGCCAATGGAAATGTGCTCAGTGATGGCGATACCGTAACTGTGATTAAGGATCTCAAGGTGAAAGGAAGCTCCCTCGTTGTCAAAATAGGCACAAGAGTCAAGAACATTCGCCTGGTGGAAGGCGATCATGATATTGATTGCAAAATCGACGGTTTTGGCGCGATGAAGCTGAAATCAGAATTTGTCAAAAAAGTATAGTTTAAGCCTGGCAGCAAGCATTCTGTTTCTCATGGAGAACAGAGTGCTTTTTTAGAGAATCATCACAAACCAGCAATCTTTCCAGGAATTCCAGCTTGTCTCACAGACACGGGGGTGTTCCTACGCGAAAGGGAATGTTGGTTTTGTTGTGGAACTGGGGAGTACCTCAGCGGCTATTCAAATGGCATAACAGTTTAGCAGCATCTCACGCACAGCATCGTTTATGGCCGCGTCGTTCTCAGGGGTAAGCCACTCATCGCGAATAATCATGTGGCTACACGAGTTGCCCTTAAGATAACTATATATAATCTGGGCCTCATCAATCTCATGCCTGCTGATGTCAGCCGATCGCTGAAGTGGACTGCTCCGAAAGTTATCTCTGATGATTGTCGTAATCTCTGCCTGCAGACTGGCGTTACTGAAATCCTCTGATTCAAGCTTGGTTTGAAAAAGAATACGGTTGCCCTGCAGCAACAATAGCTTGAGTGTCCGGTCGTTCA
Source organism: Paenibacillus agri (assembly GCF_013359945.1). Taxonomy (GTDB): domain Bacteria; phylum Bacillota; class Bacilli; order Paenibacillales; family Paenibacillaceae; genus Paenibacillus_AQ; species Paenibacillus_AQ agri. The sequence continues at coordinate 52,275 of NZ_JABWCS010000217.1, read as the reverse complement.
TGGGTTCAACCATCGCAATCCGCTGATTTGCTCCCGCAAACTCAATGACCTTCTCTTTCTGCAGCAGGGAGCGTACTGCCCCAATATAATCGCGGTATTTGGCTGCGGCTTCGTAATTATAATTCTCCGCAGCATCCGCCATTCGCTGTTCCATACCTTCCAGAATGCTCATGTCTGTCCCGTCCAAGAGGGCAACAAAGCGGTCCATAATGCCGTTGTATGTGACCAGGGCTTCCCCGCCAGCGCACATCCCGATACACAAGCCCAGGGAGTGGTTGAGGCAGAGCGAAGCTTTTTTGGAGTGGGGATTGCTGCAGAGAATGCTGTAGCCTTCCAGGACTCCCTGTACCGCCCGCTCCACAGTGCTTCGGCTTGTGTAAGGGCCAAATAACAATCGTCGATCGCCTTGTTCGGCACCGTCCCCGGGGTCATAGGATACTTCAATCCTCCGCCGGTTACTGTCAGTTTGGATGACAATATAGGTGTAGGCGAGGGGATTTTTCATCTTTCTATTATAAGGCGGCTTAAGCTCCTTGATTAATTTGCACTCCAGCATAAAGGCTTCGAATTCGGTATCCGTCAGTGTATAGTCCAGATCTTTAATGTTTTTGACGAGACGTTTGACCTTGGGCGAATGGGATTTGGAGTCTTGAAAATAGGACTGAACCCGCCTCTTCAAGGCCTTGGCCTTGCCGACATAAATAATATTTCCCAGACTGTCTTTCATTAGATATACGCCGGGGGTTAAGGGGAGATTTTTTACCTTTTCCGTTAGATTCATATGTATCCCTCCTTGGCTTGGCAGCAGATTCATCTATAGTTCAAGTATAGACGATGGGCTAAGGCGTATAAAGAATAGGGATGAGGTCGATCTCTTAATTGGGGATGCATAAGATGAACCCCTCTTATCCATCCTAATCAGGAGCAGCAGGAATGCCAGAAGGGGGACAATCTCATCCATGAATAATAGCAATGATACCAGTTGGAAAGAAGACAATGTGGTGACCCAGGCACAGCGGTCAGTAAAGAAGCTGCACGATGCAGTATCCCAGGCGTTGAGCCATCCGAACGAACAGACGGTCGAACAGGCCGAGAACCGGCTGGAGCATACGGAACAAGCGGTCCATGAGGCGCAGCGGGTGTTTAACGGTAAGGGCGCGGAGTTGGCTGAGGAGTTACTTGCCGATGAGAAGGATCGCCTGTCTTCGCTGGATAATAGTAACCGCTGATAGCGGTTGCGCATGAAGTTGATGCAGCCCTCAAATGCTGATTGCAGCAATGAGGGCTGTTTTTGCGAAAATAACTTCTAATTTAACTGATTTTTATTTAAAATAGTACAGAATGCGCTATAGAAATACCCACTAATCCGATGTATAATTAATGGATAATTACATACATAAGATGCTTACTTCATGGCTTCATAGTGTGGTTGCAAGCGTAAGATAATTTATGAACACAGGGGAGATGAAGAAGATGGCAAAGGGAAAGATATTATCCATTAAGACGATTGTAGCGATCGGCATCGGTTCGGCGCTGTTCGTTATTCTGGGAAGGTTCGGTTCCATCCCTACGGGTATCCCGAATACCAACATTGAGACTACATATGCACTGCTTGCACTATTCGCACTGCTCTACGGGCCAACGGCTGGAGTATTGATTGGCTTAATCGGGCATACCCTTAAAGATGCGATTTTTTATGGGTCGCCGTGGTTTAGTTGGGTTATTGCTTCCGGGATAGTAGGACTCGTTATTGGCTTGATTGCCAGCAGAATCGCTATTCATGATGGAGAGTTTGGCAAAAAGGAGATTATTCGTTTCAACATTGCTCAGATTGCAGCGAACGCAGTAGCTTGGTTCGTTGTAGCTCCTATTCTCGATATTGCTATCTATGCAGAGCCAGCAAATAAAGTATTTACACAAGGCCTGATCGCGGGCGCATCGAATATTGTAACGGTAGCTGTGATTGGTACACTGCTGGCGATTGCTTACAGTAAGACAAGAACCAAAAAGGGAAGCTTGACCAAGCAGGCATAATCCCCTACAATCCAAACCAAAGGCCGGTGAGCATCACCGGCTTTTCCATTGCCATAAAACATAAAATCCCTTGCCTGTTAAGCCAAACCAACTCTGAGGAAGGTCATGTATGAATGATGAATAGAGCGGTAATCGAATTTACGAATTTTAGTTTTCAATACCGGGCGCAGACTGAGCCCACGCTTCAAGACATTAACCTGACGATCTACGAAGGGGAGAAGGTGTTAATTGTAGGCCCCTCCGGATCGGGTAAAAGTACCCTGGCTCACGCTATCAATGGGTTAATTCCTGCCACTTATCCGGGAGAAATCAGCGGTACCCTGCGTGTTATGGGTCAAGATCAGCAGGAGCTGGGAATTGCCGGGTTGTCGGAGCGGGTAGGAACAGTCCTGCAAGACCCTGACGGACAGTTCGTCGGGCTCACCGTTGGCGAGGATATCGCCTTCAAGCTGGAGAACGATGCCGTTTCCCAGAGCGAGATGACTGGTAAAGTAACCGAGGCCGCCCACGCTGTGGATATTTACGATTTTCTGGGAGCTTCACCTCAGGAGTTATCAGGCGGGCAAAAGCAAAAAACAACCCTCGCCGGTGTACTGGTGGGCGAGGTCGATATTCTGCTGTTCGATGAACCGCTAGCCAGTCTCGATCCCTATACAGGGACCAAGACGATTGAGCTAATCGATCGGGTACAGCAGCAGACTGGCAAAACAGTCATCATCATCGAACACCGGCTGGAGGATGTGCTGCATCGTGCGGTAGACCGCATCATTGTTATCAATGAAGGACGTATTGCGGCAGATCTCCCGGCTGCGGAGCTGCTTAGCTCGGGATTGCTTCAGGAAGCCGGTATTCGCGAGCCGCTGTATCTCACCGTGCTGAAATATGCAGGCTGTCCCATTACGCCTGACATCAAGCCGGAGCATATAGAAACTATCGTGCTGGAAGACGCTGCTGGCAAGCTTAGAGACTGGTACCTTGCCAATGACGAACAGCCAGAGTACCTGGATTGCCCGCCTGTACTGGAGCTGAGGGATCTTTCGTTTGGTTATGAGAAGAACCATCCGGTACTGCACGGGGTGTCTTTAAAGCTCGGCAAGGGAGAAATGGTGTCTATTGCTGGAAAGAACGGGGCTGGCAAATCGACGGTATCGAAGCTGATTTGTGGATTTTACCGTCCTTCATCGGGCTCGATCTTAATGAACGGGCGTGATATCGGCTCTGATTCGATCAAGGAACGGGCCAGCCGAATCGGCTTTGTCATGCAGAACCCCAATCACATGATCTCGAAGACGATGATCTTTGATGAAGTGGCCCTGGGGCTTAAGGTTCGCGGTATGGCGGAGAGCGACATTGAGAAGCGGGTGCACGAAGTGCTTCAGGTCTGCGGACTATATCCATTCCGGAACTGGCCGGTCTCTGCGCTCAGCTATGGCCAGAAGAAGCGGGTGACGATTGCCTCCATTCTGGTGTTGCAGCCGGAGATTATTATCCTGGATGAGCCAACGGCCGGCCAGGATTACCGTCATTACAATGAAATGATGGAATTCCTACTGGGTCTAAGCAAGCAGGGGATAACGGTCATTATGATCACTCATGACATGCACCTCATGCTGGAATATGCACAGCGAACTATTGTACTGGCGGATGGCCGAAAGATCGCCGACGATCGTCCGGAACGTGTTCTATCCGATAAGGCCATTATACACAGCGCTAATTTGAAGGAAACCTCGCTGTACAGGCTGGCAGAACGTGCGGAGATTGATCAGTCTTCCGAGTTTGTCAGACGTTTTATTGCTTTTGACAGGGAGGCTCGCCAAGGATGAAGGTTAAGATGCTATCCTATACCGACTTGGACACACCAATCCACCGTCTGACTGGCGCGACCAAGCTGCTGTTTTTCGTGCTTTGGTCGGTTTCTGCAATGATTACCTATGATACGAGAGTGCTGGTGGTCATGCTGTTGTTCAGTCTATTTGTCTTTAAAATCTCTCGGGTACCGTTTCAGCAGTACGCATTTGTTCTATATTTTATCCTGATCTTTTTCGTCCTGAACCATCTGGCTATCTTCCTCTTTTCACCGCTGGAGGGCGTATCCATATACGGCACGCGACATGATATTTTCCATATTGCCGGACGGTATACCGTCACTTGGGAGCAGCTGTTCTACCAATTAAACATTGCGCTTAAATATGCCGTGGTCATTCCGATGGCGTTATTATTCCTGCTGACTACGGACCCCAGTGAATTTGCCGCTTCGCTGAACCGGATTGGCGTGAATTACCGGATTGCTTATTCCGTCTCGCTGGCTCTGCGCTATATTCCCGACATCCAGCGTGATTATGAGAATATTTCATTCTCTGCCCAGGCAAGAGGTATTGATACCTCCCGTAAGGAAAAGCTGCCGACCCGGCTGAAAAATATCGCCGCTATCCTGTTCCCGCTCATTCTGACCAGTGTGGAGAGGATTGACAAGATCAGCACGGCCATGGAGCTGCGCGGGTTTGGCCGGGGCAGCAGACGCACCTGGTACAGCTTGCGGCCGTTCACCAAGAGCGACTATATCGCCTTGGCTTTGATTATCCTCATTGCGGCAGCGTCTGCCGTGATTACATTTTATGACGGCTCACGGTTTTATAATATTTTCGTAGAATAATTACCTGATTTTATGAAACTGGACAGAGGGGTGTCTACTTTGACTCTGTATAATAAGTCACAAATACAGAGAAAAGAGGATACACATTATGCATACCCAGATTGTTCGCAAGCCAGGGATTACCCTGACAGGAATAAGTGCACGGACGACAAATGCGGAGGAAGCCGGTCCGAACGGAGTTATTCCTGGGTTGTGGGGACAATTTTCCCAAGCTAATCTTGCGGAGGCAACAGGTGCATCTAACCCTCATCTGACTTATGGGCTGTATACGGACTATGAAAGTGACTTCACAGGTGCTTATACGATCTTGCTTGGTCATGAGCACGGAAGCGCCGAGATCCATAAGGAGAGCGGGTTTGCCCATGCTGTCGTACCGGAGAGCAATTATATGGTGTTCACAACTGTAAAAGGGCCAATGGAAGTAGTGGTTCCGCAGGCTTGGGCGGAGATCTGGAAGTATTTCAAGGATTCGCCGGAGAAGCGTACTTATACTGGTGATTTTGAGCTGTATGATGCCCGCAAGTTTGATGCGGCGGGTGTAGAGGTGCAGATTTATATTGCTGTAGAATAGAAAAAAGCTGCCGGGATTCTCCCGGCAGCCTGAGGCAGACCTGCGGGTCTGCCTTTTCTTATATAATTCAGCGGTTATATTCTTTTTACCGGCTGTTGTGTGCCCGGTTGTTTACGCTCCGGACCATTGTTGGTCGCCCGTCAAATATTTCTCGGTCAGGACGGACAGCAGGTGTATACCGACCTCATTCTCTCCACCTTCAGGGATAATGAGATCCGCGTATTTCTTGGAAGGCTCAATAAAAGCTTCGTGCATCGGCTTCACCGTAGTCAGATATTGTTGGTGAATCGACTGGATGGTACGGCCACGCTCTTCGATATCGCGGAGTACGCGGCGAAGAATACGTACATCAGGATCGGTATCGACGAAGACTTTGATATCGAGCATGTCCCGCAAATGCTCATCCGACAAGACATGAAGTCCTTCGATGATAACGATGTTGTTCGGCAACAGTTCTTCCGTCTCTGTGGTGGACCGTGCATGAACCGTAAAATCGTATACTGGAGCCTGGGCAGCGAGCCCTTGCTTCAGCTCTTTAAGATGCGCAATTAGCAGCTCATTGTCAAAGGCGAACGGATGATCATAGTTGATCAGAGACCGCTCTTCCATGTTGAGATGCGAATGGTCTTTATAGTAGTTATCCTGAGATATGAATGTTACTTTGCCCGTCCCAAGCCGGTCTATGACGGAACGAGCCACCGTGGTTTTACCCGATCCGGTGCCGCCGGCGATACCAATAATAAGCATGGCGATTTAATATCCTCCCTAACCATTGCCGTTGCAATTCCAATATTGTAGCACAGCAACAACATTTTTTCATCACGATACGACAAATGAAAACTGGCATTTTTTAAAATACGGCAATATTGAGAATTCAGTCATACGGAAGGCTGTTACACGCGTGATTTTTGCATGAAACAGAGGATTTTTATTGAAAATAGGTTAAAGGTTGATTTCAACTGGGGTTGCAGAAGCAGGGCTGTCGGGCGACTGTTCATGGATGCAAAGGGAGATGCCAGTTTAGAGTGCTGTGCAAGAGATGTGGACGGCAGGGGATAGATGGTATACTTTGATCAAAGAAATGAGGCGGATTAGCCATAGATCGGGGAGTGGGCAGCATGGAAAAAGGTAATGTGGAGGAACTGAAGGCGCAAGCGGAGGTCTTCCTCAGAGGTTGTCATCAGGAATTGGGATCATCTGAAGCGCAGCTGGAGAAGCGTATTTCGGAGGTACAGAGGGAGATTGCAAGCACGGGAACCTACCGCCATACCGGAGAAGAGCTGACGCATGGGGCACGCATGGCTTGGCGGAATAACAGCCGCTGTATTGGCCGTTTATTCTGGCACACAATGGAGGTCATCGACGCGCGTCAGGCAGAGACCGAGGACCAGATTGCGGAAGTGCTGCTTCAGCACATCGAAAGAGCTGGAAACGGTGGCCGCATTCGGTCCGTAATCACTATATTCCGCAGTGGGGAAGACCCGGCAAGTCGAATTCGCATCTGGAATCATCAACTGATCCGCTATGCCGGTTATCCGGCAGAGACGCCGGGGAGTAAGCGTTCCGGCGACCCTGCTTCCGATGCTTTCACCGCAGTGTGTCAGCAACTGGGCTGGCAGGGAACAGGCGGTGACTTCGATGTGCTACCGCTGGTGGTCTCGATTGGCGACGGGAAGCCTCGCTGGTATCCAATTCCTGGGTCTCTAATCAGGGAAGTGCCTTTTACCCATCCTGAAATCGAGCGGTTCCCGGAGCTTGGGCTGCGCTGGTATTCGGTGCCGATCATCTCGGATATGCAGCTTGAAATCGGCGGTATCCAGTACACAGCGGCTCCTTTTAACGGATGGTATATGGAGACCGAAATCGGCTCCCGCAATCTTGGGGATACTGGAAGATACAATCGCCTGCCGGCAGTCGCCGACCTGATGGGGCTGGACCGTTCCACGAACACTTCGCTCTGGAAGGACCGGGCTATGCTGGAATTGAACCGGGCGGTACTGCATTCGTTCAAGCAGGCTGGTGTCAGCATCGTGGACCATCATACGGCGGCAGACCAGTTCGTTAGGTTCCAGCAGCAGGAACAGGAAGTGGGCCGCGAGGTCTCCGGCCGCTGGAACTGGCTAATCCCGCCAATGTCGCCTTCGGCCACCCCCATCTGGCATGACAGCACCTTGAAGGAGTTAGATCTGCGTCCGCGTTTCCGGTACCAAAAAGCCGCTTATACAGGTTGGCTGGATGGAACTGAACTGAATCAGGAGAAGTCTGACGATACAGGGGCCGAAGACAGTGGGGCGGAACTGGTATGTCCGTTTCACCATAAGTCCTGAGCGTCTGCAGGCGTTTCAACCATGTATTGCAACGGCTGTCTGACCAAATTCATTTTTATATAAGACGCACAAAGGGTTCATCCTTCTAGGTAAGCACTAAGCAACCCCCTGATGGCTGACAGCTGCAATTAGGGGTTGCTTTTTGGATAGGAGAGGATTATACTCATCCCAAGAGAGTGATTGATCAATAACCAATCGAATGAAACGCTGCAAGGAGGTTAAAATGAGCAAAGAATCGACTACGACCCGTGGCAAGGCTGATGAATCGCCCTCTATCAACCGCCGGGAGCAGATTTTGGAGGCCGCGGTTGTTGTCTTTGCGGAGCATGGCTATTATCGGGCTACAACAGCTCAGGTTGCCGAGAAGGTAGGCATTTCCCAGCCTTATGTATTCAAGGTCTTCAAGAACAAGGAAGAGTTGTTCATAGCGGCTTTGGAACGGTCATTTGAACGTATTGTTCAAGCCTTTCAAGGCGTTAAGGCATCGGCTGACACTCTGCTTCAGGAGGCAATCCGCACTTACGAGCTGCTGATGGAGACGCATCCCAATGAGATTATTCTTCAGGTTCAGGCTCTAGGTATCCGCGATGAGTTGATCCGGCAGACAATGCAGGGTGGAATGAGCAGAGTGACGAGCCTGGTGGAGGGGAAATTCATTGCTGCTGGAATGCCGCAACCTGAGGTGCTAGTCAGCAGCTTTATGGCGAACGGTATGTTGTGCAATATTGCAATGGCCTTGGAGATGCCTCAGCTGAAGCCGAAGCATCCGAAGGAGCTGTAGCGAACCAGGCACAATGCAGACATTCTAAGGGCAAATGCCCTTAGAGATTTTTTTCATCATTAGTTATTGATTAATCACTAACAATATAACCAAGGAGGAATTATGATGTTATTGAAAAAAGCTTTAGTGCTGGGTGCAACGGGCGGAACGGGAACTGTAATTATTGCGGAGCTGTTAAAAAGAGGGGTGCACACGGTAGCCTTCGGCCGATCCATGCCCAAGCTGGAGCAGCTGGCGGCAGACTTGGGCTATCCTGCCAGTCTGACTCTGACGACAGGGGATGTATTCAACAGCGAGGATGTGTACTCGGCTGCGCAGGGCGTTGATGTTATTTTTCACAGTGCTTCAGTTCCTTACAACGAAATGATTACGCGTCTGCTTCCTATGGGGGAATCGGTGATGGAAGCTGCGAACAGATTAGGCACCAAAGTAGTAGCTGTAGATGGAATTTATCCCTATGGCAGACGGCATAATGAGCAGCCTATCGATGAGAATTATCCCAAGAATCCGCATACCAAGAAGGGAAAGAAGAAGCTGGAGTTCGAGCGCATGTTCTTCAGCCCGCGCTGGAACCATACGAAGAGAATGATTGTGCGTCTGCCTGATTATTATGGCCCTACAGCTAACGATGCTTCCTATTTAGGGACGACACTTGCATCAATTGCTGCTGGTAAGCCGGGGGCGTTCGTCGGAACGATGACCGTGCCGCGGGAATATGTGTATCTTCCAGATGCGGCCGTGATGATTGTTGAATTGGCAAGCCGAGAAGAAGCCTATGGACAGAACTGGAATATTCCAGGCGCAGATGTTATCTCTGGGCGGGACATTGTTAACATCGCCCGAAAGGCCAGTGGAACATCTAAAATGGTGATACCGCTCGGCAAACCTAGTCTCTCCCTGCTGGGTCTGTTTATCCCGGTGATGAAGGAGATTGTGGAGATGCTGTATCTGACGGAAGAACCGCTGCGTTTAAGTGGTAAAAAGTACGAGCGTCTGGTCGGGCCGATCCCCGCAACCCCTTATGAGAAGGGCATTACAGAGACGATTCAAGCCATTAAGCGACGTCAGGGTCTGGTGAAGGCCAAGTCCTGAACCCACGGCTGATTTGCTGAAGTTAGAAATGGTGTTGCGTGATGAACTGTGATAAGATTTAGTTCTATATAGACAGAGGAAGTGACTCTTACAAATGATCAATATCACCATTCCGACACCGGAAGTTACCATTACCAAACAAGAGAACCCAGTGCTTAGCAACATCTACGGATTTACTGATTTCCACCTGATTACCCGTGAGCTGGGCGGAATCTTCATGTTCTACAATGACAAGGACGAGCTGCTGTTTGTGGGCAAAGCCAGAAAGCTCAGACCAAGAATCAAGAAGCATTTTGAAGACAGCGTATCGCCAATCAAACAGCACCGCGACGAAGTCACCAAGATTGAAGTGTACCTCGTGGAAGATGCAATGGACAGAGAGATTTACGAAACGTACATCATTAATACCGGAAAAGCCAAATACAATGTAGATAAAGTGTTCTACAAATAAATGTTTTGAGCACAAACAAGCGTCTGCCTCTCTTGGCAGACGCTTGTTTCGTAATATTAAGGTCCGCGAAGATACTGCTGGTGGTCCGCACTCAATAAAGACCCCTTTCAGGGCCCTGTTAAGGCCGGGTGTGGACACTTTTTTCCAAATTACAAAGTAAGCGCTCCTGTATGCCGTCGCCGGATACCCGGCTGATCGCGTATAGCACGGACCCCGTGACAGGGGTGAAGCGTGGCTCTACGATGGAAAAGACTTTATTGCGGCCATTGCTCAGTAGTACCGGCAACTTGTCTTTGAAATAACTACTGTTAATAACGCTCCCAATGAACGCGACCGGAACGGTATCGCTTGTCAGATATGGAGCCACCAGCTCTATGCCCACCTTCAACTGATAGATTGCCCGGTCTGATACCCGTCCCGCCAGGGAACTTCCCTTGGAGGCTGCTTCAGTGATAAAAGGTGTGAACCGCTCGAATTTGCGATCCCGGTCTCTACGGTCCGGGGTAAAGCCCCTTTGTCCGAGTAGCCACAGCTCCTGAACCGTGCTTACGTCCCAGTGACGAAGCATTTCCTCGATCAGTTCCTGATCTGTTCCGTCTGTATGCCCCGCCAGCACTTCATATACGGCATCATAAGCCAGAAAGCGTGCGCCACTTCTCGTGTAATGATGGAAGTCATAATTTCGGATAAGCTGTCCGTCTTCCTTCAATGCGACTATGATTGACCCTGTACCGGAGAGGGCAACGATGCCAGGCTTCGTGAGAAGGGCTCCGTAATGGGCAGCGACCGCATCATTGTAATGCCACTTCGGGCAGTTCAGTCCTTCCAGATCGGTTAGCGCTTTCACCCATTCCAGATCCTCTTCTGAATCATAGCCGGCGATGCCGGCAGCAAGTCCGCTCACATCGTCCAGTGTCCTGTCTGCTGCTTGCAAAGCCTCTTGTATCCCCTGTTTTACATTATGTGTGGCCTGCAAATCTTTATGTACCCAAGCTGCCCCGCTCTCGACATAAGAGAGAACACGCCCATCCAGGCTACTGATCATTACCCGAGTATGGGTACCTCCCCCATCTACTCCGATAACCACTTCCTGATTCTCAAGCATAGGAGCCCTCCTTGGCTATATTCACAACCATTATAGGGGGAAGCGGCGGCCGATGAAAGGGCCTGAATCTAAACGATGAATGAAATAAGCGGGTTAGTCCACACTATTACACGATATTCAATTCGCAGTTTAAAGGAGAAGGTATTACATGAGTAGATGGTTCAAGCTAATATTGCTGTGCGCATTCGTTACAATCAGCGTGACCCCGGCATCCGTTCAAGCAGCTCAGGCTTCAGAGAGCATGTCTGCTCGCGTGGGCAAGCAGTGTGTGAGTCCTAAGCAGGTCAAACTTAAAGAAGACTTCAGAAAGCTGTGGACCGATCACGTCCTCTGGACAAGAAGCTATATTGTCAGTGCTTTGGCAGGCCTTGAAGATAAGGATAAGACCTTGGAGAGACTGCTGAAGAACCAGCAGGATATCGGAGATGCCATCAAGCCTTTCTATGGCGAGGCTGCGGGCAATAAGCTGACTAAGCTGCTGAAGGAACATATCTTATTGGCCGGCAAAGTTCTTGAGGCCGCGAAAGCTGGCAATGGGGCCGATCTGGAAAAATACAATAAAGAGTGGCATCGAAATGCCGACGATATCGCCAAATTCCTCAGCAGTCTTAATCCGAATTGGTCGGAGAAAGAGCTCAAGGAGATGCTGTACACCCATCTTCAATATATTACCGAAGAAGTGGTAGCAAGGCTCGGCAAGAAGTGGGACACAGATATCGCTCTTTTCGACAAGAATCTGCAGCATATGCTTATGCTGGCTGACATTCTAAGCGGGGGCATTATTAAGCAGTTCCCAGAACAATTTAAATAATGATTCACTCCAAGGCACCCGAAAGGGTGCTTCTTTTTTTATAGGGAGGAGGGCCTAGAGAAGGACAGTGAATTACTTAACTTAATAAAATAGGTCTTAAGTAACAAATGACAAAGTTAGATATAAAGGCTCACTAATCACCTGAACAATTAAACTATAATAGACTCGTAAAGGGTCGACATATTTTGACATTTATAATTGAGGTGATTGGAATAGATGATTTCTCCCTTTTTCAAAAAGAAAGAAACAGCCGATAAGCAGCAGAGGCCAAATATGGTTCAAAAGATGCAAATTTCTGAGGAGCCTGAAATCGAAACAGAGATCGTGGATGTCGTAGAGCAGCCTGTGGGCATGATTTCGACAGGTAAAGCGCAGCTCGATAAGAAATCGCTTGATTTGATTTTTGCTGTGGAGCAGATGATTCAGGCCAGACAGCATGCCGAGACGAACATACATGAGCTTCAGGATCGCCTTACGCATACGAACGGGCATGTGGAACGGCTCAACCGTGATATTAAGAATCTCAGCAAGGTCATTGACGAGAGAGAGAAGAACGTTATGGAGCTGGAAAAGAAACTGATCGAAAAGAATCTGAAGGTTGATCAGGTACTGGAAGATTACCGGGAGCTTCAGGCATCCTTGTCTACCGAAATTGACGAGCTCAAGAATAGCATCGATCTGGAGCAACAGAAATATGTGAATCTAGTCCAGAAGCACAATGAAGCACATGCGGAAAAACTCAAGAAAATGAATGAGCTGGAAGAGAAGATCGGGCGTCTGGAAACAGAGAATGCTCATCTGAAGCAGAAATACGACACCGTGCGGCAAGAAAAAACCTACCTCTCAAGTATGATCAGCGACTTCACCAATCGTATGTCCGTACCTTTCGGCAACACGGGTAATGAGCGCAAAGAAGGAAACGGGGACGTATAGACTCCATGTCCGCGAGTGAAACCGACAGCACGGTAATGATAGAACTATTGTCGCTTGGTAAGGGACAAGATGGTTATGAGATTGAGGTAGGCTTGACGGACGGCAATGGGTATAACATACGTATTCTTGAACTGGATGAATATACATATAGCCAATTGAATGCACTGGGCCCTTTTGACTCGGAAAGAGTGAGGTTGTCGCTTTACCCCAAATGGGACCCGTTTCGGAATATATATTACAGCACACTTATCAGAATGAAGTCTACCTTCAATGAAACGCTGTATTTTGCCTGCTCACAGTATTATGTATCTCAATTGAATGAGTTGAAAGCTATAGAACGTATTGTCCAAGCGGAGGAGACGGTGCCCGAACATCTGCAGCCGTCATTCCGAAGTGAACAGGTGAGCAGTGTGGCCGATTCTACAAAAGAGCGAGCTAAATCCGTCGTAAAGCGGCGAGTAGGCCCCGTTGTACTGCTTGCCCTAGTATGTATTCTATTGTTGTTGTCCCCCTTAAGCGTAGACCGTGCACTCTCGGTCAAGAATGAAGAGGCACTCGAACACTCTGAAATTGCAGAGCAGCCGACGGCTAGCTTTCCTGCGCCTGTGCTTCCTCAGCTAAACAATGCTCCCGACACTGTTCCGCTAACTCCCTCTGCAGAACCTGTAGTCTCTCCACAAGCCTCCCATAAGCCCCAGAAACAGGCTCTGCCAATTGAAGAGGTTGTCATAGACAAGAATAAATATACATCTAAACTGCCCAAAGGGTATGTCGCACTGTCCTTTGATGACGGGCCATCCAAGTATACTCAAGAGATCGTGGATATTCTGGTGGACCACGGCGTGAAAGCGACCTTCCTGTTCATAGGGAAAAATGCGGTGCATCATCCGGATGAGGCTAGATATGCCTTGGCCAAGGGGATGTCAATCGGCAATCATTCCTGGGATCATAGCAAGCTGACGGCGAACAGTGAAGTTGTGAACAAGGCGAATCTGGCCAAAGCTAGTCAAGCGCTGCAAAAGATTACAGGTGTGCCGATTTCTCTCTTCCGACCGCCTTATGGAGCCATAGATGCCAAGGTATCGCGTAAGGCGGCGGAGCAGCAGATGAAGGTACTTATGTGGAACCGGGACACGGAGGATTGGCGGAAGAAGGCACCGGAAGAACTGATTCAGTATTTCCATAGCGTTGATCCCTCCGGCGCGATCTTTCTCATGCATGAGAAGAAGATAACGGTGGAAGCTCTGCCTGAAATTATTGAGTATCTGAAAGCGAAGGATCTGAAATTTGTTATATTCAAATAGCAGGACATAAGAAGCGTATCCGTGAGCTAACGGATACGCTTCTATTTGTTAAGACTATTGATCCTTCAGGAACTTGACGAAGGCTAAAATTGTAAGGCAGCAGCGGTATCCACCTGCGCCGATTCCGCAGGATCGGCTGCAAGCAACTTATCATAAATGGTTTGGTCGAGATCTGCGTTTGCTCGTTTCAAGGCGGCGAGATACCAGCGAGCTATTTCGCGATTAGTAGCGTCGCTGTAATCTTCGCTCAACCCGGATTTTAAGGTGGCCGCCGCATCTTGCAACTTCCCGGTAATCATTTTCATTTTGCCAGCATTCAGTGTTATTGCCGGAGGAATAGTTAGCTGTTTCCCCTCTAGCTTCTCGGGAGGAAGTGTGTTCCAATATTCCAGATCGGCAAGAATTTGATTGTAGGCCTGGAGTCCGAAGTTTAGATTAGCCTCCATATTGTCTTCATCATCCCCCTTGAATGCAGCTAATCCCTGATCATAGGTGCGGCTGATAAGTGTACCGTACCAATCCATTTCCCAGAGATTGTTGTTGTTTAAGAGATCTGCGTAATTCTCATTGAATCCGAGCCTTAGGGTAGCCTGCGCCTTCTCCGGCTCACCGGACAACAGCTGCATTTTGCCCACGTTCAGTGCAATGGTCGGTGTGACGAGGTATGGACGTCCTTGTAATTGCTCTTGAGGCAACGTCTTCAAGTACTCCACCCCAGCCAACACCTTGGCGTAGGCTTCAAGGCCAAGGTTGAAGTACGCCTGTTTCTCAACCTCATCCCCCCGAGTGTTGGCCGCGGTCCCCATGTTCAAAGAGCGACTGATCAAGGTGTCAACCCATTTAATATCCCAGACGAAATTGTCAGCATGATCACGATACACGCCGAGGGCTAGATTACCTTGACCATTGAGGTCATAGTAATCGGCCAATTGGGTCAGTAGCTGCTTGTTGTAAGGCTCGTTTGTGAGCGCTCGTGTGACTACTTGATAGGACTCATCAAGGAATTGCTCGTTCCGAGTCTGATTAAATACCTGCTGGTCGAGAGAAGAAAGATATATTGAGGCTTCAGGGTGACCAGGGCGTTGATTCAGTGCCTTAACGAACGGTGCCTTGATTTCTTCGTATGTTTGGCTGACACGAAGTAGCTGTTTACCTTTAGCAATCGCATTGGTTGAACTGATATAACCGGCCAGAATGAATAGCAGAATGAATGAGCCTGCCCCGAGTACGGAGAAATACCCCCACCGCAGCCATTGTTTATTCCAGTTCCGTTTTAGTGGTTTGCTGTCCATCGTCACGGCCATTCCAGCCAGACCGATGAAGACCAATATGCCCATAAACGCATAGCTTAAATTGAAGTCCAGCAGACTGTGAAGCAGGATGGACAGTGCAATAATGAGATAGAAGAAGCCATTGTTGTACTCGTCTGTTTCTCTTTTTACATAAGCAATCAAATATTTGTAAACAATATAAAGAATAAAGCCCATGAATACTATAAATCCCAAAATGCCTACCTCTATCAGATACTGCAGAAAAAAATTATGCACCTGGTGACTGATATAGGGATTATTCTGGTAATGTTCATACAGTGAGGCCCAGCCTCCCCCTCCGGTACCAAGGATCGGATAGTCCTTCACAACCTTTATAGCATCCTTATAAAAGGTTATGCGCTCAAGCACACTATGCTGATTAAAGTTAATGTTCTCAAGCCGCGTCTTCATGTTGGCCGGCAGAATATTTTTCATGCTGGTGCCGATAAACAGGAAGGCTATGATTCCGGCTAACAGTAAGGAACCCAGTGGAATCCACAGTCCAGACCCTTTGCGTGAATTCAGTCTGTGCAGTTTCCCTCCCAACCAGGGTGTGGCATAACGTTGAATTAGCCAGCTTAGCACGGCAGCGATCAGAGAACCTCCAAGTAGATATCCCCATCCCTTTAAGGCGGTGGAAGAAGTGTATACCTCATTCAGCGCAATCCCTGCGTTTGTGACAGGTGCAGCAATGATTAGGGAGATGACACCAGCAATGCCAAGATGTACGATCCATAATATCTGCTGTAAGGGCTTCAGGAACAGAAGCAAGAGAATGAAGACAACGGGCAGCATGACCAGTCCCCCGCGTGATAAAGTCAGCAGAATGGACACGATGACGGGAACCAGCATAAATCCATGAGCGAGCCTAGCATATCCTTTGCGGGAACGAATCAGGGCGAATACGGCTACGAAGAGGAAGGCCATCAGGAAGGCTGCGTATGTATTGGCATATTGGAAAATGGAAGTCAGTCGCAAGCCGTTAGAGTCGGTCATCACCGCATCGTTATATTTTCCGCCGTGAACAGGTTCAGAGAACCAGCCGACCAGCTTGCCGGCCAATTCCCAGCTTCCCAGCCAGTTGAGGAGTCCGAAGGCTACAATAAAATAAGCGATAGTAAGCAGGCTGTGCTGAAGAATAATGTTTATCCGTGCCTGCTTCAACAGAAAGACTGAAATGATAAAGACCGCTGCAAACATGCTCTGGATGAACATCATATTCATAGCTGAATAGTTGGACACAGCAACCAATAAAGACAGGGTGTATGTAACCGGCAGTAGCACAGCCGCCAAAAGGATGAGATCACGCTGCTCGGTTATTTTGAATTTGCTGGCATTCAGCGCGATCCAGCCCAGCAGCATCAGGAGGCTTACCAAGACGGATATGTATAGAGATTTCTCGAAATCTCCCCTATACCCATTAAACAGACCAATCTGGAACGGGGCCCAAATCAAAAACAGAATAAGCACAATAACTAGTACCCATATTGGGCTTTCAATCTTTGGTGAACCTTTGGACTGCGCTACATTTTTACCATACACAGGTTTGGACACGTCTATAATCTCCTTTTACTGTAGATAATTGAATATTTTATCATAGTTATATTTACAAAGTCTGCTAATAAATGTTTTCTGTGTGTAATTGCTATAAATACTGCGAGTCTTATTAACCGCTCTTGTTTTAATAAAAAAAATTTGAGACAATAAATAGGCATTGTTAGCCTGGCTGGAACACGCTAGAATAGATTGGACTTTAATGTGTTGAAAAGAGGATAACCAATGAATAAAGAATCCATTTATGGATTGACTTTTGAACAACTGACGTCATGGCTACTGGAACATGGACATAAGAAATTCCGGGCCACCCAAGTGTGGGAATGGCTGTACCGGAAACGCGTCACGGACTTTGCCCAAATGACGGATGTAAATACAGACTGTATCGCACTGCTGGCTGACCACTTCGTGATTCGTACGATGGAGGAGCATGTGAAGCAGGAATCGACAGATGGAACGATCAAGTTCTTGTTCCGCCTTAAGGATGGTAACCTGATCGAGACCGTGCTCATGCGGCAGAAATATGGCTTGTCCGTCTGTGTAACTACACAAGTGGGCTGCAATATCGGCTGCAGCTTCTGCGCGAGCGGACTACTGGCGAAGAGCCGGGATCTTTCCGCTGGAGAGATTGTGGAGCAGATTATGAAGGTGCAACTGGATCTCGATAGCAAAGGAAAAGGCGAGCGGGTAAGCCATGTGGTTGTGATGGGCATCGGTGAGCCGTTCGACAACTTCAAGAATATGGTCGACTTCCTTGGGGTCATCAAGGACCATAAGGGGCTGGCGATTGCCGGAAAAGGCATCACAGTATCGACAAGTGGCCTGGCCGATAAGATCAGGGAGTTCGCTGATGCTAATCTTCAAGTGAACCTTGCCGTATCTCTGCATGCGCCTAATAATGAGCTGCGGACACGGATTATGAAGATTAACCGCGCCATTCCGCTGGAGAAATTGATGCCTGCCATCGATTATTATCTGGAGAAGACCAACCGGAGACTTACGCTGGAGTATATTCTGCTTAAGGATGTTAATGACCAGCGGGAGCAGGCGCTAGAGTTGACTGAACTGATCGGGGATCGGAAACCGCTTGTTAACGTGAACCTGATTCCATACAATCCGGTGGATGAGCACGGCCAGTATCAGAGACCGGAGCGGGAAACGGTGCGCGCGTTTTTTGATACACTCAAGAAGCAGGGCGTTAGTGTCAGCACCCGTCTGGAGCACGGAACTGATATTGATGCTGCATGCGGTCAGCTGCGCAGCAAGCAAATCAAGAAGACCAAAGAAGGCAAGTCTGCACAGGATACAGTTGCAGCCGGCTAAAATTTGGATTGCGGACGTCCCTGCGGGGACGTTTTTTTCATGCTTAAAGTCAGGCACTCTCTGTTCTCAGGAAGAAATAGGTACTGATTTATGTAGAACCTCGTTTGCCGCCCAGCCGATGTTAGGTTATGATACAGGTACGCGGCAGTTGCGAGGAAAAGAGGTTGATGGATCAGTGTTGACAGTAAAGAGCTACATAGTGGGTCAAATCAAGGACCCGTTCGGAATTATTTCCGGCAAACGATATGAGTTTATGGTTCATTTGGATATTGCGGAGGATGACGAGTTGTTTGTGGACGGCGGCGTTTCCGCACGGACCATTGTGAAGGTTGAAGATGATGTCACTAGCATCGTAAGCTACGATCTGCTGGGTACGGCAACTCACCAGCTTCTGGAGTTCGATCTGGAAGAAGATGAGGAAGCAGAGCTGCTTCAGTTCTGCAAAGAGAATCTGCCGAAAGAATAAGGCATAACGGCAGACAATTAAAAGAGCGCCCCGGGCACGATGCCCGGGGCGCTTTAACGTTAGCAGGACTTAGAGGCAGCCGCTGACATAATGATGAATTTGCCGGTTCCACCAGGGCCAGTCATGGTCCACATCTGAGCCCCAATAGTCGATACGGGCCGGGATTTGCTTGCGCTCCAGCAGATCCTGCAGTAAGTGTGTCTCCTGCAGCATCTCGTCTTCATAAGCACCCTGGCCGCAGCAAATGATGATATTGCTGTGCCTGTACTGGTTCAGGTAATAGTCATCGTGCAGCCCGGGCAGATAATCCAGTGGTGAGTTGAAATAGACAGCCTCACTGACATAATCGCCAAAGAAGTATCTTGTAGAGTAGACCCCGCTAAGGGCGATTAAGGTATCGAAATATTGCGGATAACGGAAGAAGAAATTGCCGCTGTAATAAGCGCCCATAGAGCAGCCGGAAATCAGAATACGCTGCTCGTTGCCGCCATTGTTCCATTTGCTCTGATGAAGGATGCCAGGTACCAGTTCTTGAGTAATGTATTTATCGTATTGCTCATGTCTGGCGACTCTATCCTCGATATTCCAGTGCGTAGAGAAGAAGGTCTCCTCATCGATGCTGTCGCAGGCCCAAATCTGCAATTTACCAGCATCGATAAATTCCCGGAGCGTGTTCACCATGCCGGAGTCCTCATATTGATAGAATCTGCCGAGCGAGGTGGGGAATACGAGCATAGGTTTGCCGGCATGGCCATAGATTTTATACTCCATATCACGGTTCAGAAATTGACTGTACTCTTTATGATAGCTTATCCTCATCCTCACACACCCTGTTCTTCTTGTTGGATAAAGTGGACAATCTGTCTGATCTTATCCAGATCCTCTGCACGGAACTGATAGGCGCTGTTCCCGGAGGCCCTGCTGAATACTTCCTCAATCACATTGAAATGGACGATGTTTGCGCCAAAGGCGGCCAGAATATCTTCATGGCTATAGGTATAAGTTTTGTGGTTTTTGCGGCTGGCATAACCGGTGTAGTATTTGCCGTTATAAGGACCTCCAACCTCGTTATGAACAATCATAGAGGCCCATTCCTTGTATATATCGATGTCATGAGTGTAGTTGATGGCATCCGTCATCCAGGCGCCGGGCGGCCGCATGTTGACCTCCAGCGCAATGATTCGTCCATCCTTATTCGATTTGAATAACTCGATATGGAAGAAGCGTTCACGAATATCGAAGGCCTTCAGAATACTTTTGCCAGCCTGCTCTACCTCTGGACTGACATATTTGAGGCAGAAGTAGAAGAGGTGATCATCGTTGTTGACGACGTCCATGACACTTTGCTCAAAGCGGTGGCTGGTCGCAAAACGCACGGTCCCATGAATATCAACCAGTCCATCATAGGTAAGGATAATGCCATCGATGAATTCCTCGATAATAAAAGCCACGTCCCCGGGCTTTGTTGCAAAGAAATCGTTCAGCTCTTGTTCATTGTTGATCTTGTAAGTCATGCTGGCGCCTGAGCCAAGGTCAGGTTTGACGACCAGAGGGAAATCGACGGTCTGAAGAAAGGGGTCAATGTCGGCACGGGTGGTTCCTGTGGAGAATTGCACGGTGCTTACACCGCTTTTATGGAAAAACTCTTTCATTTTGGACTTTTGCTTCAGGTTATACACAAAATCCGTTTTGGTGCCATAGATGTTGAAATCAGTTCGAATGCTGGCGTCCTGTTCCAGCCAGTATTCGTTCAGGGATTCGAAGCGGTCGATTTTGCCGTATTTGTGAGTGAAATACCCTACGGCTCGCAGAATCTCATCATAATTCTCCAGATCACCCACCTTGTAATACTCTGTAAGCGAGGTTGTCAGCTTGTCCTCCAAGTGGGCATACTCGACATCGCCAATCCCTAACACGGTTGCTCCCTGTTCGTGCAGATGGTAACAAAACTCTGTGCTGTTCTGTGGGAAGTGAGGGGAGAAAAATACAAAATTCATGATAACAACCCCTTTAGCTTAAAAGTATTAATTCCGAGTTGAATTGTATGATTTAGATTCAATCTACCAGCTTCATCCTGATCCGTCAATCCTCGGATTCACCTTGAATCCTTGCTCTGCTAGGAGAGCACGATTTTATAATCCTTAGCCAGGTATTGATGAATTCGCTTGAAATCCGCCGCTGTCAGGTCAACCAGCCGCTTATTCTTTTCCCGGCCTATAATAATTCCAATCGTTTGTGCCGCCAGCGCTGTGGTTGGCATGATTCTGGCGCTGCCGTAAGCCTTGATGGTAGCACCGACATTTTTGCCCGTCACCAGCACATTATCATAGGACTTCAGCTCGAACGAACGCAGCGGCAGACCGTAATGGTCCGGCTTGCCAAATCCGATGCCGGTTGGAATGGTCCGAGTGCCCTGCAGGTCAATCGGATAGCCTCCAATGCTGACATTATCCCAGAACATTCTGCTGCTCATGAGATCAGGGTAGTCCAGCACATATTGCGTCTCGAACCGGTTATAGTCGCGGATGTACAGATAGTCGGGGAAGCCGTTCAGCTCCGCCTTAGCGAAACCGGGAATATTGGCACGCAGGAAGCTCAGGATATGTGGTGCTTCAACACGGCCTTTGGCTACTGCACTCTGTACGGAGATGGGATCGGCAGGATTGACATCATAAATGAGCAGACCGTTGATGATGGCTTCGCCGTCCTTCTGATAGGTTACGTTCAGCCCGCGCAGCTTCAACAGGCTATTCTGGGCCTTGTACTGGTTGGTGATGTTGCTGAAGCCGGTGGCAAACTGCCAGTCTACATAGGTGTTAGGGCCGTATTTTTTGGCTACGTTGGTTAATGGATAATCATTCAGTACAGCCTGGTGCAGCTTGCCCCAGTCCACATTCTTAAAGTTCAGCATATAGGTGGCGGCCATGTAATCTGGTTTCTTACCGTTATAGATGGTCTCCATTCCCGGAATGCGCTTGCCGTTCAGCTTACCGGACAGGGCATTGAAATCTGTATTTTCCACCCAGTATCTGGAGGTGACGGTTGTTTTGGAGCCGTTCTTTAGACGATAGGTGAGGGATTGCAGGGACTTATCCTTGGCGCCGCTCACGGTGGACACCGAATCAATGGTGACTCCACTCTGCATCGGGATACCTTGGACCAATTTTTCATAATAGAGCTCGAAATCGCCTGCCTTGCGGATCTTGCCTTTCTTGTAATCGTTGAACAGGTTCTTGATCTCGCCTTGAACCAGATTCCTCTTGCTGTTGTCGTTCACATCATCGAGGAAAAACATCTGGCCTTGGAGTAACTCGCCGCCCGGGCGACTGCGCGGGTCTAGAATCATTACCTTCAATCCCTGGTTACGTGCCTCTCTGGCGAGCAGGACGCCTTGAATTTCGCTCCCAATCACAACGACATCATACTGGGGAGCTTCTGAACCAGATGCTGTAATAGCTTGAGCCTTTGAGGAGAAAGGAATAGGGGTGAGCAGCGACAGAATAAGTGCAATAAGCAGCCATCCTTGAAATTTCTTGAGCTTGCTTTCAGCCGGTTTGAGTTTCACTTGCCATACTCCTTACTGTAGTCATTTTTTGAGGCATATACCCTGGAAACGGGGAACACTCATATGACTATGGTACAGTAATTTCATTCTTTCCGGCAGACGGAAATTTCTCGTCAGGATTGGAAATATTAGATTATCATCCCGGTATAGCGTTTTCTTTTCGCAAGTTCGCTCAATATAGGTTACACTACAATAAAGGCAAGCCAAATAGGAGTTGTAGAATATGTCCAATGAAGAAGTATTGTTAACTAAAGAAGGGTTGGCCAAGCTGGAAGATGAGCTCAGAGACCTGAAGACCGTCAAGCGGAAGGAACTGGCCGCACGTCTGAAGCTGGCAATCAGCTACGGGGACTTGAAAGAGAACAGTGAATACCACTCTGCGAAGGAAGACCAGTCGTTCATGGAGACCCGGATCATGATTCTGGAGAAGATGCTGACCAAGGCCCGGATCGTGGATGAGAGCAGTGTGGATCTCTCTGTGGTTAGTGTAGGGGCGACGGTTACATTGAACGATATTGAATATGCGGAGAAAATCGACTATAAGATCGTAGGCCCAGCCGAAGCAGATGTGCTGGATAACAAGCTGTCCTATGAGAGTCCCCTGGGCAAGGAATTGCTGGGGAAGAAAATTGGTGATGTTATCCACGTCAATGCACCTGCTGGTGTCATCAAGTACGAATTGCTCGAGATTAAAATGGTATAGCCTACTCCCGGGGACTCTGGATCAGAGCTCCGGGAGTTTTGTTTTAAGGGCGTAGGGATGGCGGCGTTTCGCGAAATGGATGAAATGGTTTATTTCATGAAGACAGGGAGAAACACCCTTAAAATTTTGCTTGTAACACCTGAGCTGACCGTGTAAGATATACAAAGTATTCAATCGGAATATTCATAAAAACTCATATAATCATGGGGATATGGCCCATAAGTTTCTACCGGATGACCACTGTAATTGTCCGACTATGAGTGAAGTAGCGCATCTAGGGTTCCGCTTCTGCTGCTATGGCGAAAGAAGGGCTGGTCCAAGCGATGCGGACACTATAATGTGTTACACCACCCAGGGACAAAAACCCAGAAGGACAGATTCACTTGAGAGGAACCGCTCAAGGAGTCTGTCCTTTTTTATTTTTCAACAAGAGAAGGGGCGACGAATTTTCATTATGAAGGTACTAGAGGAACGCATTAGACAAGAGGGCTTGATTCTATCGGACAAGGTGCTGAAGGTAGATTCATTTCTGAACCATCAGGTCGATACGGAGCTGGCACTGGCGATCGGACAAGAGTTTAAGAGGATTTTCGGTCACCTGCCAATTACAAAAATACTCACGGTGGAAGCTAGCGGCATTCAGTTTGCCATGGCTGCAGGGATTGCACTGGGCGTTCCATTCATCTATGCCAAGAAAAGAAAGGCAGTCACTCTTTCCGAAGCGGTATATTCCGCTCCTGTACATTCTTTCACCCGTCAGGAAGATTACCAGATTAGCATTTCGCAAAAATATCTAGGGCCTGCGGATAAAGTACTCGTTGTCGATGACTTTCTGGCTACTGGCGCAGCGCTGGTGGGGCTGGCTGATATTATCGAGGAAGCAGGCGCAGAGCTGCTTGGCGTAGGCTGTGTGATCGAGAAGAGCTTCCAGGAAGGACGTGGGCTGCTCGAGCAGCGAGGGATCAACGTTCATTCCTTGGCCCGGATCGCTTCTATGGTACCAGGAGAGATTCATTTTATAGACAATGATTCAACCGTAGAATCACAATCAATGAAGGAGAGTGCAGGATGTTAAGCAAACAAAAGGTATTCACACTTGGGCTTCAGCATGTACTGGCGATGTATGCCGGCGCGGTCATTGTCCCGCTGATTGTGGGAGGGGCGCTGAAGCTTAACAACACACAGATGGCGTATCTGATCGCCGCCGACCTGTTCACCTGCGGGCTGGCCACACTGCTGCAGGTCATGGGCACTAAGTATTTCGGCAGCCGTCTGCCGGTCATTCTCGGCTGTACCTTTACTGCAGTAGGCCCGATCATTGCGATCTCCCTCTCCAGTAATCTGGCGACGGCCTACGGGGCCATTATTATCTCAGGCATATTCGTCGTGCTGGCAGCCCCCTTATATGGCAAGCTGCTGAAGTTCTTCCCGACCATCGTTACCGGCTCTGTCGTGACGATCATTGGTCTTTCATTAATTCCGGTAGCCATGAATAACGTGGCTGGCGGCCAAGGCAGTCCTGACTTCGGACAGCCGCGCAATCTGCTGCTGGCTTTGATTACCCTATTGGTAATTCTTATTGTTAATCGTCTGGCGACCGGCTTTCTCCGCTCGGTATCCGTGCTGGTCGGCCTGGTGGTCGGTACAGCCATCGGCTACGGTATGGGGATCGTTCATTTCTCTTCCGTAACTGAAGCTTCTTGGGTAAGCATTGCCCAGCCGTTCTACTTCGGCTGGCCGGAGTTCAATCTGACAGCGATCGTGACGATGATTATCGTGAACATCGTTAGTATGGTAGAATCCACAGGCGTCTACTTTGCCGTAGGCCGTGCAACCGATCAGAAGGTAGAGCAGAAGCAAATTGTGAACGGACTGCGTTCGGAAGGCCTTGCCATTATGCTGGGCGGGATTTTCAATGCTTTCCCTTACACTGCATTCTCCCAGAATGTCGGATTGATCTCGTTGACACGCGTGAAGACACGCAATGTTATTTTTGCCGCAGGTGGAATTATGATCGTGCTAGGTTTGCTGCCTAAGCTTGCTGCACTGACTACCGTCATTCCTAGTGCAGTGCTTGGCGGAGCCATGATCGTGATGTTTGGCTCGGTAGCTGCTTCCGGGATGTCGATTCTGTCGGAAGTGGATCTGCGTAAGGATGGTAACCTGCTGATTGCTGCATGCAGTATCGCAGTGGGTCTCGGTTCGGCTACGCTGCCGGCTATGTTCGACCAACTGCCTGAGTTTGCCAAAATGCTACTGCAGAACGGCATCGTGTCAGGTTCGTTGACCGCCATTATTCTGAATATTTTCCTGTCCAAGACCAAAGATAATGCAGTACCTACAGCGGTTTCGCAGGAAGCCCAATAAGATACGTCCATTAAGGACAGCAGAAGAGCAAGCCTATTCCGAGGCTTGCTCTTCTTTGCATGAAGTATATACTGGATTCATAACAAGAGATAGGATGGAACCTAATGAATGATAAAGTCGTGATGCCCCTATGGACCTTTTGCCTCTTTATTGTCGTGATGAACACAACGATGTTTAACGTATCGATTCCAACGATTATACAGGATCTGCAGATCACTGCCGATTTGGGTTCATGGGTGATTTCCAGCTATTCAATCGGATATGCGTTGTCTACAGTGATATACAGCCGACTGTCGGATCTGGTGCCGATCCGCAGGCTGCTTACCGTGGGCCTGATTACGCTTGGGCTGGCTTCGGTCTTCGGACTATTTGCACATCATTTCACGGCGCTTTTAATCACAAGAATTCTGCAGTCGGCAGGATCAGGCTCCATGGCAGGCCTCGGTCTTGTTCTGGCCAGCCGGTATGTGCCTGCCGAGCGCCGGGGCGCAGCGATTGCCATGATCTCAGCGGGGAGCGCCATGGCGTTCGGCCTCGGCCCGATTGTAGGGGGCCTTATCAGCCAATATTGGGGCTGGAACGGACTGTTCGGAGTCACCTGCCTGGTGCTGTTAGTGTTGCCGGTACTTCTTCGCCTGCTGCCCAAGGAAATGCCGCGGCAGGCGAGCTTTGATGTGCCGGGGGCTGCTCTTACGATCATTAATGCGGCCAGCTTGCTGATTGCTGTAACAAGCCAGTCTCTGATTTGGCTCGGGATCAGCATGGTTTCTTTCGTGATTCATGCACTGCATCTCAAACGGGCAAAGAGCCCGTTCATCAATCCTCAGCTACTGGGCATGCCCGGGTATGGAAAGCTGGTAACCATCGGATTCTGTATCCTGGTGTTGAATCTTGGCAACCTATTCCTGATGCCGCTCGCTCTCGCCAATCTATTCCATCAGTCGGCGCTATCAATCGGCCTGTTCATTGCCCCTGGTGCAGTCTTTTCCGCCTTCTGTACCCGCTTCGTCGGCCGCTGGATCGACCGTTATGGCAATATGCGCTTCCTGCTGATTGGGCATGCGATCATGGCCTTCACGCTGGGAGTCTTTGCGCTGGATCTTTCGGCCTCGCCAGCGATTATTCTGCTCGGCTACCTCTGTTTCTCCCCAGCCTTCTCGGCAACGATGGCATCGTTGAACAACGAGACCTCACGAATTCTTCCGCCTCAATGGATCGGGTCCGGGATGGGGCTACTGCAATTGATCCAATTCTTTGGCGGCTCGGTGTCTGTAGCCGTCTGCGGTTTACTGCTGCATGCCCAGAAGGATCTTGCTCCAGCCTTAGCGTACAAGCAAGTATATGGGGTACTGCTGGCTGTCTGTTTATGCTCTCTGGGTGTTCTGATATGGTACAGAGGGTCACGCTCAAGGAGCCAAGTCATCTCAGAAGGGAAGTGACATATTGAAGCCAACTATGAAACGAAAGCTGAGCTCTATTGCAGTAATAGCCATCAGCATGAGCGTGTTATCTGCTTGCGAAACGACTGTAAAGACTGCTATCCAAGAGCCTATTAGCCATACGGAAGCTCCGCAGGAGACAGACAGGGTGGTGCATAAGACAGGAGAGATGGCGGAGGCACAGACGCTCTATTCATTCATCTCCTCCAGACTTACTGGAGAGTACGGCGTATACACAAATCTGCTGGATACCGACCAAAAGGGCGAGGCTGCCACCGGACACGAGATCTTAAGCGAATCGGCGTCTTTGATGATGAGATATGCAGTGCTTACCGGCAACCAAGCCTTATTCGGTGCTGAGTGGGAGAAGGCAAAGAAGACATTTGATATGGAGGGCGGCTTCAGCTATCGCTTTAGTCCTAAGCTACAGAAGCAGTACCCTGTGAATGCGGCAGTGGATGATCTGCGCTTAATCGGGGCGCTGGAGGAGGCCGGAACGGCCTTTAAGGATGAGGGCTACTCGCAGGAAGCGGCGAAGTACGGGCAAAGATTTTATCATTACAATGTGAAAGACGGATATATGTACGATTTTTACGATAAAAAATACAATCTCACTAACAAGTTTGTAACTTTATGTTATATTGATATGAGTGTGTTGCAGAAATTGTCGATTCCTGTTGAGGAACGCGCCGTGCTTATGCACAACATGCAGGAAATTCAGGAGCAGGGCTATCTCTCGGATTCATTTCCGTTCTATGAGACCCGCTTTGATTATGAAACCGGCAGTTATAAATCTGAGAATATTAATACAGTAGAATCGCTGCTGACTATACTGGCCTTGTCGGAGGTCCATTTGCAGAAGCCTGCCAGCATCCGGTTTATCCGCGAGCAGGTGGAGGCGGGAACACTCTATGGTCAATATACGCGGGAAGGCACTCCGGTGAATGATATTCGTTCCACAGCGATTTATGCCATAACGGCTATGATCGGGGCGCAGCTCGCAGATGATCAACTCTACCGTACAAGTATCGAACGGATGAACGAGTTCCGTGTGCTAGATACGGGAAGTGTACTGTATGGAGGGTTCGGTGACACGGCGAGCGGACAAGCCTACTCTTTTGACAATCTGATGGCGTTGTTGGCTTACACTTACGAATAGCAAACTGTACAGAAGGAAAGGAAACTCTATGCTTGAATACAATCTCAGACCTTCATTTCGACAAAAGCTGATGTTTTCCAACACCTTGACTTCCCCGGCATTTATAGCAGCATCTGGGGTATTGATTATTACCGTTATCGCCTTATTTACAGCCCCCTATATTGGTATGGCCGATAATGGCGATTTCTTTCGCATCACTTACAGCAACGGGCTTTATTTCAACCAGCCGGACTATGACAGTCAGTACTTTGGCTACTTTATCAAGCAGTTCGGAATCTTTCAGTATTACAATGAGAACCAAGCGATTCTGAGCTCTTCCCAGTCGTTGTTTATCAAGCTGGCGATCGGCCTGAACAAGTTGTTGTATAGCGATAAGGTGTTTGATGTTCGTTTTCAAGCTGCGATGTATACCATACTGTATGTGTGCGCTATTTATATTCTGATAGAATCGATTACGTGGAAAATGTCCCGCAAGCAAGGGCTGCTAATTGCAGCGATTGCTATTTTTATCTTTGGCGATACGGCCTATACGGCTTTTTTTAACTCCTTTTTTGGTGAAAGTGTGGTCACGATCATGATGATTTTCGTGTTCGGTTCCTGGCTGGCATTATACCGCAAACGATACAATGACTACGCGATGCTGGCCTTATTGGTCACTAGCACGGTTATCCTGACCACCTCCAAGCAGCAAAATGCCCCAGTGGGCATGATTATCTCCGTGCTAGCCATCACACTTATCTGGATTCGCAAGGATGCTTTCTTTCGCTGGCTGACTATGGGCTCTGTAATCTTTATGATGCTCACTGGTGTTGCCACCTACTTGAATATTTCCAAAGAATTTGTGGATATCAACCAATACCATGCCATGACCCGCGGGGTGCTAAATCTGTCCTCGAACCCGGAAGATACACTGAAGTCCTTTGGCATCGATGAACAGTACGCCATTTTGAAAGGGACGATTTACTATGAGCAATACAGTACGATTGATGTGAAA
The DNA here is from genome assembly GCF_013359945.1 of Paenibacillus agri. Lineage (GTDB taxonomy): Bacteria > Bacillota > Bacilli > Paenibacillales > Paenibacillaceae > Paenibacillus_AQ > Paenibacillus_AQ agri. The sequence goes on along the minus strand of NZ_JABWCS010000217.1, from coordinate 23,333 downwards.
TCACCTATTCTCCAGAGAGAGTTCTACAGTCAATACGGGTTCGGTCCGATTCTGAAATACTATGCCAGCAATCCGGGGCAGTTGACTTCTATTCTGAATGTAGCTGCCAAAAGCGCGTTTACAATAAGGCCGCCGGCGATGGGGAATTACGAGAAATCTGCGGGAAAAGAATATGGTGCACACACCCTTTTCTTCTCTGGCTACAGCCTACTTAAACAAAAGCTTGCTCCTCATACATTCGGTTTTGTTGTTATCTGGGTGCTGGTAATTCTGGGATTGTACATGCCATCCTGTATAGCAGCTGTCAAGGAAGGGAACCTGCGGGGAATTCAGCGCATGGCGCTCGTGCTGGCAACGATGGGCGTAGGGGTATCGGGTATCTTGGTTTCGATTATCGGAGCGGGTGATGCCGATTTATCCAAACACGAATTTCTGTTCACGTTATCGTTCGATCTCGTAACCTTCCTGGCCGTGTCCAATGTCATTGGCCGTTCCATATTCAAGGATGTAGAGCGGAATACAACCGGTGCTTATAATCCGGAAGTGCATGAGGGTGTGGGCGCGTGAGGAATCGAGTCGCAATGGTTGTACTGCCGTTATTTCTCTGTCTGCTGCTCCTTACGCCTACCCCTGCGCAATCTGCCGCCGCGCCGCCGCGTGTCCTGCTGCTGTTCGATAGTCTGGCGAAAGGGACCGTACGCGAGGGCAATGTTGATGAGCTTCAAAAGCAGCTGGCGGCCTACAGTGCGCAGGTTACACTGGTGCACCTCGATCAATATGTTAAAGGCTCCATGAGTGATTATTCCAATGTGATAACGGTAATAAATGCCGCTGATATTACTACTGACAATCATGTTTTTCTGGAGGATTTAGCGGATTATAAGGGGCAATATTTGCATATTGGGTATAACCCTACGGCTGACACGAAAGAGGCACTGCATCTATCGGTGGCTATACAGCCTGGCGGTAGCGCGAGTCTAAGGATTGGCGGGTTGCCGGAGGCAAACCTGCAGGTGCAAGATATGCCTTATATTGCCGCAAGCCAAGCAGAGCGGTCATATGGGAATCTGTTGTTTCTCGGAAGCAGTGTACAGGTTCCTTATGCTGTGGGCAGTGGGAAATATACGTATGTCCCTTATCTGAAACAGGGAGATGGAAGCTCACTGGCGATGGCCTGTGTGCTGAGAGAGTGGCTTCATATTACAGATACCCCTCATTCGTATCTCGTATTAAAAGAGATTTATCCGTTCACTGATCTAAACCTGCTGCAACAGATGGCCGACCAGTTATACCAGAAGGGCATTCCTTTCATTGCGAGTATCCGCCCCGTCTTTACCAATACTGATTTTCCGGCAATGCTGCGGTACCTGGAGGCGCTGAAGGCTGTTCAAGCCCGTAACGGCAGTATTGTGGTTAATGTCCCGGTGATTGGCCCCGTCATTAGCCGGAGCGACGATACGCTGCGGGAGAAGATGAGCATCTTCATCAATCTGCTGGCAGATCAGGGCGTTGCGCCACTTGGAGTCGGAGCAGAAAGCTACTGGACCTATGACAAGGAATATGCACAGACCGGCCTCCTTTTCTTTGACTCGGCAGTGCTTTTTCCTAATAAGGAACTCCATTATATGGAGCAGACCAATACATCGAAGGCATTTATCTCCTCACTATACAGTGTGCCACTGGATGATCTAGTGACACAATACAAAACAGGGAGCAGTGGACTGACAGATCTACCAATGGACACCGCTATAGTCGCCGATTTTCCGGAGGATGAAGCTGGAATGGAGAAGCTATTGCAGAAGCTGGAGCAGTCCTGGATTCCTTTTTCAGATTATAAGCAGGAAGCACATAGGGTGGCTACGGATACCCATATCATTACCTCTTCGCAGGGCGTGATCTCTATAAATGGTCAAGAGCTGAATATAGATTACAGCCCCAAGGCTGTGAGCGCAGACTTCGAGTATGAACATGAGCAGGTCAAGAGCTTCACCAGGCTGTTCAGTGTACAGAACCAGTTCTTTATTGTGGCGATTATCGTGTCCTTGGTGTTCTTCGGCGGGCTGCTCGTTATCGGCTACCGGATGTATCGCCGTAAATATATGAAATAAGAAAATAATTTGTTCTTAGGAGAAAACCATGACAATCTCGGATGTGTTGATGGTAATCGCGGTGGTCTGCATCTGGTCACTGCTGCTGGTGAATGTGGTTCTTATTATTGCCGGATACTTGTATTACATTAAATCTGAAGATGAAGAAGTACCTGCGATCAAGGGTGAGATCCCCTTCGTCTCCATCATGGTACCGGCCCATAATGAGGGCGTTGTCATCAGTCGGACGGTGGAGTCGCTGCTGGAGCTGGATTACCCGCATGACCGCTATGAGATCATTGTCATCAATGACAATTCGTCGGATAATAGCGCGGAACTGCTCGGGAATATCAAGGATCGCCATCCTGAGCGTAACCTGATCGTGATCAATACGGATGCTATAACAGGCGGTAAGGGCAAGTCCAATGCCCTCAATATTGGTTTCACCCACAGCAAGGGGGAACTGATCGCCATCTATGATGCTGACAATACACCTGAGAAAACGGCGCTGAGGTATCTCGTTGGGGAGATTATGAATGATGCTACCTTAGGCGCGGTGATCGGGAAATTCCGAACCCGTAACCGTGATGCGAGCTTAATGACCCGGTTTATTAATATTGAGACCCTCTCTTTTCAATGGATGGCGCAGGCAGGCCGCTGGAAGCTGTTCAAGCTGTGCACCATCCCAGGCACCAACTTCATTATGCGCAGATCGATTGTGGAGAGTATCGGTGGCTGGGATGTCAAGGCGATCGCAGAGGACACGGAGATCAGCTTCCGCATCTATATGATGGGCTACCGGATCAAATTCCAGCCGAAGGCTGTGACCTGGGAGCAGGAGCCACAGACGGTGAAGGTCTGGTTCAAGCAGCGGACGCGCTGGGCTAAGGGCAATATATATGTCATCGTTAAAAATATCCCGTTACTCTTTAACCGATCTGCGAAGCGAGTCCGCTTCGATATCCTGTATTTCCTGTCCATCTATTTCCTTCTTCTGACCTCGCTCGTGACTTCTGATATCCTGCTGATTCTGCATGCGTTGGGTTATGTACATACGACTATTGCCGGATTAAGCAACTTTCTTTGGCTGCTGGCGGTTATCCTGTTCATAGTAGGTACTTTTATTACACTGACGACGGAGAAAGGCGAGATGAGCGTCTCCAACCTATGGATCATCTTGCTGATGTATGTCTCTTATTGTCAGATGTGGATGGTGGTTGCGGCCTATGGATTGTATAACTATATGAAGGATCAGATCTTTAAACGGGAAGCCAAATGGTACAAGACCGAGCGTTATTAACACCGGACGGCGGGCAGAGCTTGAACCCGCTGTCGATGGAAGAGAAATACAAGACAACAGGAGAGTTCAACGATGATAAAAAAACAACTGGCAATATGGGCGGTCTGCCTCACCCTTTTCCTGGTCCCCTTGCATGTCGTGGCTGCCGAAGTTCTTCCTGGAGCCCAAGGGAAGAGCTATGAGACTTTCTTTACCGGAACCGACTCCTCATTGACGGGGACAAGCTCCCGGCAGCAGTTCTTTGAGATCATGGATTACTGGAATGTACAAGATCTCAAGATCAACCTGCATTTTCAAATTTCGCAAATTACAGAAGATCAGTTGTCGAGTGTGACCCTGTCGCTCAACGGCAGTCCCTTCTACACCTTCCGGCCCTCACTTGGGAACAACGGGGAGCAGCAACTGATCATCCCGGCACCGAAGGGATTCCTGAAGCAAGGGACGAACACGCTTAGCATTCAGGGATATTTGCGGACCAAGATAACTGACGATCAGCTCTGTACTATTGATAATACGCCGGATAACTGGCTGCATTTGTTCAATACCTCAAGTGTAAGTGTAGTCTACACGCCGAAAGCCCTGACTGGAGGCATTAGCGACTTCAGTAAGCGTTTCTCAGGCATTGATATGGTCAAAGGGGGCAAAAGCCTGCTCGCCGTGCCAGAGAACGCCACGGGTGTGGAGCTGGAAGCAGCGTCTTACGCTCTCTCCGGGTACGCCAAGGCCAATACAGTGAATGACCGCACCATTGCACTGCTTCCTTACCGGAGCGATACCGTTCAGGATAAAGAAGCGGTAGTGCTGGTAGCTATGTATGACCGGCTCCCCGCCAACCTCAAGGCCGCAATTACTGCATCGGAGGATATGGGGACTCATGCAATCATCCAACTGGTCAACAAAGACACACGGCCTACGCTGGTTGTCACCTCCAGGGATGAGAACCTGCTGATTAAGGCCGGTCGGCTGCTCAGCAATGGACAGCTTACCCGTCAGATCAGTAGTGATCTGAAGGTTGTCGGTGATACGACAGAGGTAGCTACGCCTCCGTTCGCCCTTAGCTCCAATATTACTTTTACCGAGAGCGGGGACAAGCTAACCGGACCGTATCATCAGGAGCAAACTTACTTTGTCTCGTTGCCTTCCAACCGTTCGATTGCCGATGCCGGTAAGATCAGTCTGGATCTCCGCTATGCGCAAAATCTGGACTTCGACCGTGCGATGGTGACGGTTAGCATCAACGATACCCCGATCGGAAGCAAGAAGCTGAATCGGGAGCTGGCGAACGGGGATACCCTGAATCTGGCCATTCCGCAGAATCTGAACATCTCGGGCAACTTTTCGGTCAAGGTGGCCTTTGATCTGGAAGTAACGAACGCGATCTGTACGCCGAATACAGAGCAAATGCCATGGGCGTATATCGGCAAGGACTCTATGATGCATCTGAACACAAAGGACCGCACCGATCTCTTGTTCAACAACTATCCGTATCCGTTCCTGCGCGATGGGGTCTATAATCATGTCGCCATAGTGCTTCCGCAGATGTTGGATGATTATACGTTTCGCAGCGTATCTAATGTGATCAATTTGCTAGGCCAGTATGCGGATGGCAATACGGGTGATATCCAGTTCTATCAGGATAATGTCAACGCAGACCGTCTGAAGAACAACAATATCATCGCCATCGGCAGCTACAAAGACAATAAGGTCATCCGTGATAGTAATGACAAGCTGTATTTTAAATACAATACCGACGGCACTAGAATTACCTCGAATGAAAAAATGAGCATTGAAGACAGCTATGGTGGTGAGATCGGTACCCTGCAGTTGATCGAATCACCTTTTGCAGCGGGCCGGGGGATGCTGGCTATTACGGGCGTTAGCTCCGATGATTATTATGTGGCTTCCAGGCTGCTCGCCACCGAGAAAGACAAATGGAAGGTGTTCGGTGATGGTGTAGTAGCCGACAAAGATGGCAACGTCAGTGCCTATCGCTTTAAGACCGTCTCCGGTGCCGAGAAGGACTCGGCAGTGCAGCAAGTCCTGGAACGAGGCGACGTGCTCGGCTTTGTAGTCGCAACCGTGCTGGTCATTGCGTTGGTGCTGGTATCCTTGATTCTGCTGCTTCGCAAACATATGAAGAAACGTGGTGATAAGCGTGAGACGTAATCGCAGCATCCTGGTATCTGATGCCGCCTTTCTGTTATTCCTTGTTCTGGCCTACATCTGTATTGTGTTCATTGCCGGGTCACCGAACCATTACATCCAGAACATTATCATCCTGAATGTGGCTTTTATCCTGGCGGTAGTTACCTATTTCACTACAGTGACGGCCGGACTGGTGCTGAACCTTGCGTTTATTTTCGGATACGGATTCTTTATTATGTTCCAGACGATATCACAGGGAGAGACCATTGGTCTGAACACCTATTTCTGGCTTATTATGACCCCGCTTCTAACCGTTGTGGTCTGGATCTTCACGCTAGGCAACCGTCAGCTTCAGACTGAGAATGAGAGCCTCAAGAAACGGGCAGCTCAATTGGCAACAGTAGACGAAAATACCGATCTGCGCAATAGTGTGGCGTTCCAGAAGGATGCCAGCCTGTTCACCGGCATTTCTACACGGTACAAGATTCCTTTAACCCTTCTTGTGGTAAAGGTTAAGTACTGGGATGAAATCCGGCGTTTGATTCCGGAAGAGCAACTTACAGAGGCGATCTATGATCTTTCGCAAATCAGCCAGTCCAGTATCCGCACCAATGATGCGATCTACCTGCTGGATAAGGATGATGCCACATGGGGACTGCTGCTGTTCACAGACCGCGACGGGGCGAAAATCGTTATTGAACGGATCAAGGACAAGCTGCTGGAGCTGAACGATAACGGGTTCATGAGTAAATACAAGGTTAAATTGGGACTAAAGATTGGGGCTGTGCAATATCAGCCTGACACTATCGAGAACCCGCTCGATTTCATTGTCCAGGCCAAGAAACAGCTGGAGTACGATGTATGATTAGGTAAGACTACAGATTTGTTGAGCTGCATAAGCTGAACTTAAGAATTAGGCAAGCTGACTTGAGAATGCCCTATAAAGATAAGGATATTATCAATCAGCAATGTGCTATTCTTAAGTTCACTTTATATACAAGTGGATTATAAATAACTGATTTTGGGAATGCTGTTTCATTAAGATTGCTTTCATGTCGGAGTTAGCGTATGATGTAGACATGACTTAATTCGTAATATTTACGATTTGAATCCATTTACTCAGAAAGAAGGTCATCGGCCATGAGAGAAGGCATACATCCCAGAATTAACCAGGTCATATTCCTGGATGCCAGCGTAGGTTTCAAGTTCCTCAGTACCTCCACCAAGTCGTCTAATGAGACCATGGAGTGGGAAGATGGCAACACCTATCCGGTGATCCGTGTGGATGCCAGTTCTGCCTCCCACCCGTTCTATACTGGTAAGCAAAGAGAAACAGAAACCGGCGGACGCGTGGACAAGTTCAAGCAGCGCCTGGCGCAGAAGAAATAGACACTATTCCTGACCAGACAACCCTTTTAAGTGGAGGGTTGTCTTTTTTGTCTACTCAGAGTCTGTTTCGGTCCATTCAGGAGGTCACAGCCTGCATAATTAGTGTTAGAATTAAAGGATCGTACAATCTATTACGCGCTGAAGGAGAGTCAGGATGTCACAAGAGATCAAGGTGGATACCGAGCTAAGCAGCGGAGATGTTCAGGAGTTTAACCTGTGGTTCAGCCTGAATAGCAGAATCATCGTCACTTCGTTCAGTGTGGTTGCCTATTTCGCAATCATGCTGGCAATAACTAAGAATTACAGCACTTCCAGTCTGTCTATCCTCGCAGTAACGGCGGTTGGACTGGCTATCATTCTTTGGTTTATTACGCGGTCAAGTTTGACCAAAAAGTCGAAGAGGGCTTTTGAAAGCGACAATCAATCAAAGCTACCCCAAAGCTATGTGATCTCGGATGAGGGCATTCGGCATCAGTCCGATTCAGGCTCAGGGCACGTCAAATGGGAAGAAATATATAAGATTGGGGAGACGGCCAGTTTGTTTGCTTTTTTTGTCTCTGCCAATCAGGCGCTGATCCTTCCCAAACGATTTTTCCAGTCGGAGGACGACAAACAATTCTTCAAGGAATTGGCCAGAAAGCATATGTTCTCAAACCGGGTCAAATTTAAAGGATAACCTTGAAATACAGCGGCTACGTAAATATATCTACCAATCATTTCCTTAAGGATTGTGGAAGAATGATTCAATTGTTAGTGAGAGTGAGCTATAATGAGGCAAAGCTATCTAATAATAGGAGAAATTTTACATGCCGTGGATACAGGGTTATCCGTATTATTTAATCATGGGCAGTATTCTCAGTCTTTATATGGGTGTCAAGGCTTATCAGTTTCGTAAAACACCAGGAAGACGCTATTTATGGATTTTGATGCTGCTGGTTAGCTGGATATTTGCAGCGACAGCCGGAGAGATTATGGCTATTTCCTTTGGTGCGAAGCTATGGTGGAAAAACCTGCAGCAGCCACCGCTGTTTATGAGCACGATTTTTACATATGCTGTTATCAAGGACTACGTGTCCCGCTCAACGGCAGAGCTTCCGCGTCGGCTATTCCTGTATTCTATTCCTGTTTTTGCTTATGTGCTGCTTATCTTTACGGATTCCTATCATCATCTGATGCGCAGCGAGGTGGGCGTGGCAATAGAGGCAGGCATCAGCGGAGTCATGGTTCAACCTACATTACTCAGTATGTGTCTGATCGCCTATGATCAGCTTTTTGGTGTCTATGCCCTTTACTTGCTGACTGCCTCCATGTGGGGTGCTCCCAAATATTATCTGAGGCGCAATTTGCTGCTGCTTGGCGGACTTCTGGTACCCGTAGCTTCCATCTTTCTGCTGCCCATTCTGAAGATTACTGTTACAGGCTTCACTGCCTTTACTTATTTGCCGGCAACGATAGCGGCTTACTTCACCGTATTCAGAGATCCTTATCTTGCCCTGTACCCACTGGATAAGAATAAGATTTTTGAGAATATGAAGGATGGCATTGTTGTGATTGATCCTCACGACATTATTATGGATATCAATGAAAATGGTGCCATGATGCTATCTGATTTATCTGGAGAGTGGCCTTCGACTTGGCTTGGCAAGAATATTACTCCGTTGCTGGTACAGCATACGGAGCTTGCTCAGGCCTACAGGCAGAGACGAGCAGGTGAATATGAGATCGAAGTAGCTGGCCCGGGCGGCTCATACTATGGGGTCTCACTGATTGTAACAGAGCCTAATGAACTTGAGACAACAGGTATCCTGCTAGTCTTCAGCGACCAGAGCCAGAAGAAGCGTTACGAGCGGGAGTTGCTGCATCAGGCTACGGTGGACGATCTGACCGGGCTCTATAACCGCAGGCACTTTATGGGGCTGGTACAGAAGCATGGATTGCGGGAGGGGAAGGGCACAGCACTGCTGCTGTTCGATATTGATGATTTCAAATTAATCAATGATACATATGGTCACTTGGCAGGTGACCAGGCGCTGGTCGACCTGTCCAGTAAAATTCTGAGTGTATATAAAGACATCGGCATCTCGGGAAGAGTGGGTGGCGAAGAATTCGCCGTCTGTTTCTTTGCCAGCAGTGAAGCGGCGGCGCTGGAGGAAGCGGAGTTTTTCCGGACTATGATCAGGGAGCATGTCGTGAATTTGGATGGCCGGAATACCATCTCCCTGACCGTGAGCATCGGGATCGCCTTTACTCAGCGGGGTGATGTGACTTTCGAGACATTGTACCGGGAGGCGGATGAGGCGTTGTACTTGTCCAAGACCACAGGCAAGGACAAGGTCACCTTGGGTGGTCAGCCGCCAGTCGGCGAGGTTCTGAAGAGTTAACACGCAAGCAATAAATATAAAGAAGGCCTGACTCCATACTGGAGTCAGGCCTTCTTTGTGACAGGTGCTGCCGTTCGAACGGGACTGTTTTAACCGTTTTAAGGTTGTGCAGGCTGCACCACGATTTTGACGGCTGTGCCGATCGGTGGCAGACTCTTGGTCATCATCGGGGTGTAGAAGCCGATCACCTTGGCCCCTTTTACAAGGCTGCTGCTTTCTATGGCCTCGCCTTTTCCATTAACCACCTCGGTGTCCGCAGCCAGGCGAAGTACGATTTCACTTTGCGAAAGGCCGGTGAGGGGGTCGCCCTTCAGACGGAAGCTGATACCCCCATCTGCATCCTTCAGCACTTCCTCCACGTTGCCTGCGGTTCCAAGCAGGTCAGCTTGTTTCTTTTGATCCAAAACGGTTATGGAATACGTAGGGGTTTGCGGCGGTAAGCTGAAGGTGCTGATCATGGAATGTGTTGCCTGTACAGTCATCCCGATATGAAGATCGGTGAACGCAAGTGTCCCTCCGTCAGCCGACTTAAAGACAGTATCCGGGCCGACAGTGAGGATGATCCCGTCCGTACCTGCGCCTTGAATCTGCACAGATTTATATTTGCCGCTTTCGTCTTGGTAAACCGATGTGATAACACCAGTGTCGATCACAGCTTCTTGATCTTGAATGTCTGTATGAATAAGAATCGAGGCCCCTTTCACCGAAACAGATTGATGCAGCACTTCGCTGGCGAAGGAAGCCGGAACATACAGCTTGTCCCCCTTTAACACAGGGGCGGTGCCAAGCGGAGTGTACATTCTATTGATGACATAGCGGTCCTCGCCAGTCTTTACGGTTGTGAAAATATTACCTTGGCTCAGCTCAACTGATTTGGTCTTGCTGTTCCATTCCAGCTTAAAGCCCAAAGCCTCTGCCATAGCCCGCAAGGGAATCAGCGGTTCCTTACCTCCAGGAAGCTGATAGCCGGTATCTGTAAGGGCAGTTCCGTTAATCTCAATCGTGAAAACTTGTTGTCCTGCGCTCGCTACAGAGTGTTGCGCACTGTTATTTTGGGTAGTTGATGCTGGCTTGGCAAGAGCCGAGCCTGTGGTTAATGCCATAGATAGCGTTAAGAGGACTGCGCTGGTTTTAAGTACGTTGTTGTTCATGTTGTAATTCTCCTTTAATCACGAGTAGTTTAGGCCATTGTTACTTATCTGACGCCGGTTTCTTCCAGAATGTTGCACCTGATGAAACGAAACCTGCAAACTGGTGGGCGAAAAATCTCAGTAGTTTCAGGCAAATACATCGAATCAGCGTTTATTTGTAGTAAAATGAAAATATTAACAAATTAAGTCATGGGGAGGCGCTATGGAGCAGTTCAGAGAACGGATGAAGTCTGTACAAGAGCGGCAGAATGAGCTTCTACAAGACTACGGAAAGCTGATCGCTGAATATGAAAGTCATGACTTGGTGAATGAGCATGAGGCACTGAAGAAGAGATATGACGAGCATCTTATGATTCTGGATGAATTCAGACTTAAGGCATCCCGGCTGGAGGTGGAGAACTCCGAGCTGCGTATTGCTCTGTCAGAACAAATGATGGATGAGAAGCGTAATATTCTCCGGGTTTCACAGCAGAAGCTGCATACTTATTTTGCATCCAGAAGCCGTGGCTATGCAGATCGCCTGACGGCTCTCGAGCAGGAGGCTAAACACCGTTTGGAGCGGATGTACAGCACGGCTAACCGTCAGTTGGGTGAGGATAAAGAGGTAATCACCGCCCGGCTTGGGGGCATTGCTGCTGAATTGAACCAGACAATTCAGTTACGGCGCGAGCGGCAGAGAGAAGCTGAGCAGGTTCTTCAGGCCGGGTTTGGGGATAAATACCGCGAGCTTGAAGCCGAAGGGATTAGCGAGGAGGTTCTGCAGCGTAGAAGGAAGCAGAATCAGATCGAGATGAAGATCGGCTTGAACTGGATCAACCGGCTAGGTATTCTGCTCCTGATCCTCGCTGTCGGTGCAGGGTTCAAATACAGCTATTCTACATGGTTCAATGACTACATGAAGGGCAGCGCCTTTTTCCTGTTGGGGGCCTTGTTGCTTGGCTCCGGGGAATGGCTGTTCCGCAAAGGGAGGAATGCGTTCGCCCTGGGTCTGCTCGGCGGAGGAATCTCCATTCTCTACGGCTCCATCTTTTACAGCTACTTTCTACTGGAGATTATAAGTATCTATGTTGGGTTGTCCCTCTCTGTACTCGTGACGTTAACGGCAGTGCTGCTGTCACTGAGGTATGAGTCCCGGACGATCTGCTCGCTTGGCCTTGTCGGCGGATACCTGCCTCTTTTTTCCTACATACTGGCGTTTGGACTGGAAGGGAGCGCAGTTTATGCCGCGATGGGTTATCTATTTCTGCTGAACCTTTCGGTGCTGCTGATCTCGCTGCGCAAGCGCTGGGTGGTCGTTAATTACATCAGCTTTCTGTTCAATACGCCATCCATGCTTATGCTGATCGTGCTGTCTGGCAGTAATGGCGTAAATATGCTGTATGCAGTGCTGACTTTTGCCATGTATCTGGGTATTACGCTGTGGTATCCGTTCAAGTATCGATCCAAGCTATCCTGGTGGGACTTCGCCTTGCTGGGCTGCAATACGCTGGTTAGCTGCATCACCTTATACGTGCTATTAATAGATGCGGGATTGGGTGATTATAAGGGTGCGCTGGCATTGCTCTTCTGCCTTATGTATTTAGGACTCGGTCGAATGCTCGAGATGCTGATGGTACAGGAGAAGCAGAGTATGCTGCTATTCTATGCCACCTCATTAACCTTCGCGGTGTTGATGATTCCCTTTCAGTTGGGTGCAGCTTGGTGGTCCATCGGCTGGCTGGTCGAGGCAGTTGTGCTAACCGTATACGGCAGCCAGCATCGGTTCAAGGGGCTGGAACGGGCAGGATGGGGAATTCTGGTCCTTTGCCTGGGAGCCTTCTTCGGGCTGTCGGTGCCAATTCAGATGATTATGGAAAATGCGGCACTGCCTAAAGGCGATCCCTATTTTGCCTTGAAATACGCTTTTATTACTACCGGTATGCTGATTATTGCTGTGTGGTATGCCGTCCGGCACCAAAACAAAGAGACGTCGGCAGTGAGTGGGTTAATGGAAACTCGGTTGGCCGTCTGGTTTAAATATGCTGCTTTACTGAATGTTTGGGCCTTTCTACTCTATGCGTCAGGCCTGCTCTACCAACGGGTGGTTCCCGATGACTTCACACATACGGTCTTCTATCGCTGGGTACTGGCCGCTGTGATCTCGATAATTCTGGCCTATGTACTGCCGAAAGTGAGGATTCTGTTTGATACTGTAGTCAGGTATTTCGTCTTACTGTTATATGGCGTGGGCTATGTTATTTGTATCGGAATTACGGCAGGGCTACCGAGCCTGGAAGGCGAACTGGCGCAAAATACGTCAGCCGATTATATCGCGCTGGGCCTGCTTGTAGTCTTCAACATTTTCGTCTGGTTCAGCAGCCGCGATGTGCTGGTCGCCATCCTAAAGCGGGAATATCGGAGCATGGAGCTGTACCCTGTCATTATGGGCATTTATCTGCTCGGCATTATTACTGCATTCCTCGGTGTGCAGCTTCAATTACATGATGCCGGTCTGATCTTCAGTCTGGTCTATCTTCTGCTGGCGGTGCTGTTCATTCTGTATGGCTTCAGCCGACGGTATGTGTATATCCGCCGCTTCGGCCTTGGGCTCACACTCTTGGCAACAGGCAAGCTGCTGCTATATGACTTGAGCCTGCTGGGCGCTGGTCATAAGATCATCGCGTATTTCAGCTTCGGTGTCTGTCTGCTCGGAATCTCCTACCTGTATCAAAAAGTATCCAACAGAATGGAGGAGGCTTATGCGGAGGCAAAGACGGATACGCAAGGTTAGTATCAATCTGCTCCTCTTAAGCTGTCTCGGACTGAGCGGGTTAGGAGCAGTTATTCTCCCGCCCTACCAGACCCTTGGAATAAGCGTTGCAGAAGCGGCTTCATCCAAGGGGGATGGGGCAGAGAAGAGTGGCCAATGGCGATTCACCAAGGACATCGAGCCAGGCGGTGATGCGGCATATCAGGAGTTTTTTCTCGACGAAGAGGTATATCAGCATGCCAACGCCGGCTTGAGAGACTTGCGGATTGAGGATAGTCGAGGACAGTTCGTCCCTTACTACCGGGAATCAGGAGAGGCCGAGCAGAAAGAGCAGAACATTAGCTACAAGACCGACTTAATCCATAAATTCAATAAGGACCTGGAGACGACCTTTGATTACAGGGTGATCCCGAATGAAGAGAACCGTGATATTCAGGGCAGCAGGCTGGAGTTCGATCTGCCCGAGGAAGCATTTTTGAAGCATGTCCAAATATTCGGCGGGTATGACGGGAATACGTGGGAACCTCTGGGCAAGGGTAATCTGTATAGGGCTGGAGAGTTTGCACAGAGTGGTATTGATTTGGGCTCGGCTTACAAGTTCACCTACTACCGTCTGGTGGTCCAAAATAACGCGGAGAAACTGGAATTTGGTTTAAAGAGGCTGATGCATAAGACAGCTACGGTGACGATCCAAGACTTCACGCGGCAGCGAGAACCTGTCTATGAGATGAAAGAGGATGGTTCGAAGACGCAGCTTGTTATCCATAATGATAACCGGCTGAAGGTATCGGCGATCCGGCTGGAGACGACCGGGAATTTTACACGTGCTTATATGCTGCATGATGACAGTGGAAAGGAACTTGGTACTGTAGGGGGGAGCAAGCTATATCGGCTTGATTTCAAGGATTCCCGCATTGCCGGGACAGATATTGTTCTTCACGAGCCCACGACTGCACCTTACTTCACAGTCACCATTGAGAACCAGGATGATTCTCCGATTCCGCTCCAGGGAGTCCAAATGGATTACTTGTTGGATAAGCTGGTGTTTCCCGTTGATGGGGATGGGCCATTCCGGCTAGTGTATGGGAACAGTGGGGCTGTAGCACCCCAGTATGACATTGTAAGCTTCAGGAACCATATTGAAGGGGAGAAGATAGGCACAGCCAGATTGGGACCTGAGAGCGCCTTACCAGAGGTGTCAGCTATATCTTCTACCGGGTGGCACTGGCTGACTGGTGCCATGGGGTTTAACGCTGTGATTATTATTGTATCGCTGTTGTTGATGATCTTTCTGATCCGTAAGCTGAACCGGAAATAAGTTGAAAAGAGTCCCGTATCCAGCGGCGTGTGCCATTTTGACTGGATACGGGACTTTTCGTGGATATAGAAGAGGGACCCTTGAATTGCAGGGTCCCTCCGTCAGTGGCCGGCTATTGAATAGCCGGCCTTATTATTTTTAGATTACACCTTCAGCGAGCATAGCATCTGCTACTTTCTTGAAGCCGGCGATGTTAGCGCCAACCAGAAGGTTGCCCGGATGTCCATATTGTTCAGCGGCTTCTACGGACTGCTTGTAGATGTCGACCATGATATCATGCAGCTTGGCATCCACTTCTTCAAAGCTCCAGGACAAGCGCATGCTGTTTTGAGCCATCTCCAGTGCAGATACGGCTACACCGCCAGCATTGGCAGCTTTGGCCGGTCCGAACAGAACGCCAGCTTTATGGAACTGTTCAATGGCTTCCAGAGTGGATGGCATGTTCGCACCTTCACCAACCGCTTTAACTCCGTTCGCGATCAGCTTCAGCGCCAGGGCCTCGTCGATCTCGTTCTGAGTTGCACTTGGAAGCGCGATGTCACAAGGAATTGTCCAGATCTGGGAGGAATCCTCGGTGTACACAGCGTTCGGGTGCTCCTTCACGTATTCGCTGATCCGTTTTCTCTCTACTTCTTTCAGACGACGGACAGTGTCGAGGTTGATGCCGTCTTCGTCATATAGGTAACCGGAAGAGTCACTACATGCTACGACTTTCGCGCCCAGCTGCACAGCCTTTTGGATCGCGTAGATAGCAACGTTACCAGAGCCCGAGACAACCACACGGCTGCCTTCGAAGGACAGGCCTTTGGATTTCAACATCTCATTGACGAAGTACACGGTTCCGTAACCTGTTGCTTCAGGGCGGGCATGGCTTCCGCCGTAGGTTACGCTCTTACCTGTCAATACACCGGCAGGGTAGCCGCCGCGGATGCGTTTGTATTGTCCGAACATGTAGCCGATCTCGCGCGCGCCGACACCGATGTCGCCAGCCGGAACGTCTACTTGTGGGCCAATGTAGTTGTGCAGTTCTGTCATGAAGCTTTGGGCGAAACGCATGATTTCGCCTTCCGATTTGCCTTTAGGATCGAAGTCGGAGCCGCCTTTACCGCCCCCGATATGCTGGCCGGTGAGGGCGTTCTTAAAGATTTGCTCGAAGCCGAGGAATTTGATGATACTGGAGTTCACGGACGGGTGGAAGCGGAGTCCGCCTTTGTAAGGTCCGATGGCACTGTTGAACTGTACCCGGTAGCCGCGGTTCACGCGAACTTTGCCTTGGTCGTCTACCCAAGGTACCCGGAAGAGAACAAGACGTTCCGGTTCAACAATTCTTTCGAGAATGGCGTTCTCTTGGTACTTAGGCTCAGCTGCCAGGATAGGAAGAAGGGATTCCAGAATTTCCTTAACGGCCTGGTGGAACTCAGGCTCATGCGGGTTCCGTTTCACAACGTTGTTGTAGACCTTCTCAACATAGAGTTGAGCATCGTTGCGGGAGATGTCTGTATCGATCGAAGGTACTAAGCTCATGAATTCAACCGCCTTTACGTATAATTATTTTTCTTCGGGTTTAATGCTTCTTCGCGTTACTGCTTTCACGCTGGGATATATTTTTTATTATTTTGGCATAAGAACGCGCCGCTAACAACTGTTTTTTGAAAAAAGTTTACTCTCGATGACACGTTTTTTTGCAGAAAGGGGTGAATAATTATACGTGTATGGGAGTAAATACAAGGCAAAACAAGGGTTCTTGGCTATATTTATGCGGGTAATTCCCGAATTTGAACGCTTTCGCACAGTTTGTGCGGAAGTTAAATCTCCCAGCTCAGGGCAGACTGTGTTACAATGGCTTTGCAGCAACTTGTCTTGTAAGGAGATGACTATCAATGAGCGAACAGGTAAATGAGCAGGAACTGGTGGCGGTGTTGTCCGCTAAGACTAAAGTGGATCCCGGATTGATCCGGTTGGTGCTGAAGCATGAGCAGACCTTTATTAATAAAGCCCAAGCTAATGCCAAGGGTGAGGTAGACATTGATAATGATGATCTAGTGGATTATATCACAGCTCAGCGTGATGTGAAGCTGGACGAGCTAACCGTGGAGACCCTTCTCGATGCGGAGATGGATTATCTTATGGACAAGGGACTGGCAGGATACATCGATTAAACTTCAGTTTTATTGATGTACAGCGGCTACCCTGAATATTGTCCTCTGTTTCTATGAATTAAGCAAGCATAAGTCGTGCACTTATGCTTGCTTAATTTTAGAAGTGTGACGGGTATTGTCCAAGAACAGCCTGCCCCTGATGGAGGGGCGGGCTGTTACCTGTTTTTCTGGCACGCAAGTTGCAAGGTTATTGGATACTGAATTTGAACTTCTCCCAGCCGTCAATGCTTGTGCGATTGGCAATCAGTGCGCTATTACCAAAGTTATCAGCCGTCACGTATCGGTTGTTGGCATTCGATAGTAGCGAGATGGTGCCGTCGCCATTGTCAATCCATTGGAACTGCTCCCAGCCCTGAACGGTGTCTCTGCTCGCAATGAGGCTATCAGCGCCGCCGTTCTCCGCTGTCACATATTTGTTGTTCGCCAGTGCTCTCAGGGAGATCCAGCCGCCGCCTGCATCGGCCACCTGGAATCTCTCCCATGTGCCGACCGTCGTCCGGTTGGCAATCAGTGGACTTGCGCCTGCATTATCCGCTGATACATACAGATTGTTCGCCATGGATTGGAGTGCGATGGTGGAACCGATCGGTACACTGCCGGTGCCGCCACCTCCGCCACGGGCCCAGATGTACGTACCTACAGTTTTGGCGGGGAGGGTGCCCAGGAGCTGCTGTCCTTCGGAGAGGATTTTGAAGCTCTTGGCGGAACTGGTCTGGTTAATAACGACCGTCACGATGCTGTTGTCGGGATTGAGGAAAGCCACATTGGTGACCGTAGCTGCAGAGCCATAATTGCTGTCTATTCGCTTGGCTCCTGGCTTCACGAATTTGGCGTACTGACCGATGAAATTGACTTCTGGTGCTACCCAATACGTATTGCGGTTCGACGTGCTCTGGATGAGCATGGTCGGCCCTGGTGTTCCTGTCCATTTCTCAGGCTGGATATTCTGGTCCAGCATTGTGACCCAGTTAGTGTAAGAACCCGACCAGTTGCGGAAATACTGCGCCATCCTGTCGGCTCCTCCCGTGCCCCACACGGCGCGTTCGGTCATTTGCATAGATTTACTCGGATAGGTGTTGCGTACCGCTGTCATGGCCGTAGGATCGCCGGAGTAGTCATGGAAAGCCACCCCTTCAATAGCCGCATTTGCTGCAGCGTTGTCCAAGACGCCAGGAAGATGTGTCCAGACCTCGCCGAAGTTATGATCGTACGCCCATAGCTTGGTGGAGATGCTGTAGGTGTCGAGCTGGGATTTCAAGGCGATCGCCAGCTCCCGTTCGTTGGCAGAGGTCAGGAGCATGCTTGGATAATCAGGCGCGGCATACAGCGGTTCATTCTGCAGAGTCATCGCATAGATGGGGATGCCCCGGCTTTGGTACTCCTGAATGGCACGACGGTAGTAGACCGCCAGATCATTCGTATTTTCCCGCTTCAAATAGCCGCCAATCAGGCTGTTGTTGGTCTTCATCCAGGCCGGTGCCGTCCAGGAGCTGGCGAAGATTTTGACCGGATTGCCGGTCTCGTTACCGATGGCGATGGCTCGCTGCACCGTAGAGACTATGTTATAGTCGATGTCCTTCTGGATGGAGAAGCTGCCTCTGGTATCCTCATAAGTGTAGAAATTGCGGCTGGTAAAATCAGAGGTTCCGAAGGTGATCCGGAAGAGGTTCATTCCCGCTCCGTTCACGGGATCAATCAATCTGCGCAGGACCTCGTCCCGCTTGGCCGCGGACATCAGAGACAGGTTATAAATAGTAGACTCTTCCAGCGATGTGCCGAATCCCAGCATATTCTGGTACTGGACGTCGGGATTTACGGTGATGGCTGTGGCAGTGGAGCTTGTGGGATTGGTGAGGGGGATATCGGCCTGCTTGCTTGTAGCATACTGGATACCGGCAGAGGCGGCGGCGGGGTTATTGTACCAGATACTGCTCCCCGGTGAACCTGTGGTTGATTCGGAGCTGAAATAGACCTGGGCAGCTCCTGGTGCGGCCTGAGCGGAAGGGGTCTGGAACGGTATGGCAAAAGAGGTGAACAGTACGGTTGCAGCTAACATCAGCTTGGAGAGCGGCCTGGGCCGGGCTTGCTTCTGTCTACGCTTGCGAGAGTGCTGAATCATTAAAATTCCTCCTTTTTAAATATAGTTGATAACGCTTACATTATAATAGGAAGCTTGTCTGAAAAAGTATGTGTTAAAATTTAGAAAATAGTCCTCATTTTTTAAAAAAATAAATAAAAAGGGCAATTCTTGACGTCTGAATGACGCGAAGAACGGCCCTTTTTCGAATATAGATTAATGTACAGCTGCCATCGGTGAAGCGGAGGAGGATTCCGGACGATCCGGTTCAAGCAGTGCATGTTTTTCCCAAGCCCGGCTCTTCCAGCGGAAGTACATGATTACTGCTCTTAACCATTCGTCTGCTGCTGTGGCAATCCACACGCCGGCAAGACCAAGGTGAAGTTTGAATACGAGCACATAACCCAGCGGTAAGCTCATGCAGACCATGGAGATCAGACCCATGTAGACAGGGAACTTCGCATCACCGGAAGCACGCAGGGAGTTGATGATCACCAGGTTGGTTGTGCGTCCTGTCTCCAGGAAGATGCTGAGCAGGATAACCTGGGCACCCATAATAATGATACTCTCATTATCGGTGAATAGTCCAAACAGCGGTACCCGGAATAAAATAACGATAACGTCAATAATAACGGTGACCAGCATGGCCCATTTTACACTGGAGAATACACGTTTATACGCTTCTTCCTTACGTCCTGCACCCACCAGATGGCCCACGATGATGGAGGTACCCATGGATACAGCTACACTGAATAGATAGATGTAGTTAGAGATGTTGAGCGCATACTGACGGGTAGCCATGGCTTCCGATCCCAAGTACGTAATATAGAGTGTGAACACAAGCTGACAAGCTTGATAGATAATCGATTCAAAAGCAGATGGAATACCGATCTTGAGAATTTGCATCACATAATTTTTGGACAGGTGCGTGTAATATCTCCATTTCACCCGAACTTCCATAATTCGGTAGAGCAGCCAGAAGAACAGGGCCAGACAGATCAGACGGCTCGCAACCGTCGAGATGGCGGCGCCTTCCACGCCGAGTGCAGGAAGACCGAAATGTCCGTAAATCAGCAGATAGTTGCCGATTACGTGAAAAATGTTCATCAGCAGGGAAATCACCATCGTCTGCTTGGTGAATCCATGCGTACGGATGGTGGCAGCCAGTCCGTTGATCAGCGCCTGAAAGAAGATCAGCCCGCCAACAATATTCATGTAGGAGAGCGCGTAGTCGAAAATATCACCCTGAACATTAAGCGCATGCAGCAAAGGTCTGCCCAATCCGAACAGCAGTGCGCTCAAGATTAGTCCCACCGCCAGGTTGAGGGTAATGGCATTCCCGGTTACTTCTGCGGCTTCCCGCGGTTTTTTGGAACCGAGGTACTGGGAGACGACGATAGATGCGCCGTTACCGATCACGCTAAGGACCAGAATGGCAATGGCGATAATCTGATTGGCTGCGCCTACCCCGGATACAGCATCGTCTGAGACGGTACTGATCATAAAGGTATCGACACTACCCATGAGCATGAACAGGAAGAGCTCCAGAAAGATCGGCCAGGTCAGCTTCATTAGATTAAATTGTTGATGATTTTTGTTTTCCATGATGCACCTTCTTAATTTATATATTTATACACGTATATCGTGTAAGTTCGTTCTACATAGTTTTTTTATCCTTCAAACAAAGTGTAATATTAGCACAGGTTTTCTGAAAATGCAGCATCTTTTCTCCGAAAATTCATGAAAATTGCTTGGATAAACTGGGTATAATACCCGCTGGTGAATTTGTCCGCTATAAATATAGGTATTTATGTGGAAAGAACGGCAGCGGGCGAGTGGCGTTTGCGTGGTTTTAAATGAGTGGTGCGGGCATTAAAAAAGCCGGGCAGAGGATAATTCCCTCTGCCCGGCTTTTTTAATGCTATGCTTTTTGCTCGAATAGCTTGGCTATTTCTACGATAACCTGAACCGCCTTCACCATGTTGTCGGCGGAGACGTACTCGAACTTCCCGTGGAAGTTCTCTCCCCCGGCAAAGATATTGGGGGTCGGCAGCCCCATGTAGGAGAGCTGCGAGCCATCGGTTCCGCCGCGGATTGGACGGATGATCGGCTTAATATCGAGGTTCACCATCGCTTCATGCGCGATATCAACGATCTGACGTACGGGCTCGATTTTCTCACGCATATTGTAATATTGGTCCTTGATCTCCAGAATCACATTATCATCCCCGTAGGTGCTTTTGAACTCGTCCACAATGGACGTCAGATGCGCCTTGCGGGCCTCGAACTGGTGACGGTCAAAGTCGCGGATAATATATTGCAGCTTGCTCTGCTCGGCCGATCCCTGAATGGAGATCAGGTGGTAGAAGCCTTCATAACCTTCTGTGAACTCAGGGGCTTCACCCGCAGGCAGTCTGAGATGGAGTGCCATGGCGATTTTGGAGGAGTGGATCATTTTCCCCTTGGCCGTTCCGGGGTGCACATTCACGCCGTTCACGGTGATTTTGGCTGCAGCTGCATTGAAGCTCTCGTACTCCAGCTCCCCAAGCGGCCCGCCGTCCATGGTGTATGCATAAGAAGCGTTAAAAGCGGCCACATCGAATTTATGCGGTCCGCGGCCGATTTCCTCATCCGGTGTAAAAGCCACTCTGATCTTTCCATGCTTAATCTCTGGATGCTGCAGCAGATAATTCATGGCCGTCATAATCTCAGCGATTCCCGCCTTGTCGTCCGCACCAAGCAGAGTCGTTCCGTCTGTGGTGATCAGCGTATGTCCCTTGTATTCAGCCAGTTCGGGGAAACTCTTTGTGGACAAGACCACATTGAGATCTTTGTTCAGAACAATATCGCTGCCGTCATAATTCTCTACCACTTGTGGTTTTACATTAGCTCCCGTGAGATCCGTTGCCGTATCCAAGTGGGCCAAAAAACCGATGGTCGGCACTTCCTTGTCTGTATTCGACGGCAGCGTAGCCATCACATAGCCATGCTCGTCCACCGTCACCTCCTGCATGCCAATCTCTTTCAGCTCTTCAACCAGCTTGTGAGCCAGCTCCATCTGACCCGGCGTGGAAGGACAGGTATCATTGTCTTCATTAGATTGTGTATCTATTTCTGCATATGAAATAAAGCGTGTCATCACTTCTTGTTTCAACTTGGCTCAGCTCCTCAATACAACATTTTCAAATCCTCTTTCTTTATAGTATCACGTTCCAACGCTGGTCTCATCCTCAAGCCGTCTTATAAAAAGATCAAAGTGGTTCCTTCTCCACCAGTCTGGCAGTGAGCAGATACCGGTCAGGCGCCGAACCAACGAAAGAGAATGGATAACATGTAATCAGCGTGAGGATAGGCTGTTCACTGGATTTGATCGCCCCGCGTTCGTCCTTGTCCACAATCACACTTCCAGTAATCTCGTACGTGAATTTTCCACTTGCGGTCTCCACCTCGATGGGATCATGGATTTCCAGCTCTCCGAGATTGCGGAATACAGTGTCACGATGTCCAGCCAGCACGCTGTTGCCGTCGGCGCCAATAGCCGCACTGCCAGCGTAGTGGCCAGCTCCTTTTTTCAGCTGAGGACTGTCTGTCCCTTCCAGGATGGCTACTTTTTTATTCAAGGTTGGGAAAAAAATCTCCCCGATCACCTCGCCCTCTATATAAGACGGCTTGGAGCCGGGTGCTGTCGAAGGGACGTTTATCATCCCTGCGGGGAGGGGTTGCTCTTCAATATGGGATAAATTTACAGCCTCCTCCCTCTTTTTCTCCCAGGCTTGCAGGGCTTGCCTGGCCTCTATAGGGGCTTTAACCACCTGCACGACAGCATACAGCAGCACAGACAAAGAGAGTATGAGGATCAGCTTCACGGCAATGACGGTACCGGAATGCTTCTTCTTCATACTCTCTCCTCCAGACTTAGGGAAATTCAGTTTACCCCTTCGATCTCAACCTGCGTAGAACGATGACACTGATTAGAGCTACAGCCAAGCTGATGAGAATCAGGTTATACCAAGGCTCCGCGGTATCCGGGAGCTTATCTCCGGCATCGGGAGCAGCCAGTGGCAGCTCATCATCGGCCAAGGTGATATCATTACCCGGCGAAGATGTCGGTGTTGGTGCTGGCTTTGCTGTGCTGCCAGCAGTAATGCCTGCACCCGGCGAAGCTTCTGGCGCAGTTCCGCCACTGTGATCACCGCCACCCAATGGGACCGCATCGTCGGTGATGATAATGTCGCGCGGCCCCGGCGTTGCCGTTGGCGTTGGGGCAACCGATGGTCCAGGCGTTACAATGACGCCTGGTATACCCGGCGAAGCTGTAGCCGTAGGCAGAGTTGGCGGTCCGGATGTAGGCTGATTAGTAGCTGAAGCCGTCGGTTCAGCGCTCGGTCCAGCCGAAGGTTCAGGCGAGGCCGTAGCAGATGGAGTCGGACTCGGTCCGGAAGACGGCTCAGGCGAGGCCGTTGGCGTCGGCCCAGTGCTAGGCTCTACCGAAGGTTCAGGCGAGGCCGTAGCAGTCGGAGTCGGGCTCGGTCCGGTAGACGGCTCAGGCGAAGCCGTTGGCGTCGGCCCAGTGCTAG
>NZ_JABWCS010000216.1 GCF_013359945.1 Paenibacillus agri | reverse complement strand
TTCCTATTGGGAAGCGAAAGGGCTGAAAAGTTTGCTTTCACGTTACTTAGAGCTTTGTTAACCTTTTGGAACCGCCGTATGCGGACCCGCATGTACGGTGGTGTGAGAGGACGGGGGTTTACCGCCCCCTCCTACTCGATTACTAATACAGCAGTTCGATATTATCTCTGGATAGACGTTCCAGCCATGCTTCCGATGGTCTGCGGTCTGTGATCAGATAGTCGATGTTACTTAACTCGATGAGCTTCGAGAAGGCGGTTTTGTCAAATTTGGTGTGATCCGCAAGCAAAACAACTTTGTCGGCCTGGCGCAGCATGTATTTCTTCAGCTCGCATTCCGGTTCGTTAGAGTCGGTAACACCTTTGTCAAGATCGATGGCTTTGCAGCTGATTACAGCTGTATCCACATTGTAGCGCTGGATGGTGTCGTGAGCGACAGGACCGACCAGCGAGAGCGAGCGATAACGTAGTGACCCTCCGGTGGAGATAATGTTCATCCCCGAATTAGCGAAATCATGCAGAATATTAACCGAGTTCGTAATGATGGTCAGATTGCTTTTCGTCTCGAGCAGTTTCAGAAATTCAAAGGCGGTAGAACTGGGGTCTACCATCAGCGTGTCGCCGTCGTTAATAAGATCGAGTGCCTTCAGAGCGATGCTTCGCTTGATTTCTGTGTTCAGGGCATTCCGGGTGACAAAAGGCAAATCTTCATTCGTATGACGGTTCAGCATCGCGCCCCCATAAGTGCGGCTCACGATACCGTCCTTCTCCAGCTTCTCCAGATCCCTGCGGATTGTCTCTTCCGTGACCTCAAACATTCGGCTTAAATCCGAGACCAGGACACGCTTGTCCTGATGGACGAGATCAATGATTTTTTTGCGTCGTTCGGCTGCCAGCATAATAATCACCTTTTCAACAGTATAGTTATTTATGATAGGGGGATATTCTGTGTTTTGCAACAAACGAAGAAGAATAGCTTGCTAATTACCGTACGCATTGCCTGAAAATCACTAAAAACAAATATAAACAACACAATTAATATTTAATTTGTTGACAATAAAGAATCGTGCACATACGATTAAATCATTAAAGGACGAAGAAGGAGAGAAACAAGGATGAGCACATCTATGATTAGAAATAACGGATATATTGCTAGTGCCGAAGCTCCATTTATCAATGAAATGACAGAGATTACCCATCATATGTGGAAGCTCGGCTGGGATGAGCTGAACGGTGGGAATATCAGCTACCTGCTGGATGAAGAAGAAGTTGGAAAATATATCAATATCGTCGAACCCTTGCGCACCATTCCGCTCACCTTTCCGGTACAGGAGCTGGCAGGTCGTTATTTTATCGTGACCGGCTCGGGGAAATTCTTCAGAAATGTAATCAAGGACCCGGAAGCCTGTCTTGGCGTATTGCGTGTAAGTACGGATGGCAACAGTGTCGAAATTTTATGGGGGCTGCGGGATGAGGCTGTGCCGACCAGTGAACTGGCCTCGCATTTTATGAGCCATATCGAAAGGTTAAAGGTTGATCCAGGTCACCGTGTCGTCCTTCACACCCATGCCACGAATGTGATCGCCATGACGTTCACTCATGATTTGGATGAACGCAAATTCACTAAGACTTTATGGGAAATGTGTACCGAATGTATTGTTGTGTTCCCTGACGGTGTGAGTGTTATTCCTTGGATGGTACCAGGGAGCAGCGAAATTGGACGTGAAACGGCGAAGAAAATGAAGGATCACCGTGTTGTCATCTGGCCGCACCATGGCATATTCGGCACAGGATCAACAATGGATACGGCCTTTGGATTGATTGAAACGGTTGAAAAAGCCGCAGCGGTGTACAACCTCATCGGTGGCAGGGAAATCAGGCAGAGAATTACCGATCAGCAGCTGGCTGATCTTGCCAAGGATTTCGGTCAAGTGCCGAAACCAGGGATTCTGAACGTTTAGAACGAAGACAGATCTTCCCGTTCCAATAGAATGAAACCAGGACTTTTACGATAAAATAAGTTATCCGGCAAAGCCGGGCATCTGCAGAGGGAAGCTGCGTTGCCCGGCTTTTGATTTGAGCATTCACTTTGAATTACCTTAGTAATTCGGTAGGTTATAACGGATAATTTGCAATTTGTTCTAAATCGCGCGATAATATGCTTACGAAAAGTAATTACATTAATATATGGAGGTTACTCATGACTACTAAATTATTGTTTGAACCTGTTACAGCAGGCAACCTGAAGCTGGCTAACCGAATTGTAATGGCACCGATGACTAGAGCGTTCTCGCCGGACGGAATTCCAGGTGAAGATGTTGCGGCGTACTACCGTCGGCGGGCAGAGGGCGGAGTCGGTCTGATCGTTACTGAAGGAACGGCGATTAATCATCCGTCTGCTGTCAGCAGTCCGCGTATCCCCAACTTCCATGGAGAAGCAGCACTCAAGGGCTGGGCAAAGGTTGCTGCTGAAGTTCATTCAGCTGGCGGCAAGATCATCCCGCAGCTCTGGCATGTCGGCTTGGAACGCAAGATTGGCGCGCTGCCGAACCCTGAGGCCCTGCCGGTAGGACCGTCAGGCCTTAATCTGGCTGGAGAGCAGGTTACAGAGCCGCTAACCACAGCTGAGATCGAAGGTTTGGTAGCCGCTTTCGCTCAAGCTGCTGCTGACGCCAAGGCAGCTGGCTTTGACGGGATTGAGCTACACGGGGCACACGGCTATCTGATCGACCAATTCTTCTGGGAGCGGACCAACAAGCGCACCGACCGCTACGGCGGCGATCTAGTAGGCCGCACAACGTTTGCGGTAGAGGTTATTGAGGCTTGCCGCCGCGCAGTAGGCCCGGATTTCCCAATTGTGCTGCGCTTCTCGCAGTGGAAAGCGGGCAATTATTCTGCCAAACTGGTGGAAACGCCAGAGGAGCTTGAGCGCTTCCTGGCCCCGCTGGTACAGGCTGGTGTTGATATTTTCCACTGCTCGACACGCCGTTTCTGGCTGCCAGAGTTCGAAGGCTCTGAACTGAACCTGGCGGGATGGACGAAGAAAATCACAGGCAAGCCGACCATCACTGTAGGTTCTGTAGGTCTCGACAGTGACTTCCTGATCCCGGATAAGGAGAAGAGTGATGAGGATAATCTGGAGCGTCTGCTGGAACGCCTGGAGCGAGAGGAATTTGATCTTGTCGCTGTGGGTAGAGCGCTAATTAGTGATCCGGCTTGGGCGAATAAGGTTCAAGAAGGCAGAACAGATGAGATTCTCCCATACACTCAACAATCAACTAGCACCTTGTATTAATTAGCGTCGAACACGGTCTGAACGTCGATTATTTCAGCAGCTTTCAGGTAATATTTGGTTTTAAATAAAGATTATGCTTCTGTGCAGGTCAGTGTGGTTTATGATGAATTCATGCATTTATCATGACTGGCAAAGGAGCTACTTATTTGAGTCATTTATCTACCGATCGTTTGTATGATGTTGAGATCCGTAATTTTCAGGAAGCAGATATGCCGCTGCTGGAAGGGTTGTTCCGCTCTGTAACGGCAAGGGAACATGCTGTCTTCTGGTGGGTTGGGGATCCGGCGAATTGGGGCAATGTGTTCTGTGCGTTCAAGCAAGGTGTGATGATTGCCAAGGGACAGGTGAGCATTATTAACATGGTGCCGCCCGGAAGTCTGTCAGAAGCGCGCCATTCGATCTACATGAACCTTAAGGCTGTGCCGGAATGGGAACATGATTTTGAATTGATGGATCATCTCTACATGCAGCTGTATGCCAGGGCACTGGAACTGAAGGAGACACTGCCTTCCGGATATTCGACGCTCTTGTGTGTGGGTAATGATTACGGAGAGGTAGCCAATAATCAATTTTTCAAAGAACGGCACAGCTTTCGCCATCTGAACAGCCTGTTCAGCATGAACCGCGATTTGGGATTTCCGCTGCCCGAATTGACGCTGCCGGTAGGGCTGGAAATGAAGCACTGGCAGATGGCGACAGTACAGGAGGAAGAGGATTATTTGACGCTGGAGGCCGAGATATGGCCCGATACGCCACTAGGCAGCAACAGATTAGCTGAATACAAGCGTAATGATCTGTGGACGGCGCTGGTGGTCCGTGAAGGGGAGACCATCATAGCCAGTCTGATGGTGTGGCGTGAGGATAATTACGGATACATTGAAGATGTGTTTGTACGCGAGCCGTGGCGAAAGCGGGGAGTGGCCAAATATTTGCTGACGCAAGCGATGAAGTATTCCGGGTCCCAAGGATTGTCCTCGGTCCGGTTGATGGTGTTAACCAGCAACCCCTCCGCACTGAAATTGTATGAGTCGCTGGGCTTTACCGCAATGCAAGAGGAGATTCGATTCTGTCTGGATCTGAAGTAGACTGAAACGGTATGAGTATAAGCAGAAGGTGTTCGCAGTGTTTTCACTGCCGGACACCTTTTTTATATTAATCAGACTGGACAATAAAGTGACTTTCTGGGTTTTTGTGCATACCATAAGGTATAAGTGAATGTATAAAATTGGAACGCAAGGTTGTGATTACATTATGTCAATGCCCAATATTCCGGATATCAAACCAAACATCATCCTCAACCGCAAAGATGTCATCAACCTGCTGCTAACCTCTATCGCACTTGAGGAGATTGGATTTTCCCATATTATTAATGCGGAAGCTGAGAAAATACAGCACATGCTGAAAGACATCTGTCTCACCCTGGATGATGCGCTACGGGTCAATGACAGTGTGGAACATATGCTTCGCGGAATTGTGGCTAATCAGATCCTGCTGCAGTTCAAATTAAGCGATGTTTTGAAGCTCGAACGAAGCTATAGACTCTCCCTCACAGAGGAGGAGTGTGAAATTGAAGAAGAGGAAGAGGAAGAATAGTATTGTCCCGTCAGAGAAAGGAGACTTGCAGCGTGAGAACGAGAATAGTTGATGACGCAACTACATACGGGAAAGCTATTAGCAGCCAGCAGGAAGCTTTGGATAGTGAAAAAGAAGCACTTGCAGCTCTGATGTCGGCGCTGGCGGATGAGGTGAGTCATTTCACGAATGTGCGGAGACGCCGTACGGAAGTTGAAACCGCTGAGATCATTCTCTACAATGACTCTCTTCTGCGGACGGTGGATTCTTTTTGTTTGATGAGTTGGATGATGCTGAGGAAGGAACAGTCCCTGCATCAGGTCAAGGCGCTTGAGGAGGTGTTGTCCTGATGTCGATCTCCAAGTGGCAGGGGCACAGGTGATGCCGAATTCCGATTCCAGTTATATCGAGGCCATTGATAAGTTAACCGATTCCCTTGCCCGGATGATGGCCTGGGAAACAAGGCGAGTAAATACGGGTCAGAACAGTGATGAGCTGGAAGGGCAATGGGTTGCTTTACTCTCTCGAATTGCCGAAATGACCGGTTTTTCCTGCCGGATCGAGCGGACCTCGTCCGAAAAAGCCAAACGTGAGGCTACACTGGCACAGGCCTTTCCGGCATGGATTGCAACGTTGAACAAAAGCATCCTGGAGTTTCCATTTAGCAATACCTTTCACCGTCTAGCTGTACAGGAACAACTTCGCCAGATCGGATATTATTATGGCGGCTCCTATAGTCAAGAGATGGCGTTAAGGAACAAGCTCAGAGGTCGTAAGTTACCAATGCCGTTCCTGAATCAGGAGCTGTTTCCCAAATGGCATAACTGGGAATGGCCGAAAGAAATGAGCAGTGGAAATAATGAATAAGTAGCTGAAGCTGTTTCCAGGGTGAATGTTGGCCTATGGGCAGCTTTTTTCAAGTTCAACGAATTCTGGCTGACGGGTCAGGCGAACTGCTGCGATCTATTGTCCACAAACAGAAGGATACTCCCAAAGTGATCTGGGAGTATCCTTGTTTTAGTCTTTTAGGTGAGGCGGATGATGGTCAGCGTAGCACCCGGTGCTTGAAGACCCACTGTAAGAGTAGAGGTAACATTAAGCTGTAGGGTTGCGTTTGCCGGAATAGGAATGATAGTTTGCGCCTGCAGAGTAGTGCTGGCTACAGATGCCGTAGCTGTAGAAGCAACGGCAGCGCCGTTTAAGAGAATACGTGACGACGTAAGAAGGGAAGCTGTCATGCTGATTCTGTAGCTAATAAAATAGTTGCCTGCGTTGGCAATAGTCAAGGTGTCATTCGCACCGTTGATGGTGATGCCCGCAGGAATGTTCTGGTTATCGGGGAACGTGGCGTTGCCTGAGCCCAGAAGCACAGCGATCGTCCCTGAAGCATTTTGTACGAATGCGTAGTTAGCCGTGACGTTAGGGCCTGTAGGGCCGACAGGTCCTGCAGGTCCAGGTCCTCCAGCCGGGCCTGCAGGACCTGTGGCCCCAATGGTTCCGGTTTCTCCTGTAGCCCCAATTGGCCCTGCCGGTCCGACGCTTCCAGTTGCACCGCGTGCCGCAAGTTGCGTGTAGTTAGCTGAGACATCTGGTGTCCCTACTGGTGGGGCACTTGTGACGATATAAGTGCCGCCGTTGTATGTCACCACTTGGCCAACAGTATATCCCGGAGCAAGCGCGGCGTTGTAAGTGACGATCCCGGTCAATCCTACACCTGTTGGTCCCGTTGGTCCAGTAAGTCCTGTCGGTCCGGTAGCACCGGTGGCACCTACAGCGCCTATGCTGCCGGTAGCTCCACGTGCGGCAAGCAGAGTATAGTCTGCTGATGCACCGGGCAGACCGGTCGGTGGTGCATTGTTAACAATAAAGGTGCTGCCGTTATAACTGACGACCTGACCAACAGGATATCCTGGGGCGAGCGCGGCATTATAGGTTACTACGCCTGTGAGTCCCACACCTGTAGCGCCTACAGGTCCAGTTGGGCCAGTAATGCCTGTAGGTCCGGTTGCACCAGTAGGTCCAGCGAGTCCAGTAGCGCCTGCTGCACCGCCGGCAGCGATCAGAGTATAGTCTGGTGAAGTATCCGGTGTGCCTACAGGCGGTACCGTGTTGACGATGTAGGTGCTGCCGTTGTAGGAAACAACCTGATTGAGAGTATAGCCAGGTGCAAGGAATGGATCAAAAGGAACAATGCCGCTTAAGCCAGCCCCGATTGGACCCGTAGCGCCTGTAGGTCCAGCGAGTCCGGTTGCCCCCGTTGGCCCCGCCGGTCCGGTAGCTCCAGTAGGCCCGGCAGAACCAGTGGGCCCAACTGGGCCCCCAGCAGGCCCTGTGGGTCCAGCAGGTCCGGTTGGTCCTACAAGAGTAGGAGCCTGTAATATTCCCTCCATCTTGGATTGAAGGAACATCTGGTTGCGGGCTGTACTGTCTAGCGTAGAACGTACACTCTGGTTAACAGAAAGTAAATCGGCAATAGTTGCTGGCGGCCCTGTCAGGCCGGGCAGGGTTCCGAGCACATACTGAAGCTTTTCGCCTTCAGCATTCAGAATATGGCTCATCCCGAGTTCTTCCATAGCTATGGAGGATAAAATCAGGTTCACAGCATCGTCTCTCGTAAGTGTCACGTTAGGAGTAATATTCGGAATATTAGGCTGAGACATGTATTTAGATCACCTCTGGGCATTTTTGATTTTTACACCCTACATATTATGTCGAGTTCCAAAATGTGGAACATAGGCGATGTTATAAATATCAGGAAGATAACCCTATTAATGCAGGATTTATGTAAACAGGATAGGGTCATAGATGGAATGAACTACATCCTTGTGATATAATTTTTTATTAGCAAAGAATTATGGCAATCTACCCATTCTTTATGAAGAAGCTTCATTAAATAAAGGACGTGACAAGATGACTAAGGGGAGTCAACCCTCACCGGACTTAACCTCCGGCAAGAGTGTCAAGGATTATTCCAAATACTTTGATTTTAGCGATGCCAAGCTCATCAGTGAGGAAGAGGGCAAAACCACCTACCGCATTAAGGGCAGAAATGTACAGATCAACAGCCAGCCTGATTACAGGGAAGGCAAACGCCGGGGCAAGGAAGAGATCGAGGTTCATTATGAATTTGCTATTCCAGAAGAAATGTCCGGCTTCGGTGTGGGCAAGTTCTATCATATAACGACCTACGGCTGCCAAATGAACGAGCATGATACCGAAACGATGAAGGGTATGCTGGAGCAGATGGGCTACCGTAGTATTGAGGACCGCACCAAGGCGGATCTGATTCTATTGAATACTTGTGCTATCCGTGAGAATGCCGAAGACAAGGTCTTTGGGGAACTTGGACATCTCAAGCATCTGAAGACCGAGAATCCAGATCTGCTGCTGGGTGTCTGTGGTTGTATGTCACAGGAGGAAGGCGTAGTTAACCGGATTATGTCCAAGCATGGCTTTGTGGATATGATTTTTGGAACACATAATATCCATCGTCTGCCGCATCTGATTAAGGAAGCGGTATTCAGCAAAGAACTGGTTATCGAGGTATGGTCCAAAGAAGGCGATATTATCGAGAACCTGCCCAAGAAACGCGAAGGCATGCGTGCCTGGGTGAACATCATGTATGGTTGCGACAAGTTCTGCACCTATTGCATTGTGCCGTATACCCGGGGTAAGGAGCGTAGCCGTCGTCCAGAGGATGTAATTGCCGAAGTGCGGGATCTGGCCCGTCAAGGCTTCAAGGAAGTGACCTTGCTGGGACAAAATGTGAACGCATACGGGAAGGATTTTACGGATATTGACTATACTTTCGGTGACCTCATGGACGACATGCGACGTATTGATATCCCGCGCATCCGCTTCATGACCTCTCATCCGCGTGATTTTGACGACAAACTGGTTGAAGTGCTGGGCAAAGGCGGCAACCTCACGGAGCATATCCATCTGCCGGTGCAATCAGGAAGCACGGCGGTGCTGAAGAAAATGAGCCGCAAATATTCCCGTGAAGTCTATCTGGAGCTGGTCCGCAAGATCAAGGCTGCCGTACCGGGTGCCGTGCTGACTACTGATATTATCGTTGGTTTCCCGGGTGAAACCGATGAACAATTCGAAGAAACCCTGTCCCTCGTGCGCGAGGTAGGTTATGATATGGCTTATACCTTCATTTATTCTCCGCGTGAAGGGACGCCGGCCGCCGCCATGGAGGACAATGTACCGATGGAGGTTAAGAGCGAGCGCTTGCAACGGCTGAATGCTCTCATTAAAGAGAATAGCCGTATCAGCAATGACCGCATGCTGGGCGAAGTGGTCGAAGTGCTGGTAGAGGGCGAGAGCAAGAACAATGCTAACGTGCTGTCAGGGCGTACTCGTACTAATAAACTGGTGCATTTTGAAGGATCTCAGGAGCTCATAGGCACCTTTGTGCAAGTACGTATTACCGATACCAAGACTTGGTATATCAAAGGAGATTGCGTGGCGGAGGCTATGGCCGTCAATTAATATATAGAAATGGAGCGATTGCCAGTGAGTCAGGAGCAAGGACGTTTGAACAACTACGGGATGCCGACTTATGATACCCGTGATTTAATCGTACGCGAAGATATTATGGGCAAGGCCAAGGAACTCGCTTCATTGATTTCGACCAGTGAGGAAGTGCAGCATTTCCAACAGGCCGAGAAGAAGATCCAGAATCATGAGCGCGTACAAGGATTGATTGCACAGATCAAGAAGAAGCAGAAGGAAATCGTGGCCTTCGAGAGCTTTCGGAATAAAGAGATGGTAGCGAAGATTGAAGCGGAAATTGCAACTCTGCAGGATGAGATTGATGGCATCCCGGTGGTGAACGAGTTTCAGCAGAGCCAAAGCGATATCAATTACCTGCTTCAGCTAGTCATTTCGGTCATCCGGGACACCGTCTCGGAGAAGATCAATGTGGAAGCGGGCACTGAAGCGCCTCCGTCCACCTGCGGAGATTAAAGGGCAGCAGACACGGGGCGGATGAGAATCCGTCCCGTTTTTGATATGAAGCATTGCTTTTCGAACTGAAGGTTTGGTACATTAAAAGATACGAACAGCAAAAAAGCTGCGGCAAAGGATGGATATATCGTGAGCGAGAACGGGGAACAAACCTATAACGCCAAAAAATACCGCACTCCGGACGGTGTTCCGGCCGATATTGTGATGTTTACATTGACGAAGCGTGAGCGGAAGACCGTGACGAAGACCCTTCCCCTACGTGAATTAAAAGTCATGCTGATTAGGCGGAAAAAATGGCCGTGCGCCGGGATGTGGGCACTGCCGGGCGGCTTCTGCCAGGAGGATGAATCTATATACGCGGCTGCAACACGCGAGCTCAAGGAAGAGACGGGCGTTGACGGCGGGCATCTGGAGTACTTAGGCGTGTACAGCACACCGGGCCGTGATCCGCGCGGCTGGATCATCAGCCATGCTTTCTTCGCTTTGGTGGAGGAGTGGATGCTGGAGCAAAGACAAGCCTCCGACGATGCCGGCGAAGTAGGGCTTTTCACACTGCAGGAAGCATTGGAAGAGCTGGAGCTGGCTTTTGACCACCATGACATTATTACGGATGCCTACTTGCGGATTCAGCAGCAAATGCTGCAGACTACGATTGCACGGCAGTTTCTGCCGCGGCATTTCACACTGAGTGAGCTGTATCAGGTCATTCAGACTGTGGTGCCTGAGTTCAAGGAGCCCAATTTTATCCGTAAAATAACATCAACCCGTAGCCGCCAAGGAATTCTCCAGGAGGTTCGGGATGAAGAGGGCAATCCGCTGAGTTCCAATCAATATTCGCAGCGTCCGGCCCAATTGTATATGTTCACTGACCATGAGCCGTTGTTGTCTATCTATACCTGATCCTGATGTAACTGTGTCTTACAACAAACAAGGAGGTAATACTCATGAGGGGATTAATCGTGATTGATTTCACGAATGATTTTGTGGATGGTAGTCTGCCAGTAGGTCAGCCAGCAATCGATATTGCGCCTAGAATTAGTCAAATAACAGAAGACTTTGTAAAGAACGGCGACTATGTCGTTATGGCTGTGGATCTTCACGACGAGAATGATGAATATCATCCCGAGACCAAGCTGTTTCCACCGCATAATCTGCGTGGCAGCTACGGACGTGAGTTGTATGGCACGCTAAAACAGGTGTATGAGGACAACAAGGAGTCTATTTATTGGATGGATAAAACGCGCTATAGTTCATTCAGTGGCACGAATCTGGAGCATAAGCTCCGTGAACGCGGGATTACCGAGTTGCATTTGATAGGGGTATGTACGGATATCTGTGTATTGCATACCGCGGTAGATGCGTATAATAAAGGCTTTAAGATCGTTGTGCACGAGGATGGGGTCGCCAGCTTCAATGCCGCAGGCCATGCCTGGGCGCTGGGCCACTTTACAGGAAGTCTCGGGGCAAAGGTTGTCAACGGAGAATAAGAACAGCAGCGAGACTAGGAGATGAGGATTTGAGAAGAGAACTTGCTCTTCATACGGATAAGTACCAGATCAATATGATGTATGCCCACTGGGTCAACGGAAGTCATAAGCGCAAAGCGGTATTCGAAGCCTATTTCCGCAAGCTGCCGTTTGGAAACGGCTTTGCCGTATTTGCAGGGCTGGAGCGCATTGTCGGCTATATCGCCGGATTGCGCTTTACGGAGGAAGATATTCGTTATCTGTCGGAGCAGGAGGAGAATTACGCGCCCGCCTTTTTGGAGGAGCTGCTGCAATTTCATTTTCAGGGCACGATCCATTCGATGAAAGAAGGCGCGCTTGTCTTTCCTGACGAGCCATTGCTACGGGTGGAAGGGACGATCATGGAGACTCAACTGGTTGAAACAGCCATATTGAATTTCATGAACTACCAGACGCTGATCGCCACCAAGGCATCACGTATCAAGCAGGTTGCTCCTGACGATATTTTGCTGGAATTCGGTACAAGACGGGCTCAGGAAGCAGATGCTGCGGTCTGGGGTGCCCGGGCCGCTTATGTCGCAGGCTTCGATGCTACCTCTAATATGCTGGCCGGTAAGCTGTTTGGCATTCCCACGAAGGGTACGCATGCCCATTCCTGGGTGCAGAGCTTTGGCAGCGAGCAGGAGGCTTTCGATGCATATGCGAAGGTTATGCCTGACGGAGTTACACTGCTGGTAGATACGTTTGATACTTTGCGCAGCGGGGTGCCAAATGCTATAAATACGGCCAAGATGCTGGAATCTCAGGGCAAACGGATGAACGCTATTCGTCTGGACAGCGGTGACTTGGCATATCTATCCCGGCAAGCCCGCAAAATGCTGGATGATGCCGGTTTGCCGTATGTGAAGATTGTCGCCTCCAATGATCTTGATGAGAATACAATCATGAACTTGAAGTCCCAAGGTGCGGCGATTGATACCTGGGGTGTCGGTACTCAACTGATTACGGCCTCCGACCAGCCATCACTGGGCGGGGTTTACAAGCTGGTGGAGATCGAGTCGGCGAGCGGAGAGATGATCCCAACGATCAAAATCTCCTCCAATCCCGAGAAGGTCTCCACACCGGGTAAGAAGGACGTGTTCCGGATTATCGGGGCAAACGGTAAAGCATTGGCTGATTATATCAGCTTCCCTGAAGAGGAAATACCGCGGAATGGAGCGCGTCTGAAGCTGTTCAATCCGCTGCATCCTTATATGAAGAAACATGTGGATCGCTATGAGGCGCTGCCGATGCTGGAGCCGATCTTTGTGAATGGCTTCCAGGTCTATAAGCTGCCCAATCTGGAAGAAATCCGCCAGTATCACCGGGAACAGCTGGATCTGTTCTGGCCGGAATATCTGCGCAAGCTGAACCCCGAAGTCTATCGGGTAAATCTCAGCCAGCAGGTATGGAGCCGCAAGCAGCAGTTGATCGCCGAGCATATGCAGACGGATATGGAATAGGGTACTTATAATTGAACAGCAGCCTATTTAATGCTGCAATAAGCAAGGGGTTGTCCAGGTAGCCATTTATATGGCTTAGGGACAGCCCCTTGTTTAGTTTTTAAGACAGGTGTGATTTTCGAGATAAGCTTTGTTAGTCAATCGGATCGGCATCTCCGCTCCATTTTATCGGAAAAATTTCAGTCGTCTTGTATACTATCGCTCCATCCCACCGTTATAGATACGAAAGGAGGAACGAGATTGGACTTTGGTGAGAAAGAAATGACACTCCAGCAAATGAACAAGGGCATTATCGGTCCCAATCTTTATCTTGCCCGCCCACAATTTCATTATAGTCTTCTGGGGGGAACGGTGGAGATACAGCAATATAAGGTTATAGAGAACCGGGTTATTCCCTGGAATGATCAAGACTTGAAATACGATGTTATCCGGAGAGAGGCTACCATACTGCAGGGAAGCAATATGGGCGTTGAAGTGGAAGAAGAGGGCATCTCCGCTTTCTGAATGAAATGAGCGGTGAACGACAAATGCTATTTTATCATCCATCAGTTGTTTATAAAAGCTGTATTAACGAGCTCCTGCTGCTGGATAAAATGCGAGACGATCAATACATTGAAGTAGGCTTGTTATTGAATAGAGGTTATACACTGGAAGGTATTAGTGCTCTTTTGCCTGAGGGTATTCATTCAACATGGTATTGGGCAACAGCTATGATCGAAGTGATATCGCTCATCTTGAAATGGTTAACGGACCGGAGCGCTCAGATCAGATTTATGGATTCCAAGCTTTCACCGATCGGTTAGCGCCTAAGGTAAAAACGACAGAGGAACAGTTCATCCACAATATTCAAACGGTTATCGATAGTAGCAATTCTTATTATTCCAAGCAGGCAACCAAGGTACTTAGTGCCGTTAAAGACCACCAACAAGAAGGTATGATCATCGGGATGGTCGTGACAGGTACCCGGGGGCAGCTTAAGAAATTAGAAGGCCTTCCTTTTATAAAAGCAGCTACCCTTGGCGCTACCGTGGACATGTACTGATATCAAGGGATTTTGACGGGGGGAATGCCGGTTGAAAAAACCAAACATAAAAAGCAGCGATTCTCCCAACAAGGGATAGTCGCTGCTCTGTTTTTGTTGTGCCCGTATTCTATATAAGATGAACAAAAAATAATAACAAAAGCGAGAAGGAACGAAGGGGGAAGTTTGGAACTGTAGGAGCAAAGCGTGCGCCTTTGTCGCCAGATTTCAACCGCTAGGGGCGGTTTATAAAGAAGAAATCTGGCGACAACAGCGACCGGAAGTTCAAACATTCCACCGTAGTGACGACAGAGTCTTACGTTCGGATCTTAAGTTCGTCGTATCTAGTTTCTTTTTCTAAATTTCACGAAAGACCAGACGATCAAGAACAGCAGGAACGCCAGGCATGTGCCGATGCTGATGCGATTCTTCGTATCAAACAGAAACATGCTTGCAATCACGATCAGGCAGGTAACCGTCAGGGTGGTGATATACGGAAAGCCCCATACTTTAAAGCTAGGCT
Source organism: Paenibacillus agri (assembly GCF_013359945.1). Classification (GTDB taxonomy): domain Bacteria; phylum Bacillota; class Bacilli; order Paenibacillales; family Paenibacillaceae; genus Paenibacillus_AQ; species Paenibacillus_AQ agri. Next base: position 211,395 of record NZ_JABWCS010000216.1, on the reverse strand, counting down.
CCTGGGGATATCTTCTGCGCAGCTTGAGCTGGGCGAGAGTGATCGAGATCCACACCAACAGCACCACAAAGCCTGGAACGGCCATCAATAAAGCGAATAACCTGTCCTGTGCAAAATAAGCCAGCATCGAACCGATTCCAAGTACAGCGGCGCAGAGCTTCAGGCTGTTCAGCGGTACGCCTCGCGAGGTGGTACGCGCCAGAGCTTTCGGTGCTTCTCCTTGGGAAGCCATGGAATGCAACATCCGGGTCGCTCCGTAAATTCCTGAATTGGCCGCCGACAGTACGGCAGTGATCAGGATAAAGTTCATCACATGTGCGGAGCCTTTCAGACCTGTAGAGGCCAGCACCTGCACAAAAGGACTTGTCTGATCATTCAGCTGATTCCATGGCATAAGGCCGCAGATCACCAGGATCGGCAGGGTGTAAAATAGGACCACGCGCAGAATGAGGTTTTTGACCACCTTGGGCAGTACTTTTTCCGCATCCTTCGTCTCAGTTAATGTCAGTCCGATCAGCTCAGAACCGCCGTAGGCGAACATAACGACCAGTAACGCAGAGAAAATGGAGGTCCAGCCATTCGGCAGAAATCCGCCATAATCCGTAAAGTTACGCAGATAAGGAGCACCTTCTGCCAAAGGGAGAAGTCCGAAAATCAGCGCGGCTCCAAGAATAATGAAGATAAAGATCATTGCGATTTTGATGCCGGCCAGCCAGAACTCTGCTTCGCCATACCCGCCGACGCTCATCGTGTTAATACCAATAATCAAAGCACCGCTTGCCAGACTGAGCAGCCAGAGCGGTACATCGGGGAGCCAATATTGCAGGAAGCTTCCTGCAGCCAGTATCTCAATGACGCAGACCGTCAGCCACATGAAGCAGTACATCCAGCCCACGATAAAAGAAAGTCGTTCTCCAAACGCCTCGCGGATAAAATCCTTCATATTTCTGTTCGGGTAGACTGTAGCCATCTCGGCAATCGCACCCATCACCACTAGCAGAAGCAGCCCTCCTAAGGCGTAGGACAAAACAATCCCCGGCCCGGCAATTCCGATGGTCTCGGAGCTCCCCTTGAAAATTCCTGTGCCGATTACACCGCCCATAGCCATAAAGCTGATATGTCTTGGCAGTAATTTTTTCTGTAGTTCGGCTTCATTTGACTTCACTATCGATGCACCCAACCCTCTATACAATATTTACGACAAGAATATAGTGTATCCTGAATCGCTTGCCTTGAAAAGTACAAATCACACGATCGGGCAGGTTTCTCAAACAGAAAATGGTCACAACGGGAGAATTCCTTGGGGAGGCCCAACTGTGATTTTAATCATCCATTCTGTGATGAAATTAACATCTTAATTTTTAATATTGTTGCTAAAGTAAGAATGAAGGATACGATTCACATAATAATTTCCAAACCATGGAAAAATGCAAGATTTGTCACTTCGCGGCAAATGGGATCAAGCTATAATCTTTGAAACAGTCAAAAGGATACTATTCTTATGAGAACCTTGAAAGGGGTTATGTCGGTGGTACAGTTACCTAAAGTAAACGACCTCGGTTTTTTTGAGATTCGTCTGGAGTCTATTGGGGGCCTGGGAGCGAATCTGGCGGGTAAAATGCTCGCTGAAGCAGGTGTTGTCGGGGCTGGAATGAATGGGGTGAGCTTCTCATCCTATGGTTCGGAGAAAAAAGGCTCTCCCGTAAAAGCACATATTCGTTTTTGTGATCTGAATACGCCGATCCGTGATACTTCCCCGGTGGAGCGTCCCCATGTCGTTGGTGTTTTTCATGAAGCGCTGGCGAAGACCATTAACGTTACAAGCGGAATTTATGAGCATAGCACGGTGCTGGTCAACTCGGCAAAGTCGCCGGAAGAGCTGAAGTCATCCATGAAGATGATGGCAGGTACCATTGCTGTAGTGGACGCGACAAGCATTGCGCTGGACGAGAAGAATCGTGTGAATATGGCGATGCTGGGCGCGTTGTTCCGGATGTGTGATTTTCTGGACCCGGAAATTATGAAAGATGTCATCGAGAAATCACTCGGCAAAAAATACCCGCAAGCCGTTCACTCCGCAATTATGACGTTTGAGCGCGGATATAGTGAAGTGAAGTTTATGCATTTCCCGCTGGCGCAAGGTGTAGAGATGCCTCAGTTCGTCCGTTCCGACATTTCGGCTCTGGGTTACGAGACCCAGACCATCGGGGGCACAATTATCAGCGCGGGCAGTACTTTTTTGAAAAATCTCAGCATCTCCCGTTCCGGGCATTTGCCGCACTTTAAAGCAGAAGACTGCATTCACTGTGCCCAGTGTGACACTGTTTGTCCCGATTTATGCTTCGTGTGGGATGAGCTGCCGGATAAGAAGGGACGTCCACAGATGTTCCTGCAGGGGATTGACTATCAATACTGTAAAGGCTGTCTGAAATGCGTCGAGGCCTGTCCGACCACAGCGTTGTCCGGTGAACGGGAGGAAGAGGGTTACGCAGAGAGTCATTCGGTCCGTCAGCATTTGGATCTCGTCACCCAAGTATAAATGGAAGGAAAGGTGGAACACACATGGCAATCGACTATGAAAAAGAACTAAGCTCTGCCAAGGTAGAGCAGAAATTCCTATATGAATCCGGCAATGAAATGGCTGCTTACGCCGCCCATCAGATCAACTATCATGTCATGGGCTATTTTCCAATTTCGCCATCTACGGAGGTTGCTCAGTTTCTCGACACGATGAAAGCTAGCGGACAGCATGATATTCTGCTGATTCCTTCAGATGGTGAACATAGCTCAGCCGGCATTTGCTACGGGGCATCAACAGCGGGTGGACGGGTATTTAACGCAACGAGTGCGCAGGGCTACATGTTTATGCTGGAGCAAATGCCGGTTCAGGCGGGTACCCGGATGCCAATGGTCATGAACTTGATCTGCCGCTCCATTTCCGGGCCGCTGAACATTCATGGTGACCACTCAGACTTGTACTTTGCCCTGAATACAGGCTGGCCGATTCTGATGTGCCGTGATCCGCAGTCAGTATACGACATGAACCTGATGGCACTGAAGCTGGCGGAGCATGCTAAAGTTCGGCTCCCGGTAATGGTGGCTTCGGACGGTTACTTTACTTCTCACCAGAAGCGCCGTGTGCAGGCTTTTGCCCACCGCAGCGATGTGCATAAATTCGTAGGTGAGCAGCCGCCAGCAGGCTTTACCGATACACTTGACCGCAACAATCCAGTCACAGTCGGTCCTTACATGAACGAACCTGACTACATCAACAACCGTTACCAACAGTCGGTGGCCATGTACAATGCCGGAGAAGTCTTCGAAGAAATTGCCAAGGAATTCGGCGAGCTGACCGGACGCCATTATCCGATGATTGAAGAATACCGGATGGAAGACGCCGAGGTGGCGGTGTTCCTGATGAATTCCGCTTCAGAGATCATCAAGGATGTCGTGGACCAGCTTCGTCTGCAAGGGATCAAGGCTGGAGCGATCTCACCGAATATGATCCGTCCCTTCCCACAAAAGCAGATTGCGGAAGCGCTTAAGCATGTGAAGGCCATCACCGTCGGCGACCGTGCGGATTCTGTCGGCGGACACGGCGGTAATATGGTGAACGAGATCAAAGCTGCGATGTTCACATATGGCAACACAACGACCAAAGTCATCAGCCGTATTTATGGCTTGGGTGGCAAAGATTTTTATGCAGAGGATGGACACAGCTTCTTCAAGCTGGCCTTGGATGCTGTAGCGGCAGATCGGGTAGAGGTGCCGTTCGACTATTATGGCCACAATCCGGGTGCGCCGGAGAAGGCACCGCAACGATTGCTGAAGCCGATGGATTTCGATGCCCTGAAGACTGGACTTATTACGGTAAAACAGGTTGAAGCTACAGGCAAGCTGAGTGTGCGGATTCCGCCGCTGCGCAACTTGACGAGGAAGCCAAAACGCCTGGCACCAGGCCATGGGGCGTGTCCAGGCTGCGGGATTTTCTCGGGACTGGAGACCTTTTTCAAAGGCATCGAAGGCGACATCGTGGCGTTGTATCATACAGGCTGTGCCATGGTAACAACGACAGGATATCCATATTCGGCGCATAAATCGACATTTATCCATAACCTGTTTCAGAACGGTGCAGCGACGCTGTCCGGCGTAGTAGAGATGTTCTGGGAGCGCAAACGCCGCGGGGAACTGGATGGCCTTGGCCTGAAGGATGACTTCACCTTTGTGATGGTCACCGGGGATGGCGGGATGGATATCGGGATGGGGCCTGCTATCGGTGCAGCTCTGCGCGGACACAAGATGATTATTGTGGAGTATGACAACGAAGGCTACATGAACACAGGCGCACAGCAGTCCTATTCCACACCGCTGGGTCATCGCACTTCGACTTCAAGCATCGGCAAGAACCAGCAGGGAAAGGTCACACAGCATAAGGATACTGCGCAAATTATGGCGGCAACTAATATCCCTTATGTCTTCACAGGAGCTGAGGCCTATCCGCAGGATCTGGTGAAAAAAGCAGCCAAAGCCCAATGGTACGCCCAGAACGAAGGCCTGGTCTACGGCAAAATCCTGATCGCTTGCCCGCTCAACTGGATGTCCGAGGACAAAGAAGGTACGAACATCGTGTCCCTGGCTGTGGAATCCTGCTTCTTCCCGCTCTACGAAGTGGAGCACGGCATTACGAATATTACGTACAACCCGGAGGACAAGAATAAGCGTCTGCCGCTCACCGACTGGCTCAAGACTATGGGCAAAACCCGCCATCTCCTGAAACCGGAGAACGAGCCCGCCCTGCACAGCTTCGAGGACGAAGTCCAGCGCCGCTGGAGCCGGCTCAAAGCGAAGCATGAGCATCCGGATTTGTAGAATTATTTTATGAAAATATAAGCAGTAAAATTGGGCTACCCCTGTAGTTGGCAAGATGACTATGGGGGTGGCTTTGTTTTGGATGGGGATTACTGCGATCAGGAGAGATTAGAGAGTCTAGTAGTGATTGACAAAAAGTAAATATTATCTAAAAATCAACTTGAGGATTTTGTGCATATTTGAAAATTAAAGGAGTGAAAATACATGGTGATAGTAAAATATACACCTGAATATTCGCCAGTAGAAGCATTCATAACTAGATTTTTTGATAATGAAAGTGATCTCTTAGTTTTTGAACAAGAGACCCAAATTCCGATCCCGACATTAACTGTCGGAGATATAATAGAAATATTTGAACAAGAATATATAGTGAAAGAAAGGAAATTTGCATTTAACGAAGATGCGTTCCTTACTATATACGGACTGGAGACAAAATGACGTTATTTGAGGAATGTACTCTAGCGCTTGGAGAGAATATTGAGATTTTATCTATAAGATAAACAGAAGATATGTTCAATAAGCTTGTGAGTTTCTTTCCGGTCACCAGTTGGGGACGAATCGATTGGGGAAGTGTCGATAATTTTATGGAGATTTCCCATGAGCAAGATCTATTAGATGCAATAAAAAGAGAATGTGAGGTGCATTATAACAATACAGTATTCTTGCTATGGAATTACACTGACGCCCCGAGTATTTGTGCAGATTTAAATCAGGTACTAAGCAACATAGATGATGTTACAGCCGTCGGTTCTGAGACATGGATCTTTTGTCCGGAATCTGGTTATGTGATCGAATACTTTCACGAAGGACAAGTAACGGTTGGTTTTAAAAAAAGATAACTTATAGTTAAAAAGTCGACAGTATCACCTTGAGTAATACGGACGAACTATCTCTTTCTCGAATGTCATTTTTGGTTTAAATCAGGATAATAATGCTAGGGAGTGATCTAATCATATGTTTGATAATATTGACTTTTCACCTGGGGTTGTTACATACAACGTAACGCAATACTTGGATCAAGAAGATATTTTTCAGGTGACATTTTATGAGGGCTACGTTCTTGATGTTGGATGGTATAGAAAAGAATTTGCTGTTGTAATAATAAAAGATTCGGATTGGGAAAATCCACTGATGGAAAAACGGTGCGTTAAGTTGGATGAACTGCATAGACTTGTTTGGGAATGCTCTGAATATGTAAAGAATTTAGAATGAACTGGGTGACACGTCTAAACAGAATATTAACTTTTATCAGTGTCGTATTAAAATCCTGGTTAGCACTACGTTTCATGCCAAAATGCTAATCCTTGTTTTCTGCCGGTTTTTCTGAATAATATACCTTCCCCAACATACATACACCAACTACAATTAGGTCATTTTAATCAATTCGATCCTATTGAAAAGGGAGGTGAGTTATATGCGAATAAACTCATATATTAAGATACCTAATTTAAAGCTACCAAATAATTTTGAGTAAACACCTGAAAAATACTTTATTCATATAGATGATGAAGAAAGAATGAAGTATTATATTAATCTAATTGATGACGGATACTTGGAGGGGGCTCTTATATTTGATTATAAGAATAGCCGTATTTTGAGGAAGAAATCGACCGACTGTCATTAATGTGTATTTCTATAATTCATTCTACATATCGTTGGTTATCTTCATATTGTTGAAAAAGAAACAAAATATAGTTATAATACTTTTTATATTTTTAATGCACAAACGAGCGGGAGGGCAGGCATGGACAAAGAAGAACAGGTCATAATAAGTTTCAGGGACTTGTATAACAAGATCGCTTGGGTGAATAGGCTTAAGCTGGAAGACAGTCTTAGGAATTATACGTTCTCTGAAGTAGGTTGCATAGAATATATTGGCGACAATGCAGATTCCAACGTGACAAAACTTGCGGAGTACCTTTATATGACTAGGGGTGCACTGAGTAAAATGACCAAGAAGCTTATCGAAAAGGGACTTATTGAAAGCTATCAGAAGCCAGATAATAAGAAAGAAATCTATTTCAGGTTAACCGAACAAGGACAAGTAATTTATAACGTCCACGAGGAAATGCATAAAAAGTTTATTGATCGGGATAAAGTTGTATTTGAGCATATAACCGCAGAACAATTTGACAATATACTCGGCTTCATGAAAAAGTATGATAGGCATTTGGATGCAGAACTACAGAAAATGGAAATAGAGATGAAGTCGTAACAAATGTGCATATTGAAAATGACACCACAGGCAATCCAACTCGCTTGAGCATGGGCTGTCTTTTTTATTTGAATTATTGTTGATGAGGGGATTTTATTGTTAAAAGAGAGGGAAGAATAACAAGTAGTGCGTTTATCCAAGAAGATCTATTACTTGAATAATACAAAATCAAATTGATAAGTTGGGATTATACGTAACCAATTAAGAATGATTTTCCTCCTTCCAGTAAGTGAGGGTTCTAGCTTTTTCAAGGACACGGAGAATGCACCGAATTTAAAAATGTGATTTTTTTAAAGATCCACTCAGGATGATTTTTGAGTAAAAACCGCATATTTCTCCCCCCACCCAGCCATGCTACAACTGACAGGTGTAGCAATAAGATCTTTATAGGGAAAGGGTGGCGGGGGATGAAGCGACAATGGCTTCAAGTACTGGCTGTTGCGTTCGTTTTGACAGCTGTGCTGGCAGGCTGCAGCGGGCATCAGATCCGCAAGGAAGCGGATAAATACAGCATGAAAGCCTATGAGGACGGTGTGCTGCGTGCACAGTCACAGGGAAAAGGACTCAACGGGCGTTTTCTGGGTGAAATGCGCCGCTCATTTGCCGGAGAGGGAATCAAGCTGACACATGAGATGTTTGCCGAGGACAGCAGGGGCAACGTCAGCTATCAGTATCTGATCGCCGGACAGCCCTCTCAGAATATTACGCTGCATGTATTCTCGAACCTGGATGAGCGGAAGGAACGAATCCCAGAGTGGTATGGGAGCAGTGACATTGCTGTAACACCAACGACGAAGACAGAGATTTACAGCAAATATAATGCCTCACTCGTCTACACATCAATGGGCAAGGAAAAGGCCAAGTATTCTAAAAAGATTAAATCGTTGTTCACCGGACTGCTGGAGCGTTTGAATCTGTCGAAGGATGAGCCACCTGAGCATCTTAAAAAGCTGCAAAGGGGCGATCAGGACTACTATGGACCCACACCAACCTCACGAAGTTGATGGGAGGGTGGTAATAGGCAGACGCGTCATTTACTTAGGATGATCCGCCTGCCTTTTTGTTATGAATCTGGCTGGAATGAGCAAGAACTTCTATTGTGACGCGCTGCCATACGCTTGCGGCCTATGAGTCTTTCAGTCTTCTTTACAGAAAACGGGCGAATCTCGTAGTTTAATAGCCATTGCTGTCCTATCTAACCCGAATATTATAGCTATGTACAATTAATATATCTATTGGGGTGATGGATGGCATGGTAAACGAATGCAACCAGAATGCGACTGGTCAATATTCTACAGTAGAGGGGATCGATACTATAGCCAGTGGCATTGCTGCGCATGTGGAAGGCTACCAGGCCAATGCCACGTTTAACGCGGCTCATGCCGAAGGCAGCGCTACAACCTCAAGCGGGAGCGCCTCCCATGCAGAGGGATACCAGACATTGGCCAGTGCGGATACAGCACATGCCGAAGGAAATACGACCACGGCTAGTGGAAGTGCATCTCATGCGGAAGGCTACCAGAGTCAGGCTACCGCAGACACGGCTCATGCCGAGGGATCGTCAACCGTTGCCAGCGGTGTGGCTTCCCATGCGGAAGGAACGCAGACAGTGGCTTCCGGATTATTTGCTCACGCTGAAGGGGAAGGGAACACTGCCAGCGGAAGAGCCTCCCATGCGGAAGGTGGTGGCTTAGATCGACTGAACACCCCCTCTCCGAATCTGGCTAGCGGAGCTAGCAGTCATGCCGAAGGAGTGGGCAGCATCGCCCTCGGGTTCGCTGCTCATGCGGAGGGAGGCACGATCAGTATAACCGGTTCGCCGGGTCCCCGGGCCATCGGAGATTTTTCTCACGCTGAAGGACAAAGTACGGTAGCGATTGGCTCTCCATCCCATGCGGAAGGGCTGGACACCGTCGCCAGCGGCAATGCGGGGTCCCATGCAGAGGGGCAGAGTAGCATTGCCAGTGGAACATCTTCTCATGCCGAAGGCCTTCATACCCATGCCAGCGGGCCTTCTGCGCACGCAGAAGGAGCGTATACATTGGCCGATGGTCCATTTTCCCATGCCGAAGGTATTGGTACCCTAGCCGATGGACCCTATGCCCATGCGGAAGGTGAAGACAATATATCTAGCGGTGAAGCCTCTCACGCCGAAGGCCAGGGGAATAATACTACGTTTACAGCATCCCACATTATGGGCCGCTTTGGTGACGCGGATGAAGCATATTCCTGGTTTATCGGGAACGGTACCTCCAGTACGGTTAGGGGTCTGGGGGCCAAATGGAGCGGATCTACTTTCGATATGTACATCGACGGCATGTATTTAAGTCCGGCGGCTGACCATGCCGAAATGTTCGAGACCGCAGACGGACAGTCATTAGATGTCGGTTACTTTGTCACCGTGCAGGAAGAGGACCGGATTCGGAAAGCAACATCTGCTGATGATTTTATTATTGGGATTACTAGTGCTACTCCAGGCTTTGTCGGCAACAGTGCAGGTCTGCGCTGGCAGGACAAATATGTGACCGACGAATGGGGGCGCAAGCAGTATCATGAGGTTACTCTGCCAGCTCATCAGGATAATGATGGACATCTGCTGATTCCTGAGCGCAAAGAAATGCAGCCGCTCCTGAACCCTGCTTGGGATGCTGATAGGGAGTATCTTCCACGGCCGAAACGGCCGGAGTGGGTAGCAGTAGGATTAGTGGGACAAATTCGCGTTCGTGATGATGGAAGTTGTGTCACCCATGGATATTGCCTCCCGAATGACGAGGGAGTGGCTACAAGCGCTGATCATGGTTTTTTTGTCCTGAAGCGAACAGGTGCCAATCAGATTGTAGTCCTATTGAATAACGTTCCGGGGCAAACGGGACGTTGAGAATAACTTTGAATTCGTAAGGTGCAAATCAATGAAACCTCTCCTTGAAAATGGCAGGTTATACAGGGATCAGTCCCAACTTCCATTTCAGAAAGAAGAGGTTTTTTTCCTGAATACATAAGGGTACTTGTAGCAATGTTCCAGCTCTGCCTCGCTTATACAGTTAATCCTGGTAGTCAGGGATACCTCAAATCTGTTCATCAGGCGGTCAGATAGCGGACGGTACTTTTTTACAACCCATCGGGCAGCAGAGAGGAGTAGCGGGGATTATTTTGTAGATTGTTTTATAGTAGAATAGACTTATATTTGGGGAATACTCGGAAGTAATGGGATCTATACAGAACGCATTAAAAAAACAAACATAGCCAAGAAAAACTTCTTTAAGAAGTATCGAAGTGTAATTAACGGCATTTTTGTCATTTTTGTACCTTAAATCCTTTGCAGCTAGGGGGTAGTGGAAATTAAGTGCAATTTTGTACCTTAAATCTTCCGAAATACCCCACCTAGCGTGCTTTTTCGAAAAATAAGATACAATAATACCCTTATTTCCCTCTTTTGACTATATTGAAGGAAAATAAGGTACAAAAATGCCGTTAGTTGGGGAGGGGACTCCTCTTTGTAACTGTTAAGAAGGCAAGTGAAGGGAATATACCGCTTCTGGTGGTTGCAATCTGTCGATAGTCTATGTTCTGGTGGAAGCTTTCCTATGGAAAGCTTCCAGGTGAGCACTTTGCACCTACAGCTCCAACCTTCCCTCTTTGCTTTTTGTTAATTTCTTTTGTTCGGCTTAATAGTTTACTTTATCAAGGAGGATGCAGATGATAGCTTCCATAGAAAAGACTGAGACAGGCTACACCGCCCGATTTGACCGACACTACACTTTTTCTGTAACGGAAGTCTGGTCTTGGTTGACTGAGAATGACAAGCTGTCCCAATGGTTTCCTGAGCTACGGGTAAAAGATTTGCGTGAGGGTGGAAGTTTAATATTTGATATGCCTAGCGGTACAGCGATAACGATGGAGATCACCGATTTTACACCTCATGCTGTGTTGGAGTTCACGTGGGGTGCTGATCTTGTACGCTTTGAGCTGTCCCCTGAGCCGCAGGGCTGTCACCTCGTATTGATCGAGAAGCTGGTCAAGATTACCGGGCATACTGCCAAAGATCTCGCGGGCTGGCATGTTTGCCTGGAGGTAATAGCATCCTTGCTGGAGGACAATCCATTACAGTCACGCGATGAGGTATGGAAGAAGTGGTATGCAGAATATGAGCGGTTGCTACAACTGTATGTAACTGCTGACTGAACTGGGAAAGGAGGACCCCCATGTGGGTACCTCCTTTTTTGGCGCGGCGTTGAACTCAGCCTTCAGGGCTGACTAAAGGCTGGTCAGCGCCTGGATAGTGCCAGTTTATCTTTTTTTACGGCTACGAACGCTGGATACTGTGCACATTACGTCCTTGACGGAGTAAGAGTAGCAATGTTTTGGAATCGGCACACAGTGATGACGTCTGATGACTTCGACGGGATGAATGACATTGACCACCTGTGGGTGATAGTAATCCTCATAAACAAAAGACGGCGGGTCTGTTACAGTTTGTTCTGGGCAGTTGGGGCAAAAAGTCATTTCATTTCAGCTCCTCTTCATTGGACTTATCGTATTATACGCACAGAACAAGAGCCTGCTTGGTCTATTGTCTTGTAGGCTGCAAAATAGGTGAATGCCACCTGATAACCGAAGTTTTCTAAGCGGGTATCCTGTTTGAGAACGATTTCAGCTTTTGTTTCGCTCAGGAAGAACAGCATCGGACTGGTTGCATGCCTATGTCCTGATGTAGTACACTCGCTACCATAACCGATTTTTTGCAGGGAGAGATGAAACATGGAACAGGCTATACCTGTGTATATATTGTCAGGCTTTTTGGGGAGCGGCAAAACAACGCTTTTGCAGCGTCTGCTGGATCATTGGAAAGGCCAGGGCTTACGCCCGGCTGTTGTTATGAATGAGCTGGGAGAGGTGAATCTTGATGGTCTCCTGGTTGAACAGTCCGTACCTATGGCTGAATTGCTGGGCGGCTGTATCTGCTGTTCGATCCGTGGCGATCTTAGCACTGAGCTGGCTACACTAATTAAGAAGGAATCGCCGGATGTCGTTGTAATTGAAGCAACTGGCGCTGCCAATCCGCTGGAGATCGTCGACGGGGTGACCGAGACTTCGCTGTATCTGAAGGTAGAGCTGAAAAGCTTAATCACTGTTGTGGATGCCGGACATCTTCTGGAATTGCATCGTGCCCAGCAGGGAGCAACCTATCGTCTAATGCAGGAGCAGATTCGCTGTGCTTCAGTGCTTATTTTGAACAAGCTGGATCGGGTGACAGAGGAAGAGAAGGAGGAAGTTCTGACTGTCCTGCGGAAATGGAATGCTTACGCGGCAGTAATGCCGGCGGTGCGTTGTGAGCTGGATTCTGATGAAGTGCTAAATCAGGCCGGAGGCATTCGTCTTGAAGCCGAGGATTTAACAGATGAAGCTGAAGGTGACGATACCTCACATGAAGCTGAGACAGAGGGCAATCATACTGCACCGGGAAGCACCCATGCGCTGCATGATCATGTTATGGCTTACACGCATTATTTCAAGAATACAGTGAACAGCGAAGAATTCGAGCAGTTTGTCAAAGATTTGCCGCGGGACGTCTACCGGGCGAAGGGAATTGTGGAGTTCAATGATACCTCTAGCCGTTACTTGTTCCAATATGCTTACAGAGAAGCGGATTACATGAAGATCACACCGCAGGGCGATGTGCCCAATGTGGCAGTATTTATTGGGGAGCATTTTTCGTCAGGTGAGCTGCGTAGCAAACTGCTGCGACTAGAGAAACGTCTGCTCGCCCGGCCAAATGCGGTCAGACGAAGCTTGTAACTGTCTGTGAAGTGCCACAAGGTCTGGTTCGTTGCTTTTCTTGCAGGTTAATAGATAGGCATACCCTATAAAAAATCGCAGGAGGTTAAGGCTATGACCCGAATTCAGTATCAGGAGTGCATTGATGCTTGTATCAAGACCATGAACACCTGTAATTACAGTTATGTCTCAAGCCTGAAAGAGTACCACCTGGAGGAGCTTCGTGAGAGTATCCGGCTCGATCGGGAATGTGCGGACATTTGCTCCTTTGCCATTCAGGCCATGACGCGTCAAAGTCCGTTTGTAGTTCAGATTCTGCGTCTGTGTGCAGATATTTGCGAAGCCTGTGCAGATGAGAGCAGTAAGCATGTACATAGGCATTGCCGGAGCTGCATCGAAGCTTGCCGGGAGTGTGCAGCAGCCTGCCGTATGATTAGTGAGACAGTTGAGGTGTATGCTTAAGAAGCTGCCCTGAATCTTTTACAATATTAAAACCAGACCTTAAGTTAGCGATAACTTGGGTCTGGTTTTATTTCATTTTCTCTCCAAAAATTAGATTTATTAAGAGGAAAAAGGGAGGCGCCCGGCGAATTACATGGAGGTGATAAAGGAGTGTGTAGTATGAATGATCCTGTGAATGGCACTACTCAGACGAATTGGAAATGTGCTGGCCGGAGCAGAGTGCAGGCCTTACGCGATAACATAGATATGGACAAGGATACAACTGCAAGTTGGTCCGAGCGGAAAGCTTCACGGTGGTTAGAATATGGGGATTAAAACAGGAAAGGGCATAGTTGAAAGCCCAGCTGAGGCCGCCTGTGCCGAACTTGAAGCTGTGAGCAAAATGTATACAGGACACATGGTGCTCCAAGAAGTGTCGATGAGTATTTGGCCAGGAAATATTACTGCCCTGATCGGACGTAATGGTTCCGGCAAAAGTACACTATTGTCCATTCTCGCAGGTCTGGTTCAGGTTACATCGGGAGCCATCCGCAGGAAAGCTGACCTGGTAATAGGTTATGCGCCTGAGGCGTTTCCAGGGCTTAAATTCACACCAGAGCAGTATTTGCGCAGTATGGGAAGAATACGCGGGTTATCTGCACGTGAGATTGAAGTACGAATGGCAGAATTGCTGGAACTGTTTCATTTGGCACCTTTCCGGGGGCAGCCGATGAATAACTTTTCCAAAGGGATGCTGCAGAAGATAAATCTGATTCAAAGCTTGCTTGTAGAACCGGAGTTACTACTGCTGGATGAACCGATGTCGGGGCTGGATCTTTCGGCTCAGAATATGCTGGTTCAGCTGTTGCGTGAACGAAAGGAGCAGGGAACGGCCGTGGTATTCTCCGTTCATGAACCGCAATGGGTGGAGGCCCTTGCTGATCATCTGCACATTCTGCAAGCCGGACGAACGGTACGAATGCAACAGGGAATACAGGAGCTATCCGCGCGTCCCACAACATACATAGTATTCAAGCATTTGCAGGAAGAGGAGCTTTGCCAATGGCGGGATCAGCCGGGGTTTCTTTCCTTGCAAGTCGTGACGGAATTACATGATCAGCCCTGTCTGGGTCTCACTGTTGATGCTGCGGTATCCGATGCGTACTTGCGTCAGGTGCTGGAGCGGGGAGGATCTGTTGTATCTGTGGAACCATGCGATGGCTGGTCAGGCTTGGAGCTGTGGATGAATCCCAAGACCCCTGAAGGGGGCGGAAAGTCATGACATCACTTGTTGTGTATATGCTGCGAAGTTATACACTGTCCCAGCGTTACTTTGCCCCTTTTGCAGGCATCCTTATTGCCGTTTTGGTGCTTTATTCGTACACACCCAATCCAGTGATGAACAGCTATGCTGCTACAGCTGTAATCCTATTCATCGGCTGCGCCTGTCTGGGTTTGAGCTTTTTAAACCATGAACATCCGGTACAGAGACAACTGACAACCGTTCATTTGCGTAGTATCAGAAAATACAACATGGGCTGTCTCCTCACACTCGGGGTCCTGGCTTTGCTGCTGGACGTGCTGATCGTTGTATATCCGCTGGTGACTGGACGTTTTGATGAACAAGCAGGATTATACCGGATCATGCTCGCATTAGCCGGTCATGCGCTGCTCGGGTTGTTGGGGATTGCGATTTCACTGTTCCTGCAATCGTCCATGATCAAGAAAGCCAGCCATGCTACCGGAATCATGCTTGGTGTGATCATAGTTTCCATTGGCGGTACGAAGATCACCGAATTCTTGCCGGGTTCTCTGACCTATCTGCGGTTTCTCCTCCCGCCGGTTTCTCCAGTCATGGATGCCATGATGAATGCCGACGTGATCTCTGGGGTGGCTGTGCTGGTTCCTTTACTTCACATTACTATCTATACAGCATTATTGATCGGATTCTATGGCTACAGAGCCGGCAAGAGAGATATGAATAAAAATTAATGGTTCTATCTAAAAATCAGAGGTGTATTCAAAATCCAAAGATACTGAACGGGAGGAACGATGAAGGATACCAGAATACCGGAGAGTGAACAATCAAAGGAACTGTTTGCCTATTTCGGCTTGGCAGTCTACTATTGTCAGGCGCTGGAGCAGCAGCTCACGAATCTGCTTCTACTGACCAAGCTTTCGCAAGGGAAGACGCCCACGGAAGCCGATCTTACAGATCTGTACCAGCGCAAACTCAGCAACTCCCTCGGCCAGCTCATCAAAGAAATCCAGCATCACTTTCCGTTCTCCGAAGAAGAAACGGCTCAATTACAAGAAGTTTGGAAGCAGCGCAATCATATTGTCCACGACTATTTCAAAGAGCGGATTCAGGAGACCTTCACCCCAGCGGGAAGATCTCAAATGCTGCGTGAGCTGAAACGCTTCAAGAATAAAGCTTGTAAACTGGAAAAGACCTTACAGGGGTATTGTACAGAGTTATACGCGAAGTTGGGTCTGGAAGAGGAGCATTTGATATGAACGAAATTTTCAAGCACGTCCCGTTATACCGCTACCTTAGCTTTTGCAATGAGACCGGACTAGAACGAACTGTGCTGGATTGCGGCGCGGGAGGAGACAGCCCTTCTTTAGGGTTGTTTGCCCAGTATGGATATTCTACCTATGGCATTGAATTTGATCCTATTGCTATAGCGCAAGCCCAGGCTTACGAACAAGAAAGAGGGCTTCAGTTGAACATTGAGCGTGGGGATATGCGGAACTTACCTTTTGCCGATGAATCCTTCAGCTTTGTGTACTCCTATAATTCGATATTTCATATGAGAAAAGATGAGGTTTCGCAGTCCCTGCAAGAAATGATCCGGACGCTGAAACCGGGGGGATTGCTGTTCGTTAATTTTCTTACAGTGAACGATTTTCGCTGCGGGGAAGGTCCTCATCTTGGTGACCATCAGTATGAACAGTTTGACGACGATCAGCCGGTCATTCATTCCTACTATACAGCTTCCGAGGCAGATCCCTTATTTGGAAATATGGAAGTCTTGTTCAAAGAAGACCGTACCCTGGAGAGAATCTATGAAGGCGAACGCATTCGGCAGGGCTTTGTCGATTATATTGTTAAGAAATAAGGAAGAAGACAGGTTTATAAGATGGATCCGACGGGTCTGTTTTATAGGCCTTTTTTTGTGGATCATTCTCAAAATTAGCGCTTGGCGATATAAGGTCTTTTTAAAAATCTTAAAGAGCAGCTCTTGTCAGAGTTATTGTTTATTTATCTTAACTAATGAGTTTTATTTGAGGGTAGCTTCGTTATCAAATTCAGAAGTATCACTGTTATTTAAGGAATTGTTAAACAGATATGAATTGAACCTCTTCATAAATAAATAGAAGGATGGAAAACCGTGTAAGTACACAGGTGAGGTGTATGACGAAAAGACAGGACTTTACTATCTACGGGCAAGGTATTATGATCCGAGTATCGGGCAGTTTTTAAATGAGGATACGTATAAAGGGCAGATTGATAATCCGCTGAGTTAGAATCTTTATACGTATGTTCATAATAATTCGCTGAAGTATATTGATCCAAGTGGACATATGACAGATGACAATGCTGGCTTACCTGGCACTGCGGGTGCGAGCAGAGGTGGAAAGAACCAGCTAAACCAAAGTAGAACAGACAACACCAAAAACAATATCTCCGAGATTAAACAGTAACTCTGCTAATTCAAGTGAAGCGCTGAAGAAGGAACAACTCAGTGCTAGTAATACTAAGGGCACGGGTAAAGCTACAATAGCTACTTATAACCCTCAATTTTCTGCTCAACAGATGCTGAAGAAAGGCAGAATCCCAATAGGGAATCTGGGAAATATGGTTCTTATTGGAGCCACAAACGGGTTTAGACCATCATCAACAATTGCTGATGGATACAAGTATAACTTTGAAATCAACGGTACAAAAGTTGAAATCAAATGGCATTCCCCTGATGCCAATGCGGCTTCTAGATTTCCGGGTAGTTATTCTGGAAGTGAGTGGACTTCACAAATAAAAATCGGAAACAAATTGCTTGGGCAAGACGGTTAATTCTATAGAAATCCAAGCGATATTACCCACATTCCTGTTGATTTTGGGAGGTGAAAAAATGTTGTTGGATTATTATAAATCGTTACCTGATTACATTTCTACAATTCAATTAAAAGAACTGTTTGAAGAATTTTTATTTTCAATTAGTTCACGAACTATTGATGTAGAAATTGCCTTAGAGTCATTGTTTGAATTATCGGACAGGCAATGGCATACGTATGAGTTACTAGACTCTGATGTGAAAAGTGAAATTGAAACTTGGATAATTGGTATTTGTAATAAAGAATCAATAAATGAAATTGAGTTGATCGCATTAATTATCGGTAGACTGGGTTTAGTAAAAGTTTATAAGCATCTGAAAAATTTATTAAATAATGATAATGTGAAAAATGAAGTTAGAATCACTATTCAAGAAACTGTTGCCGAACTAGATGGACATGTCGAAGACCCTTATTTTGGAATGAAATAATATAGTGCCGAATGAATCGGGCGGCGCGTCCATAGAATTTACCTCCATTGATAAACAAAATGAAAACCGCCTTCCCAGGGCGGGCTTCATTCATCTTCAGCACCTATTAAATCAATAATTTCGCGAATATCTTCAATTTCTAAAGCCTCAGCAATCCGCTCAATATGGCCAAAGTTTATATTCTGCCGTTTATAATTGGCCAATTCATTAAGCGCAGCATGACGGATATCTGTTAATCTAGACAATTCGCGGAGGCTGAAAAGGGCTGAAACTAATGTCTGTATCTCTTTAATATGGCTACATCAGCTGAAAGCAGAAATGAGCAGGTAGCATCGGTAAAGAATCAATTAATGAGAGATTATGGCGAAGTTCAATCTTTGAACGATGCTTTTCTTGGCGCTATTTTAAGTATTTATGGCGGTGGAGGTAAAGCTAATGTTTTAAAAGCTCAAGTAAAAGGTCAAACCTTGAAACTAATAAATAAAGAAACAGATATGTTAGCGAAATATTTAGGTTTTACAAAGACAAAAATAAAAATTAAAGATAAACCAGTGTAGACTGATTGTAAAAACTATATCGTTCAGGATCTCAATTCGCATAATGGAGGGGTGTGGAAAATGGCGAAAAAAAGCAGAAGATTTATCCAGGAAGAACACTCGCTCTGGCACTTATATTGCTTTATTAAATAGGATTGGAGATTAATATGTACAAATTCTTTTGGAGGATTACTAAATATGACCCAACTAATCGTATAAAAGGAGTGTATAAAAATGAAGAATGGACATCAATAAGTGAAGTGGGAAAAGTATTTTCAGCTGAGAAATTTCTGTTAGAACATTATTTAGAAACTGAATCATTATATGTAACGGCTATAAATTTAATAATGAATGAGAATAACTTAAACACAATTCAAGTAGTAGATCTAGAAAAGTATTACTTTGACGTGGAGAAAGCTGAATTCC
Organism: Paenibacillus agri; assembly: GCF_013359945.1. Classification (GTDB taxonomy): domain Bacteria; phylum Bacillota; class Bacilli; order Paenibacillales; family Paenibacillaceae; genus Paenibacillus_AQ; species Paenibacillus_AQ agri. Next base: position 192,589 of record NZ_JABWCS010000216.1, on the reverse strand, counting down.
ATTCCATCTACACTGACGAGATGAAAAGTGTTTATAACAGTGTGAAAAATGGCGATCATATCCCTGTGTATGAGTTGAAATTACTTTCTCAATTAATTTTAAGAGAAAAGATTTGGTGTAAATTTCAAAGTAGAGAGATGTTTGTTCACTTTGGTTTTGATTATTACATGTATATTGGGAGTGTGAAGGAATGTAATGATTCTTTAATAAAGATCAGTAGTTCAGGTTTATTTGTTGAGAGTTTTGAATCACCTTATTTGGAAGAATAGTAGAGCTCATCTATAAAGATTTCAATATTGATTTTGGCCCTCTCTATATAACTCGCTTTGTAAACGAGAGAATTACTGGAATATTTATAATAGAAAATACTTATCACTCTCTTGATTAATTAATACTAACTTAAATGTGAGACCTTGGGGGCATGAAATCCCACAAGGCTTTCTTTTTAACACACCCAGTGCCGGGTAACCTGCCACCCGCAGGGCCGTTCGCAACGTGGGTATCCGAAATAAGGATGCGCCAAGTGAATCGCTCTCCTTTATCCATCACAGGCTCACAGCGGCTTCATTCATCCACACTTCATCCATCTGACGACTACAGCGTTATGACCACATTCCCCTGTTTATGTCCCTTTTCAACGTAAGTATGAGCCTGAGAAATCTGTTCGAAGGGGTAACATTGATCGATGACCGATTTCAATTTTCCAGCTTCTACAAGCTCTTTAAGAAGGAGCAAGTCGTCAAGATTTTCTTTGGCAAGCCCGCCTGCTACCGAAATGTATTTGCCGCTTAGAGTTAATGCCTGTTTGCTGCTCGATTTTGAGCTTTTGCCGACGGCATCAAAGATAAGATCGTAGCGCGTCCCTTTTTTCGAAAAATCCTCTTGGGTATAGTCAATGACGTGATCTGCTCCGAGTGACCTCACCAGTTCAAAATTGCGGTTACTGCATACAGCGGTAACAGTGGCTCCGAAGTACTTAGCCAGCTGAATAGCGGAAGTGCCCACGGCTCCAGAAGCACCAAAGATGAGCACGTTTTGACCCCTGTGAATGTTTCCTTTTCTGAGAAAGTACAGAGCCGTCGTACCACCGAAGGCAATAGCTGCACTTTCCTCAAACGTCATGTTTTCCGGTTTTGTCGTGAGTACAGCATTTTCGGAGAGGGTTATATATTCTGCATGTGCACCAACCTTCATCCCGGTATAGGCTATGATAGAATCGCCTTTCTTGAATTTGGTTATGTTCTTCCCGATAACCTCGATTGTCCCGGATAATTCACTTCCCAAAATATCTTTTCTTGGTTTCGTGAGACCAAAGAGCAGCCTCATAACCAGCATCTTGCTGTTACGCAACACACAGTCACCAGAAGTTACGGTCGTTGCATGCACTTTGATCAATACCTGGTCGTCTTGAACAGTCGGTGTTTTGACTTCTTTAATCTGAATAACATCTGGTGTCCCGTATTTCGTACATATCGCAGCCTTCATATGTTATTTCCCTTCTTCCTCAAGTGATGTTGCTTGGCTACTGTCAGTTCCTTGTGGGTGAAAAGAAAAAATCTCTTCCAGCGGGAGCTCAAACACTTGAGCAATCAGAAACGCCAGTTCGAGCGAAGGGGAGTACTTCTCTTTTTCAATAGCAACGATAGTTTGTCTTGTCACGCCGACCCGATCGGCCAATTGCTGCTGGGTCATCTCATGTTTCATAAATCGTAATTGTCGTATGTTATTCTTGACCAAGTTCTTCTTCATTTCAAAATCCTCTCTGATAATAGAAGATGTAGGACAGGTTCAAGACTAGGCCGGAGAGAAAGAAGTCTATTGCCAGGGTATTAAACATGACTGAGAGGGGTTGATGAATCGCTAGTGCACCCATTGCGACGAAAAAACCAAAGGAAAACATAAAGCAAAAGTTTCTGACCGCTTTTAGCTCAATCATTCGATCACGTTCATCGGCAAAGGAAGGCTCTGCTTCTCGTGTAGCTAACCTGTTCAAAATATTGAAAACAATCAGGATCACCATCTTCGCTAAAACCTCGATTACGATCCATTTCAGAAAGAAGACTCCCCAAAGCTGTGGCAGAGATTCTACTCCTGCGGAACCCGCCCCCTGGATATCGATAAAAAGATAAAGAAAAACAAGAAGGGAAGTGAGGATGGATACGATTGCTTTTTTGGAGTGATACGTCATGGGGCATCTCCTTTATGTATGTTTTATTTCACATGATGTAAAAAATTATATACATACAATATAGTTAACTTCACTTCGTGTCAAATATTTTTTACATTGGAGTGTAGTGCTTTGTTTAATTCCTATAAAGGACGCAATAAAAACACAACGTAATTGTAATCACCCGCAAATACGTCGAAAGGCTTAACTTCACTCTATAGGGCGTTGTAATAATTGAAAAAGCTCAGATTGTTGAGAAAGTAGTGGCTTTGAGAAAACCCATAATTAAACTCTTGATTTATGGATCTATCTCGAAATCAGTACTTTCTTCTTATTCCATCTGGTAACGGACCCCAGAGACGTTATCTCCTAACAATCAACCGTAGCAGAAAATAACGGACTCCAAAGACGTTATGAGCAGAAATCCTGTGTAAAATCCACGGTTTGGGAGGAAATAGCGGCACCTGAGTCCGTTACAAATTCCAGAAGCTGCTTGATGTGCAAATAACGACGTTAGGGTCCGTTAGCCCCCATGCATGAGTTTCAACCTTCTGAAGCAGTGGTATTGGGAAGCACTGATAAGATGTAAGGAAGCATTTAACGGTATTTTTCCCGCTACGAAAGCCCCTCTGAAGCTTCGAACCTGGGCTCAGCCAATTATTCCAGTGATGTGTGGACTTGTGATCGCTGTTGTTCCCCAATTTCTTATCCGTTAAACTGCTTCTATTGACTGAACTTAGAAAAAAAAGCCCCTCCGCCAACAGGCAAAGGGGGCATGAATATACTACATTTTCTTAAATGCTGGCTGCAATCCAGCAGCAGAAGCCTGATGTGCCGAACCAGCTGCTACAGGATTTGCACTTTCCGCTGCCGCGGCACCAACCTGGAGTTGATACATGCGGAAGTATCTTCCGCCGAGAGCCATCAATTCATCATGGTTGCCGCGTTCTACAATTTCCCCGCGGTGCAGTACCAGAATCTGGTCTGCGGAGCGGATTGTCGAGAGACGGTGTGCAATGATGAAGGTGGTACGACCTTTCTTCAGCACCTCCAGCGCTTCCTGGATAATGCTCTCCGTCTCGGTATCGATGTTGGAGGTTGCCTCATCCAGAATCAGAATCGCCGGATCGAAGGAAAGAGCCCGTGCAAAGGAAATTAGCTGACGTTGTCCGGCTGACAACGTACTGCCTTTTTCCACTACCGGTTCGTCGAAACCCTGCGGAAGATGGGCCAGCAGTTTATCTGCGCCTACTTCACGCAAAGCCCGTTCCACACGCTCACGCGAGATGCGTTCATCCCCAAGACTAACGTTGGAAGCAATGGTACCGGTGAACAGGTAAGGGTCCTGTAGAACGATCCCCATATGGTTACGGATCCACTGCTTCGGAAGGCTCGTGACCTCCTGTCCGTCAATCGTGATAGAACCTTTCTGTGGGTCGTAGAATCGGAACAGCAGGTTAATGATCGAGCTTTTGCCTGAACCTGTATGTCCCACCAGGGCGACAGTCTCACCCGGACGTGCCTCGAAGGAAATATCGCGCAGGACAAAGTCTTTTTTGTAGGCGAAGGATACATTCTTGAAAGCCACATTGCCTTTATAGCGAGGCATGGTGCCGTCGGTCACAGCTTCACCCGGTTCATCCATCAGTGTGAACACACGACCTGCGGAGACCATGGAGCTGTCAAGGTTCGCCAACTGGTTGACCATACCTGTGATCGGCTGGAACATCCGGCCCAGCACATCGACGAAGGCATACAGCACACCGAGCGAGACGAATGTTGAGCCGTCCAGACTGCCAAAGCCAAAGTACCAGAGGACAAGGACAAAGGACAGACTGCGGATCGAGTTGACCAGATTGTGCGAGGTCAGCGCATTGAGATTAAGCATTTTGTTCTGATATTTCAGGTAATCGTCATTTAGTTTCTCGAACTCTTCGCTGCGCTCCTTCTGGCGGCGGAAAATCCGGATGATCGACATCCCCTGAATGGATTCGTTGATAATGGCGTTGATCTCACTCAGACGGGAGCGGATGATCGTGTTGTACTTGGTCGCCACCTTCCGGTAGATAACAATCCAAAGGATCAGTGCCGGAATAATGAAGAGACTGACCAGTCCAAGCCGGACATCCAGCAGGAACAGTGCGATATAAACACCAATAATATTAATTACACCGGTGCTGAAGTTGGATAAGACGGCGATGAACAGGTCCTTGATGGCTTCCGTATCATTAGTGACCCGGGAAACGACTTTACCCGCAGGCAGGTTGTCAAAAAAGTGAACCGGAAGACGCTGGATATGCGCATAGACATCGGTCCGCAGCTTGCGGATAACCTGGTTGGCTGACGATTGCAGCCAGTAGGTTTTCCCAAATTCAGCAAAGATGGAGATCACTAGGAACAGGGCATAGAGCCCTACCAGCTCATAGATGCCTGGCAGCTCGGGCTTGTAGAAGGCGAACAGCTCATCCACAGAAAGCTTCACTGCCGGATAGGTGACCTCATTCCCGCCGCGAACGATATGAAGCTCTCCGTCACGGAAGGTGCGTTCACCATCGGGCTGATCTACAGCACTGTTGATAAAATAGAAGCTGCGTCCAGCCTGCAACAGGCGGATTTCCTGGCCTTTGGCTTCACCCGGCTGGAAGCGGTCGGCGCGTTTGTAATACTCATTATTATAGACCGCGGCTTCCTCTGAAGATGCGGTTTTGAAATAAGGCTTCTCAATCGCCAGCATATGGTTGTCGATCATGCTCTTGGCGATGAAGGGACCGGCAAGCTCAGCTGCAACGCCGATGGACAGCAGCAGCAAGGCTGCGATAAATGTTTTTTTAGCGGTTAATGCATATTGGAGCAGGCGTTTGCCTGTACTTTGTGTCAACGGTGACACCTCCTGTTAGTTGGTCTGTAGCTCAGGCTGTTTAGTTGGACAGGTTATTCTCGATCTGCTGCCTGTCATATTGTTCACGGTACCAGCCGTTTAATTCAAGCAGTTCTTCGTGTGTTCCCCGCTCTGTAATATGTCCGTTGTCCAGCACGACAATCTGATCGGCGTGTTCGACGGCGGAGAGACGGTGGGTAGAGATCAGCGTTGTTTTGCCGGCACGCTCCTGCCGGATGTTCTCAATGATCTGTGCTTCTGTTCGTGCATCTACGGCGGACAGCGCATCGTCCAAGATTAGAATTTCCGGATTGGCGATAAATGCCCGGGACAGCGAGACACGCTGCTTTTGTCCTCCGGAGAGGGATACCCCGCGTTCGCCGACTAGCGTATCCAGTCCGTCGGACAAGGTGCCGAGGTCATTCTGGAATGCAGCCGCAGTAATGGCGTCCATAATCTTGTCATCACCGGCATTCTCCAGTCCGAACTGGATATTCTGCCGCACACTTTTGGAGAACAGGATTTGTTCCTGCGGAACATAGCCCATCCAGCTGTGCAACTGGTCTAAGGTAATCTTCTGGATCGGCACACCGGAGATCAGAATGTCTCCGCTACCGGTCGGATATTCATGCAGAAGCTGCTTCAGCAGTGTGGATTTACCGCTACCGGTTCGCCCTACAACGCCTAGCGTCTGTCCGCGTTCAAGGGACAGGTTGATTCCGATCAGATTATCAATGGTGGATGAAGGATAACGGAAGGTCACATTTTTCAATTCAATGCCGTTAGGTCCGGCTGCAACATCTACAGGGTTCGGAAGATCGGTTACGTCTGGCTGGGTTCCCGTGGTTTCGTCAATACGTTCCAGCGAGGCGCCGCCGCGTTGCATAATGTTGATCAATTCGCCAATGGCGAACATCGGCCAGACAATCATCCCGAGGTACATATTGAAGGAGATCAGATCGCCGAGCGTGATCTGGTTGCGGAAGACTAAGTAGATACCATAGGTGAGTCCAATAATATAACTCAAGCCTACACAGAAACGGATGGTTGGCTCAAAGAAGGCATCGACCCGAGCTACAGCCATATTTTTGCGGTATACATCTTCTGTGATGTCAGCAAAGCGCTTCTCATCAAGGCGTTCCTGTACATAAGCACGAATCACGCGCACGCCGGAGACGGATTCCAGAACCTGGTCATTCATATCACCAAAAGCATCCTGGGCCAGACTGTACCGGTCATGTATGGCTTTACCATAGAAGACCATTGCTATTGCAATGAGTGGCAGGGGTAGTACGGCAGCCAGTGTAAGCTTCCAACTGACCAGAAATCCCATCGCCAGCAGGACGACGGTAAGATATACCGTGGAATCTACAAGGGTCAGCATGCCGAATCCTACAGTAGCGGAAACTGCACGGATGTCATTGGTGGCTCGGGCCATAAGGTCGCCGGTACGGTTGCGTTCGAAGAACGAAGGGGTCATGGTCATCAGGTGATTCATGAACCGGGAACGCAGCAGACGCTCAACAAGGTTAGAGCCGCCGAATAATTTGTGCATCCATATGTACGTGATCCAGTAGATAAATAGCAGCAAAGCCACGATCAGACCAATGTACTTGATCAGGGAGCTCGCCGTGACGGAGCCGCGGACGATTTCGTCAATGGCATTGCCGAGCAGGCGAGGTGGCAATAGTTCCAGCACACCTACTGCGATCAGCAAGAAAAGGCCGAGCGAATAGCGCCTTTTTTCCCGGCGGAAGAACCATCCGAGATTTTTAAGAACAGAGAACAAGGTAAATCCCTTCCTTTCAGGTTGTAATTAAGTTGGCAATTGGGATACAGCGGATAGTGGAAAATCTCCAACAAAAAAGGCATATCATCCGAAAACGGACGATATACCTGTGTAATTAGAGGCTATCATGCGCACGGTGCAAAGCAGCACCTGGCATGGGAAGATTTTCGTTACCTTAAGACATGCGGTATGTATGATCCGCAAAGCTTCAGGAGAGTTCCACCATTTGGGCTGCTTCGGTATTCGATTGTGTATGGTTGCCGACAATTGTAAAGTAATGGTCCTGTACTGTGATAAACACCGCTCTCACCCTTTCGTTCATTTTTTGGTAATAACTTGAAGAATATTCGTTATGTTCAGAGTTTATCATTCGCTTTAAGACGTTGTCAAACAAATTTTTTTAGCTTTTTTTCAAAAGCAGTTTGGAATCTTTGATTTTTTTCAGTATGATTAAGGTTACACAAAGGAGTTGAGAGAGATGAGTATGGCAATTAGCCAAGCTGCTGCAGCCTGGTTCAAGCGAGAGCTGGAACTTAACAACGGAGACTCTATTCGTTTATTTCCGCGGTATAGCTCGGGCGGCGGACTCCACCCTGGATTCTCGCTGGGGTTAGCCACCGAAGCCCCTGTAACGCCGGGTGACCGGATCGAGCAGGAGGGCATTGTGTTCTTTATGGAGGAGCAGGATTTGTGGTATATGGAGGGGTATGACCTCGCCATTGAATATCATGAGGCTGAGGACGATATCGAATACATTTATAAAGCAAAGACCGCGTCCGCTGAGCTTCAGAAGTAGCGAGAAATATAAGGATGTTTACCGCGTAGAACATAAGCATTCTTATATTTTCAAAAAGCCCCTGCCGAGGCAGGGGCTTTTCATATGGAATATGGAGATCAGTCCGGGAAGTTACCCTGGATCAATGGGAGCTGCGGAAGGAATCTTCCTCCATTGCAAAATCAAAATCGTCAATATCGAACACCTGAACCGGGACGCCGCCTTCAATAATGCGCTGGATCAGCTCGAATTGGTCTGTCAGGATAGGCACATTCTCCCGCTGGGAGGAGAGAAGCAGTTCAGTCTCAATCGGGTCGAACATTTCACCGTACGGAGCGGTATCCATACTGTTGATGATGGTAATTTGCGCTTGCTCGCCCAGAAGAATCCCGGAGCTTTTGGCCCAAGGCACAGCGAGACAGCGATTGATTTTCTTGGCATTAAGCGGTTCTTCAAAATATGCGATCAGCTCGCCGATCTTGCTCTTGACATGCTTGTCGTCATCTGCACGGTTCATCAGCGGCTCATCGCTGTCCCGCAGTTCATATAATTCCATCACCGAGGTGTAGGGAACTATGTATTCCACAGGGCTTCCCGGCACTAAAAGTTGACCGTAAATCGCCATCATGACGGCTTCCGTCACAAATTGTCTTGACATCATTATCCTCCTGAAGTTCGGGTGCTGCTTATCCTACTAATGGACATAGCCTTATAAAAACATTGTGGAGAGCAAAAGTCAACATCACCATGCACACACCAGCTAGAAAGAAAGGACACCCTAACCTGTGAAGTACTGGAAATCTTATTATACCTTTGTACGTCCATATATGAAATGGATCATTATCACACTGATCATAGGGATGATCAAATTCAGCATTCCGCTGACACTTCCTATTATTCTAAAATACGTCGTGGACGACCTTTTGATGAATCCGGCGATGACCGTTAACGAACGAGTTTCGCAATTAATGATGATCCTGGGCGGTGCCTTTGTGTTATTCGTTATCGTTCGGGGGCCGGTGGAATATTACCGTCAGTATTTTGCCCAGCTCATTACCAGTAAAGTGCTGTTCGATATGCGTAACAAGCTATACGCTCATTTGCAGCGCTTATCACTACGTTACTATCAGAATACCAAAGTAGGCGAGGCCATTTCCAGATTTATCAATGATGTGGAGCAGACGAAGAATCTGGTAGAGGTCGGCATGATGAATGTCTGGCTGGATATGTTCACGCTGGTCTTCGCTCTGGCGTTCATGTTCTACCTGAATCCGGTGCTGGCTCTGGTCTCCATTGCGATACTGCCTCTGTACGGTATTGCAGTGAACACGCTGTATAAGCGGCTTAAGATCCTGACCAAAGATCGCTCGCAGGCGCTGGCCGGTATTCAGGGCTATTTGCACGAGCGCATTCAAGGGATCTCTGTGATCCGCAGCTTTACGATGGAGCGTGTTGACCAGAAGAAATTCGAAGGAATCAATGCTAATTTTCTGAACAAAGCGATGGCCCAGACGCGCTGGAATGCATTCACTTTTGCCATCATCAATACCTTAACGGATATCGCCCCGCTGCTTGTGATCGGGTACGGAGGTTATCAAGTTATACAGGGGAATCTGACCCTTGGGACCTTTGTAGCTTTCTTCGGTTATCTGGATCGGATGTATGCACCGCTTCGGCGTCTGATTAACTCTTCTACGGTTCTGACCCAGGCCTCGGCTTCATTAGAGCGGGTTCTGGAACTGCTAGAGGAGCCCTATGATATCGTAGACGAGCCGGGAGCCAGAAATTTGAGTGGAGGGTCGGGCGCGATCGATTTCCGTCATGTCTGGTTCAAGTACAGTCCGGAAGGCGATTGGGTATTAAAAGATATTGATTTATCCATTCAGCCAGGACAAACGGTGGCCTTTGTCGGCATGAGTGGTGGGGGCAAATCATCGCTGATCAGCCTGATTCCGCGCTTCTATGATGTCACTGAGGGTAGTTTATGCGTAGACGATCAAGATATTCGGAGCCTAACGCAGGAGAGTCTGCGCGGAGCTGTGGGGATGGTTCTTCAAGATAACTTCCTGTTCAGCGGTTCGGTGCGTGAAAATATTCTATTCGGGAATCCGCAGGCACCTGAAGAGAGCATCATCGCGGCGGCGCAGGCAGCCAATGCCCATGATTTCATTATGCAGCTGCCGCAAGGTTATGACACAGAAGTGGGCGAGCGGGGCGTGAAGCTGTCCGGCGGACAGAAGCAGCGGATTGCGATTGCCCGTGTTTTCCTCAAAAATCCTAAGGTGCTCATTCTGGATGAAGCCACCTCAGCACTGGACCTCGAGTCAGAGCATCTAATTCAGCAGTCACTTCAGTCACTGGCTTCGCAGCGGACGACCTTGATTGTCGCTCACCGGCTGTCTACGATTACCCATGCCGATCAGATTGTCGTGCTGGAGAACGGAGCGATTACAGAACGGGGCACACATGAACAGCTGATGGCATTGGACGGAAGCTATGCCCGGCTCTTTAACGTACAGCGATTGGACGTTTAATTTAGACAGCATATCCACTGGCTGGATTGCATAGAAGAGAGCAGCGGTGATCTCGGGAGAGACGCCGCTTTTTTCATTTGCTTGATTTATAAGATGCACATAAGAAAATAACAAAAAGCGAGAAGGAACGAAGGGGAAAGGTTGGAACTGTAGGAGCGAACGCGTTCGCCTTTGTCACCAGATTTCATCCGCTAAAAGCGGTTTAATCAAAGAAATCTGGGGACAACAGCGACCGGAAGTCCAACATTCACCGTAGTGACGACCGAGCCTTACGTTCATATCTTAAGTTCGTCTTTTATAGCATCAGCAAAAGTTTTTTGAGCCCTTGCGTCTTTTTGGGAGGGCTGCACGTCTAACTGGTGTACACGTTAAGAAAGGAAGTGAGCAGCATGAACGTTGAAGTACTGGCTGAGCGGGCAATCGCCGGCGATGAAGACAGCTTCACCACCCTGATCCAGGGCATGCAGGAGCGGATTTACAGAATGGCATTTTCTTATGTCAGGAACAAGGATGAGGCGCTGGAGATTGTCCAGGAGACAGTCTATAAAGCCTATATTTCCATTCATAAATTGCAGCAGCCGCAATATTTTGCGACCTGGCTTACCAGGATTGCCGTCAACTGCGCGCTGGATCATATCCGCAAATCCCAGAAAATCATCTACATGGAGAAAGAACCCGAAAGAAGCTATGTACCGGGGCAGAAGGAAGAAATCATTGACTTGTACGAAGCGCTGGACGGGCTCGATGAAAAGTCGCGAATGGTGATTGTTATGAGGTATTTAGAGGACTTGCCGCTGAAAGACATTGCCGAAATCCTGGAACAGCCATTGAGCTCGGTCAAATCGGTCCTCTACAGAGGACTGGAGAAATTAAAAATCAACCTGGAGGAGAGTGAGCACCTTGGATAAACAATTGGAAATGATGCAGCAGGCATATAACGATATAGAGATTCCCCAAGAGCTGTCGGCCGCTGCCCGTAAGGGAATCGAAAGAGGCAAGCAGCATCGGCGCAAAAATAGCGTGGTGCGGCGGAGCCTGAAATGGGGCGGTTCAGCTGCTGCGGCGGTGCTGGTTTCTTTTACTATAAGTGTGAATACGATGCCTGCCTTCGCAGGAAGTCTGGAGCAAGTACCTGTGCTGGGCAAGCTGGTGAAGGTGTTGCAGTTTACCCAAGGAAGCGCTGGTGGTGGTACGATTCAGGACGGGGTGGATGTGGACTTTATTGCCTTGAAGACTCAGGGCGAGCGCGATCAGTTAATCTTGAATTTTGCCAACCCTGATGAAGATCAGACACTGGCGAGTTCATATAATGTGAAGTTTACAGAATATCCTTACACGATGACCATTTCGGTCAGTGGCGCAAGAAAATTCTCGGCTGCCAAAGACTTGGAGACACTGAAGGAGAGTCGTTTTGTAGAGGATGCCTATCCGCTCATCACGCTCGATGATTCCGCCATTCGGTTTAGTGTAACTTTCAAAGAGCCGGTTGCCTATGAGGTCAAGGAATACAAAGATCCTGCACAAGTAGTGATTACGTTGAAGCAGGGGGCAGGAGATCAGAAGCAACCTGTGTATTCGCTGCGGACCCCTTCCCAGCCTGCTGGAGAAACGCTAGCTATTGCTGAAGAAATGCTGTTCGGGGTAGAGGGTTTACGCATGCTGAAGGATCAGAAGGGGTTATTCCTCGTGGAAGCAGGGTATTATCCGACGGAAGAAGCGGCGCAGGAAGCCATGAAGCAGATTCAGACAGAGCATGGCTATGCAGAACCGTTGATTGTGGAGAAAAGAATGGCAGGCGAGCTTCCGCAGATGATTTCTGCTGATCAGTAACTTACGTTTGGCCCAGCTATTCCGGGCAATGATTTCACTAGTTTGGAATAAGAATATAACACGAAGCAGCTAAACACAAAACACAAGCAATTAAACTAGATATGAATTGAAGGTCTGTTTGCGCCTTTGATTCATATTTTTTTAACTCTACAGACTGAATTAGCATAACTAAACTCAAGTTCAAAACCATTAAACCTAGGAAATACCTTTCAAATGGATAAATAAAAATACAGACGGCGAATATGATTACTCCTAAAGAACAAAAGTGCCTTATTAATTTCAAGTTTCTTTTTGACAATAAAGTCAACTTACACCTCTCCTCAGCCTACTTCGAAGCATAAAATAATTGGCTATATAGAACGCAATAAAATAACAAACACAGCTATATAGATTGAACTGAAAAATTTAAACTAGGGGGAACAGAATTGAGGGAAAGTTTGGAACTGAAGGAGCGGAAGCGAACGTCTAAAAGCTTTTCGTAGAAAAGCTTGCATCGGAAGCAAAGGCTGTCTCCGGACTTTATCCGCGAATAGCGGTACAATCAAAAGAAATCTGGAGACAACAGCGGCCGAAAGTCTAAACGTTTACCGCAAAGATGATCTAGCCCCGTGTAAGAATCCTAAGTAATCTATATAAAAGTTATTTTTAAAGTGTAATTAACGGCATTTTTGTACCCTAAAATGCCTGCGAATACCAGGCTATTGGGAATTAAGTGCAATTTTGTATGCTAAATATTCGCTAAAAGGCCTTCCGGCTTATTTTTTTGAAAATAAGATACAATAATGCACTTATTCTCGTTATAACGCCTCAACTAGCAAAATTAAGGTACAGAAATGCACTTATTTGCTCCGTATACCTTTAAATTACAACTATAAATTGTGAAAAGCATCAGTTGGGGAGGTAGAGCTATTTTCACTGCTAAGAAGACGGGCACAGTGGAGGGGATTTGCGACTGAAAGCTCAGATTCACCTCTAACTATAATAAGGTTTATTCTTACAAATGCTCGCTTATTCGCAGGATATCTCTTTGTTGAATAACGACTGGGCCTTTGTTTGGGCTTCTGCTTGAATCTTAATTTCACTTAATTTACAAGTAGTGTAGATTAGAGACTATTTCTAGTCTAATCATCGAAATTCGCTTTAAAAAAGCTTTTTGTCAATAGACACAAATAACTGCTTCAGTACCTGAAGCAGTTATTTGTGCGGATATGAGATGGAGGTAAAAAACGAATTTGAACGGCTTCAATGGGTCAATTCCTACTGTGAATTCCCGTTGTGGAATCCCGCCCGTTCCGAGTGAATTACAATTTTCCAATCAACAGCGATAGAATCCCCGCGGCGATCAGCGGGCCGACCGGCACGCCCTTGAAGAAGGCCACACCGATAACCGTTCCGATCAAGAGACCGGCGACAACGGTGGGCTGGTTGCCCATCAGGATAGCGCCGCGTCCGCCAAGATAGGCCACAAGAATGCCGATGCCGATCGCAGCGAGCGATTTCCAGTGCAGGAAGGACTGGCCGACTGTCTGCAGAGAGATTTTGCCGCTGGCCAGCGGGGTCATGACACCGATCGTCAGGATGATGATCCCAATGGTGAGTCCGTATTTCTCCAGCCAGGGAAAGGCTTGACTCAGCCCTAGTACTCTTATTAGCAGCAGAACGACCATCGCGATAGTGACAGGCGAATTATTGCTGACAATACCCAGTGCGGCCAGTCCCAGCAGCAGCAAAGAGGTCATGTCCATCCGTGCTTCAACTCCTTGTCTGATTACCTTGACTTCGAAAGGATGTGATCTACAATCAGTTTGCCATGTCCCCGTCCAGTCTCAATGAAGACCTCATTGGCATTGCGACCGGAGGCGATCACTCCTGCTACGTAGATCCCTGGCACCGTTGACTCCATGGTAACAGGGTCGTATACAGGTTTGTCCAGATCGTCATTCATAGCTGCACCTGCGGAAGAGAGCAGGGCCCGGCTTGGCTTGAAGCCAGTTAGCGCCAGGACAAAATCATTGTCGATGACGTTAGTCTCGCCATTATGACTTGTAATCAATACTGAATCCGGCTTAATTTCTGTAACACGGGACTGAAGATGCAGCCGGATCTTTCCTTTTTGCACCATGCCTTCGAAGATCGGTCGTACCCATGACTTAATATTGTCTGAAATGCTGTTACCGCGATAGACCATATCTACAGAGGCACCCACACGCATCAGCTCCAGCGCAGCATCTACTGCGGAATTGCTGCCACCTATAACGGTAACCTTCATCCCGGTGTAAGGGTGTGCTTCCCCGAAGTAGTGAGTTACCTTTGGCAGCTCCTCGCCGGGAATACCAATCATATTGGGTTGGTCAAAATAACCGGTCGCAATGACAACATGACCTGCTTTATGACTGTGCTGCTCGCCGCGCATATTGGAAGTATGTACGACAAAAGTTCCATCCTCGAGTGTTTCAATTGACAACGCCTCTTCATAAGCGGCAATTTCCACACCATGCTGCTCAGCGGCGCGGCGGTAGTAGACAAGCGCTTCATGACGATAAGGCTTGTCATTTGGCGAGGTGAATGGTACATCGCCAATTTCCAAAAGCTCTGCCGTGCTGAAGAACTGCATATTGGTGGGATACAAATAAATAGAATGGACAATGAAGTTCTTTTCAATAATGAGGCTGGACAGCCCCTGACGCTGGCATTCGATAGCTGCTGAAAGCCCGCAGGGCCCGGCCCCGATGATGATAACATCTTTCATGTTGCTGGTAACCTCCCGTGAAATCCTATCTTTTTATTCTGTATAACGGACCCGACAAAAAGCCGGACCTCTAAATCCTACTCCAAATCCAATTTTTTTTCCATAAGGACGAAAAGTAAGCGCTTTTATATTGCTTGTAATGTTAGGATGGTGTATAATTAGATATATATCTAAAGTTATTTCAACTTTACCATCAAGATCTGAATGTCAGTAAGGAGTGTATCAAGTGCAGCTCGACAAAATCGTTAATTATCATAAGGCGCTGGCCGACCCTACCCGCCTCCGCATGTTGCTCTTGTTATCTCAAGGAGAAATGCACGGACATGCGCTGGCTGAGAAGCTGAATCTCTCCCAGCCAACGGTTACCCATCATGCCGCCAAATTGCGCGAAGCTGCGCTGATTAAGGAACGTCGTGACAAGAATACAGTCTTTTTCAAGCTGAATCCTGAGTTCATCAGAGAGAATGCGGAAGCATCTTTGGAGTTTATTTTTGCGAAAGGAGCCCGGGATATGGAAGAGCAGTCACCTGAGAACAGTCTCAAGGAGTCGGTGATTCGTAATTTCTTCGCCAAGGACGGCCGTCTGCGGCAAATTCCGGCCCAGTACAAGAAGAAGCTGATTGCCTTGCAGTACATTGTGGAGAAGCTGGAGCCTGGTGTGGTGTACACCGAGAAAGAGATCAATGAGTTCATCAAGCCGTTTCACGACGATTTTGCCACCATCCGCCGGGAGTTCATCATGCATCAGTTCATGTACCGGGAGAATGACAAGTACGAGCTGAATCCGCCGGAGATGTGGACGCATTGGGAATATGTCAAATAAAAGGCTCTAAATGATAAGGTTATGTGAAACTTGGGCTTATAACGGTTTAAAGGATTGGGAATTGCATAAAATGGAATTGTAAGCGTTAACTAATATATGCATTGAAAGGAGACTTTCGGTATGATATTTAAACGCGCTAAAAAAGCATCCCCGACCATTGCTGTAACTCTGCCGCAGATCAAGCAGGCTGTGAGGCAGTTTGAAGCTGATATGCCGGACCCGATCAATCGCACTGTACTGATCAATGAAGACAAGAGTATTGATGTGGACCGTCTCAAACGTTATTTAGGCGGTATTCCGGAGCAGAAGTTCTTTATGTCTCGTGAAACCTTTGAAATCTTTGAGGAAAAAGACAAGCTAATTCCTTATTATTTGGACATGGTTCAGTCCGCTGTGGACAATTATATCAGTGATACCGGCAAGCTGCCGCTACTGGAGGATGCCTGGTTGCCCGAGGTGCACTACCGGCTTCTGTCAACGGAAAGGTATCTTAAGGAGACCCCGCCTTTTCCACTGTATATCACAGAAGAGGAAATGATGCTTACTCACAGACCGGAGCATTTCGAGTAACGGGGGTGACAGGGTGAGCAGGGGGCTAGAAGATAAAGACTGTCTCGGATAAAGGGCAACCAGCACCCTTTCCAAGACAGTCTTTTTGTTGATGTGTGAAGTGTGGAAGACGGGTAAGTGCAAGCTAGATGAAGAAAGGAAGCAGGAACAGGTCCCTGATACCGAAAAAAGGAATACGCCGATGGATAAACCGCCGTCTTGGAAAGAATCCGGGACGGAAGCCGAATTGTCTGTAAGTAGAGCCTTGTGCAGGCATTCCGTTTGCCTGATTCATGATTTCACCCGTCGGAATTGCCAGTGTAATATAATCCTGATCAACGTGAGCAATAAATCCGTCATGGGATTGACCGTCCGTCGTCACGATCCCAACATATTTATTCATACAGTTCCAGCTGATTTGTTGAATGTCTTGCGTTTCCATAACATTACCCTCCTAGAATTTACCCATCTAGATTTGAACTCCTGACACCAGTCTATGGACTGCAACCCAGAACGACCACGGTATTCGCCTATAGGATGATAATTAATACAGATGGGGTGAAATTTACGGAGAGAATAAAAGAAGCTGATCTAACCGCTTTGTTCGGTTGGACCAGCCTCTTGTGCAAATTATTTTAGCAGGAAAAATGCATTACCGTTGTATTAACGATGCTGTGCATACTGATTAGCATTGCTAATACCCCGGAGCATATTCAGAGTCTCCTCAGAGAGCGGGGGACTCCCGGCGGCCGATACATTCTGCAGTAACTGTTCCAGACTACTTGCGCCCGGAATGATCGTTGCTACAGAAGGGTGGGACAATGGATAACGCAGTGCCGTTTGGGTCAAATGAAGGCCATGGCCACTCTGCTGTGTCAGCTTGTCATGGAGCGCCAGCAATGCTTCCCGGTCATAGTCCAAATAGCTCTTCTCCGCTTTGACCCGGCCTCGCTCAGTCAGAATTCCTCCGGCCAGCGGACCCCGGGCGATCAGACTAATATTATGCTGGGCTAGCAGTGGAAGAATTTCTTCCTCCGGACGCCGGTCCAGGATACTGTATTGACTCATAACACTGACAATGTTAGAGCGTTTAACATATTCTCTGATCACATTGGGACGGATGGAGGAGATGCCGTAGTAACGGATTAAGCCCTCCTGCTTCAGCTCCTCGAATGCCTCTATCGTTTCATCGATAGGATCCTCAATTGTTCCGCCGTGCAGCTGATACAGATCGATGTAGTCTGTCTGCAATCTCCGCAGACTGTCTTTAACTGCTGATTTGATATAAGCCTTGGAAGGATCCCAATCCCAGCCTTCTTGACCTGGTCTTCTGCGGTTGCCCACCTTGGTGGCAATAACCACATCCCCGCGGCGGTGGCGGACGGCTTGGCCTACGATCTCCTCATTACGGCCTGCATCGTACAGATCGGCGGTATCCAGGAAGTTGATGCCCTTCTCCAGTGCTTCATGAATGAGATAGACGCCTTTGTCTTCCTCTGTTCCGAGGGACATGCAGCCGAGCCCGATTTCGCTAATGTATAGTTCTGATGTTCCCAGACGGTGTTTGTTCATCCTAGGTTTCCTTTCTGTTGGCAGATTGACCTTTATTATATCGCCTTCAAGTCCAGTCGGACAAATCTGGAAGTGTGCGTTGTCGGTTCACTGGACCCTATTCTTTTCAGAAAAGGATCAGGCGTGATATAGTTTTAACTGTGAACCTGTAGACAGGTTACTTGTACAGGAACACGAAATCTAGCGAATTGGTGAACTTATGACAAAAATACAAGGCTTGCTGTTTGATCTTGATAATACGCTTATGGACCGTGATCATACGTTCCGCAGCTTCAGCACTCAGTTTGTACGCGATTTTCTGGGCCATTTATCTCCAGAGGAGATGGACAGGGTGATCGAAGATATGATCATTAGGGATAATGACGGTTACAGGGACAAGGATGGTTTTTTTGCCGAGCTGAGCGAGATACTGCCTTGGAAGACACCTGTCTCTGCCGCCCATATCCGCACTTATTATGATGAAAGCTATAGTCATCACGGGGCGCTGATGAAGCATGCCCTGGATATTCTGGAGCATTGCCAGGCGCGCGGTTATGTACTGGGACTAGTGACCAATGGGAAAAAGCATATCCAGGATGGTAAAATCGACAAGCTGAATCTGCGTAGCTTTTTCAAAACGATCGTGATTTCCGGAGAAGCCGGAATCAGCAAACCCGATCCAGCCATCTATCGGCTTGCGCTGGAACGTCTGGGAACAGAAGCCGAGAAAACGCTATTTATCGGGGATCATCCGGTTAATGACATTTGGGGCGCCGGCAAGGCGGGGATCGAAAGCGTCTGGCTGCGCCGCAATCATCCATGGGATGATGGTCTTGAAGGTGGTCCGTGGAAAACAATTGATGAGCTGGATGAACTGAAGCAGATTTTGTAAATTTATATTGCATTATAGCTTGACAATTAGTATAAAGTCCGTTTATGATAACAGCAGATTTATTTCGGAAGGAGACGATGAATATGACAGCATATACAATGATTGTTTCGACGGTTGTAACTGTTGTAGATACGTGTCTTCCGGGAACAGATGCTGTTCAGCAAGTCTGATGCAGCTAGTGGTTAAGCTCTTTTAATGCTTATTAGAGCCGCCGGGAACCGTATCGGTTCCGGCGGCTTTTTTGCGTACAAATATACTATGCCTGGCTCTTATATAAGAGTGTGGTTTATTCTGTATTTGTAATTGTACAGCCTGACGTTCCGCTTCTGCGGAGGGTTCTGTACCAGACGCCGCCGGAACCTTGGTTTCGGCGGTTTTTTATGTTCCCGGAAAACTTGCAGGGTGATAAAAATATGGATACAGAAACTTAGGAGGCAATACATGAATATTGAACAATATGGTTGGAATGAAATCTGGATGAAAAAATGGAACCAAGAATGGAATACACAAGAGGATGGAAGAAGCTATGTACCCGGGCGGATTGTGGGCGACTTTGGCAGCAAATACCGGGTCCTTGCGGAGACCGGCGAGACTTGGGGGGAATTGGCCGGAAAGTTCAGGCATTCTCTTCACGAGAAGGGAGAGTTTCCAGCCGTTGGCGACTGGGTGGCATTAGTTATGCAAGATGAGGGTGCCCATGCGGTCATCCATGGTGTTCTTCCCCGGCACAGCGTGATTTCACGCAATGTAGCTGGCAGCACCCAGGACGAGCAAATCGTCGCTTCTAATGTCAACACCTTGTTCCTGGTCAGCGCGTTGAACAACGATTTTAATGTCCGGCGGATGGAGCGGTATCTTATTATGGCCTGGAACAGTGGAGCCAACCCGGTAATCCTGCTGACCAAAGCAGATTTGTGTGAAAACGCGGAAGAGCAAATCGCCGATATGGAAAGGGCGGCTCCGGGCGTTCCCGTGTATGCCGTCAGTGCCTTGCTGGATCAGGGGCGTGAGAAGCTGCTTCCGTATATCGGCAGCGGTCAGACGGTTGCGCTTACCGGCTCGTCGGGCTGTGGTAAGTCGACGATGGTTAACTGGCTTAGCGGAAAGAATCTTCAATTGACGCAGGGTGTTCGCGAAGACGATAGTCGTGGCCGGCATACTACAACGCACCGGGAAATGTTCGTGCTGCCAGATGGCGGTATTATCGTCGATACGCCGGGGATGCGGGAGCTGAAGCTGTGGGAGGACGAAGGCGGACTTGATCTTGCTTTTGGGGATATCAGCGAATGGGCTGCGTCCTGCCGGTTCAGCAATTGTAGTCATGAGCGGGAAGAAGGCTGCGCCGTACTGGAAGCAGTCCAAAGCGGACAGCTGGATGAGAAGCGGCTGCTTAACTACCGCAAAACCCAGCGTGAGCTGCAATTCCAGAGTTCGAAGGAAGCTAAAGCGAAACGAAAGGTAGCCTCCGGGACAGGCTCCTCCAAAACAAGCCAGTCGCGAACCAGAGGCTACGGCTGGCGCAAAGAACTAGATGAATATTAAGTGATATGTGATTCTTAAGATCACTCTAACTAACGACAAAACCTCCCGGTTCCAGAAGGAACGGGAGGTTTTGTCGTACCTATATATAAATAAAGGCCCGGTTAATGTGATTCCAGATCGTGGTTAAGTCTAGTGGTTCAAATTGTAACGGCAAATGATAACCGGACCTTTAGAACGATAACTTAGAACGAAGCTGCGACAGCTTTAGCAGATTGCAGGCCTTTTGCAATAATTTCAGCGGCTTGATCCGGAAGTTGGTTATGGCCTTCAACGATAACTTGAGTAACATCCTGGATACCCCAGAAGCCAAGGTTGTTAACGATGAAGTTAACGGCCATCTCGGCACCAGCAGCAGGACCTTCGGAATAAATGCCACCTCTGGCATTCAATACAACTGCTTTTTTGCCACCCAGGAGGCCTTTAGGACCTTCTGCAGTGTACTGGAATGTTTTACCGGCTTGGTTCACGTAATCGATGTAGGTGTGAAGTACAGCAGGTACAGCCATATTCCAAAGCGGGAAGGCGAATACGACTTTGTCAGCGGCGATAAATTGATCCAGGTATTTATTTACCAAAGCTGCACCAGCAGCTTCTTCAGGAGTAGCTTCATAGCCTTGGTTAGATTTGTAAACGCCAGTGATCAAAGTGTTGTCGTAGTAAGGGAGCTGTTCAGCGAACAGGTCAAGTTCGGTAATCTCATCTTGCGGATTATTTTGCTTGTAGCTTTCCAGGAATTCGTTGTACAGCTGGACGCTGATCGATTGGTCAGCAGGGCGGTTGTTTGCTTTGATAAATAAGACTTTAGTCATGATGATTGCTCCTCAAATGTATATTAGATACTTACTGAATATAATATAGCACTTGTAATTAAGTTTGTAAACTTTAGAATATAAAAAATATTTGTAGTGAATGAGCAGCGAATTCGTCTGAAGAGAATGCGTTTAGGAATATGTAGGAAGGGTATATAGGAGTACGAGGTTAAAAGGAAATGATTTCCTGAACAGAACAGGGACTGACAAGAAATGAATAAAAGGAGCGATTGGCATGTCCATTGACCGTTTTATTATTAAGAAATTGGACAGCTGTCACGAACAACACACGCGTCTTAATCTTCTCAAGCTATTCAAGCTTCGTATCCAAAAGGCCGAAAAAGAGGAAGAGAGAAACTACAAAACCAGCTAAAACGATCTATCCAAAAGTTACAAAGTAGGCGGTCGTTCAGGTGATAGACAGGCATATTCCTTCAGGCGAGAAGGCGTATGCCTCTTTGAGTTGTCTGGAGCATAAAAAAAACTACCCCTCTATTAATAGAGGGATAGCGCCAATGAATCATTTTCACTGTAACTGTGCAATATAGCTTCAGAGCCTTTAATTTCGATACTGATCAGAGAATTCAAGCATTTCTGGAGGGCACGTTTGCCTTTTTGAATTTTGAGATCCAAGGTGTTGTTAAGTAACCGGAGCACTTTTTGAGTCGGCTGTTTATTTTCTGTTGTGAAATACACAGGTACAAGTTTGTTCTGAAATGTTATAACCATTCTCATTTGAAATCCACCTCGCTACAAGTATTTCATAGTAATGATAATACCGGGTGTTTCTTAATTTTACCTTAAAATTAGCTTATGATAACATAAAGATTACTAGATTTATTTCCATATGCCGTGTTTTTTGATTTAATTATGATCAGTGAAGTATTACAGGAAGGAATAATGATGTGAATGAAAAGGAAAGATTGATTCTGGCCCGGTTTCTGTTTCCAGAGCTGACCAGGAGTGTGGATATTGAAAAGTTGTTGAATAAAGCGGATGCAGGAGCACGACTATGTCGGCTGAAATACGCCGAAGCGGGTTTTACACGGGATGTTTGCCTGCTGATACATAAGGAGACTACATGGATTTTTTGTCTGAGAGCACCGGAGTTGTCCAGTTGGGAGCTAAGCGAGCCAGAAGAAGTGCGTGAGGCTTGTATCCTCTTACTGAATGGTTGCGACGAATGTGAAAGTGATACTCAGACCGTACCACCCGCACCTGCAATGTTGCTATCCAGGACAAGATTTGAGCAGATCAAGGAAGAGTCCGCCGCCCTTCCGGTACATATCCTGTCGGATTTACTGGAGGAGACTAGCGGCGATGTCATGAACGCCCCCCGGTTAGCCAGAATCATGAAGCGGTGCACATCTGAGGGTGAATTACGACTTTGCATGCACGGTTCCAGCGGCTGGAATACGCAATATGCCTCCTATATCGGTGATCCCTCCGGCGCATTTATGCTACGCATCGGGAGCGGAACGGAAGATTGGATGATTGCTGCACCAACCACCAAAGCAGAGTTCTGCAATGCTATCACACAATGGGTTCTGAAGGCGGCGCCAATCTGACGCTGCGGCCAGCACGCAAATAATGAAGACCGGAACCCGCATCAAACCTTAGCCAAAATACGCGTAAACAAATAGAGTGACACACATCAGGCAGGACCGAGACAACCGGTTCCGGCCATTTTGGCGTTTCTCTTGACTCTCAAATTCTCTCAATCATAGTTTCCATGTATTTCAAAAAAATGAGTATCCGCCGATGTACCTATTTTTAGTACATTTTGAATCCGTTCATCCCAGCCACCTGGTCTTCTTAACCATTCTTTAGGCATCCGCATATGCTGCAAGCAAGGGCGAAAGACCCGGTAAGAAAGGAGAATGAAGGATGAAAAGAAGAAAAAAACTGTCACTGTCGTTCTTGATCATCGCTCTGTGTTTTTCCGTACTTGCCGGCTGCGGGGGCGACCCGTCGTCGGTGAAGGTGAAGATCGGCGAGGTGACCCGTTCGGTGTTCTATGCGCCTGAGTATGTCGCGCTGTCACAGAATTTTTTCAAGGATGAGGGTCTGGACGTGGAGCTGCAGACCATTCCTGGCGGGGACAAAACGATGACGGCTTTGCTTTCTGGAGCGATTGATGTGGCGCTTGTTGGCTCCGAGACTTCGATCTATGTATCCCAACAAGGAGCCGATGATCCGGTGATCAACTTTGCCCAGCTTACTCAGCGGGACGGGACGTTTCTGTTTGCCCGCAAGGCCGCGGAACAGTTCAACTGGGATGACGTGAAGGGGAGCGTTTTTCTCGGACAAAGAAAAGGCGGCATGCCACAAATGGCCGGCGCTTTTACCCTGAAGCATAAAGGTATCGATCCTGCCAAGGATGTGAACCTGATTCAAAATATTGATTTTGCCAACATTGCCGGGGCTTTTGCTTCCGGGACAGGGGACTATGTACAGCTGTTCGAGCCGCAGGCCTCAATCTTTGAGCGTGAAGGACGGGGTTCAGTTGTGGCTTCGTTTGGGGTAGAGAGCGGGTACTTGCCTTACACAGTTTTCATGTCCAAGAAGAGTTACATCAGCAAAAACGGAGACACGGTCCAAAAGTTCACCAATGCGATCCAGCGCGCTCAAGCTTGGGTGAAGGATCACAGTCCGGAGCAGATTGCGGACGCGGTGCTGCCGTATTTTGACAAGACAGATCGGGATATCGTCATCTCTTCGATCAAGCGTTACAAAGAACAGGATACGTATGCGACAGATCCCATCATTGACAATAAAGAGTGGAATAACCTGCTGGATGTTATGGAGAACGCAGGTGAGCTGAAGGAACGCATTCCAGTAGACAAAATTGTGAATAACAGCTTTGCGGAAAAAGCCAAGGACAGTCTCGCAAGTCAAACCGGAAAGTAAGGAAAAGCACAATCTGTGAAAGGAGGAGGTGGATATGCTGCCGGTAGTGGAATTAAAAGGAGTAACACATGCTTACTTGGGTGAACGGGAAGCCTCTCTGGCTGTTGAAGACTTGAACCTTAGTATCGGAAGTGGAGAATTCGTCAGTCTGGTTGGGCCAAGTGGCTGTGGTAAAACGACACTCCTCTCAATAATTGCCGGATTATTGCAGCCTTCCGAAGGCGAGGTCTCCGTCTATGGCCGTCCAATCCATAATCCTTCCCCCGAGATCGGCTACATGCTACAGCAGGATTATCTGTTCCCCTGGCGCACGATTCTTGAAAATGCCCTGCTGGGGCTAGAATTGACCGGTAATCTGAACGAGGAGAATCGTAGAAAGACCGTGGAGCTGCTGGGAGATATGGGACTTGCGGGAAAAGAGGATGCCTATCCGTCCCAGCTCTCCGGCGGCATGCGGCAGCGCGTTGCGCTGGTGCGTACCCTTGCAACCGATCCTGGCCTGCTTCTGCTGGATGAGCCATTCTCGGCGCTCGACTACCAGATCAAGCTGCAGCTTGAGGATCTGGTGTCAGAAACTCTGCGCCGCCGCGGGACGACAGCTATCCTGGTTACCCATGATCTGTCTGAGGCGATTGCAGTCAGCAACCGGGTGATTCTGCTGGAACCAAATCCGGGAAGAATCCGCAAGGTGTTCACCGTGCCGGAGTCTATCCGCGAGGTTCCGCCCTTATATGCACGGGATCAGCCGGGCTTTGCAGAGCTTTTTCATGAGGTTTGGAAGGAAATGGAGCAGGCAGGAAGCAAGTCGGTTTAGGCAGGTAACGCTGAACGTTAGGAGGGAACGCTTGTGGAGCAATCGGAAATATCCGGGATCGCAGCTTCCCGGGAATCATGGCTGCGGCAAATGCACAGCACTTTCAGCCAAGAGAAACGACGGGAGAAAAATCGCATTGTCGCGGTCCGCACCAGCCTGCTGCTGGTGTTCTTTGCCCTCTGGGAAGCCAGTGCGCGGCTGGGCTGGATCGATGAACTGCTGTTCAGCTACCCGACCAAGGTGTTCCGGCAAATCTGGGGCGATATGGTCAGCGGTACTCTTTGGCCACATTTAGGCATCACGGTTGGAGAGACCGTGGTAGGCTTCGCGCTGGGGACGCTGCTGGGCACACTGCTGGCTGTGGTGATCTGGTGGTCGCCTTTTTTATCCGCGGTACTGGATCCATATATGGTCGTATTCAACAGTATGCCAAAAGTGGCCCTAGGTCCCATCTTTATTGTGATGTTTGGTGCCGGCTTCACAGCTATAGTAATGACGACTTTATCCATCACGGTCATTGTAACTACGCTTGTGGTTTATAACAGCTTTTGCAGCGTTGATCCCAATCTGGTCAAGGTGGTACGGTCGTTCGGCGGCACGCGGGTGCAGATCTTCTTCAAGGTCATCCTGCCAGCTTCGTTCCCTGCCATCGTATCTACGCTGAAAGTGAATGTCGGCATGTCATGGGTAGGCGTCATTGTGGGTGAATTTCTGGTGGCAAAATCAGGTCTTGGCTATCTCATTATCTACGGCTTTCAGGTCTTCAACTTCACGCTGGTCATGTCAAGCCTGCTGATCATAGCAGCGGTGGCAACGGCTATGTATCAACTGGTTGTCTATGTGGAGAAGCTACTGTTAAATCGGCGTTAAAAAGATGATGTCATGTTGTGCCGTTCTGAAAAATCTTGTACCATGACTATATTATCTTTACTTAAATTAAGAAGCGAATGTAGTTAAGGAGAGTATTGTTCATGGGATTTCGTGTAATCAAAACCGCAGCGGCCACGCTGCTGTCCATTCTGCTGGCAGCCGCTGTGGGCATACCCAATGCGCAAAGCGCAGGTCTGCTGGCTATTCTGGGTGTGGAAGTGACCCGCAAAAGGAGTCTCCGAACGATATCGGCGCGCTTTTTCGCCTCGCTCGTGGGACTCTTTTTAGGCTGTATTTTATTCTGGGGACTAGGGTTTCATTATTGGGTACTCGGACTTTATGTGCTGTTTGGCTTCCCGCTGATTGTGCGGGCAGGCTTTAAGGAAGGGATCGTCACCAGCTCGGTTATCGTCTTTCGGGTCTTTGGACAAGCTGAGATCAGCTTGCATGTCCTGTTCCAGCAGATTGAACTGCTTGTAATCGGACTAGGGTCTGCAGGACTGGTGAATTTGATCTATATGCCTCATGCAGGTGGGGCGATCTCGGCCATCCGCAAGGAAGTGGATGGTTATTTCTCTGTGATTTTCACACAGATGTCCCGCACATTGCGTGATCCTGCATATGTCTGGGACGGTAAGGAGCTGATCGGAGCTAACGCTGCAGTTCAGCGGGGGCTGACGGCGGCGACGCGGGAGATGGAGAATCACGTGATTCATCCCGACGAAGCGTGGAATGTTTATTTTTATATGCGAAAAGAACAGTTGGAATCGATCCAGAACATGGTTCAGCTCCTGTCTCAGGTGTACCGGCAGCTGCCGCATTGTGACATGATGGGTGAGCTGTTCGATCAATTGAGCAGTGACGTGAGAGCAGAGGAGTATACGGGCCGTACGGAGCATCTGCTGCAGGAGGTAGAGCAGGAATTCAAGCGGATGGAGCTCCCGGCTTCCCGTGAGGAATTCGAGGTGCGTTCAGCGATTCTCCAATTGTGCCGTGAGCTGACTCTGTACCTAAAAATTGCTAAACAGCATAAGAATCCGGTTGGACATGAGGTAGTTCGTCCTTCACGGAGCCGTACCCGCAAAAGCTGAGATTAGGCCTCGAAGCCCGGGACAGGTATTAACAAACAATAGTAAAATAACGATAAGTATAGTTAAGCAATAAAATAGTACCACATAGGTGATGTATCTTGAACGGTAACAGTGGGGATTCAAATACAGCAGGGAATTCCGTAGTCTCGGATTTTCTGCTCTGGCAGGTGAGAGCGTGAATAATAGCAACGAGGAGTATATCGGGAAGCAGTTGGTTGCCAACTTGTTCAACAGCAAGGGTGTCTTTGTATTGCCTGCGATGACCTTGTTAAGCGCCGAGCATATCCGATTGATCAGTCAGCACAAGATTGCGCTGGAGGAGAAAGATGTTATTCATTTGGATGGCGCGGCATTTTTCCAGATTGCTATCGACGACTGTACGACTGCAATGGAAAGTATTTTTGAACAGATCCGTTACAATAAAAGCAAGCGCATTCCCATGATTGAGCTCCGCAATGAAGTCATCCCCTTCATCCATCAGGTGACGGAGAAGAATGATTTCTATGGCATATTGGCTGCGTTGCAGTCAAAGGACGATTATACATACAGGCACAATGTTGCAGTAGGGATTCTCTCGACGCTGCTGGGCAAGTGGCTCAAGATGAAGCCGGAGGATCTTAGCCAGCTGACCATTGCGGCCACCCTGCATGATATCGGAAAGATTATGGTGCCGGCCGAGATTCTAACCAAGCCCGGACCGCTGAGCGAAGAAGAGTTCCAGATTATGAAAAAGCATACTACGTACGGCTACGAAATGGTGCGGGATACGGTTGGTACGAATCACAATCAGGCACTTGTAGCCCTTCAGCATCATGAACGAATGGACGGCAGCGGCTATCCGTTCGGGGTGCTTGGACACCGGATTACGGATTTCAGCAAAATCGTGGCGATCTGCGATATTTTCCATGCCATGACTTCAGACCGTTTCTATCGGAAGGCGTCTCCGCTTTACGAGGTTCTGACACAGATGGAGGAGAGTGTGTACGGCAAGCTGGATCCTTATATTTGCCGGGTCTTTATTGATAAACTGATGCAGTCCATGATAGGGAACGAGGTGGAGTTAACAGACGGGCGGACGGGAAGAATTGTGATGATCCTGTCGCATGACCCTCTTCGTCCGCTCGTGAACCTCGGCGAGGACTTCCTGGACCTCAGCAAGCAGAGAAACATCGGTATTGTAAGGGTTATTCCGCAATAAAATGTACTCATACCATCGTGTCAAATGAAATAAAATGAACTATAACCCTCGCGGCCGGGGCCGGGAGGGCTTACTCAAATTTATTTATAGACTAACAATCAACAAATGCCTAGAACCTGCATACACTTGATAGTGAATGATTGTATGGAGGAGGTTCAAAGATGTCATTAGGCCATAAACGTCAAACAAGGGAGATCATTACGAAGGCAATTTGCGGCAAAGGTCGTAAGTTCTCTACCGCAACTCATACCGTGACTCCGCCACATCATCCGACAAGTATTCTGGGGGCTTGGATCATCAACCACCAATACGAAGCGGTTGCCGCCGGTAACGGAATCGAAGTAATCGGTACTTATGATGTGAACATCTGGTACTCGTACGACAAGAATAAGCAGACCGAGGTTGCTAAAGAAACGGTCTCTTATGTGGAGCTTATTCCTCTTTCGTACCTGGACCCGAGACACCGCGCATCTACAGTGGAAGTTTCTGCGGAGGCAACGCAGGAACCAAACTGTGTGGAAGCGGGCGTATCGCCGGGAGGCGGAAGCGTGACCCTTCGCGTGGAGCGGGAGTTTGAAGCGGAATTGGTGGCTGAGACCAAAGTCCGCGTGTTTGTAAGTGATCAAGTCGATGATCTGGAAGACAAGGATTATGATTTTGACGGCGAAACCTTCGATTATGAAGATTTGGACCCTGACGCCCTGGATGATGAGTTGTAAGAAACATGCGCCGCCGCCTGACTTACGATGTATGAGATATGATTCATTATATGCTGGGAGGGCGGCGGCGTAGAGGGCGAATGCCCTCCTTTTTTTGAATAATTTTTTTGCTTGTCTAAAAAGTCTGTTGAATTTCTGCAAAGCTTAATTTGTATGGCAAAAACGGTGTCTTCCGCATGACGGGAAGCCGTTTTTTGCTATTTGGGTATCTAAATCAGGAATACCAGCCCGGAGGAGGGCGAGAAGATGATCAATGAGGGGATTGGCGTCTACAGGTCTCTTTCACTTGAACAGCGAGAGGGTCGTCTATTGCGGAGCGGGCTGAAGGCGGCACTCACTGCGGGTAGCAGAAGAAAGTATTTGATCACTGATTCCGGGGTCAGCGCCAGCCCAGCTAGGGAACGTCGTTGTGCCTGGGAGATGACAAACTCAGTTGATGATACATATAAGGCCAGCAATCACGGGGGGAAACACCGGCAGCGTTACTCCATTTCGGTCTACAATCTCGCGGTGAGGGCTATTACGCCCTTTGGAGCAGGGCGGGGGATGAAGGGAGTTCGACTTAGTTCCTATGGACGGCAAGAAGAGGGGGTGGTAGGCCAGTGCTCAGGGAGGCTTCTACGCGATAGCCAGAATGTAGAATGGGAGGATTTTACTACAAGTGCGGAGCATGTTGACGGCTACGAACTAGATCGGCTAAGGTACTCGATTGATGCTGCCAGAACTAATGATAATGGTGTTACAGAAGAAGGGGATGTGTGGCCATGGAGGGACACGAGGGCCGCTGCGGGTAGAAGCAGAAGCTTCCGCCGGGATGTCGACAGTTTGGCGATTGCTGCCCTGTATAGCCTGGGTCTGGACAGCGGTGAGGTGCTGCTCACCGCTATGGGCGAGCGTCAGTATGTGGTGGAGGACGTGACGCCACTGGCAGTGGCTCCGGGCAATTCGCTCCCGGAGCCTTATGCATCGGCTGCGCGGGTCTTGACCCGCAGCCTGGCCGCTGAGCAGCCCGGGCGTCCGGGGCTGCTCATGGGCATGGACCCGGAGTTCCTGCTGCTCCGGGTGGACACGGGCCGCGTCGTGCCTGCGTCGCGGTACCTGCCCATGGCAGGCGTCGCGGGCTGCGACGCCGGACCCCCGGGAACGCGCGGCGCGTTCCCGGTAGCGGAGCTGCGCCCTCAGCCGCGCGGGGAACCGCGCGCGCTGCTGGCGCAGCTTATGTCCGCCGCGGCTACGGCGGACCGGCTGATCGCCGACCGCACGCTGGCGTGGCGGGCGGGAGGCATGCCGCTGGCGGGCTGGGCCCTCGGCGGCCATCTGCACTTCAGCGGCGTGACGCTGACCGCGCCGCTGCTGCGCGCGCTCGACAACTATCTCGCGCTGCCCATTACGCTGCTGGAGGACGCCAGGGCGTCCTCGCGGCGTCCGCGCTATGGTGTGCTCGGCGATTTCCGGTACCAGCCGTATGGCGGCTTCGAGTACCGCACCCTGCCGAGCTTCCTGGTCTCCCCGGTCATCGCCAAAGGCGTGGTCCATCTGGCTCACCTGATCGTGAGCCATTATGAGGACCTGCCGCTCCGCCCGCTCGACCGGGAAGATCTGCATGCCGCCTATTATAGCGGCGACAGAGCCCCTTTGCGGGCCGCCTTTACCCCTTTGGCGGCCCAGATTAGAGCCTTGGGCGGCTACGAGAAGGCCGCCCCATACATTGAGCCCCTGCTTCACTATATTTCCGCAGGGCGAACCTGGGATGAATCCCGCGATATCCGCAGGCTCTGGCGGACCGGGAAGCCCAGCGAGAGTATTTCCGCGGGGCAATCTTAACCCACCATTAAAGATCGGGCCGTCCTATTAAAGATCGAACCGCCCTAAAGTGATTTTCTACGAGTGAGGCAAAACTGTTTTTTAAAAAGAAGCTTTAAAAAGAAGCTTTAAAAATAAGATTTATAAAGAACTTTAGAGCAGTGATTTTCCCCTTATGGGAGGATCGCTGCTCTACGTTTTACTTATTGACGCCTGCTTCAAAAATTATTGCCATGTGAAAGTCATCCAATCTCGATAGTTACTTAAGGTAAAATCCTTGATTGGCCTAATAATACGAAAATGCTCCTTCGGGATGGTCTGTGACGCTGCTATTTTTAAAGGCACAACAGCAAAATCGGCGCTTGAACGTTTGGCAGTGAAGATGCTGTGTGTTCAGAGGGTACTCCCGATCGCTGATAAAGACCGATTTCCTTTGCGATTTTTAAAGGACCCAACGTCATCATCAGTGTTGTCAAACAAATTGTCAAAACAACTACATCTGACGGTTGAAATTCACTTATGCGAGCTAACGGACCGTATAATCGTTATTTTCCATAAAAGCTACTTCTGGAATGTGCAACGGACTCAGGTGACGCTATTTTCTCCCGCACAGCGGATTTCGTTTGGAAACTATGCTCATAAAGTCTCTGGAGTCCGTTATCTTACTGAGTAGTTGAATCGAAAGGCAATAAAGTCTCTGGAGTCCGTTATGTTACTGAGTGGTTGACTCGAAAGGCATTAAAGCCTCTCGAGTCCGCTGTTTGACGAAGCGGCACTAAATGGAGGTAGCTCCTTTTAAAGACGTGCTTTTTAAGACGTGTGATAAACAATTATGTCTCCCAAGCTGCGGAGAGGACGGATGTGGAAAAGCGGTAGCGTTCGCCTTGTTATCAGTATTCCATGGGTTTGGAGATAACTTTATGCTAAACTATCCATTCTGTTATGGCTGGGCTCAAACGCAGGTCAATAAACAAAACAAGATCAAAGCTCCCTCAGCTCCGCGACCATTTTCCCATGCAGACTGGTATTCGCAGTGATGATCCCGGAAGTGCCCCACGTGAAAGGTCCTCCTTGACCATTCGTAATGATCCCGCCAGCCTCTTGAACGAGCAAGGAACCCGCCAGCCAGTCATAATAATCGTCCCCAAATTCAAAATAGCCATCAAGTCTACCGCTTGCGACGTAAGCTAGTTGCAAGGAGACAGCGCCGAGCATTTTTACAGCTACAGTCTTGGTCATAAAACGGGTAATGCCGCGTACCGTCAGCTCCGATATCTCCTGTTCTTTTGCCGGATCGCTGGGTAGGGAGGTTGTAATGTAGGATTGGCCAATGATTGCTTGGTTGCCACATGGATAGGAGAGCCGTTCATGAAAGCCCCTTGTCCTGAAACAGCATGGAATAATTCCCGGCTGCTGGGATTATAGACAAACGAAACGAACGGTTGTCCTGCACGGACAAGACACAGAGAAAGGGCAAAGAAGGAGAAGCCTTGGACAAAATTCAGAGCTCCATCCAGTGGATCAAGAATCCAATATTCGCCTGCAAATTCCGCTTGCCGCTGATTATCCAGATTGAATTCCGAATCCGACCAGAGAATAGAAGGATATTTGCTGGCAAGGGGTTCTTTTAACGATCGGGTGACCCATTCACTCATTTCTGTAGCTCTGGCGTGTACTTCCTCAAATGTGGTCAAACGCAGATCTTTCTTGCATTCCTTCAGGAGCTTGGCTCCGAGAGAGACAATAAGTTCGCTGCAAAAAGCGATATCAATAGTAGTTGAGGTATTCATGGTTGGTTTATCCTCTCTTTGTTCGAAATTTTAAGTAGTATTAATAAATACGACTAATTATTTTTGAAAAAAAATACCCTCTACAAAAGCTATGTTAAAATGATACCTTTGTATAAGTAGTATACAAGAATACCACTGAGTAAAATTAGGGCTGTCAAGATGCTTTTTCAGTGATTACTGACTATAAGGCATACCATTTAGTTTGACTTTATCTTGAACATTTATTCGATTAAGCAGTATTTGTATAGCTTGAACTAAAAATAATATATTGTCTGAGTCTACAATCGAGCTAAGAGAGGTCTTGTTAGAAGAGGAAAATACCTTTAAATGCTTTAGTTTGTTTTTTTAAAATAAAGGCAATTTAGCGTTCAATATAATAGCAAAGCGGACTAAATGGGATCTCTATAACAGCGGCTACCAGCACAACTTACCAAGGGTAACTTTGAGAGCAAACTTTCTGTTATAATAGAGGTTAGCATGAAAAAGGCTTGGAGGTAGACCATGGCAAAATATACGCCGATGATAGAGCAGTACTTACGTGTGAAAGAGGGAGCTAAGGATGCATTCCTCTTTTTCCGACTGGGCGATTTCTATGAGATGTTCTTTGAGGATGCCGTGCTGGCATCGAAGGAACTGGAAATAACATTAACAGGACGCGAAGGTGGGGGCGACGAGAAGATTCCGATGTGCGGTGTCCCATACCATGCCGCTGAGGGTTACATACAGCGTTTGATCGAAAAAGGTTACAAGGTCGCGATCTGCGAACAACTGGATGATCCTGCTGTAACGAAAGGGATGGTGCGCAGAGATATCGTGCGTGTCGTAACACCGGGAACGGTGATGGATGGCAAAATCATCTCTGACAAGAACAATAACTATCTAGTCTGTGTCACTGAGCTGGACGGGATGATGGCGCTGGCTGCCTGTGATTTGACCACAGGTGAGCTGTATGTAACTTCCGTACTCTCCGGCGCAGAGTGGTTGCGTGATGAGATTGGCATTTATGAACCCGCCGAGATTATCGGTGATACAGCACTGCTGGAGACCTTGCGGAGCGAAGCTTCGCTGCTGGCCAAACCTGTCGTATACACCCCATGGGATAAGCGGGATGAGGAATTGGCTCGTCGCCAGTTCGGCGAATCAGCGTGGGTACGGCTGGAACGGGAGCGGGGCCATTGTCTTTCGCTGCTGATCTCCTACCTGAGTGAGACACAGCGGCGCTCCTTGGGGCAACTCAGTCAGATTTCGCCTTATGAACCCGGCAATTATATGATTCTTGATCCATTTACCCGCCGAAATCTGGAGCTGACTGAGACAGTACGTGAACGTTCCAAAAAAGGCTCGTTGCTCTGGCTGCTGGACCGCACCGAGACATCGATGGGTGCGCGTCTGCTGCGCCGCCGCATTGATAAGCCGCTGCTTCAGCGGGCACCGATTGAACGTCGCCTGGAAGCCGTCGATTATCTGTATAACCAATTCATCGTTCGTGAAGATCTGCGTCAAGCACTGAAAGAAATCTATGATCTGGAGCGTCTGGTTGGCCGAATTGCCTTCGGGAGCGCCAATGGCCGGGATATGAATGCACTGAAGCTGTCGCTGGAGCAGATTCCGGCGCTGAAAGAATTGTGTGGGACGTCAGGCTCTGCGACCTTGCGGGAGATCGGGGCGGCGATGGACGATTGCGCAGAGCTGCGTGAAGACATTGCGCGGGCAATCGTTGAAGATCCGCCTGTGTCTGTGCGTGATGGGGGGATTATCCGCCAGGGGTACCATGAACGTCTGGACGAGCTGCGGGAAGCAAGCAGCAGTGGCAAGCAGTGGATTGCGGAGCTTGAGGCTAAAGAGCGTGTGGCTACCGGTATCAAATCTCTCAAAATCGGCTACAACAAAATATTTGGCTATTTTATAGAGATCACCCGTGCCAATCTGGCTGCACTGCCAGAAGGGCGCTATGAGCGCAAACAGACGCTGGCTAACGCCGAACGGTTCGTAACTCCTGAGCTGAAAGAGAAAGAGGCGCTGATTCTGGAAGCCCAGGATAAAATGACTGATCTTGAATACAGCCTCTTCACAGAGTTGCGTGACAGAATAGCTGCCCAGGTTCCGCGGCTTCAGAATCTGGCCGAGAAGGTCGCTGAGATTGACGTATACCAGAGCCTTGCAGCTGTCAGCGCAGAACAGCGGTTCGTGAAGCCGAAGCTCTCCGACGGATATGATCTCCGGCTGGAAGGCGGACGACATCCGGTCGTGGAAGCGGTGCTGAAGGATGCAGCGTTTATCGCCAATGGAAGCAGCCTTACCAAAGCAGAGGGTAATATTCTGCTTATTACCGGACCGAACATGGCAGGGAAGAGTACCTACATGCGCCAGGTTGCCTTGATCTGCATTCTGGCCCAGATCGGTTGCTTTGTTCCCGCGTCTAGCGCTGAAGTGCCGCTGATTGACCGCATTTTCACCCGGATTGGAGCCGCGGATGACTTGATTGGCGGCCAGAGTACGTTCATGGTGGAGATGGCCGATATCCAGGTCATGACGGAAAAAGCCACCGCACGCAGTCTGATTATCATTGACGAGCTGGGCCGAGGTACCTCGACGAGCGAGGGCATGGCCATTGCTCAAGCCGTTATTGAATATGTGCACGACACCATCGCCTGTAAGGCGCTTGTCTCGACACACTTTCATGAGCTCGCTCACTTGGAGCAGAGTCTAACAGGCTTGCGAAACTATTCGATGGCGGTGCAGGAGAGTGGCGACAAGGTTAACTTCTTGCGCAAGCTTGTACCAGGAGCGGCGGACAGCAGCTACGGTATTTATTGTGCACGATTAGCCGGACTGCCGGGGGGAATCATTGACCGGGCATATGGGCTGCTCCAGAGTATTGAGCAGGCAGCAGCACCAGGCGGACCAGCGCTCCATTACGGGGGATCAGGGCCGCGTCGTTCCAGCGTTGAAGGGCCTGATTCTGTTCAAGAATCTGTTGCCAGCATAACTGAAGCACCAACAGATCATGCGTTCACCAAGGCGGGTACGGCATATGTTGAATCTGCTGTATCGCTCGCAGCGCCTGAAGCTGCCGTAACGCTTGCAGCGCCTGAAGCCGAGCAGGAAGTGGTGCAGCTCTCTATCTTCGGTGAAGAGGAACCTCGTAAGTCCCGCAAAGGCGGGGCAGGAGCTTCTGTACCCGCCCAGGAACAATTTAACCCGGCGCTTAAAGACTTTATCGCAGCCGTTCAAGGGGCCGATCTCATGAACATGACGCCGCTGCAAGCTATGGGTCTGTTGAATGATCTGAAAATGAAAGCGAAGGATCTCTAATTAACATTTACAGCTTAACAATATAGATAGCCTATAGCGGGGTGAATAATATGGCGAAAATTCATGTGTTGGACGAGCATATTGCCAACCAGATCGCCGCGGGGGAAGTGGTTGAACGACCAGCCTCCGTGGTGAAGGAGCTTGTAGAGAATGCCATTGATGCGGGAAGCACCGTGATCGAGGTATCGGTGGAGGAAGGTGGACTTCAGAGCATCCGTGTCAAGGATAACGGCTCAGGCATCGAGCCGGATGATTGCGAGACAGCGTTCTACCGTCATGCGACGAGCAAGATTGTGACCGGACGGGATCTGTTCCAGATTACAAGTCTGGGCTTCCGGGGTGAGGCGCTGCCCAGTATCGCGGCAGTATCCAAGGTGTCCCTGCTCACAGCGAGCAAGGATGACGGTGTAGGCCGCAAGATTGAGATCGAGGGCGGCAATTTGCGGATCAATGAAGATTCTCCTTCCGGACAAGGGACAGATTTTGCTGTTCGGGAATTATTTTTCAATACCCCGGCCAGGTTGAAATACATGAAGAGCATTCAGACGGAACTCGGACATATCTCCGACACGATGTACCGGACGGCGCTTGCCCATCCCGGGATTTCCTTCACGCTTCACCACAATGGCAATCAACTGTTGCGTACGTTGGGCAATGGTGATCTGCTGCAGGTCATTGCTGCCATCTATGGGACGTCAGCAGCGAAAGCGATGCTGCCTGTGACTGCAGAAGATCCTGACTTCAAGATTAGCGGTTTTGTCAGCCGTCCGGAATGGACGCGATCTAACCGCAACGGAGTGACAACTATTGTTGGAGGACGCCATATCCGCAGCAATGGTCTGAATGCGGCCATTATGCGGGCTTATCATACGCTGCTGCCGATCAACCGTTACCCGCTGCTAGTGCTGAAATTCGATATGCATCCCTCTCTGGTGGATGTCAACGTACATCCGGCCAAGCTGGAGGTGCGTTTCAGTAAAGAGAATGAGCTGTACAAGTTCGTCGAGGAGGAGATCCGCAAGGTCCTTATGGGCCAAAGTCTGATTCCTCGTCCTAGCAAAGAACCGATCGGCTCCAAGAATAGTGGTGCCTTTATTCAGGAGCAGTTCGCATTCGGTAGAGGGACATCTCAACAGTCACCTTCAGGTGAAATTTCCGCAGCTTCCAGTGTGCCGCCGGGTGCACAGCATCCGGTGAATCCAGGCGATGTAACCCGTCCGCAAGAGACGAATTCCGACCTGGCGGCAGCGGGTTCGAGCCCTTCTTATGAGGGCGTTAATTCTCCTGTGAAGCCGGTGTTGTTCCAGTCCCGGGAATCCACGGCCTCCTATGGCATTGGCAAACCGTTGTCTTCTTCTCCACTCGGTGGAGGCACGTCTAATGATGGTTACCGTAATTTGCCTTCTGGAGCCAGTGGGAACTATTCCGGGAATGCCAGCCGACCATCGGCAGGAGGCGCAGCCAGTAATAATTACAGTGGCGGATATCGTCCATCACCTGCTGCCCCGGTCAGCAAAGGCCAATTCCCAGTAACCGAAGAACTGTGGGCGCCTGCAGCCAGCGAAGAATCGGGGCTGCCAGCTTTTCCAGAGCTGAATTATATTGGCCAGCATCATGGGACCTATATTATTGCCCAGAACGACAGTGGGCTGTACCTTATAGATCAGCACGCAGCACATGAACGGATTAATTATGAATATTATTACGAAAAGTTTGGGCGTCCGGAAGATGCTTCACAGGAACTGCTGCTACCCATTACGCTGGAATTCACACCTTCAGAGAGCCGGCAGCTCAGCGAACGGCTTCACTGGTTTCAGCAAGCGGGCGTATACCTGGAGCATTTTGGCGGCCAGACCTTCTTAGTGCGCTCCCTGCCTTATTGGTTCCCGGAGGGGGATGAGAAGGCGGTCATTGAAGAGATGGCAGAATGGGTGCTGAGCGAACGGGCAATAGATCTGGCTAAACTGCGTGAGAAATCGTCCATCTTGTGCTCTTGCAAAGCCTCTATTAAAGCAAATCAGAAGCTGACCGAACAGGAAGTAGAGACCTTGATCTCCCGGCTAGCGGCGTGCCGCCAGCCATACACCTGTCCACATGGACGGCCGATTGTCATTTCTTTCTCTGCTTATGATCTGGAGAAGCTGTTCAAACGGGTGATGTGAAGTTTTGAAATAAGATTGATCTATAAAGGATTTATTGTATAGAGCCGAACAGGAGGCACAATGATTATAACGACGGGCAATGACCCGATACCGGAAATTGTACAGCGGGCGGTTAGCCTTGCGGAACGTACAGGTTGCAATTATGTACCGCGCGATAACCTTTCCTTGCCCAAGCTAGTGAAGCGACATGGGGAGGAGGAGGTGCTGGTTGTACTACAAGAGGCTGTCCGGCTGATACGTCCCGGAATGCCGCCGATGGAGTTCCATCCCAGCATGGGATATGTACGGGCCAAGCGGATTCTCAAAGGCGAAACTGATCCATTACTGTCTGCTGCAGATATGATTCCGGGCGACAGCGTGTTGGATTGCACAGCAGGGCTGGGTACGGACTCACTGCTCTTCTCTGTCTACGGTGGAGAAACATCTAAGGTAACCGCACTGGAAAGTTCGCTCCCGCTGTATGCACTGCTGATTGAAGGGATGAGTCAGTATACCACTGGGAAGGAACGGGTAAATGAGGCTTTTCGCCGTATCCAGGTCGTGAACAGTGACCATTTGGACTATTTGCGGGCCCAGCCGGACCGCAGTGTAGATATCGTTTACTTCGATCCCATGTTCCGTGTCCCATTAACGGATTCGGCTTCTATTTCTCCGCTGCGCCAATACGCCAACGGAGAAGCACTGTCGCTAGAAAGTGTAGCAGAAGCCAAGAGAGTGGCCCGAAAAACGGTGCTGCTAAAGGAAAAAGCGCTTAGCGGCGAGTTCGAACGGCTGGGCTTCACCGAGCTGCTGCGCGGCAGCTCCAAAACATCGTACGGGGTGATAAAGATTGGCAACTGAAGAAAGGCGTAAGGTTCTGGTGCTACTGGGACCGACCGCTGTCGGCAAGACGAAGCTGAGTCTTGCCATCGCTAAGGCTTACGGAGCTGAGATTATCTCCGGCGATTCTATGCAGGTCTATCGTGGCATGGACATCGGAACAGCCAAAATTTCACAAACAGAGATGGAGGGTATCCCTCATCATCTGATAGATATTCATGATCCTAAGGATGCCTATTCCACTGCGGAGTTTCAGGAGCAGGGTCGCAGGCTGATTGAAGAGATCAGCAGCCGGGGCAAACTTCCATTTATAGTAGGGGGGACTGGGCTTTACATCGAATCCCTTTGTTACGGATTCCGCTTCTCGGAAGCAGTGGCGGATGAAGCCTTCCGCAAGGAACAAGAGGATTATGCGGATGAGTACGGAGCTCTTGCTCTGCATGCGAGGCTGGCGGCTGTAGATCCTGTTAGCGCGGAGCGTCTGCATCCTAATGACCGTCGGCGCATCATCCGTGCCCTGGAGGTCTTTCATCAGACGAATATAACACAATCGGACTCCCTTGCCGGGCAAAAGAAGGAATCACCCTATGATTTGTGTCTGGTCGGTCTGACTATGGATCGGAAAATTCTTTATAAACGGATCGAAGATCGAATTGACGCCATGCTCGCTGACGGGCTGATCTCCGAGGTCAAAGGACTATTGGACCAGGGCTACGATCGGAGTCTCGTATCGATGCAGGGACTGGGCTATAAAGAGATTGCTGCTTATCTTGCCGGTGAGCTGACCATGGATGAAGCCGTGACGCTCTTAAAACGGGATACACGCCGGTTCGCCAAAAGACAGATGTCATGGTTCCGGCACATGAAAGATATCCAGTGGATTGATGTTGATGCGGAGCCAAGCTTCGATGAGCAGATTGAGAAATTCAATGAGTTCATAGCAAATAGCTTCTCTAAAGGCCTATAAATATTTGTGTGATACGATAGCATAGAGGATGCTCCTGAAGTGGATTTTCACTTTTCGGGAGCATTTTTTCGTCTAAGGGTGAGTGGTGAATGACAGTTTATATGTACTTGACAGTCGATATGAATCAGGTTTAGATTAATAACAGATACTTTTGTATACAAATGTATACAGAGTGAGGAGGGTATTGAAATGCGCGAGGGAAGAGATCGATCGAAGGGGTCACGTGGTCACCGGGGATCTGGTGAACAGGGCTGCGAATCTGGCGACGGGCACAAGGAGCGTATTCAAAGTGCGCAGACCTTTCGCAGAGGGCGTGCAATTGCTTTTCTGGAAAGGCTGGATATTAAGCGCTCCACGTTGATGCAACAGCTGAACCAGCCCGAATACGACGCCATTAAGCAGGTTTTGAGTGGTGAATTAAAAGCCACCGATGCTATTATGCAAGAATTTATCCATGCTTTTGAGCTGCGGGAAGTGATGTTGGAACAGGATGCGAAACGGGATAGAGAAGAAGTAAAGGATGAGAGTAACTGATAGGATGGATGGCCACAATTAGTTTTGTTTTCGTTTAACCCGCAGAACAAGAGTTTCAGAAATCAGGTGAAAAGATGTTAAAGCTAAAGAGTTTTATTAAGCCTTACTGGCTATGGTGCGTGCTGGCACCCCTTCTGATGGTTGTTGAAGTGTTTATGGATTTGCTTCAACCTACACTGATGGCAAGCATTGTGGACAAAGGCATAATGAAGAATGATTTGACGCATATTGTTTCGACGGGTCTGACCATGCTGGGCGTAGCCTTTATTGGTCTGATTGGTGGTGT
This sequence comes from Paenibacillus agri, assembly GCF_013359945.1. Taxonomy (GTDB): domain Bacteria; phylum Bacillota; class Bacilli; order Paenibacillales; family Paenibacillaceae; genus Paenibacillus_AQ; species Paenibacillus_AQ agri. The sequence goes on along the minus strand of NZ_JABWCS010000216.1, from coordinate 152,423 downwards.
GGGATGTACTATTTTTTCAAGTATCGCGTCGCAAAGTTTCGGTAACGATCTGCGGATTCGGCTGTTTGAACAAGTACAATCTTTTTCAAATCGAAATCTGGATAAGCTGAAGACCGGATCGCTGATTACCCGTCTAACGAACGATGTGGTGCAGCTACAGACGTTTGTTCAGATCATTCTGCGGTCGCTGGTCCGTTCACCACTGCTACTTATCGGTAGTTTGGTTATGGCGATTCGCATCAGTCCTTCATTGACACTTATCCTGCTTGTCTCGGTTCCGCTGTTGTTTGTACTGCTCTATGTACTGATCCGATTTTCCTTCCCGCTGTTTAGCAAAATGCAGATCAAGCTCGATGGGGTCAACACGGTGCTGCAGGAAAATCTATCGGGGATCAGGGTCATTAAGGCCTTTGTTCGCGGTGAGCATGAGCAGAAGCGGTTCAACGAGGCGAATAAGGATTATACCGAGACGGCGATTAAGGTTACACGGCTTATGTCCCTCAATTTACCGCTCATGATGCTGGTGCTGAATGTCAGCATTGTTGCGGTTCTTTGGTTTGGGGGACTGGCAAACTGGAATCACGGATTGCCTATCGGCGATTTGATTGCTTTTATCAACTATGTGACCCAGCTTCTGATGTCGATGCTGATGCTGAGTAATATGCTCACATTCATCTCGCGGGCAAAAGTGTCTGGGGACCGTGTAGGCGAAGTGCTCGCAACAACGAATGAAATCGCAAATTCGCATGACAGCCTAACAAATGCGGTTCATGTCGGTCAGGTTGAGTTTAACAAGGTCTCATTTGCTTATGATTCAAATGATGAGAATCTTGTGCTGGAGGATATCTCATTTACGGCTAAACCTGGTGAAACGGTCGCAATCCTTGGGGGTACCGGTGCGGGCAAGTCGACACTGGTTAGCCTCATGTCGCGGATCTATGAGGTGTCGTCAGGTTCTATTACAATCGACGGCTCAGACATTCGAAGAATTGACCTGGAGCATCTGCGCAAAAACATCGGATTTGTCATGCAGCAAACGATTTTGTTCAGTGGAACTATCCGCGATAATATCCGCTATGGCCGGCCTGATGCTACGGATGAGGAAGTTAAGCAGGCGGCCATTGCTGCGGAAGCAGATGGATTTATTATGGGACTTCCTGAAGGCTACGATACTATACTGGGTCAACGTGGGATTAATCTATCCGGTGGACAGAAGCAGCGTCTATCTATTGCACGGGCACTGCTGATTCAGCCTACCATTTTAATTATGGATGACAGCACCAGTGCGCTGGATGCGGTAACTGAATCACGAATTCGGGGGCGGCTTAGCCAGCAGATGGGGAGCAGCACGAACATTCTGATTACGCAACGCGTGTCGTCTGTCGTTGATGCTGATCGAATTCTGATTCTGGAAAATGGTGTAATCGCTGCTCAAGGTACACATGAAGAACTTCTGCGAACCTCAGAAGTTTACCAGGAGATCCGGCAATCGCAGTTGAAGAAAGAGGAGGCATCGTAATGTCCAGTCCCCATAATCGTACATCGGCACAGGTACCCGGCCCTCCGGGCGCCTTCGGCAGAGGTCATGGAGGAGGCGGACCTGCCGTGCCTATCGTTCGTGCTAAGAACCGGAGTGCCACCATTAGACGCATCTGGGCTTATTTAAACCGTCAACGAGGCGGATTGATCGTGGTGTACATTTTCACTGTGCTGAATGCAGTGTTGTCGTTGGTTGCACCGTTCCTGCTGGGCAAGGGGATAGACGTCGCCGTTATTCCACGTGAATATAATTTGCTGGTTCGCTTTAGCCTTCTCCTGCTGGGGATTTACGGGCTGTCCAGTCTGGTTGCCTGGGTGCAGGCCTATGTTATGACGGCAGTGTCGCAAAATACAGTGCTTGAACTCCGGCGTGATTTATTCGCCAAGTACCAGGAATTATCGGTACAATTTTTTGATACACATGCTCGCGGAGAGCTGATGAGCAGGGCGACCAACGATATCGAGAATGTATCGAATACGCTAAATCAGAGTGTGACTCAGCTTCTGAACAGTCTCATTACGTTGAGTGGATCGTTGGTCATTATGCTCACCCTGAATGTTCCGCTTACGGTCGTGGCATTGTTAACCATTCCTCTTGTTCTCGTCAGCAGCCGCAAAATCGCCGGATTGAGCCGAGTCTATTTTAAGGATCAGCAGCGGCATTTGGGCGAGCTTAACGGGTTTATTGAGGAGACGATCAGTGGACAAAAGGTCGTTAAACAATATGTTAGAGAAGGTATTGAGACAGAGCGGTTTCGCGGAATCAGTCATAAGCTGAACAAAGTCGGTATCAAAGCACAGATTGTATCTGGACTTGTAGGGCCGGTTATGAACCTTATTAATAATCTGGGCTTTGCAATCATCGCGGGTACCGGTGGCTGGATGGCTTACCATGGGCTGGCCACAGTCGGGATTATCGTAAGCTTCCTGAATTATTCCAAGCAATTCGGGCGTCCGATCTCAGAACTGGCCAACCAGTACAATCTGATCCAGTCTGCCATTGCGGGGGCGGAGCGTGTGTTTGAGGTGTTAGATTTACCGTCGGAATACGAATCAGCAGAAGAGAAAGAGACGGAATGTCCGAGCTTGACCGGGAAGGTTGACTTCCGTGACGTATCCTTCAGTTACAAGGCGGATTCGCCAATTTTGAACGGGGTGACCTTTCAAGCCATGCCCGGCGAAAAAGTAGCCATTGTCGGGCCGACTGGATCGGGTAAGACGACGATTGTTAACCTGTTGACCCGGTTTTACGAGGGGACGGACGGTTCTATTACCATTGATGGCTTTGACATTCGGAAGCTGAACAAACGTGGGCTTCGCAGCCAGATCGGAATGGTTCTGCAAGACGCTCATGTATTCTCAGGAACGATACGCGAGAACATTCGTTTTGGACGCCTTGAGGCCACTGACAAAGAGGTTGAGAAAGCCGCAAGACTGGCCAATGCCGCCGATTTTATCGCAAGGCTTCCGCATGGCTATGACACAATGCTGGAGACGGAAGGCAGTAATTTGAGCCATGGACAACGCCAGCTGCTGACGATCGCACGTGCTATTCTCGCCGATCCAGCTATCTTGATTTTGGATGAAGCGACAAGTAGCGTTGATACCCGTACGGAGATGCAGATTCAGCAAGCCATGAAGACTCTCATGCAGGGACGCACCAGCTTTGTCATTGCGCACAGACTGAGTACAATTCAGGATGCGGACCGTATCTTGGTTATCCAGAGCGGCCGGATTGTCGAACAAGGTCCCCATGAGCAGTTGCTTAAGCTTCATGGTGTCTATCATGAATTGTATGTTAGCCAGTTTGAGCGGGCAGTGTAGTCGGATTTATTTAAGCGGGATCGGTTTCCATGCTTGAAGAAGGAGAATAGGAAGGCGAGGTCGAAATCAATACTTTGTGAGGAGCTTGGGTCAGGTGTCGTCTGACAATTGGACCAAGAATTACAATAGGCTTATAATGTATGAGTACAACACATTAAGGGGGAGCCATCTTTTAAGAGATTAAGTACTGCAATTAAATTTATCCGCTTTAATCCAGAAGTGATGAATATATCCTTGACCGATAAAATAAGCCCCTGTTTTACCCCGTGCATCCTCCATTGATGAAGGGGGATGATCCGTGATATAATAGCAGGAAAGTTTCTCTCAGGTCTCGAATATACTTCTAAACAATCTAATTGAACCATTGGGGGTACGTCATATGAACAAGTCCATTAACATCCAAGATACGTTCTTGAACCAACTACGCAAAGAGAATATCCCTGCTACAGTATATTTGACCAACGGTTTTCAAATCCGGGGCATCATTAAAGCTTTCGACAATTTCACCATTGTCATTGACAGCGATGGCCGTCAGCAAATGGTGTACAAGCATGCCATTTCTACCTTCACACCGCAACGCAGCGTGTCCTTGATGCAGGATAACAGCAACGAGGAATAACGAGCGGGCGTGTGCTTGATTAATCTGCCCGGCAGATTTTAAACAACTGAAGTGAAACCTTTTTGTGTATACAGCGTTGAATAAAGAGTGAGAAGGAGCAACCTGAGAAGGTTGTTCTTTTCATTCAGGAAGGCATTCACGATTTTTTTCCTTAAAGGGAGTCAGGAGGCACCATGTCTAAAGATGAAATGTCAAGGACGAATCGGAATAGAGACAGAACGCCGACGTCATCCAAACCGAAGACAAATGCAAAGAAGAAAAAGTTTCTTACCAAAAAACGTGTATTATGGAGTTTGTTTTTTGCAACAGCACTAGCTATTTTTTGTGCGTTGGGTGGTTACCTCTTCATTATGCTGAACGGAGAGAAGCTGCTGCAGGAGAACGAAGACAAGCTGACCGTAAACCCAACAACCAAAATCTATGACCGAAATGCGAACATCATTGGCGAACTAGCCTTTGAAAAAAGTGATCCGGTGGAGTATGACAAGATTCCGAAGCTGCTGATCGATGCATTTGTAGCCACCGAGGACAGACGGTTCTTCGAGCATAGCGGGGTGGATCTATGGTCCATCGGCCGTGCCGCGGTCAAGGATATTGCTGCGCGGAGCATGGTGGAGGGCGGTAGTACGATTACGCAGCAGCTCGCCAAGAACATCTTTTTAACACGGGATAAGACCTTTTTCCGCAAAGCAACAGAGGTCTCCATCGCTGTCGCACTAGAGAATCAGAAGACGAAGGAAGATATTATTACACTCTATCTGAACCGGATTAACTTCGGTGGTACAGTGTATGGTATCAAGGCTGCTTCGATCCGTTATTTCGGCCAAAGTGATCTTAGTCAGCTGAAAATCTGGCAGATGGCAACCTTGGCGGCTATGCCTAAAGGTCCTTCCCGATATAATCCGCTCCGCAATCCGGATTTGTCCAAGGAACGTCGTGCAGTTGTGCTGCAGCTCATGTATGAGCAGGGGTATATTACCGAACAAGAGCGGGACGAAGCCAAAGTAGTGGACTATAACTACAAGCCGCCGGAAACGAAGCAACGCTATCAGGCTTTCATTGACTATGTAGTGGACGAAGCAGAAGATAAATATGGACTGACTGAGGATGATCTGAATATCGGCGGATATAAGATCTACACTACTATGGATAAGCACGCGCAAGAAACGGTAGAGGATGCCTTTGCTGACAGCGCAAACTTTGAGAAAAGTGTGGATGAAGATCTAGTGCAAGGCTCAATGACCATCATCAACCAGGAGAACGGAAGTATTGTTGCTCTGCTTGGTGGCCGGAACTATGAGAAAAAAGGCTATAGCCGGGTAACCGCAAGCCGTCGTTCACCAGGTTCAGCCTTCAAGCCGCTGGTCTCATATGCGCCGGCATTGGAGACTGGCAAATTCAACGAGAATTCCTTGCTCAGCAATGTGAAGCAGTGTTTCGGCAAATACTGTCCGAACAATCTGCATGGATATTCCAGCACGATCAACATGAGCGATGCCTTGCAGAAGTCGGAGAACATTCCGGCGGTATGGCTGCTGAATGAAATCGGGGTGAATACAGGCTTCCAATTCGCCAAGAAAATGGGGATTGACCTCACCGATGAAGACAAGAACCTTTCGCTGGCCCTTGGGGGCATGAGCAAGGGTACTAATACGCTGGAGATGGCGCAAGCATACAGCGCTTTTGCCAACGGTGGTGAAATCCGCGATGCTTACTCAATCAAGTCGATTACAGATAGCAGTGGAGAAACCAAATTCAAGGCCAATACGACACCTACGCGGGTCATGAAAGAAAGTACCGCCTACCAGATGACCGATATGATGCAGAAGGTTGTTGAAAGCGGAACGGGTAAAAAGGCCAGAATTGACCGTCCGGTAGCCGGCAAGACCGGTACGACCCAAAGCGGATACCCTGGTATCAGCTCAAACCGTGATGTCTGGTTCGTCGGTTATACTCCGGAATGGACGGCCGCCGTCTGGATGGGGTATGACAAACCAAGCAAGAAGCATCTGCTCAAGAACAGCAGTCCGCTGGCAGCAGCGTTCTGGGGTAAAGTCATGAAAGAAGCGCTGCGAGATGTGCCGAAGAAGACGTTCCCGCGGCCGGACAATATCGTTAACCTGGAGCCTACACCGACTCCGGAAACTATACAGGCGGTTACCGGTCTTTCCGCCCAGTATGATCCTTCTACGTTGACAGTGAATCTCAGCTGGAATGCCGTATCTACTGCGGGTGTAGAGTATCGTATTTACCGCAAGGAGACCTCGGAGGCGAACTTCAGTTCCGTACTGAGCACAACAACTGCCGGGGTAGGAGACATCAGCGCGATGCCAGGTCTGACCTATGAATATTATGTAACGGCGTATTATCCTGAGCTGGGTACAGAAGGTCCGGCATCGAGTACGGTCTCCGTCTATGTGGAGGATGAAGAACCGACTCCAGAACCTACGATCACACCTGATCCTAATGTTCCTGTCGAAACGCCGGGTAGCGGTGGAGATGACCAAGGAGGAAATAATGGAGGTGGAGATCAGGGCGGTGATAACGGTAATGGTGGAAGTAACAGTGGAACGGTTGTTCCGCCTGAGAGTACACTGCCGCCAATTCCGACGCCTCCGCCTATAACGACACCACCGCCAGCGGCTACAACTGAACCTGGCAATCCGGCTAATGCTGGTGTCGACACAGGTGCCCCGACCAATACCGACCATGAAGCGGGTACGGGGACGGATGGCTTAACTGCGCCTTAAGAGGCTGGTTCTTGTGGGCAACTGAATAGAAGTCCCACATCCCTGGTTGTCCGTGCTCCCTCATTAGGAGGGGTTGCATGCACAGCCGGGGTTCTTTTTTTGCCAGAAGGAATGCTATTGTGAATGAAATATGCTACAATGGAACAATCTTTTTCATTTTTGATCGGAGGCAGACCGTTGTAAATTCTCATTCCTTTTCCTGAATACAACTGAATATAGGGAAGGATGAGTCCATTGCTTACACAATCATTTCATAGACTCTGGCTTAGTCAGGCTCTATCTACTTTAGGAGACATCTGGTATATTTTAGCGCTAGTCGTCACGCTTTATCATCTTTCTGGTTCGGCTACCATTACGGCTTTGTATCCGCTGCTCAGAGTTGCCGGTATGACAGTTGGTAGCGTAGCAGCCCCTGTTATTATGCGTAAACTGCGATTGAACCGCCTGCTTACCTCTAGTCTTGGCGGACAAACACTTGGCTTGGGCTTACTCACCGTATACATGCTGTTAGTGGGTAATGAGAATCCCAATATTGCTGTATTGGTCGGGATGGTGTTCGGGATATCTATTCTGGAGGGTGTAGCGGGTCCTGTCAGGTCGTCGCTTGTTGCGCTAACCGTACCTGAAACTTCCTTGCTAAAAGCTAACAGCGTACTCGCGGGTGTTGTAGAGACTTGTTCTCTGGCAGGATGGGCGTTCGGATCCATCACGGTTAGTTGGCTCGGTGCCAGCCAAGTTCTGCTCCTGTCAACACTGTTATTAGGGGGGGCTTGCATATCATCCGCGATGATCAAAGAAGTCAGAATCAACATGGACCAAGCACCAGTAGTTTCTTGGGGACAATCACTTCAAGAGGGATGGCGTATTTATTTTACGTTACCCAAGTTACGTGTCTTGTTATGGATGGATTTCTGGGAAGGCTTATTTAGAGGGGCGTTTGCCGGAGCGCTATTGCTCGTATTCGTAAATGAACGACTACATGTAGGCGAAGTATGGTGGGGATGGATGAACGGCGCCAATTTAGGCGGATTCGTTCTCATAAGCATTTTGATGAGTCGTTTGACGGACGAAAAGTGGAATCTTGGTGTTATGCTGACTGTAGGCAGCGGCTTCGTTGCTGCGCTAACACTAGGCTTCAGTTTCTCTACTAGCCCAGTGGTGACGCTCGGCATCATGTTCGCCATAGGGGCTTTCCAGGCTATAAAGAATTTGGCGGAGCGAACTTCTTACCAGACTAGTGTCCCCACTTCAGAGCTCCCGCCGCTATTTGCCGCTCAATCGTCACTTACCTCAATTCTATATGGTGTTTCTTTATTGTTATCTGGCTGGATAGCGGATACCCTGGGGATTCAAATGCTATATATCATTGCATCGGTTGGGTTCGCCCTTTCCTTCGTTGGTTCGCTTGCGGGTCGGGTAAATGCGAAACAAGCAAATAGATATAATGGTACAGAAGGAACAGTCAAATAGTGATTTATGAGATCCGGATTAATAAGTTGCTCTGAAATGCGCGAATGTCAGATTAGAATGTAGTATCATATGAAAGGTTATCCAGAATTTCTGGATAGCCTTTTTTATATCAAGAATAGATAAATATATATAACAAAAATGATTAATTAACCAATAACAGTACTTAACATGCATCAGTTATGGATATAACAGGAATACTGTTCACTTGTCTTCCTTTGAGTGTATCTCCTAAATGTGGTAAGCTGAAGACACCATAATGGAGAGGGTTATTTCTTATGAAACGTAAATTCGGAGACCGGGCCAACTGGCGCCGGATTACGCGCCGCCATTTTGCTTGCCGCTATGTGGAGAGCCGGGAGTTCAGTGGTTATATTACGCTGTACACTATTTATGGGCTGAAAGAACCACTGTGGAAAAGCTATGGCCGGCATACATACCGTATTGCTGACAAAGGGTATTCCTGGCTGCAATATTTCCCCAAGGATAGCCATTATATTGTCACGGCTATGTTCGACGAGCGGCAAAATATCGTTCAATGGTACATCGATACCTGTAAAGTGCAGGGTGTCACCGATCAGGGTGTGCCCTGGTTCGATGATCTGTATCTGGATGTTGTGGTGCTCTGGAACGGGGAAGTATTCTTGCTGGATGAAGATGAGCTGGAGGAAGCGCTGGAACGAGGGGACATTTCGGACAGTGATTATAACCAGGCCTGGACCACAGCGAATACGATTTTACGAAGTATAGACGCGCATGCTTTTCCTTATTTCTCCCTCTCCCTGAAGCATCGCGCGGAATTATTTCATCACGGAGAGTTCAGGAGGAAATGACAAATGGATTGGTACGTCTACGGAAAAGGCTCATCCCCGATCCGGGTAGTATCTAAAAGACGGCGGTTCCGTTTTAAGGGACCGTTCTTGATTGGACTGGCTATCTTGATCGTACTGGGGCTGCTATGGAGTGGTTTTGCACTGTGGAATATTAACCGCGCCAAGTCGACGGTCCCCATGCATAAAGCAGATGTGGGGATCGTTCTTGGAATGTCCATGTGGGGTGATGAGCCGAGCCCAGGCTTGAAGGAGCGCCTCGATTACGGGCTCAAGCTTTACCATAACGGGATGTTCCCCCGTTTTATTGTATCTGGAGGACTAGACCGGCCGGAGTACAAGTACACCGAAGCTGAGGGAATGCGTAATTATTTGGTTGGTGCAGGCGTCCCGGAAGGCGATATTCTGATTGAAAATGCAGCGACTAGTACGTATGAGAATCTACTGTTTAGCCGCGAGATTATGAAAAAAGAAGGTTTCACTACTTCTATCATCATTACGCATACCTATCATGGGACACGAGCTAGGGAAATAGCAGATGCTCTTGGTTACGACAAACCGGAGCTAGGACTGACAGAATCTCGCGTGATGTCCATGCCCTGGAACAAATCGCGTGAGGTGCTGGCCTATACCAAATGGAAGATTCAGCAGTTGTTTCTTTGAATAAAGGGAAAATCCCGAAACTGCTAATATCACCCCGTCAGCAGGAATAGACTTGTTTAGAGCAAGTCAGCCCTGGATAATGAGGTGAAACCGATGAACGGACGCGTAGCGGCGGCAAGCGGGCGGGAGGAAGGCAGACCGTCCCGGCAAATTAACATCGTCTTGCGCAATCAGGAGCCTGTTGCCATGGGCAGCACGGCAGAGGAGCCGGAGGCGGCACCCGCGAAAATTCACAGCCATAACAGCCTGTTCCAGGAATTAAGCCGTGAACTGGACGGACTGGTTGGACTGGATAACATTAAGGAACTGGTATTTGAAATTTACGCGCTGCTTCAGATCGCCCAGATGCGCACCGAGGCAGGTCTTGCCAGTAGCGGGCAGGCCTATCATATGGTGTTTAAGGGCAACCCTGGTACTGGTAAGACAACTGTCGCACGTATTGTGGCGAAGCTCTTTCAGCGGATGGGTGTGCTGAGCAAGGGGCATCTGATTGAAGTGGAAAGAGCCGATCTGGTGGGCGAATATATCGGGCATACTGCGCAAAAGACGAGGGACCTGGTTAAGAAGGCGCATGGTGGTATTCTTTTTATTGATGAAGCCTACAGTCTGGCCCGTGGTGGAGATAAGGATTTCGGGAAAGAGGCCATAGATTGTCTTGTAAAATCCATGGAAGATCAGCGTGGACAATTCATCCTCATCTTGGCTGGATATTCCAGCGAGATCGATTATTTTCTGATGAGCAATCCGGGACTCCCTTCCCGGTTCCCGATTCAGGTCGAGTTTCCCGACTATACCATCGATCAGTTGCTTGAGATTGCGGGACTGATGGCCAAAGAACGCGATTATATTTTGATGCCGCAGGCGATACTCAAACTAAAGCAGCATTTGCTGCTGGAGAAGACCGAAAGTCTTCATGCGTTCAGTAATGCAAGATATGTGCGTAATGCAATTGAGAAAGCAGTCCGCAGCCAGGCAGTAAGGCTCTTGTACCAGTATGAGAACAATAGTCCCGGCAAGCAGGAGCTAATGACACTGCGAACAGAGGACTTCAAGCTGTAGGGCCTGAGCGGGCGGACAGGAATACCGAAACGGGCATAAGGAGTAAGTATACATGGCAATCGCAACACATAATACAACAACGGAAGTACAAGACCGGGCGATCCTGGTCAGCCTCGTTACGGACAAAATCAAGCGCACAGGCGTTGACCCTGAATTATCTCTGCAGGAACTGGTTCAATTAGCGGAGACCGCCGGGGTCGAGGTGCTGGATGTGCTTCGTCAGAACAAGGAAACCCCCGACCCCAGATGGTTCATCGGCAAAGGTAAGGTGGAGGAGCTGCGCATGGCAGCAGACGGCCTGGGGGCTAACACCGCTATCTTCGATCAGGAGCTGTCAGGCGCTCAGGTCCGCAATCTGGAGGAAGCGCTGGACCTCAAGATTATCGACCGGACCCAGTTGATTCTGGATATTTTTGCTGGACGGGCGAAGACACGAGAGGGGATTATCCAGGTAGAGCTTGCCCAGTTATCGTACTTGTTGCCTCGTCTGTCCGGGCATGGTAAGAACCTGTCCAGACTGGGCGGCGGTATCGGGACGAGAGGGCCAGGGGAAAGCAAGCTGGAGACCGACCGTCGTCATATCCGTGACCGGATTACCGAACTGAAACGCCAACTGGATGAGGTTGTTAAGACACGCGAGCTGCACCGTGAACGCCGCCGGAAGAGTGGAGCCGTGCAGGTGGCTTTGGTGGGATATACGAACGCCGGGAAGTCCACACTGCTAAAACAGCTCACGGACGCGGATGTTTATATCGAGAACCAATTGTTCGCCACACTTGATCCTACCTCCAGGGTTCTTCAGCTTCCTGGGGGCAAGGAAGTCGTGCTTACCGACACGGTTGGTTTTATCCAGAACCTGCCCCATGATCTCGTTGCTTCTTTCCGGGCGACACTGGAAGAAGTGAACGAAGCTAATCTGGTGCTGCATGTGGTTGATGCGTCTTCGCCGATGCGGGAGGAGCAGATGGATGTTGTGCAGAGTATTTTGCAAGATCTCGGCGCAGCGGGCAAACCGCAAATTGTACTGTTTAACAAATCCGATATCTGTGAACCGGGTCAGCTCGAAATGCTGCCGTCGGGAGACGGGTACTTGAAGATCAGTGCGTTCAATTCTGAGGATTTGGCCCACATCACGCAGGTGATTGCCGATGAACTGGCTGGAGATACCGTGACCTTCCGTATTCCTGGTGAACGGGGAGATCTGACCTCCGTGTTGTACAGGGTCGGTGAGGTGCTGGAACAGGGTTTTGATGAGAATGATATTCTGTACACCGTTCGTCTGAATAAAAAAGATTATGCAAAATGGGGCTACTTGCTGGCTGATTTTGTGGACCCGCAGTAAAATGAATATAAGTATTGCTCAGGAAAGCGTCAGGCAACTGTCGCTTCCTGTTATTTTAATGGCAAGTAAATGTAAGGAGAGAGCAGAGAAACATGGCAGCATTTGCAGAGGATATTTTACAGGCGGCAGAAGCCGCAGAGCTTGAAATCGAAAGTGCAGTAAAGAACCTGGAACGAATTGTGGACAAGAATCAATGGAAGATCATTGAGGCGTTTCAGCGTCATCAAGTTAGTGACTACCATTTTGCCGGTTCTACTGGCTATGCTTATAATGACCGGGGCCGTGAGGTGCTGGATCTTGTGTATGCCGATGTGTTCGGTGCGGAGGCGGCGCTGGTGCGGCCTCATTTTGCTTCCGGTACGCATACCATTTCCACGGCTCTATTTGGCGTGCTGCGACCGGGGGATGAGCTACTCTATATCACAGGCACTCCGTACGATACCTTACACAAGGTCATTGGCAAAACCGGCGACGGAACAGGTTCACTTGCAGACTTTGGCATTGGTTACGGTGAAGTTGCATTGACACCAGAGGGCGGGGTAGACTGGGATGAGGTGGCACTGTCCATTAATGACAATACCAAGGTCATCGGCATTCAGCGTTCACGCGGGTATGACTGGCGCTCATCCTTCACGGTGTCTCAGATCGGTGAGATGGTGCGGAAGGTGAAGGAGCTGAAGCCGGATATAATTGTCTTTGTGGACAATTGCTATGGTGAATTTACGGAGGAGCTGGAGCCGACGCAGGTTGGTGCAGATCTTATTGCTGGTTCACTCATTAAAAATCCTGGAGGCGGCATTGCCGAGACTGGCGGCTATATTTGTGGACGCAGAGAGCTCGTCGAATTAGCCGCGTACCGGCTGACTGCACCAGGCATCGGCGGTGAGGTGGGGGCGATGCTAGGAACCACCCGCGGCCTGTATCAAGGCCTGTTCCTGGCCCCGCATACAGTGGGACAAGCGGTTAAAGGCAGTATTTTCGCAGCTTCCGTGTTTGCCCGCTGCGGCTTCGAGACAAAACCAGCGTGGAATGAACCCCGTACGGACCTTATTCAGGCTGTGGCTTTTGACGGACCTGATCATCTGATTGCCTTTGTTCAAGGGATTCAGCGCGCTGCGGCTGTTGACAGCCATGTGGTTCCTGAACCATGGGACATGCCAGGTTATGAACATCCTGTCATTATGGCGGCAGGTACGTTCATTCAAGGCGGCAGTCTGGAATTATCGGCCGATGCGCCGATCCGCGCACCATATATTGGCTATATGCAAGGCGGTTTGACCTATTCCCATGTGAAATATGGCGTGCTGATGGCTTTACAGAGTATGAAAGATCGTAAATTGTTGTAAGTTTATCTAACATACTATTGACGCGCTGGATTAGGGAATGTACAATGATAAATAGAAAAAGATCATTGGAAGGTTGGATGAGTCATGGGTGATGAAATCCGCAGAAATATGGCATTATTTCCTATAGGGATTGTAATGAAGCTAACCGATTTGTCGGCAAGGCAGATTCGCTATTATGAGCAGCACAGCCTGATTGTACCAGCGCGTACTTCCGGCAACCAGCGTTTGTTCTCTTTTAACGATGTAGAACGTCTACTGGAGATTAAGGCTTTGATTGAGAAGGGCGTTAATATCGCCGGGATTAAGCAGGTTATGAATCCTGTCTCCAAGGAATCCGAAGAGGCGACCGTCATTACTCCTGATACAGAGGTAAAACGCAGAGAGTTGTCCGATTCCCAGCTTCACCGTTTGTTGAAGCAAGAGCTCGTTTCCGGAAAAAGACCGGGACAAGTATCTCTCATTCAAGGTGAGTTATCCCGGTTTTTCAATAAATAATATAAAGATACGTGAAAGGGAGAGGTTATTGTGAGCTTTACTAAAGAAGATATTCTGCGTATTTCCAAAGAAGAAAATGTTCGTTTCATTCGTCTTCAGTTCACCGATTTGCTGGGTACTATCAAAAACGTTGAGATTCCTGTAAGCCAATTGGAAAAAGCGCTCGACAATAAAATGATGTTCGATGGTTCTTCCATCGAAGGTTATGTACGTATCGAAGAGTCTGACATGTATCTGTATCCTGACCTTAGCACTTGGGTAATTTTCCCTTGGGTAACTGACAGCCGTGTAGCGCGTCTGATCTGTGATGTCTACATGCCGGATGGTACTCCGTTTGCAGGAGACCCGCGTGGTATCCTCAAGCGTTGTCTGAAGGAAGCGGAAGAACTCGGCTTCACTTCCATGAACGTTGGTCCAGAACCGGAATTCTTCCTGTTCAAGACAGATGAGAAGGGTAATCCGACCATGGAACTTAACGACCACGGCGGATACTTCGACTTGGCACCTATGGACCTTGGCGAAAACTGCCGTCGCGAAATCGTGTTGACCCTGGAAGAAATGGGCTTTGAGATCGAAGCTTCCCACCATGAAGTGGCTTCCGGCCAGCATGAGATTGACTTCAAATATGCAGACGCCATCAAAGCGGCTGACCAAATTCAAACTTTCAAGCTTGTCGTGAAGACTGTTGCCCGTCAACATGGTCTACACGCAACCTTTATGCCGAAACCACTGTTCGGAATGAACGGTTCTGGTATGCACGCTCACCAATCGTTGTTCAAAGGCAACGAGAACATGTTCTATGACGAGAGCGATACGCTGGGCCTCAGCAAAACCGCGCGTTATTACATGGCGGGCATCCTGAAGCACGCACGTGCTTTTGCAGCTATCACCAACCCGACTGTGAACTCGTACAAACGTCTGGTTCCTGGCTATGAAGCCCCTTGTTACGTGGCATGGTCTGCAAGTAACCGCAGCCCGATGATCCGTATCCCGGCTTCAAGAGGTCTCAGCACTCGCGTAGAGGTTCGTAACCCGGACCCTGCTGCTAACCCTTACCTTGCACTTGCTGTAATGTTGAAGGCAGGCCTTGATGGCATCAAGCGTCAGCTTGAGCTTCCAGCTCCAATCGACCGTAACATCTATGTGATGTCCGAAGAAGAGCGTATTGAAGAAGGCATCCCTAGCTTGCCATCCGACCTGAAAGAAGCACTTAGCGAACTCATTCGTAGCCAAGTGATTACCGAAGCACTCGGCGAGCACGCACTGGCTCACTTCTACGAGCTTAAAGAAATCGAGTGGGATATCTACCGTACGCAAGTACACCAATGGGAAAGAGATCAATACATTACTCTTTACTAGAATGAAGCAGCCCCTGACGCGTGAGCGTTGGGGGTTTTTTTGTGGAGAGAAATATCATGCGCAGCATCATTACCTTATCCAATAACTAAAGATTAACTTTGTGTTAATTGAAGAGATTAACATCATTTACATAATGTTTCCAATAAAATATAATGGTTTTCATGCTCGCGATTAACCAGAATATGTAACTGGATCAGAGCAGTGACAAATATTATAGGCGGTGCTAGTGTATGCAAGTTAAGTTTTATGATTTGAATACAATAGAAGATTCTCGTTTGAAATATGCTGTGATTTTCGCCAGGTACCAAAATAAATCTATCTATGTAAAACATAAAGAACGGGATACTTGGGAAATCCCAGGTGGAAGAAGAGAGGTAAATGAAGATATTCATGAGACAGCACGTCGTGAACTTTATGAAGAAACTGGAGCCCTTTCGTTTAATGTAGTTCCATTGTTAATTTATTCTGTTATACATGACAATAGTGAGGAATCTTTTGGGGGGTTATTCTATTCTGAAGTTACAGAACTAGGAGATCTAATGCCTGAGAGTGAAATAGGTGAAATATGTTTGATGGAAGAATTGCCAGGAGAACTAACTTATCCAGCAATCCAGCCAGAATTACATAGAAGAGCAATAAAAGAATTATCAAGCACCATATTAGCTTGAAAGGGGAACACTCTTTTTGATGATAAAAAGAGAACTTCGATATTGCATTAGGTCAGTTCCTTTCCAAACTTAAGAAGGATAAAGCTATTGTAGCAGCCATTGCTTATGGCAGTTATGTCAGCGGTATCCTTTGGAAGAAGTCAGATATTGATTTGATTCTTGTGGTCAATGATGAGAAGATAGCATTTGATTTTCGTAGTTTTATAGAACATGGAATTATAATCAATGCGTTGGTTTTCTCCAGAATGAGTTTCAAGAAGAAGCTTCAAAGCCTTGTACAAGGCGATGATTTTCATTCTTTAATTCACCAAAGCAGGCTTTTGTATACTACAGACCCCAGTATTGAGACCTATTTTGCAGACATCCAGGAGCTGGGGGATAACGACATCGCCTTACAGCTGGCTATTTATGGAATGAATACGATTGCTGGTTATTATAAAACACTAAAAACAATCATGGTTTTAAAGGATTTTTCATACGGCTACTATAAAATGAGTGACCTTATTGATAATATCGCTCATCTTGTCGTAATCATGAATGGGAAAGTCCCTTTACAAAAAGTAGTGCCTCAAGCTATGGCGCTTGAACCTGAACTAATGGATGCCCCAGCCAATATCCTATCTTCATGATCATTTGTTCAAACGTACTGATGTCAGTATTCCGCATTTCCTCGAAGCTTGTGAATGGTTATCTGACTTGAACATCATTAGAAGAGTACCACACTCTATTCGCTTAACAAGCCGAAGCAGAATCGAAGTAGATGAGCCAGCATATGTTCTCATTCAAACATGAAATTTTATAAAAAAAACTACATTCGATTGTAAATCCTCATATTATCCCGGGAGAGCATGATTCTATTGAGGGGATTCAGCATGTTAATCACTGCATACATATCGATCAATTACCGATCGGTAAACTCAAGTCCGGCTACCTATATGGGGATTTTTGATCGGATAAGGCAGCTCTTCGCTGAAACAGACCAAGGACAAGAGGCTGGGGTTACGCCATTTGACTTTAGCTTTACCCAAACGGGAAGCGGAAGATGTGATGAATGTAATGGAGTAGGATTGTTAACAACAGAACTGCAATTTATGCCCGATGTCGTAGTCACGTGCTCTTCATGCCAAGGGTCCCGTTATAAAGAAGAAATCCTGGAAATTACGTATAACGGAAAGTCGATCTCGGAAGTATTACATCTTTCGATTGATGAAGCGATTGAGTTTTTTAAGTCAGTTCCTTACATTCATCATAAATTAGTGGTTATGAGCGAATTAGGGTTAGGTTATTTGCGATTAGGACAGTCCTCATCCACGATTTCAGGAGGGGAAGCTCAGCGCGTAAAGCTAGCGGCTGAACTATCAAAAATCAAGAAAGGTGCAAGCAATATTTATATATTAGATGAACCCACGACAGGACTGCATGTCGCAGATATACAAAAATTGTTACAGTGCATTAATCGCTTGGTGGATTCAGGTCATACCGTGTTAGTCATTGAGCATAACCTGGATGTTATCAAAACGGCAGATCACATCATCGATATTGGTCCGGGTGCGGGGCGTGACGTTTTTAAAGGAAGTATTGTAAAAGCGAACTCACATCATTGTCATTAACCCGATGCCTTCAAGAGGTCTCAGAAACACGCGTAGAGGTTCGTAACCCGGCCCCTGCTGCTAACCCTTACCTTGCAATTGATGTAATTATGAAGCGCGAAAGTTTATTTACATAATGTCCCAAATTTATTATAATTGAAATTAATTTTAGTGATAAGAAACGTTTGGAGGGTTGTTCATGAGTGATCTCGACAGAAGATACAAAGAACTTGAAGAGCGTGTTGCGAGGTTGGAGGGTTTATCACCAAGAGGACCACAAAAATTCGTTTGGACTACCCTAAGTGTTATTATTGGACTTTTTATTATTCTGTTCATAGTAGGTATTGTTCAATTTGTATCCGCAGGGTAAGTGTGACTAATTGAGCGCTTCCTAAAAAGTCTAAACCGCTTACTCAATCATTTTAATAAAATATTATAAGTATGGTTAGATAATAAAAGGTCCTGGAAGTCCAGAGGCCTTTTATTGTTTAATTTGTTTAAAACCAAGCTCCGCCTGTACCATTATATTTACGTGCATAACTGATGACTAGGGAGAGATCATCCTAGTGATTAACAACGTTTTCTTTTTCATAATTACCTCCGTAGCTGCTCTAATTTTTGTTCATAAGCAAAGTCATAGATCATGGAAGAATACAACAATCCATCTGCGATTGAGGAGGCACGATGGCTACGTTAGACAAGGGAGGTAGCGAAATGAGCCGGAAATATGGTTGGCTGACTGCAGTTGTGCTTTTAATTATCCTTACTGCATATGTTATCGGCTGGATCGGAATGAGCTTCAATTCATAATTCTTTAGGCAGTTGACTTTAAGAAAGCTATTTTAGAACTTACTTCACTTTCTCCAGCTTAAAAGTAAACTGCCACTTCGCGGTGTTCCCGGAATAACGCCCACGGTTCTCGACAACGGTCACGTTCAGCTTCTTGGTCACGCTGGTTTTAATGGAGGAGACTTTAACGGAGGCGCTTGCTTCGCCATCATCCGGGTACTTGTCTTGTTCCTGTGCTTCTGCATGAAGTTTGATTGATCCGGCGGCATTGGCGCTAACCGTCACGCTTTCCCCGTCATTAAGTTCTTTGCCATTAACAAAACCGCCCCACCACCATTCGTTGCCCACATGATTGTTCTCCACTAATTTAGCTTCCACAAATGTGACTTTAATCTTTACGGTGTTACCAGCTGCGAACAGGGGCTGGGTACTTAGCACAAAAATAAGAACGAACAACAAACTAAATCTAGCGATTTTCCGTATCATATACTCACCTTTCCAATTATAGGGTTTCCCTAAATATAGCATCTCTATGTCTATAGTTCTATATACATAGGAAAATATTTCGAAATGATAGGACTTTAGGGTGATTGGTAGATGGGACAAAAAAATTGTGGAGAGGATGAGGTTCGCGAGAGGAATGCGGGTGTAAACACATGCCGCGGACCCCTCAAGACTGGCCTTGAAGGGTTCTTTTGCAAGTAAAGGCATCTGTTAATCCATCAGGTCATACATTGCGTTCATAAAGTAAGCAACTTCGATCTCCGCGTCCTGTTCGTCCATTCCCAACAAATCCACCATAAATGAATAGAAGCGCTCGAAAATATTCCCCGGCTTGAACTGCTCCTCCGGATGTCTAATTGAGTAATCGAGATATTGCTGAATCATGATTCCCCACATCGAACCTGCACCTCCTCATTCTTAGGAGTAATCTAACGCGATTATGACGCTTAGTGTTATGCATGGCAGTTTTGTTTCGGCTAGCATTTTTGCAATATAGTATGCTGACAAGACAAATATTTGTATGCGGAACGGTATATTTTTGGAGAGAGGGCTTGATTATTGAGCATGTACCGCTTGAGTGAGGAATAGGAATAGAAGAGCAGAAAGGGGAGAGGTGGATGGAGAATCAGAATTTAAGTAATGTTCTGGCCTTTGCATCTCTGTTGTCTGTCTTCGTGCTGACAGGGGTACAGCTGGTGAAGGTCACGGTGAAGGTTCCCAAGAATATTTTACCGTTAATCGGTGTAATTGTAGGGATGCTTATTGGAGCGGCAGCTTATCCGTTCACAGATATGGAACTCGTGCTGCGGCTATGGGCGGGAGCGTTGGCGGGTTTATCCGCGACAGGACTGTTCGAACTGGCCTTTAACAACCGGAATGGAAATACCAAAGAGTAAGTAAAGGGGGCTGCTACTCGGCAGCCTCTTTCAATAGTTCGGGATAATCGTTTTTGACATTACCGACAGCAGGGTCTACGGGGTATGCTCTCATTTTGGCAGATTCATAAGGCTTAAGCAGCTTTAATAAATTCTGGACATCGTGGTTGTCCCGTCCGAGCCAGTCGCTTTCATCTTCCGGTCGCAGAATAACAGGCATTCGGTCATGAATCTCTGCCATTAATGTATTGGGAGTGGTCGTGATAATCGTGCAGGTGGCCAGCTTCTGGCCTTTCGGGTCCATCCATATATCATATAAAGCAGCCATGGAGAAAATACTGCCGTCCGACATGCCGATTCTCATGGGCTGTTTGCGACCGTCTACCTGTTTCCAATCATAATAGCCGTCAGCTGGGATCAGGCACCGCCGTGACGCCACGAGTTTCTTGAACGAGGCTTTCTCCAATAATGACTCCCCGCGGGCGTTGATCATCTTGCTGCCAATCTTGTCGTCTTGCGCCCAGGATGGGACAAGGCCCCAACGCAGTTCACCGATTCGGTTGCCGGTGCCTGTATGAATCACAGCCGGTATATGCTGCATGGGAGCGGCATTGTATCTGGGGGCATAATGAAGGATGCTGGCGTCATTCGTAAGATATCTCAACATTAGTTCTTCAATAGAAACTGTAATGGTGTAACGTCCACACATGATGAAAGCCCTCCGAACATTAGTTTTTACCAGTGTACTATACTTCCGCGCCAGAAATAAATAAGATCTACCTTTGTGTGGACCTTTTACATTTCCCTCAAATGTAAGCTTTCACCTCTAATACAGGAGTACATTTTCTTTTCCAATTTGCCCATACTCAGTAGGGTGTTGTTACATATTCTGTTCTGTAGTCATTAATCTGAAGGAGGAATTCACATGGGTGCAGAACATTGTGGACCGGTAGTAAGTCCTTGGACATCTACAGGAACGATTTTGGTGCTTTACATTCTGCTTGTGATCATTTTGAGTATTTGCTGGATTTAATGAAGAGAAAACTGAACTAATCTGACAATAAGTTAGCCGGGAAGAAAAATCATCTTATCTCAATGGCGGATCTTTTGTTACTGCAAAATTTGGTGTCTTCATAAAAAAAGGAGGAATTATTCATGGGTCAATATGCTGGAGGATATGGTTTGGGCACATCTACTGCTGCAATCTTGGTTCTTTTCATCTTGTTGGTTATCATCACTAAATCTTTCTGGCTTTAATTTGATTACGTCTCCATGTTCAAGCCGTCAGACAATGTCTGACGGCTTTATGCATTTCAAATCTTCTGACACTGGGAGCTTAACGCCGTATAGTCACCCGAGTCCCAATTGGAACCAGCGCAGCAAGTGTCAGCACATCTTGATTAAACATTCGAATACACCCATGCGAGACCTGATGTCCGATGGAAGAAGGATCGTTCGTCCCGTGAATGCCATAATGCGGCTTGGAAAGTCCCATCCAGAATACCCCGAATGGGCCCCCGGGATTGGGCTGTTTGTTAATGATCGTATAATCTCCCTCTGGTGTTGTGGTCAGCATGGTTCCGATTCCAACAGGGAAACCTCTGACGACAGAATCGTTGTCCAGCAAATAAAGCATCCGTTGTGTCAAATCGACGATAATTCGGTAATTGGGCATAGGATCAGCACTCCTTTGATATCAGGATATGTGCGGAGTAGGGGTGCCGTTAATGCGAAGTGTTGTTGAAAATAAAAAGCTTATCACAGTGAGAGAGTATGAATAAACAAAAGACTGCTCCGCATAACGGAACAGTCTTCTAAATAGAGTCATTATTGATGAGTTAGTGGACATCCCGGAACAATCCGATGACCTTGCCCAGAATGCTTACCCGATTCAGGCGCAGTGGCTCATAGGACGGATTCTCTGGCTGGAGACGAATATGATCGCGTTCCTTATAAAAGGTCTTGACGGTAGCTTCATCGTCTTCAGTCATAGCGACAACAATATCACCGTTATCTGCGGTTTGCTGCTGGCGCACAATGACATAATCGCCGTTCATAATACCAGCATCGATCATACTGTCACCAAGAACAGAGAGCATGAACACTTTGTTGTCACCAACATAATGCGTTGGGAGCGGGAAATAGTCCTCGATGTTCTCCGTTGCGGTGATAGGCACCCCGGCGGTAACCTTACCTACAACAGGAACACGAGTGATCGTCTGGGCAAATTGATGGACGTTCTCCGAGTCTTCCTGGCCAAGCAGTTCAATGGCACGCGGCTTTGTCGGATCCCGGCGGATCAGGCCTTTCTTCTCAAGACGGTCCAGATGACCGTGCACCGTGGAACTGGAGGCGAGGCCTACAGCTTCCCCGATTTCCCGTACGGAAGGAGGATAACCCTTGCTGCGGACTTCGTTACGTATAAATTCCAGGATCGCCAGCTGGCGACTCGAAATCTTTGACATCAGAATCAACCCCATATAGTAATGTTTGGGAAAATTATAACATAGAACTGTCGTTCGCACAAACATAAGTTCTAACGTTATCAATAGTTTAAGAGAAGCGAACAAGGATGAGAACAGTAAGGAGAATGGTCTCTTCAATAATTGACTACTATGTTGAGGGAATCAGCAAGATGGGTAAGGGAAATAAGCACATCAGGGATCATTTTTTGCAGCCAAAAAGGTGATTTTAAAAGAGGGGAACAATTGTTCGAAAATAGTATTGATCAAAACACATGTTCGTGTTATATTGATTTTGAAAGTAAGAACAAGTGTTTGGAGGATGATGAATCATGTTAAAGTACAGTACATACCATAGCATCTATGACGAGGGCACAGGAGTTAACTCTGCAGGACAAACTTTAGGTTCCGGAATAATAAATAGAATTCAAGAAATCACCAAGGTGCTGTTGGAAGGATTAAGTCCGTTGTTTAGAACATTTAACTTCTATAAGATAGCTCTTTTTTTGCTGCTGATTGTTGCAGGATTTACTGTAGTAGGTAATGTGTTTGCTGGTCCCGTCAATCTTGCGAAGCAAGAGAAGAAGATTGTTGTTGCACCTGGAGACACCCTCTGGAGCATTGCTCTCAAGAATAAACCGGCCAATATGAAGACAGCCGTATATATAGAAGGAATTAAACGATCGAGCCAATTGACCGACAGTCATATTCGAGCAGGAGATATTATAACAGTGCCGTTATTTTAAGAACTTCATGATCATAGATAGGAACATCAGAGAGCTTGCAGGGGGTAAACCTTGACAAGCTCTTTTTCTCATGGCAAAGTTAGAATGAATTTATTAGGGAGGCGAAATCTTTGGATATAGATGTATTGGTTGCACGAATTAATGAACTGGCACGCAAGCAGAAGAGCGAAGGCCTGAATGAAGAGGAAATGGCTGAACGCGCCAAGCTCCGTGAAATTTACCTGGGTAACATCCGCCGTAATTTCCGGTCCCAACTGGATACCATTGAATTCGTAGATAAATAAGCGCTGAACAAGGAGCAGAGGCTTCGTATGAACCCTCTGTTTCTTTTCATAGATATTTCAGGATGACTAGGGGGAAATGACATGGCCCGTTCTTGGGAAAGAATGGTTCAACGCAATTCACAGCAACTCAATAAGCAAAGAAAGAAACAGGGGAAGGATGCAATTCATTCCGCGAACTCTGTCACAAAGACCAGCGATGTATTCAAGGGTCGCAATATCGTATTGCCCGTTACTCTCGTTGCTCTAGGTGTGCTGTATTGGATCATCGGCACTCTGGATCAAAGTGGAGGTAGCGTCTTCATGCACTGGCTAGGCGTTGGATTGTACTTGCTTCTGGCAGCTATGCTGTATTTCCGTCGTCCTTTCCTGAAGGTAGAGCGGAACAGATTATCCACTATCAAATTCAACCGCGAACGTTGGCTGCCTGCTACCGATATTGAGAAAATCACAGTGTCGCGTAGTGCTGTCACGATTAAGTATAAAGGCAAACGCACCACTTGGATGTTCTCCAAGCTGATTAACCGTTATGACACGGCTGCGATGGGCGAACGACTGCAAGAATTCGGTAAGGTCAACAACATTCCGGTAGAGCAATTGTAAACATTAGAGAGCAGTTCACTTCAGGGAGAGGGAGTTACTTAAATGCCGATTACCGCTGTACTGTTTGATTTGGACGATACGCTGCTTTGGGATGAACGCAGTGTAGAGGAATCGTTCCTTTCCGCTTGTGAGGGTGCAGGAGACGCTGTGGATCCCCATGAGTTGGAAGCTGCTGTACGTAGAGAAGCTAGGGGTTTGTATGAATCCTATGAGACTTTTCCGTTTACCAAAATGATTGGGATCAACCCGTTTGAAGCGCTTTGGGCCAACTTCAGTGCTGGTGAGCAGCCTGAATTCCGTCAGTTGGAACAGCTGGCACCGGTCTACCGCAAAGAGTCTTGGCGCCGGGGGCTGGCATCGCTTGGTGTAGATGACGAAGTCCTTGCTGAGACGCTCGCGGCCAAGTTTGCATCTGAACGCCGCAGCCGTCCTTATGTGTACGAAGAGACCTTGCAGGTATTGGATCAGCTACGCGGAAAAGTGAAGCTGTTGTTGCTAACCAACGGTTGTCCTGCCCTTCAGCAAGAGAAACTGGACGGGGTGCCGGAACTGATTCCTTATTTTGATCATGTTGTGATCTCTGGCAGTTTTGGCAAAGGCAAACCGGATACTTCGATTTTCGAGCATGCCCTTGACTTGCTGGACATTGCACCGGAGCAGGGAATCATGGTCGGTGACAAGCTGACTACCGATATTCTCGGCGGCTTGAGTGCCGGAATTACGACCGTCTGGATTAACCGTACCGGTAAGGACAAAGATCCTGCGATTACGCCGGACTATGAAATCGGGCATCTAGCGGAGCTGCTTCCGCTGGTACAAACTCTGTAAAGAACTTTTTTGAATAGAGCCGCCTCCTGAAGTAGATTTTCTACGGATGGGGCGGCTTTTTCTATTACTAGTATGTTAATGAAGCAGTCTTTCCTTCCTGAAAAAATGAGAATAATGTGTATAATAGAAAGAGAATTATTACACCGAGGCTCCATGCAGCAATGTTTGATGCTATAAAAGATGAATAAAAGAGATTAACAAAAAGCGAGAAGGAACGAAGGGGAAGATTGGAACTGTAGGAGCGATAGCGTTCGTCTGAAAGCTTTCCAAAGGAAAGCTAGCATCGAAAGCATAAACTGTCACCGGATTTCAACCGCTATAAGCGGTACAAATGAAAGAAATCTGGGGACAACGGCGACCGAAAGTCCAAACTTCACCGGAGTGACGCCGAGCCTTACGTTCGTATCTTAAACTCATCTTACATAGCAACTCTAGTAATAAGATAACCATTATATCAGGAGGGCTTCAGATGTTGAACCCGAGGAAAACGGTCTCATTATTAGGTATTGCATTCACATTGCTACTGGCAGGCTGCGCCTCCGAAACAGGTGGGGGAGGGCATGCCGGTCATTCTGTAGATATGTCTATGGAGCCGATCAAAGTAGAACTGGACTGGAGTCCGGCTGAAGTTACAGTGAGCAGTCCGGTTACATTCGAAGCTACGGTAACCCAGGAAGGTAAACCTGTGGATGATGCCAGGGAAGTGCTTTTTGAAATCGTCAACAAAGAGGGTAAGACTGAAAAAATGGAACTAAAAGGCTCTTCGGCAGGAGACGGGAAGTACACCGCAGAAGGAACCTTTGCCGAGGAAGGGCTTTACAATGTGACCTCTCATGTAACCGCACGGACACAGCATTCCATGCCAAGCAAGGAGCTTTCCGTTAAGCCATTGCCATAATTACGATAGCATGACTTGAACAACGATGAATCGGCAGAGACGGAAGGAAGACTTTCCGAATTCCCTTTATTCTGCTAAACTTACTCTAATGTTTTACTGGGGGGATAGGAACGTGGCTAAATATACACTTGCAGAGAGCTTACAGCAACGCATTTTGATTCTTGATGGCGCAATGGGGACCATGATCCAGCAGGTCCCGCTTACTGGAGAAGATTTTGGTGGAGAAGAACTGGACGGTTGTAATGAAATGTTGGTGCTTACAAGGCCAGAAGTTATTCAGACGATCCATGAGCAGTACCTGGAAGCAGGTGCTGATCTCATCGAAACCAATACATTTGGAGCTACATCAGTCGTCCTTGCGGAGTATGATATTCCGCAGCGGGCACGTGAGATTAACCTGGCAGCTGCCAAACTGGCGCGCAATGCTGTCGAAAAGTATGAGACTCCAGATCACCCTCGTTATGTAGTTGGTGCTATGGGTCCTACAACGAAGACTTTGTCGGTAACCGGCGGTGTCACGTTTGCGGAACTGGTGGACAGCTATGAGGAACAGGCAGTTGCCTTGATCGATGGTGAAGTCGATGTGCTGCTGCTAGAGACCTCACAGGATACCCTGAATGTTAAAGCGGGCAGTATCGGCATCCGTAATGCTTTTGAGAAGACCGGAATTACACTGCCTGTTATGATTTCGGGTACGATCGAGCCGATGGGCACAACGCTCGCTGGACAGAATATCGAAGCTTTTTATATTTCACTGGAGCACTTGAAACCAATCTCTGTTGGTCTCAACTGTGCAACCGGACCAGAGTTCATGCGCGATCACATCCGGACGCTGTCGGATATTTCATCATCCGCTATCAGCTGCTACCCCAATGCGGGTCTGCCGGACGAGAACGGACATTATCATGAATCGCCGGATTCACTCGCCCGCAAGATTGGTGCTTTTGCCGAAAAGGGCTGGTTGAATATCGCGGGCGGTTGCTGCGGAACGACACCGGAGCATATCCGGGCCATGGTTGAGGAATTGTCGAAATTCCCGCCACGTGAGCTGAACGGTACTCATCCGCCCGCTTTGTCGGGGATTGATCCAGTCTATGTCGAGGATGGTAACCGTCCTTACATGGTCGGAGAGCGTACGAATGTACTGGGCTCGCGGAAGTTCAAGCGTCTGATCGTGGAAGGGAAGTATGAGGAAGCTTCTGAAATTGCCCGGGCTCAGGTCAAGAGTGGTGCACAGGTAGTCGACGTCTGCGTACAGGACCCTGACCGTGACGAGAGCGAAGATATCAAGGAATTCTTGGAGCTTGTGGTCAAGAAGGTTAAAGTTCCGTTGATGATTGACACCACAGACCCGAAGGTTATTGACCTTGCCTTGCAGTATTGCCAGGGTAAAGCGATCATTAACTCCATTAACCTTGAAGATGGTGAAGAAAAATTCGAGCATGTTACACCGTTGATTCATAAATATGGTGCTGCTATTGTTGTCGGAACAATTGATGAGAGTGGGCAGGCGATCAAGGCGGTCGACAAGCTGGCGGTAGCGAAACGTTCCCATGATCTGCTCGTGAACAAGTATGGTCTGTCATCGGAAGATATAATTTTTGATACGCTGGTCTTCCCGGTTGGGACAGGGGATGAGCAGTACATCGGTTCCGCGAAGGAGACGATTGACGGGATTCGCATGATCAAAGAAGCATTGCCTTCTGTTCATACGATCCTCGGGATCAGTAACGTTTCATTTGGTCTGCCTGAAGCAGGGCGTGAGGTGTTGAACTCTGTGTTCCTGTATGAATGCACTAAGGCTGGACTCGACTACGCTATTGTAAATACCGAGAAGGTGGAGCGTTATGCTTCCATCCCCGAAGCTGATCGGATCTTGGCTGAGCAACTGATCTACAATACTAACGATGATACGCTGTCCGCTTTTGTCGCTGCCTTCCGTGGCAAGAAAGTCGAGAAAAAGGAGAAGATCTCCAATCTCTCGTTGGACGAGCGTCTGGCTTCTTATGTGGTTGAAGGAACGAAGGAAGGTCTGATTCCCGATCTGAACGAGGCGCTGACTAAAGCGTCGCCGCTGGAGATTATTAACGGCCCTCTAATGGCCGGAATGTCTGAGGTCGGAAGATTGTTTAACAACAATGAACTAATCGTGGCTGAGGTGCTGCAAAGCGCGGAAGTCATGAAGGCTTCGGTTGGACATCTGGAGCAGTTTATGGAGAAGGACGAGACTGCGGTAAAAGGAAAGATCATGCTGGCCACCGTCAAAGGGGATGTGCATGACATTGGCAAAAACCTGGTGGAGATCATCCTGTCCAACAATGGTTACCAGATCGTCAATTTGGGTATAAAAGTACCACCGGAAAACATCATTGAGGCGTTCCGGCGTGAAAAAGCAGACGCTATCGGCCTCTCTGGCCTTCTGGTGAAGTCAGCTCAGCAAATGGTGCTGACCGCACAGGATTTGCGGAACGCTGGTATCGATGTGCCGATCATGGTCGGCGGTGCCGCGTTGACACGTAAATTTACCAAGACTCGCATTCGTCCAGAATATGATGGACTGGTGTTGTACGCCAAGGACGCCATGGACGGACTGGACATTGCCAACCGGCTCATGAATCCGGAGGAACGGGCCAAGATTGAAGAAGAGGTTCGTGCCGAAGCTGAAGCAGGGGCTACTGTAGCGGTGAAGACAGAACTGCCGAAGCTGACCCGTGCGGTCCGCTCGAATATCTCACCGGATGCGCCGGTCTTTACACCACCGGATCTGGAGCGTCATGTCCTGCGCAATTATCCGCTGGGGCATATCGTACCTTATGTGAACATGCAGATGCTGCTGGGTCACCATCTTGGACTTAAGGGGTCGGTGGAAAACTTGCTCGCTGCAGGGGACAAGCGTACAGTAGATCTAAAGGCGACTGTAGATGATATTCTGCATCAAGCGATGGTGAATGGGACGATTACGCCACATGCGATGTATCGTTTCTTCCCGGCGCAGTCTAAGGGCAATGATATTCTGATCTACGATCCGCAGGATACCTCCAAGGTGCTGCATACCTTTACCTTCCCTCGCCAAGGGGTTGAGCCATTCTTGTGTCTGGCCGACTTCTTGAAGCCAGTGGATAGCGGTATTATGGATTATGTAGGATTCCTTGTAGTAACGGCAGGACACGGCGTTCGCGAAATGTCCACGGAGCTGAAGGATAGAGGAGATTATCTGCGCTCCCATGCACTGCAGGCAGTTGCTCTAGAGGTGGCGGAAGGTCTGGCGGAGCGTGTCCATCATATGATGCGGGATACTTGGGGCTTCCCGGATCCGGCGGATCTGACCATGAAGCAACGTCATGGCGCCCGTTATCAAGGAATTCGTGTTTCCTTCGGCTACCCGGCCTGCCCGGATCTGGAAGATCAGGGGCCGCTGTTCAAATTGATGTCTCCTGAAGATATCGGCGTTGAGCTGACTGAGGGCTTCATGATGGAACCGGAAGCTTCTGTATCTGCGATGGTATTCGCGCATCCTGAAGCGCAGTATTTTAACGTAGAGAAGCAGTAATTTCTTCTTGATGATAGCCGGAATGAGGGTGATTATAAATCCTCTCCGGCGAAGCCTCCCGGTTACGGGAGGTTTTTTGCTGGAATAATAGAAGAACGGCAAAGACACAATGCACAGAAAGGAGGAGAGCTATGGAAATATACTTCTTAGGAACCAACGCCGGGGTGCCGACCTTACAAAGAAACGTGACTTCGATTGCCTTGCGTCTGATGGAAGAGCGGCGCAGCTTCTGGATGTTTGATTGCGGAGAAGGGACACAACATCAGGTTCTTCGCTCTCCGCTGCGACTCGGCAAGTTGGAGAAGATTTTCATCACTCACTTGCACGGTGACCATTTGTTCGGATTGCCTGGATTAATCTCCAGTCGAGGCTATCAAGGAGGTACTGCTCCGCTTACTGTGTATGGACCTCCGGGGTTGAAAGATTATCTCGAGATCTCGTTGTCCGTCAGTCAGTCCCGTATCCCTTATAAGCTGGAAATCGTGGAGCATACCGGGGGAGTTGTCTTCGAGGACGCAAGCTTCCGTGTGGAGGCGGGCCTGCTTGAGCACCGGATTGATAGTTATGGATACCGTGTAACGGAAAAGGACAGCCCCGGCAGCCTCAATACAGAACGTCTGCTAGGCTATGGACTTAAACCGGGTCCTCTGTACGGCAAGCTGAAGAAAGGGGAGGCCGTAACAACACCGGATGGGCTGGTCATCCAACCTGCTGATGTTGTCAACGAGCCGAAGCGTGGTCGCATCGTAACAGTGCTTGGAGACACAAGACCCTGTGAGGAAGCCCTTCGCCTCTCACAGGATGCCGACCTGATGATCCATGAAGCCACCTTCGCCCATGATCTGGCAGAAATGGCTCATCAGTATCATCACAGTACGGCAAGGCAGGCTGCGGAGACTGCACGCGACGCCGGAGCACGTTCACTGCTCCTAACCCATTTCAGTTCCCGGTACATTTCATTTGATGAACTGGCTCCGCTTCAGGAAGAGGCGCAAGCCGTCTTCCCGGAGACGTTACTAGCCGAAGAGTTCAGCACATTTCCGGTGTTTCGGAGAGCGCCCGGAAAATAATTATTTTCCGGGAAAGCGCAGGAACTGACAGCCTTGTCCAAAAAATGCCGGAACCCAATCCGGGTTCGATTTGGGTCGACAAAGTGCGTTGAAATATAAAGGCTTTATGGTGAAAGTTGTATTGGAGTAATCTGGAAGCCTTATAACATAAGGGAATATTTAATTCATTGTATGATTAATTCACATCATTAAATATAGTTCTTGCCATTGGCAAAGGAGAAGCTATGAATAAAATCTCAGGATTGCTAATTGATCTCGATGGAACCTTGTATCATGGTCAGACGATGATTGCGGGCGCGGATACCTTGATTGCTGGCTTAAGAAAAGCGAATATCCCCTTCTTGTTCGTGACCAATAATTCTTCGCGTACAGCGGAGGACGTAGCGGCACATTTGCGAGGTATGGGAATTGAAGCCAAGGCTGATGAAGTATGCACTTCCTCGCTGGCGGCTGCCCGCTATATTGCCGAGGAATCGCCAGGGGCATCCGTGGCGATACTTGGAGAAAAAGGCTTGCACCAAGCTTGTGAAGAGGCGGGTCTGAATATTGTGACAGAATCGCCCCAGTATGTCGTTCAAGGAATCGATCGTTCCTTTACATATGACAAGCTGGCACAGGCCCAGCGCTGGATTTTGGGTGGTGCCCGATCAGTACTGACGAACCCGGATCTGATGCTGCCAGGTGATGGCGGAATCATGCCAGGTGCAGGAACGATCGGGGCTGCTATTGAAGCAGCCACCGGGGTTGCTCCAGTAGTTATTGGCAAACCGCATTCCCACCTGATAGCATATGCAACAGATCGGCTGGGGATTGAGCCCGGAGTTGCTATTATGGTTGGAGACAACATGCGGACGGATATCGCAGCAGGTGCACGTGCAGGCTGCCAAACCATATTGGTCTATACAGGGCTCACCAATGCTGAGAACCTGGAACATTATAAAGAGATCACGGGAATTACCCCGGATGTCATTTGTGCCGATTTAACTGAACTTCAAGCATTTCTCGGTGTATAATGGCATAGGAACAACCATTCCACCAACCTAGAAGGGAAGATTGAGATATGCCGGAACTGCCGGAAATGGAGAACTATAGACAAAGGCTTGGTCAACATATTATTAACGTGCCGATTACAGGCGTAACTGTGAATAGAGAGAAGTCCATTAATCTGGAGACTGAGGCGTTCACTCAAGCACTGGTCGGCGCGCGTGTTGTATTTGTGGAGAGACGGGCTAAGCATATTCTGTTCCACTTGCATGACGGCCGCAGACTGCTGCTGCATTTAATGCTCGGCGGATTGCTTTTCTATGGCACTGAGGAAGAAAGACCGGACCGCAACACTCAGGTGGAGATAACTTTTGGCGATCATATCCTCTATTTCATGGGTTTGCGGCTAGGCTACCTGCATCTGCTGTCGGTTAAGGAAGCGGAAGCCGCGATGGGCAAGCTTGGACCAGAACCGTTAGATCGGCGGATGACCCTGGAGCGTTTCACAGGGATGCTCAAGGGTCGGCGCGGCGCGCTGAAGAGCCTGCTTGTGAATCAACAGTTCATCGCTGGCATAGGCAACTGCTATGCTGATGAGATTGCTTTTGAGGCCAGATTGCTGCCTTCTGCGCTTGTGCAGAACCTGACACAGGATTCCATCGCAAGATTGTATGAGGCCATCCGTAAGGTTTTGACCGACGCAACCGAGATCGGCGGCTATATGGAAATGCCATTTATGAATGGCGATACCGTCACAGGAACGTATAACGATCGATGCATGGTGTATGACCGTGAAGGCGAACCTTGCCTGCGCGGAGGGGGAACAGTTGTTAAAATCGAGCTGTCCGGACGCAAAGTGTTCTATTGCCCGGACTGCCAGCATGAACAATAGCCCTAAAATCGGGGCACATGTCAGCATCCGCGGCGGATACGGCCGAGCGGCCCGGTTCGCCTGGGAGAGCGGTGCGACAAGCTTTCAGTATTTTCCGAAAAATCCGCGCAGTCTGAAGCTTAAACCGGTCGATGGCCGGGATGCTGAGGACTGCGCATCCTTTTGTCGGGAGCACGGAATCGTCTCTATTGCCCACACGCCTTATCCGACCAATATGGCGGCGGGAAAGGGTGCTGCAACACCTGGAGCGGTTATGGTGTCTTCGCTGCGAAATGATCTGGAGATTGCCGAAGCTTGCGGCTCTCTGGGGATTGTCGTGCATTTTGGACAATTTGGCGGGATGGAGCCGTTACAAGGCTATCAAAATATTATACAATGTATGAATGAAACCTTGGCGTCGTGGGAAGGCCGAACTAAGCTCTTAATCGAGAATCAAGCCGGCAATCACGGCCGGGAGGGTATGACGCTGGAGGAATTGGTGAAGGTTCGTGAACTGAGCCAATATCCGGAGAAAATCGGCTTCTGCTTCGATACTTGCCATGCTTATGCCGCTGGAATCTGGAACCCGGAAGATACGGAGGCACTGCTCCGCCGTGGAGACGACCTCGGCTATTGGCCGAATCTCGTTGCCATACATCTCAATGATTCAAAGTACCCTTTAGCCTCACGCAGGGACAGACATGCTGCCATTGGGCAGGGGTATATCGGAGAGAAGGGTCTGGCTGGACTATTGACTTCAGAGCCGCTGCAGGGTGCAGCGCTTGTTATGGAGACAGAGAAGGGACCGGACGGAAGTCATTCCCGAGAGATATCCCTGGTAAAGGCCTGGTTTGGAACGGAGGATTGACCTTGATTAACGTATATATGGATGATTACCGTAAGCGGCCGGAGGGTTTTGCGTTGGCCCGGACGACAGAAGAATGTCTGATGCTGCTGCGGGATTGTGAAGTTGATATTTTATCGCTGGATTATGACATGGGCCCTGATGACCATAATGGCGGTGAAGTGGCTAAACGGATCGTGCTGGAGGGTTTGTTCCCTCGTTCTATTTTTCTGCACACCTCCAGTCCTTGGGGCCGCAAGGAAATGTTCGAAATCCTGTACCCGGCTAAGCCGGCTGGAACGGCTCTGCATAACGGTCCGCTAAGTGTGGAGCAACTGTACAAGATTGCTTCTGGTGCCGATGCCTTATGATGACACAGGAGATAAAGGAATCTGAATTACTGAAAGCACTGGAGATTCCCGGCAAGCCGCTGGTAGTCTTTCTTCATACACCACTATGTGGAACCTGTAAAGTTGCTCACCGAATGTTGGAGATCGCAGGACATTTGCTGCCAGAGGATCTTGTGATTCACGAGGCAAATGTGAACATGCTGCCGGAAATTGTGGGGAGTTACCGTATATCCAGTGTACCTGCTCTTCTAGTGGCTCAAGCTGACCGCCTGACACCGCCAGAAGTTCATTATGCGATGAGTTCGGTAGAACGGGTGCTGGAATACATAAGGAGGGGGATTACGCCATGATATCATTACAACATCTTACGCTCCGCAGGGAAGAGAGTCTGATCCTAGACGATGTGTCGCTGGAAATTAAAGAAGGTGAAAATTGGGCAATTCTGGGCCGGAATGGTTCCGGTAAAACCACGATTCTGGAGATGCTGACCGGATATATGTTTCCGAGTAGCGGCACAATCGAGGTTCTTGGCAATCTTTACGGACAATGCGATCTGCGTGAAGTGCGGAAGGAGATTGGTTATATCGGACCTTCCCTGATGGAGAAGCTGTCGCTCAACGATCCGGTGTGGGAAGTCGTGGCTACTGGAGCATATGCATTCTTGCGTTTCTACCAGAGTATCCCGGAAGATGTAAAGGAACGGGCCCTCGCGCTGTTAAAAGATATGAATCTTGGTGCGCTTGCGTTCCATTCTTTGGGGACTCTTTCACAGGGAGAGCGTAAAAAAGTCATGCTGGCCCGTTGTTTGATGGCTGATCCCAAGCTGCTGGTCATGGATGAACCTTGTGCGGGGCTCGATCTGTACGAGCGTGAGAAAATGCTGGATGAAGTGGACAAGCTGAGACAGCGCAAAGTTACAGTGGTATATGTGACGCATCATATTGAAGAGATTGTGCCGTTGTTCAGTCATGTGGCGTTGATCAAGGACGGAAAGCTGGCCGGTTCCGGCCGTAAGGAAGAAGTATTGACGGACGAGATGATTAGGGCGACCTATGATATCCCTGTCCATGTGGAATGGGAAAACGGTCGTCCCTGGATAAAAATTAGACCTGGAGGCATATCCATTTGAACAACTTGATAGAAGATAGAACGGAGCAGGAAACTGCTTCGGAAGAAGTAATCTCACGTTATATTTGTACTGCCAATCATGGTTTTGCTCCCTATGCGCAGGAAGAACTGCGCCGTTTGTTCGGGGCTGTAAAAAGCACGCTGTTGCTGCCAGGTGAAATCTTCCTGGCTACCCTTCAGGCAAAGCCTGAGGAGGTGGCCGGACTGCTGGCGCAGCAGCCGCCAATCTTTTTACGGCATATTCAGCCTGTGCAATTTCAGGACGAGGGGAGTATGGAAGCATTGCAGCGTCTGGCTACCTATTTGAGCCGTCGCAGTGAGCTGGAAGGCGTGAAGGTGGCGCTGCATGTCCGCAAGAGCGCGGATTGTTTCTGGGAGCAGAGTCCAGGTGAGCTGCGCGAATGGCTTCAGGGAGAATTGCAAAACCTTGAAGCTGAGTTCACTGTTCAGGAGCCGGCGTGGGTCATTTCCGTTTACGCGACCCAGGATGCTCTGTACGCCGGGGTTTCACGGCCGGAGGACAACCTCTCCAGCTGGAACGGTGGAGCGATCCGCTTCCGCAAGGAAGACGGGCAAATCTCCCGCGCCAAATTCAAGCTGATGGAAGCGGAGAAGGAGTTCAGCATTCCATTTGCGAACTTCCGCAATGCCGTGGACATCGGTGCATCGCCGGGCGGCTGGACCTCATTCCTTCTGGAACGTGGCATAAAGGTCACAGCCGTAGACCCGGCATTGATGCACGCTTCCTTGCGTAACGCTCCTGGTCTAAAGGTGCTGCGCAAGAACGCCGGAGATGTGAAATTCAAGGATCACGAATTTGATCTCTTCGTTTGCGATATGAGCTGGAGTCCTAAGCTGATGGCGAAGCTTGTGACATCACAACTGCACAGCTTGGCTCCTGGAGGGACTGCCATCGTGACAGTGAAGCTGATGCACAAGAAGCCACTTGCGCTGATTAAGGAGCTCATCGCTATGTTCGAGAGCGAACGTATGCAAATCCAGCGGGCGAAGCAGCTGTTCCATAACCGTGATGAGATTACACTTTATATGATTAAGTATTAACTACATTATTATTTTATGTTCTGGGAAAGCATCCCGTTGACGACCGGCATACCGCCGGTAATACGTCAGCGGCGGTGCTTTCTTTTTTATATATTTTTATTCTGGCTCAATATCATCATCTGAGATTAGCAAAAGAATAAGAACAAACGACTTCGTGAGAACATCGGTTTGGCAGATTGGAGCTTATTTTTTGTAGATTGAAGCTTATTTATAGAAGCGAACGGACTGTATAGCCGTTATTTGCGGGATGAAGCTGTTCTGGAGCATGTAGCGGACTCAGATGACGTTATTTCCTACTGAACAGCAAAATTTACACAGATTTTCTGCTCATAGCGTCTCTGGAGTCCGTTAGCTTCTTGAATCAGCTTGCTGAATAGGTATAGCGTCTCTGAGGTCCGTTAGCTTCTTGAATCAGCTTGCTGAATAGGCCATAGCGTCTCTGAGGTTCGTTAGCTTCTTGAATTAGTTTGCTGATTAAGTATAGCGTCTCTAAGGTCCGTTAGCTTCTTGAATCAGCTTGCTGAATAAGGCATAAGTTCTCTGGAGTCCGCTCTCTCAGTAAATAATCCTTGAGTGGGCAAGCCTTGGTTTCGAGGCAGATCTTTTATTCAATCACTGAATTTACAATGAGCAATCATAAAGGGGGAGATGTGTATATGCTGTATCCATCGAAGCTAGCAGTAGGACGATTAATTGAAGAACGCTATCGGGTCGCCGAGCTAATCGGGTCCGGGGGGATGAGTCATGTGTACCTGGCCGAAGACCTGCGGCTGCCAGGCAAGTGGTGGGCGGTGAAGGAAAGTGTAAGCCCAGGCATAACGGAATATGCTTCAGGTGATATTGTAGCCGAGGCGGAACTACTGATTTCGTTGAATCATCCCAGACTGCCGAGAGTAACTGATTTCTACCCTCCTGACCAAGACGGGTATTCTTATCTGGTGATGGATTATATCGATGGGGTAACATTGAGCCGTTATCTGGAGCTTCACCCGGGACCACTGCCCTGGGATCGAGTGATCCAGTATGCCGTGCAGCTGCTTGAAGTGCTGAAGTACCTGCATAATCTGTCTACACCGATTATCTATCGGGATCTGAAACCGTCCAATATCATGCTTACAGGGCAGCATGAATTGGTGCTGATCGATTTTGGCATTGCCCGAAACTATGGACGCTCAGGGGATGGCGATACGAGCAAGCTGGGGACTGTGGGCTTTGCTGCGCCGGAGCAATATGCCGGGCAGAGCCAGCCGGTCTCTGACCTCTATGGCCTTGGGGCTCTGCTGCTCCATTTGGTCACCGGGGGCAAATACTGCAGCTGGGGGTCAGGCATGGAGTCCAGGCTGCAGGGCGTCGTCCCTCCCCAATTCATTCCGGTTCTGCGCCGCCTGCTCCGGCAGCGCCCTGAAGAGAGGTACCCTAGCGCTGCTGCGGTTCTGGAAGCGTTGGCTTCACTAGATCTCAGCGGCCGATCTCGAGTGGAGGAAACACCGTCACACCTAACCTCACGCGTGACGGAAGCAGTAGTGGTGTCACTAGCTGGTACAGCAAGCGGGCTTGGGACGACGCATACCTCTTTAGTTGTAGCTGCTCGTCTGTCCAGATACGGTCTCACGGCTTGGGTTGACGGCTCTCCGGATGGCGGTGTGTTCCATAATCTTTATGCGATGGTTCAGGGGCAGGACCTCGTTCCAACCGGTATGTACGATGTTGCTTCCTTTGCGTGGAACAATGTTCATTACTGGACTTGTCCGGATAAAGGGAGCGGCAGGCTCCCAGAGGGCGATTATTCTTTCATTGTACTGGACCTCGGTACCGCTAGCGAAGAGGGAGCCCTTGAAGAGTTCGATCAGAGCGATGTGCGGCTGCTGATTGCTTCAGGGGCAGACTGGCGTCTTGGGGAGGTGCTGCACTGGCTGCGCCGGCGTCGGCTTGAGCCGCAGCAGGGCTGGAAGGTGGGTCTGCCGCTGGCTGGAGACAACGCTGCTGTACTGTTGCAGAAAGCGCTAGGTACAGCCGAGGTGTATGCATTGCCTCTGCAGCATGATCCCTTCCACTCGAAGGGAAAGCTCGGTGACGTGCTGGAAGTGATGCTGAAGGAGGCCATAGCTATGCGGAAGCGTCAGCGGCGCAGCGCTCTTTTTCGCGGGAAAAGGCAATGATTAAAAGCGAGAAGGAACGGAGGGGAAGGTTTGGAACTGTAGGAGCGATAATGTTCGCCTGAAAGCTTTCTGCAGGAAAGCTCGCATCGGAAGCGTAAGCGTAATCTGTTCCCGGATTTTATCCGCGAATAGCGGAATAATCAAAGAAAACTGGATAAGACAGCGACCGGAAGTCCGAACATTCGCTGTAGTGACGACCGAGCTTTAAGTGAAAACCTTAAAGTTTGTCTTATTTAATTTTCTGTGTCAGAGTGACGCATACTTATGCTAAAATGAATCGTTGTATGTTACGCAATCTCGTCTCATTTTAAAATATAGATAGGAGCTTGCAGAGAAGTTATGAGTTTACTGACAGTAGAAGAGGTTGCCCACAATTTCGGTGAACGCCAGTTGTTCAAGGATGTATCGTTCCGGCTGTTGGCCGGCGAGCATGTCGGATTGGTTGGAGCGAATGGTGTAGGCAAATCGACATTGATGAATATTTTGACAGGAAAACTGCTGAAAGACAGCGGGAAAGTAGAATGGACGCCGCGTGTGCGCTATGGTTATCTGGATCAACATACGAAGCTGACGCCCGGCAAAACCATACGTGATGTGCTGAAAGATGCCTTCCTCCCGCTGCTGCAACTGGAGCAGGATATGATGGCCATTACCGACAAGATGGGTGAAGCCACGCCTGAAGAGCTTGAAGTGCTGCTGGAGCAGATGGGAGAGATTCAAGAGGAGCTGGAGATTGGCGACTTTTATCTGATCGATGTGAAGGTAGAAGAAATGGGGAATGGTCTCGGCTTATCTGCGATCGGTCTGGATCGTGATGTAGCTTCCCTGAGCGGGGGGCAGCGGACCAAGGTGCTTTTGGCCAAGCTACTGCTTGAGAAGCCTAGTGTACTGCTGCTTGATGAGCCTACCAACTATCTTGATGTGGAACATATCGACTGGCTGACGAACTACTTGAAGCAATATCCGTACGCATTTATTCTGATCTCCCATGATACGGAATTCATGAACAAGGTCGTGAATGTTGTCTATCATCTGGAGTTTACGAAGCTGACCCGATATACCGGGAACTATGAGCGTTTCCTTGAGATGGCAGAACTGAACAAGAACCAGCATATTGAAGCTTATGCGAAGCAACAGGAGTTTATCAAAAAGCAAGAGGATTTCATTCAGCGCAATAAAGCGCGGGCTTCAACTTCTGGCCGGGCCAAGAGCCGCGAGAAGCAATTGGATCGGATGGAAAGAATCGACCGGCCAGATGAAGCGGCTAAACCGACCTTCGTCTTCAAGGAATCACGGGCTAGCGGTAAAACAGTCTTCGAAGGCATTGATTTTGAGATCGGCTATGATCGCCCGCTTCTGCCGAAGCTGAATATGACCATTGAACGCGGGGAGAAGATTGCCATTGTCGGCTGCAACGGTGTCGGTAAATCGACACTGCTGAAGACGATTCTAGGCGTAATCCCGGCATACAGCGGAAAAACGTATCTTGGTGATTACCTTACACCAGCCTACTTCCAGCAAGAGGTTAAGGCTGCCAATATTACGCCGATTGATGATGTATGGAACGAGTTCTCCAGTCTTAATCAGCACGAGGTGCGTGCGCATTTGGCCCGCTGTGGCCTGAAAAATGAGCATATCACCCGTCCGCTCAGTATGTTAAGTGGTGGGGAACAAGCTAAGGTGCGTTTGTGTAAGCTGCTGATGCGTGAGAGCAATTGGGTGCTGTTCGATGAGCCGACCAATCACCTTGATGTGATCGCCAAAGCAGAATTGAAACGTGCATTGCGGGAATACAAAGGGACTGTTCTGCTCGTGTCCCACGAACCTGAATTCTATGAAGACTGGGTAACGAAGACTTGGGATGTCGAGCAGTGGTCGTCACAGTCTGTATAAATAATGAGGAGGCAAATAACATGAACAACGGAATTCTGCGGCATATGGTTTACTTCAGCTTGAAATATCCGGTGGATGCACCGGAGACAGCAGCATTTCTCAAGGATGGGGAGAGAATCTTAACCTCCATTATAGGGGTAAAAGAATTCGAGGTCCTGCGTCAAGTCAGTCCGAAATGCGATTTCCATTTTGGCTTCAGCATGGAGTTTGACGGCCAGGAAGCTTTTGATACTTACATGAATCACCCCATCCATCAGGAATTTGTAAAGCAACGGTGGGAGACGGAAGTAGCGAAATTTCAAGAAATCGATGTTGTAAAAGAAAACTGACAGCAAAATAAAGAGGGAGCATTTCATCGATGATGGAATGCTCTTTTTGTATATGGGGCACGCTAGGGTTATCTGTGCCGGGTTGCCCGGCAGTGATGAAGTCGTGATGCGGAGGACGGCAGCGGTGAACGAGAGAATCATATGGATCCAAGAAGAACGGAAGGATAGCGGAGAAGGGACTAACAGCGGGACTTATACTCAGGAAAAAATAGACCATGACGCCGTTCTTCAGGCCTTGCTGGAAGCCGGCCTGGAAATAACAATAAGCGAAGATCTTCGCGATCTTCGCTTATTGTTAACCGGAGGCGATCCCATACTACTCCTGGCTGAGCTGGAGCGGGCTGATGAATGGGAGGGCTGGCGGCTCGTTACCGAGCTACGGGACCAAGGGATGGATCTACCCGTACTCGTCATGTCAGGAGCAGGCTCTGGAGAAGATGCGGTAGCAGCTTTCAAGGCAGGGGCAAATGATTATCTGTCCCGACCCATTCATACAGGGGAACTGACCTGTCGTATCTTAAATTTACTAATTCTCAGCGGACGCCGCCGCAAGAATCATCTTTTGAAAATTGATGGGTTGATTCTGGACCCTAGCAGCCGGCATGTGAACCGGGATGGCAACCAGCTGAAGTTAACAGGCAAAGAATTTGACTTGCTCTATTACTTGGCAGTTCATGCAGGACAAATATGCCCCAGAACCGAAATCTTGCAGCAGGTCTGGGGCTATAACTTTGAGGCGGACACCAATGTCGTAGATGTGTATATCCGGCATATCCGCCTGAAGGTGGACAAGGGCTATCGGAACAAACTCATTCACACGATAAGGGGAACCGGCTATGTAATGAGGGCGTCTCACGGAGACGCCACATGCTGAATCCAATCCTCTATCATAGTCAAAACTCTAATCTTTAGAGCTGTTACAGTACGCGGCGGGCTTTCAGGTACGTTCTTTTCCAGTTGCCGGAGTTCAGATCCGAGACCGTAACACCTGGCGAGCCGTAGGTATGCAGAATTTTACCATTGCCGGCATACACTGCTACGTGAGTAACATTCTTGCCGTTTGCTCTGCTGCCGCTGGAGAAGAATACGAGGTCTCCGACACGCAGATTGGCTTTCGAGACGGCTTTGCCTACTTTGGATTGGGCTACAGAAGTACGGGGCAGATTAACACCGTATTTACCAAAAATATATTTGGTGAACGACGAGCAGTCAAAGGTACGAGTGCTTGAAGTAGATGCTCCGAATTCATAACGAACGCCCATATATTTTTTACCGAGATTTACAATACTTTGTCCTTTAGACGCTGTAGCTGCTGCGGCGTGTGGAGTGCCGATTTCAGTTGCTGCCAGTGTGGACAGGCCAATAGTAGTGCACATCCCGATGACGATTGCTTTTTTGAACCATTGTTGTTTATTCATGTTGTGATTCCCTCCAAGGTTTGTTTCGTATGTTTCGTTTCTTTCGCTGATTCGTAGTATAGCAGGTAATCTAGTGCCTATATATTGGAAGAGGTGGGGCAAATAGAGACGGGGCAAGGGATGTAAGCGTTTTATTAAAAAACGATTAAAAGTTACAAAAAATTAATATTTACAGCGGATGATAGAATGAAAAAAGCCGAAAACCCTTTAGCAGCAAGGGATTTCCGGCCTGAACATATTGATTTTAAAAGTAACAACCATGTCTCTAAATCTCGTATGTAATTCAATCCTTGCTCTGAATAATCAGCAGCAGGCCGCTCTCAATCGATACGGTTCCGGACGCCCCTAGCAGTCTGTTGCTGACACCAAGTGACTGACCAAGCTTCAGTGTGGCGTTGCTCAGCGGATATTGAAAGCCTTCCAGCGTAATTCCGGTCACTTCAGGCGTTAGAGGCAGCAGGGATACATAGGTGAAGCCGCGATCCTCAACGAGGGCTTGTGATCCTGTAAGGGTAAGGTAATTATGACTGTCCATGATGGAACAGCTCACCTGACGCTGCATCGCCAGTGTCATCATTTGAATGCTGGCCAGCATATGATCAATCCGCGATCCCGTCACACCCAGCATAAGGATCGATGAGGGCGATCTGTTCAGCGCCAGGTCCAGGGCCAGCTCGCTGTCGGTCAGATCTTTGTCTATTGCATCACAGGTAATGATCTCCCGGCTTCTGTTCCTAATGTCTTGCAGGGCTTCCGGGGATACAGAATCGAAATCTCCGACCGCAAGATCCGGCGTAATGCCATGGTTAATGAGGAATAAGGCACCCCGATCGGCACCGATAATAAAATCCTCTTCATCTAATACATTCAAATGTTCCGGAGACAGCTCCCCACCGGCCCAAATAACGACTCTTCCGGATGGCATCACTAATCCTCCCCTTCCTTACAATTCTAAAGATTCTGATCCAGAACCAAGTATCAAGTATAATGCAGTTTGAAAGGTTGTACAATTGCCCCGGACAACGCTAAAATAAGAATAGCGTGTCCAGCGAGATGCTGGAAGCTGTTGGATTGTATAGAAAAGAGATTTGGAGGTGAGTGAAATCGTAAACGTACTGTTTGTTTGTCTCGGCAATATTTGCCGTTCGCCGATGGCTGAAGCTGTGCTGCGCCACAAGATCCATGAACGCGGCTTGTCTAGTTCGATTACTGTGGATTCTGCAGGAACAGGGGACTGGCATATCGGCAACCCTCCGCATGAAGGGACGCGGTGTATTCTGGATCAGCATGGGATCAGTTATGAGGGGATGAAAGCTCGCCGGGTGTCCAGCGATGATTTTGAGAATTATCAATATATCATTTGTATGGACAATTCTAACGGAACCAATGTGCGGAAGCTCCAGGGCGGAGAAGAGGCCGAGCTGTTGTTCTTTATGGACTTGCTCCCGGAGGAAGAGCTGCGCGAAGTGCCGGACCCTTACTTTACCGGAAACTTTGAACAGGTCTATGAGCTGATGGATGCTGGTTGCGACGTGCTGTTAGACACCATCGTTAGGGAGAAGCTCTAGTTCATGCTTTAAGATTCGGAACAACCGTCCTTGAGAAGGGCGGGGGACCGTTTCTGCCCCTACCGCCCTGAAAGCGTAATCACGCAGGGAATCTACATATTGTTCTCATGATGTTCATTTTTGCATGTCTCAAGGCTGTTTCAGGTGTTTAAAAGAAATAGAGTAGCGATTCGGGCAGTTCTTTCTGCCAAAATCCCCAGAGATGAACGCCGTCTTTCTCCCGGTATGATACTGTGGCTCCGCGCTCTTCAAGCAGCGCTTTCGTCTTGCGGTTCATATCAACAAAATCATAAACGCCTGTATCCGTCTTATATTCCGTCTCCTGTAGTCCAACTACCATATTAATAGTAAGCCAGGAGAGATCCTCTTCATCTTCGATCATTTCACGCGTCTCGGGATAAAAGGCGCCGGAAAGGCTGAGGATACGGTTAAATATGGATGGATATGCTAAGGCCAGATGGAGGGACACACTGCCTCCCAGAGAGTCGCCAGCCAGAATCCGTTCAGCAGGCGTACGCCGTACCGGATAATTGTGTTCGATGAAGGGAATAATTTCTTCGGCGAAGCAAGACAGGTATTGCTCAAACCGGTTGCCGAATGGGGCGTATTCCTGAGTTCTAACTTTCACGTCAACTTCAACGCCTACAATAATGAAAGGTTCGACATCTTCTTCCAGGATCAGCTGGCCTGCCAGCGTAGCGATTCGTCCGAAGTTGAAGAACTCCTCACCATCCTGGCAGTAGACTACGGGATAACTGAGAACTTCATTGTAGCCGGGCGGGAGGTAGATCCGCAGCTTGCGTTCCTCCTGCAGCGATTCGCTCCACAGGTTTTTTTTAACAATTGTACGTTTCAGAAAAACAGAATCACTCATAGCTGTTCTTGTCACCTTTCTTGTCGAATTTTGCATTCACGACGGCAATACGATAATATTACCAAGGGGTAAATGTGGCATACATCATTTACTTGTCAAAATGAATGGCA
This sequence comes from Paenibacillus agri, assembly GCF_013359945.1. GTDB lineage: Bacteria > Bacillota > Bacilli > Paenibacillales > Paenibacillaceae > Paenibacillus_AQ > Paenibacillus_AQ agri. The sequence continues at coordinate 108,677 of NZ_JABWCS010000216.1, read as the reverse complement.
TCTGTTATACAATTAAATTAAACCTGTTATACATACAAAATTTATGGAAACATAAATTTTATGCGTATTTCTTTGACGAAATAGATAAAACAGGTGTATAATAATTCTATAACAGAGGCAACTGATATTCAAATTTTTTTGTTGAGGTGAAGATGATAATGAGTAAAGTTCCTTATGAAGTGTACACAGAGGACGTCGAGGCTCTTTCGGTACTTTCCCCGGATGGAGAAGTTATCAATAAAGATAAACTGCCTGCTCTTACTGATGATCAATTGAAAGAAATTATGTACCGTATGGTATTTACCCGTACTTGGGATGACCGTGCGGTTAACCTGGGCCGTCAAGGTCGCCTCGGTTTCTATGCACCGGTATCCGGTCAAGAAGCTACAATGATCGGTAGTGAGTTCGCGCTGCAGAAGGAAGATTTCATCTGCCCGGGCTACCGTGATATTCCACAGCTTGTATGGCATGGCCTCCCGCTGTACCAAGCATTCCTGTATTCCCGCGGACACCAACATGGTGGACAAATTCCTGACGGTGTAAACGTACTGATGCCGCAAATCATCATCGGTGCACAAATTCTGCATGCTACAGGGATTGCAATGGGCTTCAAATTGAAGAACCAGAAGAATGTAGCGATTACTTATACAGGTGACGGCGGTTCCTCCGAAGGCGACTTCTATGAAGGCCTTAACTTTGCTGGACGCTTTAAACTGCCTGTAATTTTCTTTGTTCAAAACAACGGTTACGCCATCACCACACCATTCTCGAAGCAAACGGCTTCTAAGTCTATCGCTCACAAAGCGGTTGCAGCCGGTATTCCGGGAATCAAGGTTGACGGTATGGATATCTTCGCGGTTATCAGCGCAGTTCAAGAAGCTGCTGAGCGTGCTCGTAACGGAGAAGGCGCTACCCTGATCGAAGCTGTAACTTACCGTTTCCGTCCACACTCCCTTTCTGACGATGCGAGCAAATACCGCTCTAAGGAAGAAGAAGGACAATGGAGCGAGAAGGACCCAATTGCCCGTCTTGCTAAGTATCTGGAGAAAAAAGGCCTTTGGACCGAAGAAGATACAGCACGCGTGAAAGAAGAAGCAAAAGCTACTGTTAATGAGCAAATCAAAAAAGCAGAACAAACCGAAAAAATGACCGTTTCCGGCTTGATTGACAGCATGTTCGAGGCAACTCCGAAACATCTGGAAGAGCAAAAAGCCGATTTTGAATAAGGGGGATAACAGGCATGGCACAAATGAACTTGAAAGAAGCGATCCGCGACGCAATCCGCGTTGAACTGAATCGTGACCCTAACGTCCTTGTTTTTGGGGAAGATGTTGGTAATGTAGGCGGTGTATTCCGCACAACTGAAGGTCTGCAAAAAGAGTTTGGCGAAGATCGTGTATTTGATACTCCGCTGGCCGAGTCCGCTATCGGTGGTCTGGCTGTAGGTCTTGGTATTCAAGGCTTCCGTCCAATCGCAGAAATTCAATTTATCGGCTTTATTTATGAAGCTCTGGATCAAATCGTAATTCAAGCTGCACGTATGCGCTACCGTTCCGGCGGCAAATACAACTCACCAATCGTATTCCGTACGCCATTTGGCGGCGGTGTTAAAGCGGCTGAGCTGCACACTGACTCCCTGGAAGGTTTGATTGCCCAAAGCCCGGGTATTAAAGTAGTAGTTCCTTCCAACCCTTACGATGCTAAAGGTCTGATGATCGCTTCGATCCGCGACAACGACCCGGTATTCTTCATGGAGCACCTTAACTTGTACCATGCTTTCCGCGCTGAAGTGCCTGAAGGTGAGTACACCGTTGAGCTTGGTAAAGCCAATGTAGTTCGCGAAGGTTCTGATGTTACCATTATCGCTTACGGCCTGATGGTTCACACAGCTACTAAAGCGGCTGATCAACTCGAGAAGGAAGGCATTCACGCTGAAGTTATTGACCTGCGTACCGTTAGCCCGATCGACATTGACACCATCATGGAATCTGTGAAGAAAACAAACCGTGCAATTGTGGTACAAGAAGCTCAAAAGAGCTCCGGCGTAGCCGCTGAAGTTATTGCACAAATCAACGAAAAAGGTATCCTGCACTTGGAAGCTCCAGTGCTTCGTGTAGCTGGACCGGACACCATTTATCCGTTCGCGCAAATCGAAGATACTTGGTTGCCTAACCCTGCCCGCGTAATTGCAGGCGTTAAGAAAGTTCTGGAATTTTAATATAAACACTCATCACGACATTCTATTACCATAAGGAGGTACTTGAACGTGGCTAAATATAATTACCCGTTCCCTGAGCTGGGCGAAGGATTGCATGAAGGCGAAATCATCAAAGTGCTTATCAAAGTCGGCGACAAAGTAACCGATGAAGATATCATTATGGAAGTACAAAACGACAAGGCGGTTGTTGAAGTTCCTTGTCCGGTTAACGGTACCGTTCTCGAAGTATTGGCTAAAGACGGCGACGTGTTCCACGTAGGCCAAACTGTAGCTGTAATCGATGCTGAAGGCGATATCCCGGATGATGGAAATGCAGAAGCGCACTCCCAAGAAGCTGACGCAGCAAAAGGTAGCGCTGATACAACTTCTTCTCCTGCAGCAAGCAGCCCTGCTGATGCTAAAGAAGGCGGAGCAGCTCCTGCAGCTGTACCAGCTCCAGACCGTGATGTTCTGGCTACACCAAGCGTACGCAAGTTTGCTCGTGAACAAGGCGTTGACATCTCTAAAGTCAATGGCACTGGTAAAGGCGGAAAAATCACTCGTGAGGATGTTGAAGCCTTCCAAAACGGTGGTTCTGTAGCAGCACCGGCAGCAGCAGCTTCTGCTGAAGCGCCTAAGACTGAAGAGAAAGCTGCTCCGGCAGCAGCAGCTTCTGCAGGCAACGTGAGCCTGGAAGAAGAGCGCGTACCATTCAAAGGTATCCGCAAAGCCATCTCGAACGCTATGGTTAAATCGGCTTACACTGCACCACACGTTACGATCATGGACGAAGTAGACGTAACTGAACTGGTAGCATTCCGTGCCCGCATGAAACCTGTAGCTGAGAAAAAAGGCGTGAAGGTAACTTACCTTCCGTTCATCGTGAAGGCACTCGTTGCAGCTTCCCGTCAATTCCCTGCGCTTAACGCTTCTATTGACGAAGAGTCCAACGAAATTGTCTACAAGAAATACTACAACGTGGGTATCGCAACTGATACTGATAACGGCTTGATCGTTCCAGTTATCAAAGATGCTGACCGTAAGAGCATCTGGATGATTGCTAGCGCCATTAGTGACCTTGCACTGCGTGGTCGTGAAGGCAAGCTGACTCCGAACGAAATGAAAGGCAGCACCATCTCGATCTCCAACATCGGTTCCGCAGGCGGTATGTTCTTTACTCCAATCATCAACTTCCCTGAAGTTGCGATCCTGGGTACAGGCCGTATCACTGAGAAACCAGTTGTTAAGAACGGTGAAATCGTAGCTGCTCCTGTAATGGCATTGTCCCTGAGCTTTGACCACCGTATTATCGATGGCGCAACAGCACAGAATTTCATGAACTACATTAAAACATTGCTTGCTAATCCTGATATGCTAGTTATGGAGGTGTAATAATATGGTAGTGGGAGACGCTTCACTCGATATTGATACATTGGTCATTGGTGCAGGTCCCGGCGGATATGTAGCAGCTATTCGTGCTGCTCAGCTTGGTCAAAAAGTGCTTATCGTAGATAAATCGGAACTCGGCGGCGTATGTTTGAACCGTGGTTGTATTCCGTCCAAAGCACTGATCGCTGCAGCTCACTCATACGAGTCTGCACAACATGCTGACGTTTATGGTGTAACTGCTGATAACGTTAAAGTGGATTTCTCTAAAACTCAAGAGTTCAAGAACAAAGTCGTTAAGCAAATGACTAGCGGCGTGACTAGTCTCTTGAAGGGCAACAAAATCGAAATCTTCAACGGTGAATGCATGTTCATCAGCGAAACAGAAGCACGGGTATTCAACGATCACGAATCTCCGCGTTACCGTTTCAAGAACTGCATCATTGCTACAGGTTCCCGTCCAATTGAACTCAAACCATTCCCGTTCGGCGGACGTATCTTGTCCTCCACTGAAGCGCTTGAGCTTCCGGAAATTCCGAAGAGCCTGATCGTTATCGGCGGCGGCTACATCGGTGCTGAGCTGGGTCAAATGTACTCTAAATTCGGTACTAAAGTAACCATCATCGAAGGTCTGGATACTGTTCTTCCTGGCTTCGACAAAGACATGACTCGTCTGGTAGCCAAGAACATGGCGAAGACTGGCATCGAGATCGTTACTAATGCTAAAGCTGAGAGTGCTGTACAAAACGACAAGGAAGTTACTGTGAAGTACTCCGTGAACGGTGAGTCCAAAGAAGTTACTGCGGACTACTTGCTTGTTACCGTTGGCCGTCGTCCAAACACGGATGGTGAGCTTGGTCTGGACCTTATCGGCGTTGAGCTTGACGAGCGCGGTCTGATCAAAGTTGACCACCAAGGACGCACTAACATTCCACACATCTTCGCTATCGGGGACATTGTTCCTGGTCTGGCTCTGGCTCACAAAGCTTCTTACGAAGGTAAAGTTGCTGCAGAAGCGATCGCAGGACACACTTCCGTGGTTGACTACAAAGTCATTCCGGCTGTTGTCTTCACAGATCCTGAGTGCTCCAGCGTTGGCTTGACTGAGAAAGAAGCTAAGGATAAAGGCTACAAAGTGAAGAGCGGCAAGTTCCCGTTCGCGGGTAATGGACGTGCAGTCTCCCTGAACGGTGCAGAAGGCTTCATCAAGATTGTAGCTAACAGCGAGAACAACCTTGTACTCGGCGCGCAAATCGTCGGTATCGAAGCTTCTAACCTGATTGCTGAGCTGGGTCTGGCTATTGAAATGGGCGCTACGCTTGAAGATATCGCTCTGACTATCCACGCTCACCCAACCCTTGGCGAAATCGTCATGGAAGCAGCTGAACTGGTAGAAGGTCACCCGATTCACGTTTTGAAATAGTATATAATACAGGCTTGCATGTCAGGCCGTTCAAAGAGAGTGGAGTCGCAGATTGCGGCTGCACTCTCTTTTTTTGTTTACCAAAATAGACGGAATGGCACACTGTGTGAGCGGTTGTTTTCATAATGGCAAAAAAAACCTGGAATAAACCCAAGATTTTCAAGACACAATGTACATAAAGTGGGTGAACTGTGATGAGGAAAAAATGGATATGGATTTTGCCTTTGATCTTTATATTGATCATAGCTACCGGGTGCCAGAACTCAAAACCTAAAGAACAAGATTTGCTGCGGATAAAGTCCGCTGATGGTGGGAAGACAAAGAAAGTCATTTTTCTGATGGTTGACTCTTTAATGTACCAAGCGATTGATCAGGGAATTCGCAAACAGGAGCTTCCCGCATTAAAATTCCTGATCGAACACGGACAATACTACAAAGACCTGGTCAGTTCTTTTCCGACCATGTCCGTCACGATCGACAGCTCGCTCCTCACCGGAGCGTACACTGATATTCACCGTGTGCCGGGTCTGACTTGGTATTCTGCGGACACCAAGAAATTGATCAGTTACGGAAGTGGACCGATGGAAGTGCTCCTACACGGAGTTAATCCGGTTTTGACCGATGCACTGATTCATTTGAATGGGAGCCATTTAAACAGGAAGATACCTACGATTTATGAGGACTTAGCCCGGAAAGGGCTAAAGTCTGGTTCGATAAACGGCCTGATTTACAGGGGGGCATCGGCTCATAAGTTGTCGTTACCTTTTTTGATTCATGGGCCTACTTCTTTACCGAAAGAAATTCATGTGAAAGGGCCGGATTTTTTGTCGCTGGGTTCATTATCTAATCCGTTTCAAGGAGTTAAAAAGTTGCCGGATGGTCTAACGAAGCGGATGGGCATCAATAATGATTTCGCTATTGAGGCCGTAAAATATTTGATTCAAACTGATAAATTGCCGGATTTTTTGTTTGTCTATTTACCAGAATTAGACCAGGAATTACATAAGAAAGGTCCAACGGGACTTCGTGGGGTCAAAATGTTCGATCAGCAGCTTCAATCTTTACTGCTGGCATTCGAGTCCCCGGAAAAAGCTTTGCATGATGCTGTTATTATCATTGCAGGGGACAGCGGAATGACGCCAATACTGCCGGCTGAACAAAATCCGGTAATTGACCTCTCTGCTTTGTTCAGCGATGCTAAAGTTTTGCGTCCGGGAGAAGCTGTCACGAAGGAGACAGAGATCATTCTTGCAATCAATGAAACGATGGCCTATGTATATTCGTTGAAAGCGGATCGTTCTCTGAGAGATGTGGCAGACTTATTAAAAAACGATGCACGCATTGATTTTGTTGCCTGGAAGGAAAAGGAATGGATTCACGCCATTCAGGGATCAACAGGGAAACAGCTCAAGTATAAAGCAGGCGGTAACCTGACCGATTCTTACAAACAATCATGGACGGTTGAACAGGATGAAGCGGTATTGGATTTAACGGTGAAAGCGTCCGCTCATTCATTGGCTTACGATCAGTATCCCGATGCTCTTAAACGCTTGTCAGGGGCGCTCCATTCACACCCAGGCGAATTTTTGATTGTCACGGCAAAGCCGGGATATGAATTGGCGGCGGGCAACAGCTCACCAACCCATAAGGGCGGAGGCGGTCACGGTTCCATTCGCAAAATGGAATCGCTTGTTCCTTTGATTATCAGTGGAACGGATCAAAAACCAGAATTTTTACGAATGGTCGATTTAAAAGCTTATTTGCTTAACCTTTTGTCAAAATAAACAACTCGATCAGTTCGTTCAATTCATCCGCTGCTTTGGTTGGAATTTGGTGTTTGGAATTTTTGATAAAAACCAGTTCACTCTTAGGTAGTCGTTCTTTCAGCAGCTTCGCGTAAGGATGAAACAGTGTATCCTTCTCACCGTAAACCAACAAGACAGGTTGTTGTATCTTTCCCAATTGTGCCGTACAGTTATAATCCAGGCTGTATTGATAATATTGTTCAGCATTTTTAGCGTTTGCTTTTCTAGCATCGTTAAACAATGACCGTATCAAAGACAGCTTGAGTTTCCCTTGAGACCAAGCAGTAGAGAATGCAATTACACCAACTGCGCCGATTTGAGAGAAGAAGCGCCCGCGCGATATTTTGTTCCTTAACTTCTTGTCACTAACTTCCGACATCCCACCAATTACAATGCCGCCAAGTGCTCGTTCAGGGCAGGTCAACAGAAAATCGAGCACCACCGAGCCGCCGGTAGAGTATCCGCAAATAAATGCTTTTTCTATCTTCAACCGATTCATTAACTCTCTGATATCCTGGGTAATTAACGGATAAGTAATCTCTTTCCTGGAAGCTTCACTCTGTCCGTGACCCCGGATATCAAAAGCGAGCGTTCGGAAATTCGCCGACAATTTCATCTGATATTGAAAGTTCAAGCTTGTCAATACCGGAGGATGGATGAATATGATCGCTGTTCCTTTTCCGCAATCCTTAAAGTGCATGTTATATCCGTTTATAAGGGTGTGGGGCATTTGAATTCACCTTCTCCAATTTCATCATTTTTGCTTCGATAATAAAAAAGCCGGTATAAGTTTACACCGGTTGTTTGTGTTGAACCTCAGTTAGGAGCGCATCCATTGCATCGCTTTTCATCACTCTTTGATGAGTGTAATCTTAATGTGATGAACAAATTTTATTTTGCGTACGAGCTGTACTCTTCATTCATGCAAATAATGTATCTTATCTTTTTTCCAAAATTTAGATGAGATGATATACTGGGGAAACGTACAAAAAGAGGAGATAGACTACTATTAATGACAAGGATGGGATTAACATAAGAGCGGAAAAGCTAAAAGCAGGGGACGAAATCCGCATTATTTCACCTTCGAGAAGCTTGTCTCTAATCGCACCAGCGCAAAGAGAGGGGGCCAAAAAGTAGCTTGAGCGGCTGGGTTTCACTGTTTCATTCTCCAAGCATGCACTTGAAGCTGATGAATTCGTATCCTCATCGATTGAATCTCCGGTTGCCGACCTTCATGAGGCCTTCCTGGACCACAAAGTTAAAGCCATTCTAACAACCATCGGCGGGTTTAACGCCAATCAACTACTGCGTTACCTGGATTATTCTTTGATTCAAGCCCATCCGAAGCGCCTGTGCGGCTACTCTGATATTACTGCGCTTAGTAATGCCATCTATACTAAAACCGGGCTGATTACCTATTCAGGCCCACACTCCACTATAGAGTATTTCAATAAAATGATGTTGCTGGATCAGGAAGTGGTTGTGGAGCATGCGGAGTTTTGGAGCGACGATGAATGGTACTTGGATCAGGAGAAGCGCGATTTTATATAAAATGAAGAGCCATATGTCATCAATGAAGGTCAAGCGGAGGGTACAATTATCGGTGGCAATCTCTGTACCTTGAATCTCCTGCAAGGAACTGAGTATATGACGAGTCTCGAAAACGCTATCCTCTTCCTGGAGGATGATTATGAGTCACAGCCAGTGACCTTTGATCGGGACTTGCAATCCCTTATTCATCAACCGGACTTTGAGCAGGTAAAAGGTATCGCTATCGGCAGATTTCAAATGGGTTCAGGTATGACAAGAGAGCTGCTGACCAAAATAATCAAGAGTAAACAGGAGCTGGGCACCTCCCCGTTATAGCAGATGTAGACTTCGGACATACTTCTCCCATGATTACTTTTCCGGTAGGCGGCCTTGCAAGCTTACATGCTGGCGTACAAAAGATTGAACTACAGATCACTGAATAAGGTGATTCAAATTTATCTATATGTGATTCATTTAATCTATCCTAGGTCGCTCCTGAAGCCTCGTCAGAACCCTCCTCACGGACGTTAAAAGGTGCACGTGGGCCTAAACCGAATGTTGGGCAAAAAGAAGCTCACAGGCACTCCTGAACGGGTCAGTAATCAACATGATCGATATGCGAGACCTCTTATGAAGAGTATAGGAAGCTGCAAGGGCGATCTGCACCTGTTGTTACAAGGGGAGCGGATCGTCTTTTATCTTCAGAGCTTTTCTCAAAATCCAGCAGGATAGGTAGCGAATCGGTTCTGTTTTTCTCGTTTTCTACAGTTTGGCAAGTTACAAGCAGGATCAGGTCGTGGTAAACTAATAGAACGGGACGAAATGAAGAGCTGCTCCTTTAGGGGTGGCTTTACGTTTCTCGAAAGGCATATTCAAGGTTAAACAAAAGTAAATGAGAGAACCTTATATGTAATGTCATCAAAGAAGAGGGGCGTTAAACTTTGCGCAATTATTTGGAATTACTTCAGGATGTTTTGGACAACGGGGTGGAAAAAAGTGACCGGACAGGGACAGGTACTAAGTCTGTTTTTGGACGGCAGCTGCGGTTTGACCTTAGTAAAGGCTTTCCGCTTGTTACGACTAAGCGCATCCATTTGAAATCGGTAGTACATGAGCTGCTATGGTTCTTGAAAGGCGAAACTAATATCTCTTATCTCAAAGAGAACGGTGTCTCCATCTGGGACGAATGGGCGGATGAGAACGGCAATTTAGGGCCCGTCTATGGTTCGCAGTGGCGAGCATGGGAGACTGCAGATGGACGGCTTATCGACCAGATTACGAATGTCATCGAGGCGATTAAGAATAACCCAGACTCGCGCAGACACATCGTTAGTGCCTGGAACGTAGGCGAGATTGAGAACATGAAGCTACCGCCGTGCCACTTTGTATTCCAGTTCTATGTAGCAGGTGGAAAGCTGTCCTGTATGCTCACCATGCGTTCGGTGGACACGTTCCTTGGTCTGCCATTCAATATTGCCAGCTACGCACTGCTGACCCACATGGTCGCCCAGCAGACCGGCCTGGAGGTCGGTGAGTTCATTTGGTCGGGGGCGGATGTGCATATTTATACAAATCACTTGGAACAGGTTGCAACTCAGCTGCAAAGAGATCCATATCCGTTGCCAACGCTGAAAATCCGCAGAAAACCAGACAGTATTTTCGATTATGTTTTTGAGGACTTTGAGTTTGAAGGCTATCAGCATCATCCGGGAATCAAGGCACCGGTAGCGATCTAACATCGAAGTGAAAGGAGAGATGGAAATGAGCATCAGCATGATCTGGGCCATGGACATTAAAGGTGTGATCGGCAAGGATAACAGTATGCCCTGGCATTTGCCGCGGGATTTTGCTTTTTTTAAGAGCGAAACGATGGGGAAAACAATGCTGATGGGCCGCAAAACATGGGATTCGTTAGGTGGTAAGCCGCTGAAAGGTAGAACGAGTATTGTGCTGACTAGAGATCACAGCTTTACTGCTGAAGGGGCTGAAGTGGTGCATACACTTGAGGAGGCACTGCAAGCTGCGAAGCGTACGGATGAGTTGATGGTCATCGGCGGAGCCGAGATTTACCGAATCGTGCTGCCTTATGCAGACAAGCTGATCGTGACCCGCATAGAGCATGATTTTGCCGGGGATACCTTCTTTCCAGATGTAAATTGGGATGAATGGAAGGAAGTTTCCAGTACGCCGGGGATCAAAGATGAGAAGAATCCGTATGATTACCGTTTTGTAGTTTATGAACGTACGGAGCTGGCGTAAAAGCGTTTTCTCTAACACAACATGTGAAATAGTACAAATAATCAGCAGATTAATCCATTACAGTGCAAAAGTCTGGAATGCTAATATTATTAAAATTAGAAATTGCTAAACGATAGAATGCACAGGACTAAAGTTGCACTGTTCACGACATCATTAAGCCACAGGTATGCTACAATAAACTATAGATATCAACACGAAGAGAACGGATGGGGGAAACGTAAACATGTCTACACCTACAGGTTTTATGGAGTATAAACGCCAGCTCCCAGGTGATCGTGATCCTGAGCAGCGGGTAAAAGATTGGGAGGAGTTCCACCACCATTTATCCGAGGACGAGCTTCGGACACAGGGTGCACGCTGCATGGATTGCGGAACCCCTTATTGTCATACCGGTATTGATATGGCTGGCGGAACCTCAGGTTGTCCTGTACACAACCTGATTCCGGAATGGAATAATCTGGTGTATCGCGGGTTGTGGCGGGAAGCGCTGGAGCGCCTGCACAAGACGAATAATTTTCCTGAATTCACCGGCAGTATCTGTCCAGCTCCTTGTGAAGGCTCATGTACGGTCGGCCTGATTGGCCAGCCGGTTACGATCAAGACTATTGAGCTAGCTATTATCGACAAGGGTTTTGAAGAGGGCTGGGTGGTACCGACACCTCCGGAGAAACGTACGGGCAAGACCGTTGCAATCGTTGGTTCTGGTCCGGCAGGTCTGGCAGCAGCAGCACAGTTGAACAAAGCGGGACATACCGTTACGGTATACGAGCGCAGCGATCGTGTCGGCGGACTTCTGACTTACGGTATTCCAACTATGAAGCTGGATAAACGTGTAGTGCAGCGTCGTGTGGATCTCCTTGCTGCTGAAGGTGTGAACTTTGTAGTGAACACTGAGATTGGTAAGGATATCCCGGCACAACAGCTGGTGGACGAGTTCGACGCAGTAGTACTTTGCGGCGGAGCAACCAAAGCGCGTCAGTTCAACGTCGAAGGCAGTGACCTGAAGGGCGTTATGTATGCAATGGATTACCTGAACGGAACGATCAAGAGCTATCTGAGCTCCAATCTGGAAGATGGCAACTTCGTATCAGCTGCCGGCAAGGATGTTGTTGTTCTGGGCGGCGGAGATACTGGTTCCGACTGTGTTGCTACATCGCTTCGCCACGGCTGTAACAGCATCACCCAGTTTGGTACGCATGAGAAGGCTCCACTGGAGCGTGACCAGATTGCTAACCCTTGGCCACAGTTCCCGAATGTGTATACCCTTGATTATGCACAACAGGAAGCCAAAGCAGTATTCGGCGATGATCCGCGTGAGTTCTCGATCATGACGACTAAGTTTGTTGGGGATGAAGAGGGGAATTTGAAGGAGCTGCACACTGTGCAAATCCGCCGGATGGTTGATGAGACCGGACGCAAAATCTACCAGCCAGTGCCTGGCACAGAAGCGGTTTATCCTGCTCAGCTGGCGCTGATCGCAATTGGTTTTGACGGACCTGAACAAGATCTGGTTCAAGCGTTGAACTTGGAAACAGACCGCCGCACGAACGTGAAGGCACGTTATGGCAAGTTCAACACCAACGTGGAAAAAGTATTTGCTGCGGGTGATATGCGTCGTGGACAAAGCCTCGTGGTATGGGCAATTAACGAAGGTCGCGCAGCGGCCCGTGAAGTTGACAAATTCCTGATGGGCTCCACTGTACTTGTCTAAGAATACTATGGCAACATAATAATTTTCCTTATACTTAGAGATCGTCGTCTTAGTTGTCAGAACTGGGGGCGGTCTCTTTTGTATTGCGTAGCAGCTCTAGATATTGTTTACCGCCGTTTTAAAATCAAAATCCTCTCCTTGACGAATTCCGCGTGATCGTATAAATTAATTACAATCTATGTAAGTGAACTTCGTTCAGCTTATCTACATATAGCAAAATGCATGGACCAAGGATCTGTAGTCCCATTATCGTTGGAACAGAGAGGGAACCCACCGGGTGAAAGGTTCCTCATAGCGAGCGGAGTGCATCCTGCCTTGGAAGCAGCAGCGCGAGAGAACGTACAAACGCTGCCGGACTCGGCCGTTATCCGATGGAGGACTGCCGCGATTATTGGCGGCAGTTAAAACAGGGTGGTATCACGACGCATTCGTCCCTGACGAATGCGTCTTTTTGTTATTCTGGCGAAGGTTTGTCAGCTGCCGGAGAAAGAACAGCTTTTTAAAAAAGGAATCACGGAGGAGGATGATGAACATGCGTCAAAGCAATCTGTTACTTACTACTCTGCGAGAGGCTCCTGCGGAAGCGGAAACAGCTAGCCATGGCCTGCTGCTGCGGGCCGGATATATCCGGCAGCTGGCAGCAGGGATTTACAGTTATCTGCCACTTGGACGGCGCGTCCTGCACAAGTTGGAGAACATTGTGAGGGAAGAGATGGACAAGGCGGGAGCCCAGGAAGTGCTGCTGCCCGCGATGCAGCCTGCTGAACTGTGGCAGGAATCGGGACGGTTCGGGGTATATGGCAGGGAGCTGATCACTCTGCAGGATCGCCATGACCGGGAATTTGTGCTCGGTCCAACGCATGAGGAAGTTATCACTACATTGGTACGGAACGAGATCAACTCTTACCGGAAGCTGCCGGTTACGCTGTATCAGATCCAGACGAAGTTCCGGGACGAACGTCGTCCCCGCTCGGGCCTGATGCGAGGCAGAGAGTTCCTGATGAAGGATGCTTACTCCTTCGACAATGGATGGGAGAGTCTGGACCAATCTTATCAGACAATGTTTAATGCGTATCATCGGATTTTTGAACGCTGCGGACTGATCTTCCGTGCGGTGGAGGCGGATTCGGGAGCGATTGGCGGCGAAGGCGGCAGTCATGAATTTATGGCACTCGCAGATATTGGTGAAGATACCGTTGCTGCCTGTACGGCATGTAATTATGCAGCCAATTTGGAGCAGGCCGAATCTGCAAAGACAAGTGAGCAAGTGGTGAAAGTTGTGGCAGATCTGCCAGCCATGGAGAAATTCCATACGCCAGACCTACGCTCCATTGAGCAGCTTACGACTGTGGGCTTGCAGTCTCAGGAGATCATCAAGACCCTGATCTATTCCGGCGGTGGCAAAGTATTTGCCGTTCTGGTCAGGGGCGATCATGAAGTCAACGAGATCAAGGTGAAAAAAGCGGTAGGCGCCGAGGAGATTAAGCTCGTGGATTATGAAGCTGTTCAGTCGACGGCGGGCACGGAGAGTGGCTTTATTGGTCCTGTCGGGCTGTTGATTCCGCTGCTCGTCGATGCAGAGCTAGCAGCTATGGCACATGGGGTAGCCGGCGCTGGCGAAGTGGATTACCATCTTCGTTATGTAGTGCCTGGTCGGGATTTCAGCCTGGATCAAGTAGGTGATTTCCGAAATGTGGAGGAAGGAGACAGCTGCCCGCGTTGCGGCACAGGACAGCTAAAATTCCATCTGGGGATTGAAATCGGGCATGTCTTCAAGCTGGGGACCAAATACAGTGAAAAGCTGGGTGCACGCTATCTTGACCCTTCCGGCAAAAACACGGACATGATTATGGGCTGTTACGGCATCGGTATATCCCGGCTGCTGGCCGCCGTAGTGGAGCAGAACCATGATGACCATGGGATAAGCTGGCCAGCGGCGTTGGCTCCTTTCCAGGTTCACATTTTGCTAATGTCGGTGAAGGATGAAGTTCAGCGTACAGCTGCGGAGAATCTCTACACGGTGCTGAGTAAGCAAGGACTAGAAGTGCTGCTCGATGACCGGGATGAGCGTCCAGGCGTGAAATTCAAGGATGCCGAGCTGATCGGTCTCCCATTCACCGTCGTGATCGGTAAGGGAGCCGCTGAAGGTCAGGTAGAGCTTATTGAACGCAAAGTACTGACGAAGGAAAGCATGGGTCTTGAGGAAGCCATACTCCGGATTAGACAGGGCTGATTTTGCGCTATGAGACTAAAGCGTAAAATGATAATTTACTGTACAGTCAGTGAGGAGAACCGCATAACTAATAGTATTAAGCGGTGAATTGAGCTTTTGACGAGTTTGAATGCGAAGAATAGATAAAATTAACTTTCTATTGACAGGTAATATTTGTAAAATGTATACTAAGTCCAATTAGAATATGATTAAACGCAATGATTGGGAGTAATAAGGAATAACTATTGCCCAGAGAGCTGTCGGTAGGTGCAAGACAGCCAATGGTTCCCCCAACTCACCCATGAGCGGTAAGGTTGAACATGAGTAGATCTTAACGGCTAACCTCCGTAATCGGGTTCTAAGATTCGTTGTCGTTTTGCTTATAACAACGATCAAGAAGAGTGGTACCGCGAAGGTTAAACCTGTCGCCTCTTTGTAGGCGACAGGTTTTTTCTGTTTTTTCTGTGTAAAAACTGTAAAGAGAGGTGTTTGGTCAATGGATAATGTTATTGATTATTACTCCCGGTTTGATGAATGGGGGAGGCTGGACAGGGAGCCGCTTGAGTTTACTATTAATCTGCATTATATAAAACAGTATTTAGCTTCGTCCGGAACTGTACTAGATAATGGCGCAGGACCAGGTAAATACTCAATTGAGTTAGCGAAGCTTGGATATAACGTAACGCTATCTGACCTAACACCTAAGTTAGTTGAAATAGCGCAACAGAAGGTATCTGAATTAGGATTGACAGAACGGTTTAATGGGTTTCATGTATTAAATGCAACACATTTAGAGGGGATACCAGACGAGATGTATGACGCTTCTTTGATGCTTGGTCCCCTATACCATTTACAAAAGGAAGAGGAACGAATATCAGCAATCAGGGAGCTGCATCGTGTAACAAAGCGGAACGGCATCGTTTTTATCGCTCTCCAAAGCCGGATGAGAATGACAATTACATCTTTACAATATCCACAATTTTGGAAGCCCAATGATAACTTGGATACAATAAATGAGTTCTACGAGACCGGGGTGTTCAATCATAATGATAAAGGTCGATTTACAGGAGCGTTTTATTTTAACATCGATGAAGTAAAACCTTTTATGGAGAAGAATGGATTCGATACAATAGATTTAATTGGTTCTTCCAGCATCGGTGCAATGCTTTCAAATGAACAAAAGCAGTATTGGGCAGACCAAGGTGAGTATGAAAGAATGGTTAATTTTCTCATTTCCATGGCTAAAGATCCTACGGTATTGGGAATATCATCTCATTTGCTATATATAGGGAGAAGAAAGTAATCCTGCAGGTTTAATCTTAAGTGGATTAGGTAAAATGGTTTATGAGTTAATGCTTTTAGACAAAATTCCGGAGTACGAGTTATTTGAGGTTATTGAAGCTTTTAAATAGGTAATCGTAATCGGATAGCTAAAAAATTGATGACAGACAGGAGTTAAATACGATGATAAAAGGTTTCGGAGGTATATTTTGGCGAACGAAAAATCTTGAAGTTATAAAAAAATGGTACAGTGAAGTGTTGAAGATTGAAATAGATCATTGGAACGGAACTGTGATCAAACCCCAATTAGGAAATGAGACTATCTTTTCTTTCTTTACCGAGGATGACAGTTATTTTCCAATAGAACAACAAGTGATGTTAAATTTCCAAGTAGATAATCTAAACGAGACTATTCAGCATCTTGAACATATTGGTGTCCCTCTTGCAAAGAAAGAAGAGATTAGTGAATTTGGGAAGTTTATTTGGATTGAAGATCCTGAAGGTCGACTGATCGAGCTTTGGGAGAAATAACGGACATAAACTCCTGATCATCCCAGACATCTGAAAATTCTGGTTGTTCCTTAAACATTTCAATATATCGGCCTCTCATGTTCAGGTTGTCGACGATTTCATTTTCAGCCATGGCCAAATGATGCAGAGTTTGCATACGATCTTTTTTCGATGACCAGATACATATTGCCAAAAAATAATGCGTGATCCCGCCGGAGCCGTGTTTTATGTTAAATTCGAATAAAGGCTGTGCTTGCTGATACCGGCCAGCCCATAAAAGACAGGCTCCGAGATCATTAGCGATAAACTTCTTCTTCTCTATATCAAGCGAGTCCGTTTCAAGTAGGGCCATAATATACTGTACCTGTTGATCGTAGCTTTCCCAATCTTGTTTTTTTCGAAAAACCTCCAGCTTTATTGTGGTGGCGCCCAGCCAAAAAATAACCCGCTCTGGCCATTGTGCAGACTCATCCACGACTTCCATTAGACGCTCTGATTCCTTCATTGCGTCATCTATTTTATTGTGGATCACTAAATGTTCGCCGGCTGTTCTAATATATGACGCTCGATTCCTACGGCTATCTTCAGTTGATTCTATCGAATTGATGATATTGTAATAGAGATCAAACCATTCGGTCATTCTGTTCACGCACGCCCAGCAATGTGCTTGTGTACCATCGAACATAACAGCTGGCCATGCTTTGGGTTCACAGTTCGCCTTTGTCCAATGCAGAAACGTGAGTTGTTCGTCTACTGTCTCCTTGCATTTTTTCAATAGTGCCAATGTATCAACTAGTTCCCAGTGAGCCCAAAACTGTTCGTCCCGCTCCAGAGGTTCACGCAGGTAAAGTCTCAAATGATGTTCCCGTTCCTGTAGTCCTGCATCGCCTAGGAAGCTCAAGATCCGATGCATTAATCGGGCTGCTTCCTTGGTGTATCCGTTCAAAGCGATGTCAGTCAATACTTGATCCCTAGCCGTTAACAATAGTGTCTCGTCCGTATTGAGTGGATTAATTTCCTTGAAGTGACAATACTCATCAAACAGTGAACGTGCAGCATTAATCGTCATACATTCTCCCCCTGTGTGCATAGTACGTTTATTTAACAAATTTATTACAGGCGCTATTTCACCGTCGAAAGTGATTAGAGCCTATTTTAGTTATCTGTTCCTGACTACGCCGCATCTCAACCGGAGCAATCTTGCTGATACCTAGTTTATAGAATACAATAATATGGATTAATAGGAAATATTGTTGGTATTCAAAATATTGGAGGATTATTAGACCAGTAACACTGGGGGATTATATGAAAAAAAGATATCTTGTTATTTTACTATTGATTTTCGGTATATTACTGTTAATTGGCTATAATAGATACTTCTATAGTTTCAAAAGCCTTGATAATGCAACATTATTTTTAGGTCCCATAGAATCACCAGATGGTCAATATAATGCTAACGCGTATTATTTAGAGTATGGCGGTGCAGCAGGTGGGGTATTGTACATTGTCGAGGTTGAACAAATGCAGACTGGTAAAAAGAAAAAGGTATATTCAAGTAACCATAAAGATGATTTTTCGCTATCTTGGAAACCCTTCGACATCCTTTCTATAAAGAATGAAAGTCCTAAATATAATGACTATAGAAATATTGATTTGAATGTAAATACAGATATTTATGAAGAATCAGGAGCTGCTTGCCGAAGTCTATTGCTTAAAGGGAAATTCGAAAACTGCTACCAAGCGGAGGACATTAAGGTGGATTTTATGTTTAAGCTGCTTGGTTTTTGAACTGACGGGCAGAGTAGTTTAATACATATTCAAGTTAGATGAAGTACTAATACGGTAAAATCACGTCTATAGGGGGCTTGGGATGTATCGGAAAAAGGCATTTATTATACTTACTACGGGACTTTTAATTTCATTGGTAGTGCTCGTCTATGTAACTCCTGTTGCAGGAAACCTTGTAGAAAATACAAGGCTTGAAGGATACGCTAGGAGCGTTGGTATTAAAATTATAAAAAAATCCCCACCTCTACCTGTTGTTACTTCGGGGCAAACTCAAATTCCAGTTATCCAGAGTAGTTATTGCTGGGGCAAATTAGGATGTGCATTTTATTCAACGGAAAGTAGAATGCTAAAAGGGATTACTCCTACTGCTATAACACTTGAAGGGGATATTAAAGTTTCTTTTGCTTATAAACCAGCACCTAATGAGTTGTATATTCAGCAATTTATCGATGATACAACAATACAAATCCCTTTGAATAAGGGCTCTTTTAATGCCCCCAAAGAACAAGGTACTTATTACTATTGGATTTCGGCGGTCTGGAAAACAGATGATGGTAAATTTTCGAAAGGTGATACATCAGCAGTTTTTGTTATTGAAGTTCAATGATTGAACTAACGGGATATGAGAACTAAAAAAGCATTAGGAGGAGGCAGTCGATCTAAATGATCGGTTGCCTTTGCTGTGCTTATACGCAGGAAAATTGAACAAGGATGGCACGGAAGCTGACCATAAATCAGCTGCTGTTTTTATTAGGCTAAGAACAGGTCTTTTAAGTGCTTTATCTGAGCAAACTCATTAAGATGGAAGAATTTACATCTGAATCTTGTATATCACCTCCACATGTGTTATATATGTAATATAACAAATGTGGAGGTGATGCGATATAGAACTACTTCGACATGTCAACATCGCGCATACATAATGATCGCCTACGCCATTACTGGTGCGCTGCTAATACCCTATTTCCTAGAAGTGCTACCGAAGGCCGAGAAACCGTCGATGTCTCTGTTCATGTGGCCGCTCGCAAGGCTGGACCGTATCAGAAGGCTGTGACTCCCTCATTTTTTTACATAACGGCAAACGTACTTGCAGTCGATATGCATTTGTACGGCAATATCGGCTCCACTCGCTTCTTGAAGACACACAGCAACTGCCATAAGGAGGGATATTTTTGTTCATAGAACTCGATCTGCAATCAGAAACACCAATTTACGCACAACTGGTTGACCAAATTGTAGAGGGGATCGCCTCTGGTACCTTGCAGCCGGGAGATCCGCTTCCGTCGATCCGGAGCTTGGCGGAGGACTTAGGAATCAATCTCCACACTGTCAATAAAGCCTACAATTTGCTCAAGCAAGAGGGCTTACTTCAAGTACACCGAAAGAAGGGTGTTATCATTCAGCCCGACGGGATGCCTGGCGTGACGGAGGATTTCGAAGAGAAGCTCAGGCGGCAGCTGCGGTCTCTTGCAGCCGCCGCCGCGGTGCGAGGCATGTCGGAAGAGGCATTCGCACAGGAGAGCAGGTCGGTGTACCGGGATATGATTACCAATCGTGGAGGGGAACAACGTTGAAACAAGAAGCCATGATCATAATGTTCAGCAGTTATTTGATGCTTACGCTGTTGCTCAGCTTACAGGCCTTTATCGGCTTGCGGACTCTGCTGTTCGGCATTGTGTTGCCGGTTGAGGCCTTGCAGGACGCAGCCGTCCGAGTCATTCGCCGGAATTACGCTTTGCTTACCAGCGGTTTTGCGGTTGTCATCGGAGGCGCTTGCTTTTTATGGGTGCGTCATCAACCGGTGCGGGGTCTCCTGATTTGGACGACAGCCCTCTTGCTTTTAATGAGTGCTTCTTTCTTCGCTACGTGGATCAGCCGGAGGTCCGCGGAGCGCTTGAAGGCAGCAAGAGGCTGGCAGGTTGTCGTGCAGAGTAAGCGCGCAGCGAGCCTCGGGATTGGCCGGACGCATAGCGCGGTGCTGAATTCTTGGTGGTATTCAGCAAATGTCGCCGTGATGGCGCTATGCATCTTCTTTGCTATTGCGAGGTGGGATACGATTCCGGGGTGGTTGCATCTCGGAAAGTATGACTTTTACAAATCCGTATGGACCGTGTTCGCGTTGAACATCGTGCAAGCGCTGAATATCACCGTTTTCGTCGGTATTAATCTGATGATCAAGCGTGCCAGAACAGCACTGGATCCCCAGGACCGGAAAGGTTCGTTGCAAAAACAGTTGAAGCACAAGAAAATTCATTCGATTCTGACTTGGGCCGCTTCGCTCTTAATGGTTGTATTCTTAGGGGTGGCGCAAGCCATAGCGTTGTACGGTTGGAGGGGGAATTTGCTTTTCCTCTCCGGTATGTTGCTTTGTACAGTGCTCTTCTTGGCACTGATCGGCGTCATGATTTACCTGCGAATCAAAGGTATAGATCAGCTAAGGGACGTTCCGTCGATGGAGGAAAGGCACTGGAAGTGGCTCGGCAGTATTTATGTGAACCCTGAAGATCCGGCGTCGATCGTTCCGAACATTCACGGTTTCGGCTGGACAATCAATATGGCCAATTCGCTTGGTAAGATCATAGTCGCCGCGATCATAACCGTTCCGGTGATCGAAATTATCCTATTTCTTCCTATTTTGAATAAATAATTTAATATCCGGAGGGGGAATTCGATTGTTTAAAAGTCGATGGATAATTATAGCTGTGCTATCCTTGTGTCTGCTTCTGCCGTTAACCGCCTGCGACGACAACACACCAGTAGCTGAGATGCAGAACATAGCAGAGGCACTGAATACGTCTGAGGTGATCGAACCAGTCGCAGTTCCGACAACCCTGCCGGTGGCGGCAATGGACTCACCTTCGAACGAAGCTTGGCTTACATACGAAATTACCCGGAAAGTTGCAAAGGAGAAGGCAGATCTTCTGACGAAAACTTACGATACTAACAGCGTGCAGTACGCCATTATCGATCATGGTAACATCGTCGTATCCGGTCAATCCGGCAAGAATGATGAGCAGGGACAGAGGCCGCTCACGAAAGACACGATGTATGGGATCGGCTCGACGAGTAAAATGCTTACCACGGTTGCTGTTATGCAACTGGTCGATCAAGGGAAAATCGATCTCGATACGCCGGTCGTCCAGTATATCCCCGAGTTTACGATGAAGGATGAACGCTACAAGCAGATTACACCACGCATGCTGCTGAATCATTCTTCCGGTCTGAACGGATCGACAATTACGTACGCCTCTTTGTTTGAAGATAACGATACTTACGCCCACGACACACTGCTGAAGCAACTGGCCAGACAGACCTTGAAGGCGGACCCGGGTGCTTACTCGGTTTACTGCAATGACGGATTTACGCTGGCCGAGATTCTGGTCGAGCGTGTCAGCGGTATGGACTTTACCTCTTATATCCACCGATATATTACGAAACCTCTAGGTATGGCCAATACGGAGACGCCGCTCGATTCTCCGGATACAACGAAGATGGCGGGACTCTATTATCCTACCTACATAGGACAACTTCCCAACCAGTCGGTTAACGTGATCGGAACGGGGGGCATCTATTCCACGGCTGAAGATTTGGCTGTATTCTCGCAAATTTTCACGGGGAGAGCGGAAGAAGTCTTGTCCGGCAAATCGGCTGCGGCTATGGCGCAAGACGAGTACAAGACGTCATTGTGGCCTGACGATGCGGACAACTCATTAGAATACGGTCTCGGCTGGGACAGCGTCAATCTGTATCCCTTCAGCGAGTACGGGATAAAGGCACTCACCAAAGGAGGGGACACGCCTCTTATTCACTCGTCGCTCATTGTGCTTCCCGAACAGGACATGGCTGCAGCCGTCGTCTCTTCTGGCGGGAGCAGCACGTACGACCAGCTTCTGGCGAACGGAATCCTGCTTCAGGCGCTAAAGGAGAAAGGGATACTTGCTGAATTCAAGCCTGAGAAGTCCTACGGCGTGCCGGTAAAGGCTGATATGCCGGAGTCCATGCTGAAGTATGCGGGAATCTATGGTGCATATACTGGAACGTTTAAGATCGATATTAACAAAGGCGGCGTTATGTCTGTCACTTCGGAGCAGTTACCTGGTAACCCGCCCCAGATCTACGAGTATTCGGCGGACGGCACGTTCCGGAGTGTAGATGGGAACGAGATGATCAGCTTCGTGACTAAGGAGAACGGCCGCACCTACCAATGGCTTCGTCGATACATTTCGTTACCGGGTCTTGGGCAGACGGCAATGTCAGAGTATAGCGCCGAGAAGCTCCAGCCTCAAGAACTTCCGGCAAAGACAAAAAAAGCATGGATGCAGCGCGACGGCAAGAAGTATTATTTGCTGAATGAGAAGTATTCGTCGATCTTTTATTTGGTGTTGCCGCCAACCCAATTGAACGTGTCGAAACAATTGCCGGGGTATGTGCTAGATAAGCGAATTACAGGCCCGAATACGGCCGTCTCCGAATTGCAAATTCCGGGAATGAACGGGCGGGATCTCTCAGAGTTAACATTCTTTACACAAGACGGGGTTGAGTACTTGAATCTTGGTGGATTCATCTTAGTGAATGAGGACGCCGTGAAGCCTTTTAACTTCGATAAGAAGTCTATCGTTACGATTCCGCCCGACGGATACGCCAGATGGTATACGATAAGCGACACAGACGGGGGCAAGACCGCCCAGGTGAACATGTCCTCGAACGCCTCCTTCGCTGTTTATGATGTGAAGGGAACATGCATCTACTTCAGTGTCATCGGAAGCAAGGATCCGGTTGTATTGCCCGCGGGAGGATCGATTGTTTTCGCCGGAGATGCCGGCACGAAGTTCGAGATTTCCGCTCAGTAACTTCGTAATAGGCATTTCATAACTGGCCAAGATATAGTCCTGCGTATAAGATTGTCGAATGGAGGTGGCGTGATGAGTGAGAAAAGAGAAAAGGTGATAATTATAACTGTATCTTCACAGGATGTTTTTCTTACGACCGTAGAACAGGAAGTAGAAAATAAAATTAATTCATGGTTGAGCAACAACAAAAGGAAAAACGTTAAAAACATTCAACTATCTGCTTCTGGAGATAAGGCAAATGCGCTAATATGGTACGAGGAGTAAGAATAGCACCTTCGGGTGCTTTTTTCATGTCTATAAATGACCTTCTGTGAGCCTATTTAAGGCATTGTTCTGTTAAGCTTCCGTTTGTCCGATGGAAGGGGGCGATTTTAAACCATCTCCTTTTATTGTCTGATTCGGGTTAAAATATGAAGAATAGAATATCCATGAACCCCCGTTACCCTGCGGTGAAGACCATCAACGATGCTAAGAAGTCAACATTTTTTGGAGGTGTTTAAATGTGTAGAGTCAAAAAGGTGATATATTTTTCTGTATTTCTTATAGTCTTTTGTATTGGGTATTCATTGCGTTATTTTAATCAATATCATATTGAAGACTCAAATGTTTCTATTCAATCTAATTTGAATAGTTGGTTAAATAGAGGGGACACAGAACAGATTAGTGCTAACCTTATAAAGGTTGTACGATTAAATCAATCAAATACATACATCGCATTATTTCAGTTGGAAAATGATGATATAGGATACTCGCAATTGATTAAAGGATTGAATGGAAAATTCAAGATTGAGCTAGCAGGATATGGATCTAATGTAGTCTCGTATGAAAATATAAGGACCAATGAAGGTATGTATGGTATTTTAGTGGGAAAAAATCCTAGTTTAAAAATTAATCATATAACTACTAAATTAATACATGAAGAATTCAGTTTTACAACAGATGTTTCTAAAGACGAAATGTTTGTAAAGTATAAGAAGCTACCAAGTGATTTAAAAAAAACTTTCCCTGCTGAATTAACTTTTTACGATGCAAACAATACAGTAATCTACTAAAAATCTGTATCCAAACATTGAACTAACGCAGAAAGATAGTTCAACTAAACCACCTTACATGGGGCGGCTTTATGTTGATATCCTGATGTAACCGTAATAGCGGAAATAGGAGAGACCGGATAAGCTCGGTTCAGGGGCTTATCCGGTCTTATTTTGAAATAACTAATCATAGGATTCTAATTCTGGCTTTGCTGCTTCTCCTGCATTTCTAAATAGTTGCGCATCCGGCGCATATTTTCAGGTGCGTCCATGGGATCGGCGGCGATCATTTCAATGATACAGAGTCTTTCGGCACGTTCCTTCTCCGCCTGGATTATAGCCTGCTCAAGCTCTCCATAGGTCCGGACAGTCACGGTGAATGCATCGCCTCCAAAAGCTTCGGCCAGCTTCGTGTATGACCAGCGGGGAATTTTGTTATATTGCTGCTTCTCTGTTTTGACATTTAAATATTTCTCGATCGTATAACCATCGTTATTTAAAATGAAGATTATGGGCTTGCATTCATAATAGAGCATGGAGCTAATCTCTTGGGCTGTTAGCTGTAAGGAGCCATCACCTGTAAATAACAACACCCGTCGGTCGGGGGCAGCGATACAGGCACCGAATGCCGAAGGTGTGGCATAACCGATGGACTCCCAG
Source organism: Paenibacillus agri (assembly GCF_013359945.1). GTDB lineage: Bacteria > Bacillota > Bacilli > Paenibacillales > Paenibacillaceae > Paenibacillus_AQ > Paenibacillus_AQ agri. The sequence goes on along the minus strand of NZ_JABWCS010000216.1, from coordinate 84,034 downwards.
CCTCCCTGAGCAATATATGTTACATTGCGCGGCAGTCTTACTTGCGCCATTCCGTTGTAAAACGTACCGGTCTCGGCAATCACAATATCTCCCTCTTTCAGCATCTGCTGAATACGAGGATAATAAATGGCCGCTGTTAGTGGCTCATCAGAACTACCGGTGATTTGGTCGTATGGGAATGTCGGGTTTCCAGCCAAGCCTTGGCCTTTGTAACCGACCTTCTGTAACGCTAGCAACATGTCAGCAGCGAACACATTGGGATATTCCGCTTCTGCGACCTTGACCTTATCCGGTTGAATATCGACTGTCACCAGAGGGTTCAGCTTCGCAGTGAAATTCGCAGTGTTGTTGTCCGACAATACCAAGCCTATCGCAAGGATACAGTCTGCATTTTCTACCGTGGCTTGAACTTCAGATCTTCCGAAGGAGCCTTCGTACATCCCAATATAATTAGGATGGGTTTCGTCGAAAGACCCTTTTCCGAACATCATTGTCGCTACGGGTACATCCATGGTGTCGGCCAACCGCTGAACCGCTGTCTCCAGGCCAAAACGCATTGTTTTGACATCAACGAGAATGACCGGCCGATGGGCACGCTCCAGCAGCTGGCGGATATGTTCAAGTGCTGCCTGAAGGGTCTTCAGATTGGAAGCTGGACGCGGCGGCACGGGCTCTTGACGGGTAATGATCGGCTTGGTCACTAAATCATCAGCCACAACCAGATATACCGGCTTTTTCTTCTCCTTGGCCATGCGAATGGCGGCAGGAATTTCAATTTCGGCGTTTTCCGGCGTTAATTTCGCGGTATAAGCCGTAATCAGTTCATACACTTTGTGGAAGACGTCGAACTCTCCATTCATCAGCGTGTGGTGCATCAGCTTGTGTGCTTGTTGATCCTTCTCGGGAGGTGCACCTACGATGTGAATCAGCGGCACATGCTCGCTGTTAGCTCCCGCGATTGGATTGCAGGCACTAAGCTCACCGACCCCGAAAGTCGTGATAAGAGCAGATAGACCTTTGATTCTTGCGTACCCATCCGCTGCATAGCCTGAGTTCAATTCGTTTCGTCCACTAATAAAGTTAACCCCGTTATACTGCTCCAGTGCATCCAGTAGTGTGAAATTATAGTCTCCGGCAACACCGAAAATTTCGGTGATCCCCTCCAGCTTCAGGCAATCGAACAAATACTGGCCAAGTGTTTTTTGCGCTGTTCCAGTTATCGGGTTAGAGCTGCCCACCGCTGTTTTCATTACCATCTCTTGCTCACTCCCTATCAAGACAAGTTTTTTGTATAACTTTCCCTTAGCAGTGCTAGTTATTCACTAAGGTACAGGTCCCTACAGGCCGCCCACCTGACCTAATTTCTCTTACATACAATAGGCGGAATGACTTTGCCAGCTGTTTGAGGCTTTTTTATGAGTGAAATTATATTTTCAGAAGTGCGTCGTAATTTTATATAGTAGGTGTCGCATATTCCTATTAAAAATGCCCGGAAGATGTGATACCTTATAGGTGGATGTCAGAATAATATATACTTGGAGGCCAAGCGAAATGACCATTAGAATTGGCAAAATCAGTTTTTGGCACGTCCATGCCTGGGACTATGTCAAACAAGCCCAAGAGCATGAAGATACCGTTATCGCTGCGGTGTGGGATGAAGATGCTGAGCGCGGGGCAGAGGCTGCTGCGAAACTGAATGTTCCTTTTTTTGAATCCCTGGATGAGATGCTGGCACAAGATGACATTGATGCCGTAATTGTAGATGCGCCGACGAATCGGCATGAAGAGGTTATACTCGCTGCAGCCAAGGCGGGCAAGCATATTTTCACGGAAAAAGTGATCGCCTCCACGCAAAAGGAAGCCAATCATATCCTTGCTGCTGTTAACGATAATAAGGTCAAGCTGACGGTTTCGCTGCCTCGTCTAAACGATGCGTATACTTTGAAGATACAAGAGGTTCTGGAACAGAAACTACTGGGTAAAATCACATACGTTAGAGTTCGTTTGTCCCACAACGGGGCCACGGCGAACTGGTTGCCATCTCATTTCTACAATCTGGAGCAATGTCAGGGCGGTGCATTGATCGATTTGGGTTGTCACCCAATGTATCTGACCCGCTTGTTCCTAGGGGAGAAAATTACTGGTGTAAGCGCTAACTTTGGTTATGTGACCGGTAAGGAAGTGGAAGACAATGCGGTGGCTACTTTGCATACCGAATCAGGTGCAATTGGTGTGGTGGAAGCCGGATTCGTGAACAGTCATTCGCCGTTTACCATTGAAGTGCATGGAATTGAAGGTACTCTGTTGTTCGGAACCCCGGAGGCCAAACTTCTACTTAAGACAAATGTCGGTTCACAGGATTCGCCAGAGTGGAATGAACTGACACTGCCGGATAACCGGGAGAGTGCGTTCCATCAGTGGGTTGGCCACATACGGGGGAATACGCTGGCTGAAGAGAACCTGGCAATAGCCACCGAGCTTACTTCTCTGATGGAAGCGGCGAATCGCTCCGTCCAGGAAGGACGTAAGATCAAGCTGGAAGAACTCGGCTCCTAATGCCTTTGGGAGGACGCTTACAATGAATAAATTTCCTTTCGAGATCATGTTCGAGAAGCATGAACTTCTGGAGCGGCTGGATCTCACCATCCCGTGGGGACATTATGAGATTCGGGTGCTGCGGTTTCACCTGACCTCTTTTCCACCAGGTAAGGTCATTGATTTCCACGTTCATGCTGAATTCGAATTTCATTTTATCCCGAGAGGAAAAGGAAAGGTTATTCTCGGCGATCAAATGTACCCGTTGTCCGAAGGGATGCTATATATGACCGGACCGGGGCTCGTTCATTACCAGGAGGCCGACGCCGAAGAGTCCATGGAAGAGTTGTGTTTGCATGTGGACATTGTAGAGAAGCCGAGGGAAGATGTAGATCCATGGGAGGCTGCGGAAGCCGAGGAATTCGTCGCGAAGCTCCGGGCGCTGCCCTTGACGCCAGCGTATGATTACCATCAGGCGATGCGATGCTTTTTGGAAGCCTATACAGCCTGTGATGGAAAGCTCATCGGCTATTACACATCGATTAGGCACCTGGTCATCAGTATTCTGATCAAAGCAGCAAGAGCCTACGATACAGGCGAGATCGTGAGTGAAGCACCAGTCCGGGATATGTCGACCTATCGTTATGAGTACGCCGTCCAATACATGGAAGCAAACCATTCGTCGGCTGTCACACTGGACAATGTAGCAGAGAAGCTGAACATCAGCAGCAGGCAGCTGCAGCGGATTTTCAATCAGGCCGATCCAAAACGGCCATTTAGCAGGGTTTTGGAAGATATCCGGCTGCAGGCGGTATGTCACAATCTGGAGGAGAGTACGTACCCGATTGAGCAGATTGCACAGGCAGCGGGCTTTACGAATGCGAATTACCTGCATGCCGTTTTTCGCAAACGCATGGGGTTGACGCCCGCGGTGTATCGTAACATGAAACAGCAAACCACTAGTGAGGGAGAATGGATATGAGCAAAGTATACAAGGTTGGAATTATTGGCTGTGGCGGGATCGCTAACGGAAAGCATTTGCCGAGTTTAAGTAAGCTTGCGAACGTTGATCTGGTAGCTTTTTGCGATATCGTAGGGGAACGGGCGGAAGAAGCAGCAGCAAAATACGGAGCCGTAGATGCCAAGGTCTATACGGATTATCAGGAACTCTTGCAGGACGCTTCGATTGACATTGTGCATGTCCTAACACCAAATATCTCTCATGCTGAAATCTCCATCGCTGGGCTCGAAGCCGGCAAGCATGTGATGTGCGAGAAGCCAATGGCCAAGACCTCCGAGGAAGCCAAAGCGATGGTGGAAGCAGCTAAACGGACTGGCAAGAAACTGACTATCGGTTATAATAACCGTTTCAGAGAAGACAGCTTGTATTTGAAAAAGCTTTGCGAAGAAGGCGAGCTCGGCCATATCTACATGGCTAAGGCTCACGCGATCCGCCGGAGAGCTGTCCCGACCTGGGGTGTCTTCCTGGATGAGGAGAAGCAAGGCGGCGGGCCGCTGATTGATATCGGCACCCACGCACTGGATTTGACCTTATGGATGATGGACAATTATAAACCTAAGGTAGTACTTGGCACGAAGTATCATGAGCTTTCCAAGAGAGAAAATGCAGCTAATGCCTGGGGTCCTTGGGATCCAAGCAAATTCAAAGTGGAGGATTCCGCTTTTGGCATGATCGTGATGGAGAACGGAGCGACGATTATGCTGGAATCCAGCTGGGCGCTGAACTCCCTCGAAGTAGATGAGGCAAAATGTAGTCTGAGCGGAACCGAAGCCGGGGCGGATATGAAGAACGGTCTGCGCATCAACGGCGAGAAGTACGGCCGCTTATACACAAATGAAGTTGAACTGAGCGCTGGCGGAGTAGCCTTCTACGAAGGCCGTGAAGAAAGTGCGCCGGACATCGAGATGAGAAAATGGATTGAAGCGATTGAAGAGGACAAAGATCCAGTCGTCACACCTGAACAGGCTTATGTGGTGTCACGGATCCTGGAAGCCCTCTATGAATCTGCTCGTACAGGTCAAGCGGTTTACTTGGACTAGAAGACACCGGATAAGCACAGAACAGCACATCTCCCGCCAACGGGAGATGTGCTGTTCTTTTGTTTTTAGAGGGAAATAGGTGTTGTAGTAATCATGCAGGACGAAAGTCCCGACCTCGAAAGCGGGCTTGCACTGTGAATCGGCATGTTTCATACTATATAAGCAATTCATCTTGGAGAATGGGAAGAATTTATTTAATATCGTTAATTATTTATTGGAGGGTTAGAAATGCGAATTGGAATTTTTGATTCCGGGGTGGGCGGCATTACGGTTTTGCATGAGGCCTTAAAGCAGCTTCCCATGGAGGATTATATATATTACGCTGATACACTGCATGTTCCCTACGGTCCGAAGCCGAAAGAAGAAGTAAGGACCTATATTTCTAATGCCGTAGAGTTCATAGTTGAACAGCAGGTCAAAGCAGTGGTGATTGCCTGCAATACTGCTACAAGCGTCTCGATAGACGAGCTAAGAGCACGCTACGACATTCCGATCATCGGCATGGAGCCTGCGGTCAAGCCAGCGGTTGAACACAATCGGAGGGGAAATACGCGTGTGCTGGTAACCGCCACGGCTCTTACACTGAAGGAAGAGAAGCTGCAAAATTTAATAACTAAGCTGGATAACGAACATATCGTTGATTTGCTGGCACTCCCGGGTCTCGTTCATTTTGCGGAGGAATTGGAATTTAGTGAGGAAGCCGTTCTGCCTTATCTTAGAGAACAACTGCAAGGTTATGATTGGAGCCACTATGAGACGGTGGTTTTGGGCTGCACTCATTTCTCTTTCTACAAGGATATGTTCAGAAAGCTGCTTCCGGAAGGTATCCATATAATTGATGGAAATAGAGGAACGGTTAATCATCTTAAAAGAACGCTGGCAGAAGCGGGAGATCTGCATAAGGGCAGCGGTAATCTGGTGTTTTACCAATCAGGGGTCAGGGTAGAGGCAGCAGCTGAGCTGGAGAAATACGGGCGGTTATTAAAAAGATTGGACCAGATTCAGATCTGAATCGCTGAAAAGTAGAGGGACATAGTGGTATAATAGACTACTGGACGTATTGTGGAGGAAACGAGAGACGTAAGGAGCGAATATTTTTGAAGACACTTATTATTGCGGAAAAACCGGATATGGGGCGGAATATCGCCGCCGCAATAGAACCGAAGGCCAAAAATCACCGTTCCTATCTAGAAGGGGAGCAGTACATTATTACCTGGGCGATCGGTCATCTGATCGGATTGGCTGAACCCGATGCCTACGATGTTAAATACAAAAAATGGAACATTAATGATCTGCCGATTATTCCCGATGAATTCAAGCTGGTGCCAAACGCCAGAACGATGGATCAGCTTAAGGTGATTGCGGAGCTGGCGAAACGGAGCAATCTGCTGGTAAACTCCTGCGATGCCGGGCGGGAAGGGCAGCATATCTTTTCGCTCATTCAACGGCACCTGAAGCTTAAGCATCCCGTTAAGCGCCTGTGGATCTCTGATTTGACACCGGAAACGATCCGCAAGGGCTTTCAGGAGCTGAAGGACGGGGCGGAATACGAGAATTTGACCAAGGCGGCCAAAGCGCGCAGTGAAGCCGACTGGCTGATCGGCATGAACGGCTCCCGCGCGTTTACGACGAAGCACAATGTGCTGTTGTCAGTGGGGAGAGTACAGACTCCGGTACTGGCGCTTATTTATGACCGGCAGAAGACCATTGAGGCGTTCTCGTCGCTGAAGTTTTTTGAAGTGGAAGGGCATTTTACGCAGGGTGAGATGACGTATAAAGGTATGTGGCAGGGCGAGCGCATGACCGACGGGGCGAAGGCTGAGGCATTAGCCGCTAAGGTGAAGGGCAAGCCGGGACGGATTGCTTCCTACGAGGTCAAAGAGACCAAGGAGTATCCGAACAAGCTGTATGATTTGACGCTGCTGCAGCGGGAAGCGAACGGCAAGTACGCTTTTTCGGCCAAAAAAACGCTGGATGTTGCGCAGGCGCTCTATGAAAAGCATAAAGTCATCTCGTATCCACGGACGAACTCCAACTATGTGACCGAACAGAACATTCCCGAGATGCATAAGACCTTGTCTGCGCTGCAAGGCACGGCCTATGACGAATGGGTGAAGGGGGCTAACCGGAATCTGGTGCACAAAGGCAACAAGTTCATCTGTAATCCGGCGAAGGTTGAGGACCACCATGCCATCCTGCCCACCAATCGCAAAGCATCGGGTCTCAGTGCGGATGAACAGAAGCTGTATGATCTCATTGTGCGCCGATTCCTTTCACAGTTCTACCCGGCGGCGGAATACAAGGTACATACTGTCATTACAGAGGTAGAGAACGAGAAGTTCAAGACCACGGTTAAGGAGCTACTGAGCCTGGGATGGAAGGTTATTTATGCCGACCAGAAGAAGGACAAGACGAAGACTTCCAAAGGCAAAGGTAAGGACGAGGAAGAAGAGGAAGAGATTGAAGTGAATGAGCCGTTCTCTGTCGCACCATCCATGCCTTTGACCTGTAGTGATGCCGTCGTAAAAGAGAAGGACACGCAGCCGCCCAAGCACTACACGGAGGGAACATTGCTTAAAGCGATGGAGAGTGCCGGGAAGCAGATTGAGGATGAAGAGCTGCGTGATGCGATGAAGGATTCGGGTCTGGGAACACCGGCCACACGGGCGGCTACGATTGAACGCCTGAAGAATGTCGGATACGTGGAAATGCAGGGCAAGAAAATTGCGATTACCCAAAAAGGCCGGACTGCGATCGAGCTGATCCGCGGTGCCGGTATTGAGCTGCTGACCTCGCCAGAGATGACCGGACAATGGGAACGGCGGTTGAATGAAATTTCACGTGGTACAGCGTCGGATAATCAGTTTATGGAGAATGTCAAGAAATTCGCCACGATGATCGTGACGAAGGTTAAGGTGCAATCTCGAGCCGACAAGACTTCTTTTGAAGGAGAGACACCCGCTGTAAGTGGCAAAAGCCGGAGCGGAGCCGCTCGGAAGACCGAGAGCAAGGCGGCGACACCGCGTAAGCGTAAGACGGAAGACGAGGGCGGATCAAGTGGCAGCCGGACTAAAACTGCTTCTGCCAAGGCGTCCGCTGATACCGGGCCGAAGATCATCGGCCAATGCCCAAGTCCGGGCTGCGGCGGTATGATTTTTATGGGACGCAAAGGATACGGCTGTTCTCATTACAAGGAAGGCTGCAAGTTCGTGATCTGGAAAGAATGCTATGGACGCAGCCTGACGGACACTCAGGTCAAAGCTTTGATCGAAAAAGGCAAGACGGGTAAATTGAAGCTCACCACCGAAGATGGTTCTCCGCTGGAGGGCAAGCTGGTACTGGCTAACAGTGCCACGGGGCAATTAGCTGTGGAATAAGCCCTCATTAAAACATATCAAGCATGTGGAATTTCACACCTGCGGCGACCTATAAACATGAGATAATCTTCCTCAGATTGATTTGAGGAGGATTTTTTCGTTGAATACACAAAATCTATTGACTGTTCGAACAAACAGTTTTAAGATAGATGCATAACAACTGACTGTTCAATCAAACAGTATTGGAGTGAGCGAGCAATGACTAAAACACAACCGTCCAACCAGGACGAACGAAGAAGTGCCATCATGCAAGCGGCATTCACGTTATTCGGACAGGTGGGCTACACGAAAGCGACGATGAAAGACATAGCGGCCAAGGCGGGAGTGGCTCAAGGATTGATCGGATACCATTTCAGCACCAAAGAAACGCTGCTGGTCGAAGTGGTCAGGGAGTGGATGATCAATCAAGGAATGAAGGCGGCCTTTGCGAAGTTAGATCTGCACTTATCTCCAGCGGAGCTTCTTCAGCAAGGGTTGCGCCATGTGGTTGAATTTCGAAAAGAAAACCCGGAGTGGTTCACATTATTGATCAGCCTTTGGACGGAAAGCGTGAACAACGAGAAGCTCGCCAAAGAGCTGCTGGAACTATACAAGGAAATGAAGTCGGGCATTATAGAGATCATCGATCGCATGGAGCTGCAGCTGAACCAGAGCGAAAAGGAGAATTTTGCAGCACTGATCCAGGCTGTTTTCGACGGGTTGATGCTTCAAGCTCCTGTACCGCTGTCTCCGGAGCCGCTCTCCTATGAGCAGGTGTCGCAGGGAATCGGATGGATGCTTGACGGAATTCGTTCTGCAGCACAGGAGAAGGGAGAATAAAACCATGACTAAGAAATTGATTAGAATCGAAGGACTGGTCGTGCTGGTCCTAGGCACCTATTTGTACTTTTCCAACGGATACAACTGGGCCGTCTTCCTGCTGCTATTAATGCTGCCCGACCTGTCCATGATCGGATATGTGGTCAGCAATAAGACTGGAGCGTATGCGTATAATTTTGCCCATACGTTCGTTACGCCTTTGCTGTTGCTGCTGCTTGGACTGGCTTTCTCGGTCGATTTTCTCATGATGATCGGCTTCATCTGGATGGTTCATATCGGGATGGACCGAATGATGGGCTTTGGATTGAAATATGAAATGGATTTTAAAGACACGCATATCCAAAGGCTATAACATTCGCTTAAATTGAAGATTTCAAAATCAGGACGCCTGTTACTTCGGTGTTCTTTTTTGTCTAAACAAAACTTCTTAAAAGAACTTTTATATTTAAACATAGTGAAAAGACTCCTTTCGCAAGAACAATGACGACAACATCTTCATCAACGTAACGATTAAATTCAGATCTAAAGCCATATATGCCGCCACCATGACCAATTTGTCGATTGTTGGTGTCTCCAAATGTATCGTCTGCGATAAACCAACCATAACCATAAGAAGAACTATACTGAGAAGAGGGTATATAGGGAGTGTGCATCAAATTAACTGAGGCAATATTAATAATTTTGTCTGTGTATAATGCACGATCAAATAAATATAGATCCTGGGTGGTTGAATAGAGGCCTCCACCACCAGTTGGGATGGACATATCAATAAACTCGCAATTTACAATCATGTGGTTCCGGTTTCATAACCGGAAGCTCTATTTTTCAGGATAGTTTTATGGTTATCGCAACCACTGTTAAACATATTTAAGGGTCCAAAAATGTGTTTTGTAAAAAATCACCGAACGTTTCTTGTGAGATATATTCGATAAGGTGTGCCAACAATACGTATCCAGAATTACTGTATTTAAATTGTTCTCCAGGTTCAAATTCTAACTGAAGATTTTTGAAACGGTTTACGGTATTTTCTGGTCTGGATTGAATCCCTTTGAATTCAGTGTAATCTGGAAGTTGTGTGAAATTCGGTATGCCAGAAGTGTGAGTTAAAATATGATGTATTGTAATTTTGTTTCCGTTTGGGTAGTTGGGAAGAAAGTGATCAATAGGATCATGTATGCTTAGGAGTCCTTGTTCTTGTAACAGTAAAACTGCAATGACAGTAAAGGGTTTGCTTGTAGAGCCAAGTCTGAATTTGTCTGAGGGGTATTGTTGATTTCGTGTTTAAGATTTGCCATTCCATATCCCTTGTTGAGTATCACTTCTCCTTGCTTGGCAATTAGTACAGAGCCGCTAAAATGACCTAACTTAGTTTTCTTTTCCATGTAATTATGCACCCTTGAATGAGTCTCACTTACTAAACTTGTCACTAGGCAACCAACACCTTGATTAAAGTTTCCAAACAAGCTATTCTACAGGATAAATATAGGAAATGACATTCTTATATTGCAGCCCTTTTTTTGGTATAATAGATGCAGGGAAATGGTTCCGCAAGGAATTCTTTTCCCTATTTTCTTTGAATCTTGATGGTTCGAAAATGAGATGTGATAGTATCGCTTAAATGCATTGATTTTAATGTCTCTGTACACTTAGGCATATTATTAAACTAACGAGCAGTTAAGGTAAATCGCGGAGAGCCGTATCATAAATGACGGCAAGTTTTCTTGAGGAATTCCTTGCGGGTAGCTTCATAGAAACTTTTCAACGCTTGGCAAAGCTGCGGCATATTGATATGATACCGACTAAATAGGGTACAGTGTCATGCTGAGATTCCGAAAAGGGGTTGTCTGGATGTTCAAGATAGGGGCGTTTGCCAAACTGAGCGGCGTGACAGTGAAGACGCTGCGCCACTACGATGAAATCGGATTGTTAAAGCCTGCACAAGTGGACGAAGAGTCAGGATATCGTTTGTATTCAGCAGAGCAACTGTTAACCATCCGTCGTATCGCTGGTTTCAAAGAACAGGGCTTGACCCTTGAGATGATAAGACCACTGTTGATAGGAGGAGCCTCTCTAGCGCAAGCGGAGTACACATTGCTTGAGAAGCGAGAGGAATTGGAACGACAGATACAAGAGGCTCAGCGGCAACTAGTAGAGATCGATGAGCGACTCGTACGGATCGAACACCATGAGGCGGTTGCAGAGGAAGGGAAGTTCTTGCTCCGAAGCGTGGAGCCGGTTTTAGTCGCATACGTCCGTGAAACTGTGCCGAAAAGCCAACTGTGTCTGCTGCTCGACGAACTGAAGCAGTATGTCCGCTCACAGGGTGAAGATACAGACCGCGAGATGACAATCGTCTGGCACAGGAAGGCTGATAGCAACGAGGAGCCTTCGGATATCGAGGTCGCTATTCCCGTCTCAAGACCAATCCCTAGCAGCCACAGGGTGAAGATTCATCAATTACCCAACGTGAAGGAAGCTGTCTCTTATACCCATCATTGCGACCCCTATAAAGACAATTGTAAAGCGAGCGAGACGATATGGGCATGGATCGTTGACAAGGGCTACCGGCCACTCGAGACGATCCCGGTCCGGGAGGTTTATCTGACGCCGGACAAAGATATCTACGGCCATCTGAGAATGGCAGAGGCAATCATACCGGTCGTACGAATCTGAGAAAGAGGGTTAGGATCCACTCCTTGACTCTCCCCTCTTGGGGAGGGTTTATCATGGTATCGACCATATGACAAGGAGAGGATTTGCAATGAATTTGAAACGATTGAAAGGTCAAATTGCAGTCGTTACAGGAGCCAGCCGAGGAATCGGGAGAGGGATTGCGCTACGTCTTGCTGCTGAAGGTGCCCTCGTGGCCGTACATTACGGCACACGGATTGGTGCGGCTGTAGAGACGGTCTCTGCGATAGAAGCAGCAGGTGGTACAGCTTTCGCTATAGGCGCCGAGCTGGATTCCCTGGACGGAGTTGAACTGCTCCTTCAGTGCCTGGATGAGGAACTTATCCGCAGGACTGGAGCTAACCAATTCGATATCTTGGTCAACAATGCTGGAATCGGCACATCGTCGTCATTAGAAGAAACGAGTGAAGAGGAATTCGATCGGCTGTTCGCGGTTAACGTCAAGGCGCCATTCTTCCTCGTCCAGCAATCGCTCGGGCGACTTCGGGACGGAGGCCGCATCATCAATATCTCATCCGGGGTGACACGAATTGCCTATCCGCATATCATGACCTACAATCTAACCAAAGGTGCCCTCAATACATTCACCTTACACCTGGCCCAGCTTCTAGGAGCGAGGGGTATTACCGTGAACGCTGTTATGCCAGGTATCATCGATACCGAAGTCAATGCGTCGTGGCTGCATACCACTGATGGTCGTAAAATGGCCGAAGAGATGTCAGCGCTTGGACGTGTCGGCAAGCCTTCTGATATCGCGGACATCGTCGCCTTCACGGCTTCGTCGGATGGTCGATGGGTAACGGGACAGATGATTGATGCGACCGGTGGATCGCATCTGTAAGATAGGTGGGTTTAGTAGTGTGTATGGGTAACAAGTTTAAGGCCATCCGCTTAGGATGGCCTTAAACTTGCCGTTACAGACATCACGGAGAACCGTATCATAAATAGGGGCAAGTTTTTTAAATAATGACTGTTAGCTAATAAAGTAGACGAACCGATTTTCTTGTACGCAAACTTAAGTAGTAGATATGCATTTATTTATGGGGAGATTAAGAGGAATACACGATGTTAGAAAAAAAGTGACCCTGCTACGGGTCATTTGTATTTTAATCGAATGATCAGAAAATGCGGATGACGAACATATGCCTTCCGGATCATAATTTAATAGGTTATTGCTGCTTAATATATACCCAAGCTCTCTCATAGCTTGTGCATAAAATATATAGAGCTCATTTGTATCAAGTCTCGCAGTTTGCAAAGTTAATGAGTAGGGGGGACGTTTATGAAAGGACTAATCTTGTGTGCCGGCCGGGGGACGAGACTGCAGCCTTCGACTTATACCAAACCAAAGTGCATGCTGCCTGTTAACGGGGAGTATATTCTTGTCTCAATCATTAACGAACTTGTAGCGGCCGGAATTACCGATATTGGAATTGTAGTGAACCATTCGCAAGGAGAGATCCGGGAAATGATCGGGGATGGGGGGCAGTGGAACGCCTCTTTAACCTTTCTACTGCAAAAAGAAGCTAAGGGACTGGCCGATGCAGTCAAAAGCGCGCAGTCTTTTGTGGCGGATTCCCCTTTTTTATTGATGCTTGGCGATAATTTGTATGAGGGTGATTTAGAGCCATTGATTCGATCACTGGACGCAGATAAATCTGCGGCTTCAATACTGCTTCAGCGGGTCGATGAACCCCGTCAATTTGGTGTTGCCGTGATCAAAGATGGGCAAATTGTCAATCTGGAAGAGAAACCCCGCTATCCCAAATCCAATTTGGCTATTGTCGGTGTGTATGCTTTGACTGCAGCCATCTGGCCGGCAATTGAGAGACTTACACCTTCTCCACGGGGGGAATACGAGCTAACGGATGCGATTCAAATGTTGGTTTCGGAAGGCCGGCATGTTGCGTACAGCGTAACGACCGCACCATTTTTTGATATCGGGACCCATGAGCGCTGGCTTGAAGCGAACCGCTACAAGATGGATCAAGATCCTAAGAACTTTGTGGTGCCTTCAGGCATTAACTTCGTTCAGTGGATCCCTCCGGTTAGGGTTGATCCGACCGCCCGCGTAACGAACAGCGTAATTGGACCTCATGTGTATATTGGTCCGGATAGCGTCGTCGAAGATTGTATTCTGACCAATAGCATTTTGACGGATCAGGTGCGATTGTCCCATGTTCATGCGGAGGGAAGTGTTTTTGGATCACATGTTCATCTAGCTGAACAAGAAATTCAGGAGCAGCCGGCCCGTCATATCCTGGGAGATCGCGCAACGGTTACAAGATACAATCCTGACTTGCCGAATGTTTCAAAATAAATCAGCTGCTTACTGGGGATTGGTCCAATCCAGTCACTGGGGTAAACATACACTTAAAGTAGTCAAATGCATTAGACGACTATGCAGAAGAATACTTTTAAGGGTAGGTGGTCCTTGAGAATGATTGAGCTGGTTTTGACGATTAACGATAAAGACGGGAGTTATACGGCGCATGCGGGTGTTGTTCTTGCATCGATTTTTTTCAATACCCAGCAAACGATCAATGTGCACATTGTGCATGACGATTCCTTAAGTGAAGAGAACAAGTTAAAGCTCACCCAGTTGGTGGATGTATTTCATCACAACATCTTTTTTTATCATGTTACAGTTCCTGGGGATATGATTGAAGTTGCAGCCGGCGTTCATAAAATTGAATATTGGACTATGGCAAGTATGTACCGTTTGTTGCTTCCGAATTTAATTCAGGCTGACAGGGTTATTTATCTGGACTGCGACATTTTGGTCAATATGGATATTAACGAATTGTGGAGCATCGACCTGGGAGAACACTATTTGGGCGCAGTGCTGGACCAGGGCGAAAACTTGCTTGAGTACTTTACCTCACTTGGGCTAAGTGCGGAGCTGTATTTTAACTCAGGGGTTATTCTGTTTCAACTGAACAATATCCGCAATAAACAGAATTGGTATGGAGAAATGCTTGATTTCTTGCGTAATTTTCCAATGATGACCATGCCGGATCAGGATGTTCTGAATGCCGTTTATAGCTCTAACTATTTGCAAATGGATCAGCGCTTTAATACGTTCGCTCATAGCGAACTCGATTTAGATAATAAAATTGTTCATTTCGCCGGAGACAACAAATGGTGGGAGACAGACTCACCCGCAGCACCGCTATACAATAAATTCCTTGCCATGACTCCCTGGGGCGGAGAATTTACACCAGCGCCAGTTTCTGAGCCGGAGCAGGCCAACATCCCGCCTGAGCCGCCCGCTCCAGAAATTCAACCTGTAGAAATACAGCTTCCGGAAAACCCGGCCCCTGAAGTGGCAGCCCCGGCCCTTGAAGTGGTAGCCCCGGCCCCTGAAGTGGCAGCCCCGGCCCCGGAGAATATTCCCGTAAAGCGGCGCAGACGGAAACGCCGCAGATCGTTACGGTTACGGATAATAAGAAGACTGAGAAAGAAAAGAATGATCCGCGCCAAATATCGTTCTATAAAGCGGATAAAACTGATCAAGCGTCTACATGTAAAGAAGAAAAAAGCACTGCAATTGAGAAAGAAGAAAAAAGCACTGCAATTGAGAAAGAAGAAACTGCCGCTGGTCAGAAAAAAGAGCAAACATGGGATGAAAAAGGTACCTCCGAAAAAAAGCACATACCCTTTGAAGCGTACCTCATAAGGGTCTGTGAGAGCGATTCGCCCGGTGATCCGGGTGGATCGTTAGGGTTAGGGTGTTATACAAGTCTTTAATACACTATTGCTAAGAAGCTGAGTCAATGGCCCGCGAATTCGTTCCTCTGCAAAACTTGCCGTTACAGACAGCGCGATGAACCTTATCATAAGTAGTGGCAAGTTTTCTTGGGAGATCTTGCAAGAGTCTGTGTTGGCATTATATCGACTTTAGGAGTAGGATGGGGCACGCTCCGATAGAAACGATGCGCAAACAGGCTTCTGCGGGCTTATTTGTGCTACATAACGATGTTTTGGTATACCCAAATGGATTTGCTTAATGTTGCTTTGGAAAAGCGGCTTCTGTATTCAAGTCGAGCTTCATACTAATTTGCCTACGTTACAAAAATGTTTATCAGATCTTTAGAATGATTCTCTATGCTGTACTCTATAAGGGGGAGTACGATAATGAGAACAAGATGGAAGACCGTAAAGAAAATGCTGAAGCAACTGACATTAGCTGCCATCGGCCTGCTTATTGCAGGGACCGTGGCCATTTATTTGAACCACCTGTATCAGCTGCGCGAGGAGTCGAGGCTGTTTGCAGGCGAAGGGCAGAGAGTAAGGGTAAACGACCATGAGCTTAATGTATATAATGAGGGCAGTGGCGAAGACACCTATGTGTTCATGGCTGGTTCCGGAACTGCTTCACCAATGTATGAGCTTAAAGGGCTTTACAGCAAATTCTCGGCGGATCACAAAATCGCAGTCATTGAAAAAGCCGGGTACGGGTATAGCGAGATCGCTGGCGACGATAGGGATCTGGATAAGATCCTCGAAGAGTCGAGGGAAGCGCTGCATCGAAGCGGCAGCAAGCCGCCCTATATTCTGGTGCCGCACTCTTTGTCAGGGCTGGAAGCGATCTATTGGGCGCAGAAATATCCCGATGAGATTAAAGCGATCATTGGACTGGATATTGGTCTTCCCGAAGAATACGTGGAGTATCCGTTAGGAAGGCTGGACAAGCTGTTCATGCGAGGCATGAATGTGATGACGCGCCTGGGTTTTCAGAAATTCAAAGCGATTTCTTATAAGCAGGTTTTCAATGAAGATATGATGCGGGAACTCCTTAACGCAGCCACCAATGCTGGACGATCACTGAAGCTACCTTTACCTAAGGGAACGCCGATCCTGTTTCTATCCGCTTATACGGAAGAGAACCAGGATTCGAAATATACTCTCCAAAAGGAAGAGCACTATCAAGTAATCGCCGGACAGTTGGATGCTGCTGAGGTGGTTCGGGTAAAAGGTAAGCACTCTCTCTATTTGTACGCACCAGATGAAATCTTCCAGCTTGCGGAGAAGTTCATGGACAGACTGTAAATCAGACAAGCAGAAAGGCTGAATGATGAAGGAATACAACCTGCTCATTATAGAAGACGACCATTTAATCGGCTCATTGCTGGTGAAAATATTACAGCGCGAAGGGTATAAGGTCTACTGGAGAACAGACGGCAAAGATATGCTGGAGATTATCAAACACATAGATCTGGTCATTATGGATGTGATGCTGCCAGATGAAGACGGGTATTTATTGACCCGCAAGCTCAAGAATCGGGGACTTCCTATCCCCGTTATTTTTCTGTCCGCCCGGGGTGATATGGACAGCAAGCTTCAAGGACTGGAGATCGGAGACGAGTATATGGTCAAACCGTTCGATCCTAGGGAACTATTGCTCCGGATACGGAAAATGCTGGACAGCACTTACGGGACCTTCGTGCAGATTTTACATCTGTATATCGACGCGGAGCGGAAAAGGGTGTTCAACGGCAGCCTCCACCAGGAGGTGCTCTTTACCGCGACGGAGCGTAAGCTGTTCTTCTATCTGTACGAGAACCGGGGCCGCATCCTGTCCAAAGAGCATTTTCTCGAATACGTATGGCAATTGGAAGACCGCAATCCCAATCTGATTCCGGTACATATAAAGAAAGTAAGGGCGAAGATTCAGGATGAACTGGGCGGGATTATCGAGACTATATACGGAGAAGGGTATCGACTGAATACCTATTTTAAATCATGACGTTAAAGACTAAATTCCGGCTGCTGCTGGTATCTGCACTCGTCACGGTGCCGGTTATAATGCTGGCGGTAGGCGTGCTTGTTTCGCTAGTGTACGATGCGGTGTTCAAGACAGTTAACGGGGGGATACCTTTTTACGCCTCTTTTGCCTACCCAGTAATGCTCGGCCTCTTCTTGTGCTCACTGCTGCTGATTGCTCTCTTGTTCTCAAGGTCCATTCACTCCCTGCTGAAACGAATTAATTTGCTCAATCAGACGGTTCGGGAGCTCGCGAGCGACGAGAAGATTCCGGATACACTGAGCGTTTACAGCGGGGATGAAATTGGAGACTTGATCCGGTCGGTGAATCTGTTAATTGAACGTACGACTTATCGGGAGCTTCAGCTCCGCGAGCAGGAAGAACTTAACAAGGAGATGATGAACAAGCTGCGACATGATATTAACACTCCACTGACCGCGATGCGGCTGCAGCTGTTCGATCTGGAAATCGAGAATCCAGAGCATGCCAACTTAACGTGGTCACTGTCCCGGCAGATTCAGTACATCTCGGAATTGACGACTGAAATCAGACTTCAATCCGCCGGCACGCCGGACAGTTCGTATATTTTGAAGGACCGGGTGAATCTGCATGAATTACTTGAGACGATGGTGAAAAAGTGGGCTTATCTCTACAGCATCCAGAGTGTGGAGCTGCATTATGCATCCTTGAACCGGGAGCTGAACTGGACAAGCAACGCCCTGTGGCTGCAGCGGCTTTTCGATAATATTTTTCAGAATGCGCTCAGACATTCAAGCGCAAATATAGTCGAGGTAACGATTCAAGACAATGTGGTGATGATCCGCGATAACGGGACAGGGTTTGATGCACATGTCAGCCATTCCGGTCTTGGTCTGAAGATCATTGCGGACCTGTCCCAGGTCCTGCACATTGCTTACACGTTGCAATCGGACGGGAGCGGAACAGTGTACCGGTTCATGGCGGAAGCTTTTTAAAAACATACCGTCTGCTATGCATCATTCTTAAGTCTAGCTTGTATATCCTGATTTTTGAAAAAAAACCATTGTCTCTCGTATTGATCTGGCATATGATATATTCCGATATTGGAGGGAGAGGCGAATATGAAAAATAGGATAGAAACATTTAGAGGCTCCGAGCATTTTCGGCTGAATCACATCGCTGATAGTGTAATTGCAGCGATTGCGATTCCAGGTACCGGTTCTTTGGGAAATGCAGCAATCATTGATCTAGGCGATACAACTGTTGTCGTGGATACATTCTCGACCATACAGGCTGCTGAGGATTTGAAAGCGGCGGCAGAGTACCTTACGGGAAATCCTGTATCCTATGTAATCAATACGCATTGGCACAGTGACCATACCTCTGGAAATCAAGTGTTCATCCCTACGGCTCAAATTATTTCGACATCAACTACCCGTGAGATTATGGATTCTTTTTCCAGGGATAGGTTAACGAAATATAAGGAAAATATGGATCAAATGTATCAGGCTATCGACGAGCTTGAAGAGCAAATACAACAAGAGACAGATGAAAAGTTAAAAAGGGAAATGGCATGGGAAAATGCTAGTGACCGTGAGTTTATGAAGATGCTCCCCAATCTGGTACATTCGCTGCCGACGATAACTTTTGATCAACTGATGACCATACATGGCAGTAATCGTAGCATTCAACTCATCACATTTGGCGGGGGTCACACGCAAAGTGATGCAATCGTGTACATCCCTGAAGATAAAATAGCCGTAACAGGGGATCTGGTGCTTTCAAAACATCACCCGGTTTTGACGCATGCAAATCCTCAGGAATGGCTGAATATTTTGGAGCAGGTTGAACTGCTAGATGTAGAAACTATCGTACCGGGACATGGCGAAGTATGCTCTTTACACGAACTTCACGAAGTGAAGGGGTATATAACCAATATCATGAAAATAGTGACAGAAGCCGTTCAAAGTAATAGAAGCATTGATGAGATTGAAGTACCAAAAGAGTATCATGACTGGTATTTTACTACATATTTTAAGACGAATTTGAGTAAAGTGCATGCGATGATCACTAAACTAGAGGATTAACGAAGAGTATTTGGAGCAAGACTATTCTTGAGTTCAGAAGAAAGAAATGAAGAACACATCATATGGATGATCGTTTCTCTAAAACGTGCCGTTACTCATAGCGCGATGAACCTTACCACAAGTGATGGCAAGTTTTTGGTGAACAGCATTAAGTTTCAAGGGAGGCAGCCAATGAACAAAACAGACCGTTTATTAGCCATCGTTCTGGAGCTGCAAAGTAGAGAAGTGGTACGGGGCGAAGAGTTAGCGGACCTATTCGAGACCAGCTTGCGGACCATCTATCGTGATATTCAGGCACTTAGCGAAGCGGGCGTGCCGATTATTGGTGCCCCGGGCACAGGATATTCTTTGATGAAAGGCTATTTCCTGCCGCCGATCCATTTCACGGTAGAAGAAGCCGTGACCTTGCTTATAGGAACGGACTTTATCGAGCAACGATTTGATGATGAGTATCGTGTCAGGGCTCAAGCCGCTCGGAGGAAAATCGAGGCCATTCTATCGGAGAGCGTTCGCGATGAGACTTCTCGTGTGCGCAAGGCGCTGCGCTTGCTCACTCCCGGTAAACCGGACGTGCTGTCAAAAGAAAAGGAATATTTCGAAAAGATCCGCCTGGCGATATTAGAGGAACGAAAGATCAGATTTCATTATTCGAAAGGGATTGGTGATTCCAAGGGGAATTACCATAGTGATCGTACCGTCGCTCCCTATGGTCTAGTACTCGTTGAAGGATCTTGGATGCTCGTGGCCCGTTGTGATCTACGTCAAGATATTCGCCATTTCCGTTTGTCCCGAATGACCGAGCTAATCGATCTGGATGAACAATTCGAACTACCGGCGCATTTTAACTTAAGGGAGTACACCCCTCCGGATGATCGCCATTTGCGGGTTCGCCTTCGATTTAACCATGATATCGCAGATAAGGTGAAGGAATCGAACTATCATTACATAGAGGATATGGAAGAGCGTCAAGATGGTTTGCATGTAACCTTACGTGTTCGTCAACTGGATGAATTGCTGCAATGGGTGCTTGGCTGGGGAGCGGGTGTAATCGTATTGGAACCCGAATCATTCCGAAAAAGGATTACTGAGGAAGTTCAAAAGATGTTAAAACGCTACTGACATAACGTTGTCAGTAGCGTTGTTTTATAATCGGGTATGTAAACGTAACGTCGTTGGTTCTAGCCCACGATATTAAACTATTGTTTCATTTATTATTAGGAAGGATGATATTTTGTGAATTTCGCTTCTGTACGCATCATTACCGACGACGTGGATCGTCTCGTCGAGTTCTATGAGAAAGTCATAGGTGTTTCGGCGGAGCGCCCCGCGCCCGTTTTTGCCGAACTCACCCTGCCATCTTGTACCCTGGCAATCGGCCACTCCCAGACGGCGGGGCTATTCGGCGCTGGTTCCGTAGTAGCGGCCAACAATCGCACTGTCATCATCGAGTTCCGCGTCGACGATGTCGAAGCCGAATACGTGCGCTTAAAGCCAATTGTCGAAGAATGGGTACAGGAACCGACCACGATGCCGTGGGGAAACCGTTCAGTGTTTTTCCGCGATCCCGACGGCAACCTCGTTAACCTCTTCCAGCCAGTGACCGAGGAAGCGATCAAACGGTTTAGCAGTAGGTAGCATAAAACAAACGTATAGTTAAAAAATAACCTCTTATAGTCACATTGGAAATCATTCCATGTGATTATTTACTTTTCTGTAGGAAAAACGATAGAAGCCACTCATTAAGTGGGCAGGTTATAACAATATTCAACTTCTGTTCAATGAGAGACAGAGCTCATATCCGTAGAAAATGGTGTAGTGCATTTAGTAGACCCTGCGGATCCTCCTCCGGTATGAGGTGACCGCACGGTAGAGAGTATCCCGTATAATTAGTTGCATACTTTCCCCACGATTAAATTCCGACATATGCTATAGTAAGAGTGAGAATTCTTTGGAGAATGAAAAAGTAATTGTTATAGTGAAAATTTGAGGGAAGATCAGTCTTTTTTGAAAAAGGGAGAAGAACCAATGTCGCAATCATTTATCTTTGATATGGATGGAACACTATTTCAAACAGATAAGATTTTAGAATTATCTCTTGAGGATGCTTTTAACCGTTTACGGTCGCTAAATAGATGGGATACAGCAACGCCTATTGATAAGTACCGTGAAATTATGGGTGTACCTTTACCCAAAGTATGGGAAGCATTGCTGCCTGATCATTCTATTGAAGAAAGAGAGCAGACGGATGCTTATTTCCTGGAAAGATTAATTGAAAATATTAAGCGTGGGAAAGGCGCTTTATATCCTAATGTAAATGAAGTTTTCAGTTTTTTAAAAGAGAATCATTGTTCAATTTATATAGCGAGTAATGGTTTGACGGAATACTTAAAAGCCATTGTCAGTTATTTTAATTTGGATCATTGGGTGACTGAAGCATTTAGTATCCAACAAATTGAATCGCTGAATAAATCAGATTTAGTCCGGATTGTTATTGAAAAATATGGTATTACCAATGGGGCAGTAGTAGGCGACCGCCTATCGGATATAAATGCGGCTAAAGATAATGGTTTAGTTGCAATCGGGTGTAATTTTGATTTTGCACAAGAAAATGAACTTGCCCAGGCTGACTTCGTAATCGATGACTTAATTGAATTAAAGTCGATTTTGCTTAATTTGAATGGTTTATATCCTAGTCGTGATGGTGTCGCTAAACGCTGAGTGGAGTTTTGGATTGAAGCGGGATATAGACTCCAATTATAGTCAATATCAGCATATGTACTGTAGAAAACCACTCCATACGTCAGGAGTGGTTTCTTTTTTTATTTGTTTATGTGAAATTTTGTGGTAAAACTGTACTTTGTGTTTAAGTATATTATGGTGAACCGTATCCTAAATGATGACGAAAAATTCAGGTGAAAAGTATAGTATATATCAATGTGAATTCGTGTTAGTTAAAAACTGAAGGAGGTTATCTTGTGGGAAGATCATTTGCTAATTTACATATTAAGTCGAATAACCTTGAGAAGACGCTCGATGCACTAAGAGAGCTAAGCCACGGGTATACCGAAGTATTAGGTGGAAAAGAAGCTCAGGAGAGCAAAACTGTCATGTATGTTAGCAAAAGCAACGAGAACTGGGTCAGCGTTCTCCATGATTATTTTGTATGGGGTACGGTGAAGGAGGTTGGCAAAACGCTGTCCCAGCTTATCGGGGAGCCAATCATGACCGGCGGGTACATCAATGAGGAAATATTCGAGTTGTCGTTTTTTGCCGACGGAGTCATTCAAGCCGAGAGAATCTTTTGTGAACAGTGGACAAGAGATGAATACGAGGAGCTCAAAGAAGAACGTCTTAATGATGACTATATTAGAGAAGTGCTGGGTATCAGCAATGAGGCTCTAGCCGATCTCATCAGCATTACTAGCCCTGAACAAGCCGTTAATAAGCTGTCGGAGCTCATAGGATTAACTTTGTGGAGCGATTTTGAGTGGATACCGTATGAAGAAACGCTCAGAGAGCAATTTGAAAAATATGAACTTTGAACATACATTAGTGTATAGACATGGCTCCTTGCATTAGAAAGAGATGATACAGCGGTTTGAAATTTGTCCCAAAGGAGGCATGAATGAAGCTAGATTTCTTGTTAGATACATATGGAACATGCGTCGGTCAATTGAGAGATGAACTGTTGCCTTTGGAGGAATTAGCAGAGACATGGGAGTTTCCGTATGATATTCATTTTGTATTGCGTATTTTACCTGAAAGTTATGGCCGAAAAACATTTAGACGTTTTGATAGCAGGGATCACGCTCTATATTTAGACGTCAGCATCGTCTATGAGCAGTATCAACGGATGTCTAAAAATGAACAACGCGAAGCTTTAGGTATCTTTCTCTATGAGTATCTGCTGGAGTCTATTGCAAAATATAAAAAGCACGCAGATAAGGAAACACAAGATCAATTATCGATCCGGGTAAAAAATTGGATGTTAGAAAACAATTGGTTGGATGGAAAGATCAATAAAGCAAGGACGCTACTTGCGGAGAATATGGGGCTTTACGAGATCAGCCGACAATTGCAAATGCCATTAGAAGAAGTGGAGTATATCCTTCTCCGTATGCATGACTATGAGCCAACTGAAGCTCATCCGGACAACATCGCAGCTGAAAAAGCCCCGCCATATCAATTGTAGAAGGCATATGGATAGAGATCCTGAGTGACGAATCCGAAATTTAAAATGAAAAGTGGGCGATGATCATAAACCCGATGCAAGAAATAGAGAAGCTGGCAGCAGAGATCGCCGGCGCGGGCAGGGCGTCTTTTCGCACTGCGTTTGAACCGGGCGGAGTCTCCGGCTATGCAAGTATGGCTGGCGGAAGCGGCGGAATAAGGGCATTCGCAGTGAAGGAGATCAACTTATGAAAGATTCGTTAATGGAGAGATTAAAGATTTTTCTACATAGGGAAGATAATAGAACACTAGTAGGCATTCCGGCGACTCAAGAGTAAATTATCAAGGCCCAGCAGGTGCTGAAAGTAACCTTTCATGAGGATTACTTACAATTTATCAGCATGTTTGGGGGAGCATACGGAGGGCTTGCGATACATGCCTTCTCTAATGGCTCTAGTCTCGGAAATGAAACGGTTGTCGATTTGACGCTGGGATTCCGGGAGCAATTCAAGGCACCTCCTTTTGCAGAGGTTTTACGAACCAGCTATGTCATTTCTATGGATGGAGCGGGTGATCCGATTTTCATCAATCAGGCAGGTGAGGTTTTTATTGGTTATCACGATAACGGGGAGATTAAGTTGTTAGCGAATTCATTCGAGGAGCTAATCGAGGAAAATTTTTATGAATAGTGATCGCGTCAGGTCTTCATTTACGTGCAACAGGCATTTTTGACTCCCTAAAATGGTGGTGAAGTAAGTGAGTGGATTAAAGCACAGCGGATTCTATAAACTTAAATTTTTTATAACACCAGAGGAATTTAAGGATGTTTTAAAACTTTTCGAGCAGCAGCAAGCACAATTTAGTCATACTAATTATGCCCGGACAAAACATGACCACGCACAAGTGTATGAAGCTTATGAAAAGTTCTATCAATATTTCATAACGCAAGAAAAGCCCGATTACTACCCGTTCTTTGTATATTCTATTTCTTTTTCTGCTGGTAATGAAAGCTCTGGTTTATTTGCCAGAAATGAAAGTATCAGATTTCCATATCGCGAGCAGTGGGCAGAAGATGAACTGCCATATATCATGTTTTCCTTACCGAAAGGTTTTCAAATTGATTTGGAGGACGAAAAAGGGAAGTATTATATATACGAGGATATTCGGGAACATCAGCCATTAACGTATACGTTTTTTAACGCAGTAGCAAGCAATATTAAACAAATTACAACGCCGCTTCGTTTTTTGGCACATACGGCGGATGGTTTGCAAGAGCAAAAACCGCCGGTTCGCATAAGCAAAAATGCGGTAAATGACATGATGAACTCTTGGATTTTTAAGAAATATAAACTTGTTATGAATAATAGGTAAATCATAGACTTCTACTTCATGCCAAATAGGAGGTTTACGCATGCGTAAGCAATGGAAAAGAAGGATTCTGATCGATAATCCTGTTGCGCTAGACCCGGTGCAGATCAAGCAGGATTTGCACGATGATAACCAAGTGATTGTCCAGTTCTCCCACCCGGATTTTTATGGCTCTATCTTGGAGGAAGTCGATGAGCTTTGCGCGACTTTGGATGAGAATTTCGGAGTGCGTTTCTATGGGCATTATTCCCTCTCTTTTGATGCTGACACACTTCTACGGATTCCCCATGTCAAAATGCTGCATCTCAATAGTCTCACCCAGGCACATAATACCGATACGTTGGCTACGCTGGAACACTTGTACAGTTTGCACGTGGGCATATATGAGCTGGAGAATTCAGATATTTTGGGAATAGACTCTCTACGGTCGTTAAGAGAGTTAACGATTATTTCGGAGAAAAAGAACATTAATCTGCTATATTTAAAAGAGTTCTCTCATCTAGAACAATTACATGTTGGGGGTAAGGTGAAAAACCTGGATGCGGTAGGCCATCTGGAACACTTGAACTACCTCGCGCTGCATTCGATTAGCAAATCACCATTGCATTTTATTAATAAATTGAAGAAATTGAAGCACCTTCGTATTCTTCTTGGAGGCCGGGAACATATTCAGGAAATCGAAGAGAATGAGATCGACGACCTGGAGATCGTTAGAGTCCGTGGATTCCATGACCTGAGCAATATTACTAAATTTAAAGACCTAACGAGGCTCGTAATCGAGGATCAAATTCAACTGCAGGAAATCGGATTTGACCGGGAGATGAAAGCGCTGGAGGAGCTATCTATTTTGAATTGTAAAGGCTTGACTTCTTTGTTGGAAATGAAGCACTTGCCCACGCTCCGTAAGCTCCGTATTTTTAAAACAGCCATTGATTTTGATTCCTTTATCCATCAAGAGCTTCCAAGTGCTTTAACCGAATTTGAATTCGCGACCTCCAAAAGCAAAGTAGATCAAGAAATACAAGATTCCTTATTAAAGTTGGGTTTTCAAAAATGGAGCATAACTTGATAGGAGGATAACAGAAATGTCAAATGATAACCAGGCGCGTCCTTCTGCTGGCTCCGTTAGAGAAGTTGGCCGTTATCCTATCGACCTGACAGGTCCTCGCAGTCACACTCTTGTCATTCAGCCCGGTGTGGGCAGTCTGTCTATTGGACCACCGCAATTGGGGAAAAAGGCGGATCTTCACGTCGAACCAGACGAGGTCATCGATTGGACGGTATTCGATGCCTTTGCTACGCCTGCAGGCTCGCCCTGGCCGAGATTTCTGCACTATTCAGGCAGTGACACGGGCTTCTTGGATTGGGCACAGAAACGTCCCATTGAAGAGATGACGTGGTCTCCGGTTCTGTCTGCCGATACGGTAGTAGACGCCAGTCAGTCCATTTTGCATGGCTTACATATCGAGTTGGGAGAGTCCGCAGAGCGCCTGACCCTAAGGCTTCCGCAGAGACCTTTCCGACTGAACGTGTCCGGCGATCTATCTCGCTTCTTGGCCACTGGGGATATGCCGTCTTCTCTGGTACTCGCGCCGCATACCAGCCGACGCAAGAATGATCCTCCCTTCATACTGCCGGACCTCGGTGAATTGCACCAGGTGACGAGCCTGATGCTGCACAACGCGCCGCTGGGACAGTCCATCTCGCTGGGCTGTCTAGACCGGTTCCCACACCTTGAATCAGTGAGTTTGTGGGGGAACTTCTGCGACATGGACTCGTTGGCTCGTCATACCGGGTTAACGAATCTGGAGCTGCGCTTCATGCCTGATCTGGCGGACTTGCCCTCCTTGGATACGTGGCCGTTACTTGACAGATTTATCGCCTACAATGTGGAAGAGACTGTGGGCAAGCGCCTAAGACAGCAAATGAAAGCACGCGCTAAAACCCGTCCGTGGACTGGTCATGCTTCAGTGAGCCAATTGCGAAAACCTGAATGGTGGATGACCGAGTTCGGTCGCCCGTTCTCGTCCTGGCCTAAACGTCAGGCCAAGCTGGCTAATGAAGCTTACAACGTTGCCCAGGTATCCTTGGCCCAGGCCCGCAGCTTTGCCGATGCCGAGGCGGCCATTACGGCTTTCACCATGCGCTTCAATACCCTCAAAGGTATCGAAACTACCGAAAGAGAAGACCTTGGCGAAGCAGTATGGCAACTCAGCCAGTCCAATCATTTAATTGGCCAGCCTATAACTGAGGAGATGGCTCAAAGCTGGTTCGATGCAGCCCGCGATTACTGATGGATAAGTAAGATTCAATCTGTTGGGATGAAGCCCAATCTCTGGAAAGCTGGTTTTTGTTGGTGTCTATGTCGTAACAAAGAGGTGGATACACTGGAGGCTTACCAGGAGTTTAACAAGGCCCTGAGATACTTGGATGCAGGGAAAATGGAGCAGGGCGAGCATTGTTTGAAACAAGCAATAGAAGCAGCGAAGATCGCTAGCGACAACGCCGTTTTCATACAGGCCGTGGTCTGTTACGGCGATTTATTGTCGGAGACGGGGAGGCTCGAACCTGCCGCCGAATGGCTGAATCTGGCCCTCGAAGAAGCTGCTTCTATGAACTTGGATACGGATGTGATGGATTTTTAGCTTGGTCGTGCCCGAGTGATTTTGGCTCAATTGGAGGCGAAATAAGGAAACCGGAGGAGTATTCATGTACATAGTATCTCAGCAAAATCCGCTGTCTGAGGCCCAAAACCAAGTGCTCGCGAAGGAAGATGCCGCTATTTATCCTCAAGGCTACCTCCGCTTTTTACGGCGATTCGGCGAAGGGACTTACAGAGGATGGATGAATGTCCAATTGCCTGATCCGGAGGTGCTGCAACCTTTTGCCGAGTATGGGTTGTGGGAGTATGGCGAAGACAGCCCCATTCATGAACAACAGATCGGCGAGTGTATCGCTATAGGCACGACGGTGGACGGTGACTTTCTGGCAGTACATCCCGCGACGGCTGGGCTGCTCTGGCTGCCTCGGCATGCGGAGCACATAAAGGCCATTTCGCTGCAGGCACGGGAGCAGGAGGACGAAGGGACGTACGCCTTGGTACTGGACGACATATACCGTCAGATTTATGGAAGCAGCCTAGAGGAAGACGTCTATTATGAACCGTGGACAGGCACTCGGAGCCATCTCTTTTTGCGTTTGCCACCAGGGCAGAATCAGCTTTCGCTGCGTGAACTGGCCAGAGTGTGCCAAGCTGATTTTCCACCGGATTTGTCCATTGAGACCCTATATGCGCGCTTCCTGTTTTACCGAGAACTGGGCGGCTATATACGATTGAATTATGCTTACCAGCAAGAGGTGGCTGTCTTCTACGAACAGGATGCGCAAAAGGCGTTTGCTGTTATGAAGCAATGGCTCTTGTCTAAAGGGTGCGAAACGATTTCATAAGATTATTAAGTAGGAGTGGTGTGGATGATCGTCCTGAAAGATATCGGGAGATTCGAGGAATTGCCTGAAAGGGCGATGCATATTTACAAAGGAAATATTCCGGATTTACAGGCTGCCATCGCATCAGATTGGGATATAGAACAGGGTATCGTACTGAGCAAGCATATCACCGTTAGTCCGTTGGATCTGGCGCTTATATCGCAGCAAACGCAAGTTGTGAAGCTGCTGGTAGAGCATGGCGTCAATCTGAATGTCCATCATAATCCGGCCTTTTTGCGAGCTGTTCGCTATGGTAAGGAGGATATCGTTCGTTACGTTGTTGCGCAGGGAGCCAAGATGGACAAGCTCAATCACACAGGATCGGGTGCATATTCACAGGCCTACTATGGCAACAAAAAGAACATTCCGCTTATTCATGAGCTCGGATTAGATATCAAGCTGCATGGCGGCGCCGTATTGCGTCAAGCGGTATCGGACCATGACTATAAGACACTCACGTATTTACTGCATCAGGGAGTGGACATCAATTATAATAAACCGGATATGGTCTATCCTTATGAAGCAACTCCATTAACTGTGGCTGCGCGAATGGGGTCTATGAATATGGTAAAATTTCTGATTGAACACGGCGCAGACGTTACTTTGGCGGAAAAAGACGGCGAGCGGCCATATACAATTGCGGTCAGCAATAAGCATACTGACTTGGCTGACTATCTGAAATCGCTGGAACCGGCTGATTTTCATAGTGTGGCGAACAAGAAGCTTGAGCTTAAAAAATATAAATTAACATATGAACTGGTCAGCTTTCTTACAGGAGACAAGCTACGCCTTGAGCTGGCGCCAAATGAATATGAAATCGGGTATATCGACTTTTTTACATTGACCGATACGATCCAGATGAAAGTGGGAAGGCAAAAGCTGCTGCGTCTTTCAGCCGACATTGACAATTACTCTGGCTTGCAACTGCTTTGGAATCCAAAGAAAAAAGGTTTAATCGGCTGTTATGACATGGAGCACCAGGTCTACGCTGATTTATGCAGCTTTACAGAGTTCCTCGAGCATCCTGAATTGCACCTCATAAAGTTTCTTGAGGGGGAGTTGTAAAATGCCTACGGAAAATCGCATAAATATTTTAGCCCAGAGAACAGATTATATAAACCGCAATTAATCGTTTCCATCGGATGTTCATTGCTTCGCATCATATATTGGCTTACATGAAGCTTAGACTTGTAAAATTAGGCGGCTGTCCAGGGGAATGATCCCTTTCCAGACAAGCAATACCCTACTCCCTTTCAGACGAAGACAAACGGCGATGTGCCTTTCGTAAAAGCGTTTATCTGATGTTTCTTTATGGCTTCGTTCAATCGCTCAAGCGTCGAAGTGTAATTAAGGGCATTTTTGTACCTTAAATCCTCTGCAGCTATGGGCTAACGAAGATTAAGTGCAATATTGTACCTTAATTTTTCCAGAAAACCTCGACCAGCGTGATTTTTCAAAAAATAGGATACAATAATGCCCTTATTTCCCTCATTTGCCTATATTGAAGAAAAATAAGGTGCAAAAATGCTGTTAGTTTATGAGGTGGCCTCTCTTTTTCACTGTTAAGACGACTGGAGAAGGGGAAAATACTGCTTCTAGAGCTTGAAATCTTTCGACAGACTATGATCCGGTGAAAGCTTTCCTATGGAAAGCTTTCAAACGAGCGCTTCGGCCCCTACAGTTTAAAGCTTCCCCGTTTGTTTGGAATTTTCTGGAATATGTTATCCTGTATTAAGCCCTTAGGTCGATTGTGAGGACCAGTCTTTGTTCGTTATACTCTAAGTTAGGTGTTAAAGCTGCTGCTCATAGATCTGATGAAGTACACATTATCCGTATTGGAAGAGAAGGGATAGAGATGACTAATAGAGAGGTAGAGAATGGGTTGCCAACCAGTTGGGAAATAGGGGAACTCGCCGCGGATGGAGAGCGGATCATTTATCCTGGGTTGACTGAGGAAGAGTTACGCTCTACGATGATGTACAACCTTCATCTGGCTTCCAGCCGTTCCATCGGTAACGGATATGAGTGGTACAACTTCAAGGATGTGCCGCTCCTGCCGACACAGCTTTTCTTCGTTTCGATATGTTGTTATAACGGCAAAATTCATTCAGCGACGCTCTCTGTTCAGGGCAAAGAATACCCGAACTCTTGGGAGGAATGGACCACCCAGGGAGAATTGAAACGATATAGGAAGCATAACGCTATCTTGGCTCAAATGCTGTCCCGCAAACCGGATTATGAGCGGAAAGAGCCCTATCCTTATTTGGAGTACAGCTTCGACTGGGGCAGGCTATCTTCCTATCAGGACCCGCGATCCGGGTCGACGGCGATCTCTGTCACTTATGCTGTAGCGCAATAAAATAAATACTTGAAGGGAGGTGATAACTATGAGTACCATTCATATGCTGACGGGTATTCCCGGCAGTGGTAAGAGCACGTATGCCAAGCAGCTTTGCCGCAGTGAACGGGCTGTGCTAGTGGCTACAGATGACATCCGGGAGCGGTTATTCGGTAACGAATCCAAGCAGAAAAATAACTATCTGGTGTTTGATACGGCTTTTGCAGAAATGGAGCAGGTGCTGGCTGGCGGCCGAAATGTTGTTTTTGACGCTACAAATATTGACCGGGGACGCAGACTGAAGTTCCTGAAGCGATTCAGCGGGATTCCTGTAGAATGCCACGTCTGCGATGCTCCTTACGAACTGGCCCTTGCGCGGAACAAGCTGCGAAAGCGTAGGTTGAACGAGGTAATCCTAACTAAATACGCCAAAAATTTTGCATTTCCGGTACATGGTGAAGGCTTCTCTGCCGTGCATATCGTACATGCTGAAGCTGATCCCGGGATCGTGCGTGAGGAATTGGAGCAGCTGCTAGCAGCAGAGCCAGGACATGATGAGCTGTTTCGCTATCTGTCCGCATCACCTTATTTTTCGATTATGCTGGGATTTGATCAAGGGAACCCTTACCATTCCAAGACGTTGTCTGAGCATACCTATAGTGTGCTGGAATATATCAACGAATGTTATGAGGGAGAACATTTGCTGGTGATGCAGCTGGCGGCGCTGTTTCATGATACAGGCAAACCGCTCTGCAAGGTCTGGAAGCAGACCCGGGAGTATTATTCTTACTTCGGCCATGAACATGTCTCCGCGATCATTGCCTGCAATCTGCTGAAAGCGCTGGGCTATGATGACGATTTTGTCCTGCATGTCGTCTACTTGGTCAGCTTCCATATGGAGATTCTGCATGGCGGCGACGCAGGAGCTTCAAACATCTATCATCTGCTCGGCGGTGAGCTGCTGGCAGAGCTGTATTTTTTCGCTGAAGCTGACAGCTTTGGCAAGTAAAGAGGTGAAGAAACATGAAAGTGAAATATCCGAGGACGATGCATCTGCCTTGGTCGAGAGGGTACACGGACGACGATAAGATTCTGCGGAATACTGAGCATTTCAAGGGCCGGGAAGTCGTCATTACGGAGAAAATGGATGGAGAGAACACCACGATGTACAGTCACTTCATTCATGCCCGGTCGCTGGACAGCAAGGATCATCACTCCAGGCATTTCGTTAAGACGCTGCATGGCGGTATCAAGTACCTGATTCCCGAAGGCTATCGGTTATGTGGGGAAAATGTCTATGCCAAGCATTCGCTGTACTATTCGGCGCTGCCATCCTATTTTATGCTCTTTTCCGTGTGGGATCGCAGTAACCAATGTTTGTCTTGGGACGAAACTGAAGAATGGGCGGAGCGTCTGGGATTGGTAACCGTCCCGGTGCTGTATAGAGGGATTTGGAACGAGGAAGCAGTAAAGGCTTGTTACACCAAGCAATCGAATTGCGGGGGAGAGCAGGAAGGGTATGTTGTGCGGCTGGCTGACCCTTTTGCGTATGAGGATTTTAAATACAGTGTCGCCAAGTTTGTCCGTAAAAATCATGTCCAGACCGATGACCACTGGCTTAGTAAGCCGGTCGAGCCAAATTTGCTATCACCCAGATAGTCAGGTGTAACGGATTAGTTATAATTTTAATTCTAGAAAGAAGGGGTTGTTGATCATGTAATCAGTACCGTATAGTTCTCCGATGCTAACTCTACTTATTAATATCTCTATATACATATACTCCACTTCGTTTGACTTCCATTCCCGGCTGCAAAGAACGCCCCTTTACCAAGGACCGGTTTCTTTTTGTCTAATAATATGAAAAAGGAGCGTCCCGCCGTCATAATGACTCCTTTGGGAAGCTCTATTACCGTTCTATTCCTTCAAAGCCGCTTCAATCGCCGTAGTCAGGCCTTCGTAAGAAGAGTCGGGAAGCAGCACACCATTCACCATGAATTTAGGAGTGCCGTTAACTCCGTAGGCGCCGGCAATTTTGAAGTCCTCTTTAACATCGAACATGTAAGTGTGGTTCTTGACATCCTGCTCGAACTGACCATAATCAATGCCGGCGATATTATCCTTGACGAACTTCAGGATGAACTTCTCGGTCGCCCAAATCTTGCTCTCATCGCCTTGGTTCGCGTATAGCTTGTGGACATATTCCCAAAACTTCTCGTTGCTCTGATTATAGATGGCTTCACCGGCACTCGCGGCCAGATAGGAGTCTCTGTCAATAAAAGCAAAGTTCATGAAGAAGAATTCCGCCTTACCGGTATCTACGTAGTCCTTGATGAAGGTGTCCAGATACAGCTCAGTCCACTTTTTGCAAGCAGGGCACTTGAAATCCGCAAATTCTATCACTTTGACTTTGGCAGTGCTGCTCCCCAGATGGGGCTGCTTCTCATACTTTAAACCGTCAACCACAATCTTGCCTTTAACTTCAGTGTAATTTGGCAAGCTGTCGAGCTCGGAAGTGCCGTTCTTGCCCGTGAAGACAAAGGCAGCGACTACAACCAGAACAACACCAATCACCGTCAAGAGCATGGGTAGTAACTTGTTATTGCTATGTCTTGAATTTACTTGTTTATTCATTCCAGACTTCCTCCTGCACGCTTTGATCATTCACTGTAACAGTATAATCAAAGCTGCTAAAGGAAGCCTATGGCATTTCTAACACTAGAGAAGGGTCCTAGCCGTGGATTTTAATCTGCTGCGCTGCGGTACGGATGACCGGAGGGACCTCGTAGATCGAAGAAATGGTCTTGACGGCTTGCTGCATTTCACGCTGAAGCTCAATCATGTTGTAGAGCCATTCGTTCTGTTGTTTAAGATAAATGCTGTTGATCCCGGCTGTAACGGCTGGCAGTACATCTGTACGCAGAGAGTTTCCGACCATCCAGGTCACTTTACGATCAAAAGTACCGCTGGCCAGGATGTTCTCCAGAGCCTCGACATTTTTATGCTTACGGATAAAGATACGATCGTCAAAATAAACGTCCAGCTTCATTTGTTCAATCTTGCGCTGCTGTATGGTATCGTCTCCACCCGTGTAGAGGTAGAGATCATGTCCTTCCTGTTTCAAGGTATCGAGCGTCTCGACCATGCCGGGGTAGGCCTCAATTTCCTGATCATAGACACTCATGCCCAGCTTCATCAGCTGCTGCTCCTCAAAAGCATCGGCTTTCCGCCCGTATTTGGCGCAGAAGAAATGATAGGTCCCAATCAGGGATTTAGGGAAGTTATCGCTGGCTAGACCGCTTGTGCTGACGGTTTCGACATCAATTTCCGCCTGTTTACTCCGCATCTCGCTGGTAGGCAGTCCATAATCCTGGAACCATTCTGCCATCAGTTCAAAATATTGTCCCAGAATGAGATCGAAGTATTTGTTGCAGTGGACGAGGGTATCGTCCAAATCGAAAATGACTTGTTGAGTCATATATTTCACGCCACTCACTCCTTGTTCTGTCTCTGTCTCAATCTTTGTTCTCTGTCCATTCTATTATAAACGTATATAGGATTCCAGGAACATCTGCAGCTCTGATGCTCCGTCAGGGCGGATGCTGAAACGTTCATTATATTCACCGCGCAGATGAATACGTAGTAGACCTGCTACCCGCAGAATCATCAGATGATGCATGAGCATCTCCCGCGACTGGTTCAAGTCGGACTGTATCTCCCAAAGTGTCTTCGGCTCATGGGCCACATGCCGCAGTAATCTGAGCCTTGTGGGATTAGCTAAAGCCCGGGTCATACGAAGCAGCACAGTAGGGGGCTCGTCCTCATTTTCTAAAGGCACGTCGACCGGATATTGGATAATAACCATAGTGTTATAGAAGCAATAGGTGTTGATCGGCCGATTGTGGACCGTAGGAAGCAGAACAATGGTTTGTAAATTCGGCAGTTCTTCAATAACTACGCCGCCAGAAGCATATTCAATCAGGGCGATGGGGTCCATTTTGCTCTGGAGCATTTTCTTCTCGGAGGCATCCTCGATGAGCAGCGGCAGAATTTTGTGCTCCACATGGCGGAAATATTGACTGTACCACAGCCGCAGCAGAGGAGTGTAGCTGTCCTTGATACGCTGACATTCTTCCAAGGTAAAGCCTGTAATGAGTGGAGCCACATGCTGGAAACAATCTTCAAGCGAAGTGGATTCCAGTACATCCAAGTAGCTTAGAACCTTCTCGGCTGGTCCAAGGCTGTAAGCCCAGGCATACAGGACATCATAATCGCTGAATGGCCATTCAGCAGCCTGCATAATCTCCGCAGCCTGATGCGATGGAAAGCGGCTTTCCACGTCACTGACCCAGTCGGGGCCAATATCCAGATTGGAAATCCATTTTCGCGTAACATATAACATAAAGCTGTCAATCAGCTCATAGACCGGTGAGACATCAATTTTCAATTCATAGTTCATGAAGCTTGCACCCCCAGGAAATCCGTCACTTCTATATATTATCTCTTGTTTTGAAGAGGCTTGTCCACTATAATGTTCGGTGTTTGTCTTTTGGATGCAGTTCGGATAACGTTTGTTTTTGTTTACTTTTATTTGTTTTGTAGGAGGCTTTCACCTGTGTCAGACCCGCACTCAAGCGCTGTTCAACGAAACAGCAACATGAATTACCTGATTCTCATCACGGTTATTATTGCCGCCGGACTTAGCCAAGGGCTGCTGCTGCCAGTTTTATCCATTCTTTTGGAGCAAAAAGGGGTCTCCTCGTCCCTGAACGGTTTAAACGCAGCGGCACTGTATATCGGTTCGTTCGGCATGACACTCATCGCCGAGCGTGTACTGGGAGCCATTGGTTTTAAAAAGCTCATTGCCGCAGGACTCACACTCGTGCTGGTGAGCCTATTGCTATTCCCGGTGCTGCCGGGTATTAAGGCGTGGTTCGTGCTTCGACTGCTTGTCGGTATCGGGGACTCAGCCATCAATTATGCTGCCCAGCTCTGGGTGCTGCTGATGACCCCGGCACAGAACCGTGGACGTAATCTTTCCATCTACGGAATGTCATATGGTCTTGGCTTCAGTCTTGGTCCTGTGGGGATTAGTCTGCTGCGCTTCGGACAAGCCACGCCTTTCTTGGTCTTAGCTACGCTGTTCTTGATGGCTCTACTACTGACATTGATCAAGCTCCCGGAATCCCGCCCGGAAACCTCCGAGAGTAGGGAGGGACAGGCGCGCCGCTTTGGGCGAAGCTACAGTCTCGCTTGGTATGCCTTGATTCCGGCTCTTCTATACGGCTACATGGAGGCCAGCCTGAACAGCAACTTCCCGATCTATGGCCTGCGGATTGGTTACAGCGCGGATCAGATTGCTGCACTGCTGCCTTTTGCCGGTATCGGGGGGCTAGTGCTTCAGCTTCCCCTGGGGATGTGGAGCGACCGGTTCGGCCGCAAAAAAGTTCTCATGCTTGCCGGGATCGGAGGCGGTTTGAGCTTCACGCTGCTGCCGCTGGCGGGAGATCATTTCATGTTTTCGCTAGTTCTGCTTGCATTTGCCGGCGGTTTTGTCGGTTCATTCTTCTCGCTTGGTCTAGCCTATGCAGCAGATATTCTGCCGCGTAACTTGTTGCCGGCGGCCAATGTTGTGGCATCTTTTCACTTTAGCGCAGGCAGTATTCTCGGTCCGGCTTTGGGCGGACTGCTGCTGGAGCTCAGCTCCGGCGGCGGTGTATTCGGGCTCATGGGACTGCTCTTTATCTTGTTTGGACTGCTGGGATTATTGTTCTCGCCACGGTCACAAATTTGAAGTAAAATAAGAACGGGTGCTCGCATGGAATTTAATCTCGCTTTCCAATACACTATAGTATAGAGATGAGGACAGGAGAGCTGAACTATGATCACAGTTGAACATTTAGCCAAAGCAGTCGGGGAGACCAAGCTTCCGGTGCTGCAAGACATCGGTTTTCAGTTGGAAGAAGGGGAATTTGTTGCAGTGCTCGGGGGAAGCGGCAGCGGTAAATCTACACTGCTGCGCTGTTTGGCGCTACGGGAAAAATGGGATCGGGGAAATTTCCGCGTAGATGGAAAAGATATATTGAAGAGCGGTTTCTCCGGTAAACGGAAAATCCGCCGCGAATGGGCCTATCTTGAACAGAATGCCGAGCTTAATCCTAATCGGACCGCACTGAAGAACGTGCTGATCGGCCAATCTGCCCAAACCCCATTATGGCGTATGGTAACAGGAATGGTCCGCTCAGATGATTATATGGGAGCCATGGACGAATTGGAGGCCCTTGGCCTGCTGGACAAAGCGAAGCTTAAGGCAAGCCAGTTAAGTGGTGGCGAGCGGCAGCGTGTGGCAATTGCCCGCGCCCTGGTGCATGGCGCCAAGGTCATCCTGGCGGATGAGCCTGTGACAGGGCTTGATCCGAAGTCCGCAGAGCGGGTTATGGAGAACCTCCGCAAGCTGTGCAAGGAAAGCGGCCTGACGGTCATCGCCGTTCTGCCTATCGAGCTGGCAGAGCGCTACGCCTCGCGCCTGTGGGTATTGAAGGACGGTCGTATCAAGCATAACGTTAACGGCCGCCGCTTGACCTCTCAGGAGCGTCTCAGCCTTTAATCAAGGAAAAGAGTGATGAATGTTGAATAGAAGAATCATAAGCCGGTTGGCCGCCGCGTCACTGGCGCTGTCGTTACTCTCGGGGTGTACGTTCATCAGCGACCCGGTATCCCAGATGAAAACGCCGCGGTTGTCGGCAGACAAGGCAACATTGATGACTGCGATTACATCGATGATACCTTCGGGTTCTTCGCTGATCCGGCCAAAGAATGATGATGACAGTTCGATCCGTACGGAGGATTTGAACAAGGACGGGATCATGGAGACGATTGTTTTCTATGAGACACCGGGAGAGGCTGTGCAGATTCATGGCATGCTTCTGGAAAAGCAGGGGGATGCCTGGGTCAAGAAGCTGGTCTTTGACGGTGATGGTACAGTGCTTGAATCACTGGATCTGAAGGATGTTACGAACGACGGGAAACTGGATATTATTGCCGGGTACTCCCGTGGTGAAGACAAAGGAATGGTAGTCTATAGTTATTCTAACGGTACGCTTGAAGAAGTACTGCAGGTTCCTTATACCAAATATATTATAGATGATCTGAATCGTGACGGTATCCAGGACATTACCGTGGTTTCTTTCAAGCGCAATGAATATGCGACCATTACGACTTATCAATACGCCGATGGCGGCTTCAAGGTACTGGATAAGCTGGATAACATCGATCCGTATTTTAATAATTATTACAATATTGTCGCAGGAAAAGTAGCTGAAAACAAAGAAGGTATCGTACTGGATGCAGCCGTGGAGTCCAATTCCGCCTACACCTCTGTGGTGGTCATGGAGAACAACAAGCTGCGGGTTGTTGTGCCTGGGGATGATCGGACCCTAAAAGACCGGAAAATTGTTAGCGAGGACATCGATGGCGATGGTATTATTGAAATCGGTTTGCTGGAGAAACCGAAGGGCTGGGAATATTTTGATCCCAACACGATCCCGTATTTCAATTCCTATTATAAATGGGACGGCAAGGATGGCCTGACGTTTGCCATGCAGCAGTATCGTGATCCTGCCGACCGTTTCTATATCAATTTTCCGCCAGAATGGCATGGAAACATCACGGTGGATACGAAGTCTGTACTGGATAAATACCTGAAGTTTATTCTGGTAGATACCGGGGAGACGGTTGCCGAAGTGTCGTTCTTCTCGCCGCATGAATGGGAGCAGCTGAAGAACAGCAACTGGGAGCTTTGGGGACGTGACGGCAATACATTCATTGGCTACCGCGGCAAGCTGGAACAGAAAAACAACGGGGCAAACAGCAACAAAATAACCGCCCCGATCGAAAGGAAGGGAATAGATGAGTAAAGTGCTCATACTGGAGGACGAAGAGTCCATCCGCAGTTTTATTGTCATCAATTTGAAACGTAACGGGTTCGAGGTATTGGAGGCAGCAGACGGTAACGAAGCGCTGCACAAGCTGACCACGATCCCCGATATTGATATTGCACTCCTGGATGTCATGGTTCCCGGCATTGATGGATTTGAAGTGTGTCGACGCGTACGTGAGAATAACGAGCGGCTGGGCATTATTTTCCTCACAGCCAAAGTTCAAGAGCAGGATAAGGTCTACGCGTTGTCCGTAGGCGCGGACGATCATGTCAGCAAGCCGTTTAGTCCTACAGAGCTGATTGCCCGTATTCAGTCGCTGTTGCGCCGGGTTAACGTTCACCGGGAGCCATCGGCTAAAGTCTCGTTCCAATCCGGACATTTTACGCTGGATCTGATCTCCAAGCAGTTCAAGCGCAGTGGGGAGCTCATTGAATTGACCCCGACCGAATTCTCGCTGGTACAGTTCTTCCTGGAAAAGGAGAATACACCGCTCAGCCGTGATCTGCTGCTGGATCATGTGTGGGGGAAGGAATATATGGGAGATCCCAAAATCGTGGACGTGAACATCCGCCGTCTGCGGCAAAAGATCGAGAATAATCCTTCTGAGCCGGAATATCTGCAAACGGTGTGGGGCCACGGTTACAAATGGAGAGGCCAAGGACAATGATAAAGAAGGGGATGCGCAGACAGATCGTACTGCATTACATTCTTGTAGTCTTCTTGGCGCTTCTCCTTGTAGAAGTGATTTTCCTGTTGGCTATTCGGACCTACTACTATGACAGCATTTATAGTAAGATTACCAATCAACTTAGCACAGCAGAGACCTATTTTAACAAATACCAGGTTAAGGGCATGGATTCCACGGTTCGCCTGCAGGATCTGCTGGACACCTTCACGTTTAATAACACAGAGCTTGAGGTGCTTACGCGTAATGGTGATATCGTTACCAGTTCTACAGGCTTCCAGCCAGACCGGACAATTACCACCAGCGATGTTCCAGAGGCAGCAGGAGGGAGTATTGGCCGCTGGGTTGGTAGACAACCAGGAACGAACGAGAGTGTTATGGCGGTCTCCAAAATGCTGCAAATTCACGGCCGGGATGTTTACATCCTGAGATACCTCACTTCGGTGGAGTCGATTAATAGCGGGCTATTGAATCTCACCCTGCTCTCCGTAGGGATCGGCGGAGCTGTACTGGTCATTGTTGCCCTGTTCAGTATCGGACTTGCCAATTCCATCGTTAAGCCGCTGAATAATATTACGGCCGTATCCGCCCAAATGGCGAAAGGCAAATTCAATACAAGAATCAAAGGCAACTATAGGTACGAAATTGCCGAGTTGGCCACCACGATCAATTATATGGCCCAAGAGATAGTACGCAGTAATCAGATCAAGGATGACTTTATCTCGTCAATCTCTCACGAACTGCGCACACCACTCACCAGTATCAAGGG
This sequence comes from Paenibacillus agri, assembly GCF_013359945.1. Classification (GTDB taxonomy): domain Bacteria; phylum Bacillota; class Bacilli; order Paenibacillales; family Paenibacillaceae; genus Paenibacillus_AQ; species Paenibacillus_AQ agri. Next base: position 43,965 of record NZ_JABWCS010000216.1, on the reverse strand, counting down.
CTGGAGTGAGACCCTGGTGTCCGGAGGCTATGATCCGGAGGAGACGAAGCTCGGCATGGGAATCATCTCCAAAGAAAGTGACCGGCTGATTGGGCTGGTAGAGGAGATTCTCGACTTCTCCAAGCTCCAGCAGAATGAAATGAAGCTGTCCATCGGCATTGTTGATATGAAGGTGCTGCTGCAGGAGACCATTCTGAATGTCTGGGCGAAGGCGGAGAAGAAGAGAATCCATTTGCTTCTGGAATGCGATGACGCTGTGTTTGTAAAGGGTGACGCCAACCGACTGAAGCAGGTATTTCTGAATCTAGTAGATAATGCCATTAAGTTTTCCCATGAGGATTCCAGTATTGTGCTGACTGTGCAATCACTGTCTAATCAGGAGGTTGCCATCATTGTCCGGGATAGCGGGATCGGGATCAGCGAAGCCCATCTGGCCAAGGTCAGGGATCGTTTTTTCCAGGTGGATGCCCTCAATGGCGGAACTGGACTGGGGCTTGCCATTACCCAACAGATCGTCGAACTGCATAATGGCCGGATCGAAATGCATAGTGAGCTGGGTAAGGGGACACAGGTCACTGTCATTTTGCCGCTAGCTACAGAGCAAGCTTTAGTCTAATAAATTCGATCGGATTTAGATAAACACCAGGATAGGGGGAATTGGATATGGCGAAACCGGATACTGGAGAGAACGGGGAGAACCTATCCTCGCAAGATCCAATTCGTGTCGAACGCGTAGGTGTGGACAGGACGGAGGATATTCTCCGGATGCTGAGAGCGGCCGCTCAATGGATGGTCGATAACGGAATCCGTCAATGGTCCCCGGACCAATTCACGGCTCAAGAGATAGAAGGTTATTTTGACCAGAGGGAAGTGTACTTGGCGCTCGATGGAGAGACCCCTGTAGGTCTGTTCACCCTCCAATTCAGCGATCCTCAGTACTGGGGGAACAAGAATGATGACGGCTTCGCTTACTTACATCGTCTAACCGTGTCTGGTCCTTACCGGGGCAGTGGTCTCGGTGAGCAAATGATCATGTTCGCCGCCAAACAGGCGCTGAAGCTGGGCCGTAAGGGTCTTCGACTGGATACGGTGTCACATAATGTCAAGCTGAACCGTTATTATCAAAGCCTGGGGTTCCGTTATCAGGGCACGAATGATGCGGGGGGCGGGCGTCTCGTAAATCTGTATCAGTATCATGAGAACAGTGAGGACCCAGACAATATTCTGCTTCGCTATTTCTCGGCGGCTGACTTCCCGCTGCTACAAAGCTGGAGTCTGTCGCCGGATTTTCTGAAGCAATGGGCTGGTCCTTCGCTGACTTACCCTCTGGACGACGAACAGCTGCAGAAATATATGGAGAATACCAACCATCCGGCACAATCGTCACTGTTGATTTATAGCGCTATGCACAGGGGCAGTGGAAAGGTTGTTGGACATGTCAGTCTAAGCCAGATCAATAGGGAGGACAGCAATGCCCGTATTAGCCGACTGGTGGTTGATCCGCAGTTCAGAGGTCGGGGAATTGGGACGCGAATGCTGCAGGAGACCCTGCGGATTGGCTTTGCAGGGCTTGGGCTACATCGGCTTTCGCTAGGTGTATTTGACTTTAATACCGGCGCCCGCAAGTCTTATGAGGCGGCAGGCTTTGTTCATGAAGGGACACAGCGCGAAGCGGCTCTGATCGGCGGACGGTATGTGGATTGCCTTGAAATGAGCCTTCTAGACCGGGAATGGCAGGAGCTTACCGGTTAAACTTAGCGTATTCTTGTTTCATATTAAGCTGCTTTTGGTGCGGTGTATCCGTGCTAAAGGCAGCTTTTTATGTATTGTTGGGGAGCACTTGCTCAAGCGTTGAGACACGAATATTTAACAAGAAGACTACATACCCGCTTAAGCGAAGGCTCAGATCTCAAGACACATCAATAACGCGCATCTCCATTAGAGAGATGCGCGTTCTATAGTTGTTATAAGCAGAATGATTATTCTGCGTCACATTAATATCCTTTATAGCTTTGTATCAGACTCAGGACGTAAACTGTTGATACGGTGAACGCTGTACTTAGGAAGGAAGTCCTTCAGCGGCCCGAAGCCGGCCGGTCTTCTCATAAACATCCTGCAGCAGGCGAGAGGGCTGAGTCCGAATTACTGGCTTCGCAGCGACAATCTCATGCGGTCCGACGACAACAATGTTGTCTGTGCTGCCTTTGATGATGGCTCCGTCCTTGATGACAGCACCTTCGCCGATAATTGCGTTCTCAATGTGCACTCCGCGTCCGATGCGGGCACCAGGCATCACTACACTTTGTTTGATGACCGACATTTTGCCGATCTCAACGCCCCCGAAGACGACTGAGCGCTGCAGGCTTCCTTCCAGTGTGCAGTAGTCGTTCACGAGGCAGTCGGCACCTGACATTTGGCTGCGCGACTTGTGAACAGATAGCTTGGTACGACGGGCTCGACTGTACATTGGCCACACTTCATTTTCAAGCTTCCAGCCATTGTCTGTTGTCAAGAGGTCCATATGAGCTTCCCAGAGACTGTCTACGGTTCCTACATCTCTCCAGTATCCCTGAAAACGATAGGCGAACAGATCATCATTAGTACTCAGCATACTTGGAATGACATCTTTACCGAAGTCATGGCTGGAGTCAGTGTTGGCAGCGTCACGCAGCAGATGCTCTTTCAGGTAGTCCCAGCGGAAGAGGTAAATGCCCATAGAAGCAAGATTGCTCTGCGGCACCTTGGGCTTCTCGGCAAATTCGGAAATCTTCAACGCTTCGTTCACATTCATCACCCCAAAGCGGCTGGCTTCCTCCCAAGGCACCTCCATCACAGAGATGGTGGCTTTGGCGTCTTTGCCGATATGGTATTCCAGCATCTTCTGATAATCCATGTGGTAAATATGATCACCGGAGAGAATCAGCACATTCTCCGGATTCTGATTGTCAATAAAATCAATGTTCTTATAAATAGCATCAGCTGTTCCTGAATAAAGGTCTCTGCCTTCAGTGCCGGAAGGGAGAAGAGTCACACCTTTGCCGTTCTTTGTATGGAGCCCCCAAGGCTCACCTTCTCCGATATGACTGTGGAGCGATTCGGCTTCATATTGCGTAAGTACGCCTACAGTGTCAATATTGGAATTGACACAATTACTGAGGGGAAAGTCAATGATTCTATACTGTCCGCCGAAAGGGACTGCCGGTTTAGCCATGCTGGACGTCAGGGGAGCCAATCTTCGTCCTTCCCCACCGGCCAATAACATGGCGATACATTCTTTTTTACTCATTTGTTATCCCTCCCATTTTTTTGTCAATGCTTGTAATATAAACTGCGGATCCAGTCTTGAAACGACATAGGTGAAGTATATTGCTTTGAAACTGGAAAAATTACATGAATTATTTTCTTTATCCATAAAAAATTTCTTTTCAAGTCAAATCATTTTCAAATGGAACTTTTTCGGGTAATGTTATAGGTGCATCCTATATAAAAAGGTGGTGATGAATTGGCTGAGACACCAAGAACAGAAACCCTCCCGTCAACGGATGATATTGATATTTATTTGTTTCATGAGGGCACGCACTATCACAGCTATAACATCCTAGGTGCGCACATTGCCGCTTGGGAAGGGACTTCCGGTGTGCGCTTTACCGTATGGGCTCCTCATGCGACATATGTAGGTTTGGCCGGCGATCACAATGGCTGGGACGGAACGCAGGACATGGATACGTTATATAAGATACCCGATTCGGGATTTTGGAGTCGGTTTTTCCCGGGGATGAAGCTGGGAATGTTATACAAATATAGAATTATTGCCGCTGATGGCACAAGCTTCCTTAAAGCAGATCCTTACGCGTTCAAGGCCGAGGTTCGCCCGGCAACCGCTTCAGTTGTGACTGATCTTCGGGGTTATCGCTGGGGGGATGCGGCCTGGAGGCGCAAGAACAAGACTCCGTACAACAAACCCCTTAATATTTATGAAATGCATTTAGGCACATGGCGACAAAAGGAAGACGGACAATTCTATACGTACAAGGAACTTGTTGATCAATTGATTCCTTATCTGGTGGAAATGAGCTATACCCATGTGGAATTCATGCCGCTGGCAGAGCATCCATATGACTTGTCCTGGGGTTACCAGGGGACAGGCTATTTTGCAGCAACCAGCCGCTATGGTGAGCCGCATGAGCTAATGTACCTCATAGACCACCTTCACCAGGCAGACATCGGTGTGATTCTGGACTGGGTGCCCGCTCACTTTGCCAAGGATGCTCATGGTCTGAGACTTTTTGATGGTTCGCCACTGTATGAGTATGCTGATCCACTATTGGCCGAAAAGCCCGGCTGGGGCACGCTTTCCTTTGATTTCAGTAAGCCTGAAATATCTTCATTCCTAATTTCCAATGCACTGTTCTGGTTTGATCTGTACCACATAGACGGAATGCGGGTGGATGCGGTAACCAGCATGCTGCGTCTTGACTTCGAGAAACAGCACCACCAATATCGGCCCAATGCCAATGGTGGGCTAGAGAACCTGGAAGCTATATCCTTTTTGCAGCGCTTAAACAAAGTTATATTCCAGCATTATCCTCATGCTTTAATGATGGCGGAAGAATCCAGTGCCTGGCCCGGTGTGACTGCACCTGCCCATGAGGGAGGACTTGGCTTCAATTACAAATGGAACATGGGCTGGATGAACGACACCCTTGGATACATAGAACATGACTTCGGGGCGCGGCCCTATCATCATAATTTGCTTACCTTCCCGATCTGTTATGCGTATTCCGAGAACTACACCCTGCCCCTATCCCATGATGAAGTCGTGCATGGCAAGAAATCGTTGCTGGACAAGATGCCTGGGTCATATGAGCAGAAATTTGCCGGCCTCCGGCAGCTGTTAGGTTATCAGATCACTCATCCGGGCAAAAAGCTGCTGTTCATGGGTGGCGAATTTGGACAATTCATCGAGTGGAAGGATCAGGAGCAGCTAGACTGGCTGTTGCTCGATTATGAGCGTCATCGCCAGATGTTGGCTTACACCGCTGCGTTGAACAAGCTTTACCGGAGTGAAAAAGCTCTATGGGAGCAGGACCATACCTTGGAGGGATACCAATGGATTGATGCTAATGACAAGGGTCAGAGCGTCATTTCTTACATTCGCCGAGGTAAGCGTCCTGTGGACACGCTCCTCATTATCATTAATTTTCAGCCGGTGGAACGCAGCACGTACCGGATTGGAGTGCCACGCGCAGGAATCTACGAGGAAATATTCAGTTCGGAGTCCCCGGCTTATGGCGGTTCCGGTATCCTTAATGCACCTTTGAAGAGCAGCAAGCTGATGTGGCACAATCAGACTAACAGCATTGAACTGGTTCTTCCGCCGCTAAGTTTCGTGGTGCTGAAGAAAGCACCTCGTGTCAGTAAGAAGATCGAGACGTCAGAGTAATTGTGAACAAATACAGAAGCCGAAGGGGGAAATAAACATGAAAGTTTTATTTGCCGCAGCCGAAGGTCATCCGTTTATCAAAACGGGCGGTCTGGCCGATGTTATTGGTGCCCTGCCTAAAGCACTGAAGGGTGCAGGGGTGGATATCAGAGTCATTATGCCAAAGTATCGCGGAATTCCTGAAACATTCACATCTCAGCTACAACCGGTTACCGTAGTCAACGTCCCGGTCGGCTGGCGTAGCCAGTATTGCGGTATTGAACGACTCGTGCATGACGGAATCACGGTGTATTTTATCGATAACGAGTATTATTTCGGGCGGGATGCCATTTACGGATATATGGATGATGGGGAGCGTTTTGCCTTCTTCAACCGTGCCGTGCTGGAATGCTTGCCCGCCATCGACTTTCAGCCGGATGTACTGCATTGCCACGACTGGCATGCCGCGGTGATCCCTTTGCTGCTGCAGGGGCATTATCGCCACAACCCTTTCTACAGTGATATACGCACGGTGTTTACGATCCACAATCTGCTGTATCAGGGAGTGTTTCCATATGAGGTGCTGAGCGGGCTGCTTGGCCTTGACAGTAATTATTTCCTCGGTGTGGAGTACTATGGCAACGTGAATTATATGAAGGGCGGCCTTGTGTATAGCGACCATATTACCACCGTGAGTCCGACCTATGCCGAAGAAATCCGCACACCTTATTATGGTTATGGGTTGGACGGGTTATTGAATGAGCGGGCAGACAGTTTGAGCGGTATTGTGAATGGCATTGATACTAAAAGCTACAATCCAGCGTCAGACCCTCATATTTTTACCCGTTACCGTTCCAATTTGGCCAAGAAGGCCGAGAATAAGGTGGGATTGCAGCAGGAGCTCGGTCTACCCGTGAATCCCCAAGTTCCGCTCGTTGCTATGGTTACACGTCTCGTGGATTCCAAAGGCTTGGATCTTGTGACGCGGGTGCTGGATGAGCTGTTATATAATGATGAATTTCAATTTGTCGTCTTAGGAACCGGGGATGAGTCTTATGAGCGTTGGTTCCGCGAAGCAGCCTGGAGATATCCTGATAAGGTGTCTTCACAAATTACGTTCAGCGAGGGTCTGTCCCGCAAAATATATGCCGCAAGTGATCTGTTCCTGATGCCCTCCAAGTTCGAACCATGCGGCATTAGCCAACTCCTTGCCCTCCGCTATGGCAGCATCCCGGTAGTGCGGGAGACGGGTGGGCTGAACGATACCGTGCATTCTTATAACGAAGTGACGGGGGAGGGCAACGGGTTTACTTTCAAGGACTATAATGCGCATGATATGATGCACACCTTGCGCAGGGGGATTTCCATCTATAACCAACCTGAGCATTGGAAAAGAATCACGAAGAACGCCTTCGCGGGAGATTACAGCTGGAATGTATCTGCACAGCAGTACATTGATATCTATAAGAGAATTAAAGGATAGCAGCCCAGAATTTCTCCCGGCGAGATATAGAGTAAGAAACCACAATAAACCGTTCCCTAAGATCAAGTGACCTTGGGGAGCGGTTTTTTATATGTAGAAAATAACTTGATTTTAATATATATATGCGATATATTGCATACTAAGAAAAAGAGGATAGGAAATTGATTACCTTACTAATTCCCTTTAGTAATTTGGATGTGTACGAAGGTAGCAATTAATTGCGAAGTTTGGAAAAGCTATGGAGAAATACTGCATAAGCTATATGAACTGATCTATTAGAAAAGGGTGAGAACATGTCAACAAGTAAAGATCTGAGGATACGCAGCAAAGTCATCAGCGAGGGGGTCAATCGTGTGCCGAACCGGGCGATGCTCCGGGCGGTAGGATTTACAGACGAAGATTTCAAGAAGCCGATGATCGGCATTGCCAGCACTTGGAGTGAAGTCACTCCGTGTAACATGCATATTGACCAACTGGCGGTCAAGGCTAAAAAAGGAGTGAAGGATAACGGCGGAGCGCCGCTCATCTTCAACACGATCACCGTTGCAGATGGAATCGCAATGGGTCATGAAGGCATGTCTTTTTCTTTGCCCAGCCGGGAAGCCATTGCCGATTCCATTGAGATTGTCATGGGTGCGGAACGCCTGGATGCACTCGTCGCAGTTGGCGGCTGTGACAAGAATACGCCGGCCTGTCTGATGGCAATTGGTCGGCTGAATCTGCCGGCAGTCTACGTCTATGGTGGAACGATACAGCCAGGTACGCTAGATGGTAAGAAGGTGGATATCGTCACGGCCTTCGAAGCGGTTGGACAGTATCATGACGGCCGAATGACCGAGAAGGAGCTGCACAAGATTGAATGCAGCGTCTGTCCAGGTCCGGGCGCCTGTGGCGGCATGTACACCGCCAATACAATGGCTTCCGCTGCCGAAGCATTGGGCATGAGCCTGCCCGGATCTTCCTCAACACCTGCAATTTCCCCGGATAAAGCAGAAGAATGCGCTAAAGCAGGGAAACAGGTACTGAGCCTGCTGGAGAAGGAGATATATCCGCGGGATATTATGACGAAAAAAGCTTTTGAGAACGCCATAACACTAGTCATGGCCCTCGGCGGTTCCACGAATGCTTTCCTGCATCTGATTGCGATTGCCCATTCGGTAGGGGTTGATTTGACCTATGACGATTTTGAGCGCATCCGCGTTAAAGTTCCACATCTTGCTAATCTTAAGCCTAGCGGTAAATACGTGATGCAGGATTTGAATGATATCGGCGGCGTGTCCGGCGTCATGAAGGTGCTGCTGGAAAGAGGACTGCTGCATGGGGATTGCCTGACCGTCACTGGCAAGACGCTGGCGGAGAATTTGGCTGAGGCTGCTCCTCTTCCGGAGGGTCAGGATATTATCCGTCCGTTCGACGAGCCGCTCAAGGCTGACGGACCACTGGTTGTGCTCCGGGGTAACCTGGCGCCAGAAGGGGCGATCGCCAAGATGTCCGGGATGAAGAAGCTTCGCTTTACCGGCCCGGCGAAAGTGTATGACAGTGAAACTGAAGCCACAGACGCCATTTTGAACAATGAAATCCGCAAAGGCGATGTTGTCGTTATCCGTTATTGCGGTCCTAAAGGTGGCCCCGGCATGCCGGAAATGCTCTCGGTAACTGCTTTGATTGTCGGAAAAGGCTTCGGCGGTGACGTAGCGTTGATTACCGACGGCAGATTCTCCGGTGGTTCCCACGGTTTTGTCGTGGGTCATGTGGCCCCGGAAGCGCAAGTCGGCGGACCGATCGCACTGCTGCAGACTAATGATCTGGTGACAATCGACAGTGAGGTTCAGGAGATCTCATTCGAGGTTACACCGGATGAATTGGAGCGCAGAAGGGCGGCATGGAAGAAGCCGGCGCTTAAAGTCACCAGAGGCGCACTTGCCAAGTATGCGCGTCTGGTCTCTTCAGCGGCGAAAGGCGCTGTGACGGATCTGCCGGAGGAATAATGGAACAGGCTGTCCCTGCCATATACGATGGCACAAGGGACAGCCTGTTTTTTTAGTTCAAATTACGGGACAGTATCCGGTAATCATAGGGTTCCAGCCGAATGTTCATGATCCCGTTCTGCGGATAAACAGATTCTCCCGTCAGAGCATCCTGCCAGTCATCGGTCTCCATAGGATGACTCAGCGTGCGCGGTTCCGGCATATTGTTCATCCAGATCGTGAAGTGCAGCTTGTTGTCCGCCCGCTCATAGACGATGCAGGCATCGCTCTCACTAGCATGCAGCAGGCGAAACCGCCCTTCGCGCAGCGCCTTGTGCTCCTTGCGCAGGGCAATCATCGTCCGGTAAAATTCATATAAATCCCGGTCCTGTTTGGCGGGGTCCCACTCCATGCATTTCCGGCAGTCCGGGTCCTCATAACCGCTAAGGCCAATCTCATCACCGTAATAAATACAGGGTGTGCCCATGAATGTGAACAGGAAGACAACGGCAAGCTTCAGGCGGCGTTTATCTTCACCTACACAGGTCAGCAAACGAGGGGTATCATGACTGCCAAGAAGATTGAAGACCACCTCATTCGTCTGCTGCGGATAACGCATCAGTAGTCCACCAAGCCGATGCCCGAATGTCACACCGTTCATGCCACCAGCAAAGAATTCCAGCACAGTACCTGAGAAGGGATAGTTCATAACCGAATCAAATTGATCGCCAAGCAGCCAGGTTAGTGAATCGCTCCACACCTCTCCAACAATATAGGCTTCGGGGTTGGCATTCTTCACGACTTTGCGGAAGTCCCGCCAAAAATGGTGGTCCACCTCATTTGCAACATCCAGCCGCCAGCCATCTACTTTGATCTCCTTAATCCAGTATTCTGCAACTTCCAGCAGATAGGATCTGACTTCCGGATTGGCCGTGTTGAATTTGGGCATATTGCCAAAAAAACCGAAGGTGTCATAGGTAGGAATCCCATCGACAATCTCGGCTGGAAAAGAATTAATATGAAACCAGTGCCTGTACACAGAGTATTCGCCTTTTTGCAGTACATCCTGAAAGGGAGGGAACTGGTCACTGCAATGATTGAAGACCGCATCCAGCATGACGCGTATGCCCCGCGCATGGCATTGTTGTACCACATGCTTTAGCAGTGCATTATCACCAAAATGAGGGTCGACTTTTTTATAATCCACAATGTCATATTTATGGTTGGAGGGCGAGAGGAATAGCGGGGTGAAATAAATGGCATTGATGCCGAGCTCCTGCAGGTCGTCCAGATGATCCAGCACCCCTTGGAGATCTCCGCCGAAAAAATTGTCCAGCTTTGGTCGGCCTCCCCATTCCTCTGTACCCTCGGGACTGATTGAAGGATCGCCGTTCGCGAACCGCTCCGTCATGATCTGGTAGAATACCGCGTCTTTGGCCCACTCAGGTACCTTGAACACATCGATATTGTGAATGTAGGAGAACTCATAATAATGACTCGGTGGAGTGGGGTATTCGTGGCGGATGATGCCGTTATCGAGCAAATAAATCACTTCAGATCCAGAACTAATTCGTATAGTGTAACACAATCGCTTATATTTGGGTCTGACAGCCGCCTCCCAATAGTCGAACATGTCGTCGGAAGCGGCTTTTTCCATCCGTACCTCATAATAGGTGTGTTTCCAGTCATATTTGTCGCCGGTCAGAGCCGTTACATGATCTACATCGTTCCGTTTGGTGCGGACACGCAAGTGAATGGTTTCAGTATCGTAAGCATAGGCCCACTTGTCGCGGGGGACATGGTACAAAGCTTCCAAAAGCATGACAGCACCTCCTTAATGAATAGGTTCAGAGCAAGGATTATGCGCCTGGCAACAGTCTGTTAGCATGTTAATACCCTTTGAATCTGTGGAATGAACCAAACTCTGAAAATGGGTGTTTTGTTTAAAATCAGTATATACTTTTTATGTCAACACTGTGCAAAAAGATTGAAATTTACTGAAAATTACACAATATAATAAGCATTTCTAGTAAAAATGTCTTTGCATATTCATACGAACTGATTTATAATAAATCGGTCTAATTAAACAGCATACGCTAAATACAGAAAAGGGAGATATAGAAATGAAAAAATGGGGCACACTTTCACTAACTTTGCTGCTTGCAGTAGGACTACTGACGGCCTGCGGTCAAAATAAGAATGGCAATGATTCCGCAGCTAGCGGAGAAGCTAACACCGGATCTACTACCAAAAAAACACTGACACTGGGTACCAGTGCGGATTTCCCGCCTTATGAATTCCACAAGGTTATTGACGGTAAAGACAGCATCGTCGGTTTTGACATCAACATTGCCAAAGATATCGCCGCTGACATGGGCGCTGAGCTTGAAATTAAGGATCTGCCTTTTGATTCCCTGCTGAATGAATTGTCGAGCGGAAGAATCGATATGGTCATCTCGGGCCTTAGCCCAACGGAAGAGCGTAGGAAAGCAGTCGAGCTGTCCGATATCTACTACAAAGCAGAGCAATCTGTGGTTGTTCGCGAAGCAGATAAGGACAAGTTCTCCACGATGGACTCGCTTAAAGGAACGAAGATCGGCGTTCAGACCGGATCGATCCAGGAAGAGCTCGCTAAAGGCATTGAAGGCGCACAATTGACTTCCCTTGGCAAAATTTCTGAGATCGTGCTCCAGCTGCAATCCAATCGTGTGGATGCTGCTATTATTGAAGGTCCTGTTGCGAAGTCCTTTGTAAAGAACGTCAAAGGAATCGTGATTACAGATGCCAAACCAGAAGCTGAAGATGATGGCTATGTGGTAGGGATCAAGAAAGGCAACACAGAGCTGCTGGATCAAGTTAACAAGACACTTAGCCGACTGAATTCCGAAGGTAAGATTGATCAATACGTAACAGAAGCAAGCGAACTGGCTGAGAAGTAATTAATCTGTTATCAATTGGAATGAACAGCTGTACTTACAGAAAATAGCGGTGCTTGTTCCGCTGTTTTCTATTTTTTTGGAGATTGGAGGTTGTGCAGGTATAATGAACATCTTTAGTTTAGCTTATGATTACCGGAATTTTTTCCTGTCTGGTCTACAGTACACCCTGCTGCTGGCCGTGCTCGGCGTATTCTTCGGTTTCGTACTGGGGATTGCTGTTGCGCTGCTTCGCATGTCCAAATTGCGTGTACTCAGATTTATTGCCACGGCTTGGGTAGAGTTCCTACGGGGGACACCGATGCTGGTGCAGCTCTTCCTGATTCACTATGGTCTGGCCAGCTTTGGTGTCGAGTTCAGTGCAGTGCAATCGGGTGCGATTACACTGTCCATTAACAGCTCCGCATATCTGGCCGAGATTTTCCGGGCAGGGATTCAAGGGGTGGACCGGGGGCAAGTGGAGGCTGCGCGTTCCCTCGGCATGAGACAGGCAATGACGATGCGCCACATCGTGCTGCCACAGGCTTTGAAAAGCGTACTTCCAGCTATCGGCAACGAATTTATTACGATTATCAAGGAATCGTCGATCGTTTCTTTTATCGGGGTGGCAGATCTTATGTTCCAATCCCGTGCAGTAACTACAATTACCTATGACGGGTTTACACCGTTAATTGTCGTTGCTGTGATGTACTTTGTGTTGACCTTTACCATGTCCAAGCTGCTTGGCAGACTCGAAAGGAGGCTGAACACCGATGATCGCCGTTAAGAATCTGGAGAAGCATTACGGAAAATTGGAAATTCTGAAAGGCATAGATCTGGAGATCCAAAAAGGGGAGGTTGTCGTGGTGATCGGCCCCAGCGGTTCTGGCAAAAGCACCTTTTTGCGCTGCCTGAACCTGCTTGAGCAGCCAACTGGCGGCGAAATCACCTTTGAGGGCGAGTCCATTACCTCGCGTAAGCATGATATCAACCTTACCCGTGAGAAGATGGGGATGGTGTTCCAGCAATTTAATCTGTTCCCGCATATGACCGTACTTCAGAACATCACCTTGGCGCCGATCAAGGTGAAGAAGCAGTCGCAGCAGGAAGCTGAGAAATTCGCTCTGAATCTTCTTCGGACCGTCGGTCTGGAGGATAAAAAGGATGCTTATCCGAATCAGTTGTCCGGGGGACAGAAGCAGCGGATCGCAATTGCCCGTGCTTTGGCCATGCAGCCGCATGTGATGCTGTTCGATGAGCCGACCTCTGCACTTGATCCTGAAATGGTCGGTGAGGTGCTGGAGGTCATGAAGAAATTGGCTGAAGACGGCATGACCATGGTGATCGTGACCCATGAGATGGGCTTCGCCCGAGAAGTCGGCGACCGCATTCTGTTCATGGATGGGGGCTTTATTGTTGAGCAGGGAACCCCTGCGGAAGTTTTCGGTAATCCCAAGCATGCGCGGACTCAGGATTTCCTGAGCAAAGTGCTGTAATGCATAATATATAAAACGGCCCCCGGTAGGTTACCGGAGGCCGTTTTGTTTTAAAGTTCATTTATGTGTCTAAACCATGTATAATAAGTGGTTAATGAACCTGAAAAGGAGTACATACATATGAAAGATGACCTCTGCCGGATCGGCATTATTGATATTGGCTCCAACTCCATTCGTCTGGTAATCTATGACACGACGCCGGCGGGAGGCTATAAGATCATAAAGGAATGCAAATACTCCGCTCGTCTGAGTGAGAAAATAACAAGAGATGGCCGGCTGGATCGGAAGGACATGGAGACCGTTGTCCCGGTGCTGCGTCAGTTCAAGGAGATCTGCGACGGATTCGGTGTAGAGAGAGTCCGGGCAGGTGCAACAGCAGCCATCCGTAATGCTGCTAATTCGGCCGAAATTATATCCTTCCTATCCGAAGCTTCAACGATTCCAATTGAAGTGATCAGCGGTCATCAGGAAGCCTATTTTGGATTCCTCGGGGTGATCAATGCGTTTAATGTCGAGGACGGATTTGTTATCGACATCGGGGGCGGAAGTACGGAGATCACGCTGTTTAGAGGGCGCCGGTATCAGCACAGCATTTCTTTTCCGTTCGGAGCTGTAAATACCAATGTCATGTTCGGCCACGGCGGTAACTGGACAGCGGAGCAGGTTCATAAGCTTCAAGCATACGTGCTGGGGCGGCTTGTGGAGCATGACTGGCTGACTACCGGGGAAGGCCTGCCTCTGTTCGGACTGGGCGGTACTCTGCGGTCACTGGGTAAGCTGGATCAGAAGAGTAATGATTATTCGCTGCCAAACTCGCACGGATATACGCTGTCGTCTGAGACGATTGAGCAATTCATGGCTACACTGCCGGCGTTGCCGCTCGATAAGCGGAAGGAACTGGACGGGTTGTCCAAAAGCCGGGCGGATATCATTGTCTCCGGTTTGATTATTTTTCACACCGTATACAAATATGTTGGTGCTGTGCAGGCTGTTATCAGCGGCGAAGGCTTGCGGGAAGGCATGCTGCATGATCTGCTGAAGCCGGAGCAGCCGGTGCGCGACAGCGCTCTGGAATTTAGTCTGGATACGATCATTCGCTTTGATATCCGCACCTCCAAGACGCATCTGGATCACATTCACAAACTCGCACGCAGCCTACTGTCCATGCTTAAGATCGAAGGGGATACCCGGGAGATCGAGATGCTGGTCTATGTCTCCATCATGTTGCACCGAACGGGATCGAATATTAATTATTATCAGTCCAAGCGCCACACGAGATATTGGCTAATGAACTCGCCCATACGCGGTCTCACGCATCGGCAGCTCATCCTGTGCGCCATGATTTCTTCCTATAGCACAAAAAGCCGGAAGCAGAAATTGTCCACCGAACACAGGGACATTTTACTGGCTTCCGACGAAGAGTGGATTCACAAGCTTGGAACGCTTGTTCAGTTGAGCATTGCACTGGACAGCACCGAGATTGGCGTTGTCAGGGGCCTGGAAGGCCATATGCAAGGGAATACCCTCCATATGAGCCTTCAGGGTGACACAGACATTCTGATCGGTCTTGAAGATATTGAGAACGCTCTGAAAGCATTCAGGAACGTTTGGGGTCTAAAGGTAAAGCTCGACTTCCCTTCCAACGTGTAACATCCATAGCGGCAAACTGGCTCCGGAAAGGGGCCTTTTTGTCGTCCGCGCGTTCATAATATCCATTGGGTTGCAGGAAACTTGATTTGGTGTTATCGCTCAGTGTCAGCTCAAGAATCTTGATGATCTGCGTCCGGATGGTACTGTCATGCACAGGGCACATCAGTTCGATTCGCCGGGTCAGATTTCGTGTCATCCAGTCTGCACTGGAGAGATAGACCTCTGGCTTGCCGCCGTTCTCAAAATAATAAATGCGTGAATGCTCCAGGAAGCGGTCCACGATGCTGCGTACCGTGATCCGCTCGCTTAATCCTTCAATTCCCGGCCGCAGGCAGCAGACCCCGCGCACGATGAGATCAATGGATACGCCGGCCTGGGCTGCGATGTAGAGATCGTCAATAACCTGCTGGTTGGACAGGGAGTTCATCTTGGCGATAATACGGGCCGGACGTCCAGCCGCAGCATGCTCAGCCTCACGCTGCATCAGCTTCTGTAAGGACAGGCTCATGTTGGTTGGCGCGACGATGAACGAATTCCAGTCATAATTGGCGGAGTAGCCGGTCATTTGATTGAACAGCTCGGAAGCATCCAGACCGATATCGGTATTCGCAGTGAACAAACTCAAGTCCGTGTAAGCCTTGGCGGTACTGTCATTATAGTTACCGGTCCCGACATGCACATACCGTTTCAGCTCTGTGCCTTCCTGGCGTACAATCAATGTGATCTTGGCGTGGGTCTTCAGCCCGACCAGTCCGTAGACGACATGGCATCCAGACTGCTCAAGCTTGCGCGCCCAAGCGATGTTGCGCTCCTCGTCGAAGCGGGCTTTAAGCTCAACTACGACCGTGACCTGCTTGCCCGACTCGGCAGCATTTGCCAAGGCCGTAATCAGCGGAGAATTGCCGCTGACCCGGTATAGTGTCATTTTGATGGCCATGACCTGTTCGTCTTCAGAGGCTTGAATAATAAAATCGGTCATCGCGTCAAAGGATTCGTACGGATGATATACCAGCACATCACGTTCTTGCAGCACCTCGAAGAAATCCTCATTCTCTTCAAACTCCACCGGATATAGTGGCTCCACCGGAGGGTAGTTCAAATAACTGAAGCCTTTAAGGCTACCAGCAAACTGGCGCAGAAATCCGAGATCCAGCGGACCGTCAATCTCGAATACGAAATCCTCGATTTCGAATTCAGCCTGCAACTGCTCCAGCGCATAGGGGTGGATGCCTTTTTGTACTTCCAGGCGGGCCGGTACGCCGCGTCTGCGCTTACGCAGCTCTTTTTCAATCTCCTCCAGCAGGTCCTCAGCGCCTTCCTCATCAATCGTAAGGTCCGAATTGCGTGTCAGGCGGAACTCGCTCACTGAGACCGGTTCATAGCCGCTGAACAAGGTCTGAATATGATGCCTGATGACATCCTCAATGAATACGAACTGCCGCTTCTTGCTGTTGGAGCGATGGGGCAGAGGGATACATCTTGGCAGATTGGACGGAATTTGCAGGATCGCAAAATACGGTTCCTCCTCTAGAGCATTTTTACGGGAGAGAACCACCGCCAAGTAGATGAATTGGCTATGTACTAGCGGAAATGGACGGCTCTGGTCCACTGCCATCGGCGTAAGAACAGGATAAATAATATCACGGTAATATTGTTCTATGGAAAGTTCCTGTGCATGTGTCAAATCGCCATAATCAACGAATACAATGCCTTCCTTGTGCAGATTCCTGGAGATATCGCGGAAGGTGCGGTACTGGTCGGCAATGATTTTGGAGACCCGTTTGAAGAGGCGTTTGTACAAGCCGGATGGAGTATAACCGGTGAAGTCTTTTTTCGTATATCCTGCACGGATCTGGTCCTGGATGCCCGCTACACGCACGCTGATGAACTCATCCAGGTTGCTGGACACAATAGCCAGAAATTTGGCCCGTTCCATCAAAGGATTGTCCACATCTTGGGCCTCTTGCAGCACCCGGCGGTTAAATTCGACCCAACTGAGGTCCCGGTTGAGATAGGCAGTGGCAGGACTGCTGCTAAAGATATTCTTTTTCTCTTCTTCGATCATTTTGCTCATGGCCCCTCCACGTCATTCTTTTTTCTTTCGTTACCGCTTTGGTGGCGGTGCAGCCGTAATTTCGGCTTATCGTATTTTACCATTTTACTATTTGAAGAAGATAGTTTTGTTAAATCTGTGTAAAATCTTTGGTTTAATTTGCCGAAAGTTTGCGGTGCAGGTCGGATAGTGAAATACAAGTTAACATAATTAAGGTTATGTAACCTATATTGTTTTCCAAATAAAAGCCCTCTTTTTCGTTAAAAAGAACAGTTCTTTCAAAATGGTAACAATTGCTTTGGCGTTGGTTACAAAATTGTGATATATTCGATTCTGTTAGTTTACAAAGAGCTGCATTTTGATGCCCTTTAGTAATTCATACATAGCTACTGGGTAAAGACTTGCGCAGTGCGCTGATTAGCGGCCGCCGTGCATTGTAAACCAAGGAGGAAGAAATGAAGATTAATTTTAAAATGATCAAAACCTTTGCTGCTCTTATAGGAATCAGCGCTGCGCTGCAAGCCGTTCCTGTCCATGCTGACGGCATTCACACCGCCAAGGAAGGGAACACTTTCTATACGTTGTCCAAGCAATATGGAGTCAGTGTTGACGCCTTAATGAAAGCTAACCCGCAGGTGTCTGCAACCAACATTTATTCAGGTTTGAAACTGAACATCCCTGGTAAAACGCCTACTTTGGTAGCACAAAGTGAATCTGCCAAAGCAGAGGTCATCACTGCCAATCTCAACGTTCAACCGGAAACCAATACGGTATCGGCTTGGGGAAAAGTATTCAACTATGATCGTACGCTACAGGTCAAAGCCTCGGCTTATTCGTCTGCAAGCAGCGAGAACGGGAAATGGGGCGCGGTCGATTATCTTGGCAACCCACTGAAGCTGGGCACGATTGCTGTAGATCCATCCGTCATTCCGATCGGCACCAAAGTTCTGGTGACAGGTTATACCCACCCAGGATTACCGAAGTCCGCTTTTGTTGCTACGGCTACGGATATGGGGAGTGCAATCAAGGGAAACCGGATTGATATTTTTATCCCGGGAAGCCCAAGCTTTGTAGCAGACTTTGGTTACCAGTATGTACAATTATACGTTATTCAATAGTTGATTAAAACATAGCCTGAAATACAAACGGAGGATGCCCGCTGATAGCGGCGTCCTCCGTTTTTGTTATTTGCTTTTCGAAATTTGCAGAAGCTGGGGAACCGTTACGAAGGTGTAGCCCCGTTGTCGCAGGCTTGTAATCACCTCGGGCAGGGCTTGTATACTTCCTCTCAAGTTACTCCCGTGTCCGCCGCCGCCATGCTGCAGAATGATCGCTCCCTTGCCGGCATGAGAGAGGATGTTGTTCTTGACCTGCGTCTTGGAGAGCCCTTTCCAATCCAGCGAATCTACATTCCAGTTGACCAGCTTGTAGCCATGCGATTTCGCCCATTTAAGCTGCTGCTCATTGATATCTCCATAGGGAGGGCGAATCAGGCGGGGTTTATAGCCTGCGATGGCTTGCAAAATATTTTCAGTACGAACAATCTGTGTCCGAAAATCATTCAGTCGCAGCTTCACAAACTGCGGATGATTATACGAGTGGTTGCCGATGACATGTCCTTCCCTGATCATGCGGGCAACGAGCCCCGGATGTTTCTCTGCCCGGCTTCCTACGACAAAAAAGGTGGCCTTCACTTTGTACTTGCGGAGGACATCCAGCAATTGCGGAGTAAAGCGCGGGTCGGGCACATCATCGAAGGTAAGGGCGATGATCTTTCGCCGGGGACCGCTGGTCTTGATGGTCTCAGGATATTTGTGCAGCAGTTGGCTCAGTGTAAGCCCTTTGGAATCCTTCCGCGGCCGGGCTGCCTCCATGGAAGAGGTTGTCTCTGCAGGCCCTGCGGGATTTCCTTCGGAAAAAAAGGCCTCAGGATCATTGGAGCTAATCTGCTGCGCAGGTGTCTGATTAGCAATAGCTGAAGCATTTATTGGTGCAGGGGGAGAAAATAGTAGGGCGCAGATCACCGCTGCCATAAGGGTCGGTCTCCAGCCCTTGGACAGATCATTCATCCGAAAGCACCTCCTTTTTTGTCATGATCACGGCCATTATCTTCCTTTGTTATCCCCCAGAATGCCGGATTTTATGCTGTCCCCGTCGTTCTGTGGCTAATATTTCTTCTAGCAGGCAATGCGTGTATACTTATGAAACGGGACAATGAAAATGCCCGATAGATAGGGATCAGGGAAGGATGGAGACAAGTATGCCGAATTTATTCACCCCTTATGAATTGAAAGGATTATCGCTGAAAAATCGGATTGTAATGCCTCCAATGTGCCAGTATTCCGTAGACAAACAGGATGGCATCCCTAATGACTGGCATTTTGTGCATTATGTCAGCCGTGCCGTTGGCGGTACAGGCTTTATTATTGTAGAGATGACGGGTGTTCACCCGGATGGCCGCATCACGAACCAAGACACCGGGATTTGGGCTGACGGACAGATTGATGCTTATCGCAAGCTCACAGATGCCGTGCATAGTCATGGTGCCAAAATTGCGATTCAACTTGGCCATGCTGGACGTAAGGCAGTGGATGCAGAGCCGCCGGTAGCACCGTCTGCAATACCTTTCGACAGCCGCTCTAAGACTCCTAAAGCTTTGTCTCGTGAAGAGATTGCTGAACTGGTTGATGCCTATCGTGAAGCTGCGCGCAGAGCGGTGGAAGCGGGATTTGACAGCGTGGAGATTCATGGTGCGCACGGATATCTGATCCATCAGTTCCATTCTCCGCTGACGAATGTCAGAGAAGATGAATATGGCAAGGATCTGGGCTTGTTCGGTGAGCAGGTCGTCAGAGCCGTCAAAGAAGTGCTGCCAGCGGATATGCCTGTTATCATGCGGGTTTCAGCAAAGGAGTATGTAGACGGGGGATATGACCACGAGTATGCGCTACAATTCTGCACCCGTTATCGGGATGCCGGGGTAGATCTATTCCATGTATCCTCCGGAGGGGAGGGTCCAATCGGCTCCAATGGCGGACCGAATGCTGTTCCCGCATATCAGGCGGATCTGGCCGAGTACTTACGGAACGGACTTCAGGTACCTGTGATTGCGGTAGGGCGTTTGGAATCCTATTCGGATGCACAGGCCATAGTGGCAGAGGAACGTGCTGAGCTGATCGCGGTAGGGCGTGGCATGCTGAGTGATCCTTATTGGGCGCTGCATGCAGAGGAAGCGCTGGGAGGCGTAAATCAGATGCCCAAAGCTTATGAGCGCGGGCTGTGGAATAGAAAATAGATTGTTGTTAGTGTGAATATTGTCACAGATTTCAAGCTCCTTCTAAGGCAATCTTTAATAAGATTAAATTTGAAGGAGCTTGATAACGTGGCGACAGTTATAAGTAACGAACGGCTGGCAGAAGGGGTCTTCCATCTCAGGGTGGAGGGAAATCATGGCGGACAAATGGGTCAATTCTACATGCTGCGGGCATGGGGAGCCTATCCGCTGCTGTCCAGGCCGCTTAGTATACATCAAGTGAATGATGATGGAGTTGAATTTCTGTATCATGTGGTTGGGGAAGGTACAGCAATATTAGCTGGTTTGATCCCTGGTGATACGGTAAATCTGGAAGGGCCGTTTGGTAGCGGGTTTCCGTTTGTTTCCGGTAAAGTAGCGCTCGTAGGCGGGGGGATCGGTATTGCCCCGCTTTTTTATTGCGCAGAGAAGCTGCCAGGCAGCGACGTATACTTAGGCTTCAGCAGGGAGGCCTTCCGCACGGAGGCCTTTTCTTCCCGCGCCGCATCCTTAACGGTGGATGTGGGCGGACGGATCCTCGACAGCGTTGATTTTGCTGCGTATGACCATATCTTCGTATGTGGACCACATCCCATGCTGAAATCAGCCCAGCAGAAGGGCCAGGCTGCGATGGAGGCGGGAAGCAGAACTCAGGTATATCTATCGCTGGAGAACCGGATGGCCTGTGGCATCGGTGCCTGTCTAGTATGCAGCGTGTCCTGTCGTGACGGACAGCGCAAAGCCTGCGCAGACGGACCGGTCTTTTTGGCGGAAGAGGTGATTTTCCATGACTAATCTGAGCGCCAAGATCGGCAATGTTCATTTTAAGAATCCAATTGTTATGGCCTCCGGCACCTTTGGCTTTGGACATGAGTATGGAAAAATGTATGATGTGTCCACATTGGGAGGGATCTCAGGCAAAGGTCTGACACTGCATCCCAAGGCGGGCAACCCCGGTATTCGCGTATACGAGACCGCTTCAGGCATGCTCAACAGCGTTGGACTGGAGAATCCCGGCATAGAAGCGTTCCTCGCCAAGGAATGTCCTTACTGGGAGAACCTTGATACGGTTCGTATCGTCAATCTTGGCGGAGGGACGCTTGAGGATTATGTGCTCGGTGCGGAGCTGATCCAGCAGGACGCGGATGCCCGTCAGCGCGCCGGAACAACTGCTGTGGACATGATCGAACTGAACATCTCTTGTCCTAACGTCAAGGAGGGCGGGATCGCTTTTGGTATCAAAACACCGGCCGCGCAAGAAGTGGTACGGGCCGTGCGGCGGGTCACGCAGCTTCCGCTCGCTGTGAAGCTGTCGCCCCAAGCAGAGGATATCGCCGTGATGGCACAAATGTGTGAGGCGGAAGGTGCGGACGCAGTCTCTCTCATTAATACCATTTCAGGCATGAAAATTGATGTCCGCAAACGTAGCAGTGTGTTCAACAATCTGTATGCCGGATTATCCGGTCCGGCCATTAAGCCAGTTGCACTACGGATGGTGCATCAAGTGTCCAAGAACGTGAACATTCCCGTCATGGGCATGGGCGGAATCACCTCAGCCACCGATATCATTGAATTCATTATGGCCGGGGCTACGGTGGTTCAGGTGGGAACTTACAACTTTATGAATCTGCGGGCCGGTAGCACGCTGGCTGATGAACTGCTGCAGTTTATGGAGGAAGAAAAGATCGGATCGTTGGACGAAATTCGCGGAATTATATAAATTTCAGGTGCAGCCCCGTGTTTTTTGGGGCTGTTCTCTAAATTCAGCCCTGTTTGCATGATTCATTAGGAAGGCTTCTTGTGTTCTACCAGAGACAGTCAGTTCCATGATATAGTAAAGTAAGTAACAGAGGTCTCACCTTACTGCCGTAGCAGGTGGGAAGGAAGTTATTTCTTGATGATTCGGTTAAAATAAGAGGAGGCTATGAAATTGGCTGACGAGTACATTCATCCGGGCGATATTGAACTGACCGCACTGGAGGTTGGCCGTGATCTGCTGCTGCTTATTACCGGTGGTGTCAGTCATATCGGCGCAGCCAGTACAGCTTTTCTAATCGGGGATCAAGTTGAAGTGCTGACCTCGGCTGTTCCTCATCACAAAGAACACACTTTGAGTGAGGGGATTGCTCACAGGATAGCAACTGCACTGCGGAGATCGGTAACGGTAGTCATGGGCATTCATTATGATGATCTGACCAAGGAGGGCATTCAGCAGGTTGTAGAAATTGTTAATGCCAAAGTGGAACAGTATTTATTGCAACAAAGTTGAAACGGCGGCGGCATCTTTGCGTATGAGATAACAAACAGTTTTTTAAACTTTTCTTTTGGAGGAATGAACAATGTCTATTTTTAAAAGATTACGCGATCTCACAATGTCCAATATTAATGCGATTATCGATAAGGCGGAAGATCCAATTAAGATGACGGATCAATACATCCGCGATATGACTGAGGATCTGGAGGATGCTGAGAAAGCAGTAGCGGCTCAAATCGCCATTGAGAAGAAATTCAAACAGCTCTACGAAGAGCAGGAAGCACTGGTCGACAAACGCAACCAGCAGGCTCACGCGGCCGCTCAAGCCGGGAATGTTGATCTTGCCCGCCGTGCACTTGAAGAGAAGAAAGCAGCGGAAGCTAAGCTGGTGGAGTACAAGGCTAGCTTTGATCAGAACAAAGCGTCAGCAGACAACCTGCGCGGTAAGCTGGATGAGATGCGCAAGCAACTTGCTCAGATGAAGAACAAACGTGAGACGCTGGTAGCGCGTTACAACGCTGCTAAAGCGCAAACTGAAATCAACAAAGCTATGAGCGGATTCAGCTCTGACTCGGCCTCAGCAGGCCTCAAACGTATGGAAGAGAAGATGCTCCAAGCAGAAGCACAGGCGGAAGCGAGCAACGAAATGAGCTCCGGCAGCAAATCGCTGGATGACGAATTTGAGAAGCTTCACAAGGACCAGGCTGTGGAAGACGAACTGGCTGCACTGCTTAAGCAATACGACAAGAAGTAAGGCAAGCAGAGCCGGAATAACGGCTTAATATTAAGGCGAAGGGGAGACAGCGGGATCGTTTCTCCTTCGCTTTTATCTATGCAAGTGAAGGATATGAAAATTAATTTAGCGGGGGCTGAAGGGAATGGATCTCCATATACTGGTGTCCATGGTGGTATGGACGGTATGCAGTGTTATTTTGCTGTTCGTGCTGATGTACGTGGATTCACTTTTTACCCGTTATAACGATATTGAAGAACTGAAAGCGGGCAACATGGCTGTCACGACCAGGCTCGTACTGAAGCTGCTGACCCAGGCATACATATTATCAACCTCGATCGCAACTTCAAACCGGCTCGGGGAAGCGCTGCTTGTATCAGTGGTTTCTTTTGCATTACTGCTGTTACTTGAGCGTACTGTGCGCCTGTTGTTTGCCGTTTGGGGCAAGCTGGATCTGGATCATGGGACGCAGCAGGGTAAAATCGGCTATGGCTTGCTTTCAGGTTCGCTGCATATCGTCGGGGCTTTAATAATTTCAGCTTTTTTGTAGGAAGGATTGATGGAGGTTGAGTATCTGGAAACGCATAGGCAATTTATTCTCCAAGCCGGAGCCTCCGGCAGTACCCAAGAGCATGCTAAGTCTTGCGCCCGGGGATATCTGTGAAGTCTCGCTGGTTACGTATGAGGTCACTGGGAGGACCCATAACCGAGGACGGAATGCAGTTGTGCTGACGTTACGCGATGGAAGTGAAATCGCCTATCTGCATATTGAGGAGCGGGAGCAGCTACAATATGGGTTGTATAAACCGATTGACGGACGGCTGGATAATCCTGCAGAGGTGCCAACAACGCTGGAACTGGACGGCCATGAGTATTTCCTAGAGGAAGAATACGAAGGTCATGTAGCAGTGGCGGGGCAGACCCCATTCATGAATGGGGGAGAGCAGCATGTGTGGCAGTATCAGTCCGACGACTTCCGTCTGTTGCGCATTGAATGGCAGAACGGACGGTTTATGCTGTATGAAGGTGAGAAAGTGATCCCGGGCGATGTTAGGGTAATCCGGGCTTCATAGGAGAGGGTGCCCATGAAAAGACAGTTAGCACGCTTGTTATCCTTAGTTATGGTACTGGGGCTGCTGGCCTCCGTGCTTGCCGCATGCGGAAGTGCTCCCGACCTCAAGGAGAACTATCCGCTGGAATCGGTGAACCAGGAAGGTCATTCCACCTCCTATGTCTACAGGGCAAGTGGCCAATCGGTCGAGGAAGTAGCAGATGAACTGGCGTCACAGAAGAAGCCTGATCAGATCTCATCCGCTAATTCGGAACATATGTTCCTGGTATACGGCAAACAGTGGTACCATTTGCAACAAGATCCGAAAAAGCCGGAGGATACGCTGGTCGAAGTCGATTCAGAAGAGTATGTGCGTAGCAACTATAACTCCAGCTTTCTGGAAACGTATCTCGCTGCCAGGCTGATCGGCGATTTGTTCGGTTCAGGGGGCGGTTATGGCTCTTACAGGGGTTATGGAAGTAAGGATGAATATAAGCCTAAGCAAGGAACGTATCACAAGCCGACTGAGCAGGATAAGAAAATTGCGCCACCGATCACCGTAGAACGGAAGGGACAGCTCACCCGCAGGGGGAGCAGTAAGAGTGTCACCGATCCGGGCAGTGTGACCGGAGGGAGCAGTAAGAGTGATAGCGGTACAAGCAAAGGCAGCATTTCCCGTAAGAAGGGCGGGTCCAGCATTTTCGATGCTCCGAAGCCCAAAATTAGCAAACCCAAAACCCGTTTTGGTACCGGGAAAATCGGCCGAAGGGGTAGGTAACACCCCAAGCATCAAGCAGAGACGCGTCAGTAAGAGCGGCTCTGCTTTTTTTATGAGATGGGGTAGAAAAGAGATAGAGCGTGTTGGAAAAAAGGACGCGTGAAGCGAAGATATTCTTTTTTAAAATGGATGTAACTGAACTAAAAGTGTGGTATTCTTGTATTGAGAACGTATGTTCGTGTTTGCTATTTTCCCCACTTCACTTTACATATTGGAGGATTAATGGTGAGTCAATTTGGACTGGTGAGTGTAGCGCATGTGTTTCTAGTTAGGGATCAGAAAGTACTATTAATGCGCCGTTGTAACACTGGTCATGAGGATGGAAGGTATGGCCCCCCCGGGAGGAAAGCTTGACGGAGGCGAAGAAGTGAAAATGGCCGCTATACGTGAAGTCCGAGAAGAATGCGGCGTTGTGGTTCAGCCGGATGATCTGGAGATGACTGGTGTTATGCACATCAAAGCCGCTAACGAGCGGGTGGATTTTTTCTTTATTACTGAGCGCTGGGCGGGAGAGATCCGAAATGCCGAGCCTAATAAATGTGATCATATGTGCTGGTTCCCTATGGATGATCTTCCTGACAACCTGATCCCTTTTATCGGACAAGCGCTGAAAGACCATAAGGATGGCCACTGGTTCTCTAGTTATGGGTGGAATTAGTTGATTTTACCAGCGTTTTGATGTACCTTTTTTACATAACAGTCGTAATACTAAAGTAGCAAGGCAATTAATTTCACAGGAGGGAATCACGATGAAGGATGAGAAACAGACGATCACCTCTTTAAAAGATATTGGTAAATCAATCCTAAAAGGTGCGACTATCGGTTCGATTTGGGATTCAGACCTCACAGAAAAGAAAGTGAATGCAACGCCTGAGTTTACGACAAAACAAGTGTATAATCACTTGCTTGGCAAGGAAAAGCTGTCCGATCAGGAGATAGAACGGCTCAAGCGGGCTACGAAATCTACTAGGTATCTATAACACGTGCTTTAACGATTAAGGATAAATTACAATGTAAACGGATACAAACGGATACAAACCTTCTTTGGAGGGTGTATCCGTTTTTTTTACAGAAAATGAACGAACATTGAACAAACGGTGACGAAAAATAGTGCTCCTACTGCGCTCTTTATTCACCAAATATCAATATGTGAAAAATTCACAATAGAAAATTTGAAATTAACCACACGTCCGTATCTCCGACACGTCCATAAACCCCTCGTCACAAAAGCAGCGGCTCCAGCCCGTTAGTAGATAGGGCAGAGCCGCCGTATGCGGCAATCAGGACTCCAGACGCCGTTCAATCGCTTCAGACATCGTTTTATCGGTCAGATGGGCATAGACCTCGGTGGTCTCTGTAGAGGCGTGTCCAAGCTGCTCTTTGGTCTTATAGATATCATTCTGCAAATAATAGTCGGTTGCAAAAGAATGGCGCAGCTTGTGAACCGTCAGATAAGGCTTGCCAAAACGCTTGGCGTATTTGATGATCATCTCCTGCATGGCCCGCTTAGTCATGCGTTTGCCTTCCTGACTACCGTTGGGGAGAGCGATGAAGAGCGCTTTTTCCCGCTTAGGAGTCTTATACCGCGAGGAGCGCAGGCCGAGATAATGGGTGAGATCATCTTTGGCTTGTTCCCGGAAATAGACCGGGGTTTTAAAGGTTTCATCATTGTGACCCTTGCGGTATACATACAGCATTTTATTGTTCAGATCCAGATCGTCCACGTTGAGATTGACGACTTCTGATACGCGCAGACCGGAGTTGAGAATCAGACTGGCGATGCAGGCATCCCGTTCCCGATTGATTTGAAAAGAATAATACGCTTGCTTGTTACCCTCAACATCACGCCCGTACCCCTCATAAATGTAGCCTACGAATTCCAGTAGCTCTTCTTCCTCCAGAATTTTACCCTTTAATTTGGCCGCTGTATCCTTGGGTTTGTGAATGCGTTTGATCTCCACCTTGGCCATGATATTGCGTTTGAGGAGGGGGTAGAAATTCTCATCTTCAGCAATCTGGCTCAGATAATGAAACAGAGAGCGAAGAGAGGACAGCTTGCGGGAGACGGTGACCTTACTGTTCGTACTCTCTGCACGTGTGGTGAGATGCAGCCGATAGCTGATAATGCTCTCCATATGGAGTGTCTCCAGCTCTAGCAGCGTAATCCCCGTATTGCTATCTGCAATGGACAAACCCTCTGCTCGCAGCCAATTGAAAAAAGACTCATAATCCCGGATATACTCCAGCAGGGTGGAGGGAGAAAGGTCAGGTCGTTTATAATCGATAAACTGCTGCACAAACCAGGGCATGAGCGGCAGCTTCAGGTCTAGATGCTTGCGGTCGTTGGTCTTTTGAATGCTCATCAATATCACCTTCTTGTATGTATTCCATCGGGTTAACTTTACTCTATCTTAACATGTTTTTCCTGGCTTGGCCCGAAGTGCAGGGGGTTACAGGGGAGGGTACCTTGCTCGAAGGGAGACAAAGTTATATGATGGGTTATAAAAAAAGCGACTTGCAGGGGTGAACCTCATGGAACTTGGAATTGAACTGGTTCCCAAGGAACGTAAACAACTAATCAGCAACCTGATGCAGTTCTATCTGTATGACTTCACGCAGTATTTGGAGCTTGATGTGAATCGTGACGGCTTGTTCCCGATCTATCCGGGGCTAGAAGCCTATTGGAGCAGCGGGAATAACAAATTTGCCTACCAGATGACGGTGGACGGTGCCACAGCTGGCTTTGCGTTGGTGGACAGGCTGCTGCGCAGCACGGAAGGGCAGTTCTATATGACCGAATTTTTTGTGATGAAAAAATATCGCCGCACTGGTGTGGGCACCTGGGCTGCACATAAGCTGTTCGACATGTTCCCAGGTGATTGGAAGGTGTCGCAGGTCCGTGCCAACATTCCGGCCCGTAATTTTTGGCACCGCGTGATCGGTAGCTATACCGATGGGGCTTTTCAGGAGCGGTTTAATCCGAAGCAAGGCAATCCCAGTCAATATTTCAGTACATTAAATATTAATACTATAAAGTAATAGGTAATTAAAAGCTCTACAGCACTAAGAAATCACTGAATCACGCTCTACATCAACCTTAGTTTTTTGCCCCAATTTAATGATATTCGTTATGGATAAGTGAGGATTTTGAGCAAACAGGCGAAAAATAAACTTGTGTAAGCAAGCAGCGACACCGGTCTTTGAGACGCTCGCAAGCTACTATACTAGGATAAACTTGCTGTTCGTCACCAGATGTATCCGTGCCCTCTTCAAACTTGTTCCGTCTTTGGAACGACAAGGGAAGGACTTTCTGGCTCAGCACCGGTTTGCCCTTCTGTCCTCGGGTATGCATAAATAAGTGCATTTTTGTACCTTAATTCGGCGATAACGAAGGGGGAACCTCGATTAAGTGCATTTTTGTATCTTAATTCTTTGGGGATATCGTCTATTGAGGGATATGTAGGAAAATAAGGTACAATAATGCTCCTAATTCCCTTTTTCACGCTAAGATCATCAATATAAGGTACAAAAATGCCGCTATTTAAACACTGTGTAGACTTTGGAGAACTTTGAAAAAATAAATGTTACACGAAGGAAAACGACGGCATAGCAACTATAGGAACTATAGAAAAATAGCAAGTATAACAACTATAGCAGCACAGGCAATCGAGTGGAGGCATGGGCGTTCTGATTCCCTAAACTCGTGTGCTAGCCCCATATTGTGTGTGTCACTTCGGTTCTCGGTAAGTTCAGGATAAGTTCTAAATTTAGTTTCCAGGTTAATTACAAAAGAGATGGATTTACGATAAGAACTTTTTATTGTCCAGAAAATAAAGAGGGCAAAGGACACAGTTTGTTTTAGCTAACCACTTCCGGAGTAAGCCGATATCTATTTGAACAGTCCTTTAAAAGCATCGTTTACCCTAAGAGGTAAACGATGCTTTTTTGGTGGAAAGAGCCGAGAGTAGAGAAAATAATAAACATAACAAAAATTATGTTAACTAAAGGTTTGTTTTTCGACAACACGAACAATTAATTAATGGCGTGAATTACGAATAAACAACTAATTAACCAACTGAACTAACACAAAACAACCAAATAAACCAACCACCGAATCCAATAATCAGTAAAGAGACAACTGAAAATTCTGCGATTTCATCATATGAAAAATTCATATTAGTAAAACCAAAAAGAATCCCTTCACCTAGTTACTTTCATTTAAATACACACGCCTATCATTTCTATCAGCAAAACCATGGAAAAAGGTAACCAAGACCCATCTTCACTTAGAACTCTAGTTTTTCGTGGCGCGGAAGGTAGGCGGAGCAGTATGAAGTTATACTCAAAGTTGATCTACAGCATGTTCAAGCACTCGGGAATCTAGAGATCATAAGCGTGGTTGAAGAGGGGGAACAACAGCTGCTTACCGTGAATATGTACGACTATGAGTCCGCTTGTAACACAGTACTGAAGCTAATGAGCTACGCTGAAATGGTTGAGCCTGCAGTTCTTAGGGAGTTTGTCATAGAACGAATCTCTACAATGTTCGGGAAGTATACATGATAGTTTACGGAAATAATATTATGTAAACTAACGTGATTTGAACAATAAGAATTCCTATTGTTACCTTTCAAATGCTTTCAAGTGCTTTCAAGTACTTCAAAACATTTTGTCGTATAAATAGTAATTCCATCCATTGACCCCACTCGCATTAATCGTTCTTAGAATTACATTTCAATTCACGCTCCCCCCTATACGCTAAAATAAAGACCCGGCTAAGAGATATCGTCTCTTTACCGGGTCTTGTCAGTATTATTTAAGATGCAATTAAGCTATATCCATCTGCTCTTTCACTTGCACAGCATCTCGCTCTCTGGCCGCAAGCTTTTTCTTAGCGATGAGCAGGAAGGGGATGCCGAGAGCTATGATTAATCCCAACGGGAGAAAGACGGCAGGGCCGTTCTGCATGCCGAACTCATCCAACAAAAGACCACCTATAACCGGGGCTATAACGTTCCCCAAGTTGTTAAACCCGATAACGCCAAAGTAGGTGCCTTTCAATTCAGGTTTAGAGATCCGGTCGATCAGCATATCCATCATCGAGGCGAGCAGTACTTCACCGATTGTAAATAGCACAACACTAAAGCTCAACAAGCCAATGCCTCCAGCTAAGCCAAAGAGCATCATACTGCACGCAAGAAGAGCATTCCCCAGGATCAACGGGACCAGTGGCGAGAATCTGCGGGCGATGCGCACAACAGGATATTGCATAACCAATACGGTCACTGCGTTCAGCGATAGCATATATGAGAACAGCTGCTTGCCATTAGAGAAGTGCGTGTTCATAGTCAGATACTGCGCTAGCGTGGAATCAAAAAGTCCATAAGCCATAATGCAAAAGATCGTACCAATGAGTACCGACACGAACACGCCATCCTTCCCTGTCGTGGTTAAGGCTTCCCGAAGACGTGGTGTCGTGACATCGGTGTGAACAGGCAGAGCAGAACGGTGCAAAGTGAACTGGAGAAAGATGACCAGTCCATAGACAATGTAGACGATCCCGGCAATGATAAAGGGAAACTTGGATTGTACCGAGCCGAGCTGCAGCCCGATAATCGGCCCGAATACAACCCCCAGATTGATCGCAGCGTATCTCAGATTAAAGACAAGCAGTTTGTGTTTAGCCGGAGTAACATCTGATAACAGTGCGCGCGAGCTGGGTTCAAAGACTGCGCGACAGATTCCGTTAAGCATATTAACGAGAAAGAAGACCCATAGTTCTTGTGCTGCCGCGAAGCCAAAAAAGACGCCCGCCCAGCTAAAGACGGAAATCAGCATGATGACCTTCCGGCCGATTTTATCAGAAATGTAGCCGCCGTAGAAGCTGATCAGAATCCCTGCAAGTGAGCTGACGGCAACCGTAATGCCAGTCTGCGTAGGGGTGGCTCCGAGCACTTGGACTAGATAAATGGATAGAAAGGGAATACTCATGGATGTGACTAAACGACCGAACATTGTACCCACAATGATGGTCCAGGCTAAGGGATGAATTTGCTGCAAACGCTGTTTCATAGCTATTTCTCCTAATTCGCTGTAAATTTTCTGTATCTTTCATAAATGTTTATTTATAATTGTACTGATTAAAGGGGGAAGTAAAAGTGTAAGATATTCTTTCATCTTTTCACCTTTTCCGGAAAATAGGGAGGCCGTTATGTACAATCAGGCTATATTGCATTATTTGAATATGGCAGAATCCTTGAATCCTGCTTTTCGGCTACATGAGCCGCTTCCTGTAAGTATTGAAGAACTTAGCGAGATCCTCTGCTGTACCTCCCGCAATGTGAAATTCATCCTCCGGAAGCTTGAAGAGAAGGGAATGATTCATTGGCAGGCGGGCAGAGGGAGAGGCAACATGTCTCAGCTTACCTTCCTGCAGAGTAAAGAGGAGATACTGGAGAACAGCTTTCAGGAATTACTTCGTAAGGGGAAAATAAAAGAAGCTACCGTGCTGCTGGGCAATGCCACCGGAAATGAGGCGTTCAAGGTTCGTCTACTGAACGAACTTAACAAACATCTTGGTTTTCAGCATGAGCCGGAGTCCACTTCGGGACAGGATGTGCTGCGGATGGTCCGAAATAGGGCCTTGGATAAGTTGGACCCTGCATTTGTCTATTCTGCGTTTGAATCCTATTTGCTAAGCCAAATTTGCAGCACGTTAGTGATCTATGAAACGGCTAACAACCGCTTTTTGCCGGGCTTGGCGCATATGTGGGAGAGCAACGAGGATCATACACACTGGGTCTTTTATCTTCGTAAAGGGGTCCGTTTTCATCATGGGCGGATCATGACCGCCAAAGATATTATCGCGTCGCTAGAACGTTTGCGAAATTTGCATAGTCCCTCGCTTTGGTTTTATAACGATATTATTAGTGCCGAGATGCAAGGAGAATATTGTGTTCATTTTCATTTGAGCCGGCCGAATTTGTTTATTTTACATTTGTTCAGCAATATTCATATGTCCATTGTGCCTTATGACGTGGATTTCAGTACAGCATTTGTCGGCTCCGGACCGTACCGGGTCAAGGAACTGAATGAGAATGTTCTTGTGCTGGAGGCATTTGACCAATATTATGGTCTGCGTGCGCTGCTCGACCGGGTAGAAATCTGGTTTTTGCTCCATGACGTTGCGCCTGAACGGCAATATGAGCTGCCGGATCAGCTGCTGAAGGAGCGGGAAAACCGTCATGACTGCAATAACCGAATTGATTATCCTGCGCTAGGCTGCCGATATATTCTGTTCAACTTTCGTAAGAAAGGCATACATCATCAGCTTAAGTTTCGGCAGGCCCTGCGGCTGATTTATGACCGGACAGCTGTAATTAAGGAGCTCGGAGGCAGTAGATTGACTCCGGCAGACAGCTTATTGCCCTGGAATAGCAGAGAGAGGAAATGGGAGAATACAACTGATTCAGCAGAGCAGATCAAAGAGCTGCTGCGGGCTTGCGGATATGACGGAGAAGCAATTACTGTTGCTTTTATATCTAAAAAAGAAGAAAGCGAAGAAGCGCAGTGGCTGCAGCATCGTTGTGCCGCGGTGGGAATAACGCTTAAGCTTCACCCGCTTGAGAGACATAATGCCGAAGAGGTTATGAATCATGCGGAATTGATATTGGGTGAGGAGATCCTGGAAGAGGATTGGCAGTGGGGAGTGATTACTTATTTTAAAAACGAGTCCAATTACTTGCGCTTGCTCCTGCTCAAGAGCCAGTGTGATGTTATCGACCAAAGCTTAGAGGATTTTGCGCAGCAGAATGAAGCTGATAGGGCCAGGCTGCTAAATCAAGCTGAGAGCATACTTCGTGACAATGTCTGGGTGCTATACGGATGCCATCTCAACAAGAGAGCCCTGTTCGATCAAAGTTTATATGGATTACACACCAGTACCTTTGGCTTTCTGGATCTCTCGAAATTATGGATCAAATCACCGTTTCAGGGGCCTGTTTGAAAAAGATAGGCAAGGTATACCTGTTCTGTTATACTCACGAAGGAGGCTGTATCGACCAGGTCGAATGGTGCTCCTTAGTAATTGCAGTATTTGAATAGCTCTTCACGCGAAGCCATGGAGGTGAACTCGTTGGATTTTGCTCTGATCCGCAAGGACCGAGACAAAAGAACGGTCAAAACTTGACTCTTTTTTTGCCGATCGGACCTGTTTAGCAGATTTGCTAAGAGGTCTTTTTATTTATCCCAATAAGGTTATAGAGAGGATTTGAATTTTGATGGCAAGCATGCGTTTTCTGGTTGTAGGTGCAGGTGCAATTGGCGGTTACTTCGGTGGTCGTCTTGTTCAAAAAGGAGAAGATGTTACGTTTCTCGTCCGCCCGTCCAAACAGCGTCAATTAGCAGATCATGGGCTGCAGGTTAAAAGTGTGCATGGGGATTTCCATACCCCAATCCGTACGATTACATATGGAGACCAAGCGGAGCCATTCGATTGCATCCTCCTGTCAGTTAAAGCCTATCATTTGTCAGGGTTGCTGAGTGATCTTGCCCCTTACGTGGGAGAACATACGTTAATTCTTCCGCTCCTTAACGGTTACGACCATTTCAATGTGTTAGGCAACCATTTTGGCCGTGAGAAAGTGCTTGGTGGTCTTTGTTATATTGAATCGACGCTAGATGAGGAAGGGACAATCATTCAGAGCAGTCCGTTTCACCGTATTGTATTTGGAGAATGGACAGGCGGGGTATCAGAGCGGTCTCAGCGGCTGTTTAGTCACCTGGATGGTGCGGGATTCACAGTCGTTCTATCCGAGGATATTCAGCGTGTGGTCTGGCAGAAATATGTATTCATTTCAAGTTTTAGCGGCATAACTACATTCATGGAGTCTCCAGTGGGGCCGATTCTTCAAACACCTGAAGCCATGTCGGTATACTCGCTGCTGCTCAAGGAAATTGTCACCATTGCCCGTAGTGCCGGAATGCCGGTAGATCCAGATCTGGAGTCCACCACCTTGCAAACTATGATTTCCATGCAGCCATCAATGATGTCATCGATGCAGCGGGATATGCAGAAGAGGCTGCCGATCGAAGCCGATCATCTGCATGGTTTCCTTCTGGCATTGGCCGCTCCAGATCAAGGCGATTACCCTATTCTGCAAACGGTATATGCCCGGTTAAAGGTATACGAGAGAAATGTTTTTCCTCCAGCTGAGAAGGAATAAGGATGGTAACCAAACCGAGTTGAGGGTTGTAGCAATTCTCTTCTAACTCCTCTAAAATAAGAATAGTACATTTTAAAATAGTTACGGGAGTTGATTACGCATGGGACAAGTATCACAAAAAATTGCCACATTTCTAATGTTCGAAGGACAGGCCGAAGAGGCGATGAATTTCTATATCTCCTTGTTTGAAAACTCTGAAATCATCAGCATCAAGCGTTATGGGCCCAATGAGTCTGGTGCTGAAGGAAGCGTAGTACAGGCCTCCTTTTCGTTAAACGGTCAAGTCTATATGTGTATCGACAGCCATGTCAAGCATGCTTTTACGTTCACACCTGCGATCTCCCTGTTCGTCACCTGTGATTCCGAAGAAGAGATTGACCGGATCTTTGCCGAGCTGTCGGAAGGTGGACAAATCCTAATGCCACTAGGCGCGTACCCATTCAGTCAAAAATTCGGCTGGACCGCCGACCGGTTCGGGGTATCTTGGCAGTTAAGTCTTCTGCATCCACAGTAAGCGCAAAAGAGCTATTGTACTCTTTTCTGCCTCATAGAAATAATGAACACCTCCAATGCATAGCATTTGGGGGTATTTTTATACGTCCAGCTTCGACTACAAGGTCATGGTAATTTCGTGTAGAATGAAAGTCTCTGCACTGTAATGTGGACAAAAGGGCGCGTTATGGATTGTTAAAGGCTATAAGGGGGTTAGAACATCTTGAGTTGGACAGAAACGCATCAACCCAATGTAAGGCCATGGATCGCTCAATGGGAGTCGACTACATTGTTGTCAGAGAAATGGATGACTGCTGGTGAAATTAATTATTGTACATCCCATACATTAATCGTGATCACAGATGGCCAAGCGGTTTGGAATATTAACGGGCAGCATGTTCATTTAGCCTTTGGTCATTTCATCGCCATTGAAGAGAACTCTTTCGTTGAGGTATTAGAGGGCGGAAACCTGGATTTAGCAGGCTGGCATATCCAATTTCATACTTGGTCCATTCTGAAAGCAGAAGGAACAGTAGTGAAAGCAGATTGGCACGTACCGTTAGGAAATACATACCAGATTGTGCAGCTGACCGGTGGTTTTTTAACGAGCATAAGTGATTCTTTAAATACACAGCAGTCTATGGGAGCATCTGAGCAGCTTGTAGAGCATCAGGCTTTTTTATATGGATTATTGAAAAGCTTATATCTTAAACCAACGAGTGATCAGCACACAACAGAAGAAGGAATTCTGCGTTCGATTGCTTATATGCAGGAGCATTATCATGAGACGATTACCCGCGAAGAACTAGCACAGATCGCAGGTGTCAGTCAGTGGCATTATTCTCGCAAATTTGGTGAATTGTGTGGCAAGCCTCCTTTAGACTACCTGGCAAATTACAGAATCCATCGTGCCCAGGAAGAGTTGCTATTAACGTCAGCCAGTTCACAAGATATTGCCAAAAAGATAGGATTTGAAGATGTGCATTATTTCAGCCGTCGCTTCAAACAATTTGCTGGCATGTCACCAAGGAATTATGTTCAGCATTTGGACAAGCGGCAGGTATTATCAATCTCAGCACTCTGTGCCGAGGTTCTAATCTCATTAGGGATCATTCCCCAGGCTGTAATGGTAACACCTTTACTAATACCTCAGCATCAACAAGAGCTATTTGAAAAGCATGGGGTAAAACAGCTGGAAGTTCCCCAATATGAGACTAATATTGAATTCATTCAGCAAGAGCAGCCTGAGATCATTATGGGGCATTTCATAACAGAAGATATTAAGAAGAAGCTGCGCGGGGTCGCTCCAATCCTAACCGGTCTGACCAATGATGTAGAAATCCTGCTCCAACAGTTTGGTCTTTGGTTTCATAGACAAGAAGAAGCTAACGCTCTTCAGGTACAAATGGACAATAAAGTAAATGCTGCAAGGCAACAATTAAGCTCAATCATTGAATCTGGGGCCACAGTAATGGTCTTGCGAGTAGAACCGTTCGGATATCGATATTTGGGCGGCAACTCCAGTGGCGTGTCACAGCTGCTGTATCAGAGATTAGGGCTGGCGCTTCCCGAGTCTCTAATGGCAGGAGAGGGTTGGTTTAACCCTTGTACAATCGATCAATTATCTGCAGCCGATCCGGCTTATTTATTTGTGGAGAAACGTATGATGGAGTATTTTAATGCAGACGAAAATATGGAGAAACTAAGAGAAGGCCAGCAGTGGAGGCATTTAAGGGCGGTAAAGGACGGTCATGTTTTCTACATTGATACAAGTCTGTGGGTGGATGGCTGTGGAGTCATTGGCCAGAACATAATTATTGATCAAGTGGTTAGCAGTTTGAAAAATCATTAGCAGGATGTAGCACAATAATCCATTGGAATTCGCACCATTCGCTATGGAAGGAAGGCTCTTTATTTGATAATCTTTGATAATGATAATTATTATCAATAAATAAAGGGGCGAGTACATAATGGCAGGAAGATTGACCAAGTTGCTTGGAACAGCGCTAATGGTTGTTGTTTTAGCTGCATGTTCCAACGAATCCAGTAAGAAAGAAGAGGTGTCTGCGGAAACGCCGGCAAATCATAGCGAAACAAGGGTTGTAACTGATATTTTTGGTAAGGTGACGATTCCGGCCCATCCCAAGAACCTGCTTGTCACAAGCTCAAGCTATGCAGAGGATCTAATTGAGATGGGTATAACTCCACAGTTAGCCGTAGTTGTTCCTGAGATTGAGCCTGATTACCGAACTCCCTATTTAGAAAAACACGGGGTAAAAACGATCTCGCAAGCGCAATATGAATATAACTTTGAGCAGTTGCTGAGCTTATCACCGGATATGATTCTTACGTCAGGGGAAGGTATGGAAACCAAAGTGTATGATGAGTTGTCAAAAATTGCACCCACCGTTGCTATAAAGGCAGGTGTCGGGGTACATGAGGCCATGAAAGAGCTGGGAGTGCTTTTCGATAAAGAAGCCGAAGTAGAGAAAGTATTAACCGCTTTAGACCAGAAAGCGAGTGAGGCTAAAGATAAAATTCATCAAGCGATTGGCGATAAAACGGTACTTGTACTTCGAGTTGAGCCTACCCGGTACCGCTATTTAGGGCCAAAGGCGGATGATGATGTCAGTAGATTCTTTTATCAGACGCTTGGGCTGAAAAGTCCCGAAGTCACTAAGGATTCGGACGTATGGTTCACACAGTTTTCATTAGAAATTTTACCGGAAATCAAACCGGATTATATTTTCCTAGAAACAAGAAGTATGGTGGACTACGATAGCACACAATCCTTAGGGGAATTAGAAGACAATCCTCTGTGGAAAGGCCTGAGTGCAGTTAAAAATAATCAAGTATTCCCATTGCGCACCAATGATTATATTCAAGCTAAGGGTCCGATCGGAACAGGTATGTTAATTGACTATATTGTAGAAAAGCTGGTGCCTTAATGAGTACACACGAAATGGATGTATATGATGTTACGATTATCGGCGGTGGTCCGGCAGGAATGTATGCGGCTTTCTACAGCGGGATGAGAGCCATGCGTACCAAAATTATCGAAGCCAAAACGGAATTGGGCGGCTTCATGCGGACCTATCCCGAAAAGCTCGTGTGGGATGTTGGCGGAGTCGATCCGATACCGTGTGAACAATTAATAGATTCTTTAGAAAGACAAGCCAGAACCTTTGACCCAACGATTGTTTTTGGCCAAGAAATTGCTCATCTGGAACGCCTTGCTGATAATAGCTTTGTAATCACAGCGAAATCGGGGGAACGTCATTATTCTCGTACACTAATATTATGTGCTGGTCGGGGCATGACCCAAGTTCAGAAGCTGGATGTTGAAGGTGCCAACCGTTATGAATTAACGAATCTTCACTATACGATTACGGATTTGTCGAGATTTAAAGATAAGCGTG
Source organism: Paenibacillus agri (assembly GCF_013359945.1). GTDB lineage: Bacteria > Bacillota > Bacilli > Paenibacillales > Paenibacillaceae > Paenibacillus_AQ > Paenibacillus_AQ agri. The sequence goes on along the minus strand of NZ_JABWCS010000216.1, from coordinate 5,736 downwards.
TTCTTATTTCTGGCGGAGGGGATTCTGCCGTTGACTGGGCCAACGAGATTGTAAAATGGACTAAGCATGTCACCGTTGCCCACAGACGGGATCAATTCACGGCACACGAACTCCCTGTTGCAGAAATGAAGGCCAGTGCGACGGTGATGACACCTTATAGTATTTCTCGCTTACATGGAGTAGGGGATAAAATAGAAAAGGTTGCCCTCGAACATGCAGAGACTGGTGCAATTGAACACCTTGATGTCGATGAAGTGGTAGTGAGTCATGGGTTTGATCGTGATTTTGGCGAATTATTGAATTGGGGCTTAGCCAAGGAAGATTACGGGATGACTGTTGATCCACGGATGCGAACCAGTATCCCGGGGATATTCGGGGCCGGTGATTGTATCACTTACGGCAGCAAGGTCCGCTTGATCGCAGGTGCCTTTAATGATGCGGTCTTAGCGGTGAACAGCGCAAAACTATACATGGAACCGACAGCCTCAGATATGGCCGGTGTTTCGTCTCATAACGCCCGTTTCTTTGAGAAGAATAAGACTATTCTCCAAAACTATTAAAAAGATAACACAGCAATTGTAAGAGATACGTCTCATGCAATTGCTGTGTTTTGTTAATTTGATATCCTTTCTTGACTGATCGATCCGAAATGAGTATGATAATGATGTGATCAAAGGAGGAGGGCTTCATTATTATTTTATTTATTTTAGACTGAATAGTCTGATAAGTGATTTCGTTTTATTTTTTTTGAATATATCGGACTGAATGGTCTGGAGAAAGGAGATGCATTCTAGATGAAAAATCAGCGAAAAATCCTCATAACAGGCGGAAGAGGGAAGACAGGCACAAGAATTGCAGAGCGGCTGGAACAACAGGGATATTCTTATAAGTCGACTTTTCGAAATACCCAGGACATTACGGAACCGAGCAATCAAGTCCACTTCGACTGGTACGACAGTTCCACATTTCTCCCGGCATTGAAAGATATTGAACGCGTTTATTTGGTTGCACCAGTAGGTGACCCTGAACCTATTAAAGTCATGAAACCATTTATTGAGTTGGCACTGGAAAAGGGCGTACGTCGTTTTGTGCTACTCAGCAGTGCATCCATTTCAGAGAATGGGCCTGTCTTTGGTGCTGTTCATCAATTGTTGAAGGAGCTGACTCCGGAGTGGACCGTGCTCAGACCTTCCTATTTCATGCAAAATTTCACCGAAGGTCAGCACGCAGCAACCATTTCGAATCAGGATCTGATTATAAGGGCTGCAGGACAAGGGAAGATTGGTTTTGTTACCGCGGAAGATATCGCCGAAGTTGCGGTAAGAGCACTTGTTGATGATCATGCCCATAATACGGAGCATATGATTACCGGACCGGATTCTCTCTCATATGATGAGGTCAGTCAAATCATAAGCCATGTAACGGGAAGAATTATAAAGCATACATCTATCGAAGATCATGAACTCACCCGTAGCTGGTTAGCGTTAGGACTAGGCAAAGAGTATGCGGCGTTCATGACCGAACTTGACCGCAGAATTCGTGAGGAGGGGACAGAGGATTTAACCACCGATTCGGTATTAAAGGTCACCGGCAAAGCGCCTGTATCTTTTATGGATTTTGCCAAAAAACATGCCAGAGTGTGGACGAGGGAATGAATTTGAATAAATAATAAAAGTCGCTAATTTAGCGGCTTTTTTCTTTGTTTTCATATCTGAGGTGATGTTTTCACCTGAGTCTTTAAGGTACCACGTTTCCGCGTTCTCCCTTAGTTTTCGTGATATCAATCTTCAAACTTACAATTTTAATTCTCTTTACAGGGGCGTTTCTGTCTGCTAGAATTACCAAATCCGATTGTGAACCTATAAAAGTTATTTGGTTTACAATTAAATAAACAACGGATGGTGATAATCTTTGATAACGGATTACGAACGTCTTGCTGCCATGAACAAGGATCACTTATGGCATCCTTTTACGCAAATGAAAGATTACGATAACTCTGATCCACTCATTATTGAACGCGGCGAAGGCATCATGCTCTATGACGTCCAAGGACGTGCTTATTATGACGGTTTCTCATCCGTTTGGCTCAACGTACATGGACATAACGTGCCGGAGCTAAATCAGGCAATCACGGAGCAATTGGGGCGAGTCGCTCATTCCACCCTTCTTGGCATGGCCAATGTACCAGCAATTGAGCTCGCAGAAAAGTTGGTGGGGATTACTCCGGAAGGATTAAACAAAGTGTTTTACTCAGATTCAGGCGCAACCGGTGTCGAGATCGCGATCAAAATGGCTTTTCAATACTGGCATAACAAGGGAGTACGGGGTAAAACGAAGTTTATCACGATGAATCAGGCGTACCACGGAGATACAGTTGGAGCAGTGAGTGTCGGGGCGATCCCTCTGTACCATGATGTGTTTCGCCCGATGCTATTTCCTTCCCACGTCATTCCATATCCCTACGCTTATCGTCATGAGGGCGGTGAGACGAAGGCAATGGAAGATACACTGACCGCACTGCGTCATTTGCTCGAGACTCGGGCGGATGAGATTGCGGCGCTCATTGTGGAGCCAATCGTACAAGGAGCAAGTGGCATCATAGTCATGCCGCCGGGTTGTTTAAGCCAAATGGCTAATTTGTGCCGGAAGTATGGCGTGCTGCTCATCGCTGACGAAGTGGCGACTGGTTTCGGCCGGACAGGGGCTATGTTCGCTTGTGATCTCGAAGATGTTTCACCTGATTTGCTGGTGATCGGGAAAGGGTTGACTGGTGGTTATTTGCCTGTGGCAGCCACGCTTGCGACTGACGAAGTGTACGAAGCATTTTATGCTGATTACCAAGAGCAGAAAACGTTTTTCCACGGTCATTCCTTCACTGGGAACCCACTCGGCTGTGCCGTTGCTTTGGCAAGTTTGAAGCTGTTTGAAGAGCGCAATATGATCGAGGAAGTGAGAACAAAGGCATCATTTGTTGAACAAAAGCTGGCAGCACTCAAGGATTATCCGCATGTCGGCGAAATCCGGCAAAAGGGACTAATGATCGGAATCGAGCTCGTACGCGATAAAAGATCACGTGAGCCGTACGATTGGGCAGAGCGAGTTGGCGTTCGGACAAGCTTGCGGGCCAGAGAACTCGGAATGTTAACAAGACCGCTCGGCAATGTGATCGTCTTCATCCCTCCGCTTGCCAGTAGTGAGGCTGAACTTGGTGCCATGATAGATATTTTGACGGAATCCATATCTCAAGTCACTGAAGGTGGTCCGGTTACATGAACAAAGCGAACAATGAAACGCTACGTGGATTATTTGTGACAGGTACAGACACCGAAATCGGGAAGACGGTTATAACAGCAGCCATTACCGCTACGCTCCGAGCCGAAGGGTTGAATGCCGGTGTTTGGAAGCCGGTTCAGTCGGGTGCACCTCTTGGAAGCGGACTTACCGATGCTGAACGGCTGCTGAAAAGCACGGGAATTAATGAACGGCCCGAAGCAGTCGCACCCTTTACCTTTGAAGCTCCACTTACACCAATGCTCGCCGCCAGACAAGCTGGGGTAGATCTTACGTTACAGGAGATTATCGCTGCAGGTCTACCGCTGACTAAACGTTTCGAGGCATTACTCATCGAAGGCGCAGGAGGCGTCGCTGTCCCGCTAACCGATGACGCTCTCATAGTGGACTTAATCTCGGAGCTTCGGGTACCTGCATTAATTGTAGCCCGTTCTGGCCTAGGAACAATTAATCATACACTTCTGACTGCTTCATTTCTTCGGGATCGTGGGGTTCCAATTGTTGGTGTCATATTGAATGACGGGGAGTCAACGGAACCCTATGATGATCCAAGTGTGGCTACGAATGCACAACTCATCGAACAATACAGCGGTCTAAAGGTTCTCGGTCGCTTTCCCCATTTAACCGATGAAGCAACATCAGAGACGTTGATACATAACGTACGCAGAACCATACAACTCGCGCCTATCAAAGAGACATTTGCAGTTCAGACCATAGGAGGATAATTGATATGAATACAATTGCAGCGGAGATGGATTGGCTAGCGCTTGCTCAAAAAGCATTGAACGGAGAATGTTTAACGTTAGAGGAAGGGATTGCTGTACTTGACGCCGACAATGATGAGGTGCTATTGCTCATGCAGGCTGCGTTTAAGGTGAGAAAACATTTTTACGGTAAAAAAGTGAAGCTGAACATGATCATCAACGCCAAAAGCGGCCTTTGCCCTGAGGACTGCGGCTACTGCTCGCAATCGATTGTTTCGACAGCCCCGGTTAAAAAATACACCTTGCTTGATAAGGACACGTTGGTTTCAGGCGCACGTGAAGCGCTGGCACGCAAAGCCGGAACCTATTGTATTGTAGCGTCCGGGAAAGGCCCGACAGACAAGGAGTTGGATCAAGTGGTGGATGCGGTTAGAGAAATCCGTAATACAATGCCACTGAAAATTTGCGCATGTCTGGGGATTCTCAAGGATGATCAAGCCGAACGTCTAGCTGAAGCCGGCGTACATCGCTACAATCACAATTTGAACACTAGTAAGGCAAACTACCCCTCTATCACGACGACCCATACCTATGATCAACGTGTGGAAACCGTGGAGAAGGTCAAGACACATGGCATGTCTCCTTGCTCTGGTGTCATCATCGGCATGGGAGAGACCGATCAAGAAATAGTTGAAATGGCATATGCACTCCGCGAACTAGATGCGGATTCGATTCCGATCAATTTCCTGAACGCGATACCGGGAACACCTCTGGAACATGCAGGTCGCACACCGGCAATGAAAGCTCTGAAGGTACTGGCTCTATTTCGTTTCATTTGTCCTTCTAAAGAAATCCGCGTGGCAGGCGGTCGCGAGGTCAATCTTCGCACTTTGCAGCCCTTATCTCTGTTCGCCGCCAACTCACTCTTTGTGGGTGATTATTTAACGACAGCAGGCCAAGATGTTACGGCTGATCATCAAATCATTGAGGATTTGGGCTTTGAGATTGAATTAAATGCCCTTTAAGGCGGTGTCAACCATGATCTGGATGGAAAATGAGCTTAAATTAATGGCTGATGCTTCGTTGGAGCGCTCCTTGCACATAAGTAGCCCAGTATCCGGATCTCCTGGTTATACGCTGCGCGGAGAGCAAGTGCTACTCAACCTGTCCTCCAATGACTATCTTGGACTCTCCCAGCATCCTGCCATACTTGAAGTGATGCGGGAGGCACTGCTCTCGGAAGGAGCTGGCTCAGGTGCTTCACGCCATGTGACAGGTAACCGGGCGTCTTATAGTCGTCTGGAAGAAGCGCTGGCCGATTGGCAAAACTGCGAAGCAGCACTGGTTCTTGCTAATGGATATATGGCGAATTCAGGTGTTATTAGTGCACTTGTAGGCCGGGGAGATGTTGTTTTTAGCGATCAGTTGAACCATGCAAGCATTGTGGACGGCATTGTATTGAGCCGAGTGGAGCATGCCCGGTACCGTCATAATGATATGGAGCATTTGCGCACGCTATTGAACAAGTATCGTGATAAACGGCGGAAGCTGATCGTTACAGATGCTGTTTTCTCCATGGATGGCGATCAGGCGCCATTGCGCGAACTTGCTGCACTCAAACGCGAGTACGGAGCGATGCTAATGGTGGATGAGGCACATAGCGGGGGGATCTACGGGGGGAGAGGCGAGGGATTGTGTCATGAACTCGGGCTGCAGAATGATGTGGATATTCATATGGGAA
>NZ_JABWCS010000215.1 GCF_013359945.1 Paenibacillus agri | reverse complement strand
CGTCTTCGTTTTTCATTGAAATTCTAACGAAAGCAGCATTCAACGGAGTCGTGAAGGTTTTGGCTGGAATCATGCTAATAAATACTTTGTTAGAGTCGTAACATGCACCGCTCCATAAGTGGCTTGTCGTATAGGTGATGCTCGGCATAACTGGAATATACTCACTAGCGCTATATGCGGGATTGGAAGTAAGAGCGCCGGAGGTTGTGACGTACCTTTCTAAAACTATAGTGTCTTTGTTAAACATGTTTTTGGAAGCCTCCCCCTCAATGACTGGAAAAGACATCTTTGCGGAAGTCAACGAGGCATCTGGAATGCCGGTGCTTTGGTAAACCCCGCCAGAAACCCATGCCGAACCATTCCAGTAGTACCAGTTGCCGTCTGCACTCACTACGTAAATTCCGGAAGTTCCAGAAGGGAAAGCAGCTTGAAGATCCGTTAAAGTTGCGTATGCCCCTTTCGGGGTAGCACTCCCAATTGCGCTTATTTGCGAATCGACATAAACCCGATCCGCTTTGGTTGTTGCAAGCGCATTAACTTCAGTTTTGTCTGCTTTGACTGTTGATAGAATATCAACTTCACCCGCTGTTTCCGCCAACTGCGTATTAAGCTTAATGACATCCGAGTCAATCCGAGCCTTCAGATTGCGGTGATCGACGCCCTCTACATCGATAGCAGCCTGAGCCGCAGCAGCGCCGCTGTCGCCGGCCATGACTGCTGTATTGAGTTGCTGCTGTACGCTGTCTATCGCGGCCTTCGTATCCCCTACGCCAGGTACTGGACCAACATACGTGATGTGTTCCGCGGCGTGCGCAACTTGGGAAACTTCATGATTGGTGATTCGTTTATCCTGGACAATCAATTCCGATTCAGCCGTATTCAATCGGTTATTGTGGCCGGTTAAATCAGTCTCGATTTCCGCATAGTTATCGTTATGTCGCTGGAGATTAGGCAGGTCCAGCGTCTTCGTGATGATGCGGCGTTTAAAGTTCATATCCGCACTCCTTTCTCAGAACAAGTATTTATAGCGATAAATGATCTCCAAGTTGAACGCTGGTGTGGTCGCAGAGACTGTGAAAGTCGTCTCACCAGGTATAAGCTCGAAAAACACCCCATTGCTGCGACCCCAAGCATTTGTCCCATTAAGTTTAACCGTACACTTGTCCGGATCGCTGTCGATCTCAAGAACATCATTCGCACCGATACTCCCGGTAAATGTAAAGGTCTGGCGACCGTCACTAATCGAAAGGTCCGTAAATGATCCGCTAATTCTCATCAGCGGATACGCTCTCTCCGAACCGATGTTATCCAACGTTACCATCTGCCCGCTCGTCGTAATGGAAAATGAAGAATCCGAGATATAAAAATAGCCCTCCCCGAAGGAAAGGCCCTGTCCGTATTCTCTAAGCTCCGTATCCTGCTGCGACTCTGGCCAAGGATCGTCCATTTTCAAAGGAACGTTAATCAAACGGTTGCCCGTCGAAGTATCGAATGCCATGGAACCGCGATATTCGGCAATATATCGTTTCTCTGGCCGATCATCGAAGATGATGATTAGTGGCCCACGCCGGACGTTGAACACACTGGCCAGCTTCGCCACAGTACCGTCGTAATCATCACCCATGACAAATAGGCCCAAGCCAAGAGGTCGGGCCGCATACGTACTGCCGAAGCTTTTCACACCGTCTCGCCCTGCCAGTTTAACCGTATTTTCCTCGGTGTCGGGTAGTGGAGGAATGTCACGGCTGACCAACTGGGCATTTATCGTCGATAGCCATAATCCATTTATGGAAACATCGTTCATCCGGACTTCACTCCCATCGTCTGCATCCGACGAGCCGTCTTCTCTCGTTCAGAATAAAGGATTTCAGTGTCTGCCCGATCCTCTAGAGTGACGCCATTAACCGACATGTCAAAGCTATTATGGATGACCGTCTCCGACTTCACCGGACCGGTCGAGGTTGTCGCAGGCATAACAGAATCGAGCAGCCGGAAGAGACTGCGCTGCTGCTGAGGATTAAGAACGATTTCACCGGCGTGCGCGATAACTGGAACTGCTTCGCCTAATAGACCCTGCACGACACCGCCAGCACTAAACTGCTGCAGCTTCTTGCCACTGTCTTCAGTTATTCCGTAACGGTCGCGCAGCTCTTGATTACGTTTCGATAATTCTGTCATTTTTGCAGTGTCGCCAGCAGCTTTCGCACGATCCCATGCATCCTTATTCGCATTGTATTCTTCAAGGTCCCGGTCTTTCTGTGAAGCTGCTTTTGTCGCAGTTACCTCGGCCATTTTCGACTTATACTGCGTGACAAAAGTATCCAAGTCCTTCAGAATCGTCGCATTAGCCGAAGCAGATTCGGAGACTCGAAACGCAGCAATACCAGACTCGATATCCTTAATGTCACCGCTGTATGCATCAAAGGCTGCTGTCAATGCGTCATACTGCGCTTCAGCATTAGTTTTCTCTGTCTCATATGCAGCCAATTGAGTCTCCTTTTCTTTCTGAAGCGCTGTTTTCTGTGATTCCAAATCACGCTTGCGCAAGTCGCGGTTGTGATCAAGGATGAATTTATCCCGTTCTTCAATCAGTTTGTTCCGTTCTTTGATGCCTTCATTACTGACTGCTGATGAGAGAAGATCAATTCTAGCGTTCTTCTTCGCCAGTTCCTCTTCATAGTCGCTGTCACTATTTACTTCTGCTTCCTTCGCCAACAGATCGTCAAGAGCCTTGATCTTCTCATCCTGAGCAGCTACATACTTCTTCTTGCGCTCTTCAATTGCGGCTAAGTCAGCCTTTTTCGCGGTATCGATACGCTTCTTTTCCTCTTTGACAAGATCATCCGCAAGTTTCGTCGTCTTATCCACAAGAGATTTCCGCGCTTGGTAGAGTTGCTCATCAGCTTTCTCGTAAAAATCCGAGTCCTTACCATATTGATCACGAAGCTCAGTCCACGCCTTTACCTTGTACTTAGCGATCTCGTTCTCGGTAGCGCCAGTATCTTCAAGCCGGCGTATTTCCTTATCAATAAGTTTGGAACGGATATCGTACGTCTCCTTGGTCTCCTTCTCCGTTGCTGAAGCAAGGTCCTTACGAGCCTTACGTACTTGATCGTCTGCTTTCTTATACTCTTCGCTGCCTTCCTTGTACCGTTTCAGGACGTTTTCCCACATATAGAGGCGTGAGTTCGCCATTTCGCGTTCGGTCTTGCCCGCGTCCTCTTGACGTCTCATCTCCTCGTCGATTCCTTTAGAAGATGCATCGTACGTCTTTTTGATTACGTCTTTGCGCGCCTTGTACACCTCTTCGTCAGCTTTTTTGTACTCATCGGAGTCCTTGGCGTATCGGTCACGCATGCGAGTCCAGGAGTTTAGCCGCATTTCTGCGATCTGTTTCTCTGTTTTCCCGCTATCTTCCATACGTCGCTCTTCCTGCTTGATCCACTCGGCCGAAAAATCGTACTGTGCTTGGATGCTGTCTTCGCCCAGCCGCTTAATCTGCAGCGCCAAGGTGCGAGCATCATCAATGGACTCTTTCAGAAACTGCGCGTGCTTCTTACGCAAGGCTTCATACTTCTCAAGTTGTTTTTCCGGGGACAGATCAAAATAGTCTGCCTGAAACTGAACAGTTTTGAGATCAGCATCATACGCCTTTTTACGGGCTTCAGCCGCCAATTCCTCTGGGGTCTTTCCTTTCTTAGGTTTCGGCCCTTTCTTCGGGTCTGGCGAAACAATGTCTTTTGTGAACGTCTGATCGCCCTTTTCCACCTTTTTCGCAAGATCGTCCATTTCTTTCATCGTCTGCTGATAGTTGGACAGCGCAGCTTCCGCCTCAGCCTTCTTCTTCTTGGCCTCCTCAGTCACGGTACTGGTGAGCCAATCATTATAAACAATATCCATGACACCTGGTGTCTTACCGTTCATTCTGTCCTCACCTTGTTGCACGCTCTCCGCGAAGGTTGCTGCCTTGCTCTGGTTAACCTTAGCCATGGCTTCAATCAACAACTGATAGTTACGGATTTGAGCTTGCACAGCAGCAGCCTGAGCCTCGACCTCTGTTTTATAATTCGCGATACGAGTCTGCACCTGTCTCCCAGCATCTTCGGTGAACTGCTTGTCGGTATTTATTTGCTTTATAATGGTGTCGATGTTGTCGGCCCGTATTCGCCCATCTTCGCCCTGGTAAGCATTGAGCTGCGGGTATTGCTTGATCAAGTCATTGGTGATCTCAACCAAGCGATTCTTCTGGGAAGCGTCCAGAGTCTGCAATCCGTTGAGCTTCTTGAATTCGGAAGCTAGCGCGGCCATCTGCGTGAGTTGTGTCTTCTTGGTTGCAATTGCAGCGGCGTCAGCCCTGTCCTGTTCAGTGATGACGTCCGTTGTCGACTTGATTGCTGCCTTCATCTCTTCAAACTTCCTCTTACCCTCATCGATATTTTCGAATCCAAGATTGTTCAGCTCCTTGTCAGTCGCCTTGATTGCGTCAGCAAGGTCGAACATCTCGGAAACAAGCGCAGGAGTACCCTCGCTTCTATCAAACATGGATTGCAGTTCATCTGCCCGTTTCTGCAATGCTGTTCGACGCTCAATTACGTCAGCAAGTGCCTTCTCCTTCTCAGCTAGCATGTCCAAGTCCGATGCGGCGCGATCGACTGGAGCTTTATCCAGCACGGCGTTCAATTCAGCTTGCTTCTGTGCCAGTTCGGTAGCTGCCTGCTTTGCCTCGCTGCTCTTAGTGACAAGGTAGGTTATTCCACTCACCAGCGCGCCGATCGCTACTATGCTCCAACCAATAGGTCCACTTGATGCGCCTAGAAGAGTGAGAGCAGCTTTTACTGCCTTAATGGCCGGGGGTAAAAGTAGTAGCGCGCTCAATAGTGCCAGTACAGCGACCGTTCCGGCGTTAACACCAGATACCAACCCTTTGTTCTCCTCTGTAAATTGAGCAAATTCTTTAATCAACGGAGTTACCAATGTCATTACTTGCTGAAGCGCTGGTATAAACGCTTCGCCAAGCTCTGCACGGGCTTCAGTAAGAGTCTTATTAAATGTGGCCTGTACGCCAGTGTAGCCTGTCATGGCAGCGTCCGCGTTGCCCGCAAAGATCGCTGATTCCTGAAGGATGCCATTGTAGGCCGCTTGCACCTTTTGAGCATCCGTAAGCTTATCTGCTGTCGTACCGATTGATTGAGCGTATCTTTCGTACATAACCGATAGATTGGTCGTAATACCAGCTGCATCCGTAAGGTCTGAGTTACCCGACTTGATGCCCTGCGCTACTTGCTGGATGGCTTCAGCCCACGACAAATGAGCTTCCCGGTTATAGGTAGCCGCATCCGCTGTGGATGTTATGATCTGCTTGGTCTGTTCCAGCGTCAGACCAGCAGATACATAGGTCTTCACCGTATTATTAAGCGCTGTCTGATCAAGCCCCCACCGATTGGACAACTCTTCAGCCAACTGGATGGATTCGCTAGTGCCAACGTTCATACCCTTAGCTACTTTAGTCAGACCTTGGTAAGAGTTGGACAGATTCTGGGCTTCCCCCGCAAAGGTTTTAATGGTGCTCGTAAGCTTCGACAGCAAAGCACCCGCGCCGAGCGCAGCTAGGGATGATGTCAAGGTATCAATGCTGCTTGCAGAGTCTCGTACCTGGTCCTTAACCTTCCCAGCAGCTTCCCCAGCCTTTTCGACCGACTTTGCAGCCACTCCGGAATCAGAAGACATCTGTTGCATGCCTTTAGATGCTGCCTCCAGACTGTCCTCCAGATCCCAAATTTGTTTAGCCGTCTTATCAGAAGCAGCCGTAAGCCGAAGGACGGCGCTCTCGGTATTGACGATCTGCTCCTGAAGCTTATTCTTCCGCCCTTGGTCAAACGTGTTCTCATAGGATTGCCTCAGATCGGCCAGTTTCTGTCGCTGGATCTCGAGCTTCGCATTGATGTTATCCAACACAGCAGTCATTTGTCCGACCTTGCCCTTTTTAGTGGAAATGTCCTCAAGCGCAGCATTCATCGCCTGAAGGTCAGAAGCTGACTTCTTCCCCTGCTCGCCAATGCCAGCAAGATCCCGCTTGACCGCCTGAACCTCCTGCTTAAGCGTCTGTGTATCAGCAGTAAAACGGGCTTGTAGTTCACCGATCATCGTCGTCACTCGTCAACGTCCTCCCTTCATGCGCGCGAGTTGCGCTTGATATTGTTCCTCTGCCGACTTCGGCGGCTCTGGAGGTGGCTTCGGAAGCGCAGCGGTAATCCGGTTCAGCACTTCTTCTCGCGCCTTATCATCGATGATATGCGGCAATGATATTACATCGAGATACTGCAGAAGTTCCCCTGCCCGAACCTGATCCTTGATCTGCAACAGACGCGGAATGTCAATCTGGTAATAGTCGTTCTCCAATTCACGCTGCGTCTTCCCCAGGATGATGCAGGCCCGCAGCATAAATTCATCTATGGTTATTGTTCTTGGAGGGCCTGATTCATTCGCTTGACGATTGACTGCACGAACTGCTGCGCCGCCGGCGGAATCAGGCCCGTCAAGTTTTTTAGGGCTGCGTTCATGTCGTTCTTTTCCCAAGCAAGCTTCAGGTACTCCGAACACTCAGCCAGACTGGCATGCTCACTTAGCTCTTCAATGTCTATGTCGCTGAGCAGCGAGGTTAACTCATAAATCTCGTCGATGGCCACATCCGCTCCGGCAACGATAAATACGGAACGGTCTGTTTCCGGCGTCAAGAACAACTGCACCAAAAAATTTCCAATGGTACCGATGTGGTCAGTAAGCTTCTTCATGCGGTTGCGAGTTAGCTTCGGAACAGTCACCTGCCGTCTGCCGAGCTTCAATACTTCCTTTTTGCCTAACAATGCTCCTATGTTTAACAAGGCGTTCGCCTCCTCCTTAATCGTTGTAAAAAGAAAAAAGGAGAAAGCCAGCGCCCTCTCCGTGATCGTATAATGCAGGTATTAAGCTGTAGCTGTGATGTCGCCCCAGGTGTACAGCAAGCCCTTCGGCGTTGCATCGAGGGAAGGGTATGCCATAGCAGAGATGGTCATCTTAAGGTTGTCGTCCAACTTGTAACCAGCGTTCACATCAAACTTGATACCTACACTTTCAAGGTAGATATAGCGTGAAGGATCAGTGACTCCCTGCGGTTTAATGACTGCACGCTTCTGAGGCAGCTCCTTACCTGCAAGGCCAGATACCTGATATTTCACCTTAGTCTCATCATCCCCATCTACAACCTTCGTTGCATTTGGGTTATACTTCGTGACCTTCTCGAAGTCCATATCCGGCGTTTCAAAGTTAATGGCACCCGTTGTACCTGTCGCAATGGATTTCACGGGGGCCGTACCGGTCTGGTCCGTCGTAGGCTCGAAGTAAGTGGTTGTTGTGGTGAAGTTGATGCCGCCCTGTGTAAGATCGATGATGATGCCGTCTGAATCAAGAACACCTTTATCATCTACTCCCCACTCGAAGATACCGGGTCCAGCATAGATTTTTTTTACATCACTCATTGTTGGTTAGTCCTCCCTCACGCTAAAAATAAAATTGGTTGAATACATTGGTCTGTCCTTATCATCCAAACCCAAAGATATAGGATTGGATTGCACTGCCTTGCTCGACCAAACATACGAACTCCCTGCCGTATAGTTCGTACGTCGATGCAGGAAGTCGATTAAGCGTTTGGCCTCTGCTTCTGTTGCGGCCTTGTTTGCGGGTTTTGCTTTATATGACTTTCCTTTTACGATCACTTGATACGTTGGCGTTCCGCGTGGAATGTAGTCATGCGGTGCGTATCCTCCCGTTCCAAGGACAAATAAGCACGGCAACTTGTTCTCTGGGAGGTCTGCTGGGATGAATCCCTCGTCTGGATAGATGGTGTATCCAGCTGCCGTCAAGAAAGTGATCAAGTCATTAGCAACCATCGCTTACCCACCTCCCAGCACTTTAGAGAGCTCTTCAATAATTAGCTTCTCATTCATCTTGATTGCCCGCTCCAAGAATTTAGCCCCCGGCATCTCGCCGTTGTAAGCACCCTTGGACAGCGTCTTCTCGCCGGGCTCCATTGGCTTAATAGCCCCCTTGGCGTCCCTGTAAAATCCTTCATGCTGAATAACGGCGTAAGCATCACCATCCGGAGTCGTTCCGAAATCGATATACGACACGCCGATCAGCTGCTTGACCTCCCCGACAGTGAGCGCAGCCTCCAGATCACCATGATCAAGCGGTGCCAGCTTCTTAGCATCGTAGATGACCTTCAGGGCGAGAGTGTACAGTGTCTTATCAACCCGACTGTCAATCTCGTCAAGTGTTGCATCCAAGGCTGTGAAGATGGCGTCCAGGCCCTCCAGTTCAAAATTAAAGCCGCTAGCAATATGCAATCACCTTCTTCACATCGTCGGTACCAAGATACTTTCGGATCTCATAATGTTGCACGTCAATACGGATCTCGGCTCCAAGTTGATTACTATATAGAAAGTAATCGTCAAATCCGATCGGCACAGCGCCCTCGATATGGATGGCATACGCAACCTGAATCTCCTCGCCCTTGGCATTCTTGATCAGCCGCTGCTCTTCCACAACCTTGGCAGCTCGCACCGTTTCCGCGGGTGGTAACGGTCGGCCCCAGTCATCTACACCAGAATGATAATGCGTGACAGTGGCCGGATAGCCAAACAAGCTCATATCAGGCTCCCTCCATATTGGAGATCGGTGCCACCCGCTGCTTCCTCTTCGGCGATCTCACTGGCCGTCTTGCCCAGAAGATCCCGTACATCAGGTGCCACAACATCACGGATGCCGCTATACGTGACACCCTCGCCATTATCGTTGACTGACTTAACGCTGTGCTTCTGATATTTAAGCGCCGGATCCAGCCCCTCCATCTCCCAGATTGCTTGCAGGGAGACCAACTCAACGGTCAACACGACAGTTGGGTACCAACGGGTGAGGTTACGCTCCGCTTGCTTGATGGCCAAGGGCTGCTTTAGAGGCAACTTGTCCCACGCAGCAGTATCCAGAACGTTGTCTGCAATCCATGTACTGACCTCATCGGTAGTAAGCATCCTCCATCACCTACTTCTTTTCAGCTTCAGCGATGGCAATGACCAATTCCTCAGCTGTTTTGTCTTCCGTACCTTCAATTCCGAGTTCTGCAGCTCTCATCTGAAGCTCGGATTCCTTCTCGGAGATAGCTTCCTTCAACTTGGTTTCACCGAGACGGCCAGCATTCACAATGCCGAGCGCCTTCGCTCGCTCCCGCAGAGTCTGCAGCTCGGTGTCAACCTCAGGTAGTGGTTCTACTTCCTCAGCGAGGCCTTTGGAGATCAACTCCTCAGCAATCTCGTCGTCTACCTTACGGATGATGTCCCCCGGCTTCTTCCACTTGCCACCGTGCTTCACAACGCCTTTCAGCTTAATATCCACTCGATTCATCCTTTCTCAATTGGTAATCGGTAAAAAGAAAAGGAACCCCGGAAGGAGCTCCTTAGATTACAGTCGCGGAAACTACACTGTCTGCCCATGCGAATGCAGGAAAGTTCAGGGCCACACCGGCAGTACGAATGCGGATCGGGTTCTTCGTCACATCGCGGAACACGTAAATGCCCATGTCGCCGGTTTGCTCTGCTTCGATCTCAGCAATCATTTCCTCGGTGGTTTTAGCCCACAGATAGTTGCCAAGTGGACCATCAGGCAGAAGGATAAAACGGTTCTCCGGCACCATACGCACAGTAGTAAATGCCAGCTTGCCGCCAGTCAATGCACGGTCCTCAGTACGGGCTTGCGTGTCGTAGGCGACCAAGGTTGGAAATTCCATTTCTTCAAAAACAGAATCCAATTGCGCTTTGGTCAGCTGAGGTGGCTGAGCGTTTCCGCTCGGATTGCCGTGGTAATGCTGGCGGATACCCAAGTTCCGCCGCAGGTACGTGATGATCTTCTGGGAGGTCATGGCGCGGCGAAGCCGGATGCCCTTTGCTCTCCATGCATCAACCCATGTCTGAATATCATCCAGCGGCGTGGAGTTAATGAAATCACTCCATAAGTCACTTCCAGTAAGCACGGGCTTTTGCTCAGCAGTATAACCGTAGTCAACATCGACTTTCACATTGCCCTCGTTATATACGACCTTACCGCTCCAAACGGCCGTAAGTGCCGTCCATTCGCGCCGCGCTCGGATAGCATCCACAGTAAACTGTGCATCGTTGAACTGCCGATTGCGAAGTTGATTAACCTCTTCGGACCGCAGACCGTAGCTTTGTGATGCCTGAAGAGCCATTCGTACAAGCCGCTCGTCCATATAGCGGCCAAGCTGAATCTTGGGAATCTCAATGCGGCTACCCTTCATGCCTTCCCGGGATGCATATTCAACTTCCGTACCGAGTTCGGCAATCTTCGCCATGACTGGCAGTCTTGCGGACTCCTCTTGAATCACGTCTACGGTCAGCTCAGCTACTTCACGAGGCGGGAAGAGAATCGGGCTGATATATTCATTAGATGTTTCAAGATTGCGTGAATAGACAAGCAAGTCATCTCCAGACAACGCTTCTTCTAGCGTCAAATCAATGGGATCACCGGCTGCGAAATGCTGAAGGTCCAGCTTAAAACGTCTTTGTTTAGACATATGTGTGTCAGTCCTTTCTGGATATAGGGATTATTCAAAAACAATGTGCGGCATTTTACCGCGCAGCGTGGCATCAACAGTGACTGGCACACGCGCTGCGATGATCTTCGCGACCTCATAACCACCGACAACGTGATCGCCATCTTTTACATTGACAGTACGTTTGAGGATGACGGTCGGATTCTCGCTACCGTCTGTACCAGCTGGCTTGTAAGGTACCCACTTTCCAGTTGCGGTCAGCTTCGCCATTGGCATGCCCTTCTTGATGATCTTGTCACCATTGGAATCTGCCGGAACAGAAGCAGCATCAATTGTAATACCGTTTGTAACCTCACGGATGACCTCGAACGATGCCAGAATTTCATATTCATCCTGTACAGTAAAGCGTGGTCTGGGTTGCAGTCTCATGAATTATTCCCTCCTTATTTTCTGGCCCACGGATCGTGAGCTGCTGTACCACCGGACGCGCCTCGATTTTGAGCCAGCTTGACGATCTCTTCACGACGCTTCTTCTTATCGTCAGCTGTGTTACTAGAAATATTGGCACCAAACGCCCCACCGCCTTGTTTAGCTTTCAGCAGGTGTGGCTTCTTTTTAGCCAACTCTTCTAGTGCTTCCTTGACTCCAGTCAGGTTGCCTTTTTCATCTTCCTTGGCATCCTTCAGATCAGCAAGAGCTAAGGCATCCTCCCAATCGGCAAACCCGAGTTCGTTCGCCAAAACCTTTACCTCGGCAGTCAATAAGCGTTTGAAGGTCTTATCGTTCTGCTCCTTCTCACGCTCTTTCAAGCGTTCATCCAGTAGCTTCTCTACATCAATAGGATCATTGGTCTTATCGTTTGGCTTAGGATCCGGCTTCTTTAAAGCAGCTTGCATTGCTTCGACAGAATCGTAGCCGAGTTCCTTAGCCAACGCCTTCTGCGCAGCCTTCTCAGCACGGCCCAGCCGGGACTGAACAGCAGCATCCAATTCAGCCTGCGTGAAGGTCTTATCCTTCGGAGGATCAGCAGGCGGGTCTGCTGGTGGATCGGCTGGCGGGTCTGCTGCAAAGAACTGCAAATCCAAAGGGAAACGGGATGCTTTTTTAACGATATATTCTTTCATGATATTGACCTCCAGTTTAAGTCCGGGTGGACTGCCTACCGCAGCTTTTATAGCGTCTTCACGGCGTTTTGGACAAAAGAAAAGGCCGCTCCATCGAGCGACCTACTCACGCATATGTTGCATTACATCATCCTTGCCACACTCCAACAGGCCTAGCGCTTCAGTGTTCTGAATATGACTCCAAACCGTCTGAATGCTTCCATCGGACAACTTCACGACAGCAACGAACGCCTCGATGCGCCCCTGCTCGGCTGCCTGCTGTAGGCTACCTGCGCATGCCAGCGGAGTGACCTTGCCTGCGCGAAGGTCGCGCCGCTCCTTAACCTCATCCACTAGGCTCACCCGCCTTCTTAATCTCAATGTTCACCTTCCGATAAAGTTCCTGAAGCTCCACATACTTCGCTGTCCCTCGCACCTTATGGCTGGCGAATTGTCTCAGGTCCGGAGTATCCTCCGGCAGAACGGCTTTGTACCGGATCCACTGCTTACGAGTCGCATTCTTACGCGATTTCTCTTGCTGCAGCTCATTGTACCGTTTCATATTAGCCACGGTTCGGTTGTCCTTAAATGGCCGATTTGAAGCTATAATCATCTGCTCAACCTCGGCAGCAGGCGTGAATTCCTCCAACCATACCGACATGCTATGCACACAATGACTATGATACGGCGGTCGAAATTCCAGCTTCGGGAAGCGTGAATCATCGCCACTGATGCTGTAGACACGCCCCTGATAGACCGCACAAACCGGGCAAGTGATACCAACAAAGTTGATATACACCAGGTCATGATCGTTCTGAGTGGCCATATTCTCCACTCCTGTGACGTGCGCCTTGCGCTGATGGTACTGCACAACCCCAGCCATGTACTTGTCGGCAGGAATCCGCGCACCATTCTTGGCGACCATGCCGGTGATGCCTTGCTTGTTCACCAGAGCAACGGCATTCTGAGTGGCCTGCCGCCTGCTCACGCCCTGCATAAAGGACTGCTCATTCGCAATGCGGACAGCATCCTCAATGCGCTGCTTGGCATCACGGCTCATGTGCTCTGAAGCTTCAAGTATGGAATAGAACCCCTCATCTGAGATCGCCTGTGCTGCCCCTTGGTGCATGATCGCTTTGACCGTAACATCTAACGCCTCCCGCGCAATCCCGGCTGCAACAATCTGCTCAACAGCCACAGCTGCCCCACTGCGGTACTCGGTTCCGATAAGGTCAGCCAGGCCTTGCCCGGCATCACTGGTCAGCTCCGCAATGATCACATCTACCTGAAGGAGTAGCTGTTGCTTACGGTGGCTTGATATGTTCCCATCCCGCAGTTGATCAACCAAAGCACGAAGCCGTTCATCTGTCTGGACATACATCGCAATCAACTCTTCAGTAGTGGCCATCCTACACCGTTACCCTGGGAGGTTGTACATAGGTTGGGTTCAGTGAGTCGACCGCCTTCTCATCCTGAATCTTCTGAATCTCGGCTTCAATGGCTTTCTCTGACCAGTCCGGATGAAGCTTACGCACCGTGGTTTCAAGCGACTGTACTCCATCGGTGTATTTCTTGCTTTCTTCCGAATCCTTTTCAGATTCCGCTTTCGGCAGCATGTCACCCCATTCAATGACTGGATTCACAGGTTTCAGCGCTGCTCCCCCGAACGCATTCTCCAGCAACATACACTTCCGAATCGCATCCTTAATAGCGACGTCAAACTTCCCCTTGATCGCATCGGCCTTGATGACCGACTGAATCCAGAGGTACAGCAGAGCGATGCCGGTATCTCCCTTGGCATTCTCCATGCCTGCAGCTTGGATCGAAGTTTTGGAAACGGCCAGCATATACCGGATCAGCCGATTGACATGCTCAAAAGACTGCTGCGTCTTGGCATCCCATGTGATGTACTGAGGGATGGCTCCAGTCTTCTCGTCGAAGGAGACAACTTCCAGATCAGCCCCGCGGACAAACCGAGCGCCGTAATCACGTTGGTTCTGGTTAGCAACCGTATCCCATAATGCCCGGGGAATAGCCAGCTTCGGCTTACCGTGCTTATCGAAGACAATGGAATCCCGCGTGATCGTCCAGTTGATTTCCTCCTGAATCGTATCGATGTTGCGAAGAGCAGAACGGCCCCGGGGATGCAGCAGGGTCTCATCATTGACAACAAAGCCACAGAGCAGCTCGCTAACATCCTTCATTGTCTCATCTTCAGGAATCTCGATCTCATAAGTGGCAGCATACTGCTCGGTATTGATCTGATCACCAACTGCGTCGCCGTCCATCTTAAATACCATCTGCTGGATAGCAAGGCCTTCATCACTAAGCAGTTGTCGCTCCACTCGTAGAAACTTCAGCTTACCGCCCTTACCGTCGTCCCACTCCTCAACCCAAGCCAGGTCAGCACCGTTTCCATCTTCATGAGGAAAGTAACGATCGCCGAGCAGCCACTCGAACCAGACCTTGCCCTTGACACTTCGCCGGATCCGGTAAGCAATTAGACCGTCAACCTGATGCTGCGTGACCGCAGCCCATATCTTGTCATTGGGCTTAGATGCAGTGACCACACCCGAAACAAACTCTAACTCCGGCCCCGTCTCCACGTCTGCAGACACATTACCGAGTGCTCGGTTAATAAGATCAGCCGGCACCTCAGCAACCAGGCTAGCGAAGTTGACCACGATGTACTGATGCTCGCTTGTGACCTTGATGTCTGCTGATCTTCCACGCCTATGCAAGCCAGGACGAGAACGCCTGATGACCCGCTCCGTAGTCTGGATGCTACGAGCCCTTGGAAAGATCAGATCATGGTCACCACTGTAGAGCAACCGGTAGTAGAGCATGTCCTCGACCTCAACGTCATACGGCGGCGGCGGGAATCGCTTCTTGCTGTAGATGATAGTCACGGGTTTGTCCTCCTTTCCGGGTAATTAATAGGCTGATCATTTGCTTTCCACTTTCAAAGATTGTGCAGTTACATTACCTTTACTGTCGATAGCGAAAGACCCTACTTTAATGCCTTTATTCAATGCGCTCACCTTCCTTTACCAGCCAGAAGGCCGTTGATTAGCATAAAGAGACTCTGGTCGTCTCAGCGGCTCAGCCGAGTAACGAAGAGCAGCCATTGCGTCATCGAACACATTGACTGGTTCATCCAGGTACAAGCCCGTCTTCTTATCCTTGCGCCATGACCACTGTTGAATTTCCTTGATGGTATTCACGCAATCAGGATGAATATGAATCTTCCGTTGCTTCAGATAATCGATCTGTGCCTGCACGCTGCCGGGCTCTTTGATGACGGCAGTCGCGTTGTAGCCGGCATTCTGCCACATCTGGATCCGATCCGGTTCCGCTGAATCGCAATACATGGCCAGATACTTGCTTAGGCCCTTTCGGTCCGCGATCTCAATGATCTGGTCCGTCGGCAGCTCGTGTACATAGATTTCGTCGCACACAAAAAACTCACCGTCTTTGACACCGACCGTGAGAATGGCATTAGCATGGTTAAAGCCAAAGTCCTGAGCATGGTGCATACTATCGAACATCCCAAAAGAAGTATCGAAGTCATGCACAATGAAGTTCTTGAATATCAAGCCACCGAGCTCGCCCCATTCACCAAGCCCATATATTTCGTATCCTTCTGGGTCCTGTTCTTTACGCATCATCATACGGCGATGATACGCTTCATCGATGAAACGATTCTGCAGATACGTCGAATGATGCGTTAGGATATCTGGACTCTGGTAATCGAAGTATTTGCGCTTGATCCAATGCGTAGAAGACACCGGGTTAAAACTGAAAGTGATCTGGTAGTATAGATTCGGATTTAGCAGCACCCCGCGCAATCGGTCATCCAGGATATCTACATCAGATTCCTGCAGCTCCGTTGCTTCCTCTACCCAGATCCAAACCAGCTTTCCCTTCGTGAAGGTGATGGACTTGACCTTTTCCCGGTCCCGCACATCATTCATGCCTCGGAATATGATCTCATTGCCCGTAACACGGCTGCGGATCATTAGCGGTGAACGTAGAACTTCCCAATATTCCTCAGCACGGTCGCCGTAAATGCGGTTGATCGCTCCGACCAGCTCAGCATAAGTGCTATTCCGGTTGGTTTCATTGACCTTACGGACGCACAGTAGATTGGCTCCCTCATACTTCGGGTCGCCAAGCTTCAGAATAAAGTCCTGTGCAATATTGACCGATTTGCCTGAACCGGCGCTACCCCGAAGTACGCGGTACCGATGAACAGAACGGTTAATGATCTTAAAATGTGAATTGTAAGCCACAACTACTGGGGCACTCATGAGGAATCATCCCCATAATCAATAACGATGTGAAGAGGTGGCTTGCTACCGTCGCTTCCGCCTTTCTTATCAAGAATCGAAATTTCCTTCTTGAGCTTCTCAACACGTAACTCCTGCTCCGTATCCGCTCCATCCTGCCGGCACATATCGTCGTATTGCCGAATAAGGTTCTGCAATGTGGTCATCGCCCGACTCTGTGCGGTTAAGAAGGTCGCGTGCTTATCCCAGGCAAACTGAATCTCCCACTCTGTTTCTTCATTATCTGATTTCTCGGTGGTCACCAGCTTGGACTTCTTCAATTCCTTGGTTAAATCAGCCTGATCCTTAACATGCATGATCTGCTGTGCCCGGAGAATGGCGGCGTATTGAATCGTGATCTGATCCCACAACATATCAATGGGAGAACGAGATTCAAGCTCCTCCAAGATCTCGGCTGTATCGTCTGGAAGGAACTTACGGAAGAATCCATGCGTCACGGCCTTGTCATTGCGGAATGGTCCGCCATTGCCGCCTCGGTTGCCCTTAGCGTTTTGGTTTCCTGGAGGAGCACCGCCTCGGTTGCCGACGGCGTTCTTGTTACCTTTGGGTGCACCACGATTAGTAACGTTACCTTTCGAATCATTGGTAACGTTACTTTTCAATTCAGTAGCCCATTTATCTTGGGACTTCCACTTACGGACCTGTGTTTCTCCAATAGAAAGGGCGGCGGCGATGTCCACCAACTTCATGGTACCGCCGCTCTCTAACCACATCTGTTTTGCTTTGTCCCGCTCGGGACTGCGTTCTCTCGCCATGTTACATGTCACCACCCCCGGAGATTGATGTATAATTTAGGAAACAGAAAGGAGGTTGCCTATGAGTAAATATTTTCGTCTTGAAGATTATTTAAAAAATCAGATTGAGGTACAAATGTCATACTCTGAGATCGAGAAGGTTCTCGGAGATAAGCTGCCTGAATCTTCTTACAACGATCGAACTTGGTGGGCCAATACCCTGCATCCCAGCCGAACCCAAGCCCACTCTTGGTTAAATGCCGGTTGGAAGATTAAGTCCGTAGACCTTGGAAACAGCGTAATTTTTGTGCGAAACGAAGCCGAATAATACATATCTTAGGAGGAGCTAAAGTGAGCCATGAAATTAAAATTGACTCATCCAATCAAAAGTATATAGAAGTAGAGACGGTCAATGGCGTCGAAAGCCTAAGAGTGACTTTTGTTGAAGATGGTTTTACAGGAAAGCCCTGCCTTCGATTTAACATTCGACCACACGGAAAATCACCTCGACCAGGTCCAGAATTTGAAATTGACTATGCACCAGATCTTCTTTCAGCAATCACTCAATTGCTAATGGATGCAAAATGATAGCACAGTCCCCTGCGTATACCGTGGGGGACTTTTATGTTATGTCGGTTTTGCTGTAGGGTCAGGCTGTAATCCGTCAGTACGCTGCGTGGCTCGTGCCGTCCTGCCCTTCTCCAACTTTGTCCTCACAAACGGACGCTTAACGGAACAATGCCTTAAATCGGATTACAGAAGGCCATATATAAGCATAAAAAAAGCACCCAAAGGTGCCATTCCGTTCATTCTTCATTTTCTTTTATTGCCTTAAGAAGACCTAGCAAATACTCATACTCACCATAATCCACATTACCTTTAGTTTGCTCTATCGCCTTCTTGGTTAGCGAACTATTTTGATGGTGCTTTTCAAGATAGAGGATTACTCGAGCCGTCCATTTTTGTAAATCTCCACCTGATAGGACCTTTCCAATACCGTACAATCCCGGCTGAGCTTGTGATTCGAGCTCTTCTCCAGCTTTAATTAGATTTTCCAACAAATTAATCACCCCCTTCGACATCATAATTCGACGTTGAGGAAGTTTTTTCCTTTAAAACGAGTATAGAAAAAGCACCCGAAGGTGCTATTGTTCACTTCCAATAATTCCAGTCGTTCTTTCGTGACCACATTCTTCACAAGTGATTCTCATTCGTGTTAAAGTACCAGCATTGCCGGTCTTTACTCCAATCTCCTCAGTCTTCAGGTTCTTTGAACCGCACTCGCTACACTTTTCATTTTGCATATAATCCCCCTCCCTTTACTTCACATTTCGACATCTAGGAAGATTTTCCCTTCTGGCATTTCACCCTAGAACAAAACTGTGCTGATTGCTCCCATCGACCCCATATACAACCTTTACACTTCTGTGGCTGCTGAGGCGGGCCTTTTAACCTCTGCTGCTGTTGTTTCTTCTTCAAAATCAATTCCTCCAAACAAAAAAGCCGCCCAATAATGAGCGACTTCAGAATATGTATTATTGTACGAGCTTCCTGTCATAAACTGCTTCATAATACGGAATTCCGTGATAAATAAAGAAATAAGCACATGCTATTGCTGCGATTCCAAAACTGATGTTGAATGCCCGCCCTCGTAAACGGAAAATACCTCTCAAAACGATTGCTGCTATAACAAGCGGCAAAGCGATGTAAAGCAGCAATGTTTCAATCATGGCCATAGACATCGCGTTCATCGAGTTTTTGAATGAATCACCAATAATATCCATAAAACACCCCCTGCCACTGAATTTCGACAAACGGGATTAAATTCCTGCAACGCAAAAGAAAAGAATGGCGTCCGCAAAGCGTCCGCAGCAAATGCGCTACGCTCTTTGCTTAAAATCTTTACCTCCATAGTTACAATGGAGAACAAGACCATTTTACTGACCTGGAGAAATCGGAGTCAAAACCACTGAACCCGATCAAAGCAATTGCGCCCCTGTAAATCATAGATTCTCTACTGTTTTCTCACTTATTTGATAAACCAGCACTTACTCAGGCGGCTGGCAACCTCCACGATCCGAACTTTAACCGCTGTGGTCACGGCTCTAGGGGGACAAGGGAATGACAAACCCTCAAGAACGGAGTAAATAGAAAAGCGAGAGGAGGTACGCCTCGGTTAATGCTGCATTGTTGCAGCCGTGCGTGTCACTCTCGCCTGATTTCCACATTACCAATATAGCACGGAAAATGCGTCATATGGTGTTCAATATGAGGTCATGTTTCGCCGCATTTGCGTCACTTTGCAGTCAAAATTCCGCATTATCTCGCTCAAAGAATCCCATGAGCTTCAAGGTGTTCGCCACGCTCTCTGTCCCTTCGGCAATCTTGCGCCGAATCGTGCTGTCACTCATTCCATGTCTGAAGAACAACACCGTCTCCTTGAACATATGGCCCTCAATAAATCTGTGCTGGACAGCTCCCTTCGCATCTTCGTCTTGAATCAATCCTACTGCCCGCAGGATGGTGCTTGTGTACAGCCGGTACTGTTCATAAACCCATCTCTGCTTTTCCATCAGAATGACTGCGTTGGCAGTCTTGTCCGCTTGCAGGGCATCTTGGTCTATTCGGCGGGCCACTTCCCCATCAATCCCGACCTGCTGGAGATCCGCAGTGTTCTCCTCATAATCCGCTATTAATAACATCATGCTCTTATATTTTCCGAGAAGGAATTTCGTCCGCTCCAATTCGTCTTCATCTGCTGTCGGAAATAGTTCATTCTGTTTATATACCATCGCCATTCCCCTCATTCCCCTTTGTCATGTTATAATGTCAAGAGGAATGATTTGCTACATTGACCCCCGCCCCGGCCAAGGATATGGGGGTCTTTGCATGTCTATTACCACTCCCCGCCACGGCGAGAATAATGGCTGCTGCCCTGATGTTGCTGTGGAGCCGTAATACTTGTATTAGTCTTTGGCTTGGCTGGAACTTTATCTGCTCCAATCCGCCGAAGGTGTTCTGCCAACTGCTCAGGGGTCCACTCAACATTTGTGACTTTGGAATAATCTACTGTCATGATTCGTTTACCCCTTCCCAATTCCACAATCCCTGCTGTCCTTTCGCTGAAACTGGCTCCGGCAGCCGGCGTACCGCATGCAGTCCCCATGCGTAGCGACCTACCTCATACCATCCAAAAGCGTACTCCTTACCCTCGAATATTTCCTCAATTACTCCTTCGGCGTTTATTGAAGCAGCCTCACCTGAATATTCAAAGTGATGAGTGATTGGATAAACATTCGCTAAATCACATGTTGCCACCACAGCTCCAGTAGGAAGGTTATCTACCGTGTATCCGTGTCGCTCCAGTGCTGCGCGGATCTCCGACTCTTGGCAGGCATCCTTATCGATCTTCATCCCCGCGTGAATTGCCAGCTCGCCGCGGTGCTTCGTGGACCAACTGCGTGTTTCAAACTGCTTCTCCCCAACAGCGATCAGTGTCGCCCAGGGCTGTATAATGGTTATGGCTTTCATGCTTGCACCCCCTTGATTGGCTTGAACTCCCCGATATCCTCGCCATATGAACCCTTGTACACCTCGCGGTCATGCTCCCAGCAGTTACGACACATCCGCCCTCCAATTGCCATGTCAAACATATGAGGATGCGTCAATTCTGTCTCTCCCTTTACGTCAGTGTCGCACCAGTCGCATTTCGCTAGCTTCGGTAGGCTGGATACCCAGTTCAAAATATCAATCCCCAACTGCTCATTGCTCGTTGCCTCAGCGTATGTCACCAGAGCTGCACGAGCTGCTGGATCAGTAGCAGGCTTGAGAACGAAAAACTGACCATCTGCCTCCTGTCCTGTTTCCCGATTAATGATCTGGTATTTGTTATAAAGGCCTTTTGTTTGATCGCTCATGCTTATCTCTCCTTATAGGGGTTATGCTCGAGTAGTTGTTATATGATCTTTGAAAGAGAACCTATTCCAGTCCCCATATTTATCAATGACAGCAGCTTTCCCGAGCTTCCCAGCATCGCTGTGAGAGCCAACCGCCATGGTCGCTGCTTCTTGCGGATCCCACCCTTTATTGATTCTGGCGCGCATTGTGTGGTAAGCAATGCCGTTCTGTTCAGCCAGTCGAAGGAGTTCTACAGGGAACTTTCTCCCCTTTTCAGTAGCATGAGCTGCCGCAGTTTTCCGATCCTGTAAAGGTGTGGTGGCTGCTTTCTCTTCATCCCAACCCAGGTTGTTTATGCGATTCATGAAAGTGTAATATCCAATTCCGTTTTGACTCGCCATTTCAGACCAATGGTTCCGATTTGTCTTTATGCCGAGGGGAGTAGTCAGGGCCCTTGATTTATCCCAGCCCAATAGCCGGACACGGCGATTCAAGTTTTCGGAATCAATTCCTATTGCTGCAGCCTGCTCGTACTCTTCAGGTGTGATATAAAACCAGTGGTTCATGTCTGTTCCCTCCTTGGGTCTAAAATAAAGATGCTCGATTGTTTTCTAAATTTTTTGTATGAAAAACTGTGCGAGAGTCAGGAGTATATCGTTGAAGTACATAGAGGTGGTAATCTACTGCATCCAACAATCTGAACATAAATTTTTCTCCTTCCCAAAAAAATCGCATCAATTTTGCCCCATAAAACGATAGTTAGTGTGAAGAACGGTAAATCAATATTTTTCTTGGTCTTATTTAAGAAATCTATTAATTTCTCGTATAAAGAAACCAAGCCAAAATGGCAAATAAAAATCCCGGAGGTTACCTCAAATGAATCAATCGAACAATCTTTCTCGCCGCTACTTCTATGCCTTTATCGTGGAGTTCCCGGAATACACCGATCTGTATATTGAATGGCTTATCGCTAAGCTATTAATTGCAGATGACCCAAAACTTGAGCATAAATTAGCTCATAAGTTACATTCGCTTATGCTACTGAACGGGTGGGGTTAAAATGAACTTCCCCCTTCCTCGTCCACCACCTTGACGCCTAAGGCGGCTGTCCTAACGGTACAGGTACAGGTGGTCCAGGCTATCAGTGCCATTAATGCGGTAGACCGGATGAGCTAAGGCCTTAGCGGTGCAAATACCAATCACAGGCTTAATTATTGCAACACTACCGGCTGGCGTTCATCCTCTGGTACCACCCAAACCGAGTTCCAACTAAGTTGGAAGGATATCCCCGCCTCTGCTTCCGCTGCTGCCATCAGAATGACGTTTCCCATCTCCTCTTCAGCTGCCGGAGGAACAGCATTACCGATGTATTCCCGGGCCTTAGCGTCACTGCATCCCTCGAGCTGGAATGGTCTGCCGTCCGGCAAATGCGTTGGGAAGTTCTGTAGCATGGCAAGCTCATAAGTGGTAAGCGGACGGTGCCAAGTACCATCTTGGGCGATGATCACCCAAACCCCCTGTTCGTTGTCTGCCGGGATCCGTGGATCAGCTACCGCTGCGGCAGCCGCATGGATATCGGCGCTACCAATCACTGTCTTGGCTGGCTGGTTCCAGTCTTGGACACCGTAGCTATCTGCACGTGGAGCACATTTTAATGAAGGATCTGCAATTAGTTGCGCCCCATTCTGTACATCCGTGGAACCCGTTACCGTTGCCGCTGGTCCACCCGTCAACTGCACCCGATACTGATCGGTATATCTCCCTGGGCGTTCCGGAACACTTGGATCAGCAACAGCAATAGCACCGCTGCCAAATCGAGTACCTGTCACACATGGCGCCACCTCATCTGCACGTACTACCCGGTATGCTG
This sequence comes from Paenibacillus agri, assembly GCF_013359945.1. GTDB lineage: Bacteria > Bacillota > Bacilli > Paenibacillales > Paenibacillaceae > Paenibacillus_AQ > Paenibacillus_AQ agri. The sequence continues at coordinate 202,362 of NZ_JABWCS010000215.1, read as the reverse complement.
CCGGATGACGGCCGGGACGTTCTTTCAGTGCAGGGTCAGCAATACTGGCTCCACCTTGGTGCGGACCGGCAGCACCAGTTACACAGGAGGAAGGTTCATCTACGGACTGTATCCGCAGGATATTTGTCTTTCCTTCGCCGTTGATCTGTAGGCGAGGATCCGAAACGGCCGTTACCCCGTTGCTCCTGCCGGGTCCCGCTGTGCTTGTCACTGCCCTACTAGGCTCATTCCAATCCGCCACCTCGTAAGCTCCGCGTCGAGGCTCATGAACAACGCGTAGGTTCTGCCAATCGACCTTGTTCAGATCTCGCCAATCTCCGCCGGCGGAGATAAGGGCCAGCCGCATCCAAGTCTTCCACTGAAGCCGGGGAAGTCTGTGCAGTGGTCCGCCTGCTACAACATCTCCGGGGGACGGCAGTGTTCCGATCACATCTCCAATGCTTCTTAATGGTTTATGCTCAGGGTAATAAATCACATTTGGAATCTGCTTCGGATCGCGGGCTTTAAGGAGAAAACGGACTCGGTTTTGCCCAAGACCGCCAATGCTACCCAAGTTGTGATCAGAACGGATACTTACCTCGTATCCGAATTTCTTGAGCATCTTTAGAATCTGCTTCAATAAAGGCTTGCCCCGGCTGGTGATCCTCGGCACGTTCTCCAATTGAATGACTGCTGGGATGGCACCGCCGTATTCTAGGCAAGCCCGCAGGGCCATCTCAAGCCCATGAACTGTCAAAAAATTGAGCGCCTGATACTGAGCTGAAGCTGCCTTATCAGACGGCAACAGCCCACTGAGTCCCTTACAAGGTGGCGAGAGAAATAGGAAGAATGGCACCTGTTCCTTAAATGCCAGCCAGATATCCCATGGTGTTGTTTCTCTCCAACCTTCTGGTGGCTCATGGCCGTGCCAGGCTTCATACTGCCAACGCTGGAACAGATCCATGACAACGGACGTTTTCTCTCCGCAGATCAAATCATGATTCCGACAGGCAACCGGATCGTTGTCGATCGAACACAGCACTTTGAACTTATATACTTTGCCGCCATATTCGACCGTTGATCTCATTGCTCCAGCCGTAGCCCCGCCAATACCAGCAAAGAGGAAGGCGGCTGTTTTATATTGGATATTATTTAATAGGACCAAGTCATCACGGCCTTTCATTTCTTGTTGAATCTATTTCCATAGTTTCCGTATAATAGATTGGGGTGATAAAATGACGCTCAAAAAAATATGGCGTTGGATTAAAGTTGTATATTTTCTAGTTTTCATCTTTTCAATTGTTGCACTTGTAGCCTTTCTAGGGATCTTGATGTTCGGTGCTCTTACCGACAAAACAATTTTGGTAAACACTGCCACTATTAATGCGATCACCTTAATTATGGGGCTTGTTTCACTGCCAGGGATTTTAGTACAACTGGTATCTCTTCTTGAGATTAATAATAAGAAGACCTTTACCTTAGAAAAAAAGTGTCCTAATTGTAAGCAACTTATAGAATTGAAACTTACTGAAGATTGAACGGATGGGATTTACTCCATCCGTTCTTTGAATTAGTCCCAGAAAGGAAGATCCTTAACACGGACCCGCAGACCATCAAGTGAGAGTTCTGGTTTGACAACAATGTAATAATCCACGCCATTATGCTCTACACTGGAGTAAATCCAGCGATCATCTCCGTCAGGATCTCTGAACAAGAATTCAATTGACGATCCAGAAGTATAATAAGCCCTCTCATTTCCATACCGTCCATCTGGCAGTTTACTAATTGTTCCTTCTGAAGAGATGCGTGCTGAAACCTGGCGGATATACCGCCGTGCTTTATCCAGATCTTCACCGACTCTGTAAAACATGTTCCGCAGATACAGTTCTTCCGGATCTTCGCTGCTATAGATGCCCTCGTTCTCCGCATCATGAATCAATTTCGATACGCGCTTCAGCTGTGGCTCCAAATTGGCCAACGCCGCCTTAATTTGTTCCTTTTCATATATATCCCTCCCGTTTTATACAATCATGGCCTTGATACTCGCTTCTTTTGTGACTTGTCCATTGCTTTTAGCCGCTTCGAATTCGTCTATACTTACCTGTTCAGCTTCCCATTTGCAGTGGGAACAACGGAATGCATCTGTTTCGATCTCTTCCATGTCCCCGCCGCACTCCAGACAAACCAGAATCATCGTTTAAGCCGCTCGATTATCTGGTCCAAGTGCTCCCCAATCTGCGTCTGGTCCAGCATACGCTCGTCTTCCGTCTCGCCCTGTTCACCCATGATCCCTTTAATCTGAGCTGTCTTAAGGCCGAGCGCCTCAAGCATCTGCTCGTCGCTACCGCCCGACGATACGAGGTAGTAAATCAGCACGCTGGCCTCCTGTCCCATACGGTGGACCCGGTCTTCGCATTGACTATGGATGCCAGGAGACCAATCCAGTTCGCCGAAGAGAGTGACGTTTGCGCGATGCTGCAGTCCATCGATACCAGCAGCAGCCCGGAGAGAAATGATAATGAGATTGGTCTTTCCTCTGATGAACGCTTCCTTAGACCGCTCCTTCTCACTAGATGTCTCTTCCCCGGTGATGAATACAGGATTGTATTGCTTGAGCTTCTGCCGCCAGATGTCATACACACCATGGTGATATCCGTACAGGATGATCGCTTCACCGGCATCCAGAAGCATCTTAGCGAACTCAGCCACATATGGAGCTTTGGCTCTGCCCGTCTCCTGCCGAAGCCTACGCCCGATCTCCGTTTTAAGACGGCCACGCTCGAAGCCTTGTGCGGCGTCGTAGTCGGCAATCATATCCATGATCTCGCCCATCGATCCGCTGCTGATATCATCGCTGTCGATCGCTTGCACAACCCGGTGTTTCGAAGGCAACTCGCTCAGGACCTCAGTCTTGGACCTCCGCAACATCAGCCCTTCTCGCCGGAGGTAAGAACCGAGCGCTTCCGGATCCTTGACGATCTTCTCACCGTAGCCTGCGCACCATTCCTTCGAGAAGCTTTCAAAATCCCCGAGGCACTGGAAATCGAGAATATTCATGATGTTCCACATCTCAGAACCAGTGTTGTAGATCGGCGTACCGGACAATGCGATGACATTTCCGTCAGCAATACTCTGCGCCAAGATCGAAGCGTTGCTGTACTTCTCAGTGCCACTGTGCCGAAGCTCCTGAGCCTCGTCGAACACGGCGAACTGTAACTCCATCTCCGCCAGTTGCCTGCCCCACGCTCGCAGCAGTCCGTAGTGGATAATATAGAAGTGAGCTTGCGGTAGTTTGTATGGCTTGAGGCCTTTAATGATGTGGACGTTCATTTCTGGTAACAATGAGCCCTCAGTAGCTATTGGCTGAATAAATCGTTTGATCTGCTGCTCCCATTGCCTTTGCACTGATGTCGGTACGATGATGATGCCGGGGTAGCGTCCAAGGTGTGCCACCCATGCCAGCGCCTGTACCGTCTTGCCAAGTCCCATGTCGTCAGCCAATAGCGTCGGCGCCGAATTGATCAGGAATCCGGCTCCCTCCTGCTGGAAGGTCCGCAGTTCGCCGTTGAAGATCGATGGCTCTGGCTGCAGTTGCACTGGGTTCTTGATGACCGTCAGCCGCTTGATCGTATGTTCTCGAGCCTTCTCGACCGCATTTTCCCAGATGGACTGAGTCTTGGCCTTGATCTCTAGCGGGTACCGCATCATAAACCAGTTCAAGTCGCCATCCGTTCTTTTACTTCGAGGCCAGCGCACTGTCTTGCCGCGTCCTTTGGCTCCGGGAAACATCCGTTTAGCGGCCATAACTGCCGCTTGATCACCTTTCATAACCCACTCATTCTTCTTGGCGTCAAATTCGAGTGTCCCGAATGTCATCAGTGGATCGTTGTCTAAAGCGTGTAAAAATTGTGGTACGCCCATAAGCCCCTCCTACAAGGCAATGCCCCAAAGTTTTCGTAATCCTAGTGATCGGCATGGCTTGCCTGCTACTTCCGCCGGTACGTCCTGATATCGCTCAATAACGAGGATAATGCCCTTCACAGCATCAAACCGAGCGTAACGCTCGAGCTGCTTCTCGACAGCCACCGAATACGGCTTTCCCTTCTTGACCTCAATACCGATACCGGATGAAGTCAGGAAGTCGATGCGGCACCTCGGTCCGAGCTTGTGTTCATGATGATAGTCGATGCCAGCCTTGTTGAGAGCTGCGGCAATCGCCCGGTGGATTTCAAATTCCTCTGCCACGACGCCAATCCGGATGGTACGGACAGCTTCAATGACTTTTTCGATTCCGTTGTCTGTCACGTCTTCTCCCTCCTCTACGTCTGGAATTTCCTTCTGCTTGAGGCAGCATGCCAGAGTTGAGCACGTACACGATACCGGCTACCCGGCCACGCTTATCAAACACGGGGTAATATAGTCGTTGCTGGAAGAACGGATCGAACCTACCCATGGCTGACCGCCTCATTTCTCCGTCCGTATGCCACCTCGAACTCTGCTATCCCTTCGTCCACTTCATCCGGATCCAGATCGATGAATTCATTCAGCAGCTCCGGTCGTTCTGGTTGCTTCCCGTTGTCTATCAACTTGCGACGCATGTAATTGTATACATGCCAGTAGTTTCTCCGACCCATCAGGCACCCCGGCGGATCGTTCGCAGTTTGTTAGAGTACCGATTAATCAGTACTAACTGAGTGTGCGTATCCCGCTCAACTAGCCAGTTATCCATAACTAAGCCTGCCGCTTTAATTTCTTGCTTCTGCCGACGTGTCGGCCGCTTCCCCTGCTTCATCGCAATTCCCCTTTCTTAAGCCCATTTGCGTTTATCCATGTCATCCGGAGGCGCTGCAGCATCATGTTGCGAACGCTCGTAGTTAACAAATTTGTTGAATTGTTTCAGGAACACTAGCTCCACCGTGCCCACTGGGCCGTTTCTCTGCTTGGAGATGATGATCTCGATGATGTTCTTTTTCTCCGTGTCCTGATTGTAGTAATCATCGCGGTACAAGAAGGCAACGATATCAGCATCCTGCTCAATGGAACCGGACTCCCGAAGGTCACTCATCATTGGCCGTTTGTCCTGACGTTGTTCTACACCCCGACTGAGCTGTGACAGTGCAATTACCGGCACTTCAAGTTCCCGCGCAAGCTGCTTCAACGTCCGGCTGATCTGAGATACCTCTTCCTGCCGGCTCACTCCCCGCTGCCCTCTACCCTGAATGAGCTGCAGGTAGTCGATGACGATCATGCCAAGGCCTTTCTCCTTCTTGAGCCGCCGACACTTGGAACGAATCTCGTTGACGGTGATGCCAGGAGTATCGTCGATATAGATGTCTGCTTCGGCCAGATACCCCATAGCCTCGGACATCCTTTGCCAGTCTTCACCTTCGAAGTGTCCAGTCCGCATCCGGCTGGCATCGATATTACCTTCAGCACAGACCATGCGCTGCACGAGCTGAGCGTTGGACATTTCAAGACTGAATACGGCAACCGTCTCTTTGGCGCGGACCGCAACATTCTGGGCTATATTCAGAGCAAAGGCGGTTTTACCAACGGAAGGCCGGGCAGCCACGATGATCAGATCATTGCGCTGGAAGCCAGATGTCATCTTGTCGAGGTCATCAAACCCAGATCGGATGCCGGTGATTCCACGTGACGTTTCCCGCACGCTGTACCGCTGCTCAGCATCTTCCCAGACCTGCATCAGCACGTCCTTCATGGTGGCAAACTCTCGAACTGGAACCGACTGATCGGATAACTTCGAAACAGCGTGTTCCGCCATCGAGATGAAACCTTTCACGTCCTGTTCCTCACCAGCATTTCGCAAGAGGTCCATTGCAGTGTCTATGGCTTGTCGTCGAAGGAACATTTCCTGCACCCGCTCGGCGTAATATCCGGCATTCGCAACGGTTGGAACAGCTCCAGCCATCCGTGCTAGATAACTGACTCCACCCACTTTTTCAAGCTCTTCACTATCCTTGAGGTGTGAGGTTAAGCTGACCATATCGATCGGCAGCTCAGCATCATTGAGCTTGCGCATTGCCCGAAATATGCGGGCATGGCTTTTGTCACTGAATTCCCCGCCTTGAAGGATGTCAGCAACTGCATCGTAAGCAGTCTGGTCCAGAAGAGCTGCACCGAGTACCGCCTGCTCAGCCTCCAAATCAACTGGAGTCTGAATGCCCATCTGCTCAAGCATCTCTTCACGATTAAGCATTTGCTTCACCCCTGATTTTCCGCCTTACATCATCCCAATAACCTGCTGGTGGCGGCTTACTCGCTGTACTCCATGCATCAAGGTTTTGGAAATGCTGAGTCGTCGCTTCCTTCATGCGCTCCCGCTCAATTTGCTCTCCAAGCCGGCCGCGAATCTGCGAGATTTTCGGAGGGAAATCACTGGTCATGATGTGTTGCCGGACATTGGAATAAGCGACATCATAGGGAATATCGTGAAGCATCCCCAGATCCTCTTCCACCGCCTGAAGGCTGGCGTCGAAATTCGCATAGCGCTTCTTGATTTCCTTGTAGAGCTTAGCGACTTCTAGCTTGTTCACGTGCTTCCTCCTCTCTGATCCAGCGGTCCAGATCATCAATTTCCTGCTGTTGCCTTGTCTTCTTAGTTTGAGGACCTGGTGCTTCTCCCGGGGCGACTCCTTCCATCGGCGGGTTGGTAGTTTGGGAGTTACGCCAGGCTTCGTTTATTGCCTTGTCGTAATAAAAAAAGCTTGTTGGGTACTCAAAATCATTACCTTCTCTTTCGCGCTTGGCCTGTAGCAGGCTCTCCATAGTTGAGATGGTAAAGGGTACCGGCATCCCCCCGGCGACCATCCGACCCATGGCATCGCGCTCTTTTGGTTTAACATGGAAGTCTAGCTTGCGATTCAATTTGCAATAAGCGTTTAAAATAGCGATCATTCCGTTTGCCTCAGGATCAACCTCTGGCTCAATCCAATCACTGCCCGCGGCAGTAGTAGGAGTAGTAGTAGTAATAAGATCTTTTAATACAGTGTCGGGAAAGTGGTCCAATTTTCGGACAGGTTCGCCGACAACTTGGTTAAAGTGGTCCGGATTTTGGACCACTTTTTCGGATACTTCAGAAAAGCTGTCCGGTTTTCGGACCACTTCTCCGACAACAATTAGATCAAAGCGTACCTGATAATCTCCTTTCGAACTCCCCCGCGGTGGGGGAGAGTAGCCAATTAACCCGGCTTTGACGAGTTTACTTCGATGTGTATTTAACGTATCCCGGCTCTTAATTCCGGTCTGAAGTGTAAGCTCTGTGTTCGTCATCTGGAATGCCTTTCTCCAACCTAACTTGCTCGATTTTCGCCATAAGGCAACCATGATAGCTATACCTTCGGGACCATATTCCTCTGGCCCGCCTATCGCTTCATACTGGTTAAGGAGGCCGGCCATTGTTGGTTCTCTGGCTGACTCCGTCATGCACTCCCCCCTCCCGCAGCAGCCATTATTTATTGCTTGCTCTATCGTCCTGAATGTAAATGTGCGGGTACTTCGCCCGGATCACTGTAAAGCCAGGATGCCCGCGAGCAAAGTACTCTTTAACTCTCATCTTGAACGCCTCTGGGTCAGAGGCTCTCAGCTCCCAGATATGCTCAGCGATGCTGCTGGTCCAAATACGTTCCCCCATCGGTCCGTTCATCGATCTGCTACCCGCACCAATGCACCTGTAGTCTCTTGTATCTCCCGTTTGAAGCGTTCAGCATCGCTGTTGCCATCCGACAAGTGCAGCAGCCAAATCTCTTCGACATTCCGGGTATCATTGGCTTTCAAGAAGTCTTTCACATGCTCTAACCCGAAGTGAGAACGAAGCAGACGCTTCTTCTGGGCAGGATGTAGATGGCCCGAAGCAACACGATCATTAACGATATCCAATGAGTAATTGCACTCCACCATGATGTGAGTCAAGTCTCTGAACCGATGCCGGCAGTAGTAGGTATCAGTCAGGAAGACTAGCTTATCGCCTGACGTATTGGCAAGCAGGAAGCCCAGAGGCTCCTCTACATCGTGTTGAATATCAAACGGCATAATCATCCAGGTGCCAATCGTGAATTGCTCCAGCGCCTTAATCACCTTCAGGCGATGACCTGACAGCCCTCTGGCAGTTGCCGTACCTGCACTGGTGTAAATGTTGATGCCTGCTCGCATGATGTCAGGAGCAGCCTTGCTATGATCCAAATGCTCATGTGTGATGAGGCATCCAGCAATGTCCGACATTCGGAAGTTAAGAGCCCGCTGTATCGACTTATAAGGAAAGCCGGCTTCCAGCAGGAGTACGGTATGCCCATCTGAGATTCGATAGGCATTACCGGCGCTGCTGGAGCCGAGGCATTGGATATCTATCATTAGAAATCCAACTCTTGCTCAACAGGTGGAACATCTCCAGCGAAACCGTGAGGATCATCAACAGGTTTCTTTGTACTTGATACCGGCTGTTGTTTTGATGACGACAGAGTAACATCTGGTTTGACATCAATGACTTCTCTGTTCGCATGCTCTGCGATCTCTGCTTTGACTTCTTCTGGCGTCACATCGATACGGTCGTCATACTCGTTTTCTGTTGACCGATTAATAGCATCGACCAGCAAGTCGCTGTCGTCACTGGTGTTGATGTAAGCCTTGGCCGCACGGTTTATAACAGTCCGCTTTGCCATTTCTTGCGGGAATTTTTTATGGACGGATTGACTTGTTTTACTCTGACTCCAGGAAGCGTCGACTTCCTTTTTAGTCATGACGGTAAGGATTTCTTCATCCTCGAGCGTTTTCACCACAGCGTAGACGCCTAGAATTTCATTATCCCGATTCTCAAAACTGGTTTCGTGTTTGACCAATTTTTCGCGCCCGCCAGCTACTTCATACTCAAATACATCGCCCTTGTAAATCACGTTTGCCCAGATATCCTTGACGTTGGACAGACGTTTAAGCACAGCTTGTGTCCCGAAATAAGAGCGATTAAGCTGAAGCTTGCTGCCGTACACGATGAAGTAACATTGTGTCTTGGCTGGGCTTAAACCTTGTACAACCATATCTAGCAGTGCATTTGCTACGGATTCCCGCGAGCACACCTCCAGCGCAGGTTTGCCATTCTTATCCTGTACCTCCTGGAGCTTGAAGAAGGCGCTTTTAAGCGCATTGCTGGCGTTGTAATTCAAAGGCAAGATCAACCCGTCATCCTGCAACCGTGTAAGGCTACGATTAACATCATCAGTGATGTCCTTTTGAATAATTGCCACCTGATTAGTTGTACTCAATTAAATCGCCTCCTGTATCTGCTGAGCCGTTTCTACGCGCAATGTACTGTTTCGTTTGATCCAGTTCTTCTTGGCGTTATCCTCACTACCATGTGTTGAAACTAAATGTGCTTGCACTTCATCAGGCAGCTTTTCAAAAGATGGAGGAACTATCAATTGGATCATCTGTCCCTCTGTTTTGACCAATTTTGTAACTCCCTCTGCGTTGTCAATAAAAATAGGAGCCGAGAAGCCGTAATGCTCACCTAGTGTATTGATGATGTCCAGGCCTACATTAATCCGAGCCGCGTTGTTCAGCCCGCCGTCATATGGAACGCCCTTATAGAGTGTGTCGCAGACTTCCTTGATTCCGCCATTGATCTGTTCTTCGAAGAGGCGGAATCTAGCAAGCTTGAATTTACTGTTGATCTTGGCATCCAGCATGCTGACTTTAGTCTTGGTGAACTCCTCGCAGAGGAACAATTCATGTTGCAGCCGTTCGTATTCAGCTGCGAGGTCCCGCTCCTGATTCTCCAGCTCAGTAACCCTGAGCTCTGCACGACGGATACCATCAAACTTGGCAAGGTCGCTTTCCATTCCCGCGATTTCAGAACGTTGAAAGAGAATACTTTTCCGAACAGCTGCTGCAGCATCGTCAGATGAAGCTTTAAGCTCTCTGATCTGCTGCTGTACTGCAACTGCCTCGGCTTGCTTACTGGCATAGGCTGGATCATCTGCAGGGTCTTTAACGCCTGCTCTCAGATCAGTCAGTTCAGCCTCAGCAGCCGATAATTCTACTTGAAGCAACTGCAAAGCACTCTTCAGGTTCTCAATGTCTCCCTGAAACCGGACGATCTCTTGCTCAAACTTCAGAGCCTCTGCCACGGCTGCTTTACCAGAAGCATTGATACGCTCCTTCCGTTCAGCGAGCCTACGGTTAAAGTCAGCCTCTGCCTTATCGTGAGCTGCCTTTACCTGGTCTTCAGGTAATGACTGTCCGCAGGCTGAGCAGTGAGAATCATGACCTTCCGGATGTTCGAAGACGAGACCCTTCAGTTCAGCAAACTCCGTCCGTAGTCGATCCGCTTCTTGCTGACGCCCCGCTGCCAGCCTCTCATTGTGCTGAATGCGCTGCTGCTTATCCTCAATCTCACGACGGTACCGATTGACTTCAATGTGCATCCGGTTTACTTCATCTCGCTTGAGAGCCAACTTATCCAGAACATCCGAGTGCATGCGGCTCTTAATGGAGATAAGCTCTCCTTCGATCTCCCTCAGCCGCTTCTCCTGTACCGCAACTTCTCCACCAGAGAGGATACGGGACAGTTCAGCTTCACACGACTCAACTCGGCTGCGCAGGATGGCGATGTCTTCCTTAAGAAGCTCTTCATCCAGTTCAGCAACATCCGGCATTTGGCGCTGAACTTCACTGATCCGTACCGGCAGCTCCTTGATCTCTTTATTGATCACGCTGCAGCGGGATGAGATCACCTTCTTATGGGAATCAAGGTCACGCCCGCTGAGGATGCCCGGTAGCGATGCAAGCTCCTTATTACCGTGAATCACCTCAGCATCCGTCAGATCACCGCACACTTCCAGCAACGTCTTCCGGCGATCCTCCTTCTTCAATTGTTCATTGAAGTAAGAAGGCGAAGTCAGGAGTTTGAAGAGATCTTCTTTAATGAGGGAATCCACTTCAGCGGTGTACTCTCCCTTTTTTACTGGAACGCCATCAATGAAGTAATTCGTCTCATGTCCTTCGAAAGCGTCTGTTGCGGCACCGCGCTTCTTCGTCCATTTCTCAGAGAAGACCCGGCGGAAGGTTCGGCGGCGGCCATCAATTAGAAAAACACCCTCGACTTCATGTTCCAGCTTGTGTTGCAGGACTTTACCGGCACCATCCAGTCCCTTGATTTCGAAGTCTGCCTTGTTCTGACTGTCTTTACCAAACAAGAGCCAGACAAAACCGTCGAAGACGGTTGTTTTGCCAGTGGCGTTGTCACCATAGACATCAGCGTCCCCGCCGTTAACAGCGAGGACAAGTTCTTTAACCCCTTTGAAATTACGGAGCGTCAGGCGCTCCAACACGATACGTTTCAAGCATTATCCCCTCCTCAATTGCTGCATTGCATTCAGCATGTAAGATCATTTGTTGATCGGGTGTTTCTGGGTAACGAATGCCTTCCAGATAAGTCCGAATGGCATATTCGACTTCAGCTAATTGATCCGGGTCAGCATGCAACTGAAAGGTCCCAGATTGCTGCCGGATAGAAAGAACCGGCGGTGCGTAATTCGTAGGAGGCACGATTTCAACTTCGATAGGCTTCCCGCTGATATGAGCAGAAAAAGCTGTTGACATTCCTATTCCCTCCCTCTTGTGTCGTTTGGCCTTCATCGTGTAAGATAAAGGCAAGTGATAAAGCTTTAATGCTATTCAGTTTTCAAAGAGCGAGGCGGCCCGTGCGAGGGGTCGCTTTTTTGTTGATCAAGGTGGGCAAGGATTTGCACCTCGCATGATATGCCGTGCTCTTAGCGCCGTCCACTTAGGGAATCGACCTTCATGGGAATCAACGAGATAACTTTATCCCCACTACCTTCTAGCCAACGAATTTGGTATCCGTGGATGCCTCGTTTCGGAGTTGTTATTGCATACCTATTCCCTCTCCGTGAGACGTTAGCGTCTACCTATTCCGCCACCACCTTGGATGCGTCAGCCGCATCTCCAAACGCCAACCCGGAGGAAAGGTTATTTCTAAGGGTCGACGCTTGGAGACAGGGGCCGAAGCCTCTGCTCATTCAATCCTTGCTACTTCCTGCATAGTTGCTGCTTTTATATCAGCCGGCAGAAGATCGATGACTTCAACCAACTGATCCCACTTTGCAGTAGCAATCTGTTTGATCCGATCCTGCTGCAGGAGGAACGCTTGACTGTATTCCTTGATAGCAGCTCTGATCTTCTGAACCCTATCAATAGCGGACCACCATTCCTGACGACGCTTGACGTACAATTCCGCAAGTGCGGCGGCAAACTCAGCCTTATCCTGCTCCGTCACACCGCTTCCCCCTTGCCTTTGCTGCGATCTTCACGTAAAATGGACGCAACGAGATACTTTAAACGGGTTCTCAACGAGGTCCGCCCTGCCAGGCGGGCTTTTTTCATTTGTTCTTTTGCTGCTGCCAGATCTCTTTGATGCAGATCGATCATCATTTCGAGCCACTTGATGTTGCTCTCCAGCTTTGCCGGATCAATAACTGCAGCCTGCTGTTTAACTAGCTTGAGATTGTGTTTAGCATTCTTTGCCACGAAACGTGCTTCTTGTTCCAAATCTTCGAGTGTTATCATTTCAGCAACCCTCATTTCATGTAATTTTTGAGTTTCAGTTCAGCGCGGTGTTCCTTCCAGGTCGACAGCCAACTGAATGAGTATTCCTTACAGATAGCCGCCGCCAAATGCGTCAGTGCTGTAATCGCCTCTACCGTCTCCATCAAAAGCAGTTTGATCTGCTGACGCTCGGTTTCATTGATCTGTTCATTCGTTTTACTGATTGGCGCTATGCCGGAGGCATCACGCACCTCTTGAATCTCTTCTAACGATTTGAGAAGAACACTTGCTCTATGTAGGTCTACGTTGTCCAGCCATGGGGCAAACGCCCCTCCGGTCACTTCTGCCGCCGCTGCGAGGAACAATTGTCCATCATCGTAATGCTCAGCTGCGGCTTTCATGACAGGATGTGATGGCTTCCGAGTTCCTTTAGCGATTTTCCCTACCAAGGAAGCATCAGCATGAACGATTAGCCCTGCCTTCTCCCTGGTATCGCCTGAGCGTTTTAACGCTTGTTCTAATGCTAGTCCGAATTGTCCGATTGCCAACTTTTAATCATCTCCTTTGTCCGGTTTTGCGGGTTTTATCGGACAGGAGCCTGTTGTATGATTGTCTTAAGCAATTCCCCTTGCCGCATTCCCTGCCCGCCGCTGCCGGTACAGCTCGGCGGGTTTGTTTTATCCTGTTGCATAATTACGTCTGACTTTAAATTCTTCACCTGCGTTCTGTTCAACCCAATCGGTATGCGAGTCGATCCAGCGAAGCAGCAAGCCTGTTGGGATTCGCGGATTACCGAACTCGCGGTTTACTGGGAAATCCGGGCGCTTCATGACCTCCGAGGCTTTCGGAGCGCTGATGTCCAGCAGTTCCATGAATTGAGTTCTGCTAAGAACTGGTGGTAAAGACGAAGGAACTTGCACGGCGTATGCTTCGATAGCTCGAGATACAACTTTATCAAGCAGGCGTTCAAGATCAGCTTCTTCCATGACGATTACTGCCAATTAGATCACCTCCTTATCACTGTTCGTTTTTCGAGCGTTATCATTAAAAAAAAGTTTGTCTATGCTCACTCCAAGTTTTTTTGAAAGTGATTGAGCTACTTTTAAAGAAGGAACATATTCACCACGTTCTATATTTGCTAAGTAAGCTCTAGATATTCCAACACCCGAGGCGAGTTCTTCCTGAGTCCATCCTTTTCTATTCCTAGCTTCAATCAGAACGATTCGCTTAAAGTTCAATTTCATCACCTCTCATCTGCTCGTTTGTCGAACTTTATATACATAGTATATGTTCGTAAAACGATCTTGTCAACACTATTAGTTCGTTTTATGAACGTTTATTTTGCGAACATCCTAAGTTATTATTGAAACAGGTGGTGATCGTATGGTTTTGTTCAAAGAACGCTTAAAAGAACTCCGATTAGAAAGGGGCCTAACTCAAGAACAACTAGCAGATCAGTTAGATATTCCAGCTTCTTCTATAAGACGCCTGGAAGCTTCAGATTCTATTCCACGGCGGGATCGACTGTTGTCATTGAGCGCCTTTTTTGGGGAATCTATTGATTTTTTAATGGGTAACACAGATATTCGGCAAAGAGATAGGCGTGAAGACTCAGACGAAGAAACTAACAATGAATCTGCAGATGGGAAACTAACGAGGGAACGAACAGAATATGTATTAAGGGAGCTTGTTAAAAAGTACAACCTTGATTTAACTAACCCCCAGGACGCTGAAACATTAGAGGACATGATTAAAATTGTTCATCGCAACTCTCAAAAATAATTGATTGATTTATCTTTTCATTAATGAAAGCATAGATTTCCTTAGGATCAACGGATGACAACTGCTTGAAGTTTGACATTTTCTCTAGGAATTCTTGATCCATTTTTTGCACCTTCCATTTCAGAGGCTTATGATTTCATTATATTAACATACGAACTAATGTTCGTAAATGTTCCAGAAAAATAGTATAATAAGGTGGCAGGGCGATGGAACTTGTTCCCGTGCGCTGTCGCATTCCAGAGCTGCTTGTTCGGCGCGCCAATATGGAGCCGCCGACAAGTCCGATTAAGATCAATCAACAATGGCTGGCTGATAACATTGATATGAGCAAACAGCAACTTTCTGACTACATCAACCTTCGCAGGAAGAACATGAGGCTCCAGAAGGCCCATCTGATTGCTTATTATCTTGATTGCCAGGTTGACGATCTTTATGTAATGGAGTGGCGATAGCAGAGTGGCTTAGGCTGCTCGTAAGGAATAAGTACACTCCAGTGCGTACTTTATGTTTTTTACTGTCCACCTGAATACGCAATCCCTTCTGGTAGTACATACAATATCACATAAACATGGAAAACGTTGTCGAAAAAGGACGAACGAAAGCACCCCCTAAACACCATTGAAGGGGTTGACTTTCACTATTATATTTGCTTCATCACATATACTTCGGTACCGTCCTTGAATGTTATTAGAGATCCATTATTTTCGATAGCCTGAATCTTATCGATCTTAGACTCTTGTACCAGTGCAGTCCTCCCTATTAACACAAAACCCAGATCCTTATAGGCTTCAGCTGCTTCAGCCAAGATATCTGGGTCTTGGAATGAGCCATCACTCGTATGGTAGGCAAGCGCGGTATGCGAATTGCTTGTACGTTGCCACTTATCTATATAATTCACATCTTTGAGATCAATGTCTCTGCATTCGAAAGCATCCTTCTTCTTGATTTGTAGCCTCTTCATTCGTCTTATCATGAACGCACCTGCCGATTCTGGATGTTGTCGCACTCTGTATGTAGTGCGTGGATTGAACTTGGATGATTACAAAATATAATACGACAAAAATCGACTAGCTATCATTACATAAAATATTACAGTCACCAGGAGGGATTGAATGTCTGACTATATGAATCTGTGGCTTAATTACAGGGCTACTGAGGATTTTTTTATGGAACACCTCAAACTGGTTGAGGACAAACCTTTTGAGGTGCACTTCGCTTATAACAACTTCATCAAGCTCTACTCTATGCATCTTATCCAACCTGATGCAGCTGAGAAGCTCGTAGCGGTCTGCATGAAGGATATTGAACTGTTCCCGACATTCAAGGTAGCCTGGCACGAACGCAACCCTACATACGGCATTCTTCCTTCTATCCCATCATTTAAAACCCTGGTTATGTTCTACGAGAATAAGAATCGGTTTTATGAAGCCATAGACATCTGCAATGCTGCACTTGAGTATGAACTGACCGATGGAACTAAAGGAGGGTATTCAGGGAGGTTGGCGAGGTTAGAAAGAAAACTCGAAAGGCAATTGAAAGAATCATAAAAAACAAACGACTTTAGGAGGACGATTCTCGTGGCCAGCATAAAAAAGATACCTGCAAAAAACAAACAAGGCTACAAATGGCGTTGTGTGATGGAGGGACCTCCAGATCCAGTCACTGGTGAACGTCGTCAAATCCCTCGAGTACGGGATACAAAACAGGAAGCTATTGATGCTGCGCAAGAAGCCGTTAACATCCTGCATTCTGGTATTGATTTAAAGAAGGCCAAGCGCACATCCTTCCGAGAAGCAACAGAAGGTTGGATGGAGGATTATTCTAAACGCCAGGTCAAGAACAGTACGATTCGTTCAAGATCAAAGTCGTTATTAGTGTTGTTGCGACATATTGATAAGCAATCAGTTGAAACGATTACTCCAACACAATATCAAAAGATTCTGTATTCGCTTTTTGATGAAGGCTATGCTGAGGCATACATACGTAACATACATATCACAGCGAGTATGGTTTTTGAATGGTCTATATTGAATCGCTTGCGCTCGGACAACCCCGCTAAAGGTGCAAAGATGCCTAAGAAAAAATTAACCGTGGAAGATATTGAGCGAGATGTAGTCAGAGAAAAATATCTAGAACGTACAGAATTACAAGAATTTCTAGCAGCGGTTGAAACACGGGGGCTGGATAATGACGAAGAAGTGTTCTATCTATTGACTTATTCAGGATTGAGACCAGGAGAATTATGTGCTCTGACTTGGCCCGATATAAATTTTAAAACCAACGAAATACGAGTCACAAAGACATTATACGTTCCCGATCGATCTGGTGGCGAAGTTGAAATCACACCACCTAAAACCGAAGGTTCTATTCGGACGTTCGATCTCGATGACGTTATCATTGAAAAGTTGCGTAATTTAAAAGAAGTACAGAAGCTGCGTAATGAACGATATCAAAAATTGAATAGTGATTTCCACAAGAATAATTTCATATTCACTCGTCCTAATGGCCGACCAATCACTCAAAAAACATTGCTTTTACGTATGGATCGTTTGCTCAAAAGAACTTCTATAACAAAAAAAGCGACCCCTCACATCTTCCGGCATACTCACGTAAGTATGCTGGCCGAAGCAGGAGTCGATCTTACTGTAATTATGCGCCGTGTAGGTCACGATGATGCAAAGACGACGTTGAAAGTGTATACACATGTCACAAATCTCATGAGAGAAAATGCTAATCAAAGAATCAAGATACACTTCGGTAAAATATTGAACCCGGAGTGATTCTGCAAGAAATGTGATTTTTACGTGATTTTTAGATCGGTAGACCATCCTATAAACCCACTAACACCAATGATTTCAGGCATCTTCACACCAGCATTGGAGTGACCCAGCGCATCATCACAGGAGTGACCCAAGTCTCAAAGGAAGCTACGCCTAGAATCAGCAGGGCCATACCTAAGGACAGCAAGGTGTACATGGCAAAAGGACGGGTAACCGGCGTTCGGGTCCGGCCTAGCACTCTGCTCCGGATCATCAGAAGGGAGAAGGCAATCGCAGCGGCACTGGTTACCAACAGGACCGGGATCAGCACCAAGTTGTGCGGAGCCACCGAGACCAGCGCGAACAATAGACCATGCCAGGAGTATTGACTGACCAGACAGCCTACAGTGAAACCAATCAGCACTCCTTTGAGAAAATCAAGAATGAGAATGCCCGGCAGACCGATGACGGACAAGCCCAGAATCCAGATCAGACCCACCCACTTGAGATGTAGGGCAGCGATATTCCAGAACGACTCCTGTGCGCCCGGTAGCCCTTGCTGGTCTACGGTGACAAAGAAGTTCCCCAGATAGTCACCCAGTTCCTGCTGCTGGTCCATGGTCAGCGCACTCACAATCAGAGCGCCGAAGACCACCCCCACTAGAAACAGTACGGCGACAAAAATATAAAGAGGCGTCTGCTCCTTCATCATCAGCCTTAAATTACGCATCGGGATGTGCTCCTTTCTGGTGTATGTTACACCATATGAGACAACATCCACTTCTATGACTTGTCCTTAAGCTGTGGTGGGCTCGGGGTTCCAGCGTACCTAAACTACTTGCCTTCCCGGACGACCTTGCCGTAGGTTCCTCCGCCACCTGCTGACAATGCAAGTGTACCCGAGCGGGCAGCGACAATGCTTGACGCCAAATCAGTCCCCGCCACTGCGGCGATCTCGTCCTCCCGGGCGGCATGCAAAATATTCATCTCCGTCCCGAACGCGTCCAGCAGCAGCTTCATCTTGGCTTTGCCAAGCCCCGGAATAAATTCAAGCGGCACCTGATAATGGTACGGCGGCCGATATTCTGGCACCTGCGGTGTCTGGCGGTCGGCAATGTCCATAACTCGATCCAGCACACCTTTCACCAGTTTGAGACTCCCGCAGTAAGGACAGCGCTCTGAGGTGGCATAGGCTTCATCAATGATGCTGCCGCAGCCGCCGCAGTACGTCCGGTGGTACTTACCGAGCCGCGGGTTAAGCCCATAATTGGCGCTCACTCTTCGCCCATCCTTCCGTTCCAAGGCCAGACGCAGCTCTGCAAACGAGGGATTGGCCAGCTCCAGTGCGTTATACTCCCGGCCGATTTTGCCCAGAGAGTGAGCGTCAGAGTTGGTCAGAAAGGTGTACGGGTCTAGCTCCGATAGATAACCAGCCATCTCCGAGTCCGCGCTCAGCCCCAGCTCCACGGCCGCAATGCGCTCCAAATCGAAAATGTCTGTCATCCGCTCGGCAGAGCATCCATATAATCCTTTGTGCGGTGTAAAAATATGGGCCGGAATCAAGATTCCGCCCCGTTCGTAAATCTCGTCCTGCAGCACCTGTGCCGGTGCATACAAACGCTGGGAGCTGAGATTCACATTGGTCATGTGATGGCTCATCCAGTGGCTAAAATCCGCCATGGTCTCTATGTCTGGCATAAAGGCCAGGACATGGCACTCTTTTCGCCCCGGCTCACGAATTTCGATCTCTGAACCCAGCAGGATGGTCGTCCCGCGGTAAGCAATGCCTCCACCTTCGGCCTCCGTCATCTCGCCCGAGTCCAGTGCACTCCGGATGTCACGCTGCACACCCGGAGAGTGGCAATCGATGATTCCGATCAGCTCGATGCCCTTGCGTTCAGCGGCCTCCTTGGCAATATTCGCAAATGTGAGGTTGCGGCTACCGCTGATTTTGACAGGCTGACCTTCCGAAGTCCTCCCGATATGGACATGCAGGTCACCATAATAGGTCTTTAGTTCCGGTGTTAGTGCCATTGTCCGGTCAGCGTATACAGATGCCAGGTGTACACGGCCATCATCGTTTTAGCGTCGGCAATACGCCCGTCCGCAATATATTGATACGCTTCCTCCAATGTCAGCTCAGATACCTCCAGAAACTCATCCTCATCCAAAGCCATCTCTCCAACCTGAGCATTCTCTGTGACATACAAATGAATGATTTCGTCGGCAAAGCCGGGTGAAGTGTAGAACGACTTCAGATGCTTCAGATCGCCGCTATGAAAGCCTGTCTCTTCTTGTAACTCCCGGTGCGCCGCCGTCAGTGGATCTTCGCCCGGGTCCAGCTTGCCTGCCGGAATCTCGACCTCGGTCCGAAGCATCGGCTGCCGGTACTGTTCCACCACCAGTAGCTTGTTATTGTTCAGTGCCAGCACCGCAACAGCGCCAGGATGCTTCACGACCTCACGGGTCGCAGTATTTCCATCCGGCAGTTGGACCGTATCCACCTGCAGGGTAATAATCTTCCCGTCAAAAATCGGCTGAGTGGACAAGGTTACTTCATCCAGGGCCGGATTGCTGTGTCTTTTTTGATTTTCCATCACATTCTGGTCTCCTTTGTCTCTGTTCTGCATACGGTGTATTATAGCAAACTTATCAGGAAAGAAGGTAACGGACAATGAACAAGTTCTTCAGCCGTACAAGCTCAGCCGCCGTCATGATGGCAGGGTCACCAGCGCAAATTAAGGCCATGCTGGCCGAATGGATCGAGAGGTACGGGAGGGATATGCCGCTGGCTTACGTCCTCTCCCTCCATGACGAAGCGCGGGTCCACACGCCCAAGGCTGGGTAAATAACCTCTTAATTTATCAGAATGCTAAATGGACTTCTTATAAATAACTTCAAAAATTAACTTTTTAAATCAACTTCAAACTACCTTCAAATAATCCGCAAAGTAAAAGTAATAAACAACAACACCTATGGCACATGGAAAACATCTAGATAGCACATGGGCAGCACATGGATAGCTCACGGACAGCACATTGGCAGCACATGGGTAGCACATGGGCAGCTATAGAGACACGTAACTGGAATTCTTCCCGTTAATTTAACTCAATTTTCTCATTAGGAGCTAATTAACGGGAAAAGCTCCTGCTATTCCAGAGGTTTCAACTAACAAACTAGGCTTAAGTCTGAAATAACAGGAGTGAGTCCTGTTATTTTTTGTAATGTAACGATTCCGCAGGAATTAGCGGGACTTTTTCCAGTTATTCCACTTGACATGTAGCTCTCCCCACCTACGAATGCTACCCAGTGACTCAACTTTCCAAGTAATCCGCATTTACTTCACTTCTTTAAGTGATTCGCAGCTACTTCACTTCTTCATGTAACTCGAACATCTACTTCACCTCTTCATGTATCCCTCACCTACCTTACATTTGCACATTACCCATGCAGTTTTTCCATCCCCTTGTTCTCTTGAAAAAAGAGCTGTCATCTGAACTGGCACAATGCCGGTTAGATAACAGCTCTTTTGGTTAAGTGTAGAGGGGAAGCTGCGGTCAGCCTATCCCTTAATGTTTTCCTGAATGATCGCAACCACCAGTTCGGCGGCTTTAGCGATATCCGCAGCCTTGATCCGCTCTTGGGTTGTGTGAATATGCTCGTAACCAATGGCAAGATTGACTGTCGGCACCTTCAGACCATTGAACACGTTGGCATCGCTGCCACCGCCGGAAGCGAATAGGCGGGTCGTCAGACCAAGCGAGATGATCGCACGGTCCGCAAGCTGCACAACAGGATCATGCTGGTTGAAGCTGAACGCCGGATAGATCACTTCGCTGCGGAATTCACATTCTGCGCCGTGTTCACGAACGGTTGTCTCCAGCGCTTCGCGCATGGATTCGATCTGCCGGTCCACCTTCTCCTGCACAATACTGCGAGCTTCCGCATCGAGCTGTACATGGTCACAAACAACATTCGTCGGGCCACCGCCCGCGAATTTGCCGATGTTGGCAGTAGTTTCGCTGTCAATTCGGCCCAGCTTCATCGCCGAGATCGCTTTACTCGCCACCTGAATAGCGCTGATGCCATCCTCCGGATTGACCCCGGCATGCGCCGACTTCCCGTAGATTTGCATTGTAATTCTCGCCTGAGTCGGTGCAGACACCGCAATGGCGCCAACTTCACCATTGGAGTCCAATGCAAAGCCAATCTCAGCATCCAGATGCTTAGGATCCATAGCTCGAGCACCCAACAGGCCGGACTCCTCACCAGCTGTGATAACGAACTGAATCTGGCCATGCGGCAGACCTTGCTCTTGGATTACCCGGATCGCTTCAAAAAGTGCTGCTAATCCGGCTTTATCATCAGCACCCAGAATCGTGCTTCCGTCACTTGTAATCCAGCCGTCTTCATGCAGGGTTGGCTTAATTCCTTTGCCCGGCACCACTGTGTCCATGTGGCAGGTAAACAGCAGCTTAGGCGCCGTAACCCCTTGCACTGCAGGCCACGTTACAAACAAATTGCCTGCTCCATGTCCTGTCCGCTCTTGGGAATCATCTTCGACAACCTCCAGACCCAGTGCTTTGAACTTGCTCGTCAACACATCGGCGATTTCCCGTTCATTTCCCGTCTCGCTGTCCACACGGACAAGCTCCATAAATTCCTCAATCAATCGGTCCTGTACAATCACTGGACTTCCCTCTCTTTCACGGATACGTTACAATAGTTTGTAATTGTGATATGTTCATAACTTAAACTAATTCAAAAGGAGTCACTCATGCAACGTCAAAAATGGTTCCGCATCATTATCTACGTTATGCTGATCGCTATGATCGCATCCACCTTGCTGGTTGTCATCGAGCCCTTCCTTGCCGGCTAATTTCCTGCACAGGCAACGATAATAATAGCGGCCAGGGTTCTCCCGGCCGCTATTTGGACTTGCCATTTTCCCGGACCCATCACACTTAAAGTTCATTCCAGGACGACATGGCTTCACTATCAAAAGGAAAATGCTGCAGAAAATAAGGAATTATCGACTGTGCAACTTCCTCAACTTCCATTACGCGGCCAACGCATTCCTCCAAGGAGGTTACCCCGTACTCCGTAATGCCGCATGGAACAATGCCCTGAAAGCCTTGACGGGCAATGCCGGCAGAAATGTTAAAAGCAAAGCCATGGCTGGTAATAAAGCCCCTGCGGTGCTTGCTTTTATTAAACTTCACACCGATTGCGCAAATCTTTTCATCGCCTACCCATACTCCTGTATATTCCGGCTTGCGGCTGCCCACAATGCCATGGGAGGCAAGATAATCAATAATTACCGCCTCCAAAGTGCGCAAATAACCATGAAGATCTACTCTGCCCTGTTCCCCCAGCTTCAACAGCGGATAACCGACCAGTTGTCCAGGACCATGATATGTAATATCCCCGCCACGGTCGATTTCAAACAAAGCGATTCCTTGTTCCTGCAGCTGTACGCTGTCCAGAAGAAGGTGCTCAGGATGATTCTGCGATCCGATGGTGTAGGTAGGCGGGTGCTGCAAAAGGATCAACTGCTCCGGCTGCTCTCCGCGATCAATCCCTTGCACAAGCTCCTTCTGCAGCTCCCAGGCTGAACCATATTCCATCAATGATGCATAGGAAATACGCAGCCTGTGTTCATTCAAGTTCTCCATGCGTCAGGTCCCCTTTAGTGAGTCTCTGTTTCCTGTGATGGGCCGGGTATGGATCAGTAAAGCTTCGTTTCCGGCGTATAGCCTTCAATATTATCTTTTACACGCTGCAAAAAGCGTCCACATATCACACCGTCAAGAATCCGGTGATCCAGCGACAGACAGATGTTCGCCATAGAACGCACGGCAATCATGTCGTTGATGACAACGGGCTTTTTCACGATGGATTCAAAGGTCAGGATTGCTGCCTGCGGATAGTTAATTATTGGATAAGACAAAATCGAACCAAATGAGCCGGTATTGTTGACCGTAAAGGTTCCACCTTGCATATCGTCGATACGCAGCTTGCCCTCCCGTGTCTTCTGAGCCAGTTCATCAATTTCGCGAGCCAGACCAGCGATATTCTTCTGATCGGCCTTCTTAATGACCGGAGTCATTACGGAGTCTTCCGTGCCGACGGCCAGCGAGATGTTAATATCGCGCTTCACGATGATTTTGTTAACGGCCCAGACCGAGTTCATGATCGGATAATCCTTAATTGCACTAACCACTGCTTTCATCATAAACGCCAGATAAGTCAGATTGATACCTTCCTTGCGCTTGAAATCATCCTTTAGCTTGTTGCGCAGAGCCACGAGATTGGTGACATCCACTTCAATCATGGTCCAAGCATGTGGAATTTCTGACACACTCTGGCGCATTCTGGTCGCAATGGTATTGCGGATCGGTGTGACATCAATCAAGTATTCGGAAGCGCCATTTTGTGCCCCTTCAATTTCAACCGACGGAATGCGCGGAGATTCACTCAGATGCAGTCCAGAATGGCGGACTGGCTCATGCGATGCGGATGAACCTTCTGCTATCGGCGGTGCAAATGGAACTGTAGGTGTTGGCGCCTGTGCGTACGTTGGTGCTTGTGCAGGAGTAGGAGCTGGTGCTTGTGCTTGTGGTGCATTTTGCCCAGCAGTAGCGGCACCTCCAGCTTCCAAATACGACAGCACATCTTTGCGGGTGATGCGTCCGCCCATCCCTGTACCAGTAACCGCAGTCAAATCAATGTTATGCTCCGCTGCCAGCGTCTGAACAGCTGGAGAATAGCGGGCACGCATCGGAGCATCCGCAGATGAAGCAGAAAGCGCAGGTCTGCTAGCAGTCGGAGCCACTGGTGCCGGTACTCCCGCAGCAGCTATAGGTTGTGAAGCAGCGCTAGCCGCGGCTGAAGCCGCTTCAGAAGGCGATACAGGTACAGCAATACGACAAATCACTTCGCCTACGCTAATCGTCTGGCCTTCCTCAGCCAGAAGCTCGCCCATAATTCCATCAACAGTGGATGGCAGCTCAGCGTTTACTTTATCCGTAATAAGTTCACACAACGGCTCATACTGCTCCACCGGATCGCCCGGTTTCTTCAGCCATTTGCCGATGGTTGCCGACACAAGCGATTCCGCGAGCTGGGGCATAACCACGTCGGTCAACTTTTGATTGTCAGACATAATTTCACTCCTTAAAAGTTTTACGGAGGTATACTTCTTGGATTACTCCGCAGTAAAACTTAGCTTCGGAAGCATACACTTAGTTTTACGGAGCCATGCTTCCTGGGGCTACTCCGCAGTAAAACTTGCTTCGGAAGCATACTCTTAGTTTTACGGAGGTATACTCCCTGGGGCTACTCCGCAGTAAAACTCGCTTCGAAAGCATTCGCTCCGCAAAGACTAATAAATGTTAGTATTGCGCCAGGCGAAGCATCTCCGCCTTCACTTTATCCTTGCTAAGCATGAAGAATTTCTCCATTGGCGGGCTGATTGGCATGGCAGGTACATCGGGACCACAGAGTCTGAAGATTGGCGCATCCAGGTCGAACAGGCAATGCTCGGCAATAATGGCTGCAACCTCGCCGCCTACACCGCCAAATTTATTGTCTTCATGGACGATCAGCACTTTGCCCGTTTGACGAACTGCTGCGATAATCGCAGCGGTATCAAGTGGCTGCAACGTGCGCAGATCAAGGATATGCGCTGTGATACCCTCCTCACGTTCCAGCTCTTCCGCTGCCTGCATGGCAAAATGCATTGGGAGGCTATAGCCGATAACCGTAATATCGCTACCTTCGCGCAGCAGGTTCGCTTCGCCGATCGGCACTGTGTAGTCACCCTCAGGAACGTCCCCTTTGATCAGCTTGTAGCATTTCTTATGTTCGAAGAACAATACCGGATCAGGGTCACGTACAGCGGCCTTCAGCAGTCCTTTGGCATCATAGGCCGAATAAGGAGCTACAATCTTCAGGCCTGGTGTACCGAAGAAAATGGATTCAGCACACTGTGAATGGTACAACCCCCCGAAGATACCGCCGCCGATAGGCGCACGGATCACCAATGGACAGTCCCAATCATTATTGGAACGGTAACGGATTTTAGCCGCTTCACTAATAATTTGGTTGGTGGCTGGCAGCATGAAATCCGAATACTGCATCTCAGCAATCGGCTTCATACCATACATGGCTGCACCGATGGCAACCCCGGCAATCGCGGATTCCGCAAGTGGTGTATCCAGCACACGCTCTTCGCCGAACTGTTCCTGAAGGCCCTTGGTCGTCGTGAACACGCCGCCCTTCACGCCTACATCCTCACCCAGTACGAACACGGAGTCATCGCGCTCCATCTCTTCCTTCATCGCCAGCCGAATAGCGTCAATATATTCCATCATAGCCATCGCTTATACCCCTCCTTGTGACTGGGAATCGCTGTACACATGCAGCAGCGTTTCTTCCGGTTTCGGGAACGGTGCATTGTCGGCGTATTCAATAGCTTCTTTCAGCTCCAGATTGTACTCTGCAACGAGATCGCGTTCCTGCTCCTCACTCCACAGTCCCAGAGCTGTCAAATAATCGCGGAAACGGGCTACGCCGTCCTTTTTCCAGTTCTCGTCAACCTCTTCCTTCGTCCGGTAAGCCAGATCGTTGTCAGAAGTCGAGTGTGGTCCGAGACGATACATCATCGCTTCAATCAAGGTAGGACCTTCACCCGCCAGCGCACGTTCGCGGGCTTCCTTCACCACTCGATATACTTCCAGCGGATCGTTACCGTCAACACGAATACCCGGGAATCCGTAACCTAGCGCGCGGTCGCTGACCTTCCCGCCAAGCTGGCGGTGGGCTGGAATGGAGATGGCGTACTGGTTGTTCTCGCACATAATAATAACCGGAAGCTTGTTGACCCCAGCAAAGTTGCACGCTTCATGAAAATCCCCCTGGTTACTGGAGCCTTCACCAAAGGTAACAAAAGAAACAAACGGCTTCTTCTGCATCTTGGCAGCCAGCGCAAAGCCAACCGCATGTGGTACCTGAGTCGTTACCGGACTTGAGCCGGTCACGATCCGCAGGCGTTTGCTGCCGAAATGACCCGGCATCTGCCGGCCACCGCTATTGGGGTCTTCCGCTTTAGCGAAGACAGACAACATCAATTCACGCACCGTCATCCCCACTGAGAGCACGAAAGCATAGTCACGGTAATATGGCAAAAAATAATCGTTCTGCCGGTCTAGTGCAAAAGCGGCTGCAACCTGAGCCGCCTCCTGGCCGATACCAGAGACATGGAAGTTAATCTTCCCGGCGCGCTGCAACAGCAGGCTGCGCTCATCGTATTTGCGAGAGAGCTGCATATATCTGTACATATCAATGACCTGGCCGTCGCTGAGTCCAAGCTGCTTATGTCGGTTAACCGTTTCTACAGTACCTTGCAATTCCATAAGTGAGGTACCTCCTAAAGTTTGGTAAGCGCAACTTCTTTCAGCTCCTTCATACGAAACGGCTTTGGAAGCATACGCTTGTTCATGTAGCCTCAAATCTTAGACTGTTTCAGGACCACCTATACCCTGATCTTAAAACCAGGTACTAAGACTTGGCTTGAGTCTATTATAATCCCAACTTACTCAAAAAGAAAAGCCGGAAATAAACGTTTGACAGCCCTTTTGAAGCCGTTTGGGCAGCAGAACCCGTTCTCTGCTGTCCCTCAAGTCCCTCGCAGCCCATTTTACAAGCCAATTGCTTTACCATCCACTGCCAACATGGCTTCGCCCACGATCTCCGACAACGTCGGATGCGCATGGATCGCCTCGCCGACTTCCCATGGCGTCGCATCCAGCAGCTGGGCCAGCGCCGCTTCCCCGATCAGATCGGTCACATGTGGCCCGATCATCTGCACACCCAGAATGTCACGGCTGCTGCGATCAGTCACAACCTTTACGAACCCGTCTTGCAGGCCATATACAATAGCTTTGCCAATGGCCGAGAAAGGAAACTTGCCAGTGACAACATCATGCCCTAAAGCCTTAGCTTCCTTTTCCGTATAACCGACACTTGCAACCTCAGGCCGTGTGTACACACAGCGGGGAACAAGGTGGGGATGATACGGATGAAGCAGCTCCCCGGCTAGATGATTCACGGCCCGGATGCCTTCATGGCTTGCCGCATGGGCCAGCTGCAATCCGCCAATGCAGTCACCGATCGCATAGATATGCGGTTCGCTAGTTTGCATGTTGGCGTTGACGGAGATAACACCCTTCTCTACGCGGATGTCTGTGTTCTCTAGACCAATATTCTCCACATTGGCTACCCGTCCTACGGATACGAGCAGCTTCTCTGCTGTCAGAACCTGCCGCTGCTCACCTTTAGTTGCTTCGATGGACAGCGTATCCCCGCTGCTGCTAAAGCTCTCTTCATCTACAGTCGTACCTGTCAGAATCTTAACGCCTCTTTTCTTCAGAAGGCGCTGCAGTTCACGTGCCACTTCCTCATCTTCCTGCGGCAGAAGCTGGTTTGCGGCTTCCACCACTGTCACGTCCACACCGAAATCAGCAAGCATGGAAGCCCACTCTACACCAATAACTCCACCGCCGACGATGATCATCGAAGCAGGAAGCTCTTCCAGCGTCAAGGCTTCTTCACTGCTGAGGATCATCTTGCCGTCAGGCTGAAGTCCTGGCAGAACACGCGGACGGGAACCGGTAGCGATAATGAGATGCTCTGAGACAACGGTCTCCATCTCGCCATCTTCCAGCTCCACCGCCACGGCACCACTGCGTGGAGAAAAAATAGAAGGGCCAGTGACGCGCCCTTTCCCTTTGATGACTTGTATTTTATTTTTGCGCATCAGATACTGTACGCCTTGATGAAGTTGATCGACTACGGATTCCTTACGCTGCTGTACTTTTGGGAATACAAGCTTTACGCCATTAGTCTCAATGCCGTAGCTTTCGCTCTCCTGTATTTCCGCGTACACCTCGGCGCTGCGCAAGAGCGACTTGCTTGGAATACAGCCACGATGCAGGCACGTTCCGCCCAGTTTGTCCATTTCGATGACGACAACAGATTTCCCCAATTGTGCAGCACGGATTGCGGCCACATAACCCCCGGTTCCCCCACCTAGCACTGCCACGTCGCATGAAATTGTCATGATATGTATCCTCCAGTCATTACACTTAGCTTTGAATGTTAATCTACTACATTGTACTCCCTTTTTAGCCTATTACAAAATGTATATTCGTCATATGTCAATGGACTTTTACAGATTGAAGCGTTATCATAATGTTGAAGCTATAGTGCCTAGAAGGGTAGGAGACACTTATGAGACTGCTCATTTCACGCTTTATTGCCATCCTTATCCTTGTAATTCCCGGCCTTGTCGCCATGAAGGGCTTTCTCATGATGAAGGATGATATCTTCGACTATTACTCCATGCATGGAGATGATAGCGTCACTCCGGTATTCGCCTGGCTTCATTTTGGCGGGGGACTGGTACTGTTCGCAGCAGGCATGACTTTCCTCGGCGGCTGGATTCTCACCCGTGACCGCAAACGCAATTACGTCGGCCCCCGTTTTCGGGAGAAGCAGAAGGCTGAAGAAACAACACCGTGAAAAAATAGTTAACCAGCCCAACTAACAGCATTTTTGAATTTTAAATGTCTTAAGCATATTACAAGCGAAATTAGATACTCACACAAGATCAGGTGTTTTTCTACTAGTGAGGTAGGGCTTTAGTACGCAAATCTCCCCCCTTACAAGTTGTCTTACCAGTGAAAAATGGTCTACCGCTCAATTAAGTGCATTTTTGTATCTTATTCCTCTTCAATTTAGAGAAAAGAAGGAAATAGGTGCATTTTTGTATCTTAATTTTCAAAAAAGTATGCTGAACGGGGGTTTCTGGAAGATTTAAAGTACAATATTGCCCTTAATTCCCACTAAGTCTTAGCTGCAGACGATTTAAGGTACAAAAATGCCGTTAATTGCAGTTCGCTAGTCTCTCTTCGTAAATCACACTTCGTAAATCATTATTTCAATGTGTTCCACATATTTGTTTTCTCAAAAAACTCCCAAACGTTAGCACATCAAATAAGAGGCTCCCCTGACTGCGCAAATGCGCCTTCGGAGAGCCTCTTTTGTTGTTATATATGACGAGCTTGAGATACGACTTAATATCCCAACGTAAGACTCGGTCGGCCCTACGGTGAATGTTTGGACTTCCGCTCGCCGTTATCCCCAGATCAGTTAGCTGCTACTTTACGGTTTGGACTTCCGGTCGCCGTTGTCACCAGATCAGTTAGCTCCTACTTTACGGTTTGGACTTCCGGTCGCCGTTGTCACCAGATCAGTTAGCTCCTACTTTACGGTTTGGACTTCCGCTCGCCGTTATCCCCAGAACAGTTAGCTGCTACTTTACGGTTTGGACTTCTAGCCGCTGATCCCCAGGTCAGTTAACAGCTGCTTTACGCTGACCCTGCACCAGATCCTGGTACAGTCCCTCTTCTTGCAGCAGCTTCTCGTGAGAACCTTGCTGGATCAACCTGCCGCCCCGCAAGACAAGAATACGGTCCGCTGCACGAATCGTGTTCAAGCGGTGGGCGATGACAAAGCTGGTTCTGCCCTTCATCAGCGCCTGCAAGCCTTCCTGAATTTTGACCTCTGTCACCGTATCGATGCTGCTCGTCGCTTCATCCAGGATAAGCATGGCCGGGTCGGCCAGAATGGCTCTCGCAATCGCCAGCAGTTGCTTCTGGCCTTGACTGATTCCACTGCCATCTGCAGACAGCATCCGGTCATAACCGCCAGGCATCCGCATGATGAAGGAATGTGCATTGGCCAGCTTCGCTGCCTGCTCGACTTCCTCGTCGGTAGCATCCAGCTTACCGTAGCGGATATTGTCCCGGATGCTGCCCTTGAACAGGAAGGAATCCTGCAAAACAAAAGCCATGTGCCCGCGCAGACTCTCGCGCTTGATCGAGGTGATATCCCTGCCGTCTATCATAATCCGGCCTTCGCTCGGATCGTAGAAGCGGGATAACAGGCCGATTAGCGTTGTTTTTCCAGCACCTGTCGGCCCCACCAAGGCAATCATCTCGCCGGGCTTCGCCTCGAAGCTGATATTCTGCAGCGTATCACCTTCTCCATCATAGGAAAAAGCCACCTCGCTGAATTGAACGGCCCCTGCTACATGCTCCAGTGCGATAGCCGCTCCTTCATCGCTGGCCTCAGTCTCCTCGTCCAGCACCTCAAATACCCGTTCAGCCCCAGCCACTGCGGACAGCAGCGTATTCCACTGGTTTGCCAAATCGTTAAGCGGCCGGGTGAATTGGCGGGTGTATTCCACAAATACGAGAATGACACCAACCGAGATGGAGCCATGGATCGCCAGCAATCCGCCGACTCCGGCGACAATCGCGAAGCTCAGGTTGTTGAGCCCGTTCATCAGCTTCGGAATGAAACCGGAGATCGACTGTGCCCAATACCCCGAGAGCATGATCCGGTTATTCCGTTCACGGAAGCCCTGGATCACTCTTGTTTCCTGGGAGAAGGCCTTAATGATCCGTTGGCCGGACAAGGTTTCTTCGATGTAGCCGTTCAGCTCACCCATATTGCGCTGCCGTTCCTTGAAGAGCGGGCCTGTGCGCCGCGTGATCCAGCGCATGCCAAACAACATCAATGGCACCACAATGAACGTCAACAGGGTCAGCAGCGGGCTGAGCCACAGCATGACGGCCACTGTCCCCACCAGTGTAAGCACGCTGGAGAAAATCTGGATCGCCGAACTGTTCAGCGTAGAGCTGACATTCTCGATATCATTAGTCAGACGGCTCATAATCTCACCCTGCTGTCTGCGGTTAAAGAACGAGATCGGCAGCCTGTGGAGATAAGCGAATAGTTCGGTTCGCATCCGATAGATCGTCTCCTGCGCCACCTCGATCATCCAGATATTTTGCAGCCAAGAGGTTAGTGAATAGAGGATATATACTAGCGACAGTGCGCCGAGGAAGATTCCCCAGGACCGGCCTCCTGCGCCTTCCAGATAATCGTCCACCGCCATCCCGATCATGTAAGGACCTAGCAGCGACAATCCCGAGCTGAGGATCACCATGAACAACACCAGTCCCAGCTTGGCTTTGCGCACAGCAAGGTAGCTCCAGAGCCGTTTCAGCGTACCGGACCAGTCCTTGGCTTTACCCTTGGGCTTGCGTCCGGAAGGTGTTCCGAATCCGCTCCCCGCCCCTAGCTCGATGTCCGGCTTCGGATGGCGGAACGCCTCAAGTAAGGCTTTCAACATGTTGCTCCGCCTCCCCTGTCTGTGATTCAAGAATGGTCCGGTACAGCTTCGAACTGGCCATCAGCTCAGCATGTGAACCGCGCCCAATCAAACGACCTTCATCCAATAGCAGAATCAAATCTGCAGATACTGTAGAGCTGATCTTCTGAGTAATCAGGAATGTTGTACAGGACATTTCCTTCAAAGCCTGAAGCAGCAAGCCTTCGGTCACCGCGTCCAGCGCACTTGTGCTATCATCAAGAATCAGTATGGCCGGCTTGCGGACAAGTGCCCGAGCAATCGTCAGCCGCTGCTTCTGACCACCGGACAGATTAACGCCCCGTTGTCCCAGCAGCGTATCGTACCCCTTCGGCAGATTAGCAATCGTCTCATGAATCTGGGCTGCCGCCGCCGCCTGCTCAATCTCCTTCTGAGTGGCATGCTCATTGCCCCAGGCGATGTTCTCCCGCACCGTGCCACTGAAGAGCAGCACTTCCTGTGGAACATAACCGATAGCGCCGCGAAGCTTATTGAGATCCAGTTTGGCGGAGTTCACTCCATCCACTGTGATCATCCCGCCACTCTCTTCATAGAGACGGGGGATCAGTCCAACGAGCGAGGATTTTCCGGAACCGGTAGCGCCCATAATAGCCACTCGTTGCCCTGGCTGCACCGCAAAGGACACATCCTCCAGCACAGCGATCTCGCTGCCAGGATAGCGGAAGCTCACTCCGTCGAAAACAACACTGCCCTTGATTGCTGCAGCGGAATCATTAGCATTCCCTGGGTTTGGTGTCGCATGTGATAAAAAGCCCAACGCTCCTGCCGTCCCGTCCGAAGCCGGGTTGCCGGCGGCCATGACCTCCCCAATCCGCTGTGAGGACGCGCGGGCGCGGGAGAAGGTCACCACAATCCAAGACAGTGCGGATAATGCTCCGATCGTCCGCAGTGAATAATTGATAACTGCAACTGTCTCTCCCAAGGTGGCACTTCCTGTAGAAATATCCACACGCCCGAACCATAGAACAGCCACAATTGCAGCATTTACAATCAATAGAATGAAGGGCATCGTAGTCTCTGTGAGACGAAGTGCAGATATCGTTGTTTTCATCAAATTGCCGCTAAAGTTAGCAAAACGGCCAATCTCATGGCCCATCCGTACAAAGACCCGAATCAGGCGAATACCTGTCAGATTTTCCTGAATGACACTGTTTACGCCGTCAAGCCGGTTCTGAACCTTACGGAACAGCGCCGAGGCTTTTTTCATCACCCAATATAAAAAAACGATCAGAATGGGCAACGTTACTGCCAACAGCAGGCCCAGCTTAAAATGCACGACCAGCGCCATAATCACACTGCCCAATACTACGAGCGGAACCCGGGTCATGAAACGCAGGCTCATGAACACCGTATCCTGTAGCTGGGACACATCAACGGTCAGACGGGTAATCAGCGACGAGGTGGCAAAGCGGTTAAACACTTCATACGTGAAGCCTTGTACCTTCTCATACAACCGATCCCGCAGATCGAAGGCAAAGCTCTGACTGGCATGTGAAGCAAGAAAAGAACTAAGTACACCAGCTATAAATGCCAGGACTGCGCTACCAATGAGCACTCCACCCCATAGCCACACCACCGATGCCTTCTGCTCCCTGATTCCGTCATCAATAATTTTGGAAATCAGGAGGGGCTGGGACAATTCCACAGCTAGCTCAATGACCATCATGACCAGTGCAGCAATGGAGGCAACTCTGTATTTTTTGAGAAAAGAAAAAATTATGTCCATAAGCATTTCCTCCGTAATATTCCATTACCCGTTATTCTGCTTATTCATACAATGCTTCCCGCAAGCGGGTAGACATCGTGGATGACTGGCCTGTTTTCAAAATCACCCGTCTCAATGCCTTGTTACTACGATTACTCTCGACCAGATCACCTAGCATCTCTTCCAAAAGACGCTTAGCCGCCTCGGATAAATCCCCGCTCGCTTCGAGTGCCGCTATCCGTTCCTTGTAGTCATCGTATTGCTCAGCCATGCCATTCCCTCCCTTCTTCACACGCTAGAATCCGTGCCTGATATACGAACTCATGTTTCACAGCAATAGAATTAATTATAGCATATCCTGTCAGAATGATCTTTACGACAACCTGAGCGCAAGAAGACTGTAGAACGCATTATTGACACTGGCTTCTCCGGGGCTGAATATGATACTCTGTTAAGGTCGCAATTTTCGGGATCATAATCAAGCGGGTACCAACGAAAGGATAGATGGACGTGGCACAGTTGTTTTTTAGATACGGGGCAATGAACAGTGGAAAATCCATAGAGATATTGAAAGTCGCACATAACTACGAGGAGCAGGGAAAATCGGTGCTGATGTTTACGCCCTCCATTGATGACCGGGACGAAGTGGGCTATATCACCTCACGCATCGGACTTCGTAAACAAGCCATTCCGATTGATGATAACACCGATATCTTCGGGATTGTCAGCAGAAATCTGCCCAAGCCCCACTGTGTATTGATTGACGAATGCCAGTTTTTGAATAAGGACAGCATTTTGCAGCTTGTGCGGATTGTCGATGAGCTGGATATTCCGGTGATGGCGTTCGGGCTCAAAAATGATTTTCAGAACAACCTCTTCGAAGGTAGTAAATATATGCTGATCTATGCGGACAAAATCGAGGAGATGAAGACGATCTGCTGGTTCTGTGAACGCAAAGCAACCATGGCCCTCCGCGTAGAGAACGGTAAACCCGTCTACAGCGGCAAGCAGATTCTGATCGGCGGCAATGAAGCATACTATCCCGTGTGCCGCAGATGCCACAAGAATCCCCCCTTGTAACGATAAAAGCATTCCGAACCGGTTCATCGGTTGGAATGCTTTTTTTAATCAAAGTCAGCGTATTCCCTGCAGTGCCCTGTGCTCATCTTCCTTCCGGACATACAGCTCGTATTTAGGATTGGGTCGTCCTCCGGCCCTAGTGCGCTGGTTCAAGCCTGCGCTTCCCCCATCAATCTTGGAACGATGCGGTATACCTTCAGCAAGCAGATGATTCTTAACCTTGAGATATTGCATTTGATCGAATGTGGTGTACAGCAAGAAGCGTTCCCTCGGAATAAAGAAATCCAGTATGCTACGCAACAAACTCAATGTTAATCCTCCTCGTCTCTATCAAATACATTTTTAAGAATTTTTTGCCGGAAAGTGTCATTTATCGTTGTTGTATTTTAGCATATTCTGTATACTGTTTGGTAGATTAAGGATTTATTAGTCTGATCACCGGGAGTGTCGGTATGTTGGATTTTGTGCTTTTTATGTTTTTTTCTGTTATAGAGAGTTCTACATTATTCTATTTCGCATTTAAGGTTTTTAAAATTGATTTGTATGTAAAAGAAATTATATTCGCAGGCTTTATCATGGCCTTTTTCTCTTATACTATTCGAATTGTATATGGTTTGGCTGAAATTGATATTTTAGTACAATACTTATTAGTTTTTTGCTTTTTGTGGCAATTATTTCGTATTCATATCTTCTATGCCGCAATCATGACAGGTATGGCTTATCAAACCTATATGCTTATTCAATCCCTTGTTTATTTAGTCCTGAATAGAACATTCATTACTACACTTCACATCCCTACCAATTCCTTAAGAATATATTTCCTACAATGCTTATCCGCCCTTTTAGTTTTTTCTATAGCTTTTTATATAGGTAAGAGAAGAAAAGGTTTTGATTTTGTTCCTGATAAACCCGATGGAAAAATAAATATAAGTCACAGTGAAAAGATACTGTTTGCTTTGTCGTTCCCCTCTATTACTGTAGTCGTTCTAATGCTTTACCTTTTCAATAGTTCATCTCCATACTTTCGTTTGATGCCGCTGTTCTATGCAATCATTCTATACGGTTATTTATATCTCTCAAGAAAAAAGAATTTTGGAGATACGATATGAATAAATTAGCTTACAAAATTGCCAGTTTGATAAAACATACCAATCCAGAAGAAACATCCTCTATTGAAGTCATGCAATATGCTTTAAATATTATTTTGAATACTATGGTGATTTTTCTCGGTACTTTGATGCTGGGCTGGTTACTGGGTAACTTAAATGAATCCATAATCTTTATACTATGCTTTTCTTCATTACGATTTCTCTCTGGCGGGTTTCATCTTAAAACGGCAACAGCCTGCAATATTGTCACGATTTTACTATGTACTCTAACTCCTTATTTGATCACCCTTGAAAGCAACCTAGTTTGGATCATCAACAGTATAAGCTTGCTAATCATGTTTTTGTTCGCACCAAACCCGGACAAAAATGCCCAAATACAGCCTCAGTGGTATCCCATGCTAAAAAAATTCTCAATAATCTTGGTTTCTATGAACTTCTTCATTGGCTCTGCTGTTATCGGACTTGCTTTCTTAGCCCAGTCCTTAACAATAATACCTTGGAAAAGGAGGATAAAATCATGAAGAAAACTGCAGCTAAACTCGCCTCTTCAACGCTTTCCGGATCTGCCCGTTTTTTTGCATCCGTCTTGAAGATTGGACTACACAGTCCAGAAGCTCCAAAAGAACTGCGGAAGTAGTCGAACAAGGATGGGGAAAACATGCGTGTCTTGCTAAATGACGGTTCCTCCCAGGAAGTCCTGGAGGAAGAAATATTGTATTTCTCCAATTACAAAAATACGATATTCGTCCATACGAAAGAAGGCGAATTTGTTCTCCCCACCACGCTTTCCGATCTTTTCGCCGCTTACGGTAGCAAGGGCTTTGAACGTCTGGATCGCAGCAATGTCGTGAACATCAACAATATTGACGGTTATGATTCCGAACGGAAGATCGTTTTTTTCAATCAAGGGGAGCATTTCACTAACGTCTCGGAATCAAACGAAGCCCGAATCAAAAAGTATCTGTATGACCGCAACAAAACACGGGATTAAAAACAAAAACGGCGACTCTGTTCTCCTTAAGGGATAGGTCGTCGTTTTGTTTCTTCGAATACATATTTTACACAAAAAGTTAATTATCGCTTAAAGTCTATAATAAGTAAAGATAAATTCGCAGTGCGAATGGCAGGAGACGGATTCAATTCCAAATGGTACCATTTATATCGGGATCCAGATCCTATTCTTACTACTCTTTGGAGGAATCCTATGGATTATCATTTTCATCCCATTCCGCGTCCTTCATCACTCGAGATGCTATCCGATGAACAATTGGTAGATATCTATGAACTCGCGATCGAAGCCAAGGCCTCTCCAGAATTTATCGATATTATTGAAAATATCCTGAGCCGCAGAAACCTTCTTTATACGTGTAAACACAAATCGTAAGGTCGCTGAAGTCTAGAAGCAGTATATTCCCTTCACCAGTCGTCTTAACCGTGAAAAAGAGGGGCGACTTTCCAACTAACAGCATTTTTGTACCTTATTTTCCTTGAATATAGTCATATGAGGGAAATAAGGGCATTATTGTATCTTATTTTCAGGAAAAGCGCGCTGAACGGGGTATTTTGGAAAATTTAAGGTACAATATTGCACTTAATCTCCACTTAACCCTTAGCATCAGAAGATTTAAGGTACGAAAATGCCGTTAATTACACTTTGATACTTAAGTAGCACACGTATGATCTGGGTTCAAGCTTCGTCACTGCTGCCACCGACAGTTATTTAAGAACAACAATTCGTTGTTCAGCAGACCTGAAATAAAAAAAACAGGCACCCCCACTCGGGCAATGCCTGGTTTCTTTTTAAATCATATTGCTCACTGAAATACTATTCAACAATCTCTGTCTTAAAGACGTTGTCTAATTTGACGCCAATTCTTTTCTTCAAAGGGACTTTAACATCTCGACCCAGCTCTTTAAAGAAGGTATCTGCATCACAGTTAACGTTCTTAGCCAACGCAGTCAGCACACCATCTCCAACGATGTTTGTGTTGCTCTCCGCAGGTATGTCTACTTCAATATCATACTTTTTAGTTAGAGTTCTGATATATCTCGTAAAGATCTCCAGCAGTTCCTCGTTGTTAAAGTATTCAATGGCTGCCTTTCCTTTGCTGGTGAATTTCATGGTAATCTTCAATAGCGTATCCCCTTTTCTCTTCCCCATTGGTAATGTATGCTCTGATTCAACTTAAAATAGATGGCTGTAAGAAAGGGCAACAGATTCATTTCTTTCAGTACGATCCTATCTCTAATCATAACACATCAGACACAGGGATGGTAAAGGGTTCGCTCAGAGAAGATTTTATCCAAATATTACATGAGCTTTGCCCCGTCCAAATTCTTCGGCTTGCTTGCCATTTAGAAAGGAAATTTGATAACGACCACTAATAAGATTATTATTCCAACAATCACCGATATTAATCCCCGGTTATCTTTTCTTCTTGTATAAAAGTGTGCCCCATTAAAGATCACCGCACCACACATCGTTACCATCGACCATGTACGCATGGCTTGATCAGCGCGATTATTATCATTAATTAATAAATACAGAGCCAGTGCAATGGTCGCTAATGAAAACAGAATACCGAGAATTCTTAAAAGGTACTTCAAACTTCGTCCTCCCTCCATAACATTAGAAACCCCACCCTAAAGTATATTGAACTTGGGACTTTATATAAACAATTTTCAAAATACGGAGACTGGGTGATACACAACTAACGAGTGATTACGGTTCTACGGAGCCTCTTTTCCGCTGTGCATAGACTTTTTTGGCACTGGTCATAATAGGAAAGAAATGTGCACCGGAGAGAAGGTTCTGTTCATGCAGAGGAAATCGTCTGCCTTTATGCATCACAAAAATGAGTCTCAAGACATGCCTGAATATGCGAAAATTCCGATCTATACAGAGATTGATTCCAATACAGACCGTATCCGTCTTGATTTAGGAGAAAGCGATGACGTTGTTATTCGCATGGTTTGTTATGAACATACGGAAAAAGCAGCGGCGGCGATCATTTATGTGGATGGAATGTCAGATTCGGCTATCATTAATCAATATCTAACAGATGTACTAATCGGAAATATGAGAGGCATTAGCTTACCTAATAATGAGACCACTAAGGACCATGACGATGGCCCGGCCTTGTTAGCCAGAGAGCTTCTGATCGGCATAGGTTCGATTCAAACCGTGACAGAATTCGGCTCCTTGTATAAAAGTTTGCTGTCTGGTGAGGCCATTATTGTGCTGGATGGCTCTGATTTTGCCTATTGTGCCGATATCCGGCAATGGAAGGGTCGTGAAATCGGGGAGTCCAGTAATCAGACATCGATACGCGGACCGAGAGAAAGCTTTAACGAGACGCTGCGTACTAATACTGCATTGGTAAGAAGAAAAATCAAAGATCCCCGACTTTGGTTGGAGACGTACGCTATCGGATCTGTGACACAAACCGATGTTACGATGATGTACATTAACGGCGTTGCCAAGCCTTCTGTCATTGAAATGACCAGATCACGTTTACAATCCATTGAGATCGACAGCATCCTTGACAGCGGCTATATTGAGGAATTGATAGAGGACGGCAAATACTCACTGTTTCCCACCGTTTATAATACGGAGCTTCCAGATAACGTCGCCGCCCAATTACTGGAAGGGAAAGTCGCCATTCTGGTGGACGGAACACCCAATGCGCTGCTTGTCCCTACCCAGATGATCACCTTCTTTCAATCCCCGGAGGATTATTACCAGCGGTCCGTCTATGCGAGCTTGCTGCGCCTTTTACGGTTCATTGGCTTCTTCATTTCCCTGCTATTCCCGTCCCTTTATATAGCCATTACGACGTTTCACCGTGACATGCTTCCGGCTCCCCTACTAATCAGTCTGGCCGCGCAGCGTGAGGGCGTACCTTTTCCCGCGTTTGTCGAAGCAACTATTATGGAAGTGACCTTCGAGATATTGCGTGAAGCCGGCCTGCGTATGCCCAAGGCCACCGGACAAGCGGTATCCGTGGTCGGTACGCTTGTCATTGGTCAAGCTGCTGTAGAAGCCGGGATTGTGTCCGCCGCAATGGTAATTGTCGTTGCGGTCACAGCGATCTCCACATTCACAATTCCCGCATACAGCATGTCGATTCCGATCCGAATTTTGCGATTTCTTTTCATGGTTGTTGCCGCCAGCTTTGGTCTGCTTGGTATATTTATGGCCATCTTCGTATTACTGCTCCATCTTTGTGCGCTTCGTTCCTTTGGAGAGCCCTACCTGTCGCCCATTTCCCCCTACCGGGAAGTAGAAATGCAGGACTCCCTGCTGCGGATGCCAAGGTGGCTAATGTTCAGACGTTCTGAAACTACGGTGGGAAGAGGCAAGGAAAGGTTACGTAAACATGGATAAATTTAAAGTCACCATTATAAAATTAATGATCGTTATGCTCTGTTTCCTCTCGTTGACCGGCTGCTGGAGCAGACGCGAGCTGAACGAACTACTGATTGTGCTTGGAATCGGGTTTGACTGGGTAGATGATGAATTTCTTGTCTCCTTCCAGGTGGTCAACCCAAGTGAAATATCTGCGCAAAAAAGAGGTGGGGATCGTCCGCCAACCACCTTGTTTCAAGGCAGGGGTAAAACATTGCTAGAAGCCGCCCGTTTCTTGACGGCAGAGGCGCCACGTAAAGTGTATATGGGACATCTGCAATTCTATGTCATCGGGGAGGAACTTGCGAAAAGAGGGATCAGCGATTTCGTAGATAATGCGCTTCGTGACAATGAACATCGCATGGATTTTAATGTGGTAGTTGCGCGTGAAACAAAGGCGGAGAATATTCTGAAGCTATATACCCCGCTTGAGAAACTTCCTACCTACAGCATGCTTCATTCTCTAGAGACATCGGAGAAGAATTGGGCACCTACAGTATCTGTTACGATGGATGACGTGATGAAGAGATTATCCAGTAACGGTGTTGATTTGACTTTGACCGGAATCAAGCTGATCGGCAATCTGCAACAGGCCGAAGCAAAAAGCAACCTTG
The DNA here is from genome assembly GCF_013359945.1 of Paenibacillus agri. Classification (GTDB taxonomy): domain Bacteria; phylum Bacillota; class Bacilli; order Paenibacillales; family Paenibacillaceae; genus Paenibacillus_AQ; species Paenibacillus_AQ agri. The sequence goes on along the minus strand of NZ_JABWCS010000215.1, from coordinate 162,051 downwards.
AAACATTTCTCCCACACAGTCGTTTTCGGTACAACGGTATCGCAGCGTTCAAAGGGGATAAGTTGATCGGATGGTTGAACCAGCAGGAGAGCAAGGGTTATACCGACATTACCAATAAATTGGAGAGTACCTCTATTGAAATTCCATGTGGCCCAACTTTCTACACAGGAATTGAAGTCACCTCCTCCAAATCGAAAGTAGAGTCCAAAATTATCGACGGAATACCGGAGATGACGATATCTATACGATCCGAAGGAAGTATCAATCAAAAATCATGTCGTGATATTAATTTGATGGACCCTGATACCATTACCCAATTGCAGAATCAGGCTGTTGAAATCATCCGCAGCAATGCTGAAGCTGCAGTCCATCGTTCCAAGACAATGAAATCCGATTTTTTGGGCTTCGGAGAAGTCATTGCCAAGAGCCATCCCCACTACTGGGATACCATCAAAGAAAGCTGGATTGAAGATTTCTTATCTAAGACCAAAGTCCGTTACAAAATCGAAATGTTAATACGCAAAACCGGAACAACCGGCAATACGACCCTGGAATCATGAGTAAGGGAGGGAGACTATGGCTTCAGTCATTGGGGTGCTAGCATTGGCTGTGGTGGCCCTCGGACTGGAAATACCGGGACTACTGCATAGAAAACGGAAGTGGGAGCTTGTCGTATTTCTTGTACTACTGTTTACAGGAACGGCAATATATATAGCTCTGGTATTGGACGCCCCGCTCCCCAATCTACTTCAGCTTGTGAAAATCAACTTCTCGTAGCTATTCCAGCGCTGTACGGGAGAAAGGAAACACATGCAGACAAACGCCATGGAAAAAATATCAGCGCGTCAGTTCACCATTCTGATCATACTCGGAATTATCGGTGACTCTATTCTAGTTCTGCCGACTATGATTGCCTATTATGCCAAACAAGATTCCTGGATTTCCATGTTGCTCTCCTGCATGATCGGGCTGGGAGTCGGGGTTCTGTTCGCAGGAATTGCTAACCGGCTAAAAGGAAAGAGTCTTATTACTGCTGTTCAGAATAAATTCGGCATTGTTACAGGTAGCATCATTACGCTGCTGATTTTATTCCAATTCTTCATGTGTTCCCTCACGCTCATGAGTGAAATGAGTCAATTCATGACGACACAGATGATGCCCGAAACACCTGTCAGTGCGATACTGCTATTGTTTAGCGCGGTTATTATTATTGCTTACCGATACGGAATAGAGGCTTTTGCCCGGATGGGCGAGCTGCTTTTTCCGGTGTTTCTGATATTGTTTCTATGTCTGGTATTTTTTCTGATGCCACAGATTGAGACCACCAATGCAAAACCGATTCTACCCCATGGAATGGGACCTGTATTGAAAGGGATGTTCCCTGCGTTCACTCAGGCTTTTACGGAAATCGTATTTATTCTGATGCTGACCCAGCATGTACACAGCAATACCAAGCTGACAAAGCCCATCCTGACGGGCTACGCCATTGGCGGACTCATTTTGCTCATCGTGGTCAGTTTATGTGTATTGGTGCTCGGTCCCATGCTCATGGAGACCAAATATTATCCGGCCTTTGTACTGGCACAAAAAATTACCATCGGGAAATTCCTTGAACGCCTTGAAGTGATCCTGACCTTTTTATGGATTATTACCGTGTTCTTCAAGTCCACTATGATCTTCTTTGCCCTAACGAACGGACTGGCCCAATTGCTGCGCCTGAAGGAGAGCCGGATGCTCACCATCCCGCTTAGTATGATTATCATTGTGTGCACGATCTCCAGCACGCCCAACATCACCATCTACAACCAGATTCTGCTCTTTTACTATCCCTGGTTCGATCTCATCTTCTGCCTCGGTTTACCGCTGTTATTCTTTGTGATTCTACTTGTCCCAGAGAAACGGAAGAAAGGTTCACCTAAAGAAAGCGAGCCCAATGATAAGGATAGAAATACAGCATAAGTAGTTCTGTTTTTTGAACTCTCCCCAGTGACCTGGTATAATTTGGTAGAGGCAGTCTTTGGATCTGCACGAAAAAGTAAAAGGAGCTGTGTTATTCGTGTCGATAAAATCAGTACAAATACAGCGTAATGAAACCAAACTTGTGGGATATGCCGCAACAGCGTCGTTAAATCAAGACCTGGAAAATGAAGTTGTCGTAAAGTTACGCGAAGCACTGATAGCAAGAAGTCATGAAATCGCTAACCAATTAGACGATACTGGCATCTATCTGGTCCAAGTGTATCCAGATGTCGAATGGACACCGGATGTCCCTTTTGAAAGTATTGTTGCGGTAGCAGTTAGCGAATTCAGCACGTTGAACGATGGATTCATTAGCCATACCTTACCGGCTGGAACCTACGCGAAGATCACCCATACAGGCCCCGAATCGCAAATCGGCGAAACGTATGATGCCATCCGAGAAGCGGATATCGCTGGTGACCGGATGTTTGATTTTGAATATTGGGCGGATATGGGGTCACCTGAACAAGAAGAGAGTGTTATTGAGATTTATTTGCCGTTGGGGGATTGATTTTCCTCGCTCTGCTGCAGTATAACACGCTACTGCTTCACCGGCTGACAGATGAGGATTGGGAGAAGTAAGCTATTAATTCCAAGCGCGATCTGGTGCGAAGCATGATGATTGTTCGTAGCTTCGCGCTTTCATTTCAATTCCCCTCGCAAAACTTTGAATTGCTTGGAACAACCTTTCGTGCGTTTCCTGAAAGGCTTGAATATTCTGCTTGCTCATGCTTCTCCAAATCATGAATTCTATGGGATCATGCACGAAGCCAAACAACCAATAGCAGTCTGCAGTACGTTGCAAAATTCACTGCTGAATGTATGGTGCTCGCTCACCAATTGTTTAACCTTACTCAATACTAAATCATCCTCTTATATGTATTTGGACAATATAAAAAGGACAAGTGACAAATAACTGCACTCATCCCCTTATGTCGCTTCCGTCATATAAAGGTCGCCTATCACCTCATACGCTGTTTCATTATTCAGTTTACTTGCTATAGCACAAGCTGCTGAGGTAATCTCCTGTATTATTAATGTCAACAAGATTCGGACAACAAAGAAGGCATATAACACCATATAAAAAGTTGCCAAAACTCAGGTTTCTAAAAATTAATATCTTATTCTTGTCTAGCTCTAAATCTTTGACCAATTTCTCCGTTAGCGCAACCACTCAAATAATAAATATTGTCCTTATTTATTAGGCTTGAGCAAGTCGTATTCAGTTTTTCTTTTTTACCATTATTGTCTGATCTACTGTCATACGTATATACAATTTGATTGTCTCTATACACAAGGCTATGAAAGATTGGGTCTCCTTCATCTGTATACTTCGCCAATTTAACTTCTGTTTCTACCTTATTATTGAAATCTTTTACAAAGTCATCAAGGTATTCACTATTAAAAATTTCTGAATTTACATAAACTACGTATCCCTTTTTTATTGCATCTTTTGAATTCATTGAATTTGAACAACCAACTACGAAAATTAAAGTTAAGAATAGTAATATAAGAGACTTTAGTATTTTCACATACTCACCCCCTACTAAATTATATATTAAACAAAAAAAATTATGACAGAGCACAAATAACGTGCTCTATCATAGATTATTATCATTACTCTAAATTCAAGTCAGAAAGCCATTGCACTTCACTTAATTCCTCCTGTTCAGTGGCGGCAGGTGTGAGTTTCTTTGTGGATTTATCCATATCAAATTTGCCTTGATAGACTCCCGAAATAACGTATGCACCTTGTGCTTCAGGAATTGGACCAATATATTTTTTTAAATAAACGATTGCTGTATCTCCAGGCTTTAGTACCCCGCCTTCTTCAAATAGATATTCAACGTTATTAAGAGTTCCTCCTGTTTCAAGTATTTTAACAGTACTGATATCTTCGCCATTGAAAAGATTATTTACACTCGCTTCAGATAAAGTAAACACAATGTCTTTGTACTCAAACGAGTTTGTATTGGTAACAGAAACTTCATAAATACTATCAGAGTCATACGTTATATCTTGAACGGTAGTATAGTTAAAAGCTAAATCTCCGTGATAAACCTTCAGGAAAAATTCCAGTTCCGATAAATTCATCTTATTCCTCCATCTCTTTTCCCTACAAAAACAAAACCCAATAAACCAAAATAGTTTATCGGGTGAGATGGAAAAAGTTTATCGATTTTATATACTGAATGTAAATATCTATCCAATCATTAAAATCTCGTACCCCTCACTCCTCCTTATTACTAGTTGATTCGCTTGTTAGATATACTACTAGTTATTACTTATCTCTTAGAAAACATCCAAGTTACTTTACTATTTCGAACCTGATGACACCACTCCTGAAATAATTACATAAGCACTAAACACAAACTTGTTCTGCATGGCGTCAATTGCTACTCATGAACAGGCAATCCCAGCAGTTTAGCAGCATTTTCATAAAAAAACTTCTGCTGCACGCCTTCATCCCAATTCCAATTTTTCACTTTATCTAGTGTAAATTCATACGGAACGTTGGGATAATTACTTCCATACAGGATCTGGTTCGATAAATGGAAATTCGCAGCTTCCAGATACCTTTCTCCGTCTGGGAATCGAACAAACAGGTCAGGCAAGATATAAATATTACGAAGGTAAGAAGCGGTGCCGATGGCTTCATTTACAAATGGCCAAGCTCCATGATTGATAATAAAGTTTAAATCCGGGAACGCCTGAGCAGCTCTAACCAGTTGGCTAGGTCTAGCGAAATCATAGTTCTGCCGTGGTCCAGTCACACCCAGATAAACACTCAGCGTCAGCGCAAGCGGCAACTTATGTTTTGCGCAGGCTATGAAAATAGGGTCCCAAGCAGGATCGCCTACTGGTAAATGAGGCAACAACACAGATGCGTTGAGAGCCACCCCGCGGAACAGTCCTGTAGCGGCGTAGGTTTCAATCGTTCTTACCGCTTCGTCGATGTTAGGAGTATCTACGCCAATAAAGCCAATAAAGCGTTTGGACAGGGGAATTTTCAAAAAATCTGCAAGCTCCTCATTCGAGGAACCCGGCTCATTGCCACGTCCCATAATGACCGCGTAATCTATGCCGTGAAAGTCGAGTTCCCCAATCACCTCATCAAGCGTGTTTGAAGGTACTGAGACGACGTTGCGCAGCTTGCTGCTGTCTCTGATAACATCCTTGCCGTCCACAAACAGCTTCTCCCATTTGGGAATCGGCGCCTTCATACGAAAATCAATGATCATAGTTGTTAACCCTCCATCCTTTTTGTAAGTTTGATCTGCTGATCTGCCCCCAGATGGTTCTCGATATGGGCTGCGAAGCTACGATCAAGCTCCATAATTCGCACCAGATCGCGCTTGAAATTAATAGCTTACTTGCCTTCAGTCTTCCACAATAAACATAATTCCCATGTATTTAGTTGGACTTCATCATACTTAACTCTAACATCGGGGTAGTTCGAGCGTCTAATTGAGTTTCTCTATTCTTCTATTTAAAATACTTAAACATAAGTTCCAATGCTCACAAGGACATATTGTCATAATGAAAATTGATTATTTTGCTATAATATACCTCGTAAATTCGTTAATGTCAGCTGAATGGAAAATTAGTGGAACATTATAGACCGCATCAGGAGGTGTTATATGAATAAAATTGCAATTATCGGTTCAGGAGGCTCTGGCAAATCTACTTTAGCGAAGCAACTAGGAGCACAGTTAATGATAGATGTTTATCATCTCGATTCGCTTTTTTGGAAGCCTAATTGGGTGGGTGTACCAAAAGATGAACAAAGAATAGTGCAAAATGATTTGGTTAAGAAGCAAAAATGGATTATTGACGGGAATTATGGCTGTACAATGGAGATAAGACTTAATGCAGCTGATACAATTATCTTTCTTGATATTCCAAGAACAATATGCGTTTTTCGTGTTATTAAAAGAATCATTAAATATCGGAATAAAAGAAGACCAGATATGGGGATAGGTTGCGAAGAACGATTTTCTATTGAGTTTTTAAAATGGATATGGGAATACCCGAAGACTAAAAAACCAGGAATTTTAATAAGTTTAGAAGATTTGGCTAAAGAAAAGGTAGTCATTATCTTAAAATCCCCAAAAGAAGTTAAAGAGTTTTTGAGGAACAAAGTAACATGAAATTGTCCACTTGAAAATCGAAGTCCACTTCACGTTTATCTTTCCAGGCTGTAGAATCCCTGAACTGCCTTATCTGTACTTTCATCTCATTAGTCATGTCTATCTCTTTGCGTTTCTTCTTAGGCTTCTTATCGCATATCAATTTAGTATCATGTATCTTGCCACAATATTTACAACTCTTGTAGATTGGCATAACTCAACAACCTATCTTCTATGTAAACAGCAATTTCGCAAGAATCCTCAACCTGAGACTGTTCGTCGCCAACATTAGCTATGTATGTATTATTCAACTCAATAATCATCTGTTATATTGTTTCACAATCGCTCTTTATTAGGTCGATTCTTTTGACCTTGGCTTCTAATCTTAGTTACATGTTGAATATGCATTACATCTACAATGATCCTACAAGCCTCGGAGTATCCATACTTGTTGTATCTTTCCTCTAGTCTTTTAATTGCAGATTTGCATCGACTAATTCGAATAGCAGCATCTAATTGGCCCACATAATCCCTAAAGTCTTCAGCAATTCAGATTAAGTCTCTAGCTATACAATCACGAAACGTTTTAATTGTTCGCTCAGTGCTAAATCTAGACTCATTGAACTGAGCAAATGTTACAAATCCATTGCGTCTAGCCATAGCAGTTAACAAATTTAACTGTTCCTTTATGTCAAAGTATCCATCCACTAAAGACTCATATGTTTCCCAGGCTTGATTTGTACCTAATGACTTCACATGTAGCAGCGCAATCTTCTCCTCCAAAGATATATTATCTTAGCCTTTTTTAAACCTACCTCAAAATGATTTAGGTTCAAAAACTCCATTTTGATAGAACCACTTAGGGCAAAATAATGTTTACTTTCAATTAAAGATCGCTATCACATCATAGGCTGTTTCCGTTATTACAGTTTACTTGCTACATCACAAGCGACCGAGATAATCTCCTGTATTATTAATGTCCGCAAGACTCGGACAACGTAAAAAGAGATCACCAAAAAAATGATCTCTAAAATTCGTATGTCAAAGCTGTCGCAGCTCTCCCCAAAATTGGGGAGTCAGATATAAAATTCGTATGCTATTTCATCCTCAATTTATTCGCTATTTTATCATTGGAAAAATAAAAATCATGAATAGTGTGTGGATCATTTGTGGAGTACCTGTGGATGGTCTTTGGACTGCCTTTGGAGGAGATTGGATGAGCTTATGCCCCGCGCGGGTTTGCTAAAAAATAGTTTACAAACACAATATATTGATGTATCTTAATACATGAACAACAATATATGGTAAATGGAGGTGAACACTAATGCCAAAATCTAGTACAAGCAAGGTCTCGTCTTCAAAGATGTCAACAAAAGCATCCTCAGTACTTAGAAGCAATACTTCTAGCAAAACTGCAAAATCTCTTGCCGGTTCAGTTCTGTCACAATCTCGTGCAGGTCGTAAGTAATTTATTCATATAACAACTAAAATAAGGAGGTTTTTTTCATGGCAGAAGGAGATATTTATACAGTCACACACGGTGATAAGTGGGCAAATAAAATTGGAGGTAACGAGCGTGTATCAAAGGTTTATGATACTCAAGCTGAAGCTATAGCCGATGCACGAAAACGTGCAATTAGGGATGGTCTTGAACATTCCATCCAAGGGAAAAATAGCAAATTCCGCGAAAAGAATTCTTATGGGAATGATCCTAGAAACATTAGAGGGTAATTCCTGATCCTTCATGACCTTCATTTTCTCCTCCTCCTGATGGTACGGGTAGCATCTGGAGGAGCTTCTACAAAATCAGTGTGCAGCAAAAAGACCATTTAAACAAATGGCCTGATTGATTGAAATTGTTATTTTATTTGGAAAGAAGAGACATTAAAAAAGTCACTCCAATGAGAGAGTGACTACACCAGTCTATCTAAATACTCATCAATATTTAACCTTAAACTAATCAAATCTTCCGATGATTCCTGGTTCTGAACAAAACCAATAGTCTCCACGTAATAACCCAATCTATGAGGGAAGCAATCAAGAGTTAGAAATTTAACTCCACAAAAATCTTCTAGCAATTGTAATGATTTATGTACTGCGTACTTTATCATATTTTTGCCAAGGCCAATTCTTTGATAATCTTTATGTACAGCAAGTCTTGCTATCTTTAGACTTGGAAATGTTTCGTAACCTATTTGACCATTGTTTCTTTCTGCATGATTAAGTCGTATGGCATCAGTACAAAGAGACATGTATGCTAAAATTAAACCATTGTCATTCTTCGCTAAAAACGTTGTGTTATAACCATCAAGTTGTTCATCTAATGATTCATTCACTAGAAATTCATTCATATCACGTGAATGGCCTTCCAAACGTTTTCTTGTTCTTCTGACAATGGCAGTATTCATTAGTGTTTACACAATCAAAATTAGTCAGATCATCCGAACCATCTTCGGACAATCTGACTATGGAGTATCACTGTCCAAAGGAAATTAACTTTATTATCTAATACATGAGCTACATGCATCCCTTCATCTACTATATAGAAAATAGCTGAGTTTGTTTTTTGATCAACTTTATTCTTACCGAAGTTAACAAGTCCAGTTTTTAAAGCACTGCTTCTCCATACATCAAATACTCCATTTTTCTCCTGTGTTTTTACATACCACTCATTTTAGGAATCATCATTGTCAAGATATTACTTACAAGAAAATTACCAAGTAATAATTACACTCCATTTGACTACATCACGGCTCATTCTCTTGTTGAGTTTCACGATGAGAAAAAAGAGATAGAAGAAAATGCGGACCATGGTGATGATAAGAACAAAAACATCATTTCGTTATCAAAACGATCTTCTCTTCCCTAATGCGCTATATGTGTCTACTGTATATTTTGATAAAACATTCCTTTCGTGCACTTTCTAATCTGTTGGTAGATGACAAGTATATTCAACTGAATCACTTTTCAATCTATCTTGATATATAGTTAATAAACTATCTACATGACCACTGAAAGAGTATTTTTGGATGTGTCCATTTTTATTAAGAATTCCAATCTCACATATCTTACTGACTGAATTAGACTTTGAAGAAACTTCTTTAAATATTTCTAAGAGCTTCAAGATAATTGAATCTAATCCTAAATCAATTTCGGATTCTATGTAATTTTCAACAATCCATTTTCTTGATTTTGCAGGGTAATTGTAAGGGAACCCTATCTGAAATTTATTTTTCAATAAGGCAACTGTACGACTCTCGCTATTCTCGTCAAAATATGAGTAATTTAACTCTACATCTCCATTATGAATAAATGTATGATAGCAGCATGAGTCAATAATGTCATTTAACTGATCTGGATTTTGTTGCAACATTGCATGTGCCACTTGAGCATACGCCCTGCAATAATTGTCTGTATTTGGATTAACTATCCTGCAAGACAATTCATGATAATGATCTAAAAATGACGAATAGCCTAAGCCAGCCAACCAACCATGAGGGTAATTAAGAGCGCGCAATTTTAAGGATTGATCGTTAAACAACTCATTGTTATCATTCTCATAGCAAGTTCTCGTATCCGTAGCTAGAATTGAAAAATCGTTAGTTAAAATTCCAATTACAACGGTCATTTATGATCCTTCTCCTTTAGTGTATCCCTATACGAAATAGCCATTTCATGTACAGCGCTTTATCGATTGAATACAACTTAAATCATAAACTACAATAACCCTTGAGTTATTTAACTCTAAAGCTTGATAGCCTTCAGATTCAGTGTAGTCTTTAAATTTATTCATAAATTCGATATCAGTATCTAATAAGGATTGAAAATGAATTGAAATTGATTTGAAATCAACATTTAAAACAGAACTTTCTTTAAGTTCTACTTCTAATATTTGTCCCCAAATTCTTTGCATCTTTCTGTATCTCTTGCAAAATAAACTCCTACTCCAAAAGCGCCACAATAAAAAGTATCTAAAGAAAACCCATTTTTCATAATTGAATCTGCATTGTCCACCGTAGTTCCGTGATAGACGATCATTTTAAAATTCACCCCTACTTCTTATAAATCAGTCATTATACGTAATTGGTTTGCTAATGAAACTTAAAAATTCTTTCCCTGTTGATGAGGTTCTAGAAGCAACAATACCACTTCCGGTCATCATCGTATTTAAAACTCCTGCATCCGAGCTAAGAAGTCCCCTTTGATACAGTTCATTCATTATTTGCTTAGTAAACTCTTTACGGTTTTCTAACTCAGGAAAATAGCGATACAGTGCCTCACTTGCGCCACCCATGTAGAAGTCATGTGAAAGTCCTTTAGAAATTAAGTTCTCTTTTGGGTTATCAAAAAACAAAAGTATTTTAAGATGCCATTCATTGAAGCTCTCGATAAAAGACAGAAACATATGCACCTGACTATCGTCTAAACTTTGCTCAGTCGCTACCGAAGTAATTGCATTTAACAAAGCCATGATTTTATCTTTTTGATGTGTCCTCATCGCTATTTGTGTTGCCTGTAAGACGCTGCTGAGAAAAAGTTCATTTGTTGCTAATGACTCTATATCAAACGACCTTTCTTCTAGTTCTCGTAAACGTCCATCAATCATCACAAGAATATTCTCTTTTCTTTTTTCAGCAGGCTCAGTTATTAATAATGAAAATGCTTCTGATAAATAACCTCCAACTCCTGGGATCAATGAAACAGTGCTTTTAACCGCAGCATGTACTACATCACCTTTGGTTATTTTCAATTCTTTTCTTATATCCATGCATCAAACACCTCTACTTCCTTATAAAATAGTTATTTAATCAAAATATCGTAGGTTCGCAAATCGCCATTTGCAATAGACTTATAAGTACTACATACACCTTTAAAATGTTTTTCAAGAAAAACCTCACTTCTTCAGATATAATAGCCTTGTCCTAGTCTTCATTGAACGGAGTCATAACTTTCTTCGAAATTTCAAATATAGCACATAGTATGTATCTAGAATCTCTCTTCTTATAAACAAAAACTAAAGAAAACATAGGATTATTTTACCATGTTATATAGTGCCTTAGCATCTATAATTTAGTCATAAGAACAGAAAAGGACTAAGCATTAGCTGCTTAATCCTATATTAGACTTAATTTCCGAATGTTTTTCTCAAGGTGTTATAAAAAACTTCTTCTGCTAATTTCCTCAACTTATCGAAAAGCACTTGTTTTGTATCATCTTTAGTTATTTATTGTAATTGATGAGACTTCTTTTTTAAAATCCTTTCTGTTTTCAGGAAAATTCATCTGTTTAAATGATTCACGATTCACTACCGTATACTTTCCTCTCCTGAACATAAGCAATATACTGCCTCATATGTCCTACTCGAACTTCTTTCACTTTATCCACATCATGTTTGTTTTTCAAATAAGCAATGAATAATTTCAATGATTGTTCATGTGAGCTAATCGTTTTTCGTGATGAATTTTTGTTCTGACAGTAGGCTAAAAAATCCTCCAGGAAAAATTCCAGGTCCGATAAATTCATCTTATTCCTCCATCTCTTTTCCTACAAAAACAAAACCCAATAAACCAAAATGGTTTATCGGGTGAGATGGAAAAAGTTTATCGGTTTCAAAACAAGTTTATCGGCTTTCATATACTGAATGTAATATTTATCCATTCACTAAAATCCCTTACCCCTCACTCCTCCTTACCCTTTCAAGACACCTTATGCTCAATCCGTAGCTTATCAGCTACCATGGCAATAAATTCCGAGTTAGTGGGCTTGGATTTGGAGATATTAATGGTGTAACCAAACAGGTGGCTGATGCTGTCAATGTTACCACGGGTCCAGGCCACTTCGATGGCGTGGCGGATGGCGCGTTCAACGCGGGAAGGTGTGGTTTTGAACTTTTCAGCGATGGCCGGGTAGAGCGTTTTGGTGATGGCACCCAGAATTTCGATGTTGTTGTACACCATGGTGATCGCCTCACGCAGGTATTGATATCCCTTGATATGGGCTGGTACGCCGATCTCATGGATGATGGAGGTGATGTTGGCATCCAGGTTCTTGCCTTTGGATAATGGCACCACATTAGATCTTGAAGCCGTGAAGCCCGACATACCGGAAGAAGAGGAAGAGGTAATATTAGATTGGACTCCCACCAACTGGCGCACCCGGTTCGCAAGAACTTCCATATCGAACGGTTTCAAAATATAATAAGATGCCCCCAGCTGCACAGCTCTTTGAGTAATGTTCTCCTGCCCGAAAGCTGTCAGCATAATGATCTTGGGCTGCGGATTCAGGTCCATTTCGCGTAGACGCTCAAGCACACCCAGTCCGTCCAAATGAGGCATAATAATATCAAGAATAAGGACATCGGGAACTTTACGTGTTTCGCTAAGCATATGCAGCACTTCTTCCCCATTGTACGCGATGCCCGTTACAGTCATGTCTTCCTGCTCTGTAATGTATTCGGCTAGCAAGTTCGTAAATTCCCGGTTATCATCGGCCAACAATATTTCAATATTCTGCACTGGCTGCTTCCTCCTTATTTATACCTGCTATTCGAAAATAACAATTTTGTCTTCTCTCCCTTACGTTTTCGACATCTGGATTGAATTTCCTTCTGTCGAAAATTATTTTTCTTTATTTTTTTTCGGGGTTAGATTATAATTAAATATTTTATTGCAAGGTTCGATGTAGTTCGGTCAGCTTCGACAAAAAATCTTAAGGCTAGATGGCCTTAAGATATTGTGGGATGCTATTTTGTTGGCTGGCTACTCCGGAGTCCCTAAGCATCCATTCGATAAAGCAGCCGTAGCCGGATTTAGGGTCGTTCACGAATACATGGGTGACTGCACCGATCAGACGGCCATCCTGCACAATAGGGCTACCACTCATTCCTTGTACAATCCCGCCGGTCTTGTCGAGCAGACGAGGATCGGTGATCCGCAGAATCAAACCTTTCGTGGCTGGAACCTGCTGCTTAGCTACATGAATGATCTCCACATCGAAACGCTCCACCTGCTGGCCGTCTACAACGGTCAGGATCTGCGCCGGTCCTTCTTTCACATCATTGCTCAGTGCAATCGGAATCGGCTCTTTGTAGAGGCTGTGTTCCGGATTACGGTCCATTTTGCCGAAGATGCCAAAATCCGTATTGCTCTCCACATTCCCTAGAACCTGGCTTTCCTTGAGAAAATGAGCTCTTTTCTCACCGGGATCGCCGTCCTGGCTCTTGGAAATCGAGGTTACACTAGACTGCACAATGTGGCCGCTGCCCACAACAATGGGTGTCCCAGTGTTCATGTCGGTGATGACATGCCCGAGTGCACCATACACTCCTTGCTGGGGAGCATAAAAGGTCAGGGTACCTACCCCTGCTGCTGAATCCCGGATGTAAAGTCCAAGGCGCCACACCTTGTCATTACGGTCGTAGGCGGGTTTGAGCTTGGCGGTATGCTCCTTGCCGCCCCGTTTAAACACAATATTGAGGAATTCGCCTGCTTTACCGGCACGCTCCACAAGCTTGGCTACCTTGGACACTTCATCCAGCTTCACACCGTCAATCGAGGTCATCAGATCCCCGGGCAGCAGCCCGCTGTTCTCGCCAGGTGAAATCTTGGAGGCCTGTGCAGTCTGGACCATGTGATGCCCGACAACCAGCACGCCTGCAGATTTGACCTTCACACCAATCGTCTGTCCCCCCGGAATAACCTTTAGCTCCGGATCAATTCCCTTCTGCACCATTTTGGCCTGGTTAGGCTCAGGCTCTGATGAAGAGGCAAAGCTTGTGACGGGTCCCGTTATGCCTGATAAACTGAGAAAGAAGGCAAGTAAAAGGCCGGGCATTAACTTCCTGAGGTTCGGCTTCAATGGCTGTCACGCTCCCTTTTGCTTCTTTCGCTTGACGAAAAAGGTGGTCGCCAATTGCGTACCTATAAGATAACCTTGCCCCCAGGCTTTTATTACTGTCAATCATTGTCCCGCTTACCCTGCGCAGCCTTGCTGGCTCCCGCCAGATTAAGCATTTCCTGCGCATGATGCAGTGTCTTTTCGGTAATTTCCACGCCACCCAACATCCGGGCCAGCTCCTTTACCCGTCCATCCTCGGTCAGGGCTTCTACCTCGGTCATGGTCCGCTCATCCTCCACCTTTTTACGGATCAGGTACTGATGATCGGCCATGCAAGCAACCTGTGGTAAGTGAGTAATGGAGAACACCTGGCAGGAAGAAGACAGCTTAAACAGCTTATCTGCTATGGACTGTGCTGCACGGCCGCTTACACCGGTATCCACCTCGTCAAAGATCAGTACAGGAATGGCGTCGGTCCGGGCAAAAATACTCTTCATCGCCAGCATAATCCGCGACAGCTCACCGCCAGAGGCGATTTTGCCGAGTGGGCGCAGTGGCTCCCCGGGGTTTGGGGAGATCATGAACTCCGCGCTGTCGATCCCTTGTCTCGTTAAGCGGATACGCTGGCCTTGATATTCAATACCCCGTGGGTCCTCCAGCGTCTCCAATCTGACTTTGAGTGAGGTCCGCTCCATCTGCAGATCCTTCAATTCGCCTTCCACCTGGGTTGCCAGATCGTCCGCACAGATCCGTCTTGCCTCGGTTAGCTCAACAGCTGCATCCATTAAAACTGCAAGCAGCTCATCTCGCTTCGTAGTCAATTTCTCAAGATACTCGTCCTTATTCTCCAATAAATCGGTTTCCCGATGAATTTGTTCATAATAAGCCAGAATCTGCTCTACACTGTCCCCATACTTGCGGCGCAAGCCGGTAATCAGGTCCAACCGGTTCTCGATATCCTCCAGCCGCTGTGGGTTGAATTCGATATCTTCACGGTAGTCGCGAAGCTGAAAGGCCGCATCCTCCAATTGATAATAGGAAGACTGCAGCTGCTCCAGAATGCTCTTCAAGCCTTTTTCATCATAACGAACGGCATCTTCCAGCCTTGAAATGACTTTTCCAATCGATTCCAGTCCCTGGCGATCATACAGCAGTTCGTATGCACCTGATACGGAATCCATCATTTTCTCACTGTGGGATAGTTTGACCCTTTCTTCGGAAAGTAATTCATCTTCTCCCGGTTTTAAGGCCGCCGAAGAAATCTCCTCCAGTTGAAAACGATACAAGTCCAGCATCTGGTATGCCTTTTGACTGGATTCCTGTAATTCCCGTAGTTCTCTTTCCACCTTAGCAAAAGCGGTATACCGCTCCTGATACACCGCTTTAAGCGGCCCAATAATCGCATCGCCGTAAGTATCCAGCAATCCGAGATGGCGTTCCGCCTTCAGCAGATTCTGATGCTCGTGCTGGCCGTGGATGTTGACCAATTGTTCCCCTATTTCCCGCAGCATGCTGAGGTTGACCATCTGTCCGTTCACACGTGATGTACTCTTGCCCTGCAAGGTGATCTCACGCCGGATGATGAGGTGCTCCTCCTTCTGTGCCCCGATGCCCAGTCTGTCCAGCGTTTCCCACACCGGATGACTGCTGGGCAGACTGAACAAGGCTTCCATCTCCGCCTTCTCACAGCCGTAACGAATGGAATCACCGGACCCGCGTCCGCCGGCAATCAGCCCCAGCGCATCAATAATAATGGATTTACCTGCACCGGTCTCACCGGTAAGCACATGAAATCCAGGGAAAAAATGAACATCCACCGCCTCCACGACGGCCAAATTGCGGATTGATAACGTTTCTAACACGAAAAGAAACACCTCCGAAAAGTCATGCCATTGGCTGTTGATTAATGCTTTACGATTACGAAATATAACCCATAATCTGCGAAATCACCGTTTTGCTGTCTTCGGGCTGGCGGCAAATAATGAGGATGGTGTCATCCCCGGAAATGGTTCCCATAATCTGCGGCCAATCAATATTGTCGATCAAAGCAGCGACGGAATTTGCCGTACCCGGCAAACACTTCATTACAACCAAATTACCGGAAAAATCAATCTGTACGAAGTTGTCCACCAGCACGCGCTTGAGCTTCTGAACCGGATTATAACGCTGGTCCGTTGGAAGTGAATATTTATATCTGCCGTCATCCATCGGCACCTTGATCAGCAGGAGCTCCTTGATATCACGAGACACCGTAGCCTGGGTTACCTGAAAACCGGCGTCGCGCAGTGCTTCAACTAGCTCGTCCTGTGTTTCTATTTCCTTTTGCGTAATAATCTCGCGAATCTTGATATGTCGTTGTCCCTTCATTGTTGCCTCCCGTATTTAAAAAATTAAGCTTAATTGGATTCACCATCGTCTTTACCGAGCTCAATCACATGGATTGCCGCAGCCGCCATATTGACATACAGCACACCGCTGCATTCGGGGTAGATCAGCAGATAAGGCAGCAAATAATCACGCAGCCCGCTGCCGGTGAAATCCAGCGGCTTGCGGGGTCGGGCAAGAATCACCATATAGAAGGACCCGTCCTCTTTGGCAGCAACATAATCGATAAATATCCTGCTGTACATCGCCGCTCCATTGACCCGGAATGACAGAGGAATCTTCAATTTGCCGCCAATCACCTCGTACCCGGCCTCTTCCAGATAATCGATGGCCGGGTGCGGGAGAATATCCTTATTTATCGGAATCTTATCTTTTATTAATGAACGCGGAGAGCCCTCCAGCCATACATACAATCTGTATAACAAGCCAATGGCAACCGCGATCCCAATCACCGTCATGACGATCTTGTCAGAGCTACCTGCCATATCCATCACCTCGGAGATTTATTCGCGCGTCCCCCTGCAAAATCCTCCCCAATGACAAAAGAAACTCACCGTCGTGAGTTTCCATGAGTTGTATTGACACTAAATGTGGCGTTAGCCTCCTTGATGACCTTATCGGCCAGCACAGCAAAGCTGACGTCAGCAGACAAAGCTTCCACAATAGCAGATGGTTCTCCGGCTTCCACTGCCGCAGACTCGCTAACCGGCTCAAGCCGCCAGTGAGCCAGGAACTCCACATTGCCCTCACCGCCAGTAATCGGCGAGAAAGTCAGGTTCTGAAGACTATAGCCCAGTCCGGCTGCCATCGAAAGCACATTGACCAGCACTTCCTTATGTACAGCAGGCTCACGAACTACGCCCGACTTCCCAACCTTCTCCCGGCCTGCTTCAAACTGCGGCTTGATCAGCGCGGCAATATCTGCCGGACGATTCAACAGCGCCATCAGCGGAGGGAGAATGATTTTGAGGGAAATGAATGATACATCGATGCTGGCAAAATCGGGCACTGGCCCCTTAAGGTCCGGGGGCGTCATATAACGGAAGTTGGTCCGCTCCATAACACTCACCCGTTCATCGTTGCGCAGCGACCAGTCCAACTGGTTGTAGCCGACATCAATGGCATAGACATGACTGGCACCATTCTGCAACGCACAGTCCGTAAACCCTCCGGTGGAAGAACCAATATCCAGCATATTCCGTCCGGTAAGATCAATCCCAAAGGTACGGAGTGCTTTCTCCAGCTTCAATCCACCTCTGCTAACATAGGGATGGACAGCCCCTTTGACCTTCAGCACGGATTCGCGCGGCACCTTCATGCCCGGCTTCTCGATCCGCTCTTCATCCGCGAGAATTAGGCCAGCCATAATGGCGGCCTTGGCTTTTTCACGACTTTCAAAATACCCCTGCTCCACGAGCAGTACATCTATCCGTTCTTTACGGTGTTCCATGGTCATCTCCCATTGTTCAAAGGATGCGGGTTGCAGCTTCCGGTCTTCTCAGGAAGACGAAGTGTTCTTGTATGAAAAGGCGCGCAGAGCGATCATCGACTTGATACGTTTGCACAGTGCTTCAACGGTAAGTCCCGCAACCTGGCGCTGATCTTTGATCGAACCATGCTCCACGAAAATGTCCGGCACACCCATTGGATGAACCCTGACATCGTATAGTTCATGCTCCGCGTAGAATTCCAGCACAGCGCTGCCCAAGCTGCCGGCTTGACTTGCTTCTTCCAGTACGACCATGCTTGTTCCGGCATGAGCGAGGTCCAGCAGCATCGAGTTGTCCATCGGTTTCAGGAAACGTGCATTGACCACGCCGACCTGAATACCTTCACGCTTCAACAGCTCTGCTGCTTCTTCTGCAAGCTGGACCATTGGTCCACAGGCTACAACCGCGTATTCATCACCCGGACGCACCCGTTCCCAGGTACCAATCGGTATGGTATGCAGCTCTTCATCAAGAGGAACACCCGTGCCATTGATCCGTGGATAACGATAAGCAATCGGTCCGTCATTATAATCTATGGCCGTCTTCATCATATGGCGCAGTTCATTCTCATCCTTAGGCATCATCAGCACGATGTTCGGAATATGGCGCATAAAGGCAATATCGTATACCCCTTGATGCGTCTCTCCATCGGCGCCGACAAAGCCGGCCCGGTCGATCGCGAACATGACATTAGCATTATGACGGCAAATATCATGCACAATCTGGTCGTACGCCCGTTGCATAAAGGTCGAATAGACCGCGAATACCGGCTTCATACCCTCCATCGCCAACGCAGCACAAAGAGTAGCAGCATGCTGTTCGGCAATGCCGACATCAATCATCCGGTCCGGGAATTCCTTGGCAAACGGGAACAGTCCAGATCCGCCTGGCATTGCAGGCGTAACGGCAACCAGACGTTTATCCTCACGCCCCAGCTCGATTAGCGTTTTGCCAAATACTTCGGTGTACATCGGGTTGCCGACCGCTTTAAGCACCTGGCCGGATTCGATCTTATAAGGAGAAATCCCGTGCCATTTATAAGAGTCGGCTTCCGCTGGCTTGTAGCCCTTACCCTTCGTAGTAAGCACATGCACAAGCACAGGGCCGTTGACATTATCGGCCTGGTGGAAGGCTTCGATCACTTTCTCCAGATCGTGGCCATCTACAGGTCCAAGATAAGTAAAGCCCAGCTCTTCAAAAAGAACACCAGGAACCATCATATATTTAAGGCTGTCCTTCACCCACTCCGCCGTTTTGGCGAGGCGGTCCCCGATGGCAGGGATTTTCTTGAGCAGTCCTTCAACTTCGTCTTTAGCGCGCAAGTAGTGGCGGTCTGAACGGATCTTGCTCAAATAATTGTGCATCGCTCCGACATTCGGCGCAATGGACATTTCATTGTCGTTCAGAATTACCATTAGTTTACGCTTTTCGTGTCCAATATGATTCAGTGCTTCAAAAGCCATACCGCCCGTCAAAGCTCCGTCGCCGATCACTGCGATCACCTTGTTGTCTTCGCCTTTCAAATCCCGGGCCATCGCCATGCCCATGGCTGCTGACAACGAGGTGCTGCTGTGTCCGGCTTCCCAGACATCATGCTCACTCTCAGATCGCTTGACGAATCCGCAGAGCCCCTCGTGCTTGCGCAGCGAATCGAAGCGATCCTTGCGACCAGTCAATATTTTGTGGACATAAGCCTGATGCCCAACGTCGTATATCATTTTGTCCCAGGGACTGTCATAGCAGTAATGCAGGGCCAGCGTGAGCTCCACGACTCCCAGGTTAGATGCAAGATGCCCTCCGGTTACAGATAGCTTTTCAATCAGGAAATGACGAATTTCCTCCGCAAGAACACCGAGTTCTTCGATTGATAGCATTTTCAACTGCGCAGGCTCATTTATTTGTGGAAGCAGCACGTGTATTCCCCGCTTTCCTAGTTGTTGTAAAATATATAAATCCCATTATAACACAAACGAAACGGCTGTCGAAGTACAGCCGTTTCCGTATTTGATTCTAATGATCCCGCTTCATGAGATAATCGGCGATCTCCAGCAGCCTGCTGGCGTCGGTAAAACCGCCGCCCAGCACGGCTTTCCGGGCTGCCAGCGTCAATCGCTCCACCTCGGATTTCGAAGCCTCAATCCCGATAAAAAAAGGATAAGTGACTTTTTGCTGCTCGATGTCACTGCCTGTTTTTTTGCCGAGCTTGCCTTCGTCGCCGATCAGATCCAGAATATCGTCCTGAACCTGAAAGGCCAGTCCAATATTTGTTCCAAACTCCCGTAGGGCCGCCAACTGCTGCTCATCTGCGCCCGCGATCCGTCCTCCGGCCAAGAGCGAGAAGATAAACAGATCTCCAGTCTTGTGTTCATGGATGTAGCGAAGCTGCTCTAAGTTGGTCAAGCCTTGCTCACCCTCCATATCGGCCACTTGACCGCCGACCATTCCGCGTGGACCGGCCATTTCAGCCAGTTCCTCTACAATGGCAAGCGAGCTCTCCGCCGGAATACCATGGCGCCGCGTAGCTTGTACAATGCTGTAGAACGCATGGGTTAGTAGTGCGTCTCCGGCCAAAATGGCTGTCGCTTCGCCGAACACCTTGTGATTCGTCAACTTGCCGCGCCGGTAATCATCATTGTCCATGGCTGGCAGGTCGTCGTGCACCAGTGAATACGTATGTACCATTTCGATGGCTGCGGCCACAGGAAGCGCTGCAGTTCGTGATCCACCCAGTGCTTCACAAGCTGCGACGACAAGCAGTGGCCGCAGGCGTTTGCCCCCGGCCATCAGCGAATACTGCATCGCCTTATGCAAGTTTTCGGGGACAAACCATGCTTCTGGGATGGTTGCCTCCAGTTCAGTAGTGACCAGATCATTAATTATCGCAATGTAGGACTCAATGGGTTCCCGCAGGGGCTCCCCGGCGTTCCCTTCAGGACTGCTGTCAAAAGGACTCATCGCCGACCCCTTCCAGACCGCCAAACGGCTTCTTGCGCAGTTCGCCGTCTTCTTCTACTATCATCTCAATCTTGCGTTCTACCTGCTCAAGCTTGTTACCGCACAGCTGGGACAGCTTCATCCCCTGCTGAAATAAATCGATGGCCTTTTCCAGGGGGACATCGCCGTGCTCAAGCTCCCGCACGATTTCCTCCAGACGGTCCATCGCTCCTTCAAAATCCAGTTCCGCTTCCTTTGTCATCGTCTTTGCCATCCTCCTTCATTCCCCATACCTGGCAATTCAGTTCACCATCATTCAGCTTAACCACCACAAGGTCGCCGAGCGCTACATCATTCAGCGACTTGACCAAGTGCTGTTGTCCTTCGTCGTAGACGAGGCTGTAGCCTCTCGACATGACTTTGAGCGGGCTTAGCGCGTCGAGGTGGCGCATCTCCGCCACATAGCTCGAGCGCTTGTCCCGCAGCCGTGCCCCTATCGCGCCGATCAGTTCGCGGCGTAAGCCTTCGGCGCGCTGCCTGGCGGCGATCACGCCATCACGCGGATGGAAGCGCTGCAGGCTGTGCCGCAGCACCGCTTCACGCTCTCGCGCGCGCCGCAGGCGCGCATCTGCCGCGCTGGAAAGCCGCTGGCGCAGCATGTCGAGCTGCTGCGTATGCTGCAGCAGATACCGGCGCGGGTTGACCAGCACCGGCGAGCGCTGCAGCGAAGCCAGCCGCTCGCGTCCGCGCTGGGCGCGCCGCTGCAGCCCCTGGCGCAGCCTGCGCTGCTGCTGGCGAAGCTGCGCCGCCAGCTCGGCGGCATGCGGCACCGCCAGTTCCGCCGCCGCGGTAGGCGTCGCCGCCCGGAGATCGGCGGCGAAGTCGGCAATCGTAAAATCGGTCTCGTGGCCAACGGCCGAAATGACCGGGATATCCGATGCCGCAATCGCACGGGCGACGATCTCCTCATTGAACGCCCAGAGCTCCTCCAGAGAGCCCCCGCCGCGGCCAACGATCAAGACGTCTGCTTCACCCATAGCGTTCAGTGTCTTGATCGCCTTTACGATGGAAGGCGCAGCGCCTTTGCCCTGCACCGTCACCGGGTACAGCACAACTGCGGCTTGCGGGTATCTCCGCTGAAGCGTGATCATAATGTCCCGCACGGCTGCGCCGGTCGGGGAAGTTACGACCCCGATGCAGCGAGGCAGCCTTGGTAGTGGAGACTTGCGTTCCGCCGCGAACAACCCCTCTTGCTCCAGCTTTGCCTTCAGCTGTTCATAAGCAAGATACAGACTGCCAATGCCATCCGGCTGCATGTGCGTTGCATAGAACTGGTATTGCCCATCCCGCTCATATACAGTCACATTGCCTCTGGCAATAACCCGGGAGCCTTCCTTTGGCACAAAGGGTAAACGCTGATTGTGGGACGCGAACATGATCGCCTTGATACGGCTGCTCTCGTCCTTCAGTGTGAAATACATATGTCCGCTGCCGTGATGTGTAAAGTTGGAGATTTCACCACGTATCCATACATCCGACAGAAGATGATCCGAGTCCAGCTTCATGCGGATGTAACGGTTAAGTTCCTTAATGGAATAGACTTGCCGCTCTGCCGCCATGATTCCTACCTATTCCAGTCCGTGACGGCGTTTCGCTGCAATCAGCGTATTCCCCATCAGCATCGTAATCGTCATAGGGCCCACGCCGCCCGGTACGGGTGTAATATGGCCAGCAACTTCTTTCGCACTTTCATAGTCAACGTCACCGGCAAGTTTGCCAGAGTCCAAACGGTTCATACCAACATCAATGACGATAGCGCCCGGCTTCACAAAGGATGCATCAATGAAGTTAGCACGTCCAATCGCGACTACCAAGATATCAGCCTGACGGCTGAGCTCCGTAATGTTAGCTGTACGGGAATGACACATAGTAACCGTAGCATTCTCACGTTGCAACAGCAGGGATACCGGCTTGCCAACAATATTACTGCGACCGATAACCACGGCATGCTTACCGGAAATCTCGGTTCCTGTACGCTTGATCAACTCTATGACACCAGCAGGTGTACATGGAAGAAGGCTATCATCGCCAATAACCAGATTACCCACATTCACCGGATGGAAACCGTCAACATCCTTTTCCACAGCAATCGCATCAATAACGGCTTTTTCTTCGATATGTCCCGGCAATGGCAATTGCACAAGAATTCCGTCAATGTCATCACGTTGATTCAACTGTTCTACCAGCGCCAACAGATCTTCCTGTGAAGTCGAGGCATCCAGTCTATGTACTTCGGAATGGAAGCCTAAGCTAATGCAGGATTTCTCCTTATTGCGAACATATACTTGCGATGCTGGATCTTCCCCTACAAGCACAACGGCAAGGCCTGGCTTAACCCCGCGTTCCACGAGCCCAGCAACCTCCCGGGCAATGTCGATGCGAATTTCGTCGGATACTTGTTTACCACTGATGATTGCTGCTGTCATGAAAATCTCTCCTCTTTGGTAGGCTTTGATTGATTTTATATTATAAATTGAACCTGTTTTGGGGCTCAAGTCAAAATCAGAGGTCAACATTAAAGTTCTTTCCTGATTCTAAAGATAACTCCTAATTCCAGCTTAATTTATTTAAAAAAAGTTAATAGCTCTACACAAAACATGGCGTGCTTTCAAAACCTGAGCTTGCAATACTTAGTTTCGGAACAAAGGCAATATTGCACCTTAAAAGTTAGGAATTTCGTGTGTAATGTACATTAAGAGCAATAACCGTACTTAATCTAAAAGCTTTACTTCTCTAAGACTAAAGTAGAACATTTTAGCATACGATAATGCTCCTAAATCATACATTCACCTGTTTCTTGCTAAATTAGCATCCTCAACGTTTAATCAATTATTGAAGATGATCCGCTTTGAGTGTGTCCAATTCCTGAATCATCTTACCCAGTACCCCGTTGACGAACTTACCGGAATCCTCGGTACCGAAATGCTTGGCCAGATCAATGGCTTCGTTGACGGAGACCTTGGCAGGAACATCGCTTGCGAATACCATTTCAAAAGTCGCCAGACGCAAAATTTGGCGGTCCACACGCGACAGACGGCTCATTTGCCAGCCCTTCAAATAATATTCCAGCATGTCATCGATCGCTACCTTGTGCTCCCAAACGCCATTCACATGGTCTACTACATAGTGCTTCAGTTCAATCTCATCGGTAATGACACGTTCCGTCTCATTCTCCTCCGAAGCTTCTTCCAGCAGCATTTCTACCGCCTCAGCACTGTCCACATCATTCATTTCCATTTGGTACAGGCTTTGTACAATAATTTCTCTAGCTAAACGTCTCTTCATGTGTTCCTCCTAAAATCTTGTTTCGCATATCTTTATTTTAAGCCCAAATTCAGCACATTTTATCCCTATATAAGTCGAACTTAAGATCTAACTTAAGGCTCAGTCGTCATTGCGGTGATGTTTGGACTTCCGGTCGCTGTTGTCCCCAGATTTCTTATTTATTAACCGCTTTTAGCGGTTGAAATCCGGAAACAAAGGCGAACGCTTCGCTCCTACAGTTCCAAACTTCCCCTTCGTTCCTTCCCGCTTTTATTAATTTCTTTTATTCGTCTTATATATAGGACACAGATATTATCGCAACTGCGACAAGAGCCTTCTCTCCACAAAAAAACCGCGTGATCTTTCTTCCGGGGCAACGAACATCAACAGACCTGCAATTCCTGCTTCGGGAGAAAGACTATCGCGGTTCATTTGAAAGGACGCCAGCGTCCAGACAACCACTCTACCAGCTCCTGCCATCTAACCATAGGAGACTGCGCGTGATCGTCCTTCCTTTTGCCAAGCGTATATCCGATGAACACTACCAGTGCAAAGAACAGCATATCCCAAAAACCACTAATCAAATAAATCAAACCGAGAATGACCCCGAAGGAGACTCCGGCGATCCTACCCCCGTGACTTTCCCATACTTCTCTCCAGGACATAGGGGAAACCCACCTCTATTCCACTCGACTTTTGAAGCTTGGAGACTGTGACAGGTTGGCAATATATACGGACACATCCGCGACCGGTATGCCAGTCGTTTCCTGCACGAAATCATGCACCTGACGCTGAACTTCCGTGGTCAGCAGCGGGAGCGAATGCTCTCCGTCCACTACCGCGCGGATCATGATTTCCAGACCCGCCTGAGAGACGCGGATACGCGACTTCAGATCGCGGATGCCTTTCACCTTACCGGCAGCCTTGAGACTGAGGTTCTCAATCGTTTCCATGGAGATCTGGATATCCCCATACTCTGTGCGCTGATCCACCGAAGGCAAAGTTGCCCGGTCGCGTCGCATGGAGATATAGAAGAAACGAATGCTGAGCAAGAACAGGATCACTGAGATCGTGATCGCAACAATGTAAATTGCCGGCCCATCCTTAATCTCCACCGTTCTGGGGATGGCTCCGCTCAAGAGGAGGATGGCAATTACAGATAATATTCCGATGCTAAGGCTGTAGATGAACAGCAGAAGCCTGTCCAAAATTTTTGCCACGAGTCTCATAACCTCCTTAAATTAGAGTAAACCCTCGACGTTGCTGTCGGGGGTTTATAGAAGAACGGGTGGCTATTATTTCACGCGAAGCACGGCTTCGACATCCTCGTTCTTTTCTACAGTGGTGCTCTTGAACTGCACATCATGAATATGAACATTGACTTCCACAACGGTAAGCCCAGTCATGGTCTCGATGGAACGCTTAACATTGCGCTGAATCTCCGCCGCCACTTCAGGAAGACGGTTGCCGTACTCGATGATTACGGATACATCCACCGCTGCCTCGCGTTGACCAACCTCTACCTTCACACCTTTGGACAGGTTCTTGCGTCCGAGAAGCTCCACAATTCCTCCAGCAAATCCACCGCTCATACCGGCTACACCTTTAACTTCTACTGTAGCCAAACCTGCGATTACCTCGATTACTTCCGGGGCAATTTGGATTTCACCGATTTCCGTCCGTTCGAATTCCGTCGGCAATGTACTCATCTTAGCCTTCACACCTTTCAACATGTTGTTCATGATTTCAAGCTTAAAGCACGTCTCTTATTAAACATACTATATCATTTGGCGAACTTTATGACAAACAAAGCAAAGTCGTCCTAAACTTCATACTCTTCCAGGAATTTAATGTCAAAATTCCCGTCCAAGAACACAGGATGTTCAAGCAGTTTTTGATGGAACGGAATCGTCGTATGAATACCTTCCACCGCGAACTCGCCCAGAGCGCGCTTCATCTTCGCAATAGCTTCCTGACGGGTCGGTGCCCAGACGATCAGCTTCGCAATCATGGAATCATAGAATGGTGAAATAGTATACCCAGGATAGGCGCCACTGTCTACGCGAACGCCAAGACCACCCGGTGGCAGATAAAAGCCGATTTTGCCCGGTGAAGGCATGAAATTCTTCTCAGGATCTTCGGCATTGATCCGGCATTCAATGGACCAGCCGTTAATCACAATATCCTCTTGCTTGAAGGAAAGCGGATTGCCTTCAGCTACGGAAATCATTTCTTTGATAAGATCAACACCGGTAACCATTTCTGTAACCGGGTGTTCAACTTGAATCCGGGTATTCATTTCCATGAAGTAGAAATTACCATCCGGACCTAGCAGAAATTCCAGTGTACCTGCTCCGGAATAGTTCACGGCAAGCGCCGCACGTACGGCCGCATCACCCATGGCCTCACGAATTTCCGGTGTCAGTACGGCGCAAGGCGCTTCCTCCACCAATTTCTGACGGCGGCGCTGCACAGAGCAGTCCCGTTCGCCCAGATGGACAACATTGCCATGCTTATCGGCAATAATCTGTATTTCGACATGCTTCATTCCCGTCAGGAATTTCTCCAGATAGACTCCGGCGTTACCGAAGGCTTTCTGTGCTTCCTGCTGGGCTGCAGTAATCTGCTTCACCAAGGATTCTTCATCCTCAGCAATCCGGATGCCCTTGCCTCCGCCGCCCGCTGTTGCCTTAACGATGATCGGATACCCGATCTCACGGCCCAGCGCTACAGCTTCCTCTACATCACCCACAAGGCCATCAGAACCCGGGATAACCGGAACTCCGGCCTGCTTCATGGTGTCTTTCGCCACAGCCTTGTCACCCATACGCGTAATCGCTTCCGGGGAAGGCCCGATAAAGGTAATATTGCAAGACTCGCAAATCTCCGCAAAATCAGCGTTCTCCGCGAGAAATCCGTATCCCGGATGAATAGCATCGCATTCGGTCAACGTGGCAACACTCATAATATTAGTAAAGTTCAGATAGCTGTCCTTGGATGGCATCGGTCCAATGCAGTAGGCCTCATCTGCCAGACGGACATGCAGTGAGTCCCTGTCGGGCTCGGAATAGACCGCCACGGTGGAAATGCCGAGTTCACGGCAGGCCCGGATAATGCGGACCGCTATTTCTCCACGGTTGGCAATCAGCACTTTTTGAATGTTCATGCGTTTCCTCCCAAAAGTATTGCGGAGCCTTAGCTCCGCATGATTTACGGCATATTATTCCGGTTTAACCAAGAACAGCGGCTGGCCGTATTCCACAAGCTGGCCGTTCTCGACCAGAACGGATACGATTTCGCCTTTCACTTCCGCTTCCAGTTCATTCATCAGCTTCATAGCTTCGATAATGCATACTGTTGTCTTGGCATTGACACGGTCGCCGACAGATACAAACGACGGCGTTTCAGGAGATGCGGCACTATAGAAGGTACCGACCATCGGAGACACGATTGTATGTAATGTGCTTTCTGCAGGAGTAGACGGAGTCTGTACCTGAACAGGTGTCTCAATTACAGTTGGCTGGACCGCTGGTTGCTGCGGAACAGGCTGTTGCAGAACAGGCTGCGTCAGAGGATAGGCATAAGGAACCGCTGTTCCGTCGGCCTCAGGGCGTTTCGGTTTGCGGATAGCCAGTTTCATTCCTTCGCTGTCAATCTCCAGCTCATGTACGGAGGATGTCTGGTCCAGCAATTTAATCAATTCCTTAATTTCGCTTAATTTGAACATAAAATCAGTTCACTCCTTCAGCTTTCTCTCGAAACCGCTCTTCTTCGCGGACAAGATAACTTTAAGTATTATATCATAAACGCTAGAAATGGAAAGAGCCCGGGATAACCCGAGCTCTTTCGCTATTTTCTTTGTTTTTTCTCATCGTTTACTGCTGGGAGACGTATTGCACGCTGACCTTGTCCTGAGTGACACTAAGTTCCTTCATGACCAGGTCTACAATGCTCACCGCCTGCTTTACATCCAGCTTGTCACTCTGAACGATCACTTTGTAGAAATTGTTACTGTCTTCCTTGACGATGGCCTCGCCATATTTTTGTTGAAGCTGCTCTTCGATATTAGTGATTTTGGACTCTTTGTCTTCCA
The DNA here is from genome assembly GCF_013359945.1 of Paenibacillus agri. Classification (GTDB taxonomy): domain Bacteria; phylum Bacillota; class Bacilli; order Paenibacillales; family Paenibacillaceae; genus Paenibacillus_AQ; species Paenibacillus_AQ agri. The sequence continues at coordinate 133,840 of NZ_JABWCS010000215.1, read as the reverse complement.
GCGCATGCAACTGTTCTTGAGCTACAGCATTCTCAGCTGGCGTCTTATCCATATCGTTGATCAGAGCCATCAGATCGCGGTATTGCTTCTGATTATTTTGCGCACGCTCGTACATGTAATTGTTGAATAAACTGCTTGCAGAGACACTTTGAGACGCGACTTCGTCCAGGACATCGGCATCTTTCTTGGCTGGTGTTTTCTCATCTGCTACTGCGGTTTTCTTATCGGTACTCTTGTCGCTGCTGTTCTTGCTGTCAGCAGTTGCTTTGTTACCGTCAGATTTTTTATCCCCAGCAGCTGATTTATCGGCTGTCTTATCTGAAGTACCGGTGCTGGCCGCTGCATTGTTACTGTTATCGGCAGCTTTGCTGCTGTCCTCAGTAGTTGCTGCTGCGCTGTCATCTAATGTTGCAGGGTCTTGTGCAGTTGTCTGAGCGGTAGCATCTGCATCGCCGGTAACATCACCTTGGGTCACCACTTCATTGACCTCGAAGCCTTTATCAAGAATATTATTTGCGGAGGTTCCCTTAGCTGTGCCATCCACCTGCATGCTGCCCGCCGTCTCCTTCGGAACTGAAGCACCAGAGTCTTCTGTGAATAAATAATACGCGGATAAGACCACCATCAAGCTGAGCATCGATACTAACCAAATCGTTTGTCTTTTGCCGTTCATTCCTTATTCCTCCTTTTATGCTTTCCTTCTTCTATTCCTGCTTGCGCGGCACTACGGAAATCCTGTAGCTCGGTACATTCAGACCCTTCTGGACTGCCTGCTCAATCAAGCTGCGGACAACCTTGTTCTCTGCCCCTTTGGCCACTACCAGCACACCGCGCACCTGAGGTTTAACCCGCTTCGTTATGATCGGGGTCTGATCGCCGGACTGGGTGTAGGTTACGATCTCGCCGTCTCTTGTGTACTGCGTCGTATGACGCTTTCCCCCGTTGGCATCCGTCTCTTCACTGCTCTGCTGAGAGTCTTTGACATCTCGTTGCACGACGATTTCCTCGGTAGAATCAACGGTGACCATAATATCCACTGTCCCCACACCGACGATTTTCTCCAGAATTTCCTTGGTGCGGTCTTCCATAGCCTGTTCTATGCCGGAAAAAGAATTGCTGACCGCCGGATCAGCCTGCTGGATAGTCGCCTGTGAACTACCGGAGCCGGGCGGCTCCCGCCCTGTATTCTCGCTGTCGATCTTCTTCACATTCACAAAAGAATTAAACAGCATGATCGCCGCGCCCAATAAGCCCAGAATAATCAGCCAGCGGAACGTATGGCTCCGCTTCGGGCTTCCCTGTCCGCCCCCGGCCCACTGTTCCAGCTTTTTCAACCAGTTGCCCATCCCTGTATCCCTCCTTCATTGTTTGGCATATTGTCGATGCTTGGCCTCACAGCTTTGTGTCGCCTGCGCTTTGATCTTGTATGTGGATGACCTCCGGATCGAGATCCCATCTTTGCTTCAGCAGCTGAGTGATTAACTTTGCTTCTTCCTTTGATTCCCCGCTCTCGCCGGCACTGCCCTTTACTCCCGTGTGCCCGGTTTGGGCTGGCGCTGCACTTGGCGTGCCTCCTATAGACACCTCTACAGCTTCCACAGGGGCGATGACAATCGGCTGGGAGACCGCTGCGCCGGAAGCACCTCCCTTCCCCCCTGAAGGGGAATGGGCTGCAGGCAGCGCTACCGTTACACCTGAGATCACCGGGACGTCTCCACCGTTTCCCCCAGGCGGCTTGCCCATCGCCAGCGAGACAGTTACACGGACACCTCGTACGCCCATTTCACTTGCGATCTGATCTCGCATCTGTCCGGCTACTTCCTCGGCCGCCAGCTTGAGACTCTGCTCCTGACGGCCCTGGGCTAACTTCTGTCCGTCCGCCAGAATCTTTTCCAGCGAATCCGTCCCCTTGCCAGTGCTTGTGAACATTCCGCCTGTCTTCTCTTGCTGACTCATCGCCAAGCTAAGCTCCTTAGCAGCGTCTCCCTTCAGCAAGGAGACGACGGGGTTCAACAGGGTGAGCAGGATCAACAGGCTGAGCACCAGTCTGGCATAACGCTCCATGGACTTGCTAGGAAGCAGCAACTCCACGAAAGCCGCCAGCAATACTACCAGGATGATCTCACGCAGCCAATCGCTTAACCAAGTCATCGTCTCCCTCCCAAAAGTGTGCTGCTGATGCTGCATCCCGGAATCCTCTGCTGCAATCCGGCTTCAGAAGCACCGCCTGCACTCACCTCATCATTACCGTGACATTGCCTGCGGTCAGCATAATCGTGACGGCCAGGAAGAACATCAGCGAGACTGCAGCCAAGGCGGCGAACACATACACCATACTTTTTCCAATCGTCTGCAGGCAGGTTACGATCGGTGTCTCGCCGAGCGGCTGCATAACAGCGGCAGCAACATTATAGATGAGTGCAAGCACCAGGATTTTGATTGCCGGAAACGCACAGAGGAACAAAATAATGATAACTCCCGACAATCCAATGGCGTTCTTCACCAGCAGTGAAGCAGAAATGACGGTGTCCGTGGCATCCGCGAACATTTTACCGATGACCGGAACAAAATTTCCCGTTATATACTTTGCAGCCCTGATCGTAACCCCGTCAGTGACCGAGCTGGTAATGCCCCTGACGGATATGACGCCCAGAAACACAGTCAGCAGTACCCCCAGCAGCCCGGCACCGATATTGCGCAGCAGATTGGCTAGTTGGGTAAGCTTGTATTTCTCGGACAACGAGCTGACCAGATGCAGCACGGCCGAGAAGAATAGCAGCGGGAAAACCATGGTGTGAATTAAGGTGCCGACCGTATGGATCATGAACACAATTAGTGGATGAGTGACCGAGACCGTGATGATGTTCCCCATAGAAGCGAGAAGCGCGAAGAGCAGAGGAATCATCGCCATCATGAAATCAATCATCCTGTCGATCGCATCCTTGGCATAACCGATAGCAATATTGAAACTGTTAACGGCAATGACGAGCACTACCATATAACAGAGGGTATACGCGACTTTACTGACGGTTTTACGTTCAAAAGCGGTCTGCAGCGTCTCCAGGATCATGCTCATCACACTGATCATGACAATGGTGACGAGGAGCTTGCCGTTATACAGTACCTCGTGCCACATGTACGCCCCGAGACCTGACAGCACCCCTTTCATGCTGAGTCCCTTGTCACCTGGCAGCAGCATATCCATGAGGGTAGGGGTGGCCCCGTCCGGGAAAAATCCGCCGTAATCCTTCATCAGCTGATCCCAGTATTTGTCCACTTTATCTTTGGGAAGGCTCTCTACCTGGCTTTTCACCCATTGATCCACCGGCGATGAGCTTCCTGCTGGAGTAGGCGCTGGCGAAGCAGCGGCGCTCCCGGCACACCACAGCATCACGAGGCAGGGGAGCAGAAGCAGTATGATTTTGAACGGCGGAGGGCGAAACTTGCGGCGCTCCGGCATGGCTTCTCCTCCCTGTTCCTCTTTCGCGTTCGTAGTTATTTAAGACCCTATGCGGGCAAAAGCTTCATGACCGTTTCAATAATAATGCTGATAATGGGCACGGCCAGCACCATGATCAGTATTTTTCCAGCCAGCTCAATCTTTGAGGCAATCGATTCCTGGCCTGCGTCACGCACCACCTGGGCGCCAAATTCGGCAATGTAGGAAATCCCGATAATTTTGAAGATGGTCTTCAGGTAGATCATTTCCATCCCGGAGGATTCGGCGATCCGCTCCAGCGTGGAGAGGACCATCCCGATTTTGCCAATCAGGAGCAGAAAGATCAGAACTCCTGTGGCAGCTGTGAGCAGGAAGGCGAACATCGGCTTCTGTTCCTTCAGGACGAGTATCAATATGGTCGACATGAGCCCGATCCCTACAACTTGAATGATCTCCATGACACGCCGCGCCTATTGAAAAAGAAAGATCGTTTTGATTTCCTGGAGCAGTCCGTCCAGCATGCGGATGACCATGAACAGCACGACGACGAACCCGATGACTGTGACCCAATGGGCGATATCCTCTTTGCCCATCTGCTTCAGCACGGTATGAATCATGGCGATGATGATGCCAATGCCGGCAATTTGGAAGATGGCATTCACTTCAATATTCATTCCTGGCACCTCGCTAAAAGATCAAAATGACGATCAATGCTCCAAGCAGCAGACCCAGGCTTTTGCTCATCGTTTCGTATTTGCCCTGATCTTCTCTGGCCGCCGTCTCTTCCTGCTTTAATTGCTGCAAAGCCAGCGCGATATGGTTGCTCTGGTTCGACCTGTCGCTGGTGCCAAGCGTACAGCTTAGCTGCCTTATAACTTCTTTCTCCGCGCCCTTCAGCGCTGCGGCCTTCCAGTGTGCCTCCATAGCCCGGCCGAAGGCCTCCTCGGCGCTGCGATCATGCGGCGGAGACATTTCCTCCGCAGCTTGGACAAACAAGGCTCTCAGCGGCTCCTTGCACTGCTGTCCAATCCGCCGCAGCGCTTCCGGCAGCGGCGTAAAGCCGTACATGATCTCGGTCTCCAGCCGCTGCAGGGCGGCGATCAGGCTACGGATGTTCCGGGGACGGTCGGCATACTGCCTGGCCCGCTGGAACCCGGCCAATGTACCGGCTAGCACGACCAGCACGGCGCCGAACAGTTTAAGCATGGCGTTCACCGCCTGTCCGCTCTCCCGGTGCGCCGGGAAGCAGCGCACGCTTCTGACTGTCCAGGACGCGGAAGGATAATCCCGCCTCACTGCGGTGGAGAATCACATAGCGCTCGAACATCCTGTGTTCGAGCAGACTGCCCAGCCCCGGTCTGCGGGCCAGCTCGGCCACTTCCTTACCGTGAGCGGAAGCCACGACTGTAATGCCTGCATGCAGCGCTTCAGTTACGGCATCGGCATCCTCGGGACGACCGATCTCGTCGGCAATAATGACATCTGGGGAGAGCGAACGAATCATCATCATCATTCCTTCCGCTTTGGGGCAGCCATCCAAAATGTCAGTGCGTGGGCCTACATCGAAGGCGGGGATCCCGCGTCTGCTTCCAGCAATCTCGGATCGTTCATCGACGATACCCACCTTGAGACCTTGCCGGCTCCCGCCTTGCCTGTTCTGGCTGCCCCCGGAGATCTGTCTGGCGAGATCGCGCAGCAGTGTGGTCTTGCCATGCTGGGGCGGCGAAAGGATCAGCGTATGCAGCACCCGCAGCCGACCTTTGTCCAGCAGATAAGGAAGCACACTGTCAGCCACACCCGGCACTTCACGTGCAATACGTACATTGAATCCGGTGATGTCGCGCAGATGTTCCACACCGCCCCCGCTCAATACAGTTCGTCCGGCCAGTCCAATCCGATGGCCTCCAGGAATCGTAATGAACCCCTTCCGCAGCTCTTCTTCCATCGTATACAAGGAATGGTTGCTGATCAGATCCAGCAGCCGGTGGCTATCCTCACGATCCGGCCGATAAGCTTCCTCTGGCTTTTGCGTGAGCCTACCATCGGCGCTTAGAAAGTGATACTTGCCGGAATAGTTGATTTCGAGAGGCCGCCCTTCGCGGACCCGGATTTCCTCTACCGCTGATAAAAGTTGCAAAGGAAGGCTTTTTAGCAGCATTCTTACTTTTTCAGGGAATAAGTGAAGCCAGTCATTTGCCATACAAGCTACCCCCAAGTTGTCCTCTACTTCTTCTGCTTTAGTTCATATTTATGCTTGTACCGGTCAAATATGACTATCATCTATCATTTTTTTAGAATTCCAATTAAGAGAAAGGCAACACCGCAGCCAATCCAGCCCAGCTTGCCCCAAGACAGTTCCTGTGCCATCCCGGTAAGTCCAATGGCCGTGGTCAGAATCAATATAGTGGGTCCAACTAAAGCCAGTGTAGAATTGACAGCCAACGCCTTATCCACCTGATTAAGCCTCAGCATAAGCAGCGCAGCTATAATCTCGGCACTGCCGGACAGCATTCTCAACACAGCCATCCAGCTTACATACTTGTCCAAATCCGCTCATCTCCTTCTGACAATATTAAAAACACTCTTGCTCCCTTTGAATTCTCTACTTCCAGCCATTATTCATGGATATGCGGGACGGGCCCGGATTAGACAGGAAAGAAAGGGAAGATTAAGGGGAAGACTGTGAAACAAATCATAGTGATCATTCCGATAAGAAAATATCATCAGTATGATAAATTTATTTTTTTACATAAGAAAAAAGAGGGGATATCGTATGTACGTTCGGAATTTATGGGCAGGACTAAGTGGCGCAGCTGCTGTGAAGCAGGCGCGAGAAGTAGCAATTATTATTATTTCGGCCTTTTTGGTCGCCAGCGGGCTGCGTCTGTTTCTGATTCCGCACCAGCTACTAAGCGGAGGAATAGCCGGGGCGGCATCCGTAGTGGGATATCTAACCAATCCGAAATATATCTCTATAATTTATTTTGCAATGAATTTACCGATTCTAGTGTGGGGCTTTGTCGCTGTGGGGAAGAAGTATATCTGTCTAAGCATGCTCTCGGTGGTGGCTACAACCTGGTTTATGACGATTATTCCGGTGGTAAGATTGACCAAAGATCCGATTCTGGCCAGTATTTTTGGCGGGGTGATTATTGCCTGTGGTGTTGGCTTTGCGCTGCGAGTGGGTGGTTCATCCGGGGGCTTTGATATTCTTGGCTCTATTATTACCCGCAAGCACGATATTCCGATGGGGTCGATCCTGTTCGTAATGGACGGAATTGTGATTCTGAGTCTTGGCTTCTTCAAAAGCTGGGATTCGGCCCTCTATGCCATGCTATGCATCTTCGTCAAGAGCCGGGTCGTGGATATGATACATATCCGCCACGTCAAACTGACCTGCTTCATCGTCACCAAGGAACGGGAGAAGATGCTGAATCGGCTCACGCTCCTGCCCCATGGGGTTACCGTAGTGAATGCGGAAGGTGGCTACAGCCACGAGGGAAATACCATGCTGATGACGGTCACAACCCGTTATGAGCTGTCAGAGCTTAGGAAGACGATCCTGGAGACCGATCCCAAAGCTTTCGTCAATGTGCTGGAGACGGTAGAGATTCTGGGTAGATTCAGAAGACTCAGCTAGTAATAGCACCCTATCTTTTCTCTCAAAATGAATATAAATGGCCTGCAGGAAGAGACTTTTCTCACAAGTCACTTTCGTGCAGGCCTTATTTGTTATAGACTTCGGGAAGTCTTCTAACCTGTGAAATTGCCAGCGGCCGCTGTTCCACTGAAATTTCTCGCCTGAACGTTGTTCAAGTTGTCGGTAACAGCAGCATTAGTGAAAATTTCGCAGGTATACTGAATCTGTCCTGTTGCAACATCCACAGCCGGGGGTACATCAACCGCATTAAATCCAATCATTTCATTTTCTCTGCTGAGCGCCACCCCAAAAGTCGTTGTAAAAATAACTGTGCCATTTCTGCGGACATTAATAGTGTTGGTATTGAACTGTGGATTATTTTCCGTTTTCACAAAACCTGACAAGAGCACACGAACATTGCCATGATTCTCCGGCAACACCCCGGCGGTCTGAATCCCAATATCACCGAATACAAAGGGCGTGGCAGCTAGCGGAATAGTTACCGGTGTCGAATCAGACGCAGCTTGATTGGAGACTCTCAAATCAATAAATTGAATAGTCATAAGTTTTTCACCTCCTGCTTGTATCATATGACTGAGAGAGTTGATTATCGTGGACTACCCTTTAAAACACATGCTTATCCGGTAGATTTATGCACATTTTCCAGGTTTCCCAAAGAGCATACGGGCAACTGAGATAATGCGTTTTCTTTTTCGCAAAAAAAGGGATGCCAACAGCCGTAATGGCTGCTGACATCCCTGTTTGTGTGCTCACGTATAACTTAACGGCGGTCTTGTGGTCCGCCAACAAAAGCTTGCTCAGTGGTATCCAAATTATAGGCGGTGTGAAGCGCCTGAATGATGTTTTGCAGATTGCCGGATTCAATGACACAAGATACCTTGATCTCGGACGTGCTCACCATCTTGATGCTGACGCCCTGATTGGAGATTACCTCGAACATTTGAGCTGCTACTCCAGGATGGCTGACCATGCCAGCGCCGACAATGGATACTTTAATAAGATTATCTTCGGAGGTCACTTCACGGTATGGCAGTGCGCTGTGCAGCTCCTTGATTACTCCCTTGGCACGGTCCAGATCATCCAGCGAGACGGTAAAGGAGAAATCTGCTTGCTCCCCTTGCACGCCACTCTGTACAATAATATCCACATCGATGCCTTCTCCGGCCAGCTTGCCGAAGACTTGTGCGAGTACGCCCGGCACATCAGGCACTCCCAAAATGCTGATCCGTGCCACGTTCTTATCGTAGGCAATACCGCTTACCACTACTCCCTGCTCCATGTTTGTTTCCTCCTTCACAACAGTACCTTCATTATGGTTAAAGCTTGATCTGACGACCAGCTTGACTTGATGACGTTTGGCATACTCCACGGCACGCGGATGCAGAACAGCAGCGCCCAGATTGGCGAGCTCCAGCATCTCGTCGTAAGAGATTTCCTTCAGTTTGCGCGCAGTCTTCACGATCCGCGGGTCAGTTGAGTAGATCCCGTCGACATCGGTGTAGATTTCACACACATCTGCTTTGATCGCAGCTGCAAGTGCAACAGCCGTTGTGTCAGAACCACCACGACCCAGCGTGGTGATCTCACCGTCCACAGTCATCCCCTGGAATCCGGCAACGATGACAATCTGGTTCTTCTCCAGAGACTCCAGCACGCGGCCAGGCAAAATTTCGTTAATGCGAGCGCGTCCGTGCGTCTCATCCGTACGGAATCCAGCCTGCCAGCCTGTATAGGACACAGCGTCCCGGCCAATTCCATGCAGCGCGATAGACAACAGAGCGACAGAGATCTGCTCACCCGTAGTCATCAGCATATCCATTTCACGCGCTGGTGGCTGAGCGTTCAGTTCCTTCGCCTGATCAATTAAATCATCTGTCGTATCACCCATGGCGGATACAACTACAACACAGCGGTGGCCCTCATCCTGCTTCTGTGCAATACGTCCTGCGACCCGCTTCATACGTTCGATGTCGCCGACGGAGCTGCCCCCGAATTTCATAACATAAAGTGACAAAGTCCCATTCACTCCCTATTTCGGTCTATGTAGTATCTTGCTTTCAGTTTCCCGCTTTAAATCAGTATAATACGAAATTAGTGTTATGCGTTAATGGTTTCACAAAAAAATATCCGGGCAATTCTTGGATTGTCCGGAATCAGGCCCCTCACAGGGCCATTTTAACAGGAAAATGATTGTTCGGGAAACCCAAACACGTACAAGCCCCGCCGCTAATGCGGGGGGCTTGTACGCAATAAAGTCTGATATGGAACACTCTCCCTTACGACTACGCGCGGGAGATGTATTTACCTTCGCGGGTATCGATCAGAAGAACATCGCCTTCGTTGATGAACAGAGGCACTTGTACAGTGTGGCCAGTCTCAAGCTTAGCAGATTTAGTAGCACCTTGAGCGGTGTTACCTTTCACGCCTGGCTCAGTTTCAGCAACCTTCAGCTCTACGCTGGTAGGCAGGTTGATCCCAAGGATCTCGCCTTGGTAGCTTACAATGTTCACAGTCATGTTTTCTTTCAGGAAGTTAAGTTCCCATTCAAGCTGCTTGCTGGACAGTTCGAATTGATCGTAAGTTTCGTTGTCCATGAATGCGTGCTCCGAACCGCTGGCATACAGGTACTGTACACCACGGTTTTCGATGATCGCGCGGCCGATAGTTTCGCCTGCACGGAAGGTACGCTCAACAGTGTTACCGTTACGCAGGTTTTTAAGCTTGGAGCGTACGAATGCCGCACCTTTACCTGGCTTAACATGCTGGAAATCAAGAACGGTGAAGATATCTCCGTCCACCTCTACGGTCAAACCTGTTTTGAAATCGTTAACTGAAATCACAAATACCCCTCCTGAAATCAATAATTATAATGGAACCCTGATGAGAAAATATAGTCTTCCCGTTCGAAAGCTACTCATGGGCTTAAAGCCAACTTACAAAATGGTGTACTCTTTGGACGAGTGCGTCAGCAGCGAAATGCCGCTTTCCGTAATCACTACATCATCTTCAATGCGCACGCCGCCGAGACCCGGCAGATAAATTCCCGGCTCTACGGTAACTACCATGCCTGGCTCCATAATCTCATCACTGAGCTTGGAGAGACGTGGCCATTCATGCACTTCCATGCCAAGGCCATGGCCGGTGCTGTGTCCGAACTGCTCGCCGTATCCATAACGCGTAATGATATCACGCGCCAGTGCGTCGCATTCACGTCCGGTCATACCCGGTTTGATATTTGCCAGCGTATGTAGCTGAGCCTCCAGCACAATATCATAAATCTCTTTCAGCTTCGGATCAGGCGATCCTAGCGCAATGGTCCGCGTCAGGTCGGAGCAGTAGCCGTCAAGCAGAGCACCAAAGTCCAAAGTTATGAACTCGTTCCCCTTAATCACACGACTGCTCGCCACACCATGCGGCATCGACGAACGTTCACCGGAAGCGACGATCGTATCAAAGGACGAAGACGTTGCTCCATGGGTACGCATGTAGAATTCCATCTCCAGATCCACATCACGTTCGGTCATGCCCGGTTTGATCACATTCAGAATATGGCGGAAAGTATCATCCGCGAGCGCGCCGGCCCGTCTCATGACAGCCAACTCTTCTTCATCCTTGTAGGTACGCAGGTTCTCAACAGCCTTGGATACCGGAACCAGCTCAGCCGGCTTTAAGGCTTCCGCATAAGCTGTATAAGCGCTGTAAGCCACTTGATCCTGTTCAAAGCCAATACGCACATTGTTGCCTGCTGGCAGCAATTCACGTACCGTATCTAGAAACTTGGAAGCGTGCTCTACCACTTTTAATCCGTTTGATTGATCCGCTGCCTGTGTCATATACCTGAAGTCTGTCAGCAAGTAAGCCTCGTCACCTGTGACGAGCACATATCCTGACGACCCGGTAAATCCGCTCAAATAGCGGCGGTTGATGTCGCTGGTAATTAAGATCGCATCCAAACCTTGATCCAGCAAAGCCTTGCGCAGCTTGGAGACACGCTTGTTGCCCATTTTCATTCTCCTCTCAAAATAGCCACATTGTATTTTAACATAGGGTTATGCCCTTGAGAAGTTTTTTTGAGGCGTTTAAGTAAGTATGCTTTTCCGTTCCCGCTTGCGCTCATCCGTGTACTCCATCGCAACGGTATACCCGATAAACAGTCCCCAGAGTAAAAAAACGCAAAATTCACTGATCACCGAATTCCATGGCAGCCGGAACGGACGCTGCAACAGGAAGAGCCAGGAGCCCGCCAGGAAGAGGCCTGCCCACCAGAGTACTCCATAAATCATCCCCGGCCACGGTCCCTTTAACCAGCGGAACACGAATACATAAATCAGGGTAGCGATCACCGACAGGAGAATAAAGGACAAGTAACCGATCAGATGACCGGCTGGCTTCAGCAAAAACTCATGCTTAAAGAAAGGCTCCGCCAAAAATGCGGGAATGACCTTGGTAAAGTGTAGTGTATACATGATCCAGCGGGCACCTCCCCAGAACAATCCGGCAAAAAAGCCGAGCTCCAAGGCAAACACAAACGGATTTGTATGCACTGTTCTCTGTTGTTGCGGCTTGCTCATCTTGGCTGTACACCCTTTCCTCATTGGTTTAATACGGCCTAAACATCCTTATCCTCTCTCTAATGGATAGTATGTACAGCAAAAGCCGATCCAACTAGTAATGTCCGTAAAAATTAGTTACAATGAGGGATATACAAATATATTACAAACGGGAAGGTGAATGGGTTGTCCCAGGAAACTCCAAGCTACGGCGGCCAAGCCGTCATTGAAGGCGTCATGTTCGGCGGCAAGCATGTCAACGTAACAGCCGTACGGCGCAAGAATCAGGAAATCACATTTTTGGAGGTGCCGAAAAGCGACAAGAGCTGGGTCGTCAAACTCCGCAAGATTCCGCTGCTTCGCGGCCTTGTCAGTATTATAGATGCCAGCGCCAAGGGCTCCAAACACCTGAACTATTCCGCAGAATCTTATGCCGAGGATGAGGTAGATCCAGAAGAAGCCGCCAAACCCAAGAAGAAGGATAAGGAAGAGGGCTGGAGTCTTGGAATGATCTTTGGCGTCGCTGTCATGGGTATTCTTTCTTTTATTTTTGGTAAGGTAATTTTTACCCTCGTACCGGTATTTCTTGAAAGTTTTTTATTTAAAAATGTATTCGACAACTATGTTTTGCACAACATCATAGAAGGTGCCATTAAGCTGATTCTGCTGCTGGTCTATCTATGGGCGATCTCCCAGACACCGGTTATCAAGCGGCTCTTCCAGTATCACGGGGCGGAGCATAAGGTCATCAGCGCTTTTGAAGCCGGTGAGGAATTGACCGTGCGCAACGTGCAGAAGTACAGCCGCCTGCATTACCGCTGCGGAAGCAGCTTCATGATGCTGACCATTGTGCTTGGCGTAATTATCTACTCTGTAGTTCCATGGGATAGTCTGTGGGAACGTGTAATTCAGCGGATTATATTGCTGCCAGTCGTTATCGGAGTCTCCTTTGAAGTATTGAAGGGAACAAACGCGGTACGCGACGTACCGGGACTGAAGTACCTGGGCTATCCGGGTCTGTGGCTTCAATTGCTCACAACGAAAGAGCCTAAAGACGAACAGGTAGAGGTATCTATCGCTTCCTTCAACCGCATGCGGGAGTTGGACGCAGAGATCGAAGCAAAGGGTTATGCAGGAGCAAGTGTGTCAGGCATATTGGATCCGGCGAAAGGATGAGTGGCCTATGAACAGGCATGCTTTGATTTTTTGGAGTGCAATACTGCTGGCAGCATTCGGACTGGTGTACTCGATCATCGATAGTGATTGGGGGGCTTTATCTGAACTGATTATCCCGGTTCTCTTGATCGCTGTGATCTATTATTTCTTCAAAAAACGTGCCTTTAGCGGAAGTCCACGTGGATCGAAGATCAAGGTAAAGCCTTCCCAGAAAACGATGGCCAAGGTAGCTGGCATCCGCAAGAGCCAGGCCTCGCCCGGTAAACGCAAAAGCTATCCATTCCAGGTCATCGAAGGCAGCAAAGGCAAGAACGATGATCACCTACCCAAATATCATTAATGTAAAAAGGCATCTCCACGTTTTAACGCGTGGGATGCCTTTTTCAATAAGTCTGCACTTCAGTAACTAAAGGATCAGGGCTTAAAATAAAATGTGAGTAGGCTTGAAAGCCCAAATGGATCTCTGACCACAATATCATTGGCGCGGAACATAATGCTTCCCGCCACTTCATTATACTTCTCATTATATTTCAATTGATTGATGATCTGCTGACCGCTCTGCCATTCCGCGCTTTGGTCGCTGGCCCCGACTTTATAGGCTGCCAGGCCGATGTAGAGCTTCACCTTAGTGTTCGCTACTTCATTTACCCACCAATCGACCAGCTTGTCATACCGTGCAGTATTGAAGGACAGGCTCCAGTAAATCTGCGGAGCAACATAGTCGATCCAGCCCTGCTTGACCCATGTCCGCACATCGGCATACATGCTGTCATAGGCGGTTACGCCTGCTGTGGTGTCTGAGCCTGTGCTGTCCATCTTAATGTTGCGCCAGACGCCGAATGGACTGATGCCATACGATACTGCTGGCTTAGCGCTGTGAATCTGTGATCCAAGCTGACGAACGAACTCATTGATGTTGTCCCGGCGCCAGTCATCCTTAGATACGATTCCCTTGGCGTTATAGGTCTTGAAGGTTCCATCATCAGCAAAGGTAGTATTTGACGGATAGAAATAATCATCCAGATGAACGCCGTCAATATCATAACCTTTGACGACTTCCATTACCGTGTCAATAATATGCTGACGCGCCTCAGGTATCCCTGGATTTATGTACAGCTTGCCTCCGGCATTCACAATCCATTCAGGATGGGCTTTAGCGACATGATTGCTGGCGAGGCCTGTAGTAGATGCATCCGTGGTAGCCCGGAACGGGTTAAACCAAGCATGAAATTGCATACCGCGTGCGTGAGCTGCGCTGACCATATATGCGAGCGGGTCATAGCCTGGGTCCTTTCCCTGCGTTCCGGTCAACACCTTCGACCATGGCACCAGGGACGACGGATATAGGCTGTCTGCAGACGGTCTAACCTGCACAAAGACTGCATTGAAGCCCACTGCCTTTAACTTGTCCAACAAATTATCGAATTCCTGCTTCTGCTTATCGATTTTCCCGGCGGAAGACACCGAGGGCCAATCCAGATTGAAGACAGAGGAAATCCATGCACCTTTCATCGCTTTGTTAACTCCCGCCCCAGGAAGCGGCACTGTCGGTACCACTGGCGTCGACGTTGGTGTTGGCGTAGTTTTTGGTGTTACTGTTGGTGCTGGCGTCGCCGTAGGTGCTGGTGTAGAGGTAGGTGCAGTTGATGGTGTCGGCTGCTGCGGACCTGCCGATTGCGGCGGTTCTGCCCCTGTATACAAGGAGATATGCTTCGTTGCTTGATCCCACACCACCTGCAATCCGAGCTGTTCACTGACAAAACGCAGCGGTACCATTACCCGGCCCTGCTTTACCTCTACGGTGGTCTCAAGGGTTACTGCCGTTCCATTCACCAGGGCGTTCTTCTGGCCGCTGGTCAGCTTGATTACCGTGTCTCCTTGCGTGATTGTAGCGGTCTTGCTGTTCTGATTCCATTCAACGCCTGCACTTAGCCCTTTACTGATAACGCTGATGGGTACCATGGTCACATTCTTCGGTGTAATATAAGGTGGCACATCACTAACCAGTGCCTGCCCGTCCAGTTCAATCGTAATCTGAACCCCCGCCGCACGTACCCCTACAGAAAACAGCGGCAGACTCAAGATGATTACCAGTAGTCCAAGCATCCATTTACGGTATTTCATAATTCCTCCCCAAATTCAAAAGTGTGGTAAAAAAACAAAAAAACGGAGTCATCCTAAAAAGGACGGTATCCGTTTTGACGTAAAAAACTGGGAAAGGTTGCGGTAAATTCGTAGAAAAGAAACAGCCGGGTCCCTTTTTTCTAAGAATCGCTAACCAGTTCATCATGAATATTATAAAGCGTCTGCACCCGTTCCTGGTCCCGCCGGAAATATTCCACCAGTGTCTCAATACGCGTGATGGAGTCCCAGCTCAAGTGATGCTCGATGCCTTCAACATCCTTATAGATATTCTCCTGCTGCACACCAATCAGTTCAAGAAATTGCTCCAGAAGCTGGTGGCGGTCAACCAGTCGTTTTCCCACTTTTTTTCCTTTATTGGTCAGGACAAGCCCACGATATTTCTCATAGATGAGATATTCGTCCTTATCCAGTTTTTGGATCATCTTGGTCACAGATGAAGGGTGGACTTCCAATCCCTCGGCGATATCCGAGACCCGCGCATACCCCTTCTCATCGATGAGCTTGTATATGCGCTCCAAATAATCCTCCATGCTGGGTGTTGGCATTCAACTTTACCTCTTTTCTATAATGAGCGTGGCGCATAAGGCCAAACCTTGCTCTAACAATGATACATGTTTCTCCCGCTCCTTGGCAAGTCCCGCCACATTTTGCGGACCAAATTGCACAGGATTACCACGGTTTCAATGACCGCTAAACCCGCACACTAAGGACATCCCCTATATGAAGGAGCGTGTATTCATGTCAACCGTGACACCGAAACGCCCTGCAGTCAGGCGGCAAAAAAGACCAACAGCCCCCTTCATGCCCGAGCTTGTTTTTTTCGAGCCGAACGCCCTGAATTACCCCAAAGGGGAGCGGATTATGGAATGGGTGAAGAGCAATAACATCCCTTACCGTATGACAACATCGCATAATCGTATCACCAATCTTCCCGGCGAAACGGAATCCGAGCAATATAAAATCGCCAAAAGAACGCTTGTCGTTGGCTTGCGCAAAACGCTGACCTTCGACCAGTCCAAGCCTTCTGCCGATTATGCTATTCCCATCGCGACCGGCTGTATGGGACACTGCCATTATTGCTATCTTCAAACTACCCTTGGGGCCAAGCCTTATATTCGGGTATACGTCAATACAGATGATGTGATGGACGCCGCCAAAAAATACATCGAAGAGCGCTCACCCGAAATCACAACGTTCGAAGCCGCCTGTACCTCAGATCCGCTGGGCCTGGAGCATATTACCGGTTCCCTGGAGGAACTGATTAATTTCATGGCAAAGGAGCCGCTGGGCCGGCTGCGTTTTGTCACCAAGTATCAGCATGTGGACCCGCTGCTTAAGCTCCAGCATAACGGTCATACGCGCATCCGCTTCAGTGTCAATGCCGATTATGTCATCAAAAATTTCGAGCCGGCCACCGCCCGGTTCGAGGAACGTATAGAGGCCGCCGGTAAGGTCGCTAGGGCCGGCTACCCTCTGGGCTTCATTATTGCCCCTATCATCTGGCATGACGGCTGGCAGGAGGGCTACGCAGAGCTACTGTCCAAGCTCGCAGAAGCGCTACCTCCCGAGGCGGGAAAAGGATTAACCTTTGAAATGATTCAGCATCGCTTCACCAAGACGGCCAAGACGGTGATTGAGAAGCGTTATCCGAAGTCGAAGCTGGAGATGGACATTGAGAAGCGGAAAAAGAAGTGGGGACGCTGGGGACAGAACAAATACGTCTACCCCGATGAACAACAAACCGCCCTGCGGGAATTCATCACAGAGCGGATTTTCGAGCATTTTCCAGAAGGTAAGATTGATTATTTCACCTGATGAAGCAGGCAGCATAAGCAGCACCTAATAGCTAAAGCAACAGGACGGGTCATAGCCATTGTCCCATATTAATTCCAGAGTGGCTCAGCCTAAAACTTCAGCCATTCAGGTGTAATATTCTGCAACCAAATCGTGATGCGGAACATCTGATCCGTAAAGAGCAACAGGCCCATAAGCACCATCAGAACGCCGCCGATCTTCATCAGCACATTGGAGTATTTCAGGATGCGTCTGGCTCCGCCTAGGAAGAACGCAAGCGCAAAGAAAGGCAAGGCGAATCCGATACTGTATGCAGTAATAAGCGTAAACCACGTCCCGGGATCGCTAGCCGAAAGCGCAATGATGGCTGTTAGAATCGGGCCAATACACGGTGACCAGCCGGCAGAAAAGCCAATGCCGAAGATAAAAGATCCGGCATAGCCTGCCGGCTTCCATTTGAGATTCAGCTTTCGTTCACGCATCAGAAACTGTGGCTGAAAAATACCGAGCAAAAACAGCCCCATAACAATAATAAGGATTGCCGATAACTGGCGAATCAGATCCCGCTGGCCGTTAAAGAACTGTCCAAACAACCCCGCACCAAAACCCAATGTGTAAAAAACCGCAGAAAACCCAAGGATAAAAGCCAAAGTATGACTCAAGGTCCGGAAACGGACCTCTTTGGTGTTGCCGCCGCTCTTCAATTGCTGAACAGATAATCCGGTTATGTAAGATAAATACGAAGGATAAAGAGGCAGGCAGCATGGAGAGATAAATGAGGCCAGACCTGCAGCAAAAGCTATTCCTGCATTAATGTTGGACAAAGCAGCAGCGCTCCTTCCCGATTAATGTCTCTTCCCAAAACCTTCTTCAGTATGGCGACTTATGAATTCCCGTTGTATATGTTAAAATGCTCAGCTCACACTGTCATGGTTGGCCCACACTTTCATAGAGCGTCCATATGTTCACGGTTACCTTCAAACCTATTCTTACTTTCACACATTCAATTTTGCATTCACACGTTCAACATCAGCCTACGCAGGGCTACCTGACGTATTTACCTGCGTATTCCCTGCTTATGTTGGCAGGCCCTTCTTGCCGATCAGCGTCAGAGCCAGCATCGCAATAAGTAACAGGACAATCGTAGCCCCTGGCGCAAGATTCCAGATTCCGGCTACAACAAGGCCACCCACTACCGCAATTTCTGCGATAACCACCGAAACAATAACCGATGATTTAAAGCTGCGCGATAACAGCAGGCTAATGGCTACTGGTATGGTCAGCAGTGCAGATACCAGCAGGGAACCAACGATTTTTATCGCTGTGCTGATTACCAGTGCGGTCAGAATCGTTATTAACATGTTCAACAGCTTCACTGGCAGTCCGCTGACGCTCGCAGCATCCTCTTCAAAGCTAAGTAGAAAGAACTCTTTGAAGAATAGCGCAACCACAACCACAACTGCTATCGTAACCAGTCCAACGACGAGCAAGTCCGTATTATCGAGCGTATAGATGCTACCGAACAGATAGCTCATAACATCTGCATTGTATCCTTTGCCTAGTGTGAAGAAAAGCGAAGCCAGCGCTACACCGCCTGACATGATGATGGCTATGGACAATTCGGCGTAGCTTTTGTACGCCTTGCGGAGCTTCTCAATAGCAAAGGAGGCGGCAACGGCAAAAATCAGACCTGCGCCCAGCGGATAAAATCCCGCCAAGAAGCCCAGTGCTACACCGGCAATCGTGACATGCGCCAGCGTGTCCCCGATCATCGACAGACGTCTAAGAACAAGAAAAACGCCTATAAGCGGCGCAGTAATACCAATCAGCAGACCGCCCGCAAGCGCCCGCTGGAAAAAATCGCTGAATAGAATTTCCAAAATCAATTCTCCTTTTTTTTCGATCCCTCCCAAACCCTCCCTTCCCGAAGAGAGGGCCCCAAAGGGCTGCACCCTCTGGACACCGCTAAGTGCAACTGACGTAGGCGGGAGGGGGGCTGTGTCTAGGACCGTTTGGCGCATGATCGCTTTCGTCCCTGACGGGACACGCTTTACGGTGGACGGGACTTAGGGACTTGAAAGATCTACTGACAAGATCAAGATATAAGGTCAAAGGCAAGGGCAAAGACCTGATGTTATCCTATGTTATACAATGGATAACCGCAAGATCTTATGCTTTGGTTATCCTATGTTTCACCATGGATAACCTCAAGATCCAGTGCCTCTGGTTATCCCATGTTATACAATGGATAACTGTAAGATCCAATGCGCTTGGTTATCCTATGTTATACAATGGATAACTGTAAGATCCAATGCTTGGGTTATCCTATGTTTGACTATGGATAACCACAGGATCTATTGCTTTGGTTATCTTATGTTTCACCATGGATAACCACAGGATCTATTGCTTTGGTTATCTTATGTTTCACCATGGATAACCACAAGATCTAATGCTTTGGTTAACCCATGTTTGACTATGGATAACCACAAGACAAACATATTAAGGCATCTGACGTTATACTGTCGACGCCTCATCAATACTAAAAAACCTGGGAGCATAACTGGAAAAACTCCAGTTATTTAAGAAGGATAGCTCCTTTTTCTCAAATTAGCTGGAATTATTCCTGTTAATCTAGCATTTTAAACGGATTAGAGCTCAATAGCCGAGAAATAACAGGAGCTTATCCTGTTATTCTAACACTGACCAAGAAATACATCAGATTACCGGGAGAAATTCCCGTTATTCTCATGTACTCGATCTCCATCAACCAAGTGTGTGCTGAAGATTATCCTCGACACAATCCTGCACATCATGAGAGTGGCGAGAGTAGAAATTGATTTTACCGTTACGCTGGACCGGCTCCTGCCCCAAATAATTACGGATCATATCAATGTCATGCGACACCATCAGGAAGGTCATGTGATGATGAGCATGCATATGTGTGATCAGGTCGAAGAATCCGGCCTGTGTCTCGGCGTCGATCCCAACGGTAGGCTCGTCCAAAATCAGCAGATCCGGGTGATTGATCAGCGCCCGCGCCAGGAACACACGCTGCTGCTGACCTCCGGAGAGCTGACCTACTCTTTTATCCGCAATATCCTGAATCCGCATCACTTCGAGCGCATCATCACACTGCCGGTGCTGTGCTTTGGATACCCTACGAATCAGATTTTTGTTGTTATAGAGGCCAGACAGCACCACTTCACGCACGGTAGCCGGGAACAACGGGTTAAACGCATTTTTCTGCGGCACATAGCCGATCCGCTCCCAGTCCTTAAACTTGCGCACGGATTGGCCGAACAACTTGATATCGCCGCTACTCGGAGGCAGCAGGCCGACGATCATTTTCATCAACGTGGTTTTGCCAGCGCCATTGGAGCCAATGATGCCGAGAAAATCACGCTCTTTTACAGTATAGCTAAGTCCGGATATAACTTTTTGCTCTCCATAGGAAAAGGAAAGATCCTGTATCTCAATCATATGTTGATGACAGTCCAGGGATACCGGTTGCATGCATAGTACCACCTTTCACGTATACTTTCCTTATTATTGTAAGGCTAGAATTAGATTTTGCAAATTTTTCTCCATCAGAGTGAAATAATTATCGTTATTTTTCTCCTGTTCCTGGGTCAGCCCCTCTACCGGATTCAGCACAAGCGTCGATACTCCTGCTTCATTTGCCAGTGTTTTGGCAAGTCGATCGGAGACCAGTTCCTCGAAGAAAATATACTTAATCCCTTCATCCTTCACCAGTTTCGCCAGCGCAACCATATCCTGCCCGCGTGGCTCTGCATCCGGTGACAAGCCCATAATCGCATGCTGATCGAGACCGTAATCACGAGCCAGATAGCCGAAGGCCTGGTGGGAAACCACGATTTCTTTACCTGGTACCTTGGCAAGTTCGGTTTCGAACTTGGCGTCAAGCGCCTTGAGACGCTCTGCGAGCTTATTGTAACGCTCCTGGTAAGCATCCTTATGCTCGGGATCAACATTTTGCAGACTATTTTTAATATTTCCGGCCATAATGAGCGCCGACTTCGGACTCACCCAAGTATGCGGGTCTGTGTGCAGGCTATCCCCGCCCGTATTCCCACTCTCCGCACCATGATCCTCCGCTCCGCTCTCATGATCAGCATTATCTCCGCCGCCATGGTTATGACCATCATCTTCATTCGTTTTGATCAAATTAATGCCTTGGCTCACTTCTACCGCCTGCACTTTGCTCCCACGGTCCAGCCCCTTCAGGAAGTTCGGCACCCAACCCTCCAGACCAGCACCATTATACAAAAACAGCTGCGCTTTGGACGTATTAATAATATCCTGACTGCGAGGTGTCCAGTCGTGCGGTTCTACACCGACCGGCAGCAGATTAATGGCATGGACATCATCCCCGCCAATTTCTTTGGCAAATTCATATATAGGATAAAATGTGGTGACCACGTTTACCTTGCCCTCCACAATATTTCCACCACTCTTAGCGCCGCATCCGGCGAGTACCAGAACCAGCATCAGGGCAACCATGAACCACCCTTTGCGTGACATGCGTGAAACCATATTAACTATCGACTCCTCAGATCGTAATATTTACTATGCGAATTATAATAGTAATGGTTACGATAAGTCAACTCTTTATCCTCTTTACCCCTAACGTTGATTTTGTATTTGACTTGTGTTTTCTCTTCCTTTAGCTTGCCCTTCTATAGCAGATAATAGAATACCGCTGTTGCCGAAGCATAGTCTTACTATTCCTTTTCCTTTTCTTTTTCTTTTTCTTTCTTATCGTATATGAAAAAAGGAACATCCCCTCAGCTCTCATAGCTGTGAGAATGTTCCCTTTTTAATGTACTCTGTTGTGCTCAGCAGTACTCTGGCATTATTCCAAATTGCTGCTCTGCACTACTCTAAATCACTTTTTTTAAAAAATGTCCCGTCTTATTTCACAATCGCTCCGTTAGGCATGCTGTCCGGTACCGTAGCAAGCGTCAGCTGATCCCCTTTGGAAGCTGCCAAAATCATACCCTGTGACAACTCACCGCGCAGCTTAACCGGCTTCAGGTTCACGATACAGATCACCTTTTGCCCTACCAGCTCTTCAGGTGTGTAGAACTTCGCAATCCCTGATACCACCTGACGTTGCTCGTAGCCGAGATCCAGCTGGAGCTTCAGCAGCTTGTCAGCTTTCTTCACCGGCTCAGCGGCGATGACTTGTGCCACCCGCAGCTCTGCCTTGGCGAAATCGTCAATGCCGATTTCTTCCTTGTGCTCTTCTTCCACCTCGGAAGCTTCTACTGCAGGAGCCGCCTCAGCCTGCTGAGCCGCCGCTGCCTTGCCTCCGCCCATCGCCTCAGCGATGTAAGCCACCTCTTGTTCCACATCGAGACGCGGGAAGATCGGATTACCCTTCACCAGCCTCGTGCCGGCCGGAATCAGGCCAAATGTCTTACCACTATCCCATGTAGTCAGCTCGCCTGACGCAATACCCAGCTGCTCCCAAATCTTCGCTGGTGCGCCAGTAAGGAATGGCTGCAGCAGAATGGACGCCGTCCGCAAACCTTCAACAAGATGTCTCATCACGGAAGCCAGCTCCGCAATTCTGCTCTCATCCTTGGCAAGCACCCAAGGCTGTGTCTCATCGATATACTTGTTCGTCCGGCTAATGAACGCCCCAATGGCAGTCAGTGCTACGGAGAACTCCATTTTTTCCATCGCTTCTTCTACTTTGGCATAGGTGTTCTGCGCCGCAGCCTGCAATTCGCCGTCGAATGCTGTTACGTTACCCTCATAAGCCGGAAGCACGCCTTCAAAATACTTCTCAACCATTGCACCTGTACGGTTCAACAAGTTGCCTAAGTCGTTCGCCAGATCGTAGTTAACCCGGTCTACAAAGCTTTCCGGTGTGAACGTGCCGTCAGAGCCGAATGGCACTTCGCGCAGCAGATAGTAGCGCAGGGCATCCAGACCGTAGCGGTCAATCAGGGTTACCGGGTCTACGACGTTACCCTTCGATTTGGACATTTTTCCATCCTTCATCAATAGCCAGCCATGCGCAAAAACCTTCTTCGGCAGCGGCTCACCCAGTGCCATCAGAATAATCGGCCAGTAGATGGTGTGGAAGCGGACGATCTCTTTACCCACGATGTGCACATCTGCAGGCCAGTATTTATCGTACAGACTACGGTCTTCCGAGCCATAGCCTAGTGCAGTAATGTAGTTGGTAAGCGCGTCAATCCATACATACACCACATGCTTCGGATCACCCTTAACCTTAACGCCCCAGTCGAAGGTCGTACGGGACACTGCCAAATCTTCCAGACCCGGCTTGATAAAGTTGTTAATCATCTCGTTCTTACGGGATTCCGGCAAAATAAACTCCGGGTTCTCCTCATAATATTTCAGCAGACGGTCCGCATATTTGCTCATCCGGAAGAAGTAGCTTTCTTCCTTGACCAGCTCTACCGCATGACCACTGTCCGGGCTTTTAGCGCTAATAATAACACCATTGCCATCGCGCTCCACATCAACGAGTTGCGTCTCGGTGTAGAACGTCTCGTCAGGAATGCTGTACCAGCCTTCGTATTCCCCTTTGTAAATGTCACCTTGCTTCAGCAACCGGTCAAAAATATCCTGAACGACAGTTTTGTGGCGTTCTTCTGTTGTACGAATGAAATCATCATTGGAAATGTCCAGCTTACGCCACAGGTCCTTGATGCCAACAACAATATCGTCAACGAACTGCTGAGGGGTCTTGCCAGCTTCTCCGGCCTTTTGTTCAATCTTCTGTCCATGCTCATCTGTACCGGTCAAGTAATGAACCTCGTAGCCACGCAGGCGCTTATAGCGGGCCATAGCATCTCCGGCTACCGTTGAGTAGGCATGCCCGATATGCAGCTTGTCACTCGGGTAATAGATTGGTGTTGTCAGATAAAAAGTTTTCTTGTCGCTCAATTGTCGTCACCCTTTCTTCTCCATAAAAAACAAAAAACTCCCGCCCCCTATATGGGGCGAGAGTAAACTCACGCGTTACCACCCAAAATTCCCTGTCTCCTCACAGAGAACAGGCTTCTCCAGTTCCCTTGCCGGAAACTGCCCATTAACGCTGGAACACGCCGTTATCTTACGTGAACCCAGTCATGCGGTTCTTCGCTCGAACACAGTTCCTCCCGGACCATATTCAATCTGGCGTCTCCTGCCGGTTCTCAGCTTCCCCGGTTCTCTGTACAGGTATCCAGATCTACTCATCCGTTCCTCGGAAATCAAGTTATTATCCAAAATATACCCAAAAAGACGCCGTCATGTCAAGTAACCTGGGACGTTCCTCCCTCTGGGTTCTCTTCCTTTAGCGGAGGGACAGGGTCCAAACCTCCCGGATGAAAAGGATGGCAGCGGGCTATCCGCTTCGCAGCCAGCCATGAACCCTTTAAGGGACCGTGAACTTCTATCGCTTCCAGTGCATAGGCTGAACAGGTCGGGTAAAAGCGGCAAGTAGCCGGCTTAATCGGAGAAATATACTTGCGGTATATCCGGATTGGCGCCTGAATCGTTCTGCGTCCGACTCCCATCTTAATGCCCTGCTTTACTAAGACTTGCCGGCGCTGACTCTTCTTCCCGGGTCTCTTCACAATCTTTGCAGTAACCGAACACCTCAAATTTATGCTTGACGACCCGGAACTGGTCCGGCGTATCAGTCAAATTCATCGGACAGAAATGGATTGGATAAGTCTTCATGCATTGAAGGCAAATCATATGATGGTGATGATGATCGTGTACGCAGCTTGCTTTGAACTTCACGCCATCTTCAAAGACGACCTGCTCAAGCACACCCAGCTCCTCCATGACCCGGAGGTTACGGTAGACGGTATCAAAGCTGAGACCGCTATACTTGCGTCCCATATGGTCATAGACATCCTTCGCTGACAAATATCCTGTATTCTCGCCGAATAACTTGGCAAGCGTTTTGCGCTGATCGGTGATTCGCAGTCCCTGCCCCGACATGACTTCCAATATTTGATCTGTCGACAGCATACGCTCATCTCCCATAATAATTGTTCATTTCAATAACACTCTCTTTATAATGCCCCAAAATAAATGCTCCGTCAATGAAGCACTATCCTTGCCTAATCAAATATCAGTCCATATATATTCAATCCATTAAAAAACCCGAGACACGTTCAATAGCTGAACGCCCTCGGGATGGGTAAGAAAATCTATTTATAAGTGCTTTAAACTGTAAATAGCCTTACTTTTTAGCTGGAAGCGGAGTGAATACAAAGTTTACAGGAAGATTACTTCCGGATGCAACGGTGAAGAGCATCTCAACCGAACCCTCATATTCACCGGTGCGGAAGAGCACTGCGTTCATGTCAGAATTCGACAAGCTTCCTTTATTCGCCAGATTCACAATCACACCATTTACAAGAACAGAACCAAGGTAGTTGCCTCCGCGCGGGTTGAAGGTGATCAGCGTGTTTGGTGCTACGCGATCAATCTTGATTTTGTACAATACGCCAAAGTTCCCGGCGTTGGAAGCCTCGGTTCCAGTCATTGGATCCATACCGATAAGGTTCAAATCGTTCTTGTTGTCTCCCAGAACAAGTCTGGATGGTACTGTTCCTACTACATCAGGTACGTCGATGATGCGGGTGGAATCAGGATACGTACCACGGTTATGCACGCCGTCCCGATCCAGAATAGGCAGCAGCGGCAAAGTAGTCAATGGATCCTTGGTCTGCTCGATCATGATTACGTCATATTGGATGGCATAATCGCTCATCAGGTCAGCACTCAGTGAGATGATGTCACCCGGCTTCATAGCAACTTTGCTAGTATCCGTCAAGATCGGAACGCTTTGTCCCGGCTGAAGTGTGATCGTGCTGTAATTCGCACCAGTAACAATAGAATTATAGTACTTCATAACAGAAATTTTGCCTGTGTACTCCGGTGATGCTGCCGGACCGGCAAATCCGACAAATTGAGTCGTAATCGTCGCTGGTTCCGGATTTTTATTAGTTGCAATGATATATACCTTCTGTCTTGTACTCATGTTGTTCTTATGGTGAACCAGGAAACGTGTCGCACCAAGAGCCGTCTCGCGGTACAGTACGCCTTCAGTGTTTACTGTCTCTGGGCTATTACTGCGGATCAGTGTGTATGGCTCGGAAGAGGTGTTGTACGCCAAATTAGGATAGCTTGGGATAGAACCACCATCGATAGTCAGAACATCACCCGGCGGGGTGAACAGCTTGGCTACTTCATCTTGTGTATACAACTGATCATTAGTAATATTAATCGTCTTCTCAAAAGTTCCGCTCAATCCGTGTTTGTCCGTAACCTTCAATTGAATGGAGATTGGACCCGGGTTAAAGTAGGCAAGTGCGCGATTCGACCATTCGGCCGTCAGTTCTTCGCCTTCAGGATCGTAGCTGTGGTCAGTAATGGTTACTGGCTCACCCATTTTATATTCATCTTTATCTGTCGTGAAGTTAGCTACCGGCGGCTGGTTAGGCTGCAGGACATTAATGGTTACAGAGTAAGGATTACTCCATTCTCCATTCGCGTCCCTAACGGAGTAGCTAACGGTATAGAAGCCTGGTTGATCATATACATCCTGCTTGCCTTCCCAACGTTCTTCAACGATGGCTGTACCATTCGGGGAAGAGCTGGTTGTAGTGAAGGCTACCGGCTCGCCAGCATAGATCTCGGTCGGCTGAACCGTGAAGGAAGCTTTAGGCTTTGTATCCAGTGTCAGAGTGACACTTTTTTGCACATTATCTACGGTATAAGGAATACCAAGTGCCGCAGTAATGGAAGTTAGCGGGATCATAAAGGTACCATTGAACAGGTAAGCTGGACCTTTCATCGTTACCTTCTTGCCGTTAACGGTATAGACATTGCTGTTTGTCTTGAAACGCATAACGTCAGTACCTTTAGTTACGACTGTTTCCTTTGTTTTGTTGTCAAAAATAAATTTGACCCCTACCCGCTCCACCATGGCGCGGATGGATACATAAGATACACCATTCTTGACGGCCATTGGCTGATTAGCCAGATATTGAACGCCATTGACATACATCTTGTTACTATTCATCATCAGGATAAGCTGATTAGGACCACCAGTAGGAATAGGCTGTACACCTGAGCTTGGGGTAACTGCTGGCGTCGGAGTTGCACTCGGTACTGGTGTTGCTGTTGGCAATGTTGTGGATAAAGGTGTTTCTGTCGTTACAACAGGTACGTCACTTGGTGGTGGCGTAGGTGAAGGTTGATCTGCTCCAGGAGCTCCGTTGTTAACAGGCTGTTCTGTGGCCTCTGGCTGATGCGGCAATGCGTCTGTTGCTTCCGACGGATTAACGGTGTTCTGTGGCGTAGCATCCGGGACAGCGGTACCAACTGTGCCGATTACCGTACCACTTACAGATGACGCAAATGCCGGAACGGCTGCAGCGACCTGGGAAACGGCCAGTACAGCAACTAATGCGAGTTTTCTAAAATTCATTGTATGACTCCTTCTGCTCCTATTTGATGGAATATTAGCGCACTACAATCTTGTTAGATGTACAGCAACAACATTCCCTGCAAAAATGCAGCCATCCATAAGGACGGCGGTCAAATCTGCCACGTACTTTTTTAACAAAACATAGTATTAGACGCATGAGGCCTTAAAAAGTTTCAGAAATGTAAAGAAAAGATTAACGCCAGCTCCCATAAACATGGGAAAACACCTCCCTGAATCGAAAACCATGATCCATGAAGGTGTCCATAGTATGCCATTGCGCATTTTTTATAGGGCTTAAATTACTTGGGAGCTATACCAAATGCTTACTCGGCGCTACGCTTCCAGGCTTCCCGGTACTCCTTGGGCGACATTCCCGTCTGTTTCTGGAATACTTTGGTGAAATAACGCCGTTCCTGATAGCCAACACCCGAACCAATCACCGCAATGCTCTTTTCGCTGTGGGCCAGCATGAACTTGGCGGCATCCACTCGCTGCTGCGTCACATATTCGACAAATGTCATGGAGAAGCGATTCTTGAACAGCAAACAGAAGTAACTGCTGCTTATGCCAAGCTTGCCAGCCACCTCTTCAATGCCGATGTCAGAACTCAACTTTTCTGTAATGTACTGAACCGCCATATTCATGAGCTGATCCGATGATTTTTTCGAGTTCTCGCTTCCGTTATCCGGCACTTCCTGGAACAAAGGGAGACTATTGAACAATTTATCTTTGTACTTTCTGCTGCGAATGTGGGCCCCAATCTCACGCACTTTGTTGCCTAGTTCCTCATAGTGTATCGGCTTGCAGATGTACTCCCTCACCCCAAGCCGGATCGCTTCACGAGCATAATCAAATTCCTGGTAGCCGGTGAGCAGCAGTACCTCGCACTCATTGCCAAGCTCGCGCAGCTTACCGACGAACGTCAGACCGTCCATGACGGGCATGCGGATATCACACAGCACCAGATCGGGATGCTCCTCCTCGGCGATACGCAAGGCATCCATTCCGCTGCGGGCCATGCCTGATACAGTCATGCCCATTTCCTCCCAGGGCAGCACACGGTTCAAATTGTTTAGAATCGGCGCCTCATCGTCAACCAATAATACTTTTAGCATAATGATCTTCCCCCTGCTCGTATTTAGGTATGACGCATTGTATAATCGTTCCCTGACCGGGACTGGAGCAGATAAAGACACCGTATAAGTCCCCGTATTCAATACGGATACGGTCGGCCACACTGCGGACGCCAAGTCCCCTTCGCTCATGATTCATTCGATTATCCGGCTTGTCAACGACTTCCTGCTCCGCATTTTCGTTCACCATATACTGGAATAGCGACAGCTGAGCCGGCGTCATGCCGATACCGTTGTCTGAGATTCTCAGGATCAGATTCCCCCGTTCTTCCCAGCCCTGGATGATCAACTTGCCTGTATAATCAATCCCTTCAAAGCCATGTTGAATACTGTTCTCCACAAGCGGCTGTAACGTAAGCTTCAGTATCCCGCAGCTCATCAGCTCATCTGGAATGTCGATCTCATAGTCGAATAGATCCTCAAAACGGAACTTTTGGATATCCAAATAATGTCGCAGATGTTTCGTCTCTTCCTCAACGGTAATTTCATCCCTGCCCTGAATGCTGATCCGTAAAATACTGGCCAGCCTGTAGACCATTTCGCTTACTTTGCGCCCTTCATTCTGCACCGCGAGCACATTGATCGACTCAAGGGTATTAAACAAGAAATGAGGCTTAATCTGCGCCTGCAGCACTCTCATCTCCGCCTGATTCTTGCGACGCTGCTCGACCTGAATTCGGTTGAACAGACCATTGATCTTATTCATCAGATCGTTGAATCCTTTCGCCAGCAGAGTCAGCTCATCGTTCCCTTTTTCCTCAACACGGGTAGTCAAATCTCCGTCTTCCACACGGCGCATGAAACGGACAATGACCGCAATAGCCCCGGTAATTCGGTTCATGAAGAACAGGTTGAAGAAAACGGCAGCCAAGAAACAGATAAATACGACGATCACGAACCAGCGTGCGAACACTGTGACTTCACGGGATAATGTCTCCCAAGAGGTCACGGATACAAGACTCCATGGATAATCCTTCAGGTGATAGACAGAGAGGATACTCTTCTCGCCGTCGAACTCGGTTTTAAAGCTCTGAAATCCTTTTTTGAAGGCTACTTGTTTAGTGGTAAAAGATTCAAAGTTTTGTCCATCCAGCTTGCGATCCGGATCAAACAGGATCATACCGTCATCATTCACCAGCATGAAGGAAACATTCTGATCGCTGTCGCCTATCTTCAAATTGCGGAAGATCGACTCGAACTCCCAGTTTTTAATTTGCACAACCAGTATGCCGATATTCTGAAAAAAGCTTAGCTCCTTCACGAGCCGAATTTGCGTAAACACGGGTTCAGTCCCCGTAAGTTCCGGGTATTCGTGAGGAGCCAGCCATTTGGGCACACCATTGAGCGTCATGACTTGCTTGTACAGATCGCTCTCTTTGAACTTTTCATAAGGCATCGTGCGGAAATTCTCTTTGGTGAAAACCGAGACAATCTCCGAACTGCCTTTTCCATTAAAATTGTATAGAAACGCATAACTAATAGAAGGATGATTGTATAACAGACTCCGGAAATTGCGCTGGCTGGCATTCAGGTTCAGTTGCTCGGCATCCGTCAGATCCTGTTTGGAAGGATCATCGGCACTTAGTGCCATATGGAATACTGAGGTGGCAATTCCGTTGTCTGTTACATTGTCCATGTCTTTGAAGACATTAGAAATACTGTAGCTGATCGCCTTCAGGGAATATTCCGACTGCTGGCTATATTTTTTCTCAATAGAATTATAAGTTACGAAGAACATAATCATGCCAAGTATAAACAGGGGGATAATAATCAGGCCCACAAATGCCGTAAAAAGTTTATAGCGCAAATTCATCGGCCATGCTCCTGACCCTAAGGGATTATCCTTTCACACTGCCCGCTGTAACGCCTTCAATGATTTTCTCCTGCAAAATCGCATAGATAACGACCACTGGCAATACGCTGTAGACAATCCCCGCCGACATCTGTGCATAGTTCATCTGATATTGATCACGGAATTGAACCATGCCCACTGGAAGCGTACGCAGCTCATCATTGGAAAGGAAGTAGTTGGCTAGCAAGAATTCATTCCAATTTCCTAGGAAATTCACAATGAATACTGTAACCATAGCGGGAACCGTTAGAGGTACAATAATTCTAGCAAAGATACCAGGGGCATTCAAGCCATCCATAACGGCCGCTTCCTCAATTTCCGAGGGCAAAGATCGCATAAAAGCAGCCAAAATAATGATCGTAAATGGAATCGCATTCGCAATATATGGGATGATCAGCGCCCAATGCGTGTTCAAGATGCCAAGCTTACGTACAATGTTGTAGATCGGCAGCATCAGCGCGTTGTTCGGAATCAGCATCCCTACCAGAACCAAAGAGAACAATATCGTATTCCATTTGCCCTGACGCATGCGCGTGATTGCAAACGCGAACATCGAGGCTAGCAGGATGGATACGACGGATGATAACACAGAAATGTACAAGCTGTTGAAGAAATAGGTGCTTATTTTGGCGTTAACCCATGCCTCAACATAGTTATTGAAAACAAATTCTTTCGGAATACCAAAAGGATTGAGCGCAATCGCGTTGTTATCCTTCTTCACAGACGAGAACAGCACGAACAGGAAAGGAAACAGGATGACCAGCAGATAACCCAGAAGGATCACATGGGGCAGACTCTTTTTCAGGGTGCGCATTAGTATTCCACCCTTTCTGTACGCCGGGCAATAAGCACTTGATAAAGAACTGTAACCACCAGCGTGAACGCAAAGATCAGAACAGCGATGGCATTGCCGTACCCATACTTGAAGTTGGTAATCGCATATTTAATCATATAAGTTGCCATAACCTCGGTGGAACCTGCTGGTCCGCCCTTCGTCATGACGATAACGATATCCGCCGCCTTCATCGCACCCGCGATGGACAGCATGATGACTACGGAAATAATAGGGACAATCAAAGGAAGAGTAATCCGGGTCGCCCGCTGGAAACGGGTTGCGCCATCAATTGCCGCAGCTTCATCCAGTTCGCCTGGAATAGACAGAATAGCCGCCAGCACCATGACAATATAAAATCCGGTCCACTGCCACGCATTGGTGATCAGGATGGACAGCATCGCGAACCGCTCATCCGACAACCAGTATACCGGGTTGATTCCGACCAAACTCAGCAGTTTGTTAAAGAGTCCGATGTTAGGCTCGTAGATAAAGCCCCACAGGATGCCGATAACAGCCGTTGACATAATCGATGGCATAAATACTGCTGTCTTGTACAGACCCTTCA
Source organism: Paenibacillus agri (assembly GCF_013359945.1). Taxonomy (GTDB): domain Bacteria; phylum Bacillota; class Bacilli; order Paenibacillales; family Paenibacillaceae; genus Paenibacillus_AQ; species Paenibacillus_AQ agri. Next base: position 102,198 of record NZ_JABWCS010000215.1, on the reverse strand, counting down.
GCTTTTTGACATTTGCGATCAAAAGAGAGAAGATCACGATCAAAGGGACTTGGATAAACACGGAGAACAGAATGAACCATCCGTTGTTTTTCACCGAAATCCAAAATCTTTCATCCCCAAAAGCCTTCGTATAATTACTAAAACCAGTATATTTCACCGTCGCTGATACACCATTCCAACTGGTAAAGCTGTAATAGATGGAACTGAAAATCGGATAAATGAAGAACATCAGGAACAGAATTAAAGCAGGAACAACAAATAGCGTAAAAACCACAGGGTTTCTCAATGCTTTATTCATGGCTACCTCCAATTGCTTAGACATCAGAGAACGATTTAAGGAAGTATTTTAAAAAATGTACCCTGGAACAAGCGCCAGGGTACATTCAGTTTCCTGCTTCTTATTCCACTGCTGCGTTGGCTTCTTCCTGAACCTTTTGCAGCGCTTCGCCCATCTTCTCAGGTGTGGTTTGTCCGCCGATCAGCTTTTGAATTTGAATGTTACTGATCTCGGTCGTTACATCCGCTTGCACAAGAGAGTCAAAGGCTGGGAATGAGGATTGGGAGTTGTTCAGTACAGCTACGATCTCGCTCATCAGATCATCTGTAATATTCTCATTCAATACGTTTTGGTCAATCTTCATTGCAGGCAGCACGCCATCTTCTACAAGTCCGCGAAGCTGCATTTCTTCATTAAACAGATTCTTGATGAAGGATTTCACTGCAGCCAATTGACGAGGATCATTAGCTACCGCTGCAGAGAAGCCGTAACCATTGTTCACATCGCGCATCAGAGCTGTTTGGTCACCCACACCGCCCTCAACCGGAGGAATATTGAAGAATCCAACTTTGCCGATCAGGCCTTCACCAGATTGACCTGGTTTGAATACGGAAGATTTCCATGTTCCGTCATACAACAGGATGGCTTCACCGCTTGTGAATTGTGTTGTATATTCAGCATATTCGAAGCCCAGTTCGCCTTTTTTGAAGTAACCTTTGTCTACCCAGTCTTTGTACTTAGCAAAGCCGGCAACGACTTGCGGATCTGTCCATTTAGCTTCGCCAGTAGCGAACTTAGCAGTAACTTCCGGTCCAGCATAACGGGACCACAAGTGGTTAGCCAACATCAACGGTACCCAACCTGCTTTGGAGGCAGCAGCCAATGGCACTTTGCCGTCAGCTTTGATATCTGCCAGTTGTTGTTCCAGCTCGGCAAAAGTCGTAGGGGCCTTCCAGCCCTTGCTGTTGTAGTACTCTTTGTTATAGAAGAATCCTTCACCGGAACCGCCGATTGGCAATCCGTAGATCTTTCCTTCATAAGTAAACGGATCAAGGTTGGAGAATTTATCTTTGATGCCCAATTCTTCCAGAATAGGCGTCAGATCAAGAAGCTTGTTTTCTTTTGCATAAATCTTGGAGTCAGGGCTACCGAACAGATCGAATACCTGCGGTGGATTGCCTGCCGCCATTTCACCACGAAGTTTTTCTTTACGGTTCACGTCTGATTCAACGCCGTCCAGCTTAAAGGTTAAACCAGGAACATCCCCTTCTACCTTCTTAACTACATCCTCCAAAATAGCCAAACGTTTTTGTTTGTCTGCCCCTACTTGGGTGTGACGGATCGTCATTTCGAACGGCTCCTCACTTACCGGTTCCTCAGTAGCAGGTGCGTTTGTAGCTTCCACCGTGTTCGTTCCAGTTTTGTTGCCCTCACCATTGGTAGTGCTAGTGTTGTTATTTCCTCCACAACCGGCAAGCAGCGCAGAGCTTACGAAAATCAGGGACAACAGCAAAGTCATACTTTTTTTCATTTTTGTGACCCTCCCTATTTAATGTTTTCGTTTACAGTTTCTATTATAAAAAAAGGTGATTGTTAACGTAAGGTTAAGATTCATCTACAGTAGGGATAAAATTGTCTAATGTAAGCGAAATCATTGTTATTTTTTAACTTTTAACGTTAGTATATATAACATACATCTTTGTAAAGGCTAATTTTAAAATCAAAAATCATCTAAAAACAATGAAGAATAAGTGCTTTCATGTATGATAAACCGTTATTATGTTATGTATTTTAACATAAATCAAAATAATCGATTCTTTTCTAATCAATTTGTAAGCGGATTATTCTTATATCATAACAGAAGCCGCCCCTTTAGCAGCAGCTATTTTGGGACGGCTTCTTATGTTCTTATGACAAGATATTATACCAGTTCGACTTGCTTGCGACCTTCTTCAACCAGTCTGTAAGCCCGCTGTACTTCCTCTTCAGTTGGGCTGGGAACACCCTCAAGCTCGTAAGCCTTGCCTAACATTTCCCACTTGTATACGCCCATCTGGTGGTATGGCAGGATCTCGAACTTCTCTACCCCATTCAGGCTGCCGATGAAGCGACCAAGATTCAACAGATCCTCTTCCCGGTCATGAATGCCAGGAACATAGACGTGCCGGATCCACATTTTGCGATCATGATCTGACAACCAGCGTGCGAGCTTCAGTGTCCGCTCATTGGATTTGCCCGTTAGCTTGATGTGGGCTTCGTCATCGATATGCTTAAGATCCAGCATCACCAGATCTGTCACATCCAGCAGATCATTAATCTTATCACCTTCATTGTAGCCATTGCTATCCAGTGTGGTGTGCAGATTCCAGCGTTTCTTCACTTCCGTGAACAGTTGCTTGACGAAATGGGCCTGCAGCGTTGGCTCTCCGCCGGATACGGTCAAGCCACCTCCGGACGTACGGTAATAGTTCAAGTAAGGCTCTATCTCAGCCAGAACCTCTTCCAGGCTCATTTCCTTGCCCTCATCCAATGCCCATGTATCTGGATTATGACAATATTGGCATTTCAACAGACAGCCTTGCATGAACAAAACAAATCGAATGCCAGGCCCGTCAACGGTTCCAAAGGTTTCCAAGGAGTGTATGCGACCTTTAATCATTAGGAGTCATCCTTTCTCCACGACTGACCACAGCCTCTCCTTCCGAAGAAGGTCCCTGTCCTTAAAGACTGTTGTCACCTAAAATCGCGGTCCCGAAATTTAAAATTTTAACCAATTGAGAACAAGATTTTACCGCCCTTGTGACAAGGGCGGCATCTCCTTGCGAGTATCATAATGATATAGCTAAAGCCAAAGCAATTTCGTTATCGTCTTACATCGAACCATGGAACGTACGGTTGATTACATCCAATTGTTGTTCGCGAGTCAGCTTGATGAAGTTAACTGCATAGCCGGATACACGAATGGTCAATTGTGGGTAGTTCTCTGGATGCTCCATAGCATCCATCAACTGCTCGCGGGCGAACACGTTGACGTTCAGGTGGTGACCCTTGCTGCCGAAGTATCCGTCAAGCATGGATACCAGGTTGGATTTGCGGCCTTCTTCTTCCTTACCCAATGCCTTAGGCACGATGGAGAAGGTGTTGGAGATTCCATCCAGGCTATCCTCGTAAGGCAGTTTGGCAACAGAGCTCAGGGATGCCAGGGCGCCCTTCTTATCACGGCCGTGCATTGGGTTTGCACCCGGTGCGAATGGCTCGCCTTTTTTACGTCCGTCAGGTGTAGTACCTGTCTTCTTACCATACACAACGTTAGATGTGATGGTCAGTACCGATTGTGTCGGCAAGGAATCACGGTAAGTTGTGTTTTTGCGGATCATTGTCATGAAGGATTCAACCAAATCCACCGCGATGCTGTCTACGGCATCGTCATTGTTACCGTAGCAAGGGAATTCACCTTCGATTTCAAAATCAATGGCAATACCTTGTTCGTTACGTACTGGTCTAACCTTGGCATATTTGATGGCACTCAGGGAGTCTGCTGCAACAGACAATCCAGCGATACCACAAGCCATAGTCCGCAGAATATCGCGGTCATGCAAAGCCATTTCAATACGTTCGTAGGAATATTTATCGTGCATGTAGTGAATGACGTTCAGCGTGTTCATGTACAGCTTAGCCAGCCACTCCATCATTGGTTTGAAACGTTTCATTACTTCTTCATAATCGAGAACATCGGAAGTGATGCGCGGAAGCTCAGGACCAACTTGCACGCCGGATTTTTCATCGACACCACCATTGATAGCATACAACAGTGCTTTCGCCAGGTTGGCACGTGCGCCGAAGAATTGCATTTGTTTACCAATGCGCATTGCAGATACACAACATGCAATACCGTAGTCATCGCCATAGATCGGACGCATCAGATCATCATTCTCGTATTGAATGGAACTGGTCTCGATGGATACCTTGGCACAATATTTCTTGAAGCCTTCAGGCAATTTCTCGGACCACAGTACAGTCAAGTTCGGTTCCGGTGCAGGTCCCAGATTGTACAGGGTGTGCAGGAAACGGAAGCTGTTCTTAGTAACGCGTGTTGTACCATCTACGGACATACCGCCAATGGATTCTGTAACCCAGGTAGGGTCACCACTGAACAGTTCATTGTAGTCAGGTGTGCGCAGGAATTTAACGATACGCAATTTCATAACGAAATGGTCTGTTAATTCTTGTGCTTGTTCTTCGGTCAAAATACCTTCTGCGATATCGCGCTCAACATAGATATCAAGGAAAGAGGATACGCGTCCAAGGGACATTGCCGCACCGTTCTGTTCTTTGATTGCTGCAAGATATCCGAAGTACACCCATTGGAAAGCTTCTTTGGCAGTGTTAGCTGGCTTGGAGATATCAAAGCCGTGCATAGCCGCCATCTTCTTTAGTTCGCCCAGTGCGCGGATCTGTTCGGAGACCTCTTCCCGAAGACGAATTACGGATTCGCTCATGGCATCTACTTCAAGATTTTTGAGGTCTTGTTTCTTTTCGTTGACCAAGAAATCAATTCCGTAAAGCGCTACGCGGCGATAGTCACCAATGATCCGGCCACGGCCGTAAGCATCAGGAAGACCGGTAATGATCCCCGCTCTGCGCGCTGCTCTCATTTCATCTGTATATGCATCAAATACGCCTTGGTTATGCGTTTTGCGAATGTTCGTGAACATGTCGACAATGCCTTGCGGAAGTTCAAATCCGTATGCGTTGCAGGCATCGATCATCATTTTAATACCACCGAACGGTTGAATGGAACGTTTGAAAGGCGCGTCAGTCTGTACGCCGACAATTTGCTCCTTGTCTTTGTCAATGTAACCAGGATTGTGTGAAACGATCGTAGATACAGTGTTCACATCTACATCAAGCACACCGCCGTTAGCAATTTCCCGTTTAGTCATTTCAGAAACAATTTTCCACAGCTCTTTGGTATTCTCAGTAGCTCCGGCGAGGAAGTCTTCCTTGCCCAGGTATGGGGTAATGTTCTTCTCAATAAAATCATTCACGTTAACTTTTCTGGACCATTTACCTTTTGTAAAACCGCGCCAACCCGACTTCACTTCTTGTACATCTTTTTCAATCACCGACATGCTAAATCCCTCCATCTATATTTATAGTATTGTAGAGATCGCGGGCTTGAAGGTTAATCCCGTGTCTCGCGACCCCATCTAATGGTTGTTATAAAATTCACAAAAGTGATTTTACAACTGGGATCGTTGTTTGTTTATATAAATATTTTAGTTTATTTTCTGAAAAAGGACTGTGACAAATATCACCTTTTCGGTGATATTTGTCACTAGCATCCAGTTTCTCAAGGAACAGAATTCTTAGCTTAAACCCTTGGTATTAGTTGTCAAATTTGCCGTAGAAAGCATTGCGGTATACGTCTGCAAGCTCGCTGACAAGCGGCATTTTTGGATTGGCAGTTGTACATTGGTCTTCGAATGCACGGTCAGCCAGATAGTCAACACGCGATTCGAAATCCTTAGGATCAAAGCCCAGCTGTTGGAACGACTCCTCAATACCCAGCTTTTTGTTCATGTCGCGGATAGCATTGATCAAGCTGGTAACCCCTTCTTCAGTGGTACGAGCTGGCAGTCCCAAAATACGGGCGATTTCTGCATAGCGCTCATCAGCAACGAAGTGCGAATACTTAGGGAACGAAGCAAACTTCGTTGGTTTCTTGGCATTGTAGCGGATAACGTGTGGCATAAGAATCGCATTGGTGCGACCATGAGCCGTGTGATATTGACCGCCCCATTTGTGCGCCAAGCTGTGGTTAATGCCCAGGAACGCGTTGGCAAACGCCATACCAGCAAGCGTTGAAGCATTGTGCATTTTCTCACGGGCCAGTGGATCAGCTTCCAGTGCCGATTTCTCCAGGTATTGGAATACGAGCTGGATAGCTTTGATGGCCAGACCATCGGAGTAGTCACTAGCCATAACCGACACATAGGCTTCAATCGCATGGGTCAAAACGTCCATACCTGTATCAGCAACAGCAGTTTTTGGCAAGCTGTATACGAACTCTGGATCAATGATAGCTACATCAGGTGTGAGCTCATAGTCAGCCAAAGGATATTTGGTGTGTTTTTCAGTTGTTTTATCCGTGATAACCGCGAAAGAAGTAACTTCCGAACCCGTACCCGAAGTGGTAGGAATGGCAACGAATTTAGCTTTGTTACCCAGTTTAGGGAACTTGTAGACCCGTTTACGGATATCCATGAATTTTTGTTTCAGACCGTTAAAGTCAGCGTCTGGGTGTTCATAGAACAACCACATACCTTTAGCTGCGTCCATAGGGGAACCGCCGCCAAGTGCAATGATGCAGTCCGGCTGGAATCTGTTCATCATAGCTGTACCTTTTTCCACTGTAGTTGTCGATGGATCTGGTTCTACTTCCGAGAACACTTCGATGGCTACTGGTGTTTGACGTTGACGCAAGTAGTGTTCAACTCTTTCCACATAACCCAGCTTCACCATCATAGGGTCAGTGATAATCGCAACACGTGTAATATCAGGCATTTTGGCAAGGTATTGAGTTGCACCTTTTTCGAAATAGATCTTGTCGGGTACTTTAAACCATTGCATATTCACGGTACGACGATTCACCCTTTTCACGTTGATCAGATTGATGGCAGTCACGTTTTGCGATACCGAGTTGCGTCCGTAAGATCCGCAGCCCAGGGTCAGCGAAGGGATATTAGTGTTGTAAATATCGCCGATGGCACCGTGTGTCGATGGCGAGTTTACCAGAATACGTCCGGTTTGCAGACGGTTCGAGAATTTCATGATCACTTCTTCATTGTTGGAGTGGATAGCCGAGCTGTGGCCCATGCCTCCGAACTCAACGATCTCGGCAGCACGTTCGATACCTTGATCAGCATTTTTAACTTTATAGCAAGCCAGTACCGGGCTAAGCTTCTCTGCAGACAGCGGGAATTTTGTACCTACACCTTCAAGTTCAGCTACCAGAATTTTAGTGCCTGCTGGAACTTGAATTCCGCACATTTCCGCGATCTTCGTTGCAGATTGGCCAACAATTGCCGGATTCACTGCACATTTTTCAACGTTCATTGCGCCGGAAGTCAGCTTGCCAGCTTCTTCTTTGTTAACAAAGTAACAACCGTTCGCAATCATTTTCTTCTTCACTTGGTCGAAGATAGCTTCTTCAATAATTACTGCTTGCTCGGATGCGCAAATCATACCGTTATCGAATGTCTTGGAAAGAATGATGTCAGTTACCGCTTGGTCGATATCGGCACTCTTCTCGATAAAGGCAGGCACGTTACCAGGGCCTACACCCAGAGCCGGTTTACCACAGCTATAAGCTGCTTTAACCATCGCCGATCCGCCTGTTGCCAGAATCAGTGCAACGTCAGGGTTGTTCATCAAAGCGTTGGTTTTGTCCATCGTAGGCAATTCGATCCATTGGATACAGTTCTCAGGTGCGCCAGCTTTCACTGCTGCGTCATGTAGAATTTTGGCGGATGCTGCACTACACTCTTGCGCAGATGGATGAAAACCGAATATAATAGGATTACGTGTCTTTGCGGCGATCAAAGCTTTAAACATCGTGGTGGATGTTGGATTGGTTACCGGTGTGATACCCATAACGATGCCGACCGGTTCGGCGATCTTTTGGAAACTTTCGTAGGAGTTGTCTTCGATGACCCCTACGGTTTTGTCATATTTAATTCCGTGCCAGATATATTCTGTTGCGAAAATGTTCTTCGTAATTTTATCTTCGTAGACCCCGCGACCTGTTTCTTCTACGGCCAGTTTCGCCAGATACATGTGCTTGTCGAGTCCTGCCAGCGCCATTGCATGAACGATTGTGTTGACTTGCTCTTGATCCAGCTGCATGTACGCTTCTTGAGCCTTCTTGGCTTTATCTACCAAAGTCTGAATATATTCCTCAGCTGTTGGTTGCTTCACTTGGGCGGGCACTTCATTTTTAACTGCCATGTCCCTCGTCCTCCTGTCAATTTTTGAGTTGTTTTTCTCTACATGTTCATATTATCACATACTTTTCGTCTTGTATAGTGAAATCTTTCACAAAGTATAAAGTTTTTTTGACGTGTTTCAAAGCGCTTACATTCAATCATATTCAGGTATTTTAACCATATTTTATTTAAAAAATCGTTGAATTCCCCTTGTTTTAGGCTTTTAACCAACGTATTCCTTATTATATATAACTAAAAAGAAACATCTTGCTCTTCATTCAGCACTCCATGAATCACAGAAGATTCACAATCCCTCACACGCATTCAGTACCACTCCTGGTCACTCTTTAATCTCAAATATACCTAACAAAAAAAGGCTATTAAAAAAGACCAACCAGTAATCTCTAGTTGATCCAATAATACGAAGGGACGCCCCTCACCATTCACATGGTTTCTGGGACATCCCTTTGTTCGTGCTATTCAGTTACAGCGATTATGCTGAAGTCTGATTATTGTACTTTGATTCCGTCGAAGAATTTCTCTTGGACTGTTTTAGCAGCAGCATCAAGCTGAGCTTTGGAATCCGTTCCTTTTTTGGAGAACAGCTCTTGAATGACATTGGACATTGTTGCATAGTAGTCCTGAGTATTGTACTGAGCTTCTGGCTTACCGTCCAGCAGGTTCATGATTTCCGGATTGTATTGGTAGACGTTTGTGTACTTATCATAGACAGCTTTAGTCTTCTTACCGAATTCAGAATCAGCGGAGAAGTAGTCAAGAAGCGGCGGAATGAAGAATTTACCGTCTGCTTCACGTTGCTTGATTACCGCATCAAGTGCATCCAGCCCCTTCTCAGAGAAGTAGTCGAATGTGATGTAACGGAAAGCCATCTCTTGCTCGTCTTTCGTTGCATTCGGGTTGATTACGAGATAGTCGCCACCAAGTACGCCTGTGTGCTTGCCGCCTTTTTCAGCTGCAGGCATTGGGTACGTCAACACCTCTTCAGGTTTCAAACCGCCTTGGTTCAGGGCTTGCTCGATAACGCCGTCAGAACCGGCCATAACCATTGCAGTACGGCTTTGTTGGAACGCGCCTACAGCATCGCCCCAGCCAAGTGCCCAGTCTTGAGGAATAGCATTAGCTTCCCATCTAAGCTGCTTATAGAAGTCCAGTGCTTTCACACCAGCGTCGGAGTTGAATGTAGCTACAACCTTACCGCCATCAATATTTTGGATTTCTCCGCCTGCTTCGAACAGGAAGTTGGTCCAGTTCCAGCCAGCTTCATTACCTTTACCCATTGGAGCAATACCAGAGATACCTTTTTTAGTATCCGCTGCGCCCTTGGCAGTGTTCAGCATATCGTCCCAAGTCCAGTCAAGTGGAGGAACAGCTACACCTTTTTCATCAAGCAGCTTTTTGTTGATCATTGTAGTGGTGACATAACCTTTTTGTGTTACACCATATACTTTGCCGTCAATGATGAACTGATTCTGCAGGACAGGGTTAATTTCATCTTTGTGTTCATAGTTGTTCCAAAGATCTGTGATATCGGCTACCCAGCCCTTTTCAACCAGGAACTTAGCTTCTGTAGCAAAGGTATTGAAGAACGTTGGTGCCTCGTTGGCAGCCATCTTGATGCCGATTTCATTTACGTTGTACTGCCAGTCATCCTTAACGATTTCAACGTTTGGATATTCAGCTTGGAAACGCTTAATTTTGTCATCTTCCTGAGCTCTGATTTCCGTAAGGTCAGGTGTCGGATAGTGAATCTTGATTGTAACTTTTCTTTGGGTAATGTCATCCTTAGCAGCTGCATCGGTGCCGCTTGAATTGTCTGTTGCGGCATTCGTTGGGGCTGTAGTTGCGTCCCCGCCCTTTTCGCTGGCTGTATTACCGTTGTTACCGCCACAAGCGGAAAGCAACGAACCGGCCATCAGGAGGCTTAGTAGCATAGTGGAATACTTGCGCATTGAAACTCCCCTTTTCAATTTCATAATTATCTTACACATTGATCATAAAAGAGAAATCGTTTACAAACGAGGTGCATTTATATTCCTTTTATGTGTAAGTTTACGATTGGTAGTAGAATCAGACATTAAATTTAACCTTTGACAGCGGATAAAGCCACACCGCGCATAATGAACTTCTGGAAGATCAAGAATACGACAATTGGCGGCAAACTGACAAGGAAAAGAATCGCAAACTTGATATTGGTATTGAGTGCCTTAACGTTAATAACATACTTATAGATCGCTGTTGCCAATGTGTACTTGTCATCACTATGCATAACGAGTGACGGCCAGAACCAGTCATTCCATGCTGTAGAGAAGATAAAGATGGCAAGTGTTGCGAAAATCGGAACCGACAGCGGTACTGCGATGGAGAAGAAGCTTCTTGGCTCCGAGGCTCCGTCGATCCGGGCGGCTTCGAAGATTTCAGGGTGAATACCGTCAAAGAAGTTCTTGAGCAACAGGAAATAGAATGTATTCGCACCTGCTGGCAGCCAGAAAGCTGCGTATTGGTTCAGCAAGCCCAGTTCCTTCAAGTTGACAAAGTTTGGAACCATATAACTGCTCGCCGGAATGAACAGGGTCATCAGGAAGAAGAAATAAATAGCTTTCTTATAAGGTACATTCATCCGGGAGATACTAAACGACGCCATCCCCAACACTACCAGGGTCATTAACATGTTACCCACAAAGATATAGATAGTGTTTCTTAGGTATGAAAACAGATCAATATAGTTCATTGCTTGCTTCAGGTTGTCAAAATGCCATTCCTGCGGGAAAAAGTGTGGCGGGAACGTGTTTACTTCTGTATTGGACTTGAGTCCGTTAAACATCATCATGAGTATAGGATACAACATGCTGAACACCATGGCACATATAACCAAAACCATTATTCCATATACGATTTTATTACTGGTCTGCTTAAGATCGTGTTCCGATAATATACCTCTGTCTCCACTTTTCATCTTAGTTGTCCTCCTTGTTGAGCTTGAACTGTAAGACGCCCAAACCGCCCAGGACGATGAACATAAGCATGCCTAGTGCAGTAGCCGTTCCATAATCAAGTTTTGTAAACGCGTATTTAACCATCAGGAGCGCATAGGTCAACGTGGTGTTGTTAGGTCCACCATCAAGCAAAGCCATCTGTGACTGGTACCCTTGCGAAGTGCCGATAACCTGCAAAATAAGCATCAGAATGATCAGATTACGCATAGAAGGCAATGTAATATGACGAATACGTGCCCATACACCAGCACCGTCAATTTCTGCCGCTTCATACCAGTCACGCGGAATGCTCAGCACCGCTGCCAGATATATTAGCATCCCTGAACCGAATTGCTGCCAGGTCTCCATAAAGACGAGTGAAATCATAGACCATCTGGTGTCAGTCAAAAACGCAATTTGGTCGATTCCAAAAGTGCCAAGTAACGCATTGATTGGTCCAACCGGATCGTACAGCCATCTCCATAGTCCGTACAACACGACGCCTGGTACGACAAAAGGCAAGTAAGCAGCTACCCGCACAAAGCCTCCAAATCTGCGGAGCTCCGAGATCGCGATCGCGAAGGCGATTGGAACCCAAAATCCGAGGACAAAACACAATGCCATGTAATAGAGGGTATTCTTTACAGCCGTTAATACATCGGGATCTGTAAGTGCTCTGGCATAGTTGTCAAAGCCCACAAAAGTATTGCCTGAAACGAAATCGACGTGATAAAAGCTGTACACTAAGCCCTTCAAAATGGGAACCCACATGAATAGGATGAAAATTACAAATGCGGGTACAAGGAACATGTAGCCCCAGAAGTTTTTCTTCCAGCGGCCATTCCGTTGTGGCGTGGACGATTTACGCTCCATCTGTGCCCCCGGGTTTTCGTTTACTACTGCAGTTTGGTTCATCAAGCTCCCTCATTCCTTTGGTTCGTTCGGCATTTTTTCGCAAAATGCTTCCTACCTTAAATTGTAGAAAATCAGGCTTGTACTGAACATGTGTATATCTATCGAAGTAATGACTGTTCTTACTTCTTCAATTCGCTGGGGCTAATTCCATAGTATTTTTTGAATATTTTGCTAAAATGTTCCGGCGATTCATAGCCTACTCGCTCTGCAATTTCATATCTTCGCAGATCCGTATTCAGGATCATTTCCCGGCTTTCCTCCATCCGCAGCTTAATCACATACTCCCACAGATTAAAGCCTGTATTCTTCTTGAACAGGTAGCTCAGATAGTTGGGACTTACATGATTTTTCTTCGCCACCTCGTGAATAGTCAGACCTTTTTGCGCATAGTTCTCGTCGATGTATTCCTTCGCTTTCTGGACGATGAGGTTGCTTCGCGTATGTAGTTCTTCGGCAGAAGGATCTATTGCGTAATTATTCCAGTTAAAATCACCATAGTAGAACACATAGTGGTCGCTATGCTCCTTGTTCCAGAGAATAGCCTTTGAAGCCTGCCGGTTCAGCACATTCATAAACGGCAGTCCCTTCAGAATCTGGCTAATCCCGATAACCGCGTGCAGATGCAGATATTTATGAATATTAAAATGCAAACTGCGACCGAGAACATCTAACCGGTTAATCTGGCCCGAGGAAGATTCTTCATAGCTTTTCTCATCCCACTGGATAATGATCGTTATTTCTCCCTCTGGAGAGTAAAAAGCAATAGAGTTCCACTCCTGATCCATAAGCTCCTTGGCAATATTCAAGGCTGCATAACATAAGAGGCGCTTATCATTGGCGCAATATTTCTTCTCTGATCCCGGATCAGACAACGGAAGCTTGATCTTGATGACCGAAAAGAAAGGCCCCTGAAGGTTAAGGGCATCTATTTTTTGCAGACTGCGCGGGTCAGCCAGCACCTTATCCGGATTCGCCAGCAATTCAGTCAACAGTTGACTGTATTCCGGCTGCGTCTCTTCTAAGCGAAAGCTCTCGCTGATACCGGACATGAACGTATCCAGCTCCGGTGAAGGCTTATCCAGCTTCAGCAGCACATTACGTACAGAGTCCAGAAACTGCTCGCTGTTCAAGGGCTTGATCAAATAATCCTTGGCTCCTAGCCGTACCGCCATTTGGGCATACTGAAACGTCTCATGCGCTGAGATGACAATGGTTTGTACCCAAGGCTTGGTCAGTTTCGCATGCTGCATCAGATCAATGCCGCTCATGGCGCCCATCTGAATATCCGTAACCAGCAGATCGATATCTTCCATTCGTATGCAATCTAGCGCCTCAAAACCGCTGTTTGCCGTATAAATATGATCGATTTCCAAACCGGATGAAGCAAGCAGACTGCTAAGTCCTTTAACAATCAACGGCTCATCGTCCACTACCAAAATATTAAACATATCGATATTCTCCTTTTATTCGTGATTCTCCGATTTCGGCAGCTTGACTACTACCTGGGTTCCACCACCCGCGCGGGCAGCATAACTAATACCATATTCAGGGCCAAAATGCAGATGTATACGCTGGTTGACATTACGGATGCCATATCCGCTGGTCGGATTTGGATTTTCTTCATCAAGAATCCACATAATTGCCTCAAAATCAACCTCTTTGTAACCGTTATCTTCTATGGAGATAAGGATGTAATCCTCCTCCATCCAGGCTGTAATAATAATCTCGCCGTCTTCCCCCATATTCTTCACGCCATGAATGATGGCATTCTCGATCAACGGCTGCAGAGTGATCTTCGGAATCAAGTTGCTCTTAATATCCGGATCAATATTCATCTCAACCCGAAAAACATAATCATACCGGTGCTGCTGGAGCTTGATATAAGCAGAGGCATGTTCCAGTTCTTCCTCCAGTGTAATCAACTCTCTGCCACGACTGAGACTAATCTTCATCAGCTTGGACAGCTGCTTGACCATCTCGGCAGATTCCGCATTACCTTCAAGTGATATTTTCCAATATATGCTCTCGAGTGTATTATATAGCAGATGGGGATTGATTTGTTGGTAAAGCAATTGCAGCTGCGATTCTTTCTGCTTCAGTTCCATTTTATACTTGTAAGTAATCAGGCCATTAAGCCTTCGGGCCATATCATACGTGGAAGTGATCAGCACGCTGACCTCGTCATTGCTGCCCCACCTTGGCGTCTCTGGGACACGATTGCCAGGTTCGTATTTACGCACGAAAAAGGCTAGCTTTTGCAGAGGCGTCATCAGGGAACGCCAGAAATATGTAATAATGATCAGCCCGAATACCGCATAGGCGATGGTGATATATTGTATGACCCTCTTCATCTCATTTTGCTGCTGTAAAAGCGCTTTTACAGGAACCTTGTAGACAAGCTTCTGACCCAGGGCATGGTTGTTATTGACCACATAAATAAAATCATTGGTGATAACATCCACGATGCCTTCCGGATCTCCCTCCTCTGCCCCTTCCGGCAGTTCAATATGGTCACCTAAATTGTTAATCGTAGAAGCAAGTACAAGATTATTCATATCTGTGAGGTAGATCTCACCGTCAGGCAGGGATATCGATTTCAGCGATTCACTGATTTTGGACTCCATTTTAGTCACGACCAATACGCCAATGGTCCCTTCTCCACGGTAAATGTTGTTGACCGCCCTGACATAGGTAAGTGTCTTGTTATTCTCGGCCTGGGCACTGAGTCTGTCCATAAACTGCAGATAGCCCCGCCCTTTCTGCTGCACCGCCGATTGGAACCAACTAGGCTCCTCTTCCTTGGAGAAAAAATAAACTCCCGCCTTCTTGACCTGCGGAAAGTTCGGGGCAAAGAAATATTTATCCTCCGGATCGTATACATAGAGCGAGTAATAAACAACATCATCCTTGCCGGTACCCTGGGAGTAGCTGAGCAGCAGCTTTTCTATAGCCTCATAACGCTTGAACGAATCCATCACAATTTCATTGGATTTTGTGCTCAGCTGTTGAATCAGCGGGTTCTGAATGATGGTGGTGGTGATTTTGTTAACGGTCTCAATATCCCGGTTAATAATCGTAAAGTTCTGTTTATTCAGCTCCACATATGCATTCGTAACATGACGCTTGAGAATGCCCTCGGCCTTCAAATTGCCGTAGCTGTTCAGAATCAGAATGGGAGAGATCATAATCAGGAAGAGCAGGATTAACTGCTGCTTGACGTTCAGTTTCACAAGTGGCTTAACAAGTCTTGACCACATAAGGCACACCTCCAGCTTCATACTATAACAAACGCTATATGCGTCATATATGTCTATTCTAAAGTTTTTTAGGAGTATTTGTATCTATTTTTCTACTAAAGACAAAATAAAAGCTACGCCATGATCCAGCCTGCAGAAGTGGAATGCTAAATTTACAGTTATCCGTTAACTGTTGGAGGATATTTGAAAATCTCAGTTACACACTACAGCACAAAAAAAAAGACTGGAACAGCCCGTCAGAACGGCTCCAGTCTTCTCTGAACACGTATTAATACATTATTATTGCGTATATCCGTTTAAGTCAAGCCATGAAGCGCAAGTCTCCGTCCAGCCACAAGTATGCTGTTCCTCCGTAGCCAAGCCTAGGCCATGTCTTCCGTGTGCATAGACATGCAGATCGAACGGAATACCATGACGTCCCAGAGCTGCGGCGAAAAGAAGGCTGTTCTGAGCCGACACACCTTCGTCATCCGACGTATGCCACAGAAAGGTCGGCGGTGTGTCCGTTCCTACTTGCAGATCGCTGCTCATTAGATCCACCAAATCATCTTGCGGGGAAGAACCCAGCAAATTGTCCTTGGACCCTTTGTGTACCACCTGATCATCCATAGAAATTACCGGATAACATAGAATCATAAGATCCGGACGGCTGGACACCCGTTCCACTGGATCATTATCCTCTGCATTGCCCTTGTCAAACAACACGCCAGCCGTGGAGGCCAGGTGACCACCAGCAGAGAATCCAAGAATCCCGATGCGGGCGGGATCAATCCTGAATTTCTCAGCATGTAGGCGCACTGTACGCATCGCCCGCTTGGCATCCAGAAGTGCACTTGGATATTGGTAGGGCGCTACGCGGTAGCGCAACACAAAGGCTGAAATGCCCAGGCTGTTGAGCCAGATAGCTATGGGCTCCCCCTCATGATCTGCACGCATCCCGTAAGCACCACCAGGGCAAATCACAACCGCGGCATTGCCGTCCCCTTCGACAAGATAAGGTGTAATAGCCGGGCAATCCTCGTCATTAGTACCCGCAGCTCCGGGAGCACCGTCAGGCCATAAAAGAATGGTCTCCATTTCTCATCCCTCAATCTTCCTTCATAGACTTGTCATTATGAGGGAATTCCCCTCACAATGACATCAGTCTATCAAGTTAGAGGAGTTCATGCAATCCGGCAACAACAAGATCCGCTTCCTTAAGAATTTCCGGCTTGCCGATTCCGACTACCTTCATTCCTGCCGCTTTTCCTGCTTCCACACCCGCTTCTGCGTCTTCAAACACAACGCATTCCTCCGGCTGTAATTTAAGCTCAACAGCCCCGGTGAGGAACACTTCAGGGTCAGGCTTAGCGTTAGATACTTTGTTGCCATCAACTACAGCATCGAACAGATCGGTAATGTTCAGCTTATCAAGAATGAACATGGCGTTCTTGCTCGCTGAACCAAGCGCGATACCAACACCGCGTTCTCTAAGACCTGTAAGATATTCCTTCACGCCCGGCAGCAGCTCGGATTGATCAAGCTTGTTGATGAACTCTACGTACAGCTTGTTCTTCTTATCTGCCATCGCGATTTTTTCTTCCTCCGGGAAATCAAGACCGCCTACTTCCAGCAGGATATCGAGCGATCTCATCCGGCTTACGCCTTTGAGACGTTCGTTATCCTCCTCTGTAAATTCAAAGCCAAGCTCACGGGCAAGCTCTGCCCAGGCCAGGAAGTGGTATTTCGCCGTATCTACGATGACACCGTCCAGATCGAAGATGGCACCTTTCATATTTTGCAGCATGACATTCTGTCCTCTCTATGTGTTGATCATATCTCTATTAATGTATACGAAAATATAATTGCACGCTGATCTAGCTATACCGTAGCCCCTGCTGTCTGAAGTTTCAGCTGCACGCCCGGCTGGCATAACTGTGGCTCTGCGCCATCTACAACAAAGTTTAATGCACTACTGTTGCCGGCTGCAGCCGTAATCGTTACTTCTCCGCGGCTGATTCTCAGCGTATAGGTTCCTCCGCGCAATACCACCGGGAGCTCCACTGCCTCCCATTTCTGTGGCAAGGAAGGTTTGATATGCACGGTATCACCGTCGAAATGCACGCCGGCAAAACCAAGTACCGCTGCCATCCACGCGCCGCCGTTCGCAGCCGGATGCGTTCCGCCAATATAAAGATCGCCTACGTATTGCTTTGATTCACCGGTCAAATCCACTGTAGCGGTCCGCATAAAGTACGGATATCCCCAATCGGGAGAGCCGATATCAGCAGCAACCAGCGCATAAATGCACGGACTGAGACTGGAGCCATGCTCGGTGCGTGGCTCGTAGAATTCCCAGTTCGCCTTCTTGACTTCTTTAGAGAAGGAATGCTTGAACAGGTTCATCATGAGCACAACGTCTGCTTGCTTCAGGATTTTGGTTGTAGTAGCCAGACCGTTGCCGCCGCCCCAATATTCGTTTTTATTCAGAACACGTGATTTCAGATCCGCCAGCGTGACTTCTTCAAGGGTATGATAACGGTCAAATTGTTCAATGACAAGCGTCTCTTCATCAGGCTGTGGAACATAGAAGCTCTCCAGCATCGAACCGATCTCGGTCAGGAATGGACCGTCTGTGAACTGAGCCGTCAATTTTTCAAACTCGGCAGGATACTTCTCTTTGAGCAATTCCGCCGTCCGTAGCGAAATCTCCAGACTTTCCTTGACCAGCGCATTCGTGAACGCGTTGTTGTTAACACGTTCATGATATTCATCCGGTCCGGTCACATCCAGAATTTCATAACGCTTCTTGACTGGATTGTAGAACGCGTAGGAATAGAAGAATCTGGCGCACTCCCAGATTACCTCTGCTCCGCCATCCACCAGCAAGCTGTCATCTCCGGTAAACTGCACATACTGCCAAATACCGTGGACAACATCCGCACTGATATGCACCTGTTTATCCCGGAAATAAGTACGCATAGGCCGTCCAGTGAACACATCGTTCACATTGAACAGGGTACAGGCATCGTCACCCGTATCCTGACTCTCCCAGGCATAGAATGCACCAAGGAAGCCATATTCCGCTGCCTTGCGGCGGGCTCCATCCAGCGTGTGGATACGGTACATCATCAGATTGCGGGCGGTACTCGGATCACTGTGCAGGAAGAACGGCAGCATGAACATCTCTGTATCCCAGAACACGGCTCCCTTATAGACTTGCCCGGACAAACCGCGCGCCGGAATGGAGACCTTCTCCGATTCCGTAGGGGCAATGATCAGCAGCTGATAAATGCTGTATCTGAGCGCCATCTGTGCTTCATCGTCACCTTCAATGATCACATCACTGCCCACCCAACGATCTTCCCAACGCTTACGATGTGCTGCAAGCAGCTCATCATAACCTAATTTAGCCGCCGCCTGAACAGCCTCTACAGCATTGTCTACCGGTGCTTTACCGCCGTCAAGGCCAGTGTATACCGACACATACTTGTGCCATTCGTAGGTTTCGCCTGCCTTGGCATCCAGCAAGAGCTTGCGGATGGCCAGGCCATCCACAATTTGCTGCTCTCCAAAGCCAAAATCAGCGATTTCTGCCACAGCAACCGGAACGTTCAATTCTCCGGAAACCGCACTTGAGATCAGTACATCGCCCTCGGCATATTCTTTTTTCTCGAACAAGTGAGGACCATTGATATCCCACACCTCTCCGTCGATTCCCGTCTCAATATCAATCCGGCAATCGATGGTGCTGCTGACAGTTAGTTTGCTGAGAAGCAGATGCAGGTTATCCATGCTTGCAAAACGCTCGGCGGTAACGGTCACCGTGCCGCCCTCAGGCGTACGGTACACCGTCTCACGACGGTGGATTGCACTGCGGAAATCCAGTTCCTGTATGTGGGATACCGGTTCGGTATCCAGCACACTGAGCGGCTGGCCGTTGCAGGAGATGACCGTAAACAGTCCATTCGGAGCGTTCACAGGCTCACGCCATTTCTCACCAGCTCTATCATAGAGGCCGGCCAGTGTCACCGCGGACAGCTGCTCCTTGCCGAATTCTTCAAGTGTGCCGCGATAACCCATATAGCCGTTGCCGGTCATATATTTGTTCCCGTTCGTCGTTATCTGGTTCTTGTCGAAGCTCTCTTCTCTAACTGTCCAGTTCAACCTGCAATCATCCCTTCGCCCAGCGGAAGCACCGTACCGGAGGCATCCACTTTAATCCGTTGCCCGTACACAATAATCTCCGTGCTACCGCCGCTGATGGCTTTCAGACTAACGTTATCCTTGTTCACAACAATCTTGAGCAGTACTCCCTCATACATTACCTGGAAGCTGTAGGATGTCCAACGCTCAGGCAGGGATGGCTGGAATGACAGACGCTCACCGTCGGAACGCATGCCGCCAAATCCATACACAATGTTCATCCATGCCGCAGCAATAGAGGTTGTGTGAAGTCCTTCGCGGGTATTGCGGTTATAGTTATCCAGGTCAAGACGTGTTGCGAATTCAAAGAAGTTGTACGCTTCCTCATGCTTGCCGATTTCACTGGCAAGAATAGAGTGAATCGATGGCGACAACGAAGACTCATGGATACATCTTGACTCATAGTATTCATAGTTGGCCAGCTTCTCTTCCTTGGTGAACTGCTCACTATACAAGAACATGAACATTAGCACATCCGGCTGTTTGATCATGTCATAGCGGTACAGACGATCGTACGACCAGTTGGAATACAGCGGGAATTCTGTCACTGGAATGGAGTGAATATCAATGTGAGGCATATCAAAGAATCCGTCATGCTCCTCATATACTCCAGTTTCCTTGTCTACAGGAATCTTCATTTTTTCTGCCTTGTTGCTCCAGTCGCCCAGTTCTTCCTCACGCAGTTCCACTTTAGCTGACAATTCAGCGAACTCGGACGGCGCCTTTTCCTTCATTTCCTGAATCGCTTCCAGGGCAAATTCGAAGGATTTTTTAGCCATTAGGTTGATATAGCAGTTATTGTTCACCATCAGTTGGAATTCGTCTGGTCCCATAACTCCAAAATAACCGTATTCGCCGGTACGTTGTCCCCATTGACCGCGTGTTGCATAGAAGCGGCTGATCTGGATCAGCATTTCTACCCCTTTGCTGAATAGGAACTCTTTGTCTCCAGTATTCTTGACATAGTGCCAAATACCAAAGGATACTGCTGTACCTACATGCAACTGCAGGTTAGAGTGCTGCCACAGATCACAGCTTTCCGTTCCGTCAATGGTAGCGATCGGATAGCATGCACCTTCGCAATCCACATCTTTGGCGCGTTGCATAGCTTCAGGAAGCGTTCTGTAGCGGAACTCCAGCAAGCTCTTGGCCGCTTTCGGATTGTTGAACATATAGAATGGAAGACAGTAGGACTCTGTATCCCAGAAGGCCAATCCGCGGTATACCTCACCCGTCAGACCCTTGGCTCCGATATTGAAGCCCGGATGGTCGCCATGGTAGGTCTGATACAGTTGGAAAATGCAGAACCGGATACCCTGTTGGTTCTCAGGATCTCCTTCGATACTAATATCACTGGTCTCCCAGATTCCGTTCCAGTAAGCTTCTTGCTCCGCAAGTACAGCCTGCTCTTCCAGACTTAATGACGCCACAGCCAGGCCCAGGCCTTCACTCCACAGTTCTTCGGCACTTCTTGCAGATGTGCTGTCTGCACAGTTGATAGCAAACTTCGTAAAGTGTGCAGTTTCACCTTGGGTCAATTCCAGTGAGAAGCTCTGTCCAATGAATTTCTCCCGTTCAACACGTGCTGTTTCAATCGGTTGGGAAGCTTTCAATGTGAAGCTGGAGAACAGCTTGTTGCCGGTATTTATAGTGCTCGCCAAAATTGCCGAGATTCCATCTTGCTCTCCGCTGCGAACAGGGTTCCACATGCTCACGCCGCGCTCTTCATGAATGATATTGAAATCAAGACCTGCAATGATGTCCACACTTCCGGAGAAGTTTAGCGGCTCAAATGCAACTTGCTGCAAACCAAGGTGAGACATAGTCATGCTGACAAGACGGGTGAAAACAAGCTTCAGGCTTTTCCCATTCTCCAGATGCCATACAAATTCCCGGCGGTAGGTGCCCGTACGGAAATCCAGTTTACGTACATAATCCGAAATCTTACTCTTAGCCAAATCAAGCTGTTCGCCGTCTACAGCGATACGTGTATGCAGCCAGTCCACGGAATTGACCATATACCGCAGGGAGCGAATAATCCCTTTATAATGGTTGCCGATGTCCAGCTGTTCATTTAAACCGTTGAAATAACTCCCGATAAGACTGTCACCGCTGTATCCTTCTTCAGCGTACCCGCGTACGCCCATGTATTCGTTACCTAGTGAAAAGATAGATTCAGAAACCCGGTTCCGCTCCGTGTCGAAGCCCTCTTCGATAATTGCCCACGGATCCACCTTTAGATATTTGTCCGCTACTTTAGCCATGTATGATTTCTCCTTCTCCTGAGTTTTGTCCGCCCGCCCTTATAATCACAGAGCTCCAGACGCTCAACTCTAGGATATCGTCCGGCTTTATTGCCGCCAATGTCCGGCTGTAACAGAGTTATGTGCATTTATACGAAATTATGAGAAACCAGTGTACAAACCAACCTCTTTTGCAAAAAAGACAACAAAAAAACAACCAAATCCCACTATATGTGTATAATGGTAATGGCTGTTTTGCTATGCACCTTAGTTACCCTTTATACTCCTAATGTCGCGAAAATCATATTAAATCTCACACATTTGAAGTGAAAATAATCACAATGTTAAAAATTCGACACTTTTAAGGGCTTTTTTTTACCCATATCTGGCCAATTTCAAGGTATAATTAATTTAAAATTTACTGAAAAACTGAGGGAATAAAGGGGATGTCGATTATGATCAAGGAATACCACAATGCTATCGAAGCCCATGGCAATACGAAATGTTTCTCCGAGCAGAACTTCAACAGACTTCTCGTTACAATGAAAGAACGTACAGTCCCTGAAGGATCACACCTTTTCTGGGAAGGTGACTATTCGGATAAACTATTTTACATTAAACGTGGACGTGTGAAATTAACCAAATCTACAGATGAAGGTAAAGAACTCATTCTCTATATGTACCAAGCAGGCGATATGGTCGGTCAAGCGGATCCTTTCTTCAGCACGAAGCACAGCTTTACAGCCGAGGTCATTGAAGACAGCGAAGTTGGCGTCATAGAGCACAAGGATCTGGAGATTCTCATCTGCCAGCACTGCGACTTTGCCATTGACTTCATGAAATGGATGGGGATTCATCATCGTCTGACACAGACTAAATTCCGGGATCTAATGATGTATGGTAAACCGGGTGCACTCTGCTCTACATTGATCCGTCTGGGCAACACCTATGGCGAGAAGAGCGGCGAGAATATTCTGATTAACAAAAAAATCACACACACAGACCTGTCTAATATGATCGGTGCCACCCGTGAGAGCGTGAACCGGATGCTGAGCGATCTGCGGAAGAAAGACGCTGTGGAATATGAGAATGGCATGATCGTCATCAAGGATCTGGGTATGCTTCAGGAAATTTGCCATTGCGAAATGTGCCCGGGAGAAATTTGCCGAATCTAACGCCCTAAACTTATACCCTCTATTCACCTCATTGAATCATATCTGACCCAATAAATTTCACGGAACTTAATAGAGTGGTCAAGACGCCTTGCGGGGCGTCTTTTTTTACGGCTGGACTGGAGATCCACGATGATGACATAGGCCAAATAAGGAGCTTTTAGAAGGACCATAAGGACATGTACAGTTCTCCAAATGTAAAAACCAGGAAGTCCCCGACCTGCTGGAGACATCCTGGTTTAAAAAGTGTAACTTTGTTGAGTAGCATTGTGCTCAGCAAAAGACGCCCTTTAACTCTACGTTTGATGTTGCGTTTGCTTTTGTTTTATCTCTAGCTCTAGCTTTTACCTCTAATATACTCTTTAGCTTTGCCTCTAGATTTTCTTACCCGCGCCGCGCAGAGGTGAAATCAGCCAATAGGCCATACCGACAAAGACGCCGCCGCCAATAATATTACCGAGCGTTACCGGAATCATGTTGTGCAGCCAGCCTGCCAGCGAGATCGTTTCGGGATGACCTGGAAGCAGCAGCGCTACGCTCAGCAGCGTCATATTCGCTACACTGTGCTCATAGCCGCTGGCGATGAACGCGAACAGACACCACCAGATCAGCACCAGCTTGGCTGTCTCACTCTTAGCCCGCGAGGACATCCATAGGGCCAGACAGACTAGCCAGTTACAAAGAATGCCGCGGAAGAACAGCTCTGAGAACGGCAGGCTCATTTTTTTGGCAGCAGCCGTAAAAATCAGATGTTCAGCCGGAGCCGCCTTGAACAGTCCCGTCCCTTGAATCAGAAGGGCAAGAACCACAGCGCCTGCCAGATTGCCGAGAAAAACGATCACCCAGTTCTTCAGGGTATCCCCAATGCTAGTTCTGCCTGCAAGCGTGCTTGCCGTAAAAAACATATTATTGCCGGTAAACAGCTCCGAGCCCGCAAAGACAACAAGGGTCAATGCGATCCCGAAGGAAGCTCCCATAATCAGCGATTGGAATGGCGACTTGAGTGCTGCCAGTGGCGCTCCAAGAGAAAAGATTAGGATAATGCCGATCCCGACATAAGCCCCTGCCAGCAGCGCTGCCAGAAAGTATTTGGGCAGACTTTCATTCATTTTATCGCGTTTATAAACAGCTGCTTCAACGATATTCTCCACACTTTGTGCAAACATACCCATTCCCCCTGGTGTTTCTGATTCACCATGCTTATCAAGCTTAATCGATCAGGCTACACGCGGACCTTCACCTTATTGTCTTCGGTCTGAACGGAATAGGTCGCCACTCTGCCCTGATCTGGAGCCTGAACCTCGCCGGAGCGCAGATCAATCTTCCAATCGTACAGTGGATCATACAGGTAATAGCCAGATACGATTCCTTCTGCCAGCGGTCCACCCTTCGGATGAGGGCTCTGATTCTCCACAGCATAAAAAGTCCCGTCAGAGGTGCGGAAAACAGCCAGCTCAGTCTGTCCCGCTTTCACTACCCGACCGATTTGGGGCAGAAAATCCTGCACTTCACCGATCGCATATTCCTGCTTCGTCATTTCCATCGTTCTCGCTCCTTTAAGATTATTCATTCCTCATTCCAGCCAGCTTGCGCACGGCTAGACCTTTGCGGTCTCGAACAGAGCCGAACGGGTGCTGTCGTCGTTCAGCATTTTTTTCCAAGGATCGCTAACCTGGGCCAGGGCAAAATCTATTCGTGCCGCCAGTTCCTTACGATTGCTTTCATCGTTCAGAATAACGGTCTGAATGTTGGCAAGTCCCATCCGTTCCACCCACTCGGAGGTTCTCTCCAAATAGTTGCCAGTCTCCCGGTAATACTGCATCACGGCTGAGCAAACTTCTATTAATTCCTCATCGGTCTTGACCTTGCAGAAGGAGTCTGCAATCCGCGGCTTAATCCCGCCGTTGCCCCCGATAAAGACCTCCCAGCCGCCATCATTGCCGACGATGCCGATATCCTTAGTGCAGGATTCCGCACAATTGCGTGGACAGCCGTTGACCGCCATTTTAAATTTCGCCGGGAAGTCCAGTCGTTCGTACTTGCGTTCCATCAAAGCCCCCATACCCATGGAATCCTGGGTGCCAAAGCGGCAGAACTGTGATCCCACACAAGTCTTGACGGTGCGCAGCGACTTGGCATAACCATAGCCGGACGGCATATCCAGCTCTTCCCATACCTTGGGCAGATCCTCCTTCTTCACACCAATCAGATCGAGACGCTGTCCACCGGTGACTTTGACCACTTTAACGTCGTACTTGAGGGAAACGTCAGCGATTTTTTTCAAATCCTCCGGCGTGGTCACCCCGCCGTACATCCGGGGAATTACAGTATAGGTGCCATCCTTCTGGATGTTGGCTCCCATTCTTTCATTGACGAAACGCGATTCCTTCTCATCCTCATAGGTGTCAGGATATGTCATTCCCAAATAATAATTAATAGCAGGACGGCACTTGGAGCACCCCTCCTCCTGGGCCCAGCCCAGCACATGCATGACCTCTTTGCTGGTCTTTAGACCTTTGGCGTGAATCTCGGCCACGATCTCATCGCGGCTCAGGGAAGTACAGGTGCAAATGCCCTGCTTGGAACTTTGCTGAAAACTGTCACCAAGTACAAATTGCAAAATCTGCTCAACCACTGGCTTGCAGCCGCCACACGAACGGGTTGCACCTGTGCAGGCCTTGATCTCCTCAACCGTCGTGAATCCGTTCTCGGTTACGGCATCTACAATTGCTTTCTTCGTCACACCGTTGCAGCCGCAGACGATCTCTTCATCGGCCATGGACTCCACAATCAAGCCCTTTTTGGCCTCCCCATTTCCGCAGCAGCCGGTTCCCATAACCTCGGCATAGATATCATCCGTCATCTTCGCGCCTTGCTTCACAAGCTTCTGTAAGTTGGCCGATTCTGTCACATCTCCGAACAAAACAGCACCGACGATAATATTATTTCTCAGCAAAATCTTCTTGTAGGTTCGTTTCCATTCATCTTTGGCAGAGATCACTGTATGTTCGGGGGTATCTATGAATTCGCCAGCAGAAAATACATCGACACCGGAAATCTTCAGCTTGGTCGACACGACAGAACCTTCATATGGCTTCGTGTCTACAGCGCACAAATGCTTCGCAAGCACCATCCCCTGCTCAAACAACGGCGCGACGAGACCATAGCATACGCCCCGGTGCTCCGTACACTCACCCACAGAATAGACTCCCTCTGCGGAGGTCTGAAGATAGTCGTTCACAACAATGCCGCGGTTAACTTCAAGCCCGCTGTCTCTCGCCAATTGCACATTCGGCTTAATCCCGACAGCCATGACGACAAAATCAGCTGCCAGCTCACTGCCATCGCTGAAGCGCAGCCCACTTACCCTCTGCTCCCCGGTCAGCTCTACCGTCTGCATACCCATCGCAAATTTCACGCCTTGACGTTCCAGTTCTGCTTGCAGCATTGAAGATGCGCTCCGGTCCAGCTGGCGCTCCATCAAATCTTCCATCAAATGCACGACAGTAACATCCATACCCAGGTTTACCAGCCCTTTGGCCGCTTCCAATCCGAGTAGTCCCCCGCCAATTACAGCTGCTTTGCTGTACTGCCGGGCTGCCTCCAGCATAGCCTCACAATCCGCAATATCGCGGAAGCCTACTACTCCCTCCTTGTCGCTGCCCGGAACCGGCAGAATGAACGAATTCGATCCAGTTGCAATGATCACCTTGTCGTATGGAATTACCAAACCGCTGTCCGTGTAGATCTGGCGTGATGCTGTATCGATGCGCGTAGCTGTTGTTCCCGTATGCAGCGTAATCCCATTGTCCTCATACCAGTTCCAATTATTTAGAATAATATCCTCGGTAGTCTTGCTGCCTTCCAGAACATAAGAAAGCATGATACGGTTGTAATTAGGGTGAGGTTCACTCCCGATCACGGTAATCTCATACGCGCCGCCAAGCTTTAAAATCTGCTCCACAGTGCCAATTCCAGCCATCCCGTTGCCGACTAATACCAACTTTTCTCTGCTTGCTGTCATGGTTAGGTACCTCCTCAATGCTTCTGCATGCTCTCTTGTTACTTCCATATACTGAAAGTATACATTTCAAATTTGAACCGTGATTGTGATTGCAGTCACAGTATTTGTGAATACTTTCACAATATATTTGACAATTATTCATTCATAGAAAGAACTTCTGTCACGTGCAACTGAAATAGCCAGACCCCCCTTTTTCTAATAGGTGATCTGGCCGTTATGTATTGTTATTATCGCAACCCTAAGGAAATCTCCAACTCATCCATCGGCCGAAGTTTCATGTCCATCCCGTTGTCCAGCAGCTTTTTGCCATTCACTCGCAATTTCCATATTTCACTGGACTGTGGTGCGTGTCCCTTCACCGCCTGTATTCTCTGGTTGTCCTCCGACAATTGAACCATTCCGCAGCTTTTCAGCAGGCTTCTCACAGAGAGATCACTTGTAAAGCTCATTACGTATATATGTGTCAGGTTCTCCTGCTCACTTCCACCGTTCACGTATAGGAAGACTGAATCCGGGTCTTTGCCTCCGGCATCCGACTTTGCCATAATCACAATACGTGCGCTTGAATTAACGGGACTGCTCTTCCAATTCGTATTACTGATTACCTTGCCGTCCATCTGTACTTCCCATTCCATGTCTGGCCCCAGGGACACATTGCTTACAGCGAGAATCTTCTGTCCGTCTTCTGCAAAAACAGCAACACCGCTGCCCTGCAGCAGTTCAAGAATCGTGATTCCTTTTCTATAAGTGCCGCTTAATAGTCTTTCTGTGCTGTCAGCCAGTTCTTTGCCACCCACCATTAAGGAAAATGTCGGCCCCTCAGGCCCTGTAACCACGTCTGCTTTGGTACCTAGAGCGGAGGAACATCCCCCCAAGGTCATAATAATAATCAATCCTAGCAACAAACGCCCCAACCCTACCATGGGCATTTCCAGCACCGCCTTATCTTCCCGACAACATCCGCTACTAGTGTCTCAGGCTGTAGTCACTTCGTATTTCGTCTCATTTTAGGATAACCGAAGCCAGCCACGTTCTCAATGCAAAATCAGGAGATTATTCCTATTGATAGGATAAAAAAGAGTCCCCGAAGGGACTCTAAGCAAACTTTTTTTCTATTCACACTAGGGAATATCACCTAGAGACATTAGGCTCGTCCTCCAGCCTATAAGACAGCATGTAAATCCTGATTCCTTCTATTGAACAAAGGCCTGCATATACGTACGCTTGCCTTTGGCATCCTTCACATAAGGGCCGAGTCCGGCAAACCGGGCATGATCCATATAAACACCAGTCATCCATCGGCCTTCCGTCAGCCCGCCATCCCATTGCAGGACCACATCGGGTGCTGAGATCCACTCCTGGTACACGCGAATATGCTGATCCTTATACTCTTTACAGGGCTTAGAGCGCTCAAGCAAAGGGAATTGGCTCAGATAGGTTGGCACGAAGTATGAGGAGATCGTATCCAGATCCTCTTCAGTCAAAAAAGGCTCCCCGCCCAAAAATGGTTCGAACAATATCGTATTCTCATACATGGACCAGATTACAGCCTGAAGTACCATGCTTTGTCTGATGCCATTGTGGAATTTGTACTTCCGCTGTACGCCGGACGGCCGAATCTCAGCGGGAGGTGACGTAGATTCCAGACAGTGACGTTCACAACCGATACATTTAAAGCCGGATGGACCTTGAATCCACTTCTGAAAAACAGTTCCACCATCGTTATCTCCCTTATAAAGGGAAGATATAATATTGTAAGGCACACCGATCCACGCATCCCACAAGGACTTAGGAAGATGGCTGTGAAGCATAAACAGTGTCTTGTCATAAATAAGCTGCACCTTAATCGAAGCAGCCTCCAGCTCGGCAACATCCTTTTTTCCATACGTTATTTCCCGGGAAAACAGGGTAGTCTTCATCTTCTCGCCTCCTGTTAGTTGTGCTGAATCTAAAGCATGCATCTCAAGCAGCAACGTGGTACCCGGGCTGACTAGAGAACACTTAGGCCGGACAACAGGACAAAACATGCGATTGGGAAATCATCCCACAAAGTATGGGCAATGTTTTTTTCTATTATATTACACAAATCTCGACTTTGTGCAACCATTCCCCGTCCAATTTAAAGTAAATAAGTAATTTCATAGTTGTACAGACCGGAATACCCATAGCTGGGTTATCCAAGGTTGAAAAAAGCCCCTCTCCAATACAGGAGAAAGAGGCTATCTACAAGTCATTGACCGGATGCAAGCTATTCAACCCAGCTCTCGGCCCATACAGAAATTTGTTTCATGACAGGCTCAAGTGCCCGTCCTTTGTCCGTCAACTCATATTCAATCCGCACCGGAGTTTCTGGATAGACATGGCGCACCAGAATGCCTTCGCATTCCAGATCCTTCATCCGCTCCGACAGCATCTTGTCACTCATCGAAGGGATCAGACCGGAAATATCCTTGAAGCGTTTCGGCCCGCTCATTAGCGTTTGAATAATTAGTCCATTCCACCGCTTACCAAGGAAAGAAAAAGCCGTCTCAAATCTCGGACACATTGTCAGTTGATGTTGTTCCATTGTTTTCACCTCTCACTAATAAAACTTACTATTAGTTAGTATATAAAATTTTACCACACTTCAACCCCGATGAACATCGTTTGCCAAAAAAAAGTTAATACTGACATAATAATTGCCGTTTCTTACTACTCTCCGTCACCCTGTGAAGAAGCGCGTTCCGCTATCGCTTCAGTGACTACGAAGGCCAGATCATCATTGCCATACAGCGACAACAAGCCGAGCACCGTATCATTGGAAATGAATCCGGCTTCTTCCTCAGGTACTGTCAAGGAGAGGGCATGGTGCAGTGCTGCATTGTTCTCCTGGTGCGGGTAAGCCTGCAAATACAAGGCATGCGGATCCAGCTTATTATTTACGCACCACTGGGCAAAGACAAGAATCATCATTTCTTCATCACGCTTGTAACTCTCAATAATCTGTTCTTCCATTTGTTTACGCTGGTCATCCATTTTATGTATGGCCCCTTTCTGTTCTCCTCAATCCGATAGTTCTTCCGCCAGCTTATGGCTTGCCAATACGGCTGCGGCCGCGATGCCGCATTGCTCTGGAGAGTCAATATGGCTTAGAAAATCATCCACAGCGCCGCTAAAGCCTCTTCTCTGGAGTATCGTGTCCCAGCTTCCAAAGCCCTGACTACGCGGCAGGCCACCCTTTTCATAGAGTACCGCTGTCTCCAGGTTCACTACCTCCGCTGATCTACCGTTTCCGTGCAGCTCCAGCTTCTCCAGATCTGTTCCGGCATCCCTGATCATACTGAACATCCCTGACGCTCCGCTACTCCAACCCAGCAGACCCGAGGATTGCAGCAATTGTCCCTCTTTGTTACTTTGCAGCATGGATCGTAACAGCTCATAGTCATTGCCGCACAGCCATAGCAGCAAATCGAGCATATGAATCAGATCATCATATACCGTCTCCCGGCTACTGCCAGACTGAAGCTCTGTTCGATGCTTAACCGCAGTACATTGACTGATGCCACCCGCCTGCTCTAACCAAGCCTTCGCTGTCATATACAAAGGAGCGTAACGGCGGTTAAACCCTACAGCCAGCAGAACCCCTTGCTCCTGAGCAAAAGAGGCCATTTCCTGCGATTCCTTCAAGTTATAGGAGAGCGGCTTGTCCACATAGACTGAGACTCTGCGTTCTAGACATTTCATAACGATATCATAATGGGAGGGTGTTGGGCTATGTACAAATACGGCATCCACATCCCAGGACAATAATTCATTCAAATCGGTCGTGCCCTGAGGAAAACGATAGGTCTCTAGCGTATCTTGCACGGTTGTTGCGGAACGGCTCAACACTCCCGCGACCTCCACCTGTGGATGGTTGGCCAGCAGTGGCAGATATACTTTACGCGCAATACCGCCGATGCCGACCAGTGCAACTCTTTTTCGATCAGGAACTTTCATGTCGTGAGCTCTCCCCCTCTTGAAGTCTGTATGTTCATCACGTATACACTCTTCCAGCTATTATACCTTGAACTGATGACCCGACAAATGACCTTTGCTTCAATAATTTCATTTTTTTCAGTATGATGAGATGAAGAGATGGAGGAAAGGGCATATTAAGATGAGAAAATGGTTGCCGATTCTGTTGTATATTGCGGGTATAGGCGCAGCTTTTATGTACAGGAATGACATCCTGGACTGGATGCGCAATGTTCAAAACCCGGTTCTGTCGGTGGGAATGGCCACCGTGCTCGCCTTATTTCCCGTTGTACCCTACAAGGCCGTCATCGGATTATTCGGCTATGTATATGGGAGTCTTGCAGGTGCGGTGATCTGCTGGTTAGCGACTAACCTGGCCGCAGCCTTGATGTTCATTGGCGTAAAGTACTGGTTCCAGGGCAGAGCACGAGCCTATCTGGCCTCTATTCCCGCGCTTGAAAAATTCACAGCTACTGTGGAACGCCGTCCCTTTGCTTCTGTCGTACTGGCCCGGCTGCTGCCAATCATCCCGCAGACTGCAGTCAACGCTTATGCCGGAGCAGCAGGCCTGCCCTTCTGGAGCTTTCTACTGGCATCGGGCTTAGGCAAAATCCCCGGGATCGCCCTGTTCGCATATCTTGGCGGCAATGGGCTGAGCAATCCGAGTAATGCCATTATCGCTGTCCTGCTGTATGTGGCTGTAATTGGTCTGGCAGGGCTATCATTACGCTCGCGTCCAAATGGGGCTTAATGGAGGCAACTGCTGGCAGGCGGCCCATATTTGTTTTATAATTAAATTGTGATCTATTTAATTGCATTATCCGAATGGAGGGATATTAATGAGTGAAGTTCATAAGAATCATATAGAATCCAAAACGGAACAAGCCACCTTCGCAGGCGGATGCTTCTGGTGCATGGTATCCCCTTTTGAGGAGCTACCGGGCATTATCGACGTAGTCTCAGGTTATACCGGCGGCCATACAGAGAACCCTACCTATGAAGAAGTATGCTCCGAAACCACGGGCCACGTAGAAGCGGTGCAAATTACGTTCAATCCGGATATTTTCCCATATCGCAAGCTGTTAGAGCTGTTCTGGCAACAAATCGACCCTACCGATGAAGGCGGACAGTTCTACGACCGTGGAACTTCGTACGGCACAGCGATCTTCACCCATTCCGAGGAACAACGGGCTGAGGCTGAAGCTTCCAAAGCCGAGCTCCAGGAGAGCGGCCGCTTTTCCAAGCCCATCGTTACTCCTATACTTCCAGCGTCCAAGTTCTACCGGGCTGAAGAATACCATCAAGGCTATCACCACAAGAACCCGGGGCATTACAAACGCTACCGCACTGGCTCCGGCCGGGATGCTTTTATCGAACAACACTGGTCCCATAAGGAAGATAAGGAAAGCTTAAGAGAACGTCTGACTCCACTTCAATATGAAGTGACACAGAATAATGCGACAGAGTCGCCTTTCCGCAACGAATTCTGGGATCATCACGGAGATGGCATTTATGTAGATATCGTATCCGGCGAGCCGCTGTTCAGCTCTGAGGACAAATACGACTCCGGCTGTGGCTGGCCGAGCTTCACCCGTCCGATCCGCGATTACTCCGTCAAAGAAAAGACCGACCTCAGCCACCTGATGGTCCGTACGGAAGTCCGCAGTAAAGAAGCCGACTCCCACCTCGGCCATGTATTTAACGACGGCCCCGGCCCTAACGGTCTGCGCTACTGCATCAACTCCGCTGCACTGCGGTTTGTGCCCAAAGAAGACCTTGAGGCAGAGGGATACGGGGAGTACCGGGTGCTTTTTCAGCAAGCTTAATTAGCGGGGATGGTATTGGTAAGAGCATGCGTTCGAGCACGCGTTAGAGTACGAGCTTGAGTACGTGTGTGCGTTTGAATAATGAGCAGCAACTAAAGACTTCGACATATAAGTTCAGGAGCCACTACGCTGTTTATACAACACCGTTAAATACGAATAGCTGACCTGCTATTGTGCTCCTCACAGTAATATCAAAGCCAAAGACAGAGCCGCCAAGCTTCACGGAATACGTGAGACTTGACGGCTTTTTTGGATCTTGAAGTGTAAGCTTTTAATGGAATTGGTCGTGAATATTTTCCACTACTAGTGCTCATCACTAATTCCCGTTACTCACTTCTGACTTTTACCCAAAAGATACAAGATGATCATGCTCCGCGCTGACGGCTAACTGGAAATTCTCCTGTTAATTCAAACATTTCTCCAGATATTCACACAATAACAGGATTATCTCCTGTTAATTCTGCCTGATTTGAATTTAATCGCATAATCGGGAGAAATAGCAGGATTTTTTCCTGTTATTCCCTAAAACCTAACGATCCAAGGCAAAATAACGGGACTCCGTCCTGTTATTTTTCAAGTGAACACTGCCTAGGCTTAATCACCTCAGCCGCTTTACTGCTTGATCTCCCAAACGACTAACTCTGCTTTGCTGCTTGGTCTCTAAATTACTTATTCTGGTTGCTCAACACTGTCTGCTCGGACTGCCTTGTTCGCTTACAACGACTCTGGTTATTCTCATCAGATTGTTCTAAACGAATTTTTTCTTTCAACAAACGCAGTACCTTCTACCTCCACTTAGCTTCAGCAACAAATGAAGCAGGTTCGCGTTCCATGTACAAATTTCTCACCCGCATACATTACTTTTTATCACGGTTACCATTCTCACGGTCATCCACAGGATCAGCCCCGACCTGTGGCGCTTGCACATCTTCCGATTGTGTCTTCTCTACCTTAAGCTGCGCCTGGTCTGCTTTCGCCTGCGTCTGGTTTGCTTTCGCCTGCGTCTGTTTGATCTCCGGTGACGGCTGCCGGATTTCCGGCATTTTCTCTTGCGTCCGCCCCGACTGCCGGTTCGCTTCCCGAATCAATTGAGATTGTTCACTCTGCCGGCGCTGTCTTCTTCTGCGATAAGCGAAGACGATAATCAGAACAAGCGCTGCACCGATTAATATTGGCAAAGCACCGGCCAGGATCACCACAATCCACTGAAAGGTAACAGACAACGCATTCAAGCTGCCGCTCAGGGCCTGAGATGCGCGTGTACCGAGTGGATCCTGACCTTTTTTCTTCATCACATCAAGGCTTTCGTCCGTTTGGTACAAACGTAGCTCTACAGTTGAAAACGAAACATTCTGGTCAATGTAACGCATTCTCCCTTTGATCCGTTCAATCTCCTCCTGGATGGAACCCAGTTCGTTGGCAAACGCGACAAGGTCAGCGGGCTTGGTCGCTTTTTTCATAAATTCAGTATATTGAGCTTCCATCATTTGCTTAGCCTTCAGTCGGGATTCAAGGTCTACGTATTCTTCAGATACATCCTGCCCCTGAATACTACGCTGGAGTTTCGCATGCTTCACTTTTTCAAGATTACTCAAAAAAGAGGAGAAGCCAGATGCCGGTACCTTCATAATAAAAAGTGCCACCCTGCTCATATTCAGACATATTCTCGTTGAACTCGATAATATAGCCTTGGGCAAGCGTCACCATGTTGCGAACCTCAGTCTGAGCCTTAGCGTAGTTATCCACTTCCATGTTCAGATTGGCGCGATAGATCAGCTTCTTGTTCAATCCAGCTACTACGTCACTGCCTGTAAATCCGGCACCAGCCTTGCCGGTATTTAACGCTGTAGAATCTCCTGCGGTGACCGAACTACCGTCTTCTGATCCGCCCTCGGCTTTAGCGTCCGAATCAGCAGAAACATTAGACATAGACTTGTCCGCCATCTCAGATTTTTGTATCAGCGCCTCACTGTCAAATTTACTTTCAGAGCTAGCCGTTCCCGAATCCGCAGCCATATTACTGCTGTTCTTGTCAGCCGATCCGCAACCCGTGACGACAATAACCAAAATCAATAACCAAATCCCATACAACCCCCATTTTCGCATCGCCATACCCCCATAATTTAGTAGAATACTTCTTTCTACCCAGACGATTCCAGAAGCTGGAATGTTGCATGTTATTAAAAGTTTTGCATAAAGTGATAAAGAGTCCCAGTAAAAACAAAAACAGAAGCATCCTGATCAGGATGCTTCTGTTTGCGAACAGTCACTTTGTTTGGTACAATTACGGTGTCTTGACAGACAAATAACACCAAAAAACCCTTACATCCATTAGGATGAGGGCATGGTTCTGTTCGGACAAGCTCCACCTTGCCGAGCAGCAGATTCCATTTAACGATGCAGTCATTTTACTAAAGGGGAGGTGAACCCTTATGGCAAAAGACGTAATCTGTGAAGTCAACTCCTGCACCCACTGGGCAGAGGAGAACAAATGTCAGGCTGATTCCATCTTTGTTGCTTTCCATAGCTCCAAGGAGCCAACACGTGCGGAAGAAACAGATTGTAAAACATTCGAGAGCAAGTAAGTTTACCCGGAAGGAACCCTCCACGGTTCCTTCTTTTCTCATTTATTTTATCAATAATGAGAATTATTATCAAGTGTATCGATAAAAAAAGAATATACAATAAAGAAGTTGTCCTAAAAGCCGGAAGACGTGGACACACCCTTTGCAGTCTACACAACCTTACTTACTGCTGTATGCTCTTGCTTGTATACAGCATGATCTTGTTTGCATGCAGTAGGCACTTGCTTATCTACTGCTTGCTTCTGCTCACCTGACGCATTCTCTCGCTTATCTGCTGCTTGCTTCTGCTCACCTGACGCATTCTCTCGTTCGCCACTCGATTGTAACTGTTCCTCGCCCACTCCATGCCCTTATTCTCCTGCTGTGCCCATACTCGCCTTCCCCTGCGCCCTTGCTCACCTACTGTATGTTCTTACTCACCTTTCCCACGCCCTTGCCCCCTGCTATATGCGCTTCACCCTCTTTCCTACGCTCTTGCTCTCCTTTTGTATGCCCTTGCTCACTTCCTGTTTAGCCTAACTCGAGTCAGCTAAAATAGGCTGAGCGAAACCGAGCGAATTCTAGCTCCCCAATAACAAAAAACCAGCAGGTCTCCCACGAAGGGAGCCTGCTGATTTTCTAGTACATATATTCATAGCTTACAGCGCGGTATTACACTTTGCTTGGGCTAGTCTTAGCTCTTGCGATCGCAGCGGCCTCAACCATGTTGCGCAGGGCGCTTTCAGTTTCTGCCCATCCACGGGTCTTGAGTCCGCAGTCTGGATTGATCCAGAACAATTCTGGCTCCAATACACGCAGAGCGCGGTCGATGTTGACTGTCATTTCCTCTACAGCTGGGACACGCGGGCTGTGGATGTCGTATACGCCAAGGCCGATGCCTTTATCGTAGTCTTGCTCCTCGAAGCTCACGATCAGTTCGCCATGGCTACGGGAAGTCTCAATGGAGATAACGTCAGCATCCATATCGGAAATAGAATCGATCATGTTGTTGAACTCGCTATAGCACATATGCGTATGAATTTGAGTCGTGTCTTTGACATCGTAGGTAGAGATACGGAACGCTTTAACCGACCAATCCAGGTAGTGCTGACGATCTTCTGGCTTCAGTGGCAGACCTTCACGGATCGCTGGCTCATCCACTTGGATCATCTCAACGCCAGCATCTTCCAGTGCCTTCACTTCATGACGCAGTGCAATCGCGATTTGGTTCGCTACTTCTTCACGGCTCAAGTCATCGCGGACGAACGACCAGTTCAGGATCGTTACCGGTCCAGTCAGCATGCCTTTTACCGGAAGCTTGGTGCGGGATTGTGCATAGACGCTCTCTTTAACGGTCATTGGCTCGATGAAAGCAACGTCAGCATAGATTACCGGCGGCTTCACGCAGCGGGAGCCATAGGATTGCACCCAGCCGTTGCGGGTGAACAAGTATCCAGCCAGCTTCTCACCGAAGAATTCAACCATGTCTGTACGTTCGAATTCACCGTGTACGAGTACATCCAGTCCGAGCTTCTCTTGGAAAGTGATGACTTCGTCGATTTGATCACGGATATATTGATCATAACGCTCTTGGTTCCATACACCTTTGCGCCATTTGAGACGAGCTTGGCGAACTTCTGGTGTTTGCGGGAAGCTTCCGATCGTTGTTGTTGGCAGCAGTGGCAGGTTCCATTTCTCCTGCTGTACTTTCACACGCTCTGCGAATGGCAGGTTACGGTTTGCAGGAAGTTCAGCCAGCTTGCGCACTTCTGCAGCGATATCTTCACGGCCGCGCTCAGGCAGGGCACGGAAGGTAGCAAGTGCATCGCGGCTAGCTTGCAGCTCGGCAGCAACAGCATCACGGTTTTCCAGTGCAGAGCTGATCAGCTTCAGTTCTACCAGCTTCTCGTTCGCGAATGCCAGAGCGTTCTTGATTACGGATTTAACCTTGTCTTCGCCTTCTACGGTTACCGGTACATGCAGCAAGCTGGAGGATGGTTGCAGGAACACACGGTCCAAGCTAACATGAGTCGCCAGTTTGTCCAGCAATGCCAGCTTAGCATCCAGATCGGAGCGCCAGATGTTACGTCCGTCGATGATACCAACGCCGAGAATCTTGTCTTCCGGCCAGCCCAGACGCTCGATGGATTCGAGGTTTGTACCGCCATCGTGTACGAAGTCAAGACCCAGACCTTGTACAGGTAGCTTAAGAAGTGCTTCAAGCGGTTCAGCAGCTTCGAAGTAAGTTTGCAGGATGATGTTCAATCCAGGCACAGCTGCAGCGATTTCTGCATAAATCGTCTCAAGCAGGCTGATATCTTCATTGGTAAGCCCGGTTACTACCGCAGGCTCGTCCACTTGTACCCATTTCACGCCTTCTTGCTTCAGCTCTTGAAGCAGTTGCACATATACTGGCAAGAAACGCTTCGCGATTTCAGCCGTTTCAGATGGCTGGAAGCCTTTGGACAGCTTCAGGAAGGTGTAAAGGCCGATGACAACCGGCTTGCCTTCGATACCGGCTTGCGCTTTAGCAAAACGGTAAGCCGCAAGTGGCTTGTTCTCAGTCAGACGCGGCGTTTGGTTGCCGATCTCTGGAACGATATAGTGATAGTTCGTGTTAAACCATTTAGTCATTTCGCATGCAGTAGCTGTAGCGTTACCGCGAGCCATTGCGAAGTAAAGGTCCAGTCCGATGTCTCCGCCATCGTATTCATACCGTGGAGGTACAATTCCGAACATTACGGCTGCATCCAGCACGTGGTCGTAGAATGTGAAATCATTGACCGGAATCAGATCAATACCGGCTTCTTTTTGTGTTTGCAAATGCTCGAGCTGGATTCTTTCCATTTCGGAACGGAATTCAGCTTCATTTTTTTGGCCGGACCAGAAGGTCTCCAGGTTCTTTTTCCATTCACGGTTTTTCCCGATTCTCGGGTACCCGAGGTTACTTACTTTTACTGTTTGCGTCATTCCTAGGTTCCTCCCTTATCTCACTAATAATCTATATGCGTCATGTTTTATACCCAAAAAAGGCGTCTCTCCCTGTAAGAAGTCAGAGGGAAAGACGCCCTAGTATTATACATACTGGTAGCTGGTCTAACACCGTCCTATCTTCCGTAGGTAAAGCTGTGCTGTCGAAACAGGCAGGTCTCCTGGCTGCGGCGTCTACATCTTCAGCCGTCTTCCCGAACAGCATATGCTGCCAGTGACGAGGGTCGCTGAAGACTCTTCCGTTACAGTGGCGGGACCGCGTCGGTCTTGCACCGAACTTCCCTATTAAGCCATCCGGTATGTGGGTATCCGGCAGGCACCTGTATCCGTTATTCAGTTTCGGGAATGAATATAACGTCATCATACTGGAATACCAAGTAAACCGCAATAGATTATGAGTGTAGCAGTTATACGGAATCCTTATAGCCAGTTAGAAGAAAATAATATACACCACTGCCGCCAGCACAATTCGGTAGATCGCGAAGGGCATCAGCTTGACCCGATTGATCAGTTTCAGGAAGAAACGCATCGATATTAGCGCGAAAATAAAGGCACTTATGAAGCCAGCGATGAAGAACGGCAAGGACTCCACCGTGAAGTACTGCCAGTTCTTGATTAGGGAGATTAGGGTAGCTCCGGCCATGACCGGCACGGCCATAATGAACGTGAAGTCAGCTGCTGCCCGGTAGCTCATCCCCAGCAGTACGCCCCCGGAGATGGTGGAACCGGAGCGGGAAAAGCCTGGCCACAGGGCGAAGCACTGCATCAGGCCAACGCCCAGCGCCTGCTTGTAGGTCACTTGATCGACCGTTTCGGTCTGAACCTTCTTCGGGGCGAAACGATCGGCACAAATCATAAATACCGCACCGATGACAAGACCAATCAATACGGTTGCCGTCGAAAACAGATGGTCATCAATGTAGTTCTCTGTCAATACGCCAAGGACTCCGGCAGGAATGAGACCGATCAGCACCATGCGAAGCTTTAGATGCCCTTCACCGGCAGGCAGCTGTGTCTGTCCATCCGGCACAGGCTGCATTTCTTTGCGGCTGAACCGCTTCAAGCCCAGCAGATCAATAAATCTTTTCCAGAAAATCACTACAACCGCCAGGATCGAGCCTAGCTGAATAACTACTTTAAATGTATTTGCCGTATGTTGGCCCAGAAATGCCTGTGACCGCAGCCACATATCATCCACAATAATCATATGACCAGTAGAGGATACGGGAGCAAACTCGGTTATACCTTCGACGATGCCAAGAATAATTGCTTTAATAATCATGAGCAGGTCCATGTTAAATCCTCCTTAAATTCATCTTCATAGCGTCATCATTCGAATGCTTCCATTCCTACTTCTACTTTCGAGCCCAGGCCTCCACTTCAAACGTTCTAACTGCGTGCGCTTGCTCTCTGCCTCCGTCTGCGGAAATACAAGAAAGCCAGCAGCATCAGACCGCCTGCAATGAGGACATAGACAATGTTTGAGTAGACATCCATGTAACCGGCAATACTCTCCCAGGATTCACCGAGAGCAGCCCCTACCAGCACCAGAAGCACGTTCCACGCAAGCGTTCCTATGGCCGTGAACAGCATGAACACGCCGAATTTCATCCCCGACATTCCGGCTGGGATCGAGATTAGGCTACGCACCAGCGGAATCATCCGGCAGAACAGTACAGTCCAATAGCCGTACTTGTCGAACCACGCATCCGCTTTGCGTATATCACTTTTGGTAATGCGAATCACCTTGCCCCAGCGCTCCACAATCCGTTCCATCCGGTCCACATCCAGCATTCGGCCAACACCGTACAGAATGACTGCGCCCAGCAGCGATCCGCCCGTTGCCGCAAGAATCACGCCAGTAAGGGTCAGCCCAGAGGTGGTCGTCATAAAACCGCCGAATGGCAGGATAATCTCCGAAGGAATCGGGGGAAATATGTTTTCAAAGGCCAGCATCAGAAAGATGCCTAGATAACCGAATTGTTCCATAAAATCTGTAATCCATGTTTTCATGCTTTCGCCTCGCATTCAGATGAGATTTTTCTTCAGATTGCGCAGGTAGCGGCTGCGGATGAAGAAGAAGTACAGCACCTGGGCGGCAAAATAACCCGCCAGAACCGCTCCTGTCTCGGTCACGATCGACAAATAAAATAAACGTTGCAGGGCAATGAATGCAAACAGACTGTGCAGAATCGCCAGTCCAATCGGCACAAAAAACAACAGCGACAGCTGAACAGTCACCATCCGGTCTAGTTCCTGATCAGTGACACCCATCTTGGCCAGGGTGGAATATTGCAGACGATCATAATCCAGATCCATGTACAGACGGAAGTAAAGAAAGCTTCCAGCTGCAATGAAGAAGACGGTACCCACAAGCAGAGAAGCGAACAGCATTGTACTGTACAGAGTCTTGTGGATCTCAAACAATGTGCCGCTGACTGCAATGGCATAGGGATAATCAGCAGTGTATGCCCTCTTGCCCTTGACGGAAAGATCGGCCGCGATTCCAACCGTTTGCAGCAAATCTGCAACATAGAATCCCGTGTACCTATCAGTCTGCACGGGGCGGATAGCAGTATACAGCTCATCGCTAACCACAATGCCGCTAAAGTCACCCCCGTCAACGCCGTCCAGCGCCGGGAGCAGATGGTTCGCAATCGGTAATTCCTCGGTGTAGCCGATCTCCCGAATTATGCTTCCCTGCCGCAGGGTATATGTAGCCTTGACCCGCTCACTCGTCAGACTGCGGTCCCGCTGAGAGCCGATCATGACCAGCCCGTCGTGACCTTCAAGCGGCCTTTCGGACGAACTGAATCCAGCCTTCATCAGCGCCTGCTTATAAAGACTGTAGGAGATCAGGGGCAGCAGCCGCGTCCGATCCGGCCCAGTCTGCGATTCCACCTCTGCATATTTAATAGGGATGCTAAGTGTATCGAAGATCAGGCCACGGCCTGCGAGCTCCCTGCGAATGCTGTCCAGGTGCTGTTCTGTTTCTGCCGCGTCCTCCGTCCCCTTAGCCACATAGCCAACAGCTGCCGGGTAATTAAGCTTCAGTTCCCGGGTCAACGTCTGAATGGAAGCAAATACACCAACAGAAGTGAATGACACGGCCGAAATAATCGTGATAATGAAGAACATGCGTCCGTTCTCTCTCCAGCGGGATGACAGGCCAGAGAGTGCGAT
The DNA here is from genome assembly GCF_013359945.1 of Paenibacillus agri. GTDB lineage: Bacteria > Bacillota > Bacilli > Paenibacillales > Paenibacillaceae > Paenibacillus_AQ > Paenibacillus_AQ agri. Next base: position 60,584 of record NZ_JABWCS010000215.1, on the reverse strand, counting down.
GAGGTTAATCCGATGCCAATAGAAACGCCGTGTTCTCTTCAGTAACTTCACAATGTAGATGCTCAGTTGGGTGTAGAACAGATACGTTCCAATGACAGTAATGATCACGACAGGGAACATTATGACATCTACCAAAGCCGCGCGCACTGTGGCGGCCATAACGTAACCAGCGATCAGGAAAACTGCTGACAGCAGCACAAGCACTACAGAGATTTTAGGTTCTTCCTCATGCTTGCTTTCCCCTTGGAACAGCGGCATCGGATCTTCAGGGCCAGTTAGCGCAAAAGTACAGAGCGAGATCAGACCAAACAACAGCACAAAGCTGCAAATGGTCAGCACTGGGGCCTGCCAGGGCAGATGAAAGGAAAGCGAATGAATGCCCAGGAAGCCCGAGCCAATCATCAGGAACAGCTTGCCAAGCAGTAAGCCCAGCCCGGTACCGGTGAAAATTGCCGCGCTGCCGATCATCATATTTTCCAAAAAGACCATCAGGTGCAACTGCCGCCTAGTCATCCCATGCATCAGTAGAATGCCGAATTCCTTCTTGCGGGATTGCAGGAACGAACTCACAGATACCAGTACAAAAAGGGAGCAAAACACAAAAATGGACCCTTCGGCGACCATCATCGTCTGCGTTGCAGTACTGAAAATCAGATCCTTGGACAGATCCGGGTGATAAATAAACAGGGCACACAGAAAGAAGATCATCACGGAGAACGAGCTGCTGACAAAATAGGCGGCATACTTCCGCTTGTTACGAATTACATTTCTATAAGCGAACTGCCGAAAGGTCATGGCCCGCGCCTCCCAGAAGCGACAGCATATCAATGATATTCTGAAAGAAGGCGGCTCGGCTGCTGCCCCTGTACATCTCACTGTGGAACCGCCCGTCTTTGATAAAAATCACCCTGTGACAAAAGCTCGCAGCCACGGCATCATGTGTAGCCATCAGCACCGTCGCTCCCTCCGAAGCATTGATCTGCTCCAGCATACCCATCACTTCGCCCGATGTTGTGGAGTCCAGATTGCCTGTAGGCTCGTCGGCCAGAATCAGCGCAGGCCGGTGGATCATAGCACGGGCGATCGCCGTCCGCTGCATTTGCCCGCCGGAAATTTCGTACGTCCGCTTCTTGAGCAAATGCCCAATGCCAAGCGCTTCTGATACCTGTAGCAGCCTACTTTCCATCTCTGGAACAGAGACACCGGCCAGTGTCAACGGCAAAATGATGTTCTCTTCCACGGTGAGCGTGTCGAGCAGATTGAACTGTTGGAATACAAAACCCAGCTCATGACGGCGGAACAAGGCCTTCTCTTGTCTGCTGAGCAGATTAGGGTCTCGTCCACCAATCGAAATCTCACCGGAGGTCGGTTGATCGATGGTGGCGATGACGTTCAGCAGGGTCGTTTTCCCGCTTCCTGAAGGGCCCATAATACCGACGAATTCACCCTTTTCCACAGCAAACCGGATATGATTCAGCGCTTGCGTGGACACTTGGCCCTCATAAATTTTGGATAAATTATTGACTTCAAGTATGGGCAAGTGCCGCCGCTCCTTCCGTGGCCTGGAATGCTTCTATTATACAAACACCTCTCAGGCGCCAGCTATTTGTGAAACTTACAGTTACCTTACACAATTGTAAGGTGGTTAGAATACAATCCGTACCGTTGAGCCTTTCCCTACCTCTGAATTGATGCTGACCTCATGACCGAGCTTGGTACAAATCTGCTTAACCAGGTATAGCCCCATCCCGGTGGATTCCTGAAAATTCCGGCCATTTACGCCAGTAAAATAAGGGTCAAACACCCGCGGCAGATCGCCCGGCGGAATGCCTACCCCTTCATCACGTATATCCAATACTACCCTATTATTCAGTATATAGCCTGTTAAATGAATGACTGCGCCCTCTTTTACTGTGTACCGGACAGCATTTGTAATGATTTGGGTCAGGACAAAGGACAGCCATTTCTCATCCGAAGTCACAACAATATTGTCCTCTACCATAATAGAGGGATATACACGGCTACGAATGAACAGTCGCTTCTGCTCTGAAGTAATCCGCCGCAGGACTGTCTGCAGTTCCAACCGCTCCACATAGAAATCATGCTCGAACGTATCCAGTCTTGCTGTATATAGCACGGTCTCCAGTCCTTTCTTCAGACGATCAAGCTCGTCTCCAATCGCCGTGAAAGGGGGCCCATCCTTGTCTTGAATGATCAGATGAATGACGGACAACGGGGTCTTCATGCCATGAACCCATTGATTGATGAAATGAATATGCTCCTCCAGCTTGTGGCGGTAGCTGTGCAGATCATTTTTATAGAGGCGGAATTGATGGGTTAACAGCCCGCGCAAGCTCTCAGCCAGCGGCGTATCCTGCGACGGGCCACCTGTCTCGTCCAGCGTGGAAGGCCGTGCCGTCATCCGTTCGTAGAAGGTACGGTTGGAGATGTAACGGAAACCGAGGTAGGCAATCAGCAGACAAGTGCTGAGGATATCAGCATATAGACTAACACTGACCGCGCTACCTCCATCCAGTCTGTAAACCAGTGTAATGACAGCTAGCTGGGTCAGATATACGAGGATTAATGTCTTTTGCTCCCGTAAAAATAGTTTCACTCCCCATCCCCCCAGTTCGGTGTCAGCCGGTAGCCTTGACCCCGCACGGTCTGCAGACCGTCATGGATCTCCAGCGCCGCTAGTTTTTTACGGACCCTGGTAACGTAGACGTTAAGCGTGTTGTCATCGACAAACACCTGATCATCCCATATCTTCTCAAGCAGGCGGTCACGGGTGACGATGGCCCCGGCTTTTTGCATCAGCTCGTCCAAAATCTTGACCTCCGTATGACTGAGATCCGTCCGATCGTTGCCCCGGGACAGCACCAGCCGTTCCACATCCAGCGTCAGTCCGGAAACGGTAAGACTCCGTTCATTAAAGTTGCCCGCGAAAGTACCGTAGGCGCGCCGGAGCTGACTTTTGATTTTGGCCATAGCAATCTCATAATCGAAGGGTTTCGTAATATAGTCATCCGCACCGTTCTCCAGTGCCATCACCTGATCCATCTTGCCCGCTCTTGCCGAAATGAACAAAATCGGGCAGGTAGAGATGCCACGAATCTGGCGGCACCAGTAATACCCGTCGAATTTAGGCAGGTTGACATCCAACAGCACCAGATGCGGAGCGAACGCCTCAAACTGCTCGCGCACCGTCTCGAAATTATGCACGGCCTGTGTCTCATAACCGAATTTATGCAAGTAGTCCTGGAGCAACGACACCAGGCCCTGATCATCCTCAATAATGAATATTTTAAACATTCTAATTTGCGCCTCCAATGACCCAGACCTCTTGACCGGGGGTCTGCCAACTAATATATACAGCACCAGGGACGTACGTCAAATTCAGCTCTTTAGTATACGGTGCAATTACATTCTATGGTATCCTATAACCATAAGTAAAATAATGGAATATCGTTTCAACAATAACTGGATTGGAGCTTTAGGGATATGAATGCAATGAAAGCAAGTAAACTTATACTGTTCTTGGCATCGCTGGTTGTGCTGCTGGCTGGCTGTACGTTTGAGATGATTCAGCAATCGGATGATACATCGCTATACAGAGGACAAAGCTTAAATCTGGCGGTCATTGGCGATCCGCCGATCGTGAGAGAAAAGCATGTGACCTTCACTGAGATTACTTTTGAGGATTTGAAAAGAGGGGCTGAGCTTGCGTCCCATTACGACGCCGTCTTTATTATGAAGGAGCATCTTCGCGAAGCCGCCGAAGGCCAATATGCGAAAATGTACGGGGAGACGAGGCTGCCCATCTTTTTCGTGGAATCCAAGCAGCCCGCCGCCTTTTTTACTCTCGAGGATGTGGAATACGGCACTTTTGCAGACATAAATCCTCATATGTATATTTCAGGCTTTCTGCTGCACCCTGAAGATCAACCCGGCGGAGATCCACCAGTCATGGCGCGTCAGGATTGGGGGATTACACTTGACATAGTGAATAGTACGAACATCAAGGCTGCGTATTCATGGGTATTTGAAACGATTGCCTCCATCAATAACGAAAGAACAAAAGAGCGACCTCACCGGAAATCCCCCGGTAAGGCCGCTTTTTCAACATAAACACAGCTTCACAGACTTTCTTACCGGCCGTCCAGCAGATTACCGAGGCCACCGAGGATGCTGCCTTCTTCCTAATCCAGCGCATTGCGCGTCAGCATGCCTGAATTGACAATCTTGACATGTACGTTCACCTTAATCTCAAGCGATGAATACGTATCCCCCCATTCCTCCTTCAACTGCTTCCATTTCCATGGATACCGGGTACGAATCTCTCGTCCAAATAAGAATATATCTCTTTTGCTCTGCTGTGTTTTCGCGATTAACTGGCTGATCTCACGCTCTAACGTCTCTTCTAAGCCAGCTTTCATGTTCTCAACATCCTGCTCGCCTTTCGCGGTCACGTTATCATAGATCTCGTCTGTGCTGACCGTGACATGGATGTCGATCTCGGCGGAAACAGAGGCAGCGTTTCCCTTTAAGTCGAACTTGCTCGACTGCGTCATGGTTTTGAAGGTTGCCAGCGTATGGGAGTCTTCTTTCCAAAGAAGGGGCGTGCCCTTACGGAGTTTTCCCCGAACGCATAACCACATTTTCGTTTGTTGGCCATTGAGCCGATAAACGGCGCGGTCGCCTTGAAAGAATGTCATTCCTTTGACCTTAAGAAGCGTATTCTGGACACCTTCGTCTGATGGCCGGTCTTCCTTGGTGGAGACGGCATGCAAAGTGGGCAGGAACGAGGTTGACTCTGCAGCCTTATAGAGTTGCATGAATTCATTATAGTTCACCTGAACATACGACGAGGCCCGATTACTGCTCAAGAGCACCTCACTTAAATCGAAAGCAGGGATGGAGAAGAGAGTTTTGGCTTGAAGCAAGTCTTTTCCTTTATTCTCGGCCACCAGCAGGAACTTGGTCCGACGGATTTGAAAGGTTCTTCCGACCTTATCGAGAATCTCGTGAATGCCCTCTCGCGCAACCTCATCCCCGATTACGACAGCTTCCAAATGCGAATAGTTCGGCGATCTCGAGGAGATCTCGGTCAGCTTACCCGCTGCCTCCTCGATCGAGTCTCCTTCGATGGTGAAGACCGTGATCGGCTGCTTGGTGATATCGGAGGGAAACTGAGAGAAGGTCTCCGGATTCGCCCATTGGAAGGTGACCTCGTATTTCTGGCGGCTCCCTTTATCGACCGATAAAGCCGTCAGAAATACGGTTTCATTAACCTCCCTACGGTCCCAGCAGCCGGCCATGAGCAGGCATCCGCACATCAGCAGCGCAATTTTAAGCATCCGTATTGTCCGCATGTGACATTCTCCCTCTGGCAACCAAACAGGCCAATCCAAGCAGAAGCGGGATCCCGACCTGGAATACCAGCGACAAGTAGGTCCAATAATGCAACATGAAATAGGAAAGCTTCTGCGTATTTGGCACATAGTACAAGCATAGTAAAAGAACGGCTGCACCGAATAGAAGCGAAAACCGCTTAGACGCGGATCGGCCGGACCGGCCGAGCAAGTGCCGGATGATAATCAAGCAGCTTGTGAACAGCATGCCGATGACCAGAAACATCGCGGCTCCCCATACCGATACAAATATCGACTCAACCCGCTCGAAGAAGGTGCCGAAATTGAACAAGGTGATGAGCTCAACTGTCGGAAACGTCAGCATTTCCAATTGATTCGGGGAGAAAGCGCCGTTTACCTCGATCACGAGCAAGCTGGTTACGACGAACGTGAGCATGCTACCCCAGATCACGTACTTCTTCGCATACTTCATCTTGTCAGGCTGAACAAACGCAAACAGCATCGTAACGACAATGCTCTGAGTGAAAGAAGCCAGGTTGAACAAGGAGGCATGAAAGATATTGAACCAAGTGGATTGACGGATAGGCAGGAAATTGCTCATCTCAACGCTTGGAAGCGTGCCTGCGATCAAAAGCAGCATTGCTAAAAGAAGCGCCAGAATGACCAACGTGCTCATTTTGCCTAATACGCTCATCCCTTGAGCCGCCCCATAAATACAAAACAAAACGATGAGAACGACGAACACAATGAGAGGCGTCATCGGCAGGAAGAGTGTCTTAAAGGAAGTTGCCAGCATTTGAACATAAATCACCGTCAGGCAAATAAAGTATCCCAAGTATAAGATGCCAATGGCTTTTCCGATCCAGCGGCCGAGCAAGACGGACAGAAATTGAATCAGCGTTAGATTCGGGAATTGACCGGCCAGCCAAACCGCATATACGCAAAAGAGGAAAGCGCCCGCGGCTGACAGCAAGGACGAAATCCATATGTCCTCATGGGCGAAGCGGGCCATGATCGCAGGTGCGAATACATGGTTCTGGGTTGCGACAAGCAGTGCGATCAGGCCTGCTACCTGCAAAGGGGTTATTTTCTCCGAAAGGTCCATTCTGTTCACTTCCTGTCATTTGGTGTTGGTGCGGGTTCGGGGAATCGGAGCCGGTTAACATCTTCCGCGAGAAACTCAGAATAGGTGTTCAACTTGGGAGCCGGGTAGCGCAGGAGCGAGTCCCTCATTTCTTTTCTCCGAAAAGGCGCCACCGGCGTCAAGTAAGGCACGCCTACTGATCTGAGACCGGTTAAATGCAGGTATAAGAACATCATGCAAAATACGATGCCGAAAAACCCCAAAGTGCCTGCCAGCATAATAAAAATGAACCGGATCAAGCGAAGACCGACCCCCAGGCTGTAATTAGGAATCGTGAACGAGCAAATGGCAGTGATCGATACGATGATCACCATCTGCGGACTGATGATGCCTGCGTTTACGGCAGATTCCCCGATAACCAATGCCCCGACGATGCTTATGGTGCTGCCGACGATTTTGGGAAGTCGAATGCCGGCTTCCCGAAGGAGTTCGAAGGTGCCTTCCATAAGAAGCACTTCGACAATGGAAGGGAACGGGACTCGTTCCCGGCCAGCAATGATGCTGTAGGTCAGAAAGGTCGGAAGCAAGTCGGGATGAAAACTGCTCAAGGCGACGTAAAGCGAAGGCATAAAGATTGTAATCAACATCGCTGTAAACCGTAGCATCCGAAAAAACGTACCCGCCCAAGTTGAGAAATTATGGTCTTCCGGCGCATGGAGCAGCTCCAGGAAATTGATCGGTCCATAGAGCGTAGAGGATGTACCGTCCACGATAATTGCGAATCCTCCGTTCAGCAGGTGCTGGACGATTCGATCCGTGCGCTCGGTCTTGGCGATAAGCGGAAACAAGGTATACCGCTGATCCTGGATAAATTCAAGCAACTGATGGCTAGACTGAAGGGCATCGAGCTCAACGGACCCGATCCGCCTCTCGATCTCTTTGATAACTGCCGGATTAGACACGCTCTCTATATAGGCGATAACTACGCGCGTTTGGGTCAAACTGCCGATTGTATATTTCTTGTTCTTGAACAAAGGGGAACGGATGCGCTGGCGCAAGAGAGCCATACTAGTATCCAGGCTTTCGTTAAAGCCTTCCTTGGCGCCAGAGGTGCTCGGTTCTGTAGATGGCTCATCGATGGCCCGCTGGTAAATGAGCTTCGTTTGGAACAGATATGCGTTGGCTTCTCCTTCGATAAAGAGAACCACCTGGCCTTGCAGAAGCATGTAGGCGACATAAGCCATGTCGGTTGTATGATCGATTTGTCCAATCGGAATGTACTGCTTCAACCGATCGAACAACTTCTTGCCTGCGTCCGAATGTTCGACCGCCTGATTCAAATACGGAAGGAGATCTCGTTCCAAGATGGATGGGTCCACGATGGTATGGATATAAATAAGGGCGGATGGCGCCGAACTGACGTTGTTATAACGGACGTAGAGATCATCGACACGTTGAAAATAACCGTCCTTCAGCTGTTGAACTGCAGCTTGAACGTGAACAGGGATAGCGGAAGAAACGGGCTCAAGCTGGCTTGTATAATCCGTTCCTCCTGTGTTATCCGTGAGATTGTCCATACTGCACACCTCGTCTTTCCACTAAATTCCTTGTTATGTTCCCCTAAATCTGGATAAACATACATATGGAATAGACTGGTCGATCAAGGAATCAGGTGTTATGTCGGAGGTCGCTAGGAAAAAGAGCGCGAAAAAAGCAGAAAGAATAAGCAGCCTTTTATGTGAAAATACAACGCTCGTATGAGTCATGAAAGTTTACTTACTATTGGCTTTGATCAGTCCAGATTTCTGTAGAAGTCGCTGAACTAGTAACCTATCACGAGCAAAAAACCGGCCAGAAATTCTGACCGGTCTCTCACTAATAAGTCTATATCCATAGCTAGCTGATGATTCAGCCTTGCATTCCAATTATCGCACATTCTGGGGGTTGCCCAGCGGTGTTGGCAATTTCGGCTTTGGCGCTTTCGCCAGCTTTCCTTTGCCCAGAGAGGTTGTAAAGGTAATTACATAACCTGCCACAACGACAGCCATAACCGTGTATAGCGTCTCTTTCAATGGCATATAGAAGAGGGATAGTGCCAGCACGATAACATCCATCAGAATAAATACGGTGCCAACTTTAATTCCTTTCCATTCACTGATCAGCAGCGACAAAATATCGTCACCGCCGCTCGCCCCGCCTGCGCGAAGCACCATTCCAGCTCCCAGACCTGTCAGTACTCCTGATAACAGAGCCGCAACCGGCAAATTATCATGCAGATTGATGACCCATCCGGAGTAATGCTCCATCAGTCCGTAGAAGAGAGTGAACGCTCCTACAGAGACACATGTGTTCAAGACAAACGCTTTTCCTTTGAAGAACCAGGCAATCAGAAGTACTGGTATGTCTAGGATCAAAATAGAAAGTGAAGGCGAAATGCCCAATACATATTTACCAAGCAGCGATAATCCTACGAACCCGCCCTCGGTCAAATGGTTCTGATAATTAATGTGATAATACGTAAATGCAAGCAGCAATGTTCCTAACAAAATGACTGTCAACCGCAGCAGAAGCTCTGCTCCGTGATTGTGTTTCCTCATACTGGTCTCCCCTTATCGTAAATGGCGGCTAAACGTCCCACCAACCTCTACGACGGGTTGAACCGGAGGTATTGCTCCTTCGCATAATGCTACTCCCTTCCCTCGTAGAGGCGGCTTCGTCAATTAACGGTTCGCGCATCTTCGGCAGGGAAGCTAAGTATAAGACAGATCATAACGTTTCCAAATCGTCCTTTGGGGATTCGTCCTTCGGGGACACATGGTATCCTGATCCTTTCTTTAATTTGATAAGTTCTGTTTACATTATACCACGCGAAGAAGAGACTCTAAACACCTTTGTGTAAAAATGATGATTTGGCCCTTTCTGTTTTTCTCCCATTATATTTAAAAAAACGTTAAAAAATACATCGAAATGCGGGAACAATGGTCGTATTTCGAGAACTACGCTACGGTTTGTTATGCCAATGTAAAAAAGAGGGAATGCAGATATCTGCACTCCCTCTTCACCTTTATGATTGTAGTCGGGTCAAAATAGCTGCGCCTGCGCGTGGCACCGGCACCTCCAGCAGCCCTTTCCGTAATTCCAGTGTCAGCTGTTCCGTCACTTCCCCACGGCAGTCCTTAATCACTGCCACATACACGGCAGGATCAGACGTCCATTTAACGACTACATTATCAGTATACGTTCCGTTGACAATCGCCAGCCGCTCAGGCGTTCCCTGAGGCGTGATGACCATTTCAGCATAACAAGCAATCACCTGGACGTTGTCTTTGTTCGCCGTTACGATCGGATACAGCAGTTCCGGGTGCTGCGGAGACAAGCTTCCACGCAGAAGCACATCACTGTATTCGCGGCTGAAGTCGGTCCAGAACCGCAGCATCGCCAGCTTCTCCTCCCCAATCTCTGCGAGTCTCACAGAAATTTGCAGCACAGAGAAGAGACTGTTGATGAACTGCATAGCTGAGCTGGCAGTGTCCTCATGCGGATTGAACATAATCATATCGGAATGTACAGCCGTATCGCCGGACAGCAGCCGAAGATCAAGCGTACGCACACGGTTCTGAATGGAATCGTTCGGACAATCCCCCGCTCTGAAAATGTTGCCGTACTTGCGCATTAACGGTCCGATATAGCTCTGACGGAACTCAATCAGAATATCCGGCTTGATCGATTTGAGCGACTGCATGATGTCGGTGAAGAGCCGGTCTACAGCTTCCGGGATGGAACGGTAATCACGGCCGCCCCCTTCTACCGGAAGTTCACCGTCTCTCGGCTGAAAGCTGTCCACAAAATCCAGCTTCAATCCGTCGATACCCCACTCCGTTACTGCCTGCTGGTAAATATGCAGGAGGTAATCCCGTACCTCAGGGAAGCGCGGATCCAGCACGCCGGCGTCCAGACCTTCCTCTACCTTGAGCACCTTGTCCTTAAAGATGTCCCAGACCCGGCTTTTCCGGCCGACGAACGGTACAGAATACCAGAGCATATATTTCATGCCCAGATCATGCACTCGGTCCACATGCGCTTTCATATCCGGGATCTTGGTCTCACAGACCTCCCAGTCCCCGGTAAACGCATATCCCCGGTTGTTATCATCGGTCTGCCAGCCATCGTCGACGATAATCGTATCGCAGCCGATTTCACGGGCCAGACGGCATTCTTCCTCAAGTGCAGCATCAGTCAGCTCCTGATGGTAAGAATACCAAGTAGAGTACATCGGGCGCAGGGCAGCATCAGGAACGCCAGCAGGCTCAAGACCCGGCTGCCCCTCCCACCAACGGCTAACCTCTGCTAATGCCTCATGATACGGGATATCTCGGGTATCAATCCGCAGTACCGCCTCGTATACCTCCAGGCTAGGCACAGGCTCTTCAAAGAGCTTCAGTGAGCACAGGAAGGAGGAATCCTCCTCATGAATACCTGCCTTCACCTCGATCTTGTTCAAGACATCGGTGAAAGCAAAGGTCATACGGTTTCTTCCGGCAAGATTTAACAAGGCCGTCACAGGCGCCTGCGAAGAGTTACGGCTGTTAAAACCGGAGCCCCAATCAATCTGGAATGCCCGATTCCGCTCCACGCCGGGATGCCACATCGAATGGATATCGAGGGCTGGAATCGACCAGCTAATCGTACATACTGGCGGGATACCGTCTCGCTTCGCCTTTAAGCGAATGCCAATGAACAGCAGATGTTCCTCAGTCCGCTCTACAGTCTTGGATATTTCAAAGAAATCTTCTTCGCTTACCACATTTACGGTGGGGAGAAGAGCGTCAATCAAATTCGTCATAGTTCCTCCTGTTGGGTTCTCCTCTAATGATAGCTGTATCAGCCTTTAACCGAACCGATCGTCAAGCCGCCGATAAAGTACTTCTGCAAGAACGGATAAACTAGCAAGATCGGCGCCGTTACCACGATTGTTGTTGCTGCACGCAGCGTTAGTGGTGATAGGCTGTTGAACTTCTGATGCAGAAGCTGCTGATCCATAATTTGCTGTGAAGCTTCTACTTCCAGAAGCAATCGGCGCAGATAGACCTGAAGCGTGTCATAATGTCCGCTGGAATTATACAGCACCACATCAAACCACGAATTCCAGTGTGCTACCGCGGAATAGATAAAGATCGCTGCAAACACCGGAAGCGACATTGGCAGCACCAGCCGGATATAAATCTTCAGCTCGGTAGCACCGTCAATTCTCGCAGATTCAAACAGGGCTTCAGGAAGCTCAGAAATATAGGAAGACATCAGTAGCATATAGTACGCGCTGATCAGAGACGGAATCCAGTACACATGGAAAGAATCCGTTAAGCCCAGCTTCACCATAAGCAGGTAAGTTGGAATCAGTCCGCCGTTGAAGTACATCGTAACCAGGAATAACACACGGAGGAACTTACGTCCCGAGAAATGCCGGACGCTGACGATATAAGCCAGCAGACCTGTGACGAACAAACTGGTGCTCGTACCCACCGCTACACGAAGAGCGGACCATCCGAAGCCCTCCAGCAGCTTGCTGTTCTCGAACAACAGCTTGTAGGCATCTAACGAGAACACCCGTGGAAAAATGTAAATACCACCGCGCGCCGCGTCTGCACCATCATTCAGCGACAGTGCCAGCAGATTGAAGAATGGATAGGCTACAGCAATACCGAATAATGACAGGACGAGAATATTTACAATATCAAATAAGCGTTGTGACCAAGGAACCGATCGTGAAGTCATCGGGTGCATTCTCCTTTCTAGAAAATAGACGTTTGCATAAATTTTCGGGACAAGCGGTTGGCTGTTATGACCAAAGTTAATCCGATCAAACTCTTCATCAAGCCGACCGCAGTACCATAGGAGTAATTACCAAGTTGAACCCCGAACCGGTATACATACGTATCGATGACTTCATGATAATCCCTCGTGTTAGGGCTTCCCAAGAGCAGCTGCTGCTCAAAGCCCGCATTCAGAATACCGCCTAGCGCAAGAATAAATAATAGTACAATTGTGGCACGAATGTTTGGTAGTGTAATATGCCATACCAACCCAAACCGTCCCAGACCATCTACTCTGCCAGCTTCATATTGCTCCTTGTCGATCCCGGCAATAGCAGACAAGTAAATGATCGAGCTGAAGCCGACGTCCTTCCACAGGTTAGCGGAAGTCAGAATTCCCCAGAAATATTTACCTTCGCCAAGGAACAGAATCGGTTTGTCGATCCAGCCGAAGCGGACCAGCAGTTCATTGATAATACCGTCACTTCCCAGAAGGGTGAACAGGATGCTGGCCACCACGACCCATGAGATGAAGTAGGGTACATAAGACAGAGATTGAATGGTTTTCTTAAAAACCTTGCTTTTCACTTCACTTAGCAGCAGTGCCAGCAGAATCGGTGCCGGAAAGCCAATCAGCAGATTTAGCATACTGATGACAAGCGTATTTCTAATAATCATCCAGAAGTCAGGTTCGTTAAAGAACCGGACAAAATTGTCAAAGCCGATCCAGTTTCCGAAAAGGGATTGCCCTGGAATATAATTTTGAAAGGCGATTACTAAGCCATACATCGGATAATAGGCAAACAAAAGTACCCATAGGATGATTGGCAAACTTAACAGCCACAGCTGCCGTTCGCGGGAAAATCGCTTGAGGTAATTCATAGTAGGTTTCCCTCCAAATCTCTCCTTGTTATTTCACGAGCGCGAGGTTCTTTTTATATTCCTCAGTGCGGTACTGCTCGAGATCCTTCAGACCCAGTTTGTTAGCCTTGTCACGCAGCTCATCGAAGTTACGGGATGCTTCATCCTCAGACTGGGACATAATGACTTTAACAAATCCTGTTTTAACGAGATCTTCGACCTGCTGATTCTTGATCGTCAGCGGGTTCTCATTGGTGAAGCTGACACGCTGCTCCGTATTGTCATAGATCGTATCCTTGACATTATCATTCATCAGCTTCTTCCACTTCTCATCAGCAATGAAGTTCTGATCGAACCAAGCAGTGCTCTTGTTATCATCACTCAGCAGACCTTGCGGATAAGCCAGCCAGAAGGAATTGCTGCCGTTAGCTGTTTCTGTTTTCTCAAAATCCAGCTTGCCGTCCAGAAGTGTTTGCTTCTGTGTCTCATTGAACGACCATTTGCCGTCACCTTCATAGTTCCAATAGGATTCTGGCAGGTTCGGAATACCCCAGCCCATCAGGCGCGTACCGATCGGTGAAACTGTGAAATCGAGGAACTTGATAATCTCTTCAGCATTTTTTGCTTTATCTGTGATTACTGTGTAATTCCAGCCATGTGTATTCTTGGCGGACAGATAAGCTTTCTCTGCGTCAGGAGCTTTAAATGCCATTTGTACGAAACGTTTGTCTTCTTTGTAATCCGGATCTGTCTTTTGCCAGATTTCATGACCAGCATTCCATGATTGCCACCATGGGCCGATATGGCCGGCGATGCGCTCGTTGGAGAACTTGATTTTCCAATCGTCGAACTTATTGATAAATGCGTCTGGATCCATCAGTCCCTCACGGAAGAAGCGGTTGTAGTAGAGCAGACCTTCCTTGCCCTCTGCCGTGTTCAGCCAGTGAGTCAGATTGTGATCCCCGTCCTCTTTATAGCCATCCTTCAAGCCCCAGAAGCCGAGAGCGCTGTCAATTCTGACGTCGCTATTCCAGGACAGTGCATAGTTCTTCTCACCTTTGTCATTGGTAGGATGCTTGGCTACGATCTGTTTCAGGACATTGTAATAATCATCAGGCGTTTTGATCTCGGGAGCACCAATCTCCTGATACCAGTCCCAACGGATGTGAGCGGTAAAATCAGGAATAGGCAGATATCCCCAACCACGAGGAAGTCCCCACAGCTTGCCATCTGCGTCAAGATAGGTTTCATAACGGGAGCCCAACTCTTTCTTGAGATTCGGTCCGTATTTATCTACCAGCGGGGCCAGATCGATGATTTTCCCCTGTGCCTTCCACTGGGAAATCTGGGATTCATCCATGGCTGCAATAACCTCTGGGTAATCACCGGATACCAGCATCAGATTCAATTTTTCTTTGGGATCAACATCCAGAGACGATCTTTGGATATCTACATTAAATTCTTTCAACAAATAATCATGGAACGCTGCTTGTTTCCTGTTGATCTTATCCGGATTTCCTTTCTCTGCTTGGAAAAAGTGAATCTGCGTCGTTTTCTGTGGCAGCTTCCAGCCGAACTCATTAACCTTCTCCACCGCCGGTGTTGTGCTATCACCCTCGCTAGCAGTATTGCCGCTATTGTTGCCGGATGAATTGCCGCCGCAGGCAGATAATAGCATTACGGATGCCAGCATAGCCGTGCCCAAGACACTACCTTTTCTGCTCATCAGTGTTCCCCCTCTTAGTTGTGTTTCTTGTCTACATGGTTATTGTAGAAGATAGTCTGGGGCAAAAAAATGGAGATTTCATTTCGTTATGTTCTTTTCATCACTCAGTGTTAGCGGTTACATTATTGTTGCATCCGTTTTCTATATTCTGAGGGCGAAAGGCCGATCATCCGCTTGAAACGCTTCGTGAAATGGGAATAATCGGGATAGCCACAGCGTTGTCCAACCTCATAGGTCTTCAGCGAAGTGTCTGTCAGCAACGCTTTGGCGTGCTCCATGCGGACATTAGTCAGGTAGGCAATATAGGACATCCCTGTCTCTTCCATCAGCAGATGGTAAAAATAAGTCGTGGAAATATCCAGTGGCTCAAGCACCTTTTCCAGGCTCAACTCACTATCTGAGAAATGCTGCTTAATATAGTCCATCGCCTGCTGGGTGGCACTGCGTCTTCCCCAATTCCGCTTGTCCCGTGTCTCTGCCAGCTTGCGTTCCAGCCAGTCTCTGAACGATGACTCCAGCGTGGTGTACCCTGGTTCATCGTATGGGATCTCCCATGGGCTGATCAAGAGCCGATCCCCCAGCTGATTCTGGATCAATGAGGCTGCGTTCTCCAAAAGTGTGCGCCGTTCCTCATAAGAAAGTTCCTGATGCGCAAGTAGTTTAAGCAGATTTTCGGTTTCCTGGGAAAGAACCGGTGCATTCGCAGCCCAGAGTGCCGTGCTAATTCGTTCTGCAGCTGATATAACCGGTGCTAACAGCTGATTTTTTACCATCGCCTTCTGGCGGGTGTTGGCAAAGCGAGCGAACAGTCGGCCAACCAGCTCTACAACCAGTTCCTCCTTCAGCGGCTTCAGCAGATAATCTACTACCCCATGGCGCAGGGCGGCCTGGGCATATTCAAACTCCCCATACCCTGACAAAATGATAATTTCACCATCGTAGCCATCCTGGCGCAATCGCTGGATCAGCTCGATTCCATCCATTATGGGCATGCTGATGTCTGTAATGATCAGATGAGGCTGTTGAAGCCGTATCAGCTCCAGGGCTTCAGCCCCATTAGCGGCTTCGCCCACAATCTGGTATTGAGAATGCGCCGAAGTAAGAATTTTATCCAAACTTTTTCTGCTCATGGATTCATCATCCACAAGGATGATTCTATACATCCTGTATGCCTCCTTGTTGTTCCTGCTCTAATGCCGCGATGTGCGTAGGCAACAATATATCGATACATGTCCCATCTGGACCCGAAGTGGAGATGAACAGTCCATACGGTTCACCAAATAACAGCCGTAATCTGGTATGGACATTCAGCAGACCTATACCTTTTTGCTTGTTCTCTGCTTCAAGCTCCAGTAATTCATCTCCGGATAGATCAAAGAGCCGATTATAGTTGTCCATGATCACCGGAGGCATGCCACCGCCCCCATCTTCAATCGAAATTAAACAGCCGGCTGCGACCTGCATTTCCGATATACGAATGTAATTGGGAACGATTTTATATTTATCAAATCCATGCTTGAAGCAATTCTCTACAATCGGCTGCAGCATAGAGTTGATCGCTGAGGTCTGTGCTGCGGCCTTTTCAGAGACTTGAATAAAGTAGGAGAGACTCTCATAGCGTTCGGCCTGAATCGAGAGATAGGCAGACACATGCCCCAGCTCCAAGGCAAGCGTGACCGTTTCATTCGGGTTCCTTACGCTGTATCGAAACATATCACCGAGGGAAACGATCATCCGGCTAATCTTCCGGTTGCCCTCAACAATGGCACTGGCATTAATAAATTCCAGCGTATTGTAGAGAAAATGAGGATGGATCTGCGCCTGCATAGCTAGAAGAAGCGCTTCCTTCTGCTTCACCTCGAGCTCCTTCTCCCTTAACTTGGCCCGGTGCACCGTATCGATGAGTCTTTGAATTTCATCAACCATCTTATTGAAGCCCCTGTATAAGCTGCCTATTTCTGCAGTTCGGTTTTCTGGCGCTCTGACTCCCAGTTCGCCAAGCTGAGTTCGCTTCATCAGTCGCAAGAGTGTCAGCAGTGAATTGCTCAGCATATACATCACCCCACTGACAATAATCATGATCAGCAGGAAGATCAGCAGCAATACAATGGTAGAAATTCTGCTAATCTGCAATAGAGGCTCGTTCAATTCAGCAAGCGGCACCTCCGCGAACAGTGACATACCTGTGGTATTAGAATGAAAGAACATTACAAGCTTGTCCCCTGATTCACCAGGCATCGTCAGCGTCCCCTGACGCTTATCGCCCATAGCTTTGGCATAGTCAATAGACAGTCCCTCATTGGGATGACTGCCAGGCCGATAAATCGCGCTCCCCTTGCTGTCTGCAATCCAGACGTACCCGGTTTTGCCAATCCGCACATTCCGGGCAATCTGGATCACCTCGTCCAGCTTCAAATCAATAATTAACAGCCCGCTGTTGGTACTGTAACTCGTGCTGTTGAATTTAAGCGCAATGGACAAAAAGGGCGGGCTCCATTCATCCTGTTCCAGTCCCATAACTTCAAAAACGCCGGTCTTCGTAATCTTGGCGTTATATTCCTTATATCTCCGCTCCGCAGATGAGAAGCTGGAAGACGATACCGCCCTCCCCTCCCCATTGACCAGAGAGATTCCCCGGATGCCTTCTCGGTTACTTGTTAGCGGATTCAAAAGCTCTCGCTCGATGCGATTGGAGCGGAGAAAACGATCATAGGAACCGCTTACAGAATCATTTAAAAATTGCAATGTCAGATCATTAACCAGGATAGGATACATTTGATGCTCAATGTCCTGAAAATACCTGTCCACATATCTATTGACCTGTTCAACCAGCTGATAGCTTGATTCAATGGTGTTTTGCCGAATGACCTTATGGCTTTTTTCGTACCAGAATTGACCTAGCAGCGGAAGCGGGAGGTACAAAATCAGCATTAACAGTATTATTTTTTTCTGAAGAGAGAGGTTGGCGATTAATTTCATGGTGTCATACTCCTTCTAAACTAGGTAAACCAAGGAATCACTGCCAAGAGCCCTCCCATGATTCCCCTTCATCTATTTTCTAAGTATAATCTTTTTTGCAGTAACGCAATGATTTCTTCAAGAAGCAGTGAATAATCCCCCATATTTGTGATGATTATGACATATTGGTTATGCTCTTCTGCTCGCCGGAATCCGCGCTTATACCATACTGCTTCAAGAGTATCTCTTGTCAAGCCTAGATAATATGTTACAATACTTTTTATAGTTAAACATTTACTTAGTAGTCAAAGTAAACAGCACGTGAAGTGTAATTCTAACGAGACAGGTGAAAAGAATGAATCCACAATCGGAATATGCAATTCTGCTTTATTATAAATTTGTAAAAGTACCGGATGCAGAACAATTCGCCCAGGAGCATCTGGCTTATTGCAAAGAGCTGGACGTAAAAGGACGGATTCTCATCTCCGAAGAGGGCATTAACGGAACACTATCCGGTACGATCGCCCAAACCGAGCAATACATGAAGGATTTGCGCGCGAACCCGCTGTTTAGCGATATCGTCTTCAAGATCGATGAGGCTGATGGCCATGCCTTCAAGAAGATCTTTGTACGTTATAAAAAAGAACTCGTGACCTTCCGTGTCGAGGAAGAACTGGACCCTAATGTGATCACGGGAGAGCACCTCGCGCCGAAGGACTTCCACGAAATGTTACAGCGCGACGATGTTATCGTTCTGGACGGTCGTACCGGTTACGAATATGACCTTGGTCATTTCCGCGGCGCGATCCGGCCAGAGGTAGACAGCTTCAAGGAATTCCCGGACTGGATCCGCGAGAATATGAGCGATCTTAAAGATAAACCAATCTTGACCTACTGTACAGGTGGTATCCGCTGCGAGAAATTAAGCGGGTTTATGATGAATGAGGGCTTCCAGCAGGTGTACCAACTGGACGGCGGTATCGTATCCTATGGTAAAGACGCTGAGGTACAAGGCCGACTGTTCGATGGAAAATGCTATGTGTTCGATGAGCGTATCTCCGTGCAGATCAATCATACCGATGAGGATATCGTTGTCGGACGCTGCCATCACTGCGGTCAGCCGGCTGACCGATTCATCAACTGTGCCAACGATGCTTGCCATCTGCAGCATATTTGCTGTGAGGACTGTGAAGCGGAGCACAGTGGTCATTGCTCGGACGAATGCGCCGCTGTTACGAGTGCAGCACGCTAAATAAAGGTATAGACAAGGGCGGTGAGCTGACCGTGCAACCCAAAGAGGATTTGTCCACCCGCGAGACGATATTACATCTATTTAAAACCAATGATGAGCTGACAGCCAAAGAGCTGACAGATCGGCTCAATATTACTTCCATGGCGGTGCGCCGCCATATTGATGCCCTGGAGCGCGACGGATTTATTGAAGCGCGGACCATCCGGCAGCCTATGGGCAGACCAACAGCGACCTATCATTTGACAGAGCGTTCTAATGTGCTTTTTCCCAATAAATATCACACCGTGGCCCTGGATCTGCTCGATGAATTGGTGCAGGAGACCGGTGAGGATATGGTGGAACGGTTGTTTGAACGGCGGAAAGAAAAATTGTTCAAGCGTTATTCTTCTGTTATGGAGAACAAGAGCTTCCACGAGAAAGTCTCATTGCTGGCCGAACTACAGAATGACAATGGCTATATGGTGGAATGGAAGCAGATTGGTCAGGACGATTACGAACTGGTGGAATACAATTGTCCGATCTCCCAGATTGCCAATCAGTACAACCACGCCTGTCAGTGCGAGCTTCAGTTATTCGAGTCGCTGCTTGAGGCAGAGATTTCCCGGCCGGACTGCCTGGCACAAGGCGGACGCAAATGTCTCTACAAGATTCAAAAACGGGCACAAGAATCATAAGTAAATAAAAGGTGGCGCACAGGATATTCACTGTGCGCCACCTTTTTTTATGGACGAAGCGCTTATGAGCTCATCCGATTTATCCTGGCTACGCCGGAAGTCTGCGTCCTCATTAAATTACGTCCAAATTGCCTATTTCCCTACCGCACCTCACGACATATTTTATAGTACATTAGAGAAAGCGGGTGAACGAGAATGCCCACGAATAGTAACGGGAATAGCTCCAAAAATTCCGGGGGTGACGGTGTAGAGGCGAATGAGCTGAGCGCTGAAGATTATGCCATCATTGGAGCCGGACTTACTGCCTTGGGCGACTTCTTCGCCTTTTTGTCGCTTGTCAAAGCCAGGGAGATTACTAAGGAGACCGGAGGACAAAGCGATGTTCTCCCGCTGGCTATTATTAGATCTTATAAGAAGGCAGTAGCTAAACAAAAAGGCCGGCCGCGGAGAAGGAGATAAAATGACTCCATCTGCTTTTAGCTGGAATGCATTATGCCCATGGTGGAGTGACCATGGATTAAGCCACCTCCTTGTTCAAGAGTAAGCAACATTACATGTCCTTCTTCAGATATTTAGTATATGCCTCCGCCTTATATATGGGGAGATTCAAATTCCCATTTTAAATAAATCGCAATTACGTTCATCATGGACCATCCCCGGCCCGCTTCAGCCCAGCATGGTCTGGCTGTTATCACCTGTTGGGTGTGGGGACAGTAGCGTTATTTAGGTAATAAAATTTAAGCATTTATGTGTGTACAAGCTGTGAGGGAATATTAATACAAACATTACTTGGGCTATAAATATTATTAAGTGATTGCTGGGAATTCACCGTTCCACCGTGTATGAGACTAACTTCATTTATTAACAATTAGCAAATAGATTACGATAAACATCAGAATACAAAACATGAACATAAAAGAGCTTACTTTTATTACCTGTTTAAGTTTTACTAATTCTGCTTTTCCTTCGATCAATCGCAAGGAGGCAAGGGATAGTAATGGTATACTCGTTAAACCTACAAAGATAGGTATTATATGTATTACACTTGATGAATCAATGTAGTTGTGTTTTTCCAGGATAGTATTAAATCCCGCACCAATCATCGCAATTCCCAGCACTACCAAAGCAATACTCGCTATTTTATTTAACCTACTTGCATAATACGATAAGACTAATAAACAAATTCCACAACCAAAAGTGAATACTAGCTCACCCGTGTATGAAAAAGAATTATAAAAAGTTAGCAACTGAACACCTCAATTATTTATCTATTTTATATGAATTTATCACAGAACCATCTTATCTACATTTTATAAACTGATATTTATATTATCCCCCCATGCTTTACCCCTACCATTTCTGTTTATAAATATAGAATCGGGTCAAGTATAGGAATAGAAAGTAATCGGGGGGTGCTGCCATGCAGCAAAGCAAGTATTTTCGGACAAGCATGGCTATTATTGCTTTTTTGCTAATCTTGTATTTGGGCTCAAAGGTCTTTTTCCTGTTCACACCGCTGATCTCCATTCTTAAACTTCTACTGGTGCCTATGATGCTGTCCGGCTTCATGTTTTATTTGCTCCGGCCGCTGGTGAATTTCCTGGAGAAAAGAAAACTGAACCGTATGCTCTCCATCCTGCTGATTTATCTTGTCTTTATTGGCTTGTTCGTACTATTCTCGGTGCTCGTCTGGCCGACATTGCAGGAGCAGATTCAGACCTTCATCGACAACACACCACAGCTTGTGGATGGTCTGCAAGAGCAGTTCCAAGATTTGCAGCAGAATCCAGTGTGGTCCCGCTTTTTCACAGGAGATTCGGACTTGGCAACACGTCTGTCCTCTTATCTGAATGATGCGATCAACTGGGTATCGAATTCTGTCAGTAATCTCATCGGGGTCATCTCCAATATTGTCGTTATCATCGCCACGCTACCCATCATTCTCTACTATATGCTCAAGGACGGACACAAGCTGGCGCCGATTCTATTACGTCTAGTTCCCCGAAGATTTCGCAAGTCCGGTCAAGAAATGCTGCGCGAGATCGACGGTGCCCTCAGCAACTTTATCGTGACTCGCGTCCTGCTGAATGTCGTTTTGGGGGTAATGCTGTACATAGGATTTCTGATTATCGGCCTGCCTTACTCACTGCTGCTGGCTGTTATAGCGATTCCGCTCAATTTCATCCCCTATGTCGGGTCTCTGCTCTCGGCTGTGCCGGTCATCATCGTCGGTTTTATCGAATCGCCTACGATGGCGATCTGGGCAACGGTTGTGATCGTAATCGCCCAGCAGATTCAGGATAACCTGCTCTCGCCAATTGTGTATGGGAAGTCATTGGATGTACATCCGTTAACCACGGTGCTGCTGGTGCTGATCGGCGGGGATTTTTACGGGATCATTGGTGTGCTGATTGCGCTCCCGGTATATATGATTCTCAAGATTATAGTACGGCGGCTATATGGAATTATTATTGCTGAACGAACCGGCGACACTAACTCGGCCCAGGAACCACTGATCAAAGAAGAGCAGATGTAAGAGTCTGTCCATTAAAAAATCGCTCCCGGCTGGATTGAAGGAACACCTGTCCTCTTCATCCGCTAGGAGCGATTCTATCGTTATATTTTGAGCCTGAGGTTAATTTCCCCTCAGCCCCGCAAGGAGCGCACTACAAAGATGTGATTACCCTTCATTAGATTTTGACCATCCTCCAGCATCACGGAGCCTTTCGTATGTGACACAATGGTGGTATTGAGGGCAATCAGCTTATCGCCCTTCCAGACGGTCACCGCCGACTTGAAATAGACCGCATTATCGAACTGCTGTCGTTCCCGCATGACATACCCTACGGCATGAAGGACAGGGGGCAGTGCTCTCTCCTTGGGCGCCAAGGCTTTGATATATACAATATCCTGAAAAGGCACCGCAATCTCCTGATGGCCGATTACCGCAATTCGCAGGGAAGGGTCCCATTTGCGGAGAATGCCCTTCATGATCGTGTACGGCTTCTCGCCGCAATACATTATGACCGGTCTGCCCACCCAATGGCGCATGGCTCCACCCCCTTCACTGTGTCCGAATCCCTACAAATTCGGTATGGTCCAATCAATCCCCTGCAATCCGTGGGATTCCAGGAACCGGTTCGCCTGCGTGAACGGGCGGCTGCCCAAGAACCCGCGATGCGCCGACAGCGGACTCGGATGCGGTGACTGGATAACCAGATGCCGGTTCTTATCGATAAAGGCCCCCTTCTTCTGAGCATGACTTCCCCACAGAATAAAGACCATCGGTACGGTTCTCTCATTCAGTTTCTCCATGATTGCATCCGTGAAACGCTCCCAGCCCAGACCTTTATGCGAATTAGGTTGACTCTCACGGACAGTCAGCACCGCATTCAGCATCAGAACACCTTCCTCCGCCCAGTGCTTCAGGTAGCCATGGGCCGGAATTGTCATCCCGATATCCTCATGCAGCTCCGCATAGATATTACGCAGCGATGGCGGAATCCGAACGCCTGGCATCACCGAGAAGCTAAGCCCATGGGCTTGTCCCTCTCCATGATAAGGATCCTGTCCAAGAATGACGACTCTTGTTCCTTCATAAGGTGTCAGCTTCAAAGCTGAGAATAGCTGATCCTTAGGCGGATAAACAGTGTGGGTCTTATACTCCCGCGCCAATGCATAGCGCAGCTCATCGAAATACGGTTTTTCTACTTCCTCTTGTAATACTTTATCCCAATCGTTGCCGAACATGAGTTGTTCCTCCTGCTACCCTGTTTGATACATGGTTTACTTCTGTATTAACCCTATTATAAGTCCGCGAACGTACTGACGATAGAAGAATCGTCATTTACGGCAAACGTCCCTTGCTACTTCCGGCCGTAATCCGCCTTAATCTCGCCCCATTCACGGGTCTGCCACTTCAGCAGCTTGTTGTCATAGGTGTTACTCTGCAGCCATTGCACCGCCCGATCGATCAGCTGCCAGATTTCTTCCGTTGAAGCATCGCGCGGCAGGGTTGTCGCTACCTTCTTCTGCTTCACCCATTTGATGGCATTAACAGAATCACTATAAACTGTTCGATTGCTACCTTCCTTCTTTAAGTAGGCAAGGGCATGCACTATCGCCAAAAATTCACCTAGATTGTTCGTTCCTTTTCGGATCGGACCACAGGAGAAGATAACATCACCAGTCTGGGTATCCACGCCCTTATATTCTACCGGACCAGGATTGCCTCTGGTACCGACATCCACCGAAATACTATCGTAGTCGATCTCCTCCGAAGTCTCCACAGCGGCGCTGCGTCGAAATGAACTACCTGCTTTAGGCTTTGCTCCGCCTGCTGTAGCGCCTGTACCCCAATTGCCTTTCCAGCCCGCCTTATAGGCTGCGTCTGCAGCCGCTCTGGATTCATAGGATTTATATTTCGCTCCTGTATAATGATCTGTTTGGGCCTGACATTCCGCCCAGGTACCATAGACTCCAGGCTGCTTGCCTTCCCATACTACATAAAATTTCTGCTTAGCCACTTTGATGAATCTCCTTTCAACGCAAAGAAGTTGCTCAAAGCTTTATTGTAATTCATTCGCTTCCTTAGTTGAAGCTATTTATCTGAATCCAAAGCAGCCAATGTAAGATCCACGATTTGCTCCAGTCTGGAGGGGTCCTGCCCCGTTTTGACCATCACTCGCAGTCCTACCAGCGCGTTATGCAGATAAGCTGCCAGGGCTGGGGCCTCCTGCTTCCGGGAGATTTCCCCGCTGGCCTGCCCGCTTAACACCAGCTTTTCTAATTGTCGTTCACTAGACAGAAAGCTATCCTGTACAAGAGAATCGACCTCGGGATCATGCAGCGACAGCTCCACCGCCGTATTAACCATCAAGCAGCCTCTGGGCCTCTCTGTGTCGTTCCGAAGCACCATCTCAAACAAACTGCGGATCGCCTTCTTCACTGTAGGCTGTGCCTCAGCCTGCTCCTTCATCCGCTCGGCGGCGCTTCTTCCATACCGTTCAACGGCCTTCATATATAACGAGTGCTTATCTCCGAAAGTATCATACATACTTCTCTTATGAATCCCCATCTCAGTCACTAAGTCCTGCATGGAGGTCTTCTCATAACCTTGCAGCCAGAAGAGGTTCATCGCTTTTTCAAGAACATCGTCAATCTCAAATTCTTTACTCCGAGCCATAATCATGCTCCTTTCTAAAACTATTTTAGCATTTGTAGAACGAACGGTAAATATTCATTACTTTCTAAGTACTCACAGTAGATGGGTGTTGTGTTATAAACTACTATCTCAATTCATCCACATTATGGTACATTATAAATTAAAAACCATTCAAATCAGGAGATGTACATGCTAAATTATACAAACACAACGGCTGAGATAGCCAGCAGTGGGACTGACACCGTAATTATACCCATAGGTGCTACCGAACAGTTTGGTCCTTTTCTTCCAATGCATTTGGATACGCTTATAGCAGATCTATATGCCGAGGCTTACGGTAAAGCATTGAATGCATACGTGTTACCTACACTGCCCTTCAACACATCAGAAGAACACGCCAACTATAAAGGGACCGTGACTGTCAGCCCCAATATTTTAACGGCAATGATAGAAGAAATAATAGTCAATTTGGCAAGACAAAATTTCAATAAGTTTGTAGTTTGTACCGGGCATGGGGGTGCCTACTGGGAAGCGGCTTTTATTAAACATATTAATTATAAATACCCTCATATTCTTGTAATTGCCCCAAATCACAATACTCATAACGCTTGGGAAGAAGCTATACATACGGCCGGATTTCAAGATTTAAATGAGATGCATGGTGGCCTACTGTCTGTATGCACGGCGATGTGGCTCTGTCCTGAGCTTGTTAAGAAAAGTTCTATGGGCTCGGATGTTCCTCAGAACAATCGTATTTATGCTGATTACATGGGTTGGGATAAACTTACGGAAGATGGCTGTTGGGGCAAATTTGAAGAAGGAAGCTACACGGATGAGGAATTGAGCCAGCGGGGTCAGACATTCTGGGAAACGTTTATTCAGAAGAGATCCGAAGGGCTAAAACAAGTTCTTGACGAGGCTTACCATAGAAAAATGTCTCCTTCATAACAAAAAGAGGGGTGCTTCACCCCTCTTTACTATTTTAGATGAACAGCTTATTTCCCAGCCTTTACAGCCAATTTAGTCAGCTTGCCATCCGCTGAAGAGACATATACAGCATTGTCTCCGTAGGTAGTCATCAGCGGATTATGACTGCCGCTGTTGAAGGAGAGAATCACATCCAGCGACGTAGGATTCAACAGGTACGTATTATCTTTCAGGTTCAGGCTTAGCTTCCCGTCACCCGTTTGGGCAATTACGGTATATTTGCTTTCTTCCTCTTCAAAAGTACGAGTCGCTGTATTTTTCTCCAAATCATACAGGGTCATCGTCCCGTTGGCAAACACGACATAACCGTTACCTGTCGATTGGGTAAGTGCACTGCCCGGAATACTACGCTCCCACAGCACGCTACCCTGCGAGTTAAACGCCTGAAGCTTATTCCCCGTTCCATTGACGTTAGTCCGGAGGACCACCGTACCGTCCTTCAATACCATCTGTCCAGGACTGCCGTCTCCGTATATGCTGGAACCAGCCGGTACCTGATAGCTGTACAGCGACTTGAAAGACAAATCATAGACTTCCAGGCGCGGGTTCAGCTTGTCCAGCCAAATACCAGCACTATTCTTGACTAGTGGACTGGTGGACAGGATAATCCGGTCTTCCTGGGCGGTAAGCAAAGTCCCTGGTAGCTGTTGACGTTTGGACACTTTGCCACTGCCGTCGAATTGGGTGAGCGTGGTCTTGACGATCCCCTTGCTGTCCGGCGCACCAGGAGATGCTGCCAGAATAGAGCCGTCCTTCAGCAGAGAGATAGAAGATGGTCCGGTCAGAGATTGAACCCAGTTCAGCTTCCCAGAGCTGTTCACCGAGTACAACCGATAGGTCTTGTCCGAAAAAGCCTGATAGACATAGGCAGTGCCGTTGCTGTTAAAGACCGAGCTGCCGGCAGTTGTGTAAGGTCCTTTGGAATCATGAAATACATATTCCCAATTCTGCTTGCCGGTATCGGCATCCAGTGCTTTTAACGTATCGACGTACCACAGTTGCTTCGTCTTGCTGGTGGTATTCGGCACATTCTGTCCCATATGTACGTATACCTGCTTCTTCGCAGGAACAGCCTTAACGTCATAAATAACGGATTCTGCATCTTTCGGGACCAGAACCGAGGATGTGAACAGAGACGCTGAAGTCCAGCTTGGCTTCAGTCCGGCTTGAAGCGGCGCGCCGAAGGCTTGCGCGGTCAGGGTCAGGCTGAGTGCGCTGGTCAACAGCACCGCGGCCCATTTACTGTATTGAGTTGTTTTCTTCACTGCAATTCCACCTTTGTTCATTTATACTAAGTTACTATCTAACCATTGTATAATAGGAAGAGTGTGGAAAAGGTCACAAAAGTGTATTCTTTTTCAGCAATAAAATGTAACCCAATTGAAAGAAACCCCTCCAAAAGGGAATCCCCCTTACTGGAAAGGCTTCTTTGTCGTACCGTTATCGATGATGTTCAGATGCTACTGGACAGCCGGATTATACTCGTCATAGGAGACCGAGACATGCTGCCAGCATAGCGGAAGGCCTGCAATAATCGCTTTGCGCTTGGCTTTCAGAATGATCTGTTCGATATCGGCAAAGCTACAACCCGTCAACCGCTGACAAGCAAGCTCAGCCAATCCTTCCTCTTGTCCGAATTCGCCGATCAACAGCTTGATATATTGCTCTCTGCTCTCGTTATCGGGGAGAGAATAAGTCATTTTGGTGTCAAAGCGCCGCCAAATGGCGCGGTCCAAATCTTTTTCCAGATTGGTGGCTGCTACAAAGATACTATTATCTCCAAAGTCATCCAGACATTGCAGCAGCGTATTGACTGCCCGCGCCATCTCCTTGACTTCATCGCCGCTCTCCCGGGTCCGGGCAATCGCATCAAATTCATCAAGGAAGAGGACACAGGGCGACTGCTTGGCATACTCGAAAATTTTGCGGATATTGCTTCCGGTCTCGCCCAAGTGGCTATGAATAAGCGCATCGAGCCGGACCAGAATGAGCGGAAGCTCCAACATTTTCGCGAGATGAAAGGCGGTCAGCGTCTTCCCGGTACCTGGGGGACCGTACATCACAATCTTGTTCGGAATAGGAACACCATGTTCCTCGAAGGTCTCACGCATGCCGAGAATCGTAATAAACTCTTCAACGATCTTCTGGTTCACCGTAGGCAAGACGAGGTGGCGGACTTTTCTGGCACATTCCTTGGGCATATAGCAGGTGGCCATGTCTATTCCTTTGGCCCTCGGAAGCCGTCCGGCAGAACTGCTTTTGTTCATTATATAAGAATACTCCTTTAGCTGATAAATTCATTAAGCCTATTGCCAGCCGAATTATTTCTCTGCGCACACCATGAAAACCGGGGTGGAACGGGTCAGGAGCTGCTCCCTCTCATCCATCACAAGGGACGACAGATTCTCCTTGCTGTACACCTTGGCGAAGCCTTCCTTCTCCAGCGTCCGGACATCCCATGCCGGCCGCCATTCCCGGGTCAGCGGCAGAAGTCTGCTAAGTCTATCGGACTCCTCCCAGTCTATGTGACGCGGCGGACTGCCCCAGCCTTTCGCTTCATAGTCGCGGTAATCGACTTCACGCTTCTCCTTCATCTCGTCATCTACTAGATGCCGGTTCCAGTTGGCGTCGAAGACCAGGAGCCGCCCACCCGGCTTCAGCACCCTTTTCCATTCCTTATACGCCGCCTCGGGATCAGCCAGGCTCCAGGTCACGTTCCGGCATACCAGAAGATCGAAGCTATCGTCACCAAAATCCAGTACATGCGAATCCATCTTCCGGAATGTAACCGTAACACCTTCCCGCTCGGAATGACTGCGTGCTTGCTCCAGCATATTGTCTGTACAGTCAATCCCGGTAACGAGATGACCCGCGCTCGACAGGATCACG
This sequence comes from Paenibacillus agri, assembly GCF_013359945.1. Taxonomy (GTDB): domain Bacteria; phylum Bacillota; class Bacilli; order Paenibacillales; family Paenibacillaceae; genus Paenibacillus_AQ; species Paenibacillus_AQ agri. Next base: position 31,804 of record NZ_JABWCS010000215.1, on the reverse strand, counting down.
GAGAAGAATCCGGGACCACAGCCGATATCCAGCACTTTCAGGGTTTCTTTCTGCGGGGCATGCTCTAGAATAAGGTCCAGCCAGGCCTGTCTCTGAAAACCATTTAATTCCTGGCGAATGCCTTCACTGTATAGCTCGGCCTCGCCCTCCCAATAGGTCTTTACTTCTTGCTGTATACTCATGGATTTCTACTCCTTTGTGGCGGTTATCATGAAACGTTGTACGTTCTGAACTCCATATTTCAAATGATGGAGAGGTTGCCGACGGGCCGGAATGAAGTCGCGGCGAATGCGGATACTCTTGAATCCAGCAAGTTGGAGAGCCGTTTCATCCGCTTCTGGCCGGAGGACTTTGACGAACGGCAGCCCTCCGAGCAATGCTGTATCACGACTGCTGCGACGCCGGACTCTTTTTTCCGTGAGTAAAATCAACGTCCAGGATAAGGCATACCACAGCTTATGGAACAGAGAACGCTTCTCCTGATACAAATAATTCCCGTCAAAAACAATCAGCACTCCGCCCGGCTTCAGAACCCGGTGCCATTCCGCATACGCCTTCTGCGGCTCCGGCAGAGTCCACACCACATCCCGGCAGACCACCGCGTCAAAACTGTTGTCGGCAATTCGCTCCAGATTAGCTGCATCCCCAACAAATGCAGGCACCTTGTAGCCAAAGCAGTCAAAATTAGCCGATGCCCGTTCAATCATCCCTGGCGAAGCATCCACTGCCGTCGGCTGGTGCCCCATCTGCGACAGCAGCAGGGAGAAGAAACCGGGGCCTGTACCCACATCGAGCACCCTCTGTTCCTGTCTGCCTTGTAACCCTTCTTCCAGCAGCTCTTTCCAAATGGACACTGCTTTAGCACTGCGGAACTGGGCACGGATGACCTTGTCATAGCCCTCAGAGCTGACGGTCCAATACTTGGAAATCTCTTTAAGCATTTATTATTCACCCACATCCAGCTGATTCCAGAAGACCGGAGTAAAGGTGGTGTAGCCCAGCTTGAAGTTCTTCACTCTGTTATTGACGACAAAGATATCATCCGGGAAATACACCGCGGCGAACATTGCTTCCTGATACAGCTTTTTGAAAATGTCATCGTAAGCGGACTGCCGCTTCTTCAGATCAGTCGTACCTACAGCTTTGTCAATCAGCGCTTCCAGCTTGGCATCGGACCAGACAACAGCAGGAGCATCCCCTGTCTTATGGAATAGCGACAAGAGGAAGGCATGCGGATTGTACGCATCGTCATAGGTACGATAGATGATCAGGTCATAATCTTTCGTTTTCCACAGCGCATCGTAGTAGGCATTCGGCTCCAGCACCTGAAGCTTCACGTCAATGCCGATGTCCTTAAGCTCCGACTGAATCAGCTCCCCGATGGATTTCCATTCCGGAAATTCGGACTCCTGCAGCACAAAATTCAGTGTCAGCGGAACTCCCGCCTTGTCCACGATTCCATCACCGTCAGTGTCGCTATACCCTGCTTTAGCTAACAGCGCCTTGGCCTGCTCCGGCTCGAAGCCATACCAGGTACTATTTGCTTCAGTCACATAAGGAACGGTCTGCGGAAATAATCCCTTAGCTTCCTTGCCTATTCCACCCATTAGATCCTGAACGATGCTCTTCTTGTTGATCGCCAAATTGATCGCTTGACGCACTTTCACATCCTGAAGGACAGGGTTGTTGCCGTTGAAGGCAAGGAAATGGGAATTCGTGCCCGGCGCCTCTTGTACGCTCAATGTAGAATCTTTTTGCAGGACGGGCAGACTCTCCACCGGGATTTTGCCCAACTGGCCTCCAGCAAGATCAACGCTACCGTTCTGCAGCGCAAGCACTCTGGACTGTGGATCAGGAATCACCTTCAAAATAATCTTGGCCAGCTTCGGCTTCTCTCCCCAGTAGTAAGGGTTTCTGACGAGCACTGCCTCCTGATCGGTTTTATAGCTCTCCGCCATCCATGCCCCGGTTCCAATCGCCTTAACAAAAGTTCCATCCGGATCGCCAGCAGGCTCGACAGCAGAAGGACTGATGATCCGGACCGGTCTTGCGAAAGACAACTCCGTCAGAAACGGATAGTAAGCTTTATTGAATGTCATTCTGATCGTCAGATCATCCACAGCTTCAAGTGACTGCATCGCCGTTGCGATATTCAGGGAATTAGCAGGGTCTTTAATCCAGCGCTCAAAAGAGAACTTGACCGCCGCTGCATTCAGATCCGTACCGTCGGAGAACTTGACGCCCTTACGCAAATGGAAGGTATAGACCTTGCCATCCTCCGAGATCTCCCACGACTCCGCCAGTGCCGGCAAAATCTCGCCTTTCTCTCCGTATTCCACCAGCCCATCGTAAATCATGGCATGTACATTCATTGAGCCTTTATAGGCACCAGCATCCAATTGATCAATACCGGCATCTGCCGCTATTGCCACAGTAATTGACTTGTTGTCATCAGCGGATTGACTGACAGGTTCTGTCACTGCATTCGCCGCAGTTCCATTGGCAGCTTTGCTGCTATCCTTACTGGTACCGCTTTGGCTGCTGCATCCGGCAATGACCAGAACTGCCGTCGTCACCATAGCCAGAAATACTGTACTCCATCGTACACCTTTTTTCTTCTCCATCTTGCTCATATTGATTTGCTCCTCTTCTCTATTCAAAATAAAGCTACTTGTCTTAACCTGGGGTCCTGGATCGGTACCGACTCCAGCAAAGAGCGTGTATAAGGGTGAACAGCATTCTGTAAGATGCATTCACTACGCTGCCATTCAACAATCTGCCCCTGGTGCATTACCGCCACATGGTCACAGAAGCGGTCGACCAGTGATAAGTCGTGTGTAATGAAGACATAGGATAGGCCCAGCTGTGATTTCAGATCCAGCAACAGATTCAGCATTTGTCTCCGCAAGGTCGCATCCAGACTGGAAAAGGGTTCATCACAGATCAGCAGCTCCGGCCCAAGCACGATGGCTCTGGCAATTCCAACCCGCTGCTGCTGGCCGCCGCTCAGTTCATGCGGATGTCTCCTCATATACTGGCTGGATAGGCCGACCCGCTCCAGACTCTCCAGCACCTTCTCCCTCCGTGCTTCAGCAGTTCCCACTCTATAATTTCTCAGCGGTTCGCCGATAATCTGTTCGACGGTAAATAGCGGGTTGAAGGCCGACAGACTATTCTGGAAAATCATCTGCATTCTGTGCCGGACACTCCGCATCTGCTTTAGGTTGAGGTCCGTGATATCCTGCCCCCGGTACAGCACCTTCCCTGAGGTGGGCTTGTCCAGACCGAGTAGCAGACGGCCAAGCGTGCTTTTGCCAGAGCCGCTCTCTCCAACCAACCCGAGGGTCTCACCTTGTTCCAGACTTAATGACACATTATGTACAGCCTGCATCGCCCCGGCCTGCGTAGTGAACCAGCTCCGCTCTTTGCCGTAGGTTTTGCTAAGACTTACAGCCTCCAGCAGTTTCATTGCTCATTGTCCTCCCCTGTCCAGCAGTCAAGTTCGAGTTCCAATTCGTAGAACGAAATATAATGTATAAATGCGATGACCTTCCAAAAACCAAATTATATTAATTGTTATCTGCTGTTTATAAGTTCTCGGGTATAGGGATGCCGGGGATTCTCGAAAATATCGAATACATTCCCGTACTCCACAATCTGCCCCGATTTCATCACATAGACTTCATCTGCCAATTCGGCGACAACGCCCCAATCATGGGTAATCAAGAGAATTCCAATATCCTCCTCCACCCTGATCCGGTCCAGCTCCTTCAAAATTCCGGCCTGCACTCTTACATCAAGCGCCGTCGTTGGCTCGTCGGCAATAAGCAGGCGAGGCCGGGAGACTAACGCCAGCGCGATCATCACCCGCTGGCACATTCCACCGCTGATCTGGAACGCATACTGCGTCATCAGCGTATCCGGGTCTCGCAGGCCGACCCGGGTCAGCTGAGCCCGGGCCAGCTCCTTCGCCTCGGCCCGGGACACCCGTTGGTGCAGTCTGATCGTCTCGATCATCTGTGCACCAATGGTCAGCACCGGGTTCAGGGCGTTCATGGGGTCCTGGAAGATGACCCCCATCTGACTTCCCCGGAGCGCCCGAAGCCTGCGCGGCGTACATTCCCGGAGATTGACGCCGCCGAGCCAAATCTCGCCCTGCTCTACCACGCCGGGCGGGTCGACCAGACCGAGAACCGACATGGCCGTGACGCTTTTGCCGCTGCCGCTTTCCCCAACCAGGGCAACAATCTGCCCTGGCTTCACCTCCAGGCTAACGCTATCAACCGCAGTAATGACCTTGCCCGGTGTATGGAACCGGGTAGTTAACTGCGCAACCCGCAGTATAGCGGACGTCTCTATCGTCAAATGTCATCCTCCTCTCCCCGAACTCATTCATGCATTCGGCCATCTGCTCTGCGCAGCCCCTCGCCCAGCAGATTAAAGCCCACAACGACAAGCAAAATTACGAGGCCGGGAAAGAGCATCAGGCGTGGTGCGGTCTGAATATAGGTTCGGCTGTCATTCAGCATCACGCCCCATTCCGGTGCCGGTGGCTGAGCGCCAAGTCCGAGAAAGGACATTCCGGCCAGTGACAGAATGATCGTTCCTACCTCCATGGAGGCCAAGACAAGAATCGGACGGGCAACGTTCGTTAAAATATGCCGCACCATAATCTGTAGATGCGATGATCCTGCTGCTTTAGCCGCCATTATGAAATCGCGCTCCTTGATCTGCAGCACCATACCACGGATAATCCGCGCATAACCTGTCCACCAGACAGCTGCAAATGCAATCAGCAGGTTCACGGGGCCTGGTCCCAGCATCCCTGTCACCGCCAGCGCAAGAATAAGGCTGGGAAAAGCCAGCAGTACATCAATGATTCGCATAATCAGCTGATCCACCTTCCCCCCGGCATAACCGGCGATCAGGCCGACAGGAATACTGATGGCGAATACGACACCCAATACTATCAGGGCACAGTATAGAGAAGTACGTGTGCCATAGATCAGACGGGACAAGACACAACGGCCCAAATGATCAGTGCCAAGCGGATACTCCCAGGAGGGCAGGCTCAGTCTGTGATCCATATGAATCTGCAGCGGATCGGATGGGGCCAGATAGGGAGCGAAGATCCCAATTACAATAAATATCAGTACGATGCTGCCTCCAGCCAAGGCTGCGCGACTTCCCTTGGGCAAGTGCAGAGTAATCATTTGCAGTTTCTCCTCTCTCCGGCTCTAGCGCAGCCTGATCCTCGGGTCCAGCAGCAGACAGCCTACATCCACAATCAGATTTACCAAAACGACGACAACCGCCATCAATAATACATAGCCTTGAATGACGATATAATCCTTGGCAAAAATCGCCTCAACAGCATATCGGCCGATGCCCGGCCAGGCGAATACAGTCTCCACAATCACCGAGCCACCCAGCAGCCCGCCAATCTGGACACCTAGCAGAGTAAGACTTGGCAACAGAGCGTTGCGGAAGGCATGTCTGCCAATCACAGACCATTCCCGCATCCCCCTACCTCTGGCCGCTTTAATGTACAATTGGCCCAACGCTTCCAGCATACTTGCGCGGATTAGCCTAATGTAGACACCCGCCATGCCGAAGCCCAGCGCCAACGAGGGCAAAACCAGACTGGAGCCCCCTTCCATTCCCATCAACGGGAAGAGTCGCAGCTTAACCGCGCCATAGTATATCAGCAGCAGGCTAAGCCAGTAGCCCGGCATGGATACACTGAGCAGCGCGAACACCCGGCCCAAGCGGTCAATCAAGCGGTCCGGGTAGAGTGCCGAGAGGATACCTAACGGCACTGCGAGCAGTAAAGCGACGATGATCCCGCAGATCGCCAACAGCGAGGTAGCGGGAAAACGGCTCAGTATCTCCGTCAGAACAGGCCGGCCACTGCTATAAGACGACCCTAGATCCAGATGCAGCACACGGCTAAGCCAATGCCCATACTGTATGTATACTGGCCCGTCGAGGCCTAGTGTATGGCGGGTAACCTCGATCGCCGCTGTCGTAGGCTTGATACCATCCGCCCGCAGTATAATCTCTGCGGGATCGCCTGGCGTCAAGTGCATCAGCGCAAAGGTAATGCAGGAGATGCCGAGCAGCACCGGAAGAATATACAGAAGCCGCTGAAACAGATAACGTATCAGTGTTGCTCACATCCCCTTGCTTTAATCGTAATGTTTACGATTATAACATAATCTTTTAAAATTAATAGTCTTAAAAATAAATGTTTTGTCGAAATATGACGCGATTATAGTGCAGACATAGCTTAAACATAGTGCAGACATAGCTCAGACATAGCTCAGACATAGCTCAGACATAGCTCAGACATAGCTCAGACATAGTGCAGACATAGTGCAGACATAGTGCAGACATAGTGCAGACATAGTGCAGACATAGTGCAGACATAGTGTAACCATAGTAAAGAGGCTCCCCCAGCCGTTAACCGGCATCGGGGGAACCTCGCACTTCAGAGCTACTAAATTAAAGATCTACCTTAAGATCAGTACTTGCTTCGTTAAGCAACGAAGAAACAAAGCAACAAAACAACGGACCCCAGAGCCTTTATTGCCTACGGATTTCACCGTTCAGGAAGCTAAAGGACTCCAGTGACCTTATTAACGAAATACTTGCTTAAAATCCACGGTTTAGGAGGAAATAGCGTCTCCTGAGTCCGTTCCATGTATCAGAGGCTGCTTTATGTGCAAATAACGACTATACGGTCCGTTAGTTCCCTGATGTGAACTCATTCATCTATCATGATTGTTTTGACCAGATCAGAAGGTTAGATTAACGAAGTTGTTCTGATAACACTGTTGTGGCCAAGTTATTTTGGCAGGCACTGATTATGACGTAGACCATAGTTGGGAGCAATGAGCGTTCAACGTTCAGTACTTAGCACTTAGCACTTACCCCTTACCACTCAGCACTCAGCACTCAGCACTCAGCCTTACCACTTACCACTTAGCACTAACAATCCAGGTTTTACAATTTACGATTCATAACATACAGAGGCTCCCGTATCGATTACGCTTCCGATATACTGTGTTACCTCCACATGAAGGGGATGTGCCATATACGCATCAAGATCAGACATAGAATCATATTGTGTTACAAACATCAGATCATAGGAAGACCGCTCGTGACGGATATTTATTTCCACTCTCAGGTCACGCAGAGTCTCGATCTGCCCCCTCATACTGAGTAAAACCTCTTTTGCCTTTGCGATATTCTCGGGACTCCGGTCTTTCAACCGGATCATCATGTTATTTGTAATCATCTATACTCCTCCTTCTGCTTCTTCGGGTAATTCCAGCTTAATCAGGGTGGTGGCAGCTTCACGTCCATTAACCAAGAGCGTAATTAGATGCTCGCCCGGATAATGACGGCGGGTCGTCAGATCAGCCCAGCGGTGCGTGCGAGTACCCGCCAGTCTTGTCCCACCGGGGACAGTCTTGTCGGACAGGAGGAATAGCTTGCGGGACGTCTTGCCGCTCGCTTTCACAAAGTCGATCCCGTATTCGATACGAATACGGACAGGCTCTCCTTCGCGGACCCGCAGCTCGTACGTCAGCTCGCTGCTCTCGCCAATCTTCAGCGCTTCTGATGCAGCAGTCAAGGAAGCGCCAACTACAAGCGGCGCTGAATCTTCCGATTCGGCGTAACCGAACAAGGCCATCACCCCAGGATCGGCCTTACGGATCAGAGAGCGGCAAGCATGCCGTACGATCCAGTCTGTGTCAGGATGCTGACCCTTCCAGCGCTTCGCAATCTCCAGCACCAGCGCCGGGTGATCCTTCGCGATGTCGTTCAGATTGTTGGCGACGCTTTTGCGCACATAGAGAGACGGATCGGCCTTCAGCTGCTCCAGCACAAGCAGCACGGGTGCCGGGTCACGCTTGAACATCGGAAGCGCCTGCCCCCATGGCAAGCGTGGCCGGCATCCCTCGCTGGATAGCCGCCGGACATGCTCGTTCTCATGCCTGGACCAGATCAGCATTTGCGCCATCATCCGCTCCGGCTCGCGTAGCAGAAACGGTCTTACGGCGAACTCTGCGGATGATTTGGACGTGAACCGCTCCAGCGCCTCCATGGACAACTCCCAGTGTTCCGGGGCCTGTCCATGCACCTCCACAAAATCAGGAAAGATCAGATACGGGAACCCGACACAATCCTTATCAATCTCATATAGAACCCGCAGTGCATCTTCATAGCGCGAAGGTAGATATTCTCCCAGCGACTGCGTAATACGCCTCATGCGCCCCTTTAGCTCCAGCTCCTCCCACGGCTCCGCCATCGCCGCAGCGATGAAGCCCTCCGTGTCAAACGACGAATAGGCACGCTGTACTTTCCCGGCGAGGCTGTGCAAAAACTCCTTATTGTACATGGCCTTCAAAGGCTCTGCCATTCTTTTGCCCCCCATAGAATTTATAACTTGTCTGCACTCCGGCATGAACGCTTGATCCATCCATTATGCCCATTGGAGAAATTGTAGCATACGTAACTGGACAGCCTTATGTCAGGTTACCACCCGCGCTACTGCAACAACGGGCGGGACCATTTCTACTTTGCGTGAGAACACCAAACTGACTGTGGATGGTTGTGAAATTCAATTCACGTACTATACTGAAGGCGGAAATTTGATTGTTGAGTCGACTTCCAAGTCTCCTGGCTTCAAGGGCGTTAACCAAACTACGTTACGGATTAATGGCAAAGAAGTGGTGCCTGAAATTACACCCAAAGGTATGGTATCTACAGGAACTAATATCGATAGCTACAAAGATGTTCCTTTTAACGGAAAAATTGAACTGAACCCTGGTATCTATAAATACAGCGATCCGAGCCGGGACGTAGAGGTTAGATTCTAATAATTAAGCTAAACTTTAGTTTGTTACTCGCCTCTTTTAGCCAGTTTAAGGGCGGGTTTTTGCTACCGTTCAATTCAAAATCTCTTCAATAGATTCCATGTCCTGCTTGGCCCGCTGGTTCAGCCCCCGTTTATCCTTCAGCTTCAGCTGTGCCAGTTCATGGCCGGGGTCGACGATCAGCGGCTGGGCGATAATCGCCTCAAGCAGTTCGGCAGCCGACTTGCAGGCCCGCAGCAGCAGCTCTTGGGAGATTTCTTTTTTATGCAACCGGATAATATCCAGTAAGTGTTCAGCAAACATCAATCGGACCACGCTATCGGCACTCATCATATTGCGGGCGGCAAAAGAAATCACATTTTCGACAATTCTGCTATCTTGATAATGCTTGGAGACTGAGCTCAGCGATGACACTGCTTCCCAATCCCGAATGGACAGTTCTCCGCTCAGCTGCTCCACCATTTCCTTGCACCATAGCTTCTCTGTCGCGATATCGACGCCATAGGTTTTGTACTCCGCATACCTTCCACCCCGGTGCATATCCGGCAAGCTGCCACAGTATTCCATGAACAACGCTTTCGCGCGCTCTAGTTGATCGTTCAATGTACATTCCCCTTCTCTTGCTGACATTTGTCTTCCAATATGTCCTACCTTATCACAAAGTGACTCTACTCATGCTATTATATTAGAACGAGCAACACCACACGGTTTAGCCGAATTACCATTTCAACGGAGGAAGAACGTTATGCCACACACTTTGGTTAAAAATATTGATTTTTTCGTAGCCGCCCTGTCCCAGACCTTCGTCTCTGCTTTGCAGCTCGACCCTGACGGAATGTATGCCCGGGTCGGCTTTGGACGGATTGACAAATTCTCAGAAGGTTATGTCCGCCTGGTCGGGTTCGACGGCTCGATCTCACACTATGACCGGGAAACGACCAAGTTCCAGCGGGACAAGGGATAACAGGGGCCTGATCTATTAACACAAATACGGCCCTTTCGGGCCGTATCGGTTACTTGCGTATTTCATTTTCAGCTGATCAGTTAATCGATTTGTCGTACTGCAGATACACTACATGGGTCTGCAAATATTCGTTCAAGCCATGTTTGCCGTCCGCGCCGCCGATGCCGGATTTCCGCCAGCCTGCATGGAAGCCTTGCATTGCTTCAAAGTTCTCGCGGTTAATATAGGTTTCCCCGTATTCGAGACGCTTGATCACTTTCATAGCGACGTTTAGATTTTGAGTATATAAGGATGAGGTCAGTCCAAACTCACTGTCATTGGCCAGCGCAATCGCTTCATCCAGGTTAGCAAAAGAAATGATAGGGATAACCGGTCCGAAAATTTCCTCCTGCACGATTTCCATATCATTGGTAGCATCGGTAATGACGGTAGGTTCGAAAAAGCTGCCGGTTCCCTCTACCTTACTACCACCTAAGGCGATCTTGGCACCTTCTTCTACTGCACGGTCTACTTTTTGCTGCACAGATTCTTGCGCCGCCTTGTTAATCAACGGCCCCATATGAATACCTTCGTCTTTCAGCGGATCACCATACTTCACTGCGCTCATCGCCTCAACCAGACGGGTAGTGAATTCGTCCTTGATCTTCTCATGAACATAGACCCTCTCCGCACAGTTACAGACCTGCCCTGTATTGATCACCCGGGAGTCTACAATCGCTTTAACTGCCAAATCCAGATCGGCATCATCCATAACAATGGCAGGGGCTTTGCCGCCAAGCTCAAGACTCACCTTGATGATATTTTCAGCAGCTGCTTGCATCACCTTTTGTCCTGCTGGCACACTGCCCGTTAGGCTGACCATGCCCACTTTAGGGTTGCTGGCCAATTCATTACCGACCTCTCCGCCTTTACCGGTCACAAGGTTGAACACACCCTTAGGAAGACCGATGTTATCCACAATTTTGGCAAAAGCCACCGCGTTGTTGGGAGATTCGGCACTAGGCTTGACGACAATCGTATTTCCGGTGATCAGCGCCGGTGCCATTTTTCTAGCAATAAGAAAGAACGGAAAATTCCAAGGCAGAATGCCTGTTGTTACGCCAATCGCTCTTTTAAAAACAAAAATATTCTCATTATCACGATCACTCTGAACAATTTCCCCTTCATAGCGACGTGCCCATTCTGCCATATAATCCATATAATCTGCTGTAAAATTAACCTCTACCGTGGACAATTCCAAGGTCTTACCTACTTCTTCGGAGATCAGTCTGGCCAGGATATCAACCTCTGCCCGAATCCCGTCGGCAATGGCATGAAGGTACCTTCCCCGTTCAACCGCAGGTGTCTCCTCCCAGGCTAACTGGGCTTCTTCCGCTGCGTTAATGGCACGCACCACATCATTCCTTGTAGCTTTGGGAACCTGTGAAATGACTTCATCTGTTGCTGGATTGGTTACATCCATCCACTCTTTGCCTTCTGATTCCACAAACTGGCCGTCGATATACATCAAATGCTTTTCCACTGACTCTCCCCCTCAAGGTAGATTATCCATTTTATCCTCTCTCAGTGTAAACGCTATCAATATTTATTGTCAACAAAGTTCACTTTTTTTATTTGTTTTTATGTTGTTTTTCATTGACTTCCTGAGTTAAGCTATTCTCATCAAGGTTGCAATTGGAGGGATCGGAATGAAAGTCAGTATTTTTTCGACTTGTTTAGTAGACCTTATGACTCCGAATGTTGGAATAGCAATGGTTGAAGTTCTTGAAAGGCTGGGCTGTGAAATCGATTACCCGGCTGCGCAAGTGTGCTGCGGTCAACCCACTTATAATAGCGGCTATCTTGAAGATTCCAAGCTTGCGATGAAGAACATGATGCTTGCCTTCGAAAACTCCGATTATGTCGTGGGTCCGTCCGGCTCCTGTATCGCTATGTTTCATGAATACCCGAAGATTTTCAAAGGAGATCCACACTGGGAATTGAAAGCGCTTGCCCTAAAAGACAAATCATATGAGTTTACCCAGTTCATCGTAAAGGTGCTCGGCGTTACCGATGTTGGCGCAAAGCTTAAAGGAAACGCCACCTACCACCGTTCTTGCCACATGACAAGACTGCTGGGCGAGAAGGAAAGCCCCTATCAATTGCTTGGCAAGGTTAAGGGACTTCAACTGGAGCCGCTCAAAAACAGCGATAATTGCTGCGGCTTCGGTGGAACCTTTTCTGTGAAAATGCCTGAGATCTCCGAGCAAATGGTCGATGAAAAATGTGGTTGTGTCGTGGACACCGGAGCAGATATTCTGATCAGTGCAGATATGGGATGCCTGCTTAACATCGGTGGCCGGCTGTCACGTAAGGGCGAACCCGTAAAAATAATGCATATTGCAGAAGTGCTTAACCATCATCATGCTACTGCTGCTGCCAAAGGAGGACGCGAGACATGAGCCTGCAAACAGATAAACGTGACTTCAGCGAAAGGACTTCAGAAGGCCTCGGGGATAACTTCATGAGAAGCGCGGTAAGTTCAGCCCAGGACAGCCTGAAGACCAGACGACTGTCAGCTGCGACTGATCTTGGGGATTGGGAACAATGGCGTTCTATCGGTCAGCAAATCCGTCAGCATACGCTGAAGAATCTCGATTATTACTTGGAGCAGTTGGCGGATAACGTAGAGAAAAAGGGCGGGTATGTCTATTTTGCCAAGACAAAAGAGGAAGCCAGCAGCTATATCCGGGACATCGTCATGCAAAAAAAGGCTAAAAAAATCGTCAAATCCAAATCGATGGTTACCGAGGAAATTGAAATGAACCGTGTCCTGATGGATGCCGGCTGCGAGCTGATCGAGACTGACCTTGGAGAATATATTCTGCAAATTGATGATTGGGATCCGCCTTCACATATTGTGGCCCCTGCGCTGCATAAAGACCGGTCGCAAATTCAAAGGGTGTTCACAGAGAAGCTAGGCTATACAGGTGATGAAAGTCCCGAAAACCTCGCCAGGCACGCCCGGACGGTGCTGCGGCAAAAGTTTCTGGAAGCGGATGTCGGGATTACGGGCTGCAACTTTGCCATCGCGAACATGGGTGCCATTAATCTCGTTACCAATGAAGGCAACGGCGATCTTACAGCCTCCATCCCAAAAACGCATATCGCTGTGATGGGGATGGAACGAATCGTGCCCACGCTTGAGGAGATGGAGATACTGGATAATCTGCTCTGTCGAAGTGCTGTAGGGCAGAAATTGACCAGTTACATTACCGTGATGGGTCCTTCCGCTACCGGGGAGACGGATGGGCCCGAAGAGTTCCATTTAGTTGTCGTGGACAACGGCCGCTCCGAGATTCTGGGAAGCGAATTTAACGAAGCCCTGCAGTGTATCCGCTGCGGCGCTTGTCTTAATGTCTGTCCGGTCTACCGTCATATTGGCGGTCATGCCTACGGGTCTATTTATCCGGGTCCGATTGGCGCTGTAATCACCCCGCTACTGGGCGGATACGGTGACTACAAAGAGCTTCCTTTTGCCTCTAGCCTATGTGCAGCTTGTACCGATGTTTGTCCGGTTAAAATCCCGCTTCACGAGCAGTTAATCTTACACCGTCAGAGAATTGTAGAGGAAAAAAGAACAAGTAGCTCAGAAAGAATCCAGATGAAGACGGCAGGCCGTCTCCTGTCTTCTCAGACGTTGTTCGGCAAAGCCCTGCGGTTTGCAAATCCGGCAAGCCGGCTGCTCAGCAGGCATGGACGAATTATAAAAGGACCGGGACTCGTCCGCGGCTGGATCAACGCTCGTGATCTTAGTCAGCCAGTCAAGCAGCAAGACAGCTTCCGGACCTGGCTTGACCGACGCAAAGGAGGCGCTAACCAATGACGGTATATGGTAAGGAGTCCTTTCTAAATACAATCGCTGCCAAGCTTGGACGGGAACGTGTCTATGATGTACAACGCCCCGACCTGCGCCCGTTGATCCCGAACAGCTATGGTAGTCTAACCAACGATGATCTGATTGAGATTCTTAAAGAGCAATGCTATTTCATCCACACCCAGTTAATCGAGTCGAACTCAGAGATTTTGCAGACAACGTTAAATGATCTAATCCATGCGAATGGCGGGGGCGCTGTAATCACATCTGGAGATGACCGTTTTCTACATTACGGGCTAAGCTTCCCCAACTCGTTCGTTTGGGAAGAAGCCGCAGGACGGGAGGAGAATCTTCTCCGCTCCGAAGCGGCCAATACAGCTATTGTCTTCGCTGATTATGCACTGGCCGAGTCAGGAACGATAGTCATAGAGAGTCGCCCAGACCAAGGCCGCTCCCTCCACTTTCTGCCTACTAACTATATTGCGATTATTGAAAAAGAGCGGCTCGTGCTTCGTTCCACCCAGGCAGCGGCAGATCTGAACCGACGAGTTGAAGCAGGTGAGCCTGTGGGCTCAGCCATCAATTTCATCTCTGGACCTTCCAATTCAGCCGATATTGAGATGCAACTCGTTGTCGGGGTTCATGGTCCTTTGAGGGCAACTTATGTGCTTATTTAGAGGCTGAAGGCCACGCTTAAAAAGATGACTGCTCATGCGTTAAGGCGCTACGGGCTCGAAGGGTTCTTACAATCGCTGTTAAAGTCTGATTTCTGGATTGGAAAAGGATTAGCGGTTGAACTCAGACCTTAAAGGCGAACACTGCCGTTTCTCCAGAATCCTGTAGGGCCTCCGCTGCTCCGCGCTTATAATCAGGTACCGATTTTTAGGCTGAGCCTATTCGGTTTTACAACTTGCACTCAAGGATCGGGGTTCCAGTGCTGTTGCATGCACATTGGAAGGTTCGAACTTAGCCTAATTGATGTTCTAGTTGAGCACTTTATATTAAAACTTACAATCCGGCATTATAAGAGTCCCAGCACAGATGGTACTTATAGTCAACTACACTACTTCTCATACAACAAACAACGGGTACCTTCAAATTAAGGAAGGTACCCGTTGTTCTATAACCTATTCCAGCACTAATTCTCCAAAGCTCGCGCTTAGATGAAAGTTTGGTGTGGCAGAATCCACCCTGTTCCAAGAGCCATAATGGGGGAGTTCTGTCTCATCCCCGCATTTGTAGAAGTTTCCGCGCAGGACCTGTCCTGAACTGACTGTGAAATCTGGGAACAATCCCGACAGCCAATCGAAAGGAATGGAGAATTCCAGCTCCCAGCCGCTCCCTTCAGGATGTTGTTCCCTTTCTGCATAAGAGGTCTGAATCTCAAAAAGCGCAGGCGGTGCATCCTCCAGATACTTCCGGTCACGTCCCTCGCCAAGCTGAAGCAGTAGCGTCCCCGCCGCATTCAGTTCAAAATTCAAATACCGGGCGTCGCTTCCGAGCAACGGCTGTACGAAGAATTCGACACAGCTATCCGTATACACCGGTTCATTAGGCTGACGATAGCGAACCAGCGGATGCTCTTCATCCACCTTGAATTGAACATACAGCCGCTCTGCGGTGTAATACGACCTGACTTCGACCTTAGGCGCATAGCCGTTATCTAGCCAAAGATATTGGTCTACCGGGAGCGCCGGAACTTCAGACCAGTCTTTGCGTGCAGCGCTTGCGGTAATCTGATATGTACGATGGTTTGCCATGGAACAATCGCCTCTTTTCAAATGTGATAAGATACTTTAACACTCTAATTTCTCGAAAACACTTCTTGTTATGTACGCAGTATATTCCCCATCCCTGGGAAATATTGAATTTTAGTCTCCCATTACCTTGCTGATATGCTTCTCAGCCTTATAATCCTTACGGATTTCATTTAGTTCAGTGCTATTAGCTTCACTCCAAGACTCTAGTATCATTCGCGGCTCCGCTTCGATAATGTTTCGGGCCTCTCTTATATCATCTCTTTTGAAGGCTTCGATCATTTTTACCAAATCTGAACGATCCAGGAGCTTCACATGATTAATCCCCGCCAGCGTCTCACAAGGCTCTGTAAATCTAGAACTAGTAATTACAATAGCCTTTTTAGCTTTATAATATCTCATACTAGAATAGACCTCTTGGACAGCACTGATACCCACTGTATTATCTACAGAATAGCGTTTTGCCTGGATAACATTTCTGATTCCATGACGGTCTGTGAAAATTACATCAGCTCCAAAATCACGACTCCCTAAAGTTTTATAAACGCCCGTATAACCTAACAAATAATATATGGAACGCATTAATAACTATACCAAAGTGTAATTAAAGGCATTTTTGTACCTTAAATACTCTGCAGCTACCGCTTAGTGGGAATTAACGACAATATTGTACCTTAAATTTTCCATAATAGGCATTTCAGCTCGATTTTTCGAAATTAAGATACAAAAATGCTCTTAATTGACCTATTTATCTATATTTAAGCAAAATAAGGTACGAAAATGCTCTTAATTGGAGAGGTGAACCATTTTTTCTGTTTATACTACGGGGACTTTAATTAAATTATAGGGAATAGCTCTAGCAAGCCAAGTCTTGTAAAACTTTAGAAGAATAACTCCATCAGTATAATACCATATTTTTCTTATTTATCTCAGCTTAATAAGCATTATTTGTAAAATAATATATGAGTTTTCTACTAACTTTTAAACAACAAAAAAACCAGCAAGTCCCAAAGGACTTGCTGGCTTATATCAATTCCCCTGCCACACAGGCTCATAAGAACGCTGGTAGCTTGCGAATGTAGGTCTTAACCTTCCAGCACCTTGTTCAGGAACGCCAGGCTCAGGCCAGTCGTATCCGGAAGCACTACATCGGCCCCAGCCTCTTCAAGGCTTTCTCGCTCGCCGATACCTACAGCCTTCATGCCAGCCGATTTAATGGCTTCAACACCAGCTGTAGCATCTTCGACGCCGATACAAAACTCAGGATTCGCACCGACCTTCTCTGCTCCAGCAAGGAACAGATCAGGTGCAGGCTTGCCATGCTGTACGGAATCTGGGGGCACCACATACTGGAAGAAGCTATCCAGCTCAAGGGAACGCAGGATTTGCGGCGCGTTTTTGCTCGCCGAAGCGATAACTGCCGGAATGCCTTGTTCTTTCAGCTCTTTCAATAGCTCAGCAATGCCAGGGTAAGTATCCGCCGGTGTAAGATCTACCAGCAAGGAGACGTAATGTTCGTTCTTCTGATGGGCCAATTCGGCCTTTTGTTCAGGCGTGAAGGAATTTTCCTTGCCGCCCAGACGCAGAATCCGCTCCAGGGATTCGCCGCGGCTGATGCCCTTAAGGGTCTCGTTGAATTCACGCTCGAATGGAATTCCAATGGATTCCCCAAGCTTTTTCCACGCTACGTAATGGTATTCTGCAGTGTCAGTAATGACACCATCCAGGTCAAAAATAACAGCTTCCAGTTTCATTATTCTCCATCTCCCAGCTCTATGTTCTGTTCTCTTTATATAGGTTATAGATTAGTTTGCGGATAGTTCAAGTTCAATATGTTTCTCACTGCTAGTTACCGTTTCGCCGTTCCAATCTACTGTTACTTTCCAGCCCGCCTCATTATGGATGACCGCCTTCAGCGTTCCATCGTTTTGGGTCAGGGTCAGATCGAATTTTGCGTCCGCAACCACCAAATGCTCCAATGAGCAAGCTTTGCCGTTCCAGGCAGCAGGCAGTTGTGGTTTGATTTTCAATTCGTGATTAGCAGCAAAAGGCTCTACGCCGAAGAAATGCCGAATAAACGGTACCGCGATAGCATAAATGGTCCAAGCCTGCACTACACAACCATAATCCGGTGACATTTCGGAAAAAGAACCCGGCATTACGCGTGAGAAGCTGCGTTTCATCCGGTTCAACAGATCCAATGCTGCGTCCGGATTGCCGTTGGCAACTTCCGCTACTGCGTGCACACCCGTTGAAATCGTCATCGTTCCCTGTTGATACATTCCGGACAAGTACGTACCGTATTCTCCGATGAAGGTATCATTGCGCATGTTGTCCAGCGCCCGGCGAGCTTTATCAGGCTCAGCGATGCCAGCTTCCATCGGGGTCACAATAACCCAGTTCTTGTTCAGCAACCAACCACGGTCAGCAGATGCATCCTCACCAGAGGCAGCCAAGAGTCCGTCTACATATTCACGGTAGTCGTTAATCCCTTGTCCTTCTGCCAAGGAGACCATGTAGTCTACTTTTGGCGCAACATCTGAAGCTGGAGCTACTGCATCGGCGTACAAGCCTTCTTCTTCTTGCCAGAAGTACTTGTTCACGGCATCTGCGCAGCGTTGAGCCAGTTTACTATATCTGTTCTGGGCTTCGCTATTTTGCAAATAACCGCTCATTTCGGTCATGGCCCGCAGTGCCTGTGCTGTATACACTGCACTGTCGATCAGTTCCATGTTCAATCCGGCAATTTCAATAATGCCGTAACCGGAAGGGAACAGATCGCCATCCGGGTCCATTTCACCCAGTAGCCAGTCAATGCCTTTGACACAATAATCGTAGTGGCGGCGCAGCAACTCCTCGTCCCCGGTCCAGCGGAACAGATCCCATACGAAAGCAATGTAATGAGCTGTTTCTTGTGTATTCCCCTTGTTCGATACCGCTCCAAGCGTCGTCACTTCATGAATGAAACGACCGTTGCCGTTAACTTCTTCCGACTTTTGCAGCAACAGGTTCAGTGTATCCTTGGCCAGCTGTGGATCACCAATCGCCAGCACCCCTTGCAAGGAATACGTATTGTCACAGCCGAACCACCATGGATACGTCGGTCCGCCCGCAGTCAGGGCACGTCCGATGCCATCCACCTTTTGGATCAGCCATTGGTTGTTCCATTTTGCCCAGGTAAAGGCTTCGTTCCATTCGTTTTCGCCTTCAATGGTCAGCTTTGCCCGATCTGCAATGGCGTTATATACCTCACGCTTCTCAGCCAGCAGACCTGCATAATGAGCCGATAAATGACGATAAGTCTCCTCAACCTCTTCACGGGAAGTGTGGGACCCAGCGACAAACAGATTAAAGCTGTGCTTCTCACCTGGAGCCAGTCTCAGTTCAGTACGGAAAGCGATACCGCAGCCTGCTCCGGCAGTAAACTCAGGTCCATACAGATCCGGACGAGTCTCAACTTGATCACCAGGAAGATCGGTACCAACCAGTGTGTACCAATCATGGCTGGAGTCCTTCACGAGCACTTCGCGCGGGTTAAGCACGGTCGCTTCATCCGCAGTACCATCATGAATACCAACCTCATCGGAGTACCAAACCGGGCGCAGATCGGTACGGAACAGAAGTTCCACCTGAAGCTGCAATTCCTCATCACCGTAGTGTTTAATTTCATAAGCAGCCGTCATCCCTTTTACATGCTCAGGAGCAAACTGTGTACGCTCCATGGATACCGGGATGTAGCTCAGGCCATGATCATATTGGAACCGGCTGTCCCAGGGCTCGCTTGTGAAGCCATCCGCACGGGACCAGACGGAAATATTCCGCTTCTTGTCCGTAAGCTTTAGCCAAAAGCCATCCAGCAGCTTGATCGGGTGCAGCCAGACGCCGCCCATCTCATTGGCAACATGGTGGCCGAAATCAGGAAAATAGCCGTCCTGCGTACCGCAGATTTTGACGTATTCTCCACCGTTATAGTATAGATTGAATGGATGCTTGCTAGTAGTTCTAGCCATTAAGGTAACTCATCTCCTTATCTGTAGGTCATACGATAACACTTTAGCCCCATTAGCCTTTCACAGCTGAGGAGATGGAAATGCCCTCGATGAAATATTTCTGCGCGATAAAGAACAAGATCAAAGCCGGCAGCATAATGAGAATCGTCGCCGCCATGAGCATGTTCCATTCTACGTTGTACAAGCCCTTGAACATGGAAAGTCCCAGTGCGAGTGTATATTTCTCATTGGAGTTCAGATAGATCAACGGACCTTGGAAGTCATTCCATACGCCCATAAAGGTGAAGATGGATACGGCAACAAGCGGTGCTTTGGACAACGGCATCATAATCCGGGTGAAAATCTGCCAGCGGTTGGCACCATCCACATAAGCCGATTCATCGAGCTCACGCGGAATTCCACGCATAAACTGACGTACAAGGAAGATATTAAATGCATTTTGACCGAAGAACGCCGGAAGGACCAGCGGCAAGAATGAGTTCGTGAGTCCTACTTGTTTGAACAACAGGAAGGTCGGAATCAAGGTTACTTGGCTCGGCAGCATCATTGTCGCGAGCAGTACGAGGAACAGCGTTCTTTTGCCACGGAAGTTGAAGCGGGCGAAGCCGTAAGCACTGATCGCCGATGTGAATACCGTACCGATCATGACTGGAATAAGGATAATAAGCGTATTGCCCAGGAATTTAAAAAACGGAATCGCCGTCACGGCATCCGCATAGTTGGACCATTGCCATTTAGTCGGCCAGAAGGCAGAACCGAACACTTCGGCCGGCGTCTTCAAGGATGTCGAAATCGTCCACAATAGCGGAACCAGTACGATAGCAGAACCACCGAGCAGCAGTAACAGCGCAATTAGTTGGGACAGATTGAATCTAGGTTGTATTTTTTGCATCTTGGCTTCTCCTTCCTTAGTCATTTTGATCATCGCCCTGGTAGTGAACCCAGAAGGACGAGCTGCGGATGACCAATAGCGTGAATATCATGATGATCAGGAACAGAATCCAGGAGAGCGCGGACGCATAACCCATGTCAAATTCCATAAATGCTTTGTTGTACAAATAGAGATTATAGAACAGGGTCGAGTTCAGCGGTCCACCGTTCGTCATAACGAAAGCTTGGGTGAAATATTGGAATCCGCCGATAATCCCCATAATCAAGTTGAAAAATACGGTCGGCGTAATCATTGGCAACGTAATACTGAAAAATTTGCGGAGCGGACCTGCACCATCCAGTTGACCCGCCTCGTACAAGTCCTCCGGTACCCCTTGCAGACCTGAGAGATAGATGATAATTGTGTTACCCACGCCCCATAGACCCATTACGATCAGGGCGCCCAGCGCGTAGCTAGGATCCTGCAGCCAAGCCGGTCCTTGAATACCGAACCAAGCCAATGCCTTGTTCAGAATCCCGTATTCCGGATTGAAGATCATCACCCACATCATAGAGGTGGCGACAGCAGGAATTACAGAAGGCATAAAGAAGATCAGACGGAAAAACTTCATTCCGCGCGAACGCATATTTAGAAGCAATGCAATCAGAATGGATGCCACTTGGAAGAGAGGCACTGAGACGAGTGCGAAGATAAAGGTTACTTTTAAAGACTGATAGAACAATTCATCGTGAAAAATGGCTTTGAAATTGTCCAATCCCACAAATTGAATCGACTCGACGCCGGTGATTACATCCCATTTGCTGAAGGATAGGATCAGCGAAAAGATCATCGGCCCAAGTGTGAAAATAACCAGTCCCAGCAGCCACGGTAGGATAAACCAATAGCCCGCGCGCTCCGATTTGGTATTATTCATGACGGCCTCCTTGATGGAAAGCAGGTGAAGCACCGTGATCAGTGCTCCACCCGCAAACTTATTTATTTGATTTTGGAATCAGCGGTTTTAGCTGCTTCGTCGAGTGCACTCTTCACATCCAGCTTACCTAGCAGGATTTTCTCAAGTGCCTGGGTGAAGGCCTCTTTGAAAATCGGGCCGTTAGCAGAACGCATAGTAACCGGTTTGCGTGCAAAGTTCATCATTTCGATAACTGGTTTGTCTTTCTCTTCTGTAGTTTTCACTTGATCCAGTTCAGCTACAGTAGCAGGCAGTACCAATCCGTTCTTGGAGCGCAGTTTCTGTGCGTCTGTACCGGACAACCATTTCATCAGTTCGAAAGCTTCCGCTTTATGCTTCGTCTTAGAGTTCATCGCCCAACCTGCAGCTGCGATAATGCCGGCACGTTCGCCGTCAGCACCCTTAGGAATCAGCGCGGAGCCGTATTCTACATTGGATTTGTCCAGATCAGACTTGATCCAGCGACCAGTAACCATCATGGCCAACTTATCGGTCATGAACATGGAGGAGTCACCACCCATGGTTTGTGTATCTTGTGGTGTAGGGGATACTCTTCCATCACCCTTGGACAGCGCTACATATTTCTCCATGGCTTGAACGGTCTTCTCACTGTTCATGAAGCCTTCAGCTTTGGTGCCTTCTTCATTAGCAATATCAGTGCCATTAGTCCACAAGTAAGTGTAAATCGGATACTCCCAAGTGCCTGCGTTGAAACCAAATTGTGTATATTTTCCGTTCTCTTGCTTGGTCAGCTTCTTCGCTGTAGCGAACATATCATCCCAAGTCCAGTCATCGCTTGGATAAGGAACGCCTGCTTCGTCAAAGATACGTTTGTTGTACCACAGCGCGAGTGGATTGAAATCCTTCGGCAGGTAGTACAGCTTATCGTTGATGCGCTCCATATCGATCAGGTCTTTTTGGTACATGGCAAGGTCAAATGTAGAATCCTTGGCGATATAATCGTCAAGTGGCTCAACAACACCTTTATCCACGTAGGAGTAGAAGTCGCCTTCCCCAATCAGGAATACATCCGCTGCGGTACCGCTTGCCAGAGAGGTTGTCAGCTTTGTTGCATAGCCGTCGCCCGGAACTGGCTCGAATTTCACTTCGATATCAGGGTGTGCTGCATTGAATTCATCCGCCAGTTGTTGCTCCGAGGAACCGCTGGTTACGTCACCCCAAGTTGTAAAGGTCAGCTGTACCTTTTTGCCTCCGGCATTGCCGGAGCTTTCGTTGTTACCTGTGTTTGTGTTACCTGCGGAACAAGCCGAAAGAAGCATAACGCCTGCGAGCACGCTGGCAATCTTCATGGATACTGTCTTTTTCATATAGAAAGACCTCCCCTTATAATGTCGATGTATTAGCAAATGTAGCACTTTCATGAACTTCTTGCTGCTTACCGTGAACGATCAGTTGAATCGACCCACCTGTAACATTCGTAATGGAAATCTCTTGCGGGGTAATGTTAACTTCAAGGCGTTTACCCTGCCAGTAGAGCGGGAAGGACAACCGGTCCCAATGCTCAGGCAGTTTTGGTGCCAGATGAAGTTTTCCGTCCAGCATTCTCACGCCGGCGAAGCCCATTACCGCACATTCCCAAATTCCGCCAAGTGAAGCCGAGTGGATACCTGCATCGGAGGAATGAACCTTCGGTCCGAGGTCAATCTCGGTCGCTCTGTGGAAGAGACGGTAAGCAAGTTCCTTGTCACCAAAGTCGCTGGCCAGAATCGAGTGTGTGGACAGTGACAGCGAGGAATCATGCAATGTTTTTTCCTCGTAGTATTGGTAGTTGGCACGCTTTACTTCTGGTGAGAATTTATTCTCCAGTAGGAAGAATAACATCATAATGTCTGCTTGCTTCGAAACCTGCAAGTTACCAACCTGATCCAGGTTGTAGTCATTGAATATACTGCCCACTTTTTCCTGATCCTTGTATGGTGTCAGGTCAATAATTTCCTTTTGCAGATACGTATCGTCCTGCGGAATAATCAGATCCTCGTTCGGTTGCGGGAGATAGATCAGATTCAGTTTGCTTTCCCACACTTTATGAGCTTCTTTCAGGTTCAACAATTCATCATAACGGGCGAACAGTTCTGGACTCTGAGCTTCAAGCTCCTGATAGTAATCCATTGCCAGTTCGATGTTGAAGTGAGCCATATAATTGGTAAAAGCATTGTTGTCGACATGCTCTTTATATTCGTCTGGTCCGACAACTTCGTTAATTTCGTAGCGTCCGAGCGCTTCATTCCACTCCAGGCGGCTTGCCCAGAAAATAGCTGTATCGAAGATAATCTCATAGCCGTATTTCTCCATGAAATCGGTATCTCCAGTAGACCGGAAGTAATGCCATACCGCATAAGCTATATCGGATGTAATATGCTGTTCAATGAATCCGGACCAGATCTTGGTCTGCTCACCTGTCACAATATCAACTGCACCCCATACTGGTGTTACTTCGCCGTCAGACGGCCAAGCTGCTTCCCACGGATACATCGCTCCGGCAAAACCGTTCTCCTTCGCCTTGTTCCGTGCGCCTTCCAGTCCCAGGTACCGGTATTCCAGCAAAGAACGGGCAATTTCCGGGTTGCTGTAGATGTAAAATGGCAGGATGAAGATTTCTGTATCCCAGAAAGAGTGACCTTTATAGCCTTCGCCGCTCAAACCTTTAGCTCCAATACCCATTCTGTTATCGTGAGCTGGCGTCATTACTACCAAATGGTAGTGTGCGAAGCGTACACCAAGCAGGTCAAATGGATTGCTGGACTCAATCGTAATTCCATAATTCTCCCACACCTTAGCCCAAGCAGCAGTATGGCTGCTGAACAATGCGTCGTACCCGGACTCTTGTGCTGTTTTCAATGCTGCAAGTGCTACTTCCCGCATCGCTGGCAGACTGTAGTTGTCACCGAATTCCTTGTCACGGCTAGTGTATACAGTAGCTACCTTCTCGAATGTAAGGGACTGTCCTTCTTCCAGCCTCAAGCTGTAACCAACTGCTACAATACGGCGGTCGATCTCCATTGCTGGTGCAACTTCAACCAATTGACCGTCTACCTTCAAGCGGTGTGAGGCTCCGATAGCAAAATCAACCTTCGACTCTGTTGTCGTCTGGATCAGCTCCAGATAAGTCTTGTCATAGATGCGCTTCTCGCCTTCATGGAAATGTTGGCTACCACTGTTGCTGACTTGAGCATCAATACCGGAACTAACCGACAGATTTACCGGACCGCGAAGCACTTTCACTTCCATCTTCAGTCCGATGACATGCAGGGAATCCAGGGAAACGAAACGGCGGAATGTGAATTCCAGTTCCTTGCCTTCGCCGTTGTTCCAAATGAAGGTACGAACCAATTCAGCGTCGCGCAGATTCAAGCTGCGGCTATACGCCTTCACTTCACCTTGCTCCAAAGTAAAGCGTTTGCCATCTATCCGAATGTCCAGCTTCGTTAGATCCGCCGCATTCGGCAGCTCGCTGACTTCCAGTTCATCGAAACGGTTGAATGTACCGTTTACGAACAAATTGCGTTTTTCTCCTACATAAGACTCCTCCGTTGCGGAACGAAGTCCCATGTAGCCGTTGCCAAGAGACATTACAGCTTCACATTTGGCTAGTGCCAAGCTTGAGAATTGGTCTTCCGATACAACCCACCCCGGGGCTCCATCAGGTAGTGTCTTGTTGTAATTAAGCATGGGTTAGATTTTCCTTTCTTTCTCCTAGTATTCTCTCTCTAATTCAGGGAATCTTTGTAAGCGATATCGAAATCGTTTTCGAACTTCAGAAAAAAACATCGAAAACGATTTCGATAAACTCATTGGGATCCCTTTGCGGAACAAATTGTGTAAGGGATTTCGAAAACGTTTTCGACCTAATTATAAAAGCATGATTGTCTCTCTGTCAACTATTTTGAAAGGAAGAATCTTATGATATCCTGGGGTATTATTTTCCAGCATCTTCACAACCTGCTCCAATGCGGAGTATCCAATACCGGCAAAGTCCTGGCTGATCGTGGACAATTTCGGTGTTGTATAGCTCGACAGCACAATATCATCAAAGCCCATGATCGAGATATTGCCTGGAATCTGTAGTCCCAGTTCCCGGCACCGGTTCATGAATCCAATCGCCATAAGATCACTGGCCACAAATACGGCTGTAAGGTGCGGGTTCTCCGTAATGTAGGATTCTGCCAGATTATAAGCCTGCTCTTCGCTATAATCAGCCTCTACCACACGCGAAGGAATATATTCAATTCCTGCTTCCTCTAGCGCTTCACGGTACCCCTGCTGCCGAACAATACTGACCGTAGCATATTTATGCCCGTTGATCATTCCTATCTCCCGATGTCCCTTGCCGATCAGGTACTTCACCGCTTGCCGGGCAGCCGTAAGGTTATCCGTGATTACAGAGCCAGCGTGCGGACCAACCGTATCTGCATCGATAACCACGCAGGGAATATCACTTCCCACCAGATCCTCAAAATAAGGGTCCGTCGTCCGCAGACCGGAGATCACCACGCCCGCGATCTTATGATCCTTGCAGAATTGCCAATATGACTTATCCTGCTGTTCGGACAGACTGCGGGTATAAATCACGACCTCATATCTGAACTGCGTAGCCGCCGCATAGACACCGCTCATGATCTGGAACATGACGCCGTCCTTACCGTTGGCCTGCTCAAAGTTCGAGATGATCAGCGCAATCGTCTTTGTCACCTTATGTTTCAAATTTTTAGCTAACATATTGGGCGAATAATTCAGCTCCTGCGCAGCCTGCAGAATCTTCTTCCGCGTAGCTTCGCTGACATCGCTGTACCCGTTAAGCGTCTTCGAGACCGCAGAAATACTCACGCCCGCATGTTTTGCCACATCTTTAATCGATACCATACCGCACTACCATCCTTCTTGATATTTCAACTACGACTGAATGTAAACCCCATTATAACACATAGGGCGTGGCGAGGAATTTAAGGGGATCACAAACGAAGGGAATTAGAACCATAGTGCTTACCGGAAAAATGCTACTTCCCCTTGATCGGCTTGTCTTTTTAGAAGTTTTGACCAAGGAAAAGGATTGCATTCAATGGCTTTATTTCTAGCCCAATTCAAGGGGGGGATTGCTCGATTTCATACAGCTTCATTCAGGACAATGCGCTTCGCTCCTACAGTTCCAAACTTCCCCCTTCGTTCCTCCTCGCTATTGTTTCTTTCTTTTGTTTCTTTCTTTTGTTCATCTTATCTGGCATGTCCTTCTTTAGGTTCATTGCGGAGCAAGTTTCTTGCAGGAATTCCTATGGCTGATGCGTTGTCAGGCACATCCTTGACTACTACCGACATCGCTCCGATATTCGCATCATTCCCAATCCAGATAGGACCAAGTATTTTAGCCCCCACTCCGATAAAGGCTCTGTCTCCAATGACCGGCTCACCTAAACCGTTTCTTCCACCGATCGTCACTTGATGAAAGATCGTAGCATAGCTCCCGATCACTGCCTTGTGACTAATAACGATCCCATTTAGGCCATGCGGCAAATGAAGATAGTCCCCGATCTTGGCCTGTGCATGTAATTCTCCGTTAGCAAGAATCCTGACGAAAAACAAATCCATCACCTTATAAAGTATCCACAGCGGTTTCTTTACGATCTTACCTTTAACCTGATAGTGCACCCAATTTCCAAAACGATAAGTAAATAAGACCATGAGCGTTTGCGGATTTTTACGGTTCGCTTTTAAATCTGTTTTAAAAGATTTAATCACCGGGGCTCCCTCCATTTATATATTTAATTTCCATTTCATATAAGGGGCTGTTTCCAACACACTCGCATCATAAAGGGCTGATCTTCAGCATGCTTCATTCTGGATTGGGTTTAATTCACTGCTGATATGGGAGTATAATTCATTATGTAAGAGCTAAGGAGGGGTGGATTTGGGGGTGATATAAATATCCAATACTTCCATAGGATAAAAATAAGAAACCAGTTCAGCATTCTTTTTTGGAAAAAGAAATTCGTGCTATGCACCTTTAAAAAGTGAACGGAGTTCTTCTTTTCCTTTTTTATATCCAAGGTAAGCCTCACGATTATGACTAAACTTGGCCTCCATACTGAGGAATCCGGCCGTCCATCTGAGCATGAAGTACCTGAGGTAATTCGCCTTATTTCTCGTTTTAAGCAAATGGAAGTGATTTATAATTTTCGTGTGAGCAACCTGCTCGGCATTATCCCTTGAGGTCGGTGATCCGTGGTGTATTAATTTCAGATCTGGATTTACATACATCGGGCCGTGTTTACCAGCCAAAGCAGAGATATACAAATCCTCGCCCAGACTGTATCCTTGGAGCCAGCTTACCGCTTCGATCTCAGAAAGGTACTTTTTCCGGTAGCACATATTGCAGCCATGCAAAAACTCTGTCCGAAAAACATTCTTCTGAATATTCCACAAGTTCATAGCTGAAGCAAATCCACTTAACGAGTATTTTCCCGGAGAAAACAAGCTCCGACCACTAAGAATCATCATAAATCTACCTTTGATAGAGCATGAAAAGCCTTGATCAGCGCCGCTAATTCCAACTGCTTCCGGGTACGTAATCAGCGTGTGCTTAAGAACATCCAAATAATTAGCTGAAAGCTCAACATCATCATCTATGAAAAGAATCGTCTCGTAGCTGCTAATCTCAATAGATTTAACTCTAGACTTGATCAAGCCAGCTTCACTAGGGTCTTTCTTATAGTATCGAAGATACATCTTCCCCTTGTTAATGAGGCTACCGGCGTGGTCGATCCACTCTCTATCGGTATCACCATCATCCACAATAATGACCTCAATGCTGTCCTCCTCCATGTTCGTTTGTCTTGAGATGGATTCCACACACTTCAACAGATCATCATGCCGGTTCCTGGTGCATATAGCGACAGACAGTTCAATAGAGTTGCCCATAGTCACCACAGCCTTTTTTCCATAATAATACACGTATAATGACAGACTTTATGTCGAAAATTGTATGGATTTAAAATTTTGTTTTTGTGTGTGAGATCGACAAAGCCCCCCACTTGATTGTGGAGGGCTTAAATCTTCAGCTATTTAATCTGCAAGGTTAGCCACTTTAAGCTTCAAATCGTAAATCATATAAAAATGATTCCATTTTTTCATTGTCACAATCTCTTGCTGGCCATCCTTTTCAAAAAAATAACCTGCACCCTCCTGGCTGATATAAGTCCAGCCTTCCTTTTTCATGCGTGCCTTTAATAGCTCCTGTGGTTGTTCTGCCTTTGTAAGATAACGTTCATACCCACTTGTATCGCTCTCGATCTGCACAATGGATAGACCTGTTGTTTGCAATCGATACATCTGTTTTATGTTGTTGTACCCAATATTATGGATGTATACAGCGGCATCTATCATTAAAAAAACAATAATCCCGATGAAACTAAATATGGCAATTTTCCATGGTTTCACCATCCATAATCCACCACCTATATTCTAATCCAATGTTTATCAATTTGTTATTCCAGAGTGACATCACAACATCCTTTTATGAATTATGAAATTTCTACTTCATACATATACTACCATTCCATATATATAAAAGCATCAAATTGGCAGATGACGCACAATAAAGGTTAATATTTTGATTTATATACTTCTAATATTTATATTAAAATGTAACAAAGCATGTCTCTTATCTGTAGAACGTGGAGGAATCTTATGTCCCTTTTCAGAAAAGCTACTTTCTGGTTCTCATTAGTAAGCATTCTAGTTTGTGTGCTTAACTACATGGGAATCGACGACAAGAATATTTTGCTGATTGGTTTTAATCCCTTCCTTAACACTGTCGTTAACGACCCACCCTTTCGAAGTTGGATCATCGGAACCGATGATGTCATTCGTCCGACTGCTTATTTGTTACACTTTGCTTCCTTCTTTTTGACAGGAGCTATTGTGGATATTCTGAGTTATGTATTCAGAAGACGAGACAAATAAAAATCCGCCTTCCCCCTACCTGTTTTGTGAAGAACAGATAGCTCAAAAGAGGACCTTTAGCAAAATTCCTGTGCGGCGGCATCAACCTTTTCCGAAGCTCACAGGACCCGTAGTCTATAAACAATTATATAAAACAAAAAAACCTTGATTTCTCGAGGTTTTTTCCGTGGATGCCGAGGACAGGGATCGAACCGGTGCGGTAGTCCCTACCGCATTTCAAGTCCTGTGCGTCTGCCTGTTTCGCCAAACCCTTACTATGATTGGTATACGTGTTCACAAAAAAACCACTTCATTTTGAAGTGGCTAATCTTTAAATACACATTTTACTGCTCTCTGTTTATCTTCCTCACTCAGCATTGAATATCGTAGTATCATACATTTGGAAATCATGGAACAATATATCATGTTGAAACTATGAGTAAGTGGATTAAATCACCTAATTAATTTTTAATAATCGCTGGAACTCCAACTTTTCATAACTCCATTCGTGAAATATACATATACTGTTTCCTCATCTTGTTCATAAACCCATTGATCCATAAAACCACTACTAGATTCATTTTTTCTATCAGGTACGCCCCATGATAAAATAACTGCCGTTTTATCCATTCCTGCTTTAATGTTGTTCGTTTCTATTAATGTCCATACTGCTGCCGAATATTTATAAATGGTATGTACATCTTTAGTTAGAAACGGATTTTCCTTCGAATCACCTAGATCATTATAATCAACTGTAGAATAATAATATTTTTTGTTTTGAGTGAACCATATTTTCACATTCCCATTATCTAATGTATCTATTTTATTTATATAAATTGCAGATAGATTTTTAATATTTACTATATTTCCGGTATTAGCATCTATAGCGTTATAGTACACATTGTAGAAATATAACGTCTTATTAAGATAAACTGAATACATTTCATAATTGGGATCAATGTATATATTCACCGTAACATTGGAAATTTGTATTGTTAAATAGTCGCCTTCTTTATTAATTTTAGATTTGAAGGCATCTTTTAGCACCTGAACAGGTATCATTAATTTCCCGTTAATTATTTGCGGTGATGTTGTTAATGCTCTTTTTACGCCGTTGAGGTAATAAACTTTATCATTAACCTTTCCGACAAACTTATCTTTCCCCAACGTCAATTTAATAGATCCTGCCTTTGCATCAAATTCAGTAACGCCACCAAATGCTTTGAAAATAGAAGTAGCAGGAATTAAGGAACTTGATTTATAAATTACGCCGGTATCCGAGAGGTCAATAGTTTTAGAAGCTAAATTTTGTTGATTTTGTGCTGTTGCTATAGAATCATAATTACCATCTAAACTATCTGCAAAAGACACGTTCTGTAATGATGCGAAAATAAATGTTGCGGCTGCTAAAGTTACTATTTGTTTTTTCATTATAAATTTAATTCTCCTCTTTGATTGGATAGATTACAGAATTATTAAAATATTGCTGATGCTCAAAGCTACTTTTTGAAACTAACCATAATCCATTTATGTATGCTGATTACAAGTCATTGTCGTTTTATAGCATTTAGTAATATTTTACCACACATAGTAATGCGAGGTTCAGAATTTTCGGTTTTACGATTGAGCAGGAGCCATGTGCTACTACATGGATCTATTTAAGAAAAACAAAACAGCCTCAGTCCTATGAGATTCAGGACCAAAGCTGCTTAGCTGAGGTTAAGTATTTGTAATGATGACTTTATTTCAAATTCAATGCGCGATACATAAATACCACAAACTCTGCACGTGTTACAGAATCATCCGGTCTAAAGCCTCCTTTATTACCTAAAGCAATCCCCTTATCTGCTAATACAGCAATATAGTCATGAGCCCAATGTTGTTCTGGAACGTCTTGGAATGTGCTCGTACCTTTTGGTGTAATGCCCAGTGCCACAACTAAGATTTTTGCCATTTGTGCACGAGTCAGCGGTGCAGCCGGCTGAAATGCACCATTTGCACCATCTACAATACCCGCCTGCTGCAGTAAGGTGATAGCTTCATAATACGGATGGCTTCGTGATACATCACTAAATGACACAGCCTCACGGATTGGTGTCAGTTCAAACGCACGGGCAAACATGATAGCAATATGCTGGCGTTGAATAGGCTCATTGGGATGGAATGTCCCATCTGGATAACCCGTAATAATGCCGCGGGCTGCGATATCCTCAATCATGTCCTTTGCCCAGCTTGTTGCAATATCTTTAAAGGTAATCGCAGGTTTTGGTGCTATAGGTGTTGTTGGTGTTACTGGTTTCTCTCCCTCCACAGGTAAAGGTTGAGAAGGCTTCAATTCAGGCACAGATTGTACTGGTGTTGAAACTGAACCGCCTTCACCACCGTTGCCTGAAGGAGTGTTAGCTTCCCATTTCGCATAGAGCGTAATGTCAGCCGCTGGTACTGTATCTGTTGTAAAGCTCCATTTGTTGCTCAATGCCTGGTCTTTGTACCATCCTGCAAAAGTATAGCCTGACTTGGTCGGCGCAGCAGGCT
>NZ_JABWCS010000214.1 GCF_013359945.1 Paenibacillus agri | reverse complement strand
TATAGCCTGACTTGGTCGGCGCAGCAGGCTCTACTACTTTCTTTCCATACTCTACAGTCTCGCTGACTACTGCCGATCCGCCGTTACTGTCATAGTTGACTTTATATTGGTTAATGTCCCACTTGGCATAGAGCGTGATATTATTTCCCGGGACCGTGTCTACCCCAAAATCCCAAGCCTGACTAAACTGGGCGTCCTTATACCACCCCGCAAAGGCATAACCTGACTTGGTTGGCGATGTAGGCTTAATAATTAACTTTCCTACTTCTTCCCTGATTGGGTCGACACTTGTTCCTCCATCCACATCAAAGCTCACAGTAGAACCTGACACAACAGTGATAGTAATACTATCCGCTGTGCTGGGCTCAAGATCATCGTTCCCTAAATATTCCGCACCAATAGTATAGTTACCAGCACTAAGTCCCATTAATTGCACAAGATATATCCCACTTCCATCATATGGTAAAGGGAGAGGGATATCTCCCCACTGTGACTTCATCATCACTGAACCAGAAGGTTTATAACCATCCACCTTAAATGTAACATGAACTGTCTCACCTGTAAGAAAAGTTGATTTAGTAGCAGATACTGTCGTTCTTGTAACAGCTAATAATTTAACAAGTTCATCCCAGTTAAAACTTATCTCATTATTGTCTTGCCCTATTAAAGTTACTGTTCTATCCGTTTCATTTAAAGTAATCTTATTTATATATCTCGCACCCGAAAAAGTCTTATACCCAAGCAATGCACCTGACGAATTATACGCCGCAACTGTCATAGTGTAATCATTATTAATATCGCTATATATCCAATATGTAGCTCTTCCCCATTGAACCGTTGGGCACATGTTACTATCATTCTGACAAACAGTTTTTTTTCCAGGAGGAATATTCGCAGGTACATCTCCCTTGACCATCTCAATAACTTCTGGATTGCCAGGAGGAAGGATGCTTGCATTAGCTACCTTATCTGGAGCTCCCAATAGGGCAACAACACATATGAATGCAAAGGCAAACCACTTTAACGGTTTCATATATTTATTCAGTATTTTGCTCACTTCAAGTATCTCTCCCTTTATAATAGACTAGACAATTCTTTTTTAATTTTAATATAAAATATCCGTATGGAATACTGACGAATGTTAATGATTGGACTATTAACATTTGAAGGATTAAAATTTATAGTACTAAATATGTCAATATACTCTCTTCTGCTTAAGGAGCCCCATACATATGTCCAGCTCGCTGTTATCTTCTAAAATAAATATTCCTCATAGCAAAACACCCATTGTAGAGAGAACAACATTACATCGCAGTTTACAAAACAGCGCTCTAAAAAAGGTAACTATTCTTCGCGCACCAGCGGGCTACGGCAAAACAACGACCTTAAGTCATTGGCTTCAACAGGTGCAAGGAAAAATGGCTTGGATATCTATAGAACCCGGTGACAATGACCCCATCCGTTACTGGTCGTATATTTTACATGCGGTGGCGAAAGCTTGCCAAACCAATATAGTAGAAGTACTGGCACCACTCTTGCATTCACAGGACCCGGCAGCGCTTGAGTTCTTCGTTCATTCTTTCATAGAGGAAATCTATACCCTTGAGGATTCTTTACACATTGTCATTGATGATTATCATTTCATTCACGATGCATTCATTCACCGGCTTATGACACAGCTCATTGAGCGGCTTCCCGAGCAGGCTCATGTTTATCTAACCACGCGTACTACCTTGCCACTACCTGTTGCCAAATGGCGTGTCAAACAGTGGGTGCACGAGATCAACACAGAATAGTTGCGTTTTACCAGTACAGAAGCAGAGCGATTGTTCGCTATGAAAGATATCTCTTCAACATATCAAGATTCTATGCCATATATTATGGAGAAAACAGAGGGGTGGGTCGCTGGATTAATACTAGTGAGTCTAGCCATCGGGCCAGACGCACTGAGACAGGATGGGATCGCCCAGGCACAGCCTTACATTTCTGAATTTGTGCTGCAAGAAATAATCGAAACCTTGCCTCTCCCAACACAAAAGTTTTTATTATACACATCACTTTTAAATGAACTGGAACCAACCATCTGCGATCATTTAACCCATCGAACAGATAGTTTGGATCTACTGGAAGAGTTAGAGAGAAAAGGACTTTTTATTGTCCGTATTCAAACACTGCAGCCGGTGTTTCGTTATCATCAACTCTTTGCTGATGCTTTACAACTCGAATTGAAAAGAGAGATATCAGCACAGCAGCTACAGCAATTAGTTCAGCAGACAGCTAATTTTATATATGATACAGGCGACTATATATCTGCAATTGAGCTCGTATTACGATATGAACGCTATGAAATTGCGGTTCCCTGGATTACACACCATCTTGTTGAATTGTATTTATCAGGACAAGCCGTCACTTTCATACGCTGGCTCCAAGGGATACAATCCTCACCCTATCAAGCAACCTATGAAATGCTCGTTATTGGCTTTATAACCTCCATCTCAGCAGGAGATGTGGGCCTGTCTTCTTCCCTCATGCAAGAATTGGAGAAGCTTCAGCTAACCGAGCGATGGATGGAGCAAGAAGAGCATGCAGCAATAGTCTATATATATGAAACTACCAAGGCTTACGCTATTATTGCAGCAGGTGGAGATCTGCAGGCTATGTCGGAAATTATAAAAAAGCAGATTACAAAGGGTCATATCCCTTCACGCTGGGATAACATTCCAATGCCCTATAATATTTTCGAATATAAACTTTTACGTACCAGTTTGGGTTCGAAAGGGAAATTGCCCTTCATAGAAGAAGGCGCTGTCATTACACAGCTTTTTAGGGGAACTTTTCTGCAAACGTGGAATGTCACTGCGTTTAGTTATGGGGTCTCCGCAGAATCTTTATACGAACGAAATTTAATCGAGCTGGCACAGCAGGATATAGAAACAGCCCTCCGCTTAGGGCATCAGTTTCAAGATCCGGGTTTATTTATTCCGATGTATTTATTAAAAGCAAAAATTTACGCCCAGCAAAACCAAATGATTTCGGCGCAGGCTATGCTCAGCGGGGTGCTTGAACAAGTCTCAGAAAAACATTGGATTACATCCCTTCGCATTATGCAAGCGTATTGTTACATTGTAGCTGGTGATATCCAGCATGCTGAGAGCATTTTGCAATCTACAACAACCAAACAACCTTTTTGGATGTTAGTATATGCCCGCTTGTTGTTATTAAAAGAACAGCCTGAGGCTGCTTTAACTGTTCTTATTGGAGTAAAGACGAAAGCCCAGCAAGACGAGCAAATAGCCACAATCCTGGAAGCAACGGTACTTGAAGTGATTTGCCATCATCGCTTAGATAATCAAGACACAGCCCTGGCTATTTTGCATGAGGCGTTAACCCTGGCAGCCCCTTACTACTACATTCGTACTTTCTTGGATGAGCCTGAGATACTGCCTCTTCTGGATAAGTACTTTAAGCTAGAGAAGCTGGAAGAACAATGGGGCACGATACCAGCGCATTATTTCAAATATCTTTTAGAAGGAACCAAGACGATTCCTGAAAAAAACGAACTGTTGACACCCAGGGAACAAGAAGTGTTTGATTTGCTAGTAGATGGCATTACAAATCGTCAAATTGCACAGCAGCTTGACCTATCAGAAGGGACTATCCGTGTCTATCTATCCACCATTTACAATAAACTAGGTGTCAGTTCAAGAGCTAAAGCGATTCTGCTCAAGAAACAATAAACAAGCAAGAATAATGACATCATGGAACTATAGAAATACTAAGTTAAACGACACGATAAAAAGGGCACAAGTCCGGTATTCTGCCGTCTTGTGCCTTTTTTTGAGATTCTCTTCTCTTTGTTCAACTGCCCTAGTTTGCACATGTCGGGTAGTTCGTTAGGTAGCGCCGGCTACCCTCCACTATCCCCGATCCGAAGCCTCCTCTTCCGCCGTAGATACCGGAATATCCTCGCCGTATGCCCCCATTGGACTAAGCTTCAGCTGTACATGCCTTTTGCCGTTCTGGGTTGATTCTGTCTGCTCGGCAATATACCCTTCGCCTTCGACGGAAATCTTGACCTTCAGCAGATTGAGCACCTCCAGCGCATCACGCAGAGACTTTCCCCGGAGGTCAGGAATAGATACCTGGTCGCCCTGCTGACTTAACAGATAGATCTTTTGTCCCGAAGCAAGTAAGGTGCCCGCCTCCGGATACTGGCTGACCACTTCGCTTCCGCCTCCGACCGTTTCAAAATCAAAGCCCTGATCCATCAGCAATTTTCTGGCCGCCTGCACCATTTGGCCGGTCAGTTCGGGTGCGGAGCGCTGTGCGGAAGGTGCATTCTTGACGAATACAGAAACACTGCCTCCGTCTCCCGTTGTAACTTTTGGCACACCCTTATATGACAATACCTCGGATACAATCTCTTTAAAAACCGGCCCTGCCGCAGCACCACCGCCAGCCGCATTAGCAGGTTCGTCAATGCCTACATAGACCACTATCTTCGGATTATTAGCCGGCGCGTATCCGAGAAAGGACGAGTGCACCTTGTTGCGGTCATACCCGCCCTTACCGTCAGGTTTAATCGCCGTACCGGTCTTGCCTGCCACCCTATAGCCTTCAATGTACGCATGACGCCCGGTTCCGTGGACCAGGTCTGCAACGACCTGCTCCAGATAACTGCTGGTTTCACTGGCGCTTTCCTCGGAAATAACCTGACGTACCACCTGCGGCTGGGTTACGGTAATCTTGCCGGTATTAGGATCGGTGGTCTCCTTGACCACGTGCGGCACCATCAGTTTGCCACCGCTCGCGATGACCGAGATGGCAGTAAGCTGCTGAATCGGGGTAACAAGCACTTTGCCGTGCCCGTATGCGATCGTCGCGTTCTCCGAAGCATTGTTCGGTGTCGGATTGACGATTCCGCTGATTTCGCCTGGGAGGTCAATACCGGTAAGATCGTTAAATCCGAAATCACCCACGTATTGCAGCAGCCTTTCCGGACCGAGCATTTCATAGCCAAGCTTGACGAAAGCCACGTTACTTGAACGCTTCACGCCTTCCAGGAAGGTGATTTCGCCATAACCACTTCTCTTCTGGTCATACAGCGGCTTGCCGTACCCCTTGATCCGGATAGAACCGGACATGAAGGTGGCTTCCGGATCGAACAACTTCTCCTCGACCGCTCCGGCAAGCGGTACAATCTTGAACGTAGAGCCTGGTTCAAATCTCGTTTTGATGGCATGGTTGAAGAATACCCCTGGATCGGAGGCATATTTCCAGAACTCATTCGGGTTAAAGGTCGGCATATTCGCCAGCCCCAATATTTCCATGGTACTGGGATCCGCGGCAATTACCGTAATACTCTTCGGCTTGTATTCTGCATAAGCCTTCTGCATTGCCTGTTCGATATAATACTGGATTGTGCTATCAATCGTCAGCTTAAAATCACTTCCATTGACCACCGGCTGGTAAGCATCCTTCGAGTCAGGCAGCTTGATGCCTTTGCCGTCGCTCTGGTAGAATAGCTTGCCATCCTCACCCTTAAGCTGCTTGTCAAAATACTTTTCAAACCCCATCACCGCATTGCCGTCGCGGTCAGTATAACCCAAAATATGTGCGGCCAGTGTTTGTTGCGGATAATAGCGCTTCTGCTCCCTAATAACACCGACACCTGTCTCCAGAGTGTCATGTTCATCCTTTAGTTTCTCAATGAACTCGTCGATCTTGTCACGCAGCTTCCGGTCTATCTTCCAGCCTTCATTACGAATCTCCCGGTTCTTCAGATACTTTCCATTCTCGTCTTTGGCTTCTACGAGCGCCTTAAGCTCATCCTCAGGCTTGCCGAGCAGTTCATGCAGACCGCTGATAACCTCTTTCCCGATGCCGAGTGTGGCAATCGCATCCGGATTGACCACTACCGTGTAAGCAGGCACATCGCTAGCCAGCACCTTGCCGTTGCGGTCCTCGATCGTGCCACGCACCGCTTTAATCACCGAGGTATGGGCCCATTGCCCTGCGGCCCTGGTTTGCCAGAACTCCCGCTCCAGCACCTGAATCCAGAATACTCTGCCGAGCAATACAAGAAAAAAAAGGGTGATACACCCTCCTATAAACAACGTGCGAAGTTTTATTCTTTTCACCATAAGCAAACCCCACAAACATATAGAAATCGCTCCATAATAGTTCCCATCCGCGTTCTGTCCGCTGATATGAAGGGTATCTTCGGCATTCTCCTCCTGATATCCCATATCCTTGGCTAGCTGAACAATCTTCTGCTCCAGGACTTGCTTTTTCATTTCGTAGTTAGCAATCTATTTTTCTTCTCGGCAATGCTTTGGACTTTCCACTGCATCTGTATGTTCAGTTCATAGATATGGACGTAGGCTATATGCTGAGCCTCTTCAATCTACTGGAACGGCTTGCTGCTTCGCTGAAAAGGAATATCTGCTGCACAGGGCTGAATATGTATGCGCTATCAGCAAGAAAAGCGGCTGAGTGAGTGGTTTCCCTCCTGAATCAGATAGAAGCTGATAGACAAGATCTTCTTATAGGTTCCAGGGAAACAAGTCTTGAGATCAGTTTCAACGCCGGCGGCTTGTCTGATTTGCTTCTATCAGGTAGGATGCGCCGTAGAAACTGCGCTAAAAGCGGGTGATTGGTAGGGGTCTCGTTAGTTTCATAAATGATCGTCATAATGAACACCAGCCTTGTTATACATTGTACAATGTATAACAAGGTAAACTCAACCATTTTTGATAATCTATTGTAACTACGCTACTAAAGCCTCTTTCATGCCGGTGACGAGGCAGATTTCTCGAAAGCAGATTCTGAAGAAAGAACCGCTCGTCGTAAAGTCGGTACAAGCATCATTCCGAGCATACCCGAAAACCTCGAATCCACACGAAAAAGGAGCGGCGTTAGCAAAATGTTAAATTATGAATCGTGTTATTGTCCGCTCTGTATAACACTTGTTGTTGCGGATGATGATATCCTGATGGTTGAAGGCTCATGAGTATTTGACCTCCGGTTACTACTATCAATTTAGAGTTATTGTATGCATTTGCCTAGGAGAGGTGCGGAACTGAGGGATTAGTCTTTTATGGAGATGCAAGGTGAGATGCTTGAGGAAACTTACATATTTTTAGGGGTTGCATGATTGTCCAAAACATGATATTATCTATCTTGTCGCCAATAATACGAATTACTTGCTGCAAGTCAGCTATTTAGTAATATATGCATGCCGGGGTGGCGGAATTGGCAGACGCACAGGACTTAAAATCCTGCGGTAGGTGACTACCGTACCGGTTCGATCCCGGTCCTCGGCACTAGTAAAACAAGGGTTTCAGCTCATTAGAGTTGGAACCCTTGTTTGTTTTTTAAGGATGGTTTGCTAACAACTGTCCGAGACAAACTCCTTGTGCTTTATGAATTGCTGGTCATCACATTATTGTACACGTAATAGGAGGCGGAGCCTGCTTACGCAGGCTCCGCAGACCGCTGACTGTCGAGAAACACCATTCTCTACGATTGTTGATGAGAAATAACCTTATAAAAGCCTTATAAATTAGGCTCACCTTCATCATCAGTACTTGCCAAAACCACTGCTTCAGAAGGTTGAAGCTTATGCATGAGAGCTAACGGACCCTATCGTCGTTATTGGCACATCAAGCAGCTTCTGGAACATGTAACGGACTCAGGTTCCGCTATTTCCTCCCAAACCGTGGATTTTACACAGGATTTCTGCTCATAGCGTCTCTGGAGTCCGTTATTTTCTGAAACGGTCAGTGAATTAGAAAATAACGCCTCTGGGGTCCGTTACCATATAGAATAAGAAGCAAGTACTAATTTCGAGATAGATCCATGAATCAAGGGTTTAATATCCCTCCTCTGTTGTTCTATCCCATTATATTCCCCCTCCTATCTCAGCCTATACGGATACCCAAATCATCGCTTGAGATTCTTTAACCCCGACATGCAACAAAAAACGTCCCTGCCGTATGGACAGGAACGTTAATAAAATCAGCTTTATTTCCACATACAAGTAACCGCTCGACGCTTACCCTTCTCTACCTAGTTACGCTCTCCAGTACGGTTTCTCATGCCAGCCAGACCGAGCAGGCCGATGAGTCCCAACCAGCCCCAGTTTGACCCGTTTCCGGTACTGGTAGTGCTGGTGGCCCGGTAGGTGCCGTTCTGGTTCGTCGTGGACAACGGAGCTACTCTGTGATTATCTTCAGTCCGAACGTTATTGTCCAGGATGTTGCTGTTGCTTCTGCCCGTTCCTGTCGTGCCATTAATCATGCTGCCATTTGGATGCAGTCGGTTTGCGTCATTCCTAATGGTGCCGGTATTGCGCGTGGTATCCCCCACCCCGTCGACTCCAGCAGCCTCGGCTGTATAGCCGGTGCCAAGCAGCGTTATAGACAGTGCAGCAGTACAGATAAGGCTTGTTATCAGCTTATTCAAGATATGTTACCCCCTTGTAATTTGGTTGCTGATAATTTTCCCTTATCCCTTATTTTCTATGCAACCCCAAACT
Organism: Paenibacillus agri; assembly: GCF_013359945.1. GTDB lineage: Bacteria > Bacillota > Bacilli > Paenibacillales > Paenibacillaceae > Paenibacillus_AQ > Paenibacillus_AQ agri. The sequence continues at coordinate 206,135 of NZ_JABWCS010000214.1, read as the reverse complement.
ACTTATCCTGTAACAATATTCACGGTCTTGCTTGCGGCGTCATACGTAACCTTCGCACCCAACGCTTCCGCCAGCGCCCGCACGGGCACATAGGTGACGCCGGTATCCAGAACACCCTCTGTGAGCTTGTTACCATTCAGGACGATGCTTACTTTCACGTCTTTGTTCACGTTGTCACCTCCATTAACCACGTTAAGTGCAGCCTTGATCTGCTCTGCCGACGGGCGGAGGCCTGCCCGCAATTGATCAATTGAAAGGCCATAAGCATTCTGCAGATGGGGATAGTCTTTGAAGGAAGTCCAGTCTCCTCCCCATTCAAAGCCCAGCTTCTTCGCCTCCTGCACCACTTCCTGCCAGTCCGCGGTTTTATTGCCGTTTCCGTCACGCTTCATATCCCATGAGATACCCCTGCCATCAGGCAGCAGTAGTGCAAAGTCAACCGCCAATCCATAATTATGATAACTGAATCCCCCGCGCGCATTGGTCACGATATTTCCCGGCTTGCTTCTCCCCTGTGCATAGAGAGCATTCTGCTCGGCAAAGGTCCTCAGACCCTGGGTAATGATAATCGGCACGCCCTTGGCGAAGCTGCGCTCGATCAGCGCGTTCGCTCCGGCCAACACAGCCGGGTTCAGCCCGGTGAGAGCAGTAGCCGATTTGCTTTTTACCACATCCAAAGTCAGCATAGATTCACCCCCTGGTATAGTAGATGTCCGAGTTTTCTCTTCTGCTTGTACAGATACCCCTATGCCTGGATGTTTGCAATTTCAATGCTTCTGCATACCGCTTTCCCATGAAAAAAGCCCTCGGACACCGTCCGGGGCCTCATCTAAGAAATCCGCACCTCACTAGGCGATGCCTAGAAATCCATATCACACCTGTTCCTCGCCTCACCATCTGGATGTTTCCCATCCATAAGGACAACCTAAATAGGCATCCTACACAACAGTGAAAGGAGATTCGTCATGGACATCCATACCGACAGCTACAAAATCGCAGCATTAAGCGAACGGGATGAAGCCGTTGAGATTATCCGGAACGCGGAAGCTGCCCTTGCCGAACTGACAGGCAACCCCACCGTAACCTTGATCGCTTATGAAAAAAGCACAGGGGGACACACCTAGGCAGTAGCTTGTTAAACGATATAGGCCTCCACAATCTGGTCTACACGAATCCACTTCCATTCCTCCGCCCACTGCAGCTTAATCTCCCGCGAGTGGGTGTGAATGGAGGTCACAAAGCCGCTCACTGTCTCATTCTCGAACGGATCGAACAGAATCACCGTGACGCACACATGACTTCGCAGTGACAGCGCCAGGGTGCTTTCAATCTCCTCCTGCTTCTGCTCATCCAGTACCGGCTGGATGCGGCGCAGCGTCTCCCGTTCATCGCTGATAATCCGGTTCTTGTGCTCCGGCAGCATCATCCGACTGCTCTCCCATAATCCGTTACCTTCCAGCTTCTTACCCATTGCTTAACCTCCTTCTGTTCAATTAATAATTCTACATAACACGAACGTATGTTTGTATTATATCCATACTCAAGTCCTTTAATCAATATGGAAAAAATGACAGTCTGCACGCAAAAAAGCGCCCACAGCTGTGCTGTGCAGCGCCTTTTATCGTCATCCCCAGACCTAGGGGCAGGGTATCTTATGGTTTAACAGTTTTCGAATCTGTTCCGGTTACCACCTTGGAATCAGCGGCTGCCTTCGGGTCAGCATCCTTGTCCGGCTCCAAAAGTCCAGTAGCCACTCTGGCTTCGTTGAGCTTAGAGATGCCATACAGCATCGCGAGATCAGCATTCTGATTAAGCTCGTTGAATTCGTCGGCAGACACATCAGCAGAATCGGCACCTTTTGAAGCTTTTTCCTTTAAAGAATAGGCACTTTGAAAAGCAATCTGGGCCTCATCCAGCAGCTTCTTGACTTTCTCCGGCAGACGGTCAGAGATTTCAACCTTTTTCGCCTGAGATGAAATATCAGTAGCCGTATCCTTGAACTGGGCAATGGCTTTCTCCATCTCCTTGGATGTAGCTGTCCCAGCCGAGTACGCAGCGATCGTCTCGTTGAATTGCTCGCGCGACGATTTTCCTAATTGTTCAATTTTGGACATTTCATTGTAGTAATTTTGCACAGATTCCTGCACTTCTTCCTCCGACAGCGCCGCGGTTGAAGCAGAATCATTATAGCTGCAGGCTGAGAGCATTAGAACCAGCCCAATCAACCCTATTAGCCAAGCTCGTTTCATCGTTTACATTCCCCCCACATAACAGAATAATGTCGGTTATTGTAAAGTGCAAATGAAATTAATGTAAATCGGGGGAAAATGCAAAAAAATACATCATAGCTATGTGTGCAACCAATGACCGGATAAGGCAGTATAATAATAAATATAACAAATGTTTATGGGGAGAGGAGGTTCATTCGATGCCTTATTGTACAGCCTGTGGAACAGAATATAAGCAGGCCGCTAAATTTTGCGGAGAATGTGGGACCGCGCTGAACGGTGGAGCTTCACCGACAGCCGAGCGCACGCTGCGAGACCTGACGCCTGCTCAGGAAATCAAGCTATGGGAAGGAAAGCCGGCGGGCATATCCGACCGACTGAAGGGTCTTGTGGGCCTTAATACGACTACTTATACGATTACAAGCCAGAGAATTATAGTAAAGACAGGCCTGATCGGTAAAAATGTCGAAGAGATTGAACTGCTCCGAATTCGTGACCTGGGAGTATCCCAATCCATTCTGGATCGCATGCTCGGTATCGGGACACTGACAATCTTTTCCGATGATGCTTCATCGCCCGAGCTGTGGTTCCGCAAGATCCATGGTGCCCATACTGTCAAGGATGCGCTGCGCAAAGCAGTACGTGATGAGAAGACTGTTAATAACATCAGCTATCGCGAACAGATTTGACCTTATACGCCTTTGTTGCAGATCGAACAGCCCCGGATCATTTCCGGGGCTGTTACCTCGTTCACTTCCATATACAGATTTCCACATCGCCCTGCGTTAAGGAAGAAAGAATACCGCCGCCGGGATGACCTCCTTGACCTGACTGGGACTCTCCCACATCAGCACGGCCCGCGCATCACCCTGATTCTCATAGAACTCCACTTTGATGTCATGCAGCTTGCCAGCGATCAGATTAACACTACCTTTCCGTTCCTGTCCACTCTGCTTGATCCAGCTGTCAATAACCAGTTGCCCATCAATCCAGATTCGAATGCCATCGTCGGATGAAGAGTACACCGTGTAACCCTCACTATAAGTCGCACTGAGTCTTCCGATCCAGCGTACAGAGAAGAAGTCCACACCGATTGCCGGGTCCGGCGAGCCTTGTCTCCAGACAAAGTTAATATTGGCATCCGTCCGTACTAAAGCTGGCATTCCGCTAAGAACCATATTGTTATAATACTCTCCCCGCAGACCACTAACAGGGACTGGCGGACTACCCTCAGGCTTGGAAGCCTGAACTGCAAGCGCCTTCGTATATTCACTCCTGTTGATAGTGAAGCTGGCATTCATAAAATCCTTGATAGCCGCATCCGTGTTGTTCTCATAGAGAAGCTTGCCCCAGGTCATCAGGTAAGACCACCTGCGCTGTGACTTGGCAAGTAGTGCAGGTGACGGAAGCTTGCCATTCTCCCCTATCGCAATCAGCTTGCCCCGCCCAAGATCCCACAACCGATTATGATACTCATCCTTAAAGTCTCCGTTATAGATATCTAGCGCCAGAATATCCACCCTCGCCCCGCCGGGGTAATAGGCTTCCTGTGCTTCAACTCCATTACCATCTGCATTGGGGCTCCATACCCACAATATATTGTTCAACTTATGAGTCTTCGTGAAATGATCGAACATCAAATTCCAAAGTGTGATGAACTTGCTCTTGCGCCCCCACCAGAACCAACCGCCGTTCATCTCATGGTATGGCCTCCATAGTACAGGAACACCAGCATCCGCTAACTTGTGCAAAGACAATGCAACATCATCGAGATCGGCAAGCAGTGCAGCATTCTGGGGAGTGCCGGGCGTTACGTATTTATCGAATTCTGCATTGCTCAGATTCATAGATACATTAGACCAGGCCGGTGCTGTTCCAGGCAGATGAGCGTGATAGGTCAGAGCTACAATCCCCCCGGATTGATACCAGCGGATTGCACTGGCGACTACCCCGTCTCTTTGGCTGCGGATCAGTTCTGGCGTCTGGTTGTTGATGGCTCCCAGTTCGTAGCCATGGAGCCCGGCATACTGTCCCCCAGTCGTCTTCAGCTTATTGCTGAATTCATCGGGACTCTCGAGATAATCATGCTGTCCGTTAATAATCCCCCTGCCTTGTAAAGCATATAACGTCCTCAGAAGATTTCGGGCAGGAACCGTCAAATTCGGATTAGCCGGGGTCATGACCCAATTCCTGAACGCCGTCTGCCACTGCACATCGTTTACCAGCCGTGATGCAGAATCTAACAGCTGCCAAAGCACCCCTTGTTCCATTAGTCCTCACCACCCTTGTACTTTTGGTACATAGTATGAAAAGGCCCTGAACATGGACGCGGCTAATCTACAGGACAGAGAGCCTGTCTTTAGAATCTGCTGTTTCTCTGCTCGATTTTATCAGCGATATACAAATCCAGCGCCCTGATCCCGCGAGTTGCCAGCTTAATGAACAGAATGAATGCATACACTCCACACCCCAAAAAGAACAAATAAAGCAGAACACCAAAGATTCCAAAACCCGTCATCATCACGAAGAACCCCTCCATTGCATAGATTTACAAGCATTTATATGTGGCTAACACCACATCCTCCTCCTGATTATAGAGAATCGCGCTATAATTGGAAATGCGCTATACTGATTGAAGCGCAGAAAAAGGAGGAGCAGAAGTGAAATTACGTAAATTAATCGGCAGTCTCATCATTGTTGCGCTGCTAGCTCTGGGTTCTTACTGGTATGAAGAGAACGGACAGATTCCGCCATCATCCCCATCCGATTCTGAAATTGTTCAGTTGGTCTTTCCCTCGGATCGTTATCCGGAGACAGCCAAGCATATCCAGGATGCCATTGCGAATGGCGAGTCTGCCATATGTACAATCGATCGTGAGCAAGCAGAGAACAACCGCCGCCTCTCTTTAAAGGGCGTCCCTACCAAGAAGGGCTATGACCGGGACGAATGGCCAATGGCGATGTGCAAAGAAGGCGGAGAAGGAGCAGATATTGAATACATATCGCCAAGCGACAACCGCGGTGCCGGGAGTTGGGTTGGCAATCAACTAGAAGGCTATGCGGACGGTGTTCGCGTGGAGTTCTTGTTCCAATAATGAAAGAACCGGCCCCGGATAACCTCCGGGGTCTTATTATGTAAAGGTGTCCACAATATTCGCCATCCACACCCACTTGAATGTGCCATCGTTCAACTCTAACTTGATTTGCAGCGGTTTGACGTTCATAATTCTCACAATACCACTTAATTCTTCAGCTCCAAAAGGGTCCCAAGTATGCATGGAGATCCTGCATCCGGTCTGAAACGAACGATAGATATCTTTCATCATCGCCGTGCATTGCGCCACCGTTGATTCAGGCTTACCGCGGTACTCCATGTCTCTGCACTCCACCTCTAGTCGCTCCAGTAAGCCCTTCATCCAAAATTCCTGACTTGCAGCTATGCTGAAATCCCCAGGATTGATGGTCATGATGTCTGTCCCCCTGCCGAAATTTAACGATTTATTATATTATAAGCGAACAAATGTTCTTATTGCAATGTTTAAAATACTCTATTTTAGTTTAAAATAGAATGGAATTTCATCCATAAACGGAGAGCCAGGTGTTCTATATTTGTTACCGTGGAAAAAGATTATACGGACCCATGTCTGAAACCGAGGCCTTGCAGGAATGGTTTACCTTATCGGGAACGATCAAAGAATTGTACATTGTCGAAGTGGATCAGAACACCGGAAGAATCAAACGCCAGATTGGGCCTGCTCGCAGAAAAAAGAAATAACCCCCGCCCGGCTAAGGCCAGGGGGGGACAGTACGATAAAGCTATCCTAGAACAAACAGGCTTTAGTGATGATAACCAACAGAATGAAGAGAACCAGAATAGCACCTGTAGAAGTAAAAGGACTTACACACGGAGCGACAACCGGAGCTTCATTTACCGGACTAACATTTCCACAACCGCAACCATATCCTGCACCCATTTAAATTTCCTCCTTAGAATGATGAATATTGAATACAGCTCAGAATATGTGGAATTTCGCCTTGAGGTATGGGCCAACAGGTAAAGAAATGCGTGACAATTATATCAAGGCCTTGACCGAGCTATTTTTGTGTACCCTGCCTGCTTATAAAAAAGAATATCCCTGTCGATATAGCTTATAGAGGAGGTGCGACATGGATATTGCAGCATTATCTACTTCAATGAGCCAGGCATCCCTGGCCCAGGCTGTGGGTATACAAGTATTAAGTATTGCTAAGGACCAGGCAGAAACTCAGACCCAGAATCTGGTGCAGATGCTTGAACAAAGCGTTCATCCGAGCTTAGGAAAAACACTTGATATTCGCGTCTGATTGTTTTATGCTAATCAACAAGAACATTAGTTCCCTTTTTCGAAAAATTCAAAAGACACCAGGCGGAAAGCAGACACCTGCTTTCTCCGCCTATCTGTATTTCACAAAGCCCTCCGGGCTTTTCTTTTACTTTTAAATACGAACATACGATCCTATAATGAGGTGGATGAAGTGAAATCATATTATCAAATGACTGTTTTGGAGAAATGGACAGAGGATTTATACAACAGACTCCAAATAAAGCAGCCTTCCCAAATCTCCATCGAGTATATTTCAGAGCGTTTGAATATCTGGGTTCATTATCTCGATGTGAGAAGCAAAGCGGTGGAGGCATCTGCCGGGATGTATAGCATGTTCATTGATAACCGTTTGCCATCAAGCATGCAGCGCCTGGAATTTCTTCACGCCCTCTGCCATCTGCTGCGCCATTCCGGGAAGCGTACGCTCATGCCCGAAATCTTCACTCAAGATCAGGAGGATGAATCCGACCGCTTCATTCTGTACGCCTCCATGCCCTACTCCATGATCTCGCACATGCCATTGCCGGAGCAGCGTGGAGAGGCGATCCGTTACCTGTCAGCTATGTTTCAAGTCCCGAACGAATTGGCTGTCCAGCGGATTGATCAGATACAAAGACGCATATTTCAAGGTCAACTGCTTGCGGTAATGTCCCCAGCAAATTAATTCCAATGATATTCAGTCCGGCTCGCGGGGATAATAGCGATAACAGAATCGCCAAGCTATTAACCGCCCACCCGCGTTACATGGCGGAATGTTCTCATTGGAGGGAGCTTATGGAAGCCACTAAAGTCATTGCCTTATTATTGACCCATCCCGAATACAATGTTGATGCAGTACACCCCGAAATGCCTGATTTTGTCGGAATCGAAACGATTGAAGTGGACCACGAGACTCAGACCTTCTCCATCCTGCTGCAAGAACCCAAGGAAGATGATATAGTCCTATAATCATACGCTCCGCTAGGTTGATTGACCGGCGGAGCCCATATGATTCATGAGACCATAAGATCCATAAGACCTGCATCAGTATGAACCGCCTCCCGTTGACGGTTGTTATACCTATCATAATATGGGTATAATTAACACAGACTAATTTATGGGGGCAATTTAATGAATAAAGGCGTACGTCAGAACTTGCAAGCCGCAGTGGCAAACAACGAACGTATCAACCTCGTTTTATTGAATGGCGGGAATTTGAAGGGCACAGCCGAAGCCTTGACCTACCGAATGATCAAGATACAGACGGAGGAAGAATCACTCTGGGTTCCGATTACGGAGATCGAGAGCGTGTCCCATACATTGCAACACAATATAACCGGTACCCCGGTGGATCAGGAAGCAAGCAGAGAGAAAGACAGCCAGATCACAATCGGCCGCATCCAAGAGGCAATAGCCCAAGAGAATAACCCCAGGCAACTGAGAGCCTTGGCGGAGCTTCTAATCACGTATCTGGATAAGAAAATCTACGACTAACCACTCTACCGACACACCGCCGTAAGCAGACATCATACATTCTCCATCCTTCTCATACATAGGCCTGACTACATCAAAGCACCTCGCCTTACCGGCAAGGTGCTTATTTTGCGGCTTTTCATATGCCTCCCCACTACTTTGCTATCGTTCTTAAAGCACCCGTCAGCCGCTTAATTCCCTCTGTCCCAGCCCAACTCCCGGCACTCGCCAAAATCACGTTATGAAACAACTTCAAAGCTATGGAATACGCCATCGTTCCGATCACGATCTCCATGACAATAAACCGCAGGATATCCCCGGAGGTTATAATATATACCTTAAACTCCTGATTATGCAGCATGGGCTCACCATCCACCTCTATAGCGTTTATGTAACTCATATGCTTTCACCAGTTTGTCTGATTCCTGTAAAAAACAAAGCAGATATCACTAGGTAAAAGTATTTTCACCTTATCCCCGAATAAGTAATATCAATATCCTTCCAGTATTGTAGTAATATTTACCTAGTTCTGATAGACTATATCTAAATATCATTCAATTCAGGAGGATTTTTGTCGTGAAAAAAGTAATACTTCCCTTGTTCCTATCGATAATTCTGATGCTCACACCTGCACTGGCCAGTGCCCACCCGGGTCGGACCGATTCAAAAGGTGGTCATTATTGCCGCACAAACTGCGAGAAGTGGGGATTGAAAAAGGGGGAATACCACTATCACAACAGTGGAACCAAAAAGAAAAAACACTGATTTCCCATAACTCTGGCACCTCTATGTAAATCAAATGAGCTGCCAGAGCAAAAACAAGCCTTAAATTTTCTTCAATATATTCTCATTAACTAGAATAGTTTTATTCTACGTTCCGTAGCCTAAAGAACTTCAGGATCCATAAGCTGTACTCTAAATTCCCCAGATTTAACCATCGTATGGAATCTAAGCCTCTGCGTCGAAGTAAGATATGAATATTCCTCTTTCCCAACTTCTTCCGGGTTACCCAAAGCACTCATGCTTTGATCCTGAGTCCATTGAACAAATTCTCCCAGGTTAAGATAATCAATGGTGTCTATTACATACTCGACAGTCAGCTTCAAATTATCTTTTAAATTCCATATTGCCACTTTAGAGTCCACTTCAAATGAATTGTCGGGGTTAGAACAAAGAATCAATCTTCTCCTGATTAACATCAGGAATAAAGTTCCCCTCAATCAAATCATTGGCTGCCTGAATTAACACAAACAGCGCTTGTTTTTCTCCTAAATCACTGCTCTCAGTTACTTTCTTTTTCAAAGACGGTATGTAATTATTTTTATAATATTCACTGTATTTATTACTAACCAACACTAAATCTTCCTTGTTTACATCGAATTCATATACATCATCCCAATAGGGCATTTGAGCATTACTAAGATTGTCCACATCTATTCGATATGAAATCACAAACTCATTTACACCATCGTGGTCTATATCAACACTTTTAGGTTCAAAGATGTCGCTGATTAGTTTAGTTTTAACAACACCTTCTTTACGGTACTCTACTTCAAATTCTCCCCGACCATTGTTTCCACCGTTTGACATAAAAGAAGTATGGATAACCTCTTCAACTAAATCCGCCTTTAGCGAGTCTTCGACTAATTGCTCTTCCGGTTCTAGTTCTGGTTCTTTTTCTGCTTCTACCGCGGGTATAGTTTCAAATGTTACCTTATTGTTATTCTCATCCGTTGAAGCTTGATGGTTCTTTATTGAAAAAGTAAACTTAGTCAAAAATCCGAAACTGATTACAGCTGTTACAAGAAGAATTGCGGCAATGTAAGATGAATTTTTGATAATTCTTTTCTGCTTTTCTTTGTTTCTTTTTAATTGTTGTTCATTTTTCTCACGTTCTTCCATCTGCTTTTTTGCCTTTTCTTCTTCAAAAACCCTCAAATTCCGGATTATTGTCTCTTCTTCATTATAATCAGTCAGAACGTTCTCTTTGTTTCTTCTGCATCTTTTACAAACTAGTTCAATCTTTTCAGATGAAGAGGTATCGTTGTTCCACATTGAATTATTCCTGTGCTTCTACTCTCATATAATTCATAATCAAGGCATTCAACAGGACATTCGATATTTACTAACATTCCATTCCCCCGCTTAATCGCTTAATAAACGTAGATCGTCTTCCTCTGGCTCTTTTCCTAATTTTGAATTAATTTTATGTAATTGCTCTATAATCTCGGATATACCGATGAAAAACATCCCCGACACAAAACCAGCAGCCCAATACAACAGAGTGACAGACCATATTTGTTCATATGTGTCACTATAGAGTCCAACATTCTCTCTCCCAAATACCAAACCCAGAATGAAGCCTGCTGCGATGTTAATAATCCCTATCCAAGTAATTACGCCAGAAATTTTATTTTCCCTTTCCAACAACCTGATCACCACCTTCCCAATAGTTATATATTACCATATTAATTATAGGCAACTATACTTCTTTGCGGAAAAACATGAGCCGACCGCTCCAACGAAGAACTGCTCACTACCAAAATGGCTGCGCGATGCTACAGATAAGGGGGTATAACCTTACTCGAAAGATGCCCTTTACATATATCATTCTTAGTAAAATGCATAGATTACCATCCTTTTATCTGATAGAATCAATTTTAAATAATTATCAGATTTAGGGGGAAGAATGATTGGAAAAGTCGATTTTAAAAAAGTGGTGGTTTTGGTTACTGGTGATAATTATTTTTGGAGTGAAGTGGTGGCTTTGCTTACTGGTGGTACTTGTTTTTGGAGTTATGGGTAATATGGGTGGAAATAAGAAGGTCGCTGAGTCCACACTGTCAGCTACAACTACCGTAGAACCTACGAAGGAAGTCGTAGCTGAAGCGAAAGCAGAACCTACAGAAGATCCAACGCCAGCTCCCCACAGTGGAGATAACAGAAGCTCCTACTGAAAAGCTCCCCCAGCATCAACTGCCGCTCCTGACAAAAAAACTGCACAAGATTGAAAGTCAGAGATAGGCCTTTGATTGTTATCAAAACACAAAATATACATATTACGGTGCCCCACGAACCTCAATGGTCCGCGGGGCTTTGTTAATCTTTTAGGATCTGCAGTTTTGGAATATTATTAGCAGCTTTAAGTTCTATAGTTATTTTGTAGTATTCCTGGCCTTCCCACACTCAAGCATATTCGCTCCGCTAAGTCTATAAACAGCAAAAAACCCTTACAACGTAAGGGTTTTGGCGAAGTGGGCCCTGAGGGACTCGAACCCCCGACCAATCGGTTATGAGCCGACCGCTCTAACCAACTGAGCTAAGGGCCCGGATCTAAAATATCCGTATTTAGGAGTGCTGAGGATGAATAAAATTGGTTGCGGGGGCAGGATTTGAACCTGCGGCCTTCGGGTTATGAGCCCGACGAGCTACCGGGCTGCTCCACCCCGCGTCAGTCATTAAATTCAAACAGCGACAATAATTAATATACATTACATGATGCCTCTAAGTCAAGAGAATTTAGAAAAACTTCTCAAGGGAGGAAACGTACCCCGTACTTTCCCTTACGGGAACGGTAAATTTCCACGAAACGCGGATCATGATAGCCATAAATCCATCCGTCCTGCTCTAATCGTTTGGCTAGACATCCGGCTTGAAATCGGGTCCGGAACAACTTGGCGAAGTATATCCAGTTCATGCTGTATTCGGCTCCTTTGTCGGCAAAATAATGGGATTCCTTCATGAGCTTATCATACCCAGTTTTCATAAAATAAGCCGCCGAAACTCCCGGCGGCTTTGGACCTTTTATTTGGAATAAATAGTGATTAATTCCTCACAGCACCTTGTGACATCCAGCCATCCTCCAGATCAAAGGTAGACGCCGGGGATTTTTTCAGCTTCGCAAGCATCTTATTACCCTGGGATTCCCAGGTCTTCAGTGCTCGATCCACAGATTGGCGGCCGTTATACACTTCGATGAACAACTGCCGGCCGGCATCGCTGATTTGGGTAATTCCCGGCTTCTGCGCCTCCAATTGATCCATAGCGGGATCACCGGCAGGCAGTGGTTTCTGTGTATAAAAAGGCTGCAAATCCAGGCCCGGCTGACTGGAAGTAATGTAGTCTGTGCGGGACGTCAGTTCGTAGTTGTTATGGGCTTTGATTTTCGCCACTTCGTTGCTGTTCACGAACTTAATCAGGTCCCAGGCATCCTCTGGATCGGGCGCGTTAGCACTGATCGCCATCATATTTCCCAGCCAAGTGCCGGATGACACCCCCGGCTTCTCCGCATGTGAAGGTACATTCACAATGCCCCAATCCGCCAGCTTGTAGTTGGGGATTTTGGAGGCATTTCGCTCAATATCCGCCAATTCTTTCACATAGCCGTACTCCCCGATAACCATTGCAGCCTTACCTGTCGCGAATAGATCTCCCTGAAGCGGGTTGAAGCCATTGCTCTCGGGACTACCGACATCGCTGACAAACCCGGGAATAATCCCTTTATGCACAAGTTCACTATAGGTTGTCCATGCTTTTTTCCATGGCTGACTGTTGACAGTCATCTTCTCGCCTTTGTTATCGTACATGGTCAGCTGAAGCGGCGATATATAGGTCAGCATGTCCCAGAATGGATCACTGGAATAACGGCTCATGGAGAATCCGTAGACGCGGCTATCTGGATGACCCGACACTTTGGCCATTTTGGAAGCATTGACAACCTTCGTCGCCAGTGTGAAGACTTCATCCCAGATCATTCCATTCGTAGGATAAGGCAGACCTGCCTTGTCAAAAATAGCTTTGTTATAATACAAAGCACTTGAATTAAAGGTCGGTGCCAGAGCGTACAGACTGCCGTTACCCAGCTCGCGGATACCATCCAGCATCGTCGGCGCCATATTGCTAATATCATAATGGTCACGATCAATCAGCGGCTGAAGCGGTTTGAGCATGTTGTGGTCTCTCAGGCTCTTGATGAGCGTGCTGTCCCCGACAATAACATCCACAGGCTTGTCTCCGCCCATGAGCTTCCGAATGCTCTCCAGGTTGTCTCCTGCGGGTGCTTGCGGGCCAGGATTGAAACGGGTGTCACTACTGTTTATGGCGGGCACAATCTCAAGCTTGACCTCTGGATGCTTCAATTCATACAGATCCGTAAACTGTTGGCGAAAATAGGTATCCTCTTCTCCGCTCCACAAGCTGCCGATCCGCAGCACACGTTCTTTCTGCTGAGCATGGCCTTGCTCTGATTCTGCCCACGCCGTATGTAAGTTCGATGACGCCAATGGCAGCAGCAATGCCGCGCTGAGACCCAGACTCACTCGGCGGATAGCCTTACGTTTCTTGTCAGTTATATTCCTATTAAATTTCACTATATATCCCTCCCGAACATACTAAACACTAGGTCATGAATGCCTGGTTACTGGAGTAATCATCCATTCCTTCTTTATGTATTATATAGGTTTATAGCATCGTGAAAGTTACAGCAAATTTAAAGTTAAACAACGAATCTTTCATCGAATCCCCTTATATTGGAACAAATAGAAACGGATTATTCGTCCGCTAAGGAACGGTATCCGTTTCAACGAGAAATTTAGGAGTGATTTATAGCGAAAACATATATATTCTTATATTAAAAAAAGTCCCTGCGCACCAAGGCGAGGGACTGTAAAACATCATTTATACTCCAAATGCCGCAGGATCTTTTCTCCAGGAATGCAGAAGATCTACATCACTTGCAGCAATTTTACTCTGAGACAGTGCAACATCAATCAACGTAGTGTAATTGGACAAGCTCAGCAGCGGAATCTCTGCATCAGCGAATGCTTGTGTAGCCCGATCTAGCTCATAGCTGAAAATAGCCAGTACCGCCAGTGGCACGCCGCCGGCCTCCTGAACCGCCTGAGCGGCCTTAATGGAGCTGCCCCCAGTGGAGATCAGATCCTCAATAACGATCACCTTCTGCCCTGGAGCAATCAGGCCCTCAATCTGGTTCTGTTTGCCATGGCCCTTAGCTTTGTCACGGATATATGCCATAGGCAGATTCAGCTTGTCAGCTACCCAAGCCGCATGCGGGATACCCGCTGTTGCTGTTCCGGCAATCACTTCAGCATCCGGGTAACGGCTCTTAATCAGCTCGGCAAAAGCATCGGCGATATAGTTGCGGACCTCTGGATACGATAAAGTCAGACGATTATCACAGTAGATGGGCGACTTAATACCGGAAGTCCAGGTAAAAGGCTCTTGCGGACGCAGGTTTACCGCCCCGATCTCCAGCAAATACGAAGCGACCTGTTCACTTTTATTCGAAAATTGGCTCACGCTTGAATCATCTCCTCAATAATGGTTAGTGCCGCTTGACGCGGATCGGATGCTGCCGTAATCGGCCGGCCGATGACGAGATAGTGGCTGCCCTGCCGGATCGCTTGTCCCGGTGTCAGGACTCTCGTCTGGTCATCCATCGATGAGCCGGCTGGCCGGATGCCAGGGGTCACTGTGCGAAAATCCGGGCCACAGGCGGACGCAATGGCCGCCGACTCCTGCGGGGAGGCTACAACGCCATCCAGGCCTGCTTCCGCAGCCAGCTTGGCATACCGAACCACCGTGTCATCTACATTGCCCGGGATTCCAATCTCCCCGTTCATGACTTCCTGACTCGTACTGGTCAGCTGGGTTACCGCAATAATCACCGGCATATTAAGCTTCGGATTAGCGCTAACCGCAGCCGCTGCGCCCTCACGGGCAGCAGCCATCATAGCCTTGCCGCCTCCGGCATGCACGTTGAACATATCGGCACCCAGCCTTGTAATGCTGCCTGCTCCGCCTTTTACCGTGTTCGGGATATCATGCATTTTGACATCCAGGAATACAGAGTAGCCTCGTTCTTTCAGCTCCCGCACGAACTCCGGCCCAGCCGCATAGAACAACTGCATGCCTACTTTCATATAGCATGGGATACCTTCCAGCTTCTCCATGAGCAGTCTTGCACTCGCTACATCCGGGTAATCCAGGGCAATCATCAGCCGCTTAGCCATATCTGACCATGCAGCATCGTGATCTGCCTTCACCTCTTGCTCTTGTTCGTAAGCCATAACCACCGCTCCTATCCAGTTTCACCTTGTCCACGAGGACCCTCATTCATCTTATTCATGGCCCGGTCATGGCGGGACGGTCTGCGAATCATCCGCAAACCGTCCCTGTAGCATGTTCAATGCTGTCTATTCAGTTCTTTATTGACCGACAAATGCAGGCATGGACTGCGACGAGAAGTTGATTGTCTGCAGCATTCTCAGCAGCGCCGCTACGGTGTCGAGGGAGGTCATGCAGACCACGCCATTCTCTACCGCTTCACGGCGGATACGGAATCCGTCACGCTCTGGTGTTTTGCCCTTAGTCAGGGTGTTGAAGACAAAGTTCGCTTGTCCGCTGCGGATCAAGTCGACGATGTTCGGCTCCCCTTCGCCCAGCTTGTTCACGTTCATCACGTTCAGGCCAGCATCTTCAAGTGCGATTGCCGTACCGCCTGTAGCAATGATTTTGTAACCCATCGCATGGAAGCCCTTCATCAGTTCAACCGCTTCAGCTTTGTCCTTGTCAGCCACCGTCACGATAATGGCTCCCGTAGCCGGGATCTTCATACCCGCTCCGATGAGACCTTTATACAGCGCTTTGGCATACAGCTTGTCGCGGCCCATAACTTCACCGGTGGATTTCATTTCCGGCCCCAGTGTAGGCTCTACGCGGCGCAGCTTAGCAAAGGAGAACACCGGCACTTTAACCGATACATAATCGCTTTCCGGCCATAGTCCTTCTTGGTAGCCGTCTTCCTTGAGCTTGCCGCCAAGGATAACTTTAGTCGCCAGGTGGGCCATAGGAATCCCGGTCACCTTGCTCAAGAACGGAACCGTACGCGAGGAGCGCGGGTTAACCTCGATGACATAGACTTCATTTTTATAGATAACGAACTGGATGTTGACCAGACCAATGGTCTTCAGTTCCTTGGCAATCTTGATTGTAATTTCGGAAATCTTCTGCTTCAGACCTTCATCCAGATATTGCGGCGGATAGACGGCGATAGAGTCACCGGAGTGAACCCCTGCCCGTTCCACATGCTCCATAATGCCCGGAATGACTACAGTCTCTCCGTCGCAGATGGCGTCTACCTCAACCTCTTTACCCAGCATGTAACGGTCAATCAGTACCGGATGCTCTGGATTCACCTTGACAGCTTCGACCATGTAGCTCAGCAGTTCAGTGTCGTTGTAGACAATCTCCATCGCGCGTCCGCCAAGTACGTAAGACGGGCGAACCAATACCGGATACCCCAGCGACTGTGCGGTTTCAACCGCTTGATCGACAGTCGTAACCGTCTTACCCTTCGGCTGTGCAATATCAAGACGGGAGAGCAATGCTTCGAACTTCTTGCGGTTCTCGGCTTCGTCGATGCTTTCCAGACTTGTTCCGAGAATATTCACCCCGGCAGCACTCAGCGGTGCCGCAAGGTTGATCGCGGTCTGTCCACCGAACTGAACGATTACCCCAATCGGGTTCTCCTGCTCTACCACGTTCATTACATCTTCAAAGAACAGTGGTTCAAAATACAACCGGTCTGATGTGTTGAAGTCTGTTGATACGGTCTCCGGATTGTTATTGATAATTACCGCTTCGTAACCAGCCTTCTGAATCGCCCATACTGCGTGTACAGTGGAGTAGTCAAATTCAATCCCCTGTCCGATACGGATCGGACCAGAGCCGAGCACGATTACCTTCTGCTTATCGGAAGGTGTCACTTCATTCTCGGTCTCATAGGTGGAGTAGTAGTAAGGTGTGGAAGCCTCAAACTCAGCCGCACAAGTATCTACCATCTTAAACACCGGCTTCAGCCCCTGGCTGAGACGCAATGCCCGTACCTCGGATTCCTTCGTTTGCTTGCCGTTAGGGTCGCCTTCAGCACGGATCTCGGCGATAGCCCGGTCTGTGAAGCCAAAGCGCTTAGCTTCGTACAACGTTTCCGCTGTGAGGCTTTCTTCCCCGCGAATGACGCTCTCGAAGTTCACCAAACCTTCAATCTTGGAGAGGAACCACCAGTCTACGTTAGTGATATCCTGGACCTCTTGCAATCCGTAGCCGCGGCGGAAAGCCTCGGCGATCAGGAACAGACGCTCATCATCGGCTTTTGCCAACCGGTCTCTCAGGACCTGCTCCTCCAGCTTCTCTGCACCTGGCAGACGGAAGCGGTGAACGCCGATCTCCAGGGAACGAACCGCTTTATGAATGGACTCTTCGAAAGTACGGCCGATGGCCATAACCTCTCCGGTCGCTTTCATCTGTGTGCCCAGCTTGCGGTTAGCCGATGTGAACTTGTCGAACGGCCAGCGCGGGATTTTGCTCACGATATAGTCAAGGGTAGGCTCGAAGCAGGCATAAGTCTGTCCGGTTACCGGGTTGACGATTTCATCCAGCGTGTAGCCGAGAGCAATCTTGGCAGCCATCTTCGCAATCGGATAGCCGGTTGCCTTGGAAGCCAGTGCCGAGGAGCGGCTGACACGCGGGTTCACTTCAATGACATAGTATTGATAGCTTTGCGGATCAAGCGCGAACTGTACGTTACAGCCGCCTTCGATGTTCAGCGCACGGATAATTTTGAGCGACGCGCTGCGCAGCATTTGGTACTCACGGTCAGACAGCGTCTGGCTTGGCGCCACAACGATACTGTCCCCGGTATGTACACCCACCGGATCAAAGTTCTCCATGTTGCAGACCACGATACAGTTATCGTTGGCATCGCGCATAACTTCATACTCGACTTCCTTCATGCCGGCGATGCTCTTCTCAACCAGACATTGTCCGATCGGGCTGTAGCGGATACCAGCCTTAACGGTCTCACGCAGTTCCTCTTCGTTATCACAGATACCGCCGCCTGTACCACCCAAAGTGTAGGCAGGACGGACAATCAGCGGATAGCCGATCTCATCAGCGAAGCTCAGAGCTTCTTCCAGTGTAGTAATGATCGTGCTCTCTGGAACCGGCTGTTCCAGTTCACGCATCAGATCACGGAACAAGTCGCGGTCTTCGGCCTTCTCAATGGAATCCAGCTGAGTTCCGAGCAGTTTCACATTCTCCTGCTCCAGCACACCAGCGCGGGCCAGTTCTACTGCCATATTCAAACCAGTTTGTCCGCCAAGTGTTGGCAGCAACCCGTCAGGACGTTCTTGGCGGATAATGCCGGTTACGAATTCAAGGGTGATAGGTTCAATATAGACCTTGTCGGCCATATTGGTATCGGTCATGATGGTCGCCGGGTTGCTGTTGATCAGCACTACCTCAACGCCTTCTTCTTTCAGGGCTTGGCAAGCCTGAGTTCCTGCATAGTCGAACTCGGCTGCTTGGCCGATGACGATCGGACCGGAGCCGATCACCAGGATTTTTTTAAGCTTCTCATTCTTAGGCATTCTTATCGTGCTCCTTTCACGGCTTCAAGCTGTGGCTTTGGCTGCGGCGCCGTGATTCTGGCGTTAGCTGCAAGTTGTGCCTGACGCGGGTTGACTGGTTTACTTGCCTTGTGTTCTGCGATCATTTGCAGGAAACGGTCGAACAGGTAACTGCTGTCATGCGGTCCTGGCGCTGCTTCCGGGTGATATTGCACCGAGAAAGCAGGGTAACGTTTATGTTTGAGACCTTCAACGGTCTTATCGTTATTGTTGATATGTGTAACTTCCAGCTCCGTACTCTTGATGGAGTCCTCGTTAACGGTGTAGCCATGGTTCTGCGAAGTGATGAAGCAACGTCCGCTCTCCAGTTCTTTTACCGGATGGTTACCACCACGGTGACCGAACTTCAGTTTCTCGGTATCGGCACCGCAAGCCAGGGCGAACAATTGATGGCCCAGGCAAATGCCGAAGATCGGATATTCGCCAAGCAACTCAGAGATGGTCTTCACTGCGTAAGGCACATCTTTAGGGTCCCCAGGGCCGTTGGACAGTTGAATACCATCCGGGTTCAAGCGGCGAATCTCATCTGCTGTTACATCATGTGGTACGACTACAACGTCACAACCACGGTTGTTCAGCTCACGCAGAATTCCTGTCTTAGCACCGTAATCGACGAGTACGATTCTTTCCTTGTTGCCAGGGCTGATATACGTGTTCGGAGTCGATGTACGGGCCACCTGATTGCGCAATTCCTCTATACTGGTGTCACCCATCATTTCCTGCAGTTCTTCTACCCGTTTATTGGATGTGGTCAGGATTGCTTTCATCGTTCCATAGTGGCGAATGATGCGGGTCAGCATCCGGGTGTCAATCCCGCTGATACCGGGAATGCCATATTCCTTCAGCAGATCGTCTACGCTGTATTCTGCGCGCCAGTTACTTGGCACCGTCTCATGACGACGCACCACAAATCCGTGTACGAACGGACGTGCCGATTCGAAATCATCACGTGTGATGCCGTAGTTTCCGATCAACGGATAGGTCATGGTAACGATCTGACCGCAGTAAGAAGGATCCGACAGTACCTCTTGATATCCTGTAATTCCTGTGTTAAATACAACCTCGCCTGTCTTCTCGCCCTCGGCACCAAATGCGGTACCTGTAAACAGCGTGCCATCCTGCAGCAACAATCTTGCCTGCATTCCCTTCCACTCCTTCTTGTTGTTTCTATTATAAAAGTTCGTTAGTTAGTTTGTCTCATTCCAGACCAGCTTGCCATCCACCCAGGTACTTACCGGCCAACCTTTAAGCTTCCAACCGGTAAAAGGAGTATTCCGACCCTTAGTCGCAAAATCCGCCGGGTTCACTTCCTTCTCCTGTTCCAGATCAATCAGTGTCAAGTCTGCAGGCGCTCCGGCTTCCAATACCCCGGTGTTCAACCGGAATACGCGAGCCGGATCAGCGGTCATCCGCTGGACCAGCAGGGACAAGTCCCATTTGCCTGTGTCTACAAAAGCCGTGTAGAGCAGCGGGAAGGCTGTCTCAAAGCCTACGATACCGAATGGCGCAAGCTGCATCCCCTTAGCTTTCTCGTCTTCGCTATGCGGAGCGTGATCGGTAACGATCATATCAAGCGTACCGTCCAGCAGACCTTCGATACATGCTTCCACGTCACGGCGCGAACGAAGCGGCGGGTTCATTTTCCAATTGGCATCCAGCCCTGGAATGTCCTCTTCCGAGAGCAGCAGGTGATGCGGGCATACCTCAGCGGTTACCTTAATCCCGATCTCCTTGGCTTGACGGATCAGACGTACCGATTGTTCTGTGCTGACGTGGCAGACATGATAGTGAACCCCAGTCGCTTCCGCTAGCAAAATATCCCGGCCGACATGGATCGCCTCCGACTCATTCGGAATCCCGATCAGGCCGTGCTTCTCTGCGAACGTTCCTTCAGCCACACAGCCGCCCTCCACCAGTGAGTTATCCTCACAGTGGGCAATCACCGGCATATCCAGCTTTGCAGCCAGCTTCATGGCGTCTTTCATCATTTGCGCGCTCTGCACGCCCACACCGTCATCAGTAAACCCAATCGCTCCGGCTTCCTTCAGCGCTGGAAAATCAGTCAGCTCTCTGCCCAGCTCATTCTTCGTAATCGCTGCATAAGGCAGGACCTTTACCAGACCGGCTTCACGAGCCTTGTCTTTAACCAATTGCACCACTTCGGGGCTGTCTGTCACCGGACGCGTATTCGGCATGCAGGCGATGGTGGTAAAACCGCCCTTGGCTGCCGAACGGCTGCCCGTTTCAATCGTTTCCTTGTGCTCAAATCCTGGTTCACGCAGATGCACATGCATGTCAATCAGGCCGGGAATCAGCAGCTTTCCTTCTGCATCAACGATCTCAGTAGCTCCGGTTACTTCCTCATTTCCATCTATAAGAGCGGAGATCACTCCGTCCTCAATGACGATGTGTTTGCGCTCCGGCTTGCCGTCCTTGTTCAATACGCTGGCGTTTTTAATGATCACTGTCATGATTCTCCTTTTTGCCTGCAGACCACTGCCGCAAGCTTCCCCGTTATTATATAATAAAAATTCATCATTGTGTATATTTATTAATCGGTTAATGTTAGCTTTTTTTAGAGAAGCGCTCTTTCGAGTACAGCCATCCGTACCGGTACCCCGTTGGACATTTGCGGAAAGATGCGCGACTGGCTGCATTCCACCACTGCATCATCAATCTCAACGTTCCGATTCACCGGTGCAGGGTGCATGATGATCGTGCCTGCACTAAGCTTCGAAGCGCGTTCTTCGGTCAGGCCGAACTGGCGGCGATATTCTTCTGCCGACTGCAGAATTCCGCTGGCATGACGCTCGAGCTGTACCCGCAGCATCATCACCACATCAGCTTGCATCGCCTCTTCCATGGAAACATATGGCGCGTAAGCCGCAAGCTCGGGAGCCTTCATATTCTCTGGTGCGCAGAACTGCACCTGTGCTCCCATCTTGGTCAATCCCCAGAGGTTGGAACGAGCCACACGGCTGTGCAGGATATCTCCGATGATCGACACCTTCAGGCCTTTCAGAGCACCGAAATGCTTGGTCATGGTATACATATCCAGCAGCGCTTGTGTCGGATGTTCGTTGTTACCATCACCCGCGTTGATTAGCGGGATAGCTACTTTCTCCGCAAGCTGCTCCAGCACCCCTGCCGGCTTCAAGCGAATAACCCCCGCGTCGATCCCCATGGATTCCAGCGTCCGTACGGTGTCGTAGATCGACTCGCCTTTTTCTACGCTGGAAGCAGCAGCCGTGAAGTTCAACACTTGTGCACCGAGGCGCTTCTCAGCCATTTCGAATGAGAAGCGGGTGCGGGTACTATTCTCAAAAAACATGTTGGACACAAACCGCGATTCCAGAACGGGTGTTAATTTCTGACTCTGATTATCCCAATGGGACGTTCTCTCCAGCAGCTGTTCGATCTCTGAGCTATCCAGATCCTTTAAGCCGAGCAAGCTGCGTTCCTTCACCTTGGTTGCTGTCATCATGATTATTTTTCCTCCCATTGCGAAATAATGGACACTTCGTCTTTACCGTCATATTCCTTCAGCGCCACTTCGATTTGCTCATGTTTGGAGGTAGGTACGTTCTTGCCGACATAATCTGGCCGGATCGGCAGCTCACGGTGACCGCGATCCGCAAGGACCGCTAGTTGAATCATCCGCGGCCTGCCGCAGTCCATCAGGGCATCCATCGCCGCCCGGATGGTCCGTCCGGTGTAAAGTACATCGTCGCATAGAATAACTTTTTGATCGTGGATGCCTGCGCTGTCCGCATTCAGCATCAGATTGCTGCTTACTACCGCCGAGGCTCCTGCTTCACTGCTGCTCTTGCCCTCATCACTACGGTCATCGCGATAATGGGTAATATCCAGCTCACCGTAAGGAATGGCTACCCCTTCAATCTCCTTGATGCGCTCTGCAATCCGGCGGGCCAGATACACGCCCCGAGTGCGAATGCCCACTAACAAGCAGTTCTCAATACCTTTGTTCTTCTCCAAAATCTCATGTGCAATTCGTGATAACGCCCGGCGAATCGCCGTTTCGTCCATAATGACGTTTTTTTCAGTAACCATGATTGTCATCCTCTCTGTTAGAACGCCACTTCAAGTTCCTTGGAAAACAAAAAACTCCTTGCCT
Source organism: Paenibacillus agri (assembly GCF_013359945.1). GTDB lineage: Bacteria > Bacillota > Bacilli > Paenibacillales > Paenibacillaceae > Paenibacillus_AQ > Paenibacillus_AQ agri. Next base: position 183,469 of record NZ_JABWCS010000214.1, on the reverse strand, counting down.
GAAACAGGCAAGGAGTGGAATCCACACATGAAGAAGATGACGGCTGCGCACATGAAAAGACTTCCGTATAGTCATACGGATACCTTCCTAGAGTCGCGAACCTCGATTCACGTTACCTTGCCAGTCTCACGGGACTGAATTAAAGGCGCTATTCATTTAATAGAAGTATGACAGAATGAGCACAGCATGTCAACTCCGAGAAGTGATTTTGGGAAGAAAAGGCGTTACATATTCACAATCGGAATTTCGTTCTCGATCCGGAATCTACTTTCTGCAACCCAGTCTCGTAGAAATCAACGGCGACATACCCTTGTGCTTCAACAAAAGTATGAAATTCAAAAATAGCATTCAGTGATTCCAGACGCTTTTCAAGGGGCAAATGCTTACTTGTAGAACGGTAAATCAGGGTGGTTATGTTTTGCTGCTCCAGCGAAGGACCAATGCGAATGAAGGCATTCACCTTAGAACCATTCAAATACTGCTGCGTCGTCAGAACAATTTACCTAGAGAGCGCAGTCATTCAAGATCGTGTTGTTCTTGATCCATTCCAGTGCCTCCCAATCAAATTTGGCCGGTCGCTTCCTTCTTCTCAAGAAACACTACAAACTGCTCAACGTCCTCAAAACGATTGATGTCGACCCCTTTGCTTCGCAGATAAGCCTCTAACATAGTGCTTAAACGTTCAGTAGCTGCTTGTAATTGCGATAGATCTTGTGAGTGAAGAAGTGACACCAGATTCGGGAATCCCAATTGCAGGTACTGCTCCTGGTATTTAAAATCAGTGGTATAATCACTTGGCCAATGCCCGGTTTCAGCGTAAAACAAAAAGGCAGCGATTACATCCTGCACATGGACAGCAGAGAAAAATGCAGTATCGAAATCATTCGCCTCACAAGCGGTAATGATTTTATCAAGAACGCCCTTTTCCTCTTCGTAAAAGCCCTTCATTCTATGGGGGTAAGCAGGATTGCTGTAGTGCTTTTCTTTTTGCACAATAATTAATTCAAGAGTATCTGCGACGAGTGCTTCACATGCCTCAAGAATATCGGCGTTCACGCCGCTTCGTGTAATCGTTTCTATATAAGATTCTAAGCGAACCGGCTTAATCTGAAGGCTTAATATTTGTTCCATGTTTTTACCAAAGCCCTTTGAGTAATACGTCCTATTTAACAGGGCAAGGCTTAGAAATATCTTTGTTAAAATACCATGTGCCTCTGTTCTATAGAACGTTAAAGAACCGTACTCTTTAGCGCGGGTCAGCTTATACAAATGCACATAAACGTCACGAAGTTCGGCTTCAGCCTTCTCTATCATCTTTTGCGCATTCACAGAGGCCTGCAATGCAGAGGTGGTCTCCCGAAGCTTCAAAAATCTTGCGCGATCTTCATCCGAACGGGTATACAGTAGCTTACAATCTGTGATAATCGTGGTTTTATCTTCTTGAAACGAAGCCATTCTCTCCGCACGTTCCCAACTAATCGGCCAGAAATCAAAGCTTATGTCATCAATAATAAATTGAATACTTGCGTCATAACCTTTCGGTGTGGCTGGAATAAAAAAGAAGTCCAAGTCAGAACGTTTCGTCTCCGTTCCCTGCGCGTATGACCCGTAGTAAGCAACAATCGCAATCTCTTCAGCGTAGACTTTCTCTATATGATTCAAAAGTGACTTGGCAACCTCAAATACCTTCAGCATTTCAATTCCCCTTTGTATATAAATGGATATCCCATTTCATAATACTAAAGTCTGTGGAATTATTTCGGTAAAGTTTAATTATAATTAGTAATTAACAAAGACCATCCTGGGTACAGGATGGCCTTTGCATTTAAACAGCCCACAAGTTTTATTTGTTATTATAGCTCTCTAAAAGGGTTTCGATGGACACCCCATTAACTTTAAGCCCTGAGATATCGCAGTCTTTAATATCGACGTTTGAAAGATTGCAGTTTAAGAAGGAGCTCCCCTGTAATTCGCAATTTTCGAACCTGTTAGGTTCTCCATGCATCTTAATATCGTGGAAATAAGCTCCTCCCAGTTCACAATTACTCACCTCAATCTCCCACAGTCCAACCTCAACAAATTTTGCAAGATGGAAGGTTATATTGTTAAAGACGGTCTTGCTCATATTGATATCATCAAAACTGGAGCCCTCCAGATTAATGTTATAGAATCGTGTTGTATTCAGATCGCTGTCGTCAAAATCACTGCCTCCCATAGCCACACGCCGGAATTGCGTTTCTGGCATTCTCTCATCTTGAAATACCTTCTTCTTAAACTCCTCGTTCAATCTGTTCTGGCTGAGATTATCATTCACCATGCTTAACATCCCCTTCTTTAATGATGTTCTTGATCTGCGGAGTCTGCTCTCTACTGCCTCGACGGATATACCAAGGAAATCGCTGATTTCCCTAATCTTATAGCCATCAATGTAGTACAGAATTGTGACTGTACGGTTAGCTTCGGATAGGGTGTTTAGAGCATTCCATACCTCACTCTGAAGTTCTTTCTTTAATAATTGATCTTCGGTGCTTTCTAGCTGCGGAGTATCTACTTGTTCCGCTAATTCGTACACTTCCTTGTGCTTGTTAGCCCTGAACCAATCCATGCATTCCCTTGTGGTAACTGCATATAACCAACTGCCAAGTTTTTCGGGTTCCTTTAAGCTGGACAGCTTCTTGAATATCTTGACAAAGACCTCCTGTGCAATATCCTGTGCAGTGTGGAAATTACCCAATTTGCCGTAAGCTACCCCGTAAACTGCATTGGCATATTTGCTGATCAGTTCACCGAATGCATCAACCTCTCCTTTACACACCCTATTTACCAGCTCTGTATCCGTACAACCCACTTTCATCCTCCTCAAATTAAGGTCATAACATTAGACGTAAGAAGAATTAAGAAACCGTCTTAACTATTATAAATTTATTTGAAATAACCGTGTTTTCCTCTCTTCAACTACACTATAATATATGAAGTATGTATAATTCGAATATGTATGATTCTAAAGGAGAGTGTAACTTGTGCCTGAAAGCTGTGTTCCTACTGGTGTGACGCTAAAAGATACTAGCTTTGGATATACATTGTCTTTGATCGGCGGTAAATACAAAATGATTATTTTGTATTGGCTGTCTGAAAATAAAGTTTTGCGGCATAATGAGCTGAAGCGAAATATCGGTACCATTTCTTTTAAAACGCTAAGTATTATGTTAAAAGAATTGGAGGCCGATGGCCTTATCCTACGGAAGGAATATCCCCAGGTGCCGCCAAAAGTTGAATATTCACTGTCTGAGCGTGGTCTTTCCCTTATTCCCTTGTTAGATATGATGTGCGATTGGGGAGATAACAACAAGCCAGCCATTCTGGTTTAAATGAAAAGAAGTATCTCCTCATAAGGAAATACTTCTTTTCTTTTAGTTTTAATAAAGCTTCTATTTTACAGATTGTCAATAAAATTCAAATAATCTTGCACGCTTTTTTCCAAATCGCTTATAGGATACTCACTTTCTGTACCATAAAACGCATAGAACGAACGATAATCCGCACCGCAGTATTTGAAGGTTGTTTCAAAAGGAGATAACAAATGCTCAAGCGTTTCATTTCGAACCCTTCTGTTATTATTCAAACTAATCCCTATCCGTCAGGATACCGCCAAGATCACCTTTATCACGGAAATGATTCATGAACAACTGGAGTTCTCCTGTACACCGGCAGGCAAAGTAGAATATCTAATGTACACGGATGATCACGGGAAAACTCATAGGGGATACATGATAACCGGATAAAAATTATCACCTGCTGCATCCGGTCTCTCCTACCCAAGAGATTGTTTAGCTGAATCGCTAATCCTCTTTAAAGAAACCTATATATTTCATTAGTTCTACTATTCCCTTTAATTGCGCTATTAGCTTATCGTTTAATTTTTCAAGTGCTAACTGAAACGAGCGATCTATTGTTGTAAAATGTTGTGTTTCTAGGTCATTTAGAAGGTCTTTCAGATTTTCAGTGTAATAAATTGTTTTTCTTAAGCTGCTAATCACTAAGATCTTCCGCAATTCAGACATAGTGAAAATTCGATAACCATTACCTTCGTCTCGTTCTGAGGAAATCAACCCCTCCTGCTCCCAATGCCTAATAGCAGAGGTGTTAACCCCAGCAATTTCAGCTGCTTTTCCAATAGTCAGTGGCTGTATTAATTTAATATTTCTGTATTGGCTGAAATCAGCATTTCTGATCATACCCAGTATTTCTTCAACCCGCTGTTTTTCTTCTTGAGTCAGGTACAGCTGATGGTTCACTAGCCAAAGAGCATCCGTTATATCACCATTCTTGATTCGCCTCATGACATCGTAGACTACAGGTATATCATATCCCTTCAATAATGATCGAATGGTACTAAAAGCCTGAAAATGTACCAGAGTATAGGATCTATGACTTCCTGCCGTTCTCGGTACATCAGGGATTAATCCTTGTTCTTCATATCTCCTTAAAGTAGTGGTACTTACGTTCAGTTTGTTAGCAATTTGTGTAGGTGTGAATATACTTTGCATTTCCCCACTCCCAAATCTTAAAGTAAAACCTTAAAGTGCTGCGTTAACATAAAATCCGAATTCTATACTAATACCAAGGTTTTGCTGGGAAAAACCGGACTATTGCATGAATGTTGTATGTTATTAGTATATCCGGTGGGGAGTGATCATGTTGAACAAAATCGTAACATTAAATGATGGATCAAAATTAGAGGCAGGTTTGACTGGAGATCCTGCTAGTAAAGTAATTATGTTACCAATCGCTAAAAAATCTGTTTTTGGTCAAGAAGCTGAAACGTTGAAATTGTGGGGTGTAGATCCTGAACTAGGAAGAAATTTTGTGGAAGGACTTTCTGATAAATTTCAGGTGTTGTACTTTGACTATGAAGGCCACCTTTTTCGCAATCCTCAACCAGATCTTCTTACACCAGAGAACATCTCAAAGGATTTATTACGAATCGCTGATGAACTGAAGGTTAACACATTTAGTTATTACGGCTACTCCTGGTTGGCTCTAATTGGCTTACAATTGGCGATTAGAACAAACCGTTTGGAAAGTTTAGTTATGGGAGGATTCCCACCCTATGAGGGGCCCTATAAAGAAATGATGGTAGTAACCACAAAGACTTATGAGCAAGCATTAAATAATCATGATAACTCTAATTATCAATTCGAAGAAAATATCAGTGCAGAGGATTTCGATTGGGATAACTTACAGGTAACCATAGATCCAAAACAAACCAAACAATTTGTCACCATGTACAAAAACTTAATAGATTTCGATGATAGCAAAATTCAGGCCGGATTAAACTTTCCTAAGCTTACATTCGCTGGTGACAAAGATACTATTGTTTATGGCGAGAACTTTGGAAATGTAACTGTCAATATCAGCGGTTTATTAAAGAAAAATGAAGATGTACTAAAGCACTATGGCTGGGATGTTAATCTGTTATGCGGGGAGAACATGGATCATACAAAAGCGATGCAGCCTGAAACGGTTCTGCCTTTGATTAAACCTTGGTTTATTGAAAATCTATTATCGAAGTGAAAGCATTCTCGCTGTAGTAATTTTCACTTTTCTTTCAACCGATGTTATGATTATTTTATTCCATTAAATTCATAATCTAACAGGAGGAAATATCATTGGAAGAACGCAAATCAACATATAACTTTCAGAATGTTAGTATTGGAGCAGACGCAGAATTGTTGCGCTTAAAAGAACAAGCTCTGATGGGTTGGGAAAAAGAATACCGCACCCTGAAATGGTTTGGACTACAAGATGGGATGAAGGTATTGGAAGTTGGAAGTGGGCCTGGCTTTGTTACTGAACAACTACTGGAGGAATTACCGCAGAGTCAAATTACCGCATTGGATATTGATGATATTCTGCTTGAAAAAGCTAGACAGAGGCTAAGTCATATCCCTGAATCAAGACTTAATTTTGTTAAAGCATCGATTTACAATACCGAACTCCCCGATCATCAGTATGACTTTGTGATTGCACGATTAATTTTCCTTCATCTACATAACCCATTGCAAGCTGCGGAAGAACTTAGCCGTGTCTTAAAACCAGGCGGGAAGCTCATTATTATTGATATCGATGACGGGGTATTTGGTGCTATTCAACCTGAACTAGATGTTTTACCATCCATATTGAAAAAGCTGTCACAACTACAGGCTTCAAGAGGTGGCAACCGGAATATCGGAAGAAGCTTGCCGCGGATTCTATCCGATTCCGGCTTTATAGACGTGGATATGGATGCAATCATCCAACATAGTGATTTACATAGTATCGAAGGCTTCAAACGACAATTTGATATCAACCGCTTTGCTGATTTCTATAAACATGGCATTATTACTTCATATGAATTTGAGGAATTAAATAAATCCTATGACCATTTTGTTAGTTCTCCGGAAGCTCATGCCATGATGCTATTTTTTATGGCGTGTGGGACAAAGCCTTTATAGAAAGGTGCTCGAATATTCTGTACTTTAACACTAGTGAGATACGCTATTCCCCGTGTTGACTGGAACGGTAAGTATAAGAGCCACCCCTTGCGGGATGGCCTTTTCTTTTTTGAAAAATAAACTAACAATTTTTCCATCATAATGTCTTCCATACTACCAGTGCTTGCTTCGTAATGGACTCCAGAGGCTTTATTGGCTATAAAATCAACCATTCAGGAAGATAAAGGACTCCAGAGACCTTATGGGCACAAATCCTGTTCAAAATCCTCTGTTTGGAACGAAATAACGTCGTCTGAGTCCACTCCATATACCTGGAGCAACTTCATCCGGAAAATAAGGACTATACGGTCCGTTAGCTCACATAGATAAGATTCCACTTTCTGGACTGGTTGTTTTGATAACGGATGCTTGCCCACCAGTTATATGTATTTCATTTTCCCCTGAGTAAAACAATACCCCGCAGCCATTACGGCTGCGGGGTATACTATATCCACTATATTAGAATTCAAATTCAACATCGCTGAGCCGGCGTTTGATCTCAGAGATCACGCGGTGCTCTTCCTCTTCGCCTTTGGCAACAAAGGTTACGGAGAAGCGTACAAAGGCTCCGGCATCATCCCAAGGTACGGTGGAGATCAGCTTCTCACGGATCAGGAACTGCGAGAAATCTTCGCCAGTCTCAAAACGGCGTCCGCCCTTCACGCCTTTCGGCGCAGCCACGTACAGGAAGAACGAGCCTTTAGGCTTCTCGGCCTGGAAGCCGAGGCTGTTCAGTGCATCCACCAACAAGTTATGACGGCGGGAATATTTGTCCGCGATCGCTTCTGTGATCGACGGGTTAGCCAGACCATAGGCTGCGGCTTTTTGGATGGCGATAAACTGACCGGAGTCATTGTTATCCTTCACATCGCTGAACGCTTTGACAATCAGCGGGTTGCCGGCCACAAAGCCAATTCTCCAACCAGTCATGTTATACGACTTGGACAGGGAATGAAGCTCAACACCAACATCCTTAGCACCCGGCACAGACAGGAAGCTGAGCGGCTTCACACCATCATAGGTCAGGGCAGCGTACGGTGCATCATGAATCACGACAACATCGTATTTCTTGGCCCAAGCTACTACCTCAGCGAAGAACTCAGGCGTCGCACTGGCTCCCGTAGGGTTGTTCGGATAGTTCAAATAAAGCAGTTTGGCTTTCTTGGCAATGTCCTCAGGAATGGCGTTCAGATCCGGCAGGAATTTGTTCTCTTTTTTCAATTCCACCGTGTAGACTTGTCCACCCAAGTATTTGGTGTGTGTTCCCAAGACCGGATAGCCTGGAACCGTCATGATGGTGATATCGCCGGGATTAATGAAGCAAGATGGCAACATGGCCAATGCTGGCTTCGAACCGATAGAATGCACAACCTCGGTTACCGGATCAATGCCTTCCACGCTGAATACATCGTGCAAGTATTGTGCGGCTGCAGCCTTGAACTCAGGAATACCGTTATCCGAATAACCACGGTTCTCTTCCTTCGATGCTTCTTCGGCCAGCTTGGCAACAATGCCCGCGTCCGCCATTTCGTCCGGTTCGCCGACACCCATGTCAATAAGTTCGATGTCAGGGAAATCCAGCTTCGCGGATGCCTTGGCGCGTTTGATTTTCTCGAATTTATAAATCGCGGTGTCTTTACCGTAATTGGCACCGCCGATGCGGTCTGCAAAGTTACTCTGGATGAATGTATCTTGATATTGTTCAATACTCATAAAGGTCATCTCCTGGCTTTTTTTCAAAGTTCTAATCATAAATATGACGTAAACCGTGATGCAAAACCATGGATTTATTATCACTTCATTTGTACTTATCTGCTACGCAAAGCGAACAATAATTCTTCCATATCTGCTGGAAGCGGTGCACTGTACTCCATATACTCTCCAGTAGAAGGGTGAACAAATCCGAGGACAGCTGCATGCAAAGCCTGACCTTTCATCGTCGTTCCTTTGCTGCGGCCATAGATCGGATCACCAGCCAGAGGATGACCGATGAATTTCATATGTACCCGAATCTGGTGGGTGCGCCCTGTCTCCAGTTGCAGCTCCAGAAGCGTGCAATCGCCAAACCGTTCCAGTACGGTAAAATGAGTTACAGATTTTTTGCTGTTCTTCTCCGTTACGGTGTACAGCTTGCGATCATGCGGATCTCTGCCGATTGGCGCGTCTACAGTTCCTTTGTCATGACTCAGATTGCCCTGAACTACAGCAATATAACGACGGGTCACACTGTGCTCCTTCAGCTGCGCAGCCAGCGAAGCATGGCTGGCGTCGTTCTTCGCGGCCATAATAAGGCCAGAGGTATCTTTGTCAATGCGGTGTACAATGCCTGGACGGATCTCACCGTTAATGCCGGACAAGTCCTTGCAATGATACATGAGAGCATTGACCAGCGTTCCTGAGGGATGACCTACTGCAGGATGCACGACCATTCCGCGCGGCTTGTTCACAACGATCACATCGCTGTCTTCATACACAATGTCCAGCGGGATATTTTCCGCAATCAGATCCGTGACTTCCGCTTCAGGTACCGTAACAGCCACCACGTCGCCTTCCCATAGCTTGTGATTGGCTTTGACCGTTGCACCATTCACAGTAACATGTCCGCCGTTGATCCACAGCTGAACCTGTGAACGGGACACCTCTTCCTCCCAAGCCTCGGTGATATACTTATCAATACGCTCCCGGGCATTCTCGCCGGAGACCGTCCACTCCGTGACGTCCCTCTCTTCTTCGTAGCCGGATGCCGGTTGCTGATTGACGTCATTATTCAAATCATTCATTCCTTTCTGTAAGCTTACTTTGTTTCCTTTACTTCCGTGATCTCTTCTCCGCCCTTCATATCACGCAGCGAATCCAGAATAATCAGCGCCACACCGATAACGATGCAGGAATCCGCGACATTGAAGATCGGGAAGGTATAGCTTCCAAAATTAAATTGCAGAAAATCGACAACCTCGCCGTTCAACATCCGATCCAGGAAATTGCCGACGGCTCCACCGAGTACAAGACCTAATGCGGTAGGCAGCAATTTGCGTGTCGCTTTGACCTTATTCAGATACCATACGATACCGGCAACAACCACAATGGTAACCAAAATGAAGAACCACTGCTGTCCCTCCAGAATGCCGAAAGCGGCCCCGCGGTTGCGATGGGAGGTAATCAGAAAGAAGTTCCCAATCACCGGAATTTGTTCCCCGAGCTCCAGACGCGTAGCGATTACATATTTGGTTGCCTGGTCGATCAAAAAAGCAATGAGAGCTATCAGATAATACACCACAGAAGTTGTCACTCCGTTCTTATTTTTCCCGCGTCTACGCGGTCAAATACTGATTACAGACTCGTATATTGTAGCACAGGCCTAAAGACCCGTCTATTGCAGACCCTTTCGTGCAGGGACTCTTGGGGACTATTTTCCATCGCTAAAATCCCTTCTCTCCGGTCAACCTATCAAGGAGCCCTCCCGCACAGGCGAAGGGGAAGGAATGATGTTCTGAAGCAGGATCAGAAAGGAGCACAATCAAATGACACACCTGACAGCAGAGCAGCTCTCGGAACTTCGTGCAGATCTGCACCAGCAACGTGCGGATATCCGCCACAGACTGCAGAATAATGAGCATTACGGGCTGCAGGAATCCATGCGCGACAACTCCGGGGAACTGTCGGAAATCGATAATCATCCAGGCGATGCCGCTACCGACCTGTATCACCGGTCCATGGACATTTCCCTGCTGGAGCGGGACGAGCATGAGCTGGAGGATATCGATGCAGCCTTGAAAGCAATGGATGAAGGAACCTATGGCACCTGTATTGCCGGCGGTGAACCTATTCCCTTCGAGCGGTTAGCCGTCGTCCCCGCTACCCGTTACTGCAAAGAGCATAATCCCAAACAAATGAAGCCGAATAACCGTCCCGCCGAAGAGGAATTCCTCACGCCCCCTTTTGGAAGGACCAGTCTTGACGAGAATGAAGAGCAGAATGGTTTTGACGGCGAAGACGCCTGGCAAATTGTCGAGAGCTGGGGTACCTCCAATTCTCCGGCCATGGCAGAAAGTAATGAGGTTGGAGCCTATGAAGACATGGAAATTGAGGCCGACGAGACCGAAGGCTTCGTAGAGCCTTGGGAAAATTTCATCGCTACCGATATCGAAGGCAACAATGTAACTGTCGTTCGAGGGCGTAGCTACAAGCACTATATGGACAGCGGTGAGGGTAGTTACCTGCTTGACCCCCATAGCCAGAATGACCGGACAGACTAACAGCTATACAGGAATTAAGCACAGAAAAACATCAGAATAAATCGCATGGAGACGGTTGCAGGACGCTATAGACCGGCTCCTCTTTTTTTTGTAAAGAAAAGTTTAAGAAAATGTTCAGAATGTCCTAGTATAATAGTTCTGTTGAACTATATACCTGTTGGCCGATATAATTGTACAAATTCTTTTCTGTCTATGTGTATCACGAACCCAACTCAGAAGGAGTATGCATAATGAAACCTAATTACTTTAAAGAAGTTCATCAGTTCAGTCATCAAGATGACCGGCGTTATCAACTGCTCATGAGAAAACTGCGGATTATCTATACGGAAAAGAAGCAGTACACCCCGCTGCAGCGGTTGAAAAGGGAATGGAACAGCTTTAGAAAGCCGATCAAAGCAGGCGCTTGGAGCAGCGCAGAGGCCCCGGCTTTTAAAAAGTCTTCAGTTCCAGTTGATGTTGTACAATCCGCACGATATCCGCAATATAATCCCCGATAATCGGCAGATTAAGCGCCCCGAGCACTTGAAGGACATAAATAATCGTTGCCGCAAAAAACGTGAAGCCCACTGCAATTCCAACTCCACGTGACGTTCCCGAGAGCACATTCAACCAGATTAAGCGCCAAGGAGAATAGAGAAGCTCTGTATACTGGGCAATCCGAGACTTCTCCATCTGCTGTGCCAGTTCGAAAGTCATCCGATAGACGAGATTTAGCTTCTCCTCCAGCGGAATCTCCTCGGGATTTCGGGAATCCCAGGCTGGAGTTTCCTTGTGCCCCTTTTTCTTGTCCGAGGTCTTGATAGAGATTCTCCCTCTAGGCCCAGAACCTTTGCTGTCTTCCTTTCGTTCCGTCACTGTCACCCGTCCCTTCCCATGTTCCTGGCGTCTCAAAACAGACGAGCCCGGCAAAGGAAATATCTTTCCTTTAGCACGGGCTCGTTATTTTGCGCCGAAATATAAGGAACTATATTTCATGCATAGACGGACGGCCCGAAGACTGTTCATCTATGCTTGTGACGCTAGTATATGCCATTAACGGACAAGTGATACATTTTTAAGCACCGATGTGAATACCGATAGATTTGCCTCCGGCTTCCACGGTCTCAAAGGATTGTGCCCCGCCTAATTCAACAGTGGTAACCAGGACGTTCTCACGTAGCACATGCTCAAATGCAGTAACCGCCGCCTTCAGTTCGTCGTCAAGATCCAGTGTCAGTGCAATGCGCTTATCGATCGGCAGATCCAGACGTTTGCGGTAATCCTGCACCGCCCGTACGATCTCCCGCACCCAGCCTTCTTGCACCAGTTCAGGCGTGATCTCGGTATTCAGCGCTACAGTGATACCATAGCCAGATGCAGAGGCAAAGCCAGGCTTGGCCTGCTTCTCCACCAGCAGCTCATCGGCGGTGATTTGCAGCTCTTCCCCTTCCGGAGAAACGATGGCGATTACTCCGTCCTGTACGGCTTTGCGTGTAGCCTCACTATCCAGGCTCTTCAGGAAGCCTTGCAGGAAGCCGATATTTTTGCCGTATTTTTTACCAGCAACCTTCAGATTCATCTTCAAGGTAAAATCAACAAAGCCGCTATCGCTGGTCTCCACCACAATGTTCTTGATGTTGATCTCATCCTTGATGATTTCTTCATAGTCGGCCACGTGGAAGCTGCGATCAATCGAAACAATCAGCTCGGACAACGGCTGGCGGTTCTTAATGCCCGTCTCGTTACGCACGTTACGTGCAAGCTCTACGATGCCTCGAGCACTTTCCATATCCTGCTCCAGCTCTTTGTCGATCAGGCTTTCGTCAGCTACCGGATAATCCGCCAAGTGTACGCTCTCGCCGCCACCCAGGTTTGTGAAGATATCCTCCGACAGCATTGGTGTGAACGGCGCCATCAGCTGTGCTGTGGTCAACAGTACATGAGTCAGCGTACGGTAAGCATCCAGCTTTTCCTCGCCCAAGCCGCTGCCCCAGAAACGGTCACGGGAACGACGGATGTACCAGTTGCTGAGCTCGTCGATGAAGTTCTCAATCGCTTTTGACGTATTGACGAAATCGTTCACGGCCAGCCCTTTATCTACTAAGAGGATCAGGCTGTTCATACGGGAAAGAATCCAGCGGTCCAGCTTATGTTCGGATACTTTGAACGGATGATCCGCCGGATCATAACCGTCAATGCCAGCATACAAGGTCAGGAACGCATGCGTGTTGACCAGTGTATCCACGATTTTGGATTTGGTCTCACCGACCAGACCACGGGAGAAGCGTTTATTGTTCCATGGTGCGCTGTCGGACAGGATCGCCCAACGGAAAGCATCGGTGCCGTATTCGTTCATGATTTCCCATGGGTCAATGACGTTGCCCTTGGATTTGGACATTTTTTGGCCATTTTCATCAAGGATATGACCAGTAGCAATAACCGCTTTGTAAGGCGCTACGCCCTTGAACAACGTGGAAACTGCCAGCAGGCTGTAGAACCAGCCACGAGTCTGGTCAATTCCTTCACAGATCATATCCGCCGGGAATTGGTCATCTAACGCGTCAGCATTTTCAAATGGATAGTGGCTTTGCGCAAATGGCATCGATCCGCTATCGAACCAAACGTCGATAACTTCCGATGTACGTACCATCACTCCACCCTCGCTGAACGGACTGCGCAGCTTGATGTTGTCCACGAACGGCTTGTGCAGCTCGATATCCTCTGGTACTTCGTCCACGGCCATCGCTCTCATCTCAGCAATGCTGTGCGGTGCGAACTCTTTGCCGGTATCCTGACAAACCCATACATTCAGCGGTGTTCCCCAATAACGGTTACGGCTGATGTTCCAGTCCACCAGTTCCTCCAGGAATTTACCAAAACGTCCATCACGCACGTGTTCAGGGTACCAGCTCACACCGTTGTTGTTGGCAATGAGTTGATCCTTGATCTCTGTCGTGCTGATGAACCAGCTGTCTGTCGCATAGTACAGAAGCGGGGTATCACAGCGCCAGCAGAACGGATAACTGTGCTCATATTTTTCCTTGCTGTAGAGCAGACCTTTCTCCGACAACGTCTTCACGATGTCCAGATCGCAATCCTTCACGAATCGTCCGGCAAAATCAGCAATCAAGTCCGTATATTTACCAGAAGCATCGACCACATTCACAAAGCTGATGCCGTTCTCGCGGCAAGTCTTGTAGTCATCCTCACCATGCGCCGGAGCCATGTGTACAATCCCTGTACCGCTGGCATCTGTAACGAAAGAGGCGCCAACAATGACATTGTGCTTCTCAGCCTGAATATAGCTGAATGGAGGCGCATAGGTTTTGCCGATAAAGTCGGAACCTTTATGCGTGGAAAGGATCGTATGCTCACCCTTCATCACATCATCCACCAGATTCTTCGCCAGAATGTATACTCCATCCTCTTGCTGTACCCGCACATAATCCATGTCCGGGTTCATCGCCAACGCCATATGCGCCGGCAGTGTCCAAGGGGTTGTCGTCCAAGCCAGTACATATTCCCCGCTGTCATCCAGCTTGAACTTGGCGGTAGCACTGAGGTCTTTGACCGTCTTGTAGCCTTGTGCAACTTCGTGGGAGCTCAGTGTCGTTTGGCAGCTCGGACAGTACGGACTAACTCGGTGCCCACGGTATAGAAGGCCCTTCTCATGCACTGTCGCCAAGATGTTCCAAACACTCTCAATGTACGTATTGTTCAGGGTGATGTACGGGTTATCCAGATCCGTCCAGTAACCGATAGCTTCCGTAAACTCTCGCCATTGCTTCTCGTATCCAAAGACACTCGCTTTACATTTCTCGATAAATTTCTCTACACCGTATTCTTCGATCTCCTGTTTCCCGGAGATTCCGAGCTGCTTCTGAACACCCAGCTCAACCGGCAGGCCGTGTGTATCCCAGCCCGCTTTACGAACAACGCGGTAGCCCTTCATCGTCTGGTAACGGCCGATAAAGTCCTTGATTACGCGTCCCAGCACGTGCCCGATATGGGGTGCACCATTCGCTGTAGGAGGTCCTTCATAGAACACATAGTTCTTGCGGCCTTCGCGGTTCTCCATCGATCTGCGGAACGTATTTTCGTCGCTCCATTTCTTCAAGATGCGGACGTCTCTAGCCCGCGCTTTTTCTCTGACGTCTACTTTTTGCATTTAGGGTCAAATCCTTCCTTGGTTTTGATCTTAAAACCTTTTTCGATCCCTCCCAAACCCTCCCTTCGCCAAGGGAGGGCCCCAGAGGGCGCCGCCCTCTGGACACCCGGAAGCAGAGCTCGAGGTGGGAGTGGCAGTGGTGGAATAGTAACTGATACGTTGGCGCTAGGACCGGCCCTTCTTAGGCTCCCCTTCGGGTTCGCCTGCGCGGCCTCGGCTTTTAAAGACTTTGGACTTGCTTGCGACGCTTCGCCCGTCGCTGGCTTCCGAGCCTGGGCTGCCTCCTACGGAGGATCGCGGGCTCGGGGGCAAAGCGGACTGCCTTGCGTCGCTTCGCCCGTCGCTGGCTTCCGAGCCTTAGGCTGCCTCCTGCGGAGGATCGCAGGCTCGGGGGCAAAACGGAGTGCTTGCGACGCTTCGCCCGTCGCTGGCTTCCGAGCCTGGGCTGCCTCCTACGGAGGATCGCGGGCTCGGGGGCAAAGCGGACTACCTTGCGACGCTTCGCCCGTCGCTGGCTTCCGAGCCTAGGCTGCCTCCTACGGAGGATCGCAGGCTCGGGGGCAAAGCGGAGTGCTTGCGACGCTTCGCCCGTCGCTGGCTTCCGAGCCTTGGGCTGCCTCCTGCGGAGGATCGCGGGCTCGGGCAAGGGCTTGGGGCTAGCGCAGCGGAGGCCCCGCAGGCGAACCCGCCAGGGGAGCCTAAGAAGGGCCGCTCCCACGCCGAACCAAACCATCTGTCCGCTAACCAACCTTCTCCCGTCGAGATTTACTTGCGGGTGTCCAGAGGGCTGCGGCCCTTGGGGTCCCCCTTAGAAAGGGGGATTTAGGGGGATAGCACGCACTAGGGGGATGGAAACAACAAAAGAAGCGCCATCCCGCCCCCCAAGGGGCGAGACGACGCTCGCGATACCACCCTAATTCAGTGCGTGAGCACCTCCTTAGAGGGAGAGTATTCAGGCACAATCTCAGCTCCGCGCAAGTAAATATAACGCGGGTCCGGTATAACGTCCGGCAGACGGCTCGGCTTACACACGCAAGAATGCGCTTCAGCGTCGCTTCTAAGGGGAGATTTTCCGGCAGGGTCTGAACATCGGCTTTCAGCAATCACCGACTCTCTGGGGGACAGATTCTTGTCGTACTTGGCCCTTCATCGAATTACATATAATCATGGTTGAAGATATGTTCTAGTTATAGCCTCTTTGAGCATAAATGTCAACCGGACAGAACACACCTAAAATGCGTTCTCGGTAACCTCACGACTCTCAAGTGCATTCCAGTCATCCTGAGAGAGCAGCTCCAGCTGGGCTTCAAGCAGCGTCCGGAATCGAGTCCGGTAAATAGAGGCCTGCTTACGCAGCTCTTCAGTCTCAATCGAAATTCTGCGGGATTTGGATAAAGCTTCGTTAATGATACGGTCAGCGTTCTTCTCCGCTTCCTTGATAATCAGCTGCGATTCCTTCTTGGAGTTGTTCTTCACTTCATCAGCTGCTTCCTGAGCAATGATGATCGTCTTGGACAATGTCTCCTCGATGTTCACAAAGTGGTCCAGACGCTCCTGAAGGGCCAGGAGCTGATTTTGCAGTTCCTTGTTCTCACGAATGACGCTTTCGTAATCCTTGATGACCTGGTCCAGAAACTCATTGACCTCATCTTCGTCATAACCGCGGAGCCGCCGGGAAAACTCCTTGTTATGTATATCGAGCGGCGTTAATGGCATGCTGTGCACCTCCTAGAAATTTCGGACCTTCCTGGCCTCTGCAGCCGTGCAGCGGACAAAGAAGCAAGATTGTAACTCAAGTATTAGGCAGAAGTTGCTGTTTCATACTCACTGCCGGCTAGGGTCCGCCTCTTCTACACTATCGGCGTCCAGCTTCAAATTCGTTTGTTTCCCACGAGTTAATCATTTTCGACAAGGAAAGCGGGATTCCTGCAAAGGGATTCACACAAATTTGCCAACCTGAACCCGGTATCGGCCTTTTTTCGTTAAGCCGCCCACTTCCAGCACCTTGAAACGACCAAAGCCTTGCAGAGATACCACATCGCCTTCCTTGAGTGCGGTGGACGGATCCTCCTCCACCTTCCAGTTCACCCGTACCCGTCCACTTTTGATCGGCGCAAGAATTTTGCTCCGGCTAAGACGGGTCACATCCGCAGCAATGCCGTCAAGCCGCAGGGAGGCCACAGTCAAATCCATCATTTCAAGCTTGGTCTCACTGCAACGCAGCGAGGAAAGCGGCAAGATTTCAGTGCTGACATTAACCTTATGCACGCCATGCAGATTCATGGTGAGGTAATCGGCGATATCTGCCGTTACTACGACATGACAACCATCTGCAAGCACATGAATATCACCGATTTTGCTTCGTTTGATTCCAAGGCCCAGAATGGCGCCCATATAATCCCCATGCTCCAGAGCCAGAAATTTCTGCTCCCCGGAGGTAATCGCTAACACTTTCATTTCCATGTCTTCGCCATCCAGCTCGCGGTAATCTGGAGCAATCAGGGCTCTGCACCGCTCTGCACCTTCATGGCCACCTTCCAATCTGACTATGACATCAGGATGGCGGTTCACCAGACTATGCAGAATATGGCCTTGGCGCGGATCGAGGAAATCAGTCAGTTTACTCTCATGATATTCCCCCGCAGCCGTCACCCAGTCCCAGGCCCTGTCCACAAACTGCCGCTCGTCGGGATGAAAATGCCCGTAAATTTCTGTCTTCAACATAGGTTACAGAACATAACTCAGCAAAGATTTGAGGCCGTAAACCGCCCATCTGAGTACAAACAACGCAACGATCGGCGAGATATCCAGCATTCCGAAAAGTGGCGGAATAATCTTGCGGAACGGTGACAAATACGGTTCAACCAGCTTTGCCAGCAGTTCCCCAATAAAGTTCTCACGGACACTAGGAACCCAGGACATCAGGATATAGATAAAAATCATGTAGAAGTAAATATTAAACAGGATATCAATAATGGAGCTTACTTCTTGGTACAAAGCCCGTTCACCTCATTCTGTTATAGTCTTGTTCGTCGCCAAGGATCTCGGTGATGGAGCCTTGAATTTCAACCGTATCCGGAGTGCACATAAATATATTGCCCCCGATTTTGGATATTCCTCCACCCAGGGCATAAACAGTTCCGCTTAGAAAATCAATAATTCGCATAGCCTGGTCATTGCGCACCCGTTGCAGGTTAATTACAACGGTCCGGTGTGCCCGGAGATGATCGGCAATTTCCTGCGCCTCCTCATAGGAACGCGGTTCATACAGCACAACCTTGACATTTTTCTGTGAGTGGATGCTGACGACGTTGTTGGTCCGCTGATTCTTGCGGGTTTCTACAGGGGTTGGCTCGTACTCATCTTCCTCACGTGAAGAAATCTGCTCCCGCTCCACAATCTCCTCTTCCTCCTGCAAGCCAAAAAAACTCATAAAACGGTTCATAACACCCATCACCTATCCCTCCTTGTGACCTACCAACACCGTACCCAAGCGAACCCAGGTAGCTCCTTCCTCTATCGCCACTTCAAAATCATTTGACATTCCCATCGACAATTCCGTAATCGGCTCCGGTGTCAGTCCCTGCCGATTCAGCTCATCACGCAATTCTCGAAGTCCACGGAAGACAGGGCGAGTCAGTTCAGGCTCCATCTCATAAGGTGCCATGGTCATCAGTCCGATCACGTTAACGCGGTCAAGATCAGCGATTTCCTGCAAAAATCCCGGCACATCTGCAGGTGACAAACCAAATTTCGTATCCTCACCCGAGATGTTAACCTGCAGAAAAACATTGACCTTCTGTCCGATGCTCTCGGCCTTTCGCTGCAGCTCCCGGGCCAGCGAAATACGGTCCAGGGAGTGTATATATTGAAATTTACCGATAACATCCTTAACCTTATTCGTTTGCAAGTGACCGATGAAATGCCAGGTCCCCTTCTCTCCCAAGACCAACCACTTATGCTCAGCATTCTGCCAGCGGCTCTCGGCGATATGCTCCAGCCCTGCTTCCAGCACAGCCGATACCGTTTCCAAGGAAACGTATTTTGTAACAGCGATTACCTTGACGTCCTTGCGGTCTCGTCCGCTCGTTGCGCAGGCACGTGCTATGCGCTCTTCTACCTCGGCTATTCTCTCCTGTAGTGTTAAAGCCAACTTTCAACTCTCCTTTATTCCGATCCAGCTCGTCATTCTGCCTGTAATCCCATTTTCCGCACGGTATGAAAAGAAAATATCTGTATTACAGCTTGTACACCATGATGTACATTCGATATGAGTCGGCAATATTCCTGCTTTTATCATAATGCGTCGATTCATTTCTTTCAAGTTCAGCATACATTTACTGCTATCTGCAGCAGAAGGACTATACAGCACTTCATCTTGCCCTGGTGACTCCCCACACTCTGCTTCCAGACGCCGGATATGATTCATCACATAATCGTCGACTTCATAACAGCAATCACCAATCGAAGGGCCGATGGCGGCACGAATATCCTCCGGACGACTCCCATATGCTTGCTCCATAGCCTGAACAACGGCAGCAGCAATTTCCGCTACAGTCCCTTTCCAGCCTGCATGAGCAAGACCTACGGCACAATTGATGGGATCATAGAAATACAGCGGCACACAATCCGCATAGAATGAAGTCAGCAGTACACCAGGAATGTTGGTGATCATTGCATCTGTAGCCTGAAAAGCAGAGGCCCGATCCAGACGCCCCCGTCCACGGTCATTCTCTGTAACAACAGCTACTGTAGCACCATGCGTTTGCTCACCACAGGTCCAGTCCTCCAGGGCAAATCCCAGACTATCGACCAGCATTGTCCGGTTATTCATAACATTGTCGGGATCATCCCCGACATGGAATGCACAGTTAAAACTATCATAGGGTGCCGTACCGGCCCCACCCTCTCTGCCAGTAAATCCCGCAGTTATTTCCGGATGCTCCTCAGCCCACGGTTCCAGCCGCAGTAGCATAGGAGCCTTCCCGCTCCGTACAAACGGTTCCATTTCCTCACCTCCGCCTTAGTGTAACACAGGGCAAAACTCCCCACAAAGAAATGCCTTTGATTCAGGGCGAATTCTGAAAATCCAGGCATTTTGACCTAGATTGTAAGAGAAGATCCAAAGAAAAAGACGCATCATTAATACATGCGCCGTTCACTCCGGTCTCCCCGCTCCAAATACATCGTCTGCCGTTCTTCCTCAGCCTGGGGCATCCGGTTCTCTTCAATTTTCACGAGGACAACATCCGATCCAATCTTCACAATATTCCTCCAGGGAATGATCAGGTCTGCACCACCGCCGAACAACCCCATGAACCGGGTATACCCGGGAACCACAATAGCATCAATAACACCCCGCCGGAGATCCAGCTCCAAGTCACTGATCTGTCCCAGTCGCTTACCGTCTACGATATTGATGACATCCTTAGTCTGAAAATCAGAGATCTTCATTTTTTTGCCCGCTCCTATAGTTTCCTGATTCATTTCATCACCCCTGTACCATCAGACCTATAGTCCAATATATGATCCCTAAGCTTGGCAACATGTCTATTTCGTCCCTATTCTCCCTCCCTCGGACAAATATAATTTGGAAGCACTATGCAGCTTTGTCGGTGAGATGGAGCATTTCATGGAATACTCCAAGTCGAGACTGCCTGTGCGTTCATAGGATAGTTCTAGATTAGAAATGCACATAGAAAATGGGATGTCCCCAAGCCTTGAATTCGGCCGAAGGGACATCCCATTTTTAGTGAAGCCAATAATTACGATTTAACATGCTTCTGCATTTGCTGAATTGCGGATTTCTCCAGACGTGAGACTTGGGCCTGTGAAATGCCGATTTCATCAGCGACTTCCATCTGAGTCTTCCCTTCAAAAAAGCGCATGGATAGAATTCGCTTCTCCCGGCCACCTAGCTTCCGCATAGCTTCCCGCAAGGCAATTTCCTCAATCCATGAGACATCCTTATTCTTGTCATCACTGATCTGGTCCATGACATAAATCGGATCCCCGCCGTCATGATAGATCGGCTCGAACAAGGACACTGGATCCTGAATGGCATCTAGGGCAAAGACAACATCCTCTTTAGGTACGCCAAGGGCTTGCGAAATTTCGAAAATCGTCGGTTCCCGCGAGTTCTGGTTGGTCAGACTGTCGCGAACCTGCAGCGCCTTGTAGGCAATATCCCGCAGCGATCTGGAGACACGAATCGGATTGTTATCGCGCAAGTATCTGCGAATCTCACCGATGATCATGGGAACCGCATATGTGGAGAACTTAACATTTTGCGATAAGTCAAAATTGTCGATGGCTTTCATAAGCCCGATGCACCCCACCTGGAACAGGTCGTCCACGAATTCCCCCCGGTTGTTGAACCGCTGAATTACACTCAGGACCAACCTCAGGTTGCCGTTGACCAATTTCTCTCTGGCGGATCGCTCCCCCTGTTGCTGCAGCGAAGTGAACAATTCACGCATTTCAACGTTCGTTAGAACGGGCAATTTGGATGTGTCCACACCGCAAATCTCGACTTTATTACGGGTCATGATGATTAACCTCCCAAGGAGAAACATTACTGTACATTATCTCCCCGGTCCGGCATTTTATTCCTTGATGATCTCACCTCAGACCATCTTGTTGAACTCCTTACGCAGTCGCTTGATAATTCTTTTTTCCAGACGCGAGATGTAGGATTGGGAGATGCCCAGCAGATCAGCCACATCTTTTTGTGTCTTCTCCTCGCCGCCGCGCAGCCCGAATCTCAGCTCCATTATCAGCCGCTCCCGCTCACTCAGCTTCTCCAGCGCCTTCTGCAGCAGCTTGCGGTCCACCTGTTCTTCAATGTTCCGGTAAATCGTATCATTCTCGGTTCCCAGTACATCGGACAGCAGCAGTTCATTACCGTCCCAATCAATATTCAGCGGCTCATCGAAGGAGACCTCGCTGCGTGTTTTGCTGTTGCGCCGCAGATACATCAGAATCTCATTCTCAATACAACGCGAAGCGTAGGTTGCAAGTTTGATCTTTTTCTCCGGGTCAAAGGTATTAACTGCCTTAATCAGTCCGATCGCCCCGATGGAGACGAGATCCTCAATGTTGATCCCAGTGTTCTCGAATTTGCGGGCAATGTAGACGACAAGCCGCAGGTTGCGCTCAATCAGCATCGCACGTACAGCCGCATCACCGCTAGACAGCCGCTGCAGCAGAAACTCTTCCTCCTCGCGCGTTAACGGGGGTGGCAGAGCTTCGCTCCCGCCAATATAATAAATTTCCTGGCTTTTCAGTCCAAGCAGAAAAAGCATGCGGTAATATTGTAGCTGCAGCGAAATCTTCCATTTGATCATTCTTGTTCCTCCTTCAAGATGTGCCTGGCTCGTAATAGAATGGCCTTGAGAAACGTACGTGTCTGTCAGTCGTATGCCCATATTAGGAAGGCACCGCCTCGGCGCTTTCCCGCACAACCAGATCGGGATGAATCACAGCCCGGTACGCTCCGTCTCCCGAAAGTGTCCCGCCATCCAGCCCGATTAGCACCCGCTTACTGCAAAAGGTATCTGCATCTAGCCTTATGGTCACAAGGTCAGGCTTCAGGGCGAGCATAAACGATGCACTTCGGTTCACTCCCCGGTAAGGAACAAGCCGAATTCTGTCTTGCCAAGCAAAGGACTGCCCGTCCGTCTCCAGTAAAAGATGGTCCGCACTACTCTGTGTCAGCCTCCCCTTCCAAGATGCTGGAAGCTGCGTCTCCCAGAGCGACGACTCCATGACCATGACTGGAATACGAGTCAACGGATCACTTAGTCTGTTGCCTGTATCCAGGAGGCCAAGGCAGGTAACGGTTACACCATCAATTTCGACAGTCACCTCGCCGATATAAGACTCTAGCTGTTCACGCTTAATCCTAGACGTGTGTACCGCCTTGAAGCAGAGCAGCACCAACGGCAGAAGTGCAATAACGAACCAAATGCCGATTTTTAGCCTGTAGGCATGCCCGCCTGCCGCCGTGAACATGATGCCATTCCAGATATCACCTGAGCTCTGCAATAGATAGTGAATGCCAACAATTCCTCCTGCCGCCGCAAAATTGATGATATAAAAAGCGCCCATCGTCCGCAGATAGCGCTGAAGGCTCCCGAACCCAAAGGCAATCCACAGCATAATCACTGACAATCCGAACTTGATAAGGAAGGTATACAGGAAGGTCAGCTCCGGTACAAACATCATAACCACATACAGTGCTCCAACCACAGCAGATAGTACAAGCCTCCACCAAGATACTTTGAGCTTGACCAGCCAGCCCGTCAGCCAGAGCAGCACTCCGTCAATCAGCAAATTGGCGGCGAATATCAAGTCAATATAAACTACCAGGACATTCACCTGCCTACAGACTGCAATCTATTCCCGAAACGGACAATAGAGCAGGCTCTCTTTTTTGGACGATATGATTAGTATAGAAAGTCTCGTATTCAAAGTCTGTCTAAACTTGGGGGGCATTCTTGCGGTTTTTTTGTCGAGTTATAGAACTACTACCATCATTGCAGCATAAAAAGACCAGCCGTATCCGGCTGGTCCTAAGCTAATTATTATATTAAATCATAAGCGTCTGCTTACGCGGCATTTGTAATACTTTAAATGTTAAGGGTTACTAGATTCAATCTCCTCGTCACTCAGTCCGGTAGCTTCGCGAATTTCTGCCCGGTTTAACCCCATTGCCAACAGTTTCTTGGCGATTTCCAGCTTAGCCTTTAGTTGTCCTTCATGTAAACCTTCTTTCAAACCTTCTTGCATGCCCTTTTGCAAACCTCTTTCCCAGCCATTCTCAGCTGCATCACGAAGAGAAGCTTCATCATGCAAATATTTTTGGCGGGCTTCATAAATTCGGCGGGCCTCCGAATCCTGACTTAAAAACTGCAATGTATCCATGGCCTTCTTCATGACCGGTTCATTCATGCTCAGCACCTCCCAGTGAGATTGGTCTATACCCTTGAGAAATAACAGCCAGTTCACTAAACCTTCTTGCTCGGGAGGTGAGGACAATTTCAGGTTCGGCAGCTCCAGAAAGTGTATCTCTATATCCTGGGTGAGCGCTATGCCGCTATTATCCTCACGCAAATGAAAAACACTATGATACTGCTCGCCAGGCAACAAGCTATAATTCAAGATGTTGATCGTCACACACTTTTTAAGATCTCTATATTTGCCGCTTTCCTGAAGCTGTCCGGAATACCGTTTGCTCCAGTAATAAAGCGTTCGTTTTTCAATATCATATTTGTTAAACAGCTGCATCTCAATATCAATCATTCTGCCATCTACGGTCTTGGCCCATATATCGAAGATAGATTGCTTGTCCAGCGGATCATCCTTATCCGTATATGGATTCAGCAGTACCACTTCATCCAGGGCAGGTTCTCCCGCCTCGGCGAAAATCCTGTTAAGAAAGGCCAATAACACATCTTTATTGTTGTTACTGGCAAAAATCCGTTTAAATACAAAATCCACCCGGGGATCGAGCAGTTCCATCATGTCATCTCCCGTTATTGTTATTATAACAGCAGGCACAATAAAAAAACACCGCATTGCCCCTAGCTGTCAGCTAAAGCAATACGGTGCTTCCGTATATCTCATTAAAATCTATTTAGTCATTATTGCCACGTGTACGGTTCCGGAGGAACGTTGGAATATCGAGCTGATCAGAAGTATTCTGATTGCCGAACGGACGCAAATTAGCATTCTTATCCGCCGCTGCAGGCTCGGTACTCGTACTCGGAGCTGCCGGACGACGACCAGGAGCCATAGAAGAAGGCTTATGTTCAAAGCCAGTCGCGATAACCGTAACTTTGATCTCATCCTTCATACTCTCTTCGATAATCGCACCAAAGATCATATTTACTTCCGGGTCCGATGCCTCAGTGACGATTTCCGCCGCTTCATTAACCTCATAAAGCGAAAGGTTAGAGCCACCGGTAATATTCATGATAACTCCGCGTGCGCCTTCAATAGACGTCTCCAGGAGCGGGCTCATAATCGCTTTGCGTGCAGCTTCCGCAGCACGGTTCTCACCGTTGGCGATACCAATACCCATCAGTGCTGAACCACGTTCAGTCATGATCGTCTTCACGTCTGCAAAGTCAAGGTTGATTAAGCCGGGAACCTGAATCAAATCCGAGATACCCTGTACTGCTTGGCGCAATACGTTGTCCGCTTCGCGGAAAGCTTCAAGCATCGGGGTCTTCTTGTCGACGATTTCGAGAAGTCGGTCATTCGGGATAACGATTAAGGTATCAACCTTTTCTTTCAAAGCTTCAATACCAAGATCAGCTTGATTCGAACGCTTTCTGCCTTCAAAGGTAAACGGGCGTGTCACCACGCCTACAGTCAATGCTCCACACTCTCTTGCAATTTCAGCAATTACCGGTGCTGCTCCTGTTCCTGTGCCGCCGCCCATTCCTGCGGTAACAAATACCATGTCTGCACCCTTAAGCGTATTTGAGATCAAATCACGGGATTCCTCAGCCGCTTTTTTGCCGACCTCTGGATTGGCTCCTGCACCAAGTCCACGAGTCAATTTATCCCCAATTTGCAGCTTATGCTCCGATTTGGCCATATGCAGCGCCTGGGCATCCGTGTTAACGGTAATGAACTCAACGCCTTGAACGCCATTTTCGATCATCCGGTTGACCGCATTGCTTCCGCCGCCACCCACGCCAATGACTTTTATTTGCGCCAAGCTCTCCATTTCAAAATCAAATTCCAACATATTGTTCCATCTCCCCCTAGAAAAGTGCTTGGATGCCCGGTCCAAGTATATCTGGTCTTACAGTTATATAAACTCGCTGAACATGTTCTTCAGACGTTCTACCAATCCAGGCTTCCGAGCGGTATCCTGGTTGGGTGCGGCACTCTGCTTCGTGCGGGCCGCCGTCTTCTTGTTGCCGCTTCCGCCGGTACTGCGTCCACGGAATCTGCGGACCACATTATGCAGAATGCCGACACCACCGGTAAATCCGGGGTCGCGCACACCGATATAATCGGGTACAGCTATACGTACAGATGCCGCCAGCTCTGCTTGAGCAACCTTTAACACACCTGGCATAGAAACAGTGCCGCCCGATAGTATATAACCTCCGGGAAGCTCACTGTAACCCAGGCGCTTCACTTCCTTGCGGATTAGATGGAAAATTTCCTGGACTCGCGGTTCAATAATCGCCGCCAGATCCTCCTGGTTGAACTCCTTCTCCACGTTGCTGCCAATACGCAGCACTTTGAAGACCACATCCGAAGCCGCATCGTCGATCCAGGCGCAGCCGTACTTCAGCTTCACCTTCTCCGCCTGATCGGTCAGTGTCCGAAGTCCATAGGCAATATCATTGGTTACAAATTCCCCTCCGATCGGAATCGTAGAGGTTGCAGTGAGGGAACCCTCTTCATATACGGCAATTGTAGTTGATCCTGCTCCGATATCGACCAAGACCGATCCCATCGACTTCTCGTCTTTAGAGAGCGCCAATCCACCAGCGCCAAGAGACATCAGTACAAGATCCTTAACTTTCAATCCTGATTTCTCTACGCAGCGCAGCAAATTATGTATTGGCGTCTTCGCACCAGTGATAATGGTCGCGTCAACTTCCAGACGGACGCCTATCATCCCGCGCGGGTCCTGAATGCCCTCGAGGCCATCGACGATATATTGCTTGGCGACAACATCGATCACTTCGCGTTCTGGAGGCAAGGCGAGCACCTCTGCTGCCTTGATCACGCGATCAATATCGTCTTCACCGATCTCACGGTCTTCATTCTGAACGGCCACAACACCGTGGCTGGATTGCAGGCCGATATGGTTGCCGGTAATCCCGACATAGACCTCGGATATTTGAATACCAACCATCTGCTCTGCATGTTCTACAGCGCTTCTGATTGATTGCACAGTCTGGTCGATATCTACAATCGCACCTTTGCGTATTCCTTCCGAATCAGCAGATCCAACGCCAATAATATTAAAGGTTCCATTGGTAACTTCACCAATGATCGCCCGAACTTTGGATGTACCGATGTCCAAACTAACAATGATGTCATTGTTGCTCAAGCCCTATGGCACCTCCTGTTATAATCAAAGTAAATTGCAAAGCCTTTCCCGTTCTCGGGAAACATCTTCTGTACATATTCAACATACCTAATCCTTTCCCTCTTTTTTCTACAAATTTTTTGAGTGGAATAATAATACAGCTATCCCAGAAGCAAATGACTCTGCTAAAAAGCAAAAAGCAGACCATTTCACACAAGAAATATAAGCAAAAGAGTGAAAATATATCCATAAATATGCTCAGATTCCAAAAAAATCCGGAGAAAAAAGAGGGATGGAGCTCATAACCCATAAAATCTATTTTAGCATTTTTTTAAATCTATTAGTAGGGACTATTTACTCTTGTGTACCTATTTCCCCTCTGTTTCTGCGTCTTCCGGTTGGAATGGAACGTAGGAATCCGCCTCCAGCATCGTGATCAATCCGGGTTGCTCCGTTTCTATGACCTGATTAAGATAGCCCACCTTGTTCTTTAGCAGCGAAATCGCCGTAATCACCTCGAATTTGGAGCGGGTGTACAGCTTGATTCTGTCTGGAAAAGACAGCGTCGGCGAAGGTACAATTTCAGAAATATCGCTCGTCAGCTCATTAGGAATCCCAGCCAGTACCTGCGAGAGCTTTGCCTTAAACGGATCGGATGGATTCCAATTGGTCAAAATAGGCTTCTCGACGGCAATTCCGGTCTCATTTACCTTGACAGCTGCTCCGCTAGAGAGAATGGCCTTGAGGCTGCCATCCTGATCCAGCTCATAAGCCACCGCCGGGTACTCCTCAATGTGTATGGAGATTACACCTGGGAACTTTTTATCCACCGTTGCTTTTTGCACTGTATCCAGCTTCATCAGAGATTCCTCCACAGCGCTCTTGGAGACAGCAAAGAACTGTCCTCCGGTCTGCAAACCGCTTTGGGCTAACAATTCTTCTTGTGTCGAATACTTACTTCCCTCAAAATCTATCTCTGTAATCCGGCTGGCAGACGAACGAAAAAAAATCACAGCGAGCAGCGCGGTGAACAGCAGGATTAGAATAAAGGTAACCTTGCGGCTCATTTTCTTTTTGGGCTTGTCCTCTTTCAAGAGAGGCACAGTGGTTTTAGACATTCTCATTTCTCCGTAGTAAGGCCCTGTCTCCTTCCCGGGCAATTCTTCCGAAGGAGACAGGGAGCTTTAATTGGCCAAATCAATCGGTCCCGGAACAGGTACCTTGCGGCTAATACGGGCACCCAGTTTCTGAAACAACTTCTCAATACCGTCATAGCCCCGGTCAATATGATGCGCCTGCTCGACAATGGTCGTCCCGTTGGCGGCAAGGCCGGCAATCACAAGCGCTGCCCCCGCCCGCAGGTCTGTTGCCTCCACAGTAGCTCCGTAGAGCCTCTGCACACCGCGAATGAACGCCCGGTTCAGGTCAATAGAAATATCCGCACCCATACGGGCCATTTCCTCCACATGCTTGAATCGACCCTCAAACACGGTTTCTTTGATCACACTAAAACCGTCGGCTAGCGACAGCAGCACCATCACCTGAGACTGGAGGTCCGTCGGAAACGAAGGATATGGAGAAGTCACTATTCGTTCTACCCCCCGCGGACGCCCCATACAGCTGACATTAATTATATCATTGCAGACTGTAATTTGAACACCGGCGCGCTTGAGCACATGAATGAGCGAGGTCAAATGCCCTGCGTTGGTATGCGTCAACGTAACGTTCCCCCGTGTTGCCGCCGCTGCAATCATTACGGTTCCAGCTACAATCCGGTCCGGAATGACCTCGTACGTACAGGGATAAAGCTTCTTCACACCTTGAATTGTGATGGTATCAGTTCCTGCACCCATGATCTGAGCCCCCATCTTGTTCAAAAAATGTTGAAGATCCTGTATCTCCGGTTCCCTGGCCGCACCGGTTATCGTTGTGGTGCCTTCCGCCGTAGCCGCAGCCATCATAATATTCTCTGTAGCCCCTACGCTTGGGTAGTCTAGGTGAATATCACTTCCCGTAAGCTTTTCTGCCCTGCAGGAGATTTGGCCACTACTTTCCTCGATCACCGCACCGAGCGCCTTTAGCCCCTGCAAATGAAGATCAATCTTGCGTTCACCGATAGCACAGCCACCGGGCTGATAGATCTTCACCTCACCAAACCTTGCGAGGAGCGGACCCATCAGAAAGATCGAGGACCTCATCTGCCGCATTAAATCCTCTGGAACATGAGAAGTAGTCACGGAGGATGTGTCAATTGTCACCCTCTCCTCTTCATGCACACTTTTGCAGCCCAGCCGGTCCAAAATATCCAGCATGGTCACGGTGTCCAGCAGCTTCGGCACATTATGCAGTGAGTGAACTCCTTCGGCCAGCAGACTTGCCGCCAGGATCGGCAGCGCCGCATTTTTTGCTCCATGGATCCGAATGGTGCCGGACAGGGGACTCCCACCCTCAATCACCAATTTGTCCAATGTATCACCTCCGAGATTACCGCTCACCCACCACAAACACTTCCGGTACCAGGGCCTTCGTGAAATGAACAGGAACGCCCGCCTGCGCATTTCAATACCGGAAGTGTCTGGGTGATTGTCACGATTATAGGATTATCCTATGTTCAATCCCTCGGGTGTGTGACTGTGGCTGCCAATAAGGCATTTTCCGCCACCGCTGCCCTAAATCAAGACCTATTTCCCGCTGTCGTGCGGCCTGTACTATAGCCGCTGAGGAATTACTTTTGCTTGCCGACGAGTTTGTACAGCTCACTGACGACCAGCGCGGCAGAATCTCTTTTGCCCAGACGCAGCGAGGAGTCAGACATTTTACGGCGAACACCTTCATCTCCGATAATCTTCGCAATGGCTTCATGCAGTGCCTGCCCGTTCAGTTCCTTCTCCAACACTACCACGGCGGCGCCTTCCCGCTCCAACTGTCTGGCGTTGGCTTCCTGGTGATTGTTCGTTACATTAGGAGAAGGTATAAGTACAGAAGGAATGCCCAAAGCCGTAATCTCCGAAAGAAATGATGCGCCCGCACGGTTGACGATCAGCGACGTGCACGCCAGTACTTCCGGCATATTGTGAATATAAGGAAGCACATGCAGCCAGTTGGGGAGGCTCCCCAATTTTTGCCGCAGCGCTTTGCGGGTCTCTTCAAAATAAGGCTCGCCAGTCACATAAACGTAATGAACTCCATTACCCTTACCCACAAAAGGGGCCATGTCAATCATCGCATCATTGATGGCCTTCGCTCCCCGGCTGCCGCCGACCACCAGCACAACTGTGCTGTCTTCGGGAATACCAAGCGATGCATACCCACGCTGTGCGCTTGCCGTGGTTACTGTAGTAGCCCGCGGGTTGCCGGTATAAATGACCCGTTTACCACCAGGAAATGCGGATTCCGTGCCTTCAAAGCTGACAGCCACTGTATCTGCGTAACGGCTCAGGAAGCGGTTAGTCAGACCAGGAATGGCATTCTGCTCATGAATCAGGGTTGGGATGCCCAGCCTTGATGCGGCATACACGACAGGACCGCAGACATAACCGCCCGTCCCGATCACTACATCCGGCTTGAACTCTTTGAGCATCTCTTTAGAGGCCCTGACTCCCTTCAGAAAACGTATAACGGTCTTAACGTTATCCAGAGACAGCTTGCGGCGGAAGCCGGTAATATCAATAGATTTGAATGGAATGTTCTCCTGGGGAACCAATTTGCTCTCCAGGCCGCGCGTGCCGCCAATATACAGAAAAGCAGCCTGGTCGTCCTCTGCTTCCAGTTGCCTTGCGACAGCTACGGCCGGATAGATATGTCCACCCGTACCGCCGCCACTTAATACAATACGCATGCCTTTCACCTCGCATAACGGGATAAATTCAGTAGAATGCCGAGTGCCGTGAGCATGAGAGTTAACGAGGACCCGCCATAGCTGATCAGCGGAAGCGTAATGCCCGTTACCGGCATCAGGCCGATAACTACACCGATGTTGATGACGACCTGCACAGCCACCATACAGACGATGCCTACAGCTAAGTAGCTCCCGAAGCGGTCAGGCAGGCTCATCGCCACCCTCATCCCGCGCCAGATCAGAATCAGGAACAAGGTCAGCACCGCCAAGCCCCCGATAAAGCCCAGTTCCTCGGCCAATATAGAAAAAATAAAATCAGTCTGTGGTTCCGGCACATAACTATACTTCTGGCGGCTCATTCCAAGTCCCATACCCCCAAGTCCGCCAGGACCGATGGCGTACAGCGATTGGATAATCTGATAGCCTGCGCCGAGCGGATCGGACCAAGGGTCCAGGAACGCCGTAATCCGTTGCAGACGGTACGGTGCCGTAGCGATCAGCCCGGCAAATCCGGCCAGGCCCGCAATACCAAGCGATACAAGGTGCTTCATTCGGGCGCCGGCTGTGAAGACCATCATCAATGCGGCACCAAACATGACGGTGCCCGTCCCAAGGTCAGGCTGAAGCATAATCAGACCAAAGGCCGTGCCAATCAGTGCGAGCGGAGGCAGCAGT
This sequence comes from Paenibacillus agri, assembly GCF_013359945.1. Classification (GTDB taxonomy): domain Bacteria; phylum Bacillota; class Bacilli; order Paenibacillales; family Paenibacillaceae; genus Paenibacillus_AQ; species Paenibacillus_AQ agri. The sequence continues at coordinate 151,956 of NZ_JABWCS010000214.1, read as the reverse complement.
CCACGGGTGAAGGTGGAAATATCATAATCATCGCGCCCCAGCCAATTGGCCAGGAACAGGATCATGCCCATCTTCATGAACTCCGAGGGCTGAATACCGAAGGAGCTGATACCCAGCCAACTGCGCGCCCCGCCGCGCACGACCCCGATTCCAGGGATCAACACAATCACCAGTAATACAAAACAAACGATCAAGAGCGGCTTGGCGAACTTCTTCAGAACGCGATAATCCGTATTGGCGGTAAAGAACATGACCACCAGGCCCAGACCCGCGAACAACAGCTGCCTTTTGACAAAATAAAACGAGTCTCCATAATTGCGAAAGCCCAAGACGGATCCGGCGCTGTATACCATCACCATGCCGATAACCAGCAGGGCAAGAATAGGGATCAGCAGCCAGATATCCGGCGCATGACGGGATTTGTTCATGAGGAGCACACCTCTGCTTCCGTAGTAGGGGCTTATCCGCCCCCCTACTTAAAGGTTATGCACCGCCTCTTTAAAAATACGCCCGCGCTCTTCATAGGATGTGAACATGTCCCAGCTTGCACATGCAGGGGACAGGAGAACGATGTCTCCTTCTTCCGCCAGAGCGGAAGCCTCCCGCACGGCCTGCTCCAGCACGGCGGCGGCGCTCTCCCCATTATCGACGGAGACCACCGCGTTTAATCCTGCCAGCTTCGCCACGTTCACCAGCTTGTCCTTCGTCTCTCCCAGCGCCACAAGTCCCTTAACACGGCCGCTCAGGACAGGCAGCAGTTCAAGATAATCAGACCCGCGGTCTAGTCCCCCAGCAATCAACACTACCGGTCTACGGAGAGATGTCAGTGCCATCATAGTCGCTTTGGAATTCGTAGCCTTGGAATTGTTATAATAAGCAGCTCCGTTTTTATCTGCAACGTACTCCAAACGGTGCTCTACACCACGGAAAGACTTCAGTACCGCTGACAGTCCAGCTGGATCAGCCCCCGCCGCTATGGCAATAGCGCTGGCTGCCAGCGCATTCCCCACATTGAAGCGTCCTAGAAGACTGATAGACTCTACCGGGGCGATCTCTATCTCCTGACCCGCCGAATTCCGGTAGAGAATGACGCGCTCCAGATCGTCTTCAACATCAGGTACATAGGATGGGCTAACAAAGACGCCCTGCACCAGCTCCTCTGTCATAGAGAAAGGCAGCAGTTCTGCTTTTACATAAGGCACCAGTTCGCGACAAACGGGGTCATCCCAGTTCAGCACTGCTGTGTCGCTATCCAGTTGATTGGCGAAAATCTTCGCTTTGGAGTCCACATAATCCTTCATATCACCGTGATAATCCAGATGCGTCTCGGCTACGTTTAGCAGACAGCCAATCTTCGGGCGGAAAGACTCCGTTCCTTTGAGCTGGAAGCTGCTCAGTTCAACTACCATCCAGTTGCCCTCAGTGGCCTCCTGTGCCGCCTGACAGAGCGGTGTGCCGATGTTGCCGGCTACGATCGGCTTCATGCCTGCCGCATCCAGCATCTGGCCCACCCAGGTCGTTGTCGTCGTCTTGCCGTTGGAACCGGTGATACCGATCATCGGTGCGGCACAGAGACGGTAGGCCACTTCTACCTCTGTCACTACTTCTATGCCAAGTTCCAGCGCTTTTTGAACAGGAGGCACGGAATAAGGAATACCCGGATTCTTAACCACCAGCTTAATGCCAGGATGAATCAATCCTTCTGGATGCCCGCCGCATATAACAGAAATTCCCAAAGTTTCCAATTCGGAAGCTTCGGGACTTTGTTCTCTTTCCTTTTTATCATTGACCGTAACCACGGCGCCGCGCTCATGCAGCACTTTGGCTACCTGGACGCCGCTCTTGGCAAGCCCTAGAACGACGACCTCTTCTCCACGATACAAATCCGGATGTTTCATAGTCTACAACCCCTTGCTGATATAAAGTCCTACTGCCGCCAGCACCAGACTTACCGCCCAGAACGAGATGACGACCCGCCATTCCGACCAGCCGCTGAGTTCAAAGTGGTGATGGATTGGGCTCATTTTGAAAATACGCTTGCCGCGGGTTTTAAAGGAAGCTACCTGCAATACAACGGATAGCATTTCCACTACAAATACACCGCCAATAATCAGGAACAACAGCTCACTCTTCGTGACGATCGCTATGGCACCAATGGCGCCGCCAATCCCGAACGACCCCGTGTCTCCCATGAACACCTTGGCCGGGTGGGCGTTAAAGACCAGAAAGCCCAGTACAGCGCCGATCATCGCCGCAGCACATACGCCTGCCGCAATGGAAGTCGTCTGCATGGCAATAACAGCGTAAGCCGCAAGGGCAATTGCACTAACCCCAGACAGCAGACCATCTACGCCATCGGTAAAATTGACGGCATTGGTGACGGCCATCATCATGACGATGACGAACGGATAGTAGAACCAGCCACCCCAATCAAAGCTCCAGGACGTTCCTGGTACACTGATGCTGGTGCTATGTCCCGCGGAAATTAACAGGTAGCACATTACAGCTCCCACGAGGAGCTGTCCGATCAGCTTCTGGCGCGCTGTTAGTCCGAGGGAACGTTTGAAGACGATTTTGATATAATCATCCAAAAAGCCGATCAGACCGAAGCCGAGCGCAGCCACAAGAAGGACATAAAAATCTGAGTTTACTACGGAAAACTTAAGAAAAGACAAGGTAAAGGCCACAATGATCACGATCCCGCCCATTGTAGGCGTTCCCGCTTTTTTAAGATGACTCTGAGGCCCGTCGTCACGAACCTGCTGTCCGAATTTCATCCTGCGCAGCAGCGGAATGAAGAGCGGAGCGGCAATGACCGCAAGGATAAAGGAAACAGCGATAGTAAGCAGCAATAATTGATAATCCATGGGTACACCCCCTCCAATGTTCTATGTCTGTTGATAATGTGCATTCAGTGACCCCAGCACTTCTTCCAGCCGCATGCCTCGTGAGCCCTTGAAGAGCACAATATCTTTTGGCGTGCTTTTAGCGATCAGAAGTTCTGTCAGAGACGCTTTATCGGTAAAAGCGAATACTCTGTCCGGCCCGAATGTCTTGGTGGCAGCTTCTGCGATATGTGTAGACAGAGGGCCAAAAGTAAATACAAAATCAAGCTCTTCGGCATTCAGGTAGCTACCAATTTCTCGGTGATACCGTTCTTCCTCCGGCCCAAGTTCCAGCATGTCCCCTAGCACGGCGATTTTGCTGCCACTGCTCTTCATGGCTTGAATGACATCAATCGCTGCCCGCATGGATGTCGGACTGGCGTTGTAGGCATCGTTCAGCAGGGTTAGTCCGCAAGGCACTGAGATCACTTCAATTCTCATACCTGTCAGCCGGAGTCCGCCGAGGCCCTGCTCGATATGCTCCTCCGTAATGCCGAAGTGACGCGCAACCGCCAGTGCAGCCAAAGCATTCACCACATTATGTCGGCCAGGCAAAGGCAGGGTAAAGGCTCGCTCGGCATGGAGATGAGAAGTGAAGCTCATTCCCGCACTGTGAGCCATCATGCCTGTCGGATAATCATCATTGTCTGCGGCCAGGCCGAAACGGAAGGTTCTCATCTCTTGCGGAGCCTGGAATCCCGGTTCCCCCATCACTTCCGCAAGCAGTGGCTCATCCCCGTTATAAACAAGCAGACCGCCAGGCTTCAAGCCTTCAGCAATTTCCAGCTTCGCCCGGGCGATTTCCTTACGAGAGCCGAGCTGCAGCAGATGGGACTCGCCAATGTTGGTAATGATGGCGATATCCGGCGGGGCCAGTGAAGCCAGAAGAGCAATTTCTCCCCGACCGCTCATGCCCATCTCCAGAATGGCAACCTCGGTATCGGATGCCATCGACAGAATCGTTAGCGGTAAACCGATATGATTGTTGAAATTACCTTGTGTCTTATGAACTTTATATTGGCTCTCTAACAAGGCAGTAACGATATCCTTGGTCGTTGTTTTACCGTTACTACCCGTAATGGCTACGACCTGAGGCTTCACGATATCCAGATAAGAAGCGGACAGCTTCTGAAGAGCTATGAGCGTATCTTCAACGAGAATGACTCCACCCTCGGGAGCAGGTCCCCTATCACGCTGCCAGAGTGTGCCAGCAGCCCCTGCTGCAAGCGATGCAGCACCGTAGTCATGTCCATCGAACTTCTCGCCTACCAGCGGAACGAACAAGCAGGCAGGCACAATTTTGCGAGAATCCGTAACGACTCCCGCAACCTCTATATCGGCAGCAGCAGGGGCCAAGAGTTGCCCCCCGCACATGGCGGCGATATTTTTAAGTGTACTAGTAATCAATAGCTTCGGCCCCTTATCACTTCTTTAGCGACGACGCGATCATCGAAATCGTGAACCACTCCGCCGATCAATTGGTAGGTCTCATGACCCTTCCCCGCAATCAATACTACATCGCCAGGGCTTGCCATTTCAATAGCTTTCCTGATAGCTTCTCTCCGGTCTGCGATCAGTTCGTAGCGTTCCCGTGCAACCCCGTCCTCCACCAATCCGGCTTCAATATCCTTCAGAATCAGCAATGGGTCTTCGGTGCGCGGATTGTCAGAGGTAACAAGGATGGCATCACTGTACTTGGCGGCAATCTTGCCCATCAGCGGACGTTTGGTGCGGTCTCTGTCCCCGCCGCATCCGAATACGGTCAATACTTTACCCGTCGCAAATTCCTGCACAGCGCGCAGTACATTCTCCAGACCATCCGGGGTATGGGCATAATCTACGATCACCGCAAACGCCTGGCCTTCGTCCACGGATTCTACCCGCCCGGCCACACCGGGAACAGCTTCCAGACTAGCCTTGATCTCCTCTAGCGGCACATCCTCCAAAAGAGCGGCCGTAATGGCAGCCAACGCATTATACACATTGAACTTGCCGACCATTCGCAGCGAAATGTCCGTCTTCCCTTTAAACGTGTCAACATGGAAAAATGTTCCTTTTGCGGTGATTGAGATTTGAGAAGCACGGACATTGGCCTCATTGTCAATGCCGTATGTAATGACTTCCGCAGCCGTCTGGGAAGCAAAATAAGCGCTGGCCCCATCATCTGCATTCAGCACCGCGTATTTGCGCTCTTCCTTCCAAGGGGAGATGACATTGCCCAGGCGGGAGAAGAATAACCCCTTGGCTGCCCGGTACTCCTCCATTGTATGATGATAATCCAAATGGTCCTGGGTTAAATTTGTAAATATCGCTGTGCGGAAATCTGTTCCTTTCACACGCCCTTGTTCCAACGCATGCGAGGACACTTCCATGACGCATAATTGCACGCCTTTGCTCGCCATATCGCTCAGTGAGCGCTGAAGCTCCAGTGATTCAGGCGTGGTGCCGGACATCGGATAGCTTTGACCATCGTAGCGCATTTGAATGGTTCCAATGAGTCCTGTCTTCACCTGATGATCTTCCATGATCCGCTCGATAAGATAGGTTGTCGTAGTTTTACCGTTAGTGCCCGTGATACCGATCATCCGCATGCGGCTGCTCGGGGAACCAAAAAAGGCATTAGACAGTACAGACATCGCAAAACGGCTGTCGCCTACTACGATTTGCGGCACATCAAGGTCAAGTCTTCGTTCCGCCACAATAGCAGCAGCCCCGTTCGCCACTGCCTGTGAGGCGTACTCATGCCCGTCTACAGTGTGGCCCGGCAGACAGATGAACAAGTCGCCGGGCTGTACCCGGCGGGAATCGGTCTGCAGATTCTTGATCTCAATATCTCCTGCCCCGTATAGCTGCGATACGGCCAGACAGGATGCAAATTCGTTAACTTTCATAGTAATCCCTCACTCTACATTTTCGGATAAGAGATACAGTAGTATACCTCTTGGAATGCATATTTGATACTGACGCTCTGGCGGCCTGTCACCCATCCGCTGCTGGTTATTCGGGTGATGCACCCATGTAAATGCGGATGGTGGATCCCCGTTCCACTCTGGCTCCCGGCTTGGGGGCCTGGTTGATTACGGTATTGCCCGTTCCGGAGCGGGCCAGTGTAAAGTTCATATTCAGATCTTCATAAATATCCTGTACGGTGGCGCCGGTGAGGTCAGGCACAGTCACAATTGGCGTTTCCCCGTATTTATAATTCTTGGCTAGCTGGTCAGTCCGTTCCGGCACCTTCATGTAATGCAAGGAGTCTTCCAAAATATTCTGTACAATTGGTGCGGCGACAACACCCCCGAACTGAATGCCTTTCGGATTATCCACCGCCGTATAAACAACGATTTGCGGATCATCTGCTGGCGCAAAACCGACAAAGGAAACGATGTGCTCTGTCGGAGAGTAGCGGCCGTTAATTACCTTCTGCGCGGTACCCGTCTTGCCACCTACCCGGTATCCATCTATAAAAGCCGGGCGGCCAGTGCCCTTGGCAACCACACTCTCCAGCGCAGCCCGAACCTTCTTCGAGGTCTCCTCAGAAATAACCTCCCGCACCAGTTCAGGCTCTACCTCTGAGACGGTTTCCCCTGTATCCGGGTTAATCCAGGCTTTGGCTACATGCGGTTTATACAACTTGCCGCCATTGATAGCTGCCGATACTGCTGTGATCTGCTGAATCGGTGTAACTGAGACACCTTGGCCAAACGCCGTTGTTGCCAGCTCGACAGGACCCACCTGCGATGGCTTGAACAAGATACCATTCGATTCACCGTTCAAATCAATTCCCGTCTTGCTCCCAAAGCCGAAATCCCGGATATATTTGAACAATGAATCCTTACCCAGCCGCTGACCCAGGGCCACGAAGCCCGGGTTGCAAGAGTTCTCGACAACCTGCAGGAAGGTCTGGCTGCCATGGCCGCCTTTCTTCCAGCAGCGGAGTCTCGCCCCGCCGACCTCGATAAAACCAGGATCAAAGAAGTGATCATTCTGCAGATCAACCTTCCCCTCCTGCAGCGCAGCTGCAAGGGTAATAATCTTGAAAGTGGACCCTGGCTCGTAGGTCATCCAGATTGGCAAGTTCCGGTTATAGGTCTGAGCATTATATTCCTTGTATTGCCCGGGTTCATACCCCGGCCTACTGGCCATCGCCAAGATCTCGCCATTCTTGGGATTCATGGCAATGGCCCAGCTGCCCTGAGCCTGATACTTCACCATCGCCTGATCCAGCTCTCGTTCCATAATCGACTGAATCTGCTTGTCAATCGTCAGTTCCAGATTAAGCCCATCCTGAGGCTTGGAATACTTCTCGGAGGAACCTGGCATTAAACGCCCGCCGGCATCGGAGAGATAAGAGATATTACCGCCAATACCTTGCAGCAACTTGTCATAGATGCTTTCAACTCCGGTTATGCCCTGGTTATCTATCCCTGTAAAGCCTAGAATATGCGCTGCAAGATCACCGTAGGGGTAATAGCGCTTGCTATCCTCAGCCACAACGATGCCCGGCAGCTTCAAATCACGAATTTCGGCAGCAAGCTCCATCGTAATTTTACGGCCGCCGGGCTGCAGTCTCACCGAGGCTTTCTTTTGGGACAGCATAGGCACAAGCTTCTCCTTGGTCATGCCAAGCAAGGGTGCCAACTGCTGTGCTGTCATCTCTTTGTCTTTTACTTGCACAGGAATAGCGTAGATCGTAGGCGAGCTGACGTTATATGCCAGCGGTACACCTTCGCGGTCCAATATTTCACCGCGCTTGGCGGTAAAGGGAATATTCCGGCGCCAAGAATCCTCAGCTTTAGCAGTTAGCTCCTGGCCTTTAGACAATTGTACATAAGCCAGCCGAACCGCCAGCGAACCAAACAACAATGCCAGTCCTAGCAGCGTCCACAGCATTCTTCGGCGGCTTGTAACCTTCGATACCTTCATTCCGTTCTCCCCCGTTTCCCAGGTAATAGACATGAGCTCTTACCTTCATGACTATTCGGGACAAACAGGGGTTAGAACAAGCCTATGGATTGCTTTTGGCCTCATTCTCTCCGTCCGGAGGTGGATCGGTTGCCTGATCTCCCCCTGGCTCGTTGAGCGGACTTAATTTGAGGGTGATAAGCTTCTTGCCATTCTTCGTACTCTCTACTTGCTCGGTTACATAACCTTCACCCTGCACAACGATTCCAACCTTCAGAAGGCTGAGCACTTCCAGCGCATCACGCAAAGACTGACCCTTCAGATCCGGAATGACTGACGAATCCCCCTCCTGACTCAGCAGATAAATCCGCTGGCCTGAAGCAAGCTTCGTTCCACCAGGCGGATACTGACTGACCACAGAAGCACCTTGGCCAACAGTCTCGAAATCATATCCACCGGCAAGCAGAAGTTCACGGGCCTCCTTTATCGTTTTCCCTTGAAGATCTGGAGCCGTGCGCAGAGCTGGTGCCGCAGCTTTGACCGGTTCTTTGCTGTTTTTATCATCTTTGGTGACGTTCTTCGGAACACCCATGTATTGCAGCGACTGGGACACAATCTCCTTGAACACTGGCCCTGCTGCCGTACCGCCACCTACCTCGACGTTCGGCTCATCAATGATAACGATCACGGCAATTTTCGGATCATTCACGGGTGCATAGCCAATAAAGGATACAAGCACCTTGGATTTCACATAGTCTTGTCCCTCAACCTTAATAGCCGTTCCCGTCTTCCCTGCTACCCGATAGCCTTCAATATAGGCATGACGTCCAGTACCTATAGTCTGGTCAGCAACTACCTGTTCCAGATAACCCCCGGTCTCCCTGGCGCTTTCCTCCGAAATCACCTGACGCACAACCTCTGGCTTAGTAACCGCCGTTTGTCCTGTATTCGGGTTGGTTACTTCCTTGACCACATGCGGAACCATCAGCTTACCGCCGTTGGCAATAGCTGCAACCGCCGTTAACTGCTCAATCGGGGTTACCTGTACCTTACCATGACCATAAGCCAGTGTGGCAAATTCAACGGGGTATTGGGGCGATACTCTACCCGTAACTTCCCCCGGCAAATCTATACCTGTTTTCTCTTTAAAACCAAAATCTTCAATATACTTCAAGAGTCTGTCCTGTCCTAGCATTTCATAGCCTAGTTTGACGAAAGCTACGTTACTGGAGCGTTTTACACCCTCAAGAAACGAGATTTGACCCCAGCCGACTTTTTTAATATCATGCAGCGCCTTGCTGTAGCCCTTAATCCGAATCGAACCAGACATGAATGTATCATCGGGCTTGAACAGCTTCTCTTGTACTGCACCGGCCAGTGTAGCAATCTTGAATGTAGAGCCGGGTTCATAAATGGACTGGATGGCATGGTTTCGGAAAGCACCTTGATCTTTAGTTTCCCAAAAAGCATTGGGATTGAAGGTAGGCATATTCGCCATCCCCAGAATCTCCATAGTATTCGGATCTGCCGCGATGACAGTCATACTCTTTGGCTTATACTGGTTAAAGGCTTTCTTCATCGCCTCTTCGATATAATACTGAATAGTACTATCAATCGTCAGCTTGAAATTGTTGCCATTAACTACCGGTTGATAGGATTCTTCGGCATTGGGCAGCTTGATTCCCTTACCGTCACTCTTATAGAGTAACTGCCCGTCCTTACCTTTCAACTGATCATCAAAATACTTCTCAAAACCCATAACCGCTTTGCCATCACGGTCTGTATAACCGAGAATATGGGCTGCAAGGGTATTCTTAGGATAATATCTCTTCTGCTCCCGTACAAATCCGATTCCCGTCTCTTGAATCTTATGCTCTTCTTTCAGCTTATCCCGAAAAGCCGCTACCTTCTCATAAAGATCCTGGTCGATTTTCCAGCCTTCGTTACGAATTTCACGGTTCTTTAAAAAATTACCGTTCTCATCCTTGGCTTCCACCAGCTTCCGCAGCTCATTTTCCGGCTTCTTCAGCAGATCCTTGAGACCGGCGATCACCTCATCGCCAATGCCTATCGTGTTTATCACCTCAGGGTTCACAACAACAGTGTAAGCAGGGACGTCGCTGGCCAGTGTGCTTCCATTGCGGTCGGTGATCAACCCGCGGGTCGCCTTAATTGTGGAAGTATGCGCCCACTGCTTTTGTGCCCGTTCCTGCCAGAAATCCCCGTTTAACACCTGAATATAGAACACCCTTCCGACCAAAACAAGAAAAAAGAGGGTAATACACCCTCCTATAAACAGCGTGCGAAGTTTTATTCTTTTAATCATACCTAACCTCACATACTCTATTATTGCGATCTTGCCAATCGCTTACTAGTTATCTCCGTCAGTAGATGTTCCTGATTTCGGAACAAATATCGTAGTATCTTCATTGGGCGGGACAAACCCCAGCTCCTTGGCCTTTTGCGGGATCAACTGCTCCAGTGTCTGCTTCTCCATCTGGTATGTAGCGATCTGCTTCTTATCTCTGGCAATTTCAGCATCCAGCTTCTGCGCTTGCTTGTTCAAATCGTAAATATGAACGTAACGCCAAATCAGGGTGACGGCTACCAGGACAAATACACTTAGAGTCAGCATGTACAGCAGCTTCTCTTGCATGGGGAGCACCATTCGCCTGGTGACTACTTTTGTCTTCTCGCGGTATAGTGGGTTCTTTTCTTCTTTTCTTTTGGGCTGGACTGCCAAGTTGCCGCGGGTATAGGCCATCTCTGACTCTCCTTTATCGTAATTTACAATTTCTCTGCAATACGCAGCTTCGCTGAACGGGCACGAGGGTTAAGCTCCAGCTCTTCTTCGGAAGGCAAGCGTGGTTTGCGATTGATCAGCTTGAGCGAGCCTTCAGCACCGCATACACATAACGGAAAATCAGGTGGACATGTGCATTTGCTGACATAACTGCTCAGAATCTGCTTGCAAATCCGATCCTCCAACGAGTGGAAGGTGATGACGGATACTCTTCCTTCAGGCGCCAGGCAGCGAACCGCCCCATGCAGCCCTTCTTCAAAGGCACCCAATTCATCATTTACAGCAATGCGCAGGGCTTGGAAACTCCGTTTGGCAGGATGTCCGCCAGTTCTGCGCGCAGCCGCAGGAATACCTTCCTTGATCAACTCTACTAATTCGCCAGTGTTCTCGATAGGCTTCTCGGCTCTCCGCGCTACAATACGTCCGGCAATCCGACGAGAGAATTTCTCTTCTCCGTATTGGAAAAGCACGCGTGCGATTTCTTGCTCGGACCAGGTGTTCACAATATCCGCTGCAGTTAACATTCCTGACTGATCCATCCGCATGTCCAGCGGCGCATCGTGATTGTAGCTAAAGCCGCGTTCCCCTTCGTCGAACTGGGGCGATGAGACGCCAAGGTCAAAGAGAATCCCATCAACCTGGGGAACTCCGTCTTTCTTCGGGACAAAAGGCACATCTCTAAGCACATATTCCAAGTCGCGGAAATTCGTCTTCACAAGAACAACTCTATCCCCGTATTCAGCCAGTTTTTCCTTGGCGTTATTCAGGGCCCAGTCATCTTGATCCAGGCAGATTAACCGGCCTTCTCCGCTGAGTTTGGAAGCGATAAGTGAGCTGTGACCTGCCCCGCCGAGTGTGCAATCTACATAGATTCCGTCTTTTTTGATGTGCAGCCCTTCTGTCGCTTCTTCTTTAAGCACCGTGATGTGATGAAACAAGCTGCATCCCTCCAGGACAGTATTCGATATTTGTGTGGTTTATAGATCAAAGTTGAAATCGACCAATTTCTCGGCAATCTCGTTGAATGATTCTTCTGACTGTTCGAAGTACTGTTCCCAAAGCTCCTTGTTCCAGATCTCCACCCGGTTAGAAACGCCTAGAATAACACAGTCCTTGTCCAGCTTGGCATACTGCCGCAAATTGCCCGGCAAGTTTACCCTGCCCTGCTTGTCCCAAACACATTCTGTCGCTCCTGAGAAAAAAAAGCGGCTGAATGCGCGGGCATCCGATTTCATCAACGATAGGGTTTTGAGCTTTTGCTCCATGATGCCCCATTCTTCCATGGGATAAACAAAAAGGCAGGAGTCAAGTCCGCGGGTCGCCACGAAGGAAGTTCCGAGCATTTCACGGAACTTGGCCGGAATAATAATTCGGCCTTTCTCGTCGATACTATGCTGGTATTCACCCATGAACATAGTTTTCCCACTCCCGCTCCCCAAATCCCCACTTTACCCCACTTTTCACCACTTAAGCATAATAGATTCGCCGTTAAAAATCAAAAACCTTTTTCCAGACCAAGGTAATTGTTTCCTAATTGTAAAATCACATCTAAGCGCCTATACATATGGTTCCAAGGTCCTGTTCTACACCTGTTTACCCCTGTATAAATTACCAGAAACACGCAAGAAACCGCCCGGCCGGAATATGCTTCCGGCAGAACGGCTTCTGCATCGTATCCACTATGCAAAGTTACATATATATCATGCGGTGGGTACCGCTGTAATCAGCAGGAACAGCCATTAGATTATCAAGCCAATCTGGTCCATAGCGGTTCAAGTAATACATGATGTTGTAGACTCTCTCCTGGAGCTTTCCTTGCGGCATTAGGGACAGCTCAATCCGTTCCCACTGGCGCAGCGCCGCTTCATTCTGCTTCTCAAGAGCATCCTGGGCTTTGGCCTGCAGGAAAGAGATCTGATCGAGGATCTTGTCCTTATTATTGCTTCCCAGCTTTAGTAGCCCGGCCTGTATGGTGCCGAGCTGTTCAATCAAAGGCTCATAAAGTGCATTGAATGCTGCTTTCGTTTCTTCAAAACGGTCTCCCAAACGAAGCTCGTCCTGCGCAGTCAGCCATTCCTGTCTCTTACTGTCCAGTCCCTGATGTACATCAGGGAATCCGATTCCGTATTTGTCCATATGCTTTTGAAGCGTCCCCTCCACCAGGGTGAAGGACATCCGCGGAATAATCAGCGGCATAGCTCCGCCCACCGTCTTAAAAGCCTTATGCGGGATAGCCCAGTAAGCAATCTCTCCCTGACCAAGCACTGTAGCCAAGGTAGGCAAGAGGTAGTCCTGCATGAGCGGCCGGGTCAGCACATTGTTACTGAACCGCTCTGGATGGGTATACAGTATATCCAGAAGTGCTTCCTTTGAAAAAGATACAGTTCCTTTACGGTCCGTAAAGAAACCATCCTTCTTGTGCAGCAGCAAGCGTGTGCCTTCATGAATATAGAACAGATTGGCACTGCCTTCCGCCACATCGGCCTGAAGCTGGTACCCGCTATCACGAATAACCGTAGCTGCATTTAGATAGGCTGTCTCCAGTTCTCCATTCTCCCGGATCAGCGTTTCAAAAAACGGCTGCTCCAACTTGCGTAGACAGGGATCAGCAGAATCAAGCAGAATCAGACCAAATTTACCAAACAGATTCCCCATCAACTTGGCGAAAAGGTCTGTCATGTTATTGGAAGCAGAAGAGGCTTCACGGATGAATTCCATAATTCCTGGTTTGAACTCGCTGTCCTGCAGCAGTTCATCCAGTTGAGCTACGGCTTGCTGCCAGCTTTCGTCTTCAACCTTGATATCGCTGACCGATGAACGGAGATCTCCGGATTTCTCAATCTTGATCTTGCTGATTTCCCCGCTGCGGTTCAGCACATAGGTATGATTGACCTCATCCCAGTCATGATCTTCCCCGGCAATCCAAAATAATGGAACAACAGGTCTTCCTAATTGCTCACCGGCTTCTTTTGCCGCTATTATGGTTGTCATTGCCTTATATATCACCAGCAGCGGACCCGTGAACAACCCACTTTGCTGGCCGCCGGAAATTACCAGTGTCCCCGGCTGCTCCAACAGTGCAAGCGAAGACTTTACCGCCTCATGTGGATTGTGTGCTTCATTATAACTCCGCAGGCAAGCTGCCACCTGCGCCCGGTCAGCACGCAAAGCCTCGCGGCTATCCAGCCATTCCGCCCGCAACGCTCTGCTGCCTTCATTACGGAAGTCACCACCGTATAAATGTTCTACCGTCTCATAACGGTTCATATAGTCCCTGGCAAGCGCAGATCCGCCCGCAAGCGGCTCCGTTACAACCTTCATTGCTGTAGCCTCCTGTCTGCTATCTCTGCTATATATAAATTAAATTACAGAGTGATAAACCCTATCTGATTGTATCCAAAGGAGGGGGTTTCGTCAAAGAATCACTTATCTTAAATTTTAATCACCATAAAAATGCACCCCTTAGGATTTCATTGGAAAACCCGAAGGTTTAATCCAATGTCTATTCTAAGGGGTGCTCTTCAAAATACTCGTGATATTATCGAGTTGATTTTGAATTCATTTAATATTAAGCAAACGCTTTGGACACAAAATGCCCTTTGGATACTTCAACCAGTTGCGAAGCTTCCTCTGAGTCCTTCTGGCCTTGCGTATAAATCGGCGATTTCAATTCATCATGGAAATGAATCCGCTTCTTGTTCGCCTCAACCTCTGGGTCCGGCTCAGGGATTGCAGACAGCAATGACTTGGTGTAAGGGTGTATCGGGTTGGAATAAAGCTCTTCACTTTCTGCAAGCTCTACCATTTTCCCCAGATACATTACAGCAACTCTGTCACTGATGTGCTTAACCATAGAGAGATCATGGGCAATAAAGAGGTATGTCAGTCCAATGCGATCCTGAAGTTCTTTAAGAAGGTTGACAACCTGCGCCTGAATGGACACGTCCAGTGCAGAAATAGGCTCGTCGCAAACAATAAATTTCGGATTAACGGCAAGCGCTCGAGCAATACCGATCCGTTGACGTTGTCCACCGGAGAATTCATGAGCATACCGGGTGGCATGGTCATGATTCAGACCAACCATATCTAATAATTCTTCAATGCGTTTCTTGCGCTCGCTACTACTTCCAGCCATTCCATGGATATCCAACGCTTCACCAATAATATCCGAAACAGTGAACCGCGGATTCAGAGATGCATATGGATCCTGAAAAATCATCTGCATATCCCGACGGAAAGCCTTCATTTTTCTTGAGGATAATTTATAGATGTCAGTTCCGTTATATTTCACGCTTCCGGCAGTAGGCTCATACAAACGAAGAACCGTACGTCCTGCTGTGGTTTTACCACAACCAGACTCACCTACCATACCTAGCGTTTCTCCCTCACGGATATTAAAGCTGACGTTATCAACGGCCTTAAGTACTTTGCCTTTACCTACATTAAAATATTTTTTAAGACCTTCTACTTCAATTAAGTTCTTACTCATAAGAACCGCACCTCCTTGGCCATCAAATGCAGATTTCAGCAATGCACCTAATGCATGTACTGAATCCTGTGACACCGGAATCGAACCATTCACATGTATGCACCTTATCACTGTAACCTACAGTGAACAGATAGCCGATCGGTGATTAAAAGAATAAGGCACTGTGTCGCTAATTAAAACAGCAACTTTCCCTGTCATCTTGCATATAACACTACTCGTCTTTAATCAGCACTCAGGACACAAAATAACACGATAGTAACCAACAACTATCGCATACCCGAAAGAATTGTGAGAATGTTGATTACAACGGATACCTGCATCATTTATATCAACCAGGTTCAGCACTCCAATACCTTATGATGGACTCAAATGCTGATCATGCTTGATATTTGGCCAGAACGATGACAACTGATTTCAATGTCAATGTTTTGACCCTTCTGAATTCTTTTTAAGTTAACGAGAAGATCAGAGGAAATCATGATTTAAACAGTTGCGCTGAAAAACACTAAACTTGTAAAATTGATTTCCCCAAATCCTTATTTTTTCAATTTAGGATCCAATGCATCCCGAAGACCATCGCCTAGAATGTTAAATGCAAGCATAGTCACACTAATCGCAGCGGCAGGGAAAATCATGCGCCAAGGATAAGTCATCCAGCCTGTTCTAGCGTCGTTAACCATAGAACCGAGTGATGAAACTGGTGCTTGAACACCTAAACCGAGGAAACTTAAAAAGGCTTCTGCAAAGATCGCACTTGGAACAGAAAGCGTAATGGTTACAATAATCGGACCAACTGCATTCGGTAACAAGTGACGGAATAATAGACGACCAGAGCTTGCACCCATTGAACGTGAAGCAAGGACAAATTCGCGGTTTTTGAGTTGCATAATCTCGCCCCGAACAATCCATGACATATTAATCCAGCCTGTAATTGTTAACGCCAATATAATTGTACCTAAACTAGGTTCTAAAACTACCAGCAATAGTATTGTAACAAGCAGGTACGGAATAGAATAAAGGATTTCTGAGAATTTATTCATAATCTCATCTACACGACCGCCAAAATACCCCATGATTCCACCGTATATAACACCGATGAACAAGTCAATCATTGCTGCTGCCAAACCAACGATAAGTGAAATACGTGCGCCCATCCAAGTCCGTACCCACATATCCCGTCCTAAATCATCGGTTCCAAACCAATGCTCTGACGAAGGAGGCTGATTAGTATTCAGCAAATCATTTGAATAGTAATTGTATTTCGAAATAAGCGGACCAACAATCGCTGCGATTATGATGATGATCATCGCAACTAAAGCTGTCATGGCCATTTTATTTTGACGCAAACGATACATGGAATCTCTCCATGCAGAAATACTTTCACGTTCTATCGTTTCGGCAACCTTCTTATCTGTACTAACTTGTACAAAATCCTCCGGTTTAAGTTGTGTGCTCTGCGATGATAATGTTTGATTTACAGACAAAACTAACCCTCCTTCCTTCCAACAAGTTTAACTCGAGGATCGATAAACACATACAAAATATCTGTTGCAAAACGTGCAAGCATAAGTAGTACTCCGTAGAAAATAGTAATACCCATAATAAGTGTATAATCCCGAACACCTATAGCTTGTACGAATTGTTTTCCGATTCCGCCGATACCAAAAATTTGTTCAATAACAACTGAACCCGTTACAATGTTAGCCGTCATCGGTCCAACATAAGTAACTACAGGCATGATTCCGTTACGAATGACATGTTTGAACATGATTTGAGCCCAGCTTAAGCCTTTAGCTTTTGCTGTCTTAATATATTCAGCATGCAAAACTTCGAGCATACTGGAACGTGTCAAGCGAGCAATAAACGCAATTGGCTGAAAACTTAACGCAGCTACAGGCAATACATAATCCAGTGGTCCTGTGAAACCCATAACTCTGAACATATGCAATTTATAAGAGAAGACATACTGGAGTAAAGCAGCGACTAAAAAGCCCGGTACCGCAATACCTAAGACCGCTATCACCATTGCTAAATTATCAATTAAGCGCCTATGATATAAGGCAGCAAGCATACCCAAAAGTACACCGATTACAACTGACACCACAATAGCAACCAGACCTAACTTTAATGAAGCAGAAAATGTTTTTCCAATCAAACCACTTACATCTTGGTTCAACTGCTTCATAGAAATCCCTAAATCACCTTGCGCAATATTACCCATGTACTTCAGGTACTGTTTCCAGACTGGTTGGTCCAAACCATACTGCTGGTAAAGTCTGGCTTGTACTTCAGGTGGAACTTTCTTTTCAGACATAAATGGATCGCCGGGTATTGCTTTCATTAGAAAAAATGTTGCAGTAATTAGAATCAAAATAGATACTAGCATGTAGAAAAATTTATTTAAAAAATAACGCACCATTCCTACTGCGCACCTCCTTTTTCGAGTTAAAACAATCCTTTTCAATTGTAGGAAAAACTAAGCCTCTTGTCCAATGCATGTTTATGGATAAGGAGGAAAAAAACAACACCATTGCACTTACACAAAAAAACGGGATATATATGATGTGTTACCACATATATCCCTAGACTTTATAACATGCACTCTTTTTTTAATACATAGTATTTGTGCAAGCTTTTAGTGTTCCAACAAATATGCTTTGGAGTAATCTACAGTACCATCATACTGAGATACCAGACCTTTGAGGTACGGCTTTTGAAGCGAGACTTGAGTGTAGTAGTAAATCGGCATAACGCCCATTTCATCTTTAATCAAAATCTCTTCAGCTTTATGGAAGCTTTCCATACGTTTAGTATTGTCTACTTCTTTATAAGCATCATCAAGCAACTTGTTGTATTCTGCATTGTCGAACTTAATGTCGTTGTTACCATTACCTGTTTTCCACATATCCAAGAATGTCATTGGATCGTTGTAATCTGGGTTCCAACCAGCACGTGCTACTTGGTAATCGCCATTTTGACGGTTTTTGATGAATACGCCCCACTCTTGGTTTTCAGTTTTCACGTCAATACCAAGGTTCTTTTTCCACATATCAGCGATGGCAAGAGCAATCTTCTTGTGACCTTCGCTTGTGTTGTAGATCAATGTAACTGGTGGCAATGTAGTGTATCCTTTTTCTTTCATACCTTCTTCAAGCAATTTCTTAGCTTCTGTGTAGTCCTCTTTGAAGAAATCATCTTTGTAATCGTTACGATATTCGCTACCTTCGGATGCACCTTTAATGCCTGGTGGAATGTAACCGAATGCTGGAACTTGTGAAGCCAAAGTTACCTTATCTACGATATCTTGACGGCTGATTGCCATGGAAAATGCCTTACGGATTTTCGCGTTGTCAAATGGCTCAGCTTTTGTGTTGAATTCATAGTAGTAAATGCTTGCAATAGCTTTCAGTGTGAAATCATCCGGCAATTCATTTTTCAATACAGGGATTTGGTCTGGTGGAATGTCACCATTTGGTGCGCCTGCACGATCAATTTCGCCGTTTTTGTAACTTAGAACTTCTGTAGAAGCTTCGTTAACAATAGTAGCAGTGATTTTATTCAATTTAATGTCGTCTTTATCCCAATACTTATCGTTCTTGGTGTACTCAACGGATTGACCCGTAATCCAGTTAGTAAGGGTAAACGGTCCGTTTGTAATCATTGTTTTAGGATCAGTTGCCCATTTCTCATTACCTTCTACCGATTTGTGAACCGGGAAGTAGGTGTAGAAGGACATCAAGTTCAAGAAGTATGCAGTCGGGTTATTCAAAGTTACTTCAAGAGTGTGCTCATCAACTGCCTTAACACCTACTTGAGAGAAATCTTTAATTTCACCTTTGTTGAACTGTTCTGCATTTTTCAAATAGTAAAGTTGTTGTGCATATGGTGGTGCTGGAACAGTTGCTGGATCAAGAACCCGTTTCCATGCAAATACGAAGTCATTTGCAGTTACCGGATCACCATTGCTCCATTGGCTGTC
This sequence comes from Paenibacillus agri, assembly GCF_013359945.1. Classification (GTDB taxonomy): domain Bacteria; phylum Bacillota; class Bacilli; order Paenibacillales; family Paenibacillaceae; genus Paenibacillus_AQ; species Paenibacillus_AQ agri. The sequence continues at coordinate 132,898 of NZ_JABWCS010000214.1, read as the reverse complement.
ACGCAAGTGGAAGGTATAAACCAATCCGTCTGCGGAAATATCCCATTTCTCAGCTACGCCTGGGCCTTCTTTTCCGTCTTTGTCAATACGCACTAAACCTTCATACATTAACTTAAGAGCCACATTCGATTGGCTGTCCTGAGCTTGACCAGGATCAAATGTCGGTACATCTGCACTCATATTAAGTCTAAGCGTTTGGTCAGCAGCCAGTTTTTCGTCACCGCTACCTGTGTTTGTGTTGCCTGCCGCGTTAGTTGGGCTGGCTGTGTTGCCATTGTTTGCTTTGTTCCCGCCGCAACCAGCAAGTGCTGTGCCGATTACAAGAACTAGAGCAATCATAAGCAATAGACTTTTACTCTTCTTCATCTAGCAGTTCCCCCTAAATAGAATGTGGTATATGGTTTATGATTATACAACCAGTGGTCAAAAAAATCTAGACTAATGTTTTCTGAAAACACATTTTTTTTAAAACTTTAAAATTTTGTGACGTTGACGCTTCACCGAAGTAGCGGAACATTACATGGCTTGTGATATGTACTTTATAAGGCCTACGAACATGAACAAAACATAAAAAGTGCTCATTACGATAAAACTGAGCCGCCAAACTGCCCGTAAAATCCGTTTACCGTCCACTTTTCCTTTCATACGATTTTGCGCTCCACCAATCAGTCCAGCGGATATTAATACAATAAGTAGTATAAGATAAAAGCCGAATTTGGTACTGAATATGTTATTAAAAAGCGCGGATACCGATAGCAATAAAAAAATCGTGCTAACATCCATGGCCAGAAAAAAGGTCTTCCTCCTGTCTTTTTTCATACCTGTTCCAATAAAATAAACAAGCAAAAAAGGGACAACCGGAATAACACTTAATGTAACGAATGAATTCTGCAAAAATTCCAAGGCAACCTCACCTCTCCTCCGCGATCATACCCTCTACCAGTCGGCACATAATGCGGTGCAATGGAACCGCCAGGCCGGAACGCTCTCCCATTTCTACAAGACTGCCATTAATCCAGCGGATTTCTGTTGCCCTTCCGGCAAGAACGTCCGCAAGCATAGATGAGGTATTACCCGAAGTGGATCGGCATACCTGAGCGATAACTTCCCATGAGTCGGCTTCATAAGGGATGTCGCATGCTTCATATACTGCAATGGCTTCATTATACAGATCTCGCATGACCTGTATGCGTTCCTCAGAGGCGAGCAGTTCCCCGTTCGGAATTCGCCAAAGAGCAGTAAGTGGATTAATAACAGCATTGATCAAGAGCTTTCGGTAAATCATGGTATTCATGTCATTCGACAAAAACGCGGAGAATCCTGCAACTGAAAGTGTTTCAAGTAAATGAATTACTTCAATATCGTTCTGAGGCTCCATTAAAGGAGCTCCCGGCGAGGCTTCTGGAGGTACCTTCCCTATCCATACTTCCCCTTTTCCTGCGTGAATAACCTCTGTTAAGGTTTTCCTTTTAGCGCCTTCCGTGGTTACAGCAGCATAAATATTGCTCTCCGGAAGCAGTTTTTGCAGCAGCTCTATATGTCCGACCCCATTTTGAAAACAAACAATACTTGGACGCTCGTTGCGAAGTGACTGCAATATCCCAGGTAAATCATGATGCAGAACATTCTGTTTAACAGTAATTACAATACAGCCACCAGGTTCTCGTAAATAGGTCTCGGTAAATTCGGTCACCAAACCTGCATGAAAAAGATCGCTTTTCATTCTAATTGGCGTTCCTTCATTCTCATAGCTAATGTTGATCCCGCTGCGCAGCAGCTCGTGGACCTGTTGTCTGCCCCGACACCACAGTCTGACCTCATTCCCAGCTGAAATAAGCCGTCCGGCCAGCAGCAGCCCCAATGATCCAGCGCCTATAATATCAATTCTCATACTTGCCCCCTGCCACATTTCCCCATAGTTTCCCCTTAGTATATCCCGCCCCCCTCGGCAAAAGCAAAAGCAAAAATCCCGCAAGACAGGCCATTGCACCTGCACATTACGGGATTCTCAGCGTTGAGGAACCTTACTCGATTCGCTCCAGATTACCATTGGCATCCATCTTGAAGCGGGTCTTGAGTTCCTCTTCTTCTTCGTTCAGAAAGGCCAGCCTTCTGGCGCGATCCATAATCTGAATCAATGCTTTATAATCGTCATTTACAACCCTGTAATCCGTTTGAGCAAGATTGACTTCCTTGGACAGGCGTTCATTCTCCGTCCGCAGCTCTGTCAATTCCTCTTCCTTTTCCCGAAGATCCCGCTCAAGCATCTTTAGCTGCCGGCCGGCCTCTTGAAAAGTTCCCTTCCATTGCCTCAAGAAACGAATTACCGCATCAATGGACAATGTGTTCTCGGTTAGCCCTTCACTTCTAGCGTAATCCTCTTCCGTTTCTCCCAGGGTCAATCCAGCTACCTGTGCGCCTCTTAAGGCCGGTTGTTTCTTCAAATAACTGCGTTTCTGGCGTTGCCCTTTAGCAATACTGATCGCATCTTCATAACTCTTACGGACACAGCTGTTCCAGCGGAATCCGCAGGCAGCGGAAGTTCTGCCGATTTTTTCCCCCACTTCTTCAAAAGCAGCAAGCTGAGTGCTACCCTCCCGAATGTGGCGTAAAGTTACTTCTGCCAGGATTAGATCATCCTCTGTACTCCAAGCGTCCTGTCTAACGGCTGTCATAAAAGCCAAACCTCCTAACAACATCTTGAAATAACCATCTTCATAACCGGCAGCTCCGCCGGGTAGTGAATAGGGATAAAAGCTGCTTACTCCATTTCTATGCCTCTTAAAGAGTTCATAGAATCTATTTGATACTAAATTGTATTTCCATTTTACGTACACCTCATACGCATTATGCTTTATTAATTCTCTCAGTCCCCCCTTAAGAAAAGGTGTCAATAAAAAAAAAATCACATTTTTTCACAAATCCGCACTTTTTTTCGATGAATTCGTTTACACTCATTTCCGCAGCGGGTATAATTAAAATAAATGGAATGAAGATACATATTTGAAGGGGGACTCGCTCTTGGACCGCATGTTTCGGGTGTTGGGGTTTTTCACGCTGGCGATCGGCTTGATGGCTTTTGCCGGAAATTTGACCGAAATGGCCTTGCTCTTCTTTTTGCAAACCGCATTCTTCGTTATCCTGGGGTATCTTAAATTTACCGAGAAGACATACATTCTACTCTTCTGGGGATACATGATTGTGACCTTCACCGGCTTTAGCTACTGGACGATATTCCAGATGGGTCTCCCGTTATAAACGTAATCTACTCTAACGGAACGGACGATGCCCCCTGATCGTAAGGGGCTCTTCCGTTTTTTTGCATGCTTTTTTTTATAGGACATGGACTTAAAAACGGAGTATGCTATTTTAGCAGGGTGAATCATATCATTAGTAATATTGATCTTTCGCTCCTGAACTATTTTATACAAGCAAAGGTGGTGGTGTGGTGCTCTCCCGTCCTTCTATACGCCCTATGATTGCAGCCATACTCATATTATTCTGCTGCGTATTCCTGCCACTGATTCCCTCCGCATACCTGTCTGCCGATCCTGTCGGTACCGTCGCGCCTCCACCCGCTTCCCTTACTGATAATGAAGATACACGCAAGCTGCTGGAGCAGACCTTGTCTTCTGCCGAGATTGAGAAAGAAATCGCCCGGATTAGCAGTGAGCAGGAAGCTCTTGAGAACAAAGTGGCGGGGTTGGAAACTCAGGCGGCCGAACAAAAATCAGCAATTGCTGCTCAGCAGGAACGTGCCGGTGCCATTATCCGTTCTTATTATATGGGAGATCGGGATGGACTATTGGAAGCTTTTCTGTCCGCCAAAAGCATTAGCAGAGTGCTTGTTCTGTGGGATTACTACGAAATTATCATCGGGCGGGACCGCGATATTTTATCGCAGTATGAGAAGCAATACAAAAGTTTAAAAGCGACGCTTCAGGCTGCCAAACGAAGTTCACAAGAGCTGGCAACGCTCAAAAGCACACTCGAGGAGCAAAAGATCAGGGTAACGGCTCTACATAAGGAGATTGAAGGAGGAATCCGAGGCAGCAGTGATCCGGAAAGCATGAATGCTCTACTGAAAGAGTTCTCATTGTATTGGGAGAATATCGGACTTCACGAAGTAAAAACCTACTTTAAAGCATTAGCCTCCGCGATGAAGAATCTACCAGACTTTGTCCAGAACCGCGAAGGGCTGCTAACCCGCCAGGGAATGACTTATCAGCTAAGTCTTAAAGAAGAGGATCTCAATGATTTTTTACAGTCGCAGAACAAACTGTTCACCGATTTTGCTTTTCATTTCAATGAAGGCTCTGTGACCGCTTCGGGAAAAAGCGGCAAATTGTCACTGGCTCTAACCGGACACTATACGATCCAGAATGAACCGGTCAATGCGATGTTGTTCCATGTTGATAAAATTGTCTTTAACGGACTTGAACTGCCGGACACTACCAATCAAGCATTGGAAAAAGAATTCGATTTAGGCTTTTATCCGGCAAAAATCATCTCTTTCCTCCGGGCAACCGAGGTTGATAGCAAGGACGGCCTGCTTCAGGTCAAGCTTGCCGTCTCATTCTGATGTCTGCAGCTGCTTCTGAAGCTCTGTAGCATTCAGCTTGCCTTCAAGAAATAAGGCAACCGCCTCGGTCATTTTCTTCCAGCCGCCTTCCGGTTCATCATCGGGGGCGGCTTCTTCAGCCAGCAGCAACTGCGAATCGAACGGCAGTACTACACTCGATGGTGGCCCGGAACGATAGATTTCATCTAGCGCGGGCAGGCCCCCCGTTGTATCTAGCCAATCCAGCTGCGAAGTCGTTCCGGTGATAAAGGCCAGCCATTTCACTGCTTCTTCGGGGTGTTCGGACTGCGCAGGCAAAGCAAACGACCGGCTGTAAATACTCTCAATTCCATTAGTACCGCGCGCACCAAGCAGTCCTTCAGCCTTCAAGGAAGCATTCCCGTATCGTTTCCATTCCGAGTACGGAACAGCCGCAATGGCAATACTACCATCCTGAATTTTGTCCCAGACCTTATGGTCTGGTTGGCTGCTCAAATAAAAATCTCCCAACGCTTGCTGCAACCAATTTAGCGTCTCCGGCTTTACAGAGGTCATGCTGGTTCCCATAGACTCCAGTACAGCAGCAAATCCGTACGGAGTACGGGTATCCAAGGCAAGCAGATATTTATCCGGCTGTTTACGAAGGTTCTCCAACATGAGATTCCACTCATTCACATTTCGCGGCAATGAAGGCATTCCAAGTTCAGTTAGCCGCTGCGGGGAATACACCAGTACATAAGGATCAATATCTAGCGGCACGCCCCAGTCATATCCATTCCACTGCATTTGCGGGATTAGCCGGGTAAGCGGCGCACTGCCTGGAACACTTCTATATACATCAATAGGAAGCAGGTAGCCGTGTTTGGCCAGATCAAGTATCTTGCGCCCGTCGGTCATAATAATATCGGGACTGTCGCCGATAGTTAAATCCTTCAGCAAGATTTCCTCAGCATCCGTCTTCTCAATATTCTTCAAGTCTATTTTAACGCCGCTGGACAACGAATAGCTGCTGCTCAGCGCCTTTAGTTCCGTAAATTCCGCAGGGCTGAGAGCTACGGTAATCTGCAGGTTATCCACTGTCCCGACCTTGCTTGAATCGGGAAAAGCAGACGGGTTCTGCCTTCTATTGACCTCAAGCGGGCCATTGCTCGTATTTACCTGCATGCTCGGTGACAGACTTGTCAGCGACAGCAGCAGGATGGCAAACAGCAGCCAGTAGTTTTTGCGTCTCAGCACGATTGTTCTCCTCCCGGGCATTTCCTTTCCCCTATTCTACCAGACCCATTCCCCCTTGTCTGTATCTGTGAAAACGTTCTCTTTCTATTATATAGATTTGAAAAGACAGGGAATGCAAGAACTCTCGGAGTGCCTGGACGCTCCGCGTGCGGATTATTCTTCCGATCGGCTGTTATCCTCGGATTTCCTGATTTGAATAACCACCTATAGTGATTGAAATCCGAGGATAGCCTATGCTTCCGGTGCGAGCTTTCCTATGGAAAGCTTTTAGGCGAACGCTGCGCTTCTCCAGAATAATTCCGCCCTCTACGCTACGGCTTGCCACCTCAAAACATGATTCACTGCCTTTTCAGGTGGCAGGAGCAGCAAAAAGCCGGGAGTGATTAAACTCCCGGCGGTAAAACATAGGTTCCAGAGCGGATTAGAGCGGATTAGAGAGGCTATAAGCAATTAAAGGTAGAATTATGCTGCTAGAGCAGTTGGAGCGCTTAGAACCATTTTTAGGATGAATAGTGCGGTATAGTGACTTAGGACAACAATGACGATTAGGGCAAATGAGCTGTTACAGAAGATCCGCAGCCAGCTGAGCCAGGCGGGAACGCTCACCTTTTTCCAAGGTTATATGGCCGCTAATGCCTTGCTGCTTGAATTTTTCTACAATATAGCTGAGCCCATTGCTCGCTGCATCCAGATACGGGTGATCGATTTGCTCCGGGTCGCCCATGAGAATTACTTTACTTCCCTCACCGGCCCGGGAGACGATAGTCTTCACCTCATGACGGGAGAGGTTCTGCGCTTCATCGATAATAATGAATTGTGCAGGGATCGAGCGGCCGCGGATATAGGTCAACGCTTCAACCTGAATACTGCCAAGCCCCATCAGAATTTTATCAATATCCCCCGACTTCTTAGTATCGAACAGAAACTCGAGGTTATCATAAATCGGCTGCATCCACGGACGAAGCTTCTCATCCTTCTCGCCAGGCAAATATCCGATGTCTTTACCCATCGGTACGACCGGGCGGGCGATCAACAGCTTTTTGTATTTATGCTCGTCTTCTACCTTGAACAACCCGGCGGCAAGCGCCAATAATGTTTTACCTGTTCCCGCTTTGCCAGTAATGGTTACCAGCGGTATATCGTCATTCAGCAGCAGTTCCAGTGCCATGCGCTGCTGCGCATTCCGAGCGCTGATGCCCCAGACGGCATCATTCCCGAGATATAGCGGCTCCAGACGGGAAGCATCACTATTCACCTTGAGCAATGCGGATTTCCCGCTGCCGATTTCATCCTTGAGAATTACAAATTCATTAGGATACAGACGATAAGGCAGCTCCAGCTGCTTAATGGATAAATATCGGTTGCTGTAATATTCATCAATCAATGAAGGATGTACATGCAGCGCCTGATAGCCGGTATACAGCTCATTTAGATCTCCGGTACGGTCTGACAAATAATCCTCAGGCGTTATGCCAAGCACATCCGCCTTAATCCGCACCAATACATCTTTACTCACCAGCACGACAGGACGCGGCTCAGGCTTCTCATTCTCTTCAATTAAATAATTGAGCGCAACCGCCAAAATCCGGTTGTCGTTCGATACCTCACCGAACATCTCCTGAACCTTCACGAAGCTGCGGTGATTCAGTTCTACCTTCAGCATGCCTCCATGTTCCAGTTCCACTCCGCTGTGCAGGTGGCCCAGTTCCCGGAGTCCGTCCAGCAGACGGGACACGGTGCGGGCGTTACGGCCAATTTCATCGGCATTGCGCTTCTTGGAGTCGATTTCTTCCAATACAACTGCAGGAATAATGACTTCATGCTCCTTGAAAGAAAAAATCGAATTGGGGTCGTGCAACAGCACGTTGGTATCAAGCACAAATATTTTTTTCATGTTATCCCCTCCACAGCGCCTGGTTTGATTGGTCATACATAACTCTTTCCGTCATGGGAAAAGATAATCCCAGAACTAATCTTTGACCGAAAGGAGTAAGCACATATGAGAAAATCAATGTGTCTGTTGCTGGTACTGCTGCTGCTGACAAGCTGCGGTATCGCTAATAAGAAGACATCACCCTCTCCTCAGGATAAACAGTCGGCTCAGGCTGTAGGCAACAAAGGGGGCCACGAAGTTCGAAAACTGAATAATACCACTGCCGTACCGCTTTCATCCGCATCTCCGAACGGAGTGAATCATACGACCAAAGCGGGAAGCGAGATTGCGCTCAAGGATCACTTAGAGCAGCTGGCTAAAAGAGTACCCGGCGTAGATAATGCACACTGTGTAGTTATGGGTAAAACTGCGATTGTTGGTCTTGATGTCAAAGGCTCGCTTAGCAGATCGCGGGTCGGAAGCATCAAATATTCCGTAGCCGAAGCCATCCGCAAAGATCCGCGAAGCGTTAACGCCCTGGTCACTGCCGACATGGACCTTTCCAGCAGACTTGCCGAGCTGAGTAACCATATCTCTAAAGGCCGCCCTGTATCGGGATTCGCCTCAGAGCTGGCAGACATTGTCGGACGGATCATTCCGCAAATTCCCGAAGATACCAAGCCCAGAAAGCAATAACGTCATAAGTTGACAAAAAAAGCCCAGTGATGACCTCACCGGGCTTTTTGCATTGCAGCAAATACTTGTCCGTCCAGCTTCTCGGCTGCACGCTGATCGTATACTTTTACATATCGTGGAGCGGAGTCCAGCTTCGCGCCATAAAAAAGCGCGTTGCGCACCGCTTCAATTTCAACATCAAAGCAGCAAATATTAAAGGGCACATCGTCAAGACGATCCTGCCTAACCGCAGCACGTCCGTTGATGGCATGAACCGTGCTCTCGCCGAACACAGTAATTGTTACCATAGGGTTAACCTTCATATTGTTCACCAGCCGTGAACGATGATCCACTGCGATCCGTAACACGGAAGGGCTCACTGCATAAATCCACGAAATGGCCGTGGACGTAGGACCTGAAGTTTCGGCATCGACAGTGTTAAGCAGAACAAACGTCTCAGATTGCAGCATCGAAAGCAGGGATTCATTAAGCTGAGCAACGGCTTCGGACATGAGTACAGGCCCCCTATGACGCAAAAGTGCATTCAATTAAGTATATTATAACATAGCGAGAAACTTGCATTCAATTTTAGTTATTATTCTCTTCGCTAACACCAGCGATTCGGTTATGAAGACTCTGTCTCGCCGCCTCAAGCTCTTTCTCATTAATATATACATATGGACTTTTCCATGTGCCCGTTACAGGCTTGAACTCTACATGCTGCTTGGAAATGTTCCAATAGGTAGCGATCAAATCCTTCAGCTGGCTGTTTTCAACATCCGTCTTCATATTGTCATTTACGGCGTCCAGCATGCTGCCAATCTTCATGACACCACCGAATGATTGAACCTGATCGATCAATGCGTTCAACACTTCATTTTGCCGTCTGTTGCGGTCAAAGTCATCCGAGCCCTTTGTTTTTGGCTTGCAATTGGATTTGCGGTAGCGCACATAATCGAGCGCGTTATCACCGTTCAGCTCGGCCGGACCTTTTTTCAGATTAATATTGGTTCCATCTGCGCTATCCTTATAGCACATATCCGCACTGACGTTCACTTTGACGCCGCCGAGTGTATCAACGATATCCCGGAAGCCCTGGAAATCGAGAACTGTCACATAGTCTATTTTCACATTCAAGTACTTGCCCATCATGGTCTTCATTTCTTCCTCGGCCGAACCATCAGAGGTCTTTTCCTTGCTCTTGAAACGTGTATAGAACTCATTGATTTTCGTTTTTTTGTATCCATCCAGCTCCACATAGGTATCACGCGGGAGTGACACAACGGTGGCCGATTTGGTCTCCGGGTTCAGCGATGCTACCATGATGACATCTGTCAGGAAGGATTCATGCTTCGGCCGGCTGTCGGTTCCAAGAAGCAGTATCGTCAAGGGCTTAACTGTGGCAGACTGCTCAGGCGGAACTGGCTTGTCTATACCGGTATCCAAAATCCCGTGCTCCAGCTTCCAGTAAAGATAGCCTCCATAACCTAGACCACCAACAATGGCGACGATCAGAATAACAAGAAGTGCACGGCCGAGTCTGGCCCCAAACCCTCTCTTTTTAGCTTTCTTTTTGTTACCCTTTTTAGGAGCCCTTTTGGCAGGCTGCTTCCTGCCGTTTTCAGGTCTAGTGCTAGGATTCCCCGCAGATCTTCTCGGGGGTAGTTCATTATTGTTGCGTGTCATAATAGAATAAATTCCTTTTCAGTTCATTGGATTACAGGATAATACTGTTTATATAGACGATTTTAGCAGTAAAAAGTTGCGGACTAGGAGCGTTTCACTCCGCTGGCCGCCTTCCGCTTCTGCCTTGCTTCGACAAAATACCGCACCCGCACAAGCAGCATCAAACTGACGGCCACAAGCAGACATTGGATAATTGGAAGCTTGTCGTGCTGAAAAATAAGAAGCATCCCGGAGCCCAGCGCCATCATCACATAGAGAACAATTTCCTTGCCGATGGAGAGCTTCTGGTTCACTCGGAATACCTGATTGTAAACATAAGTAAGTAAGACGAAAATAACAATATAAGCAATAACAGGATGATTAGCGAACCAGGTTTGCATAGCTTTTAGTACACCCCTCCCGAATATAGTTACGCTTACATTATAACATCAGTCTATCATTTTAACCTCAAAATTCCTTCTATGTATCTCTTTGTGAAAAAATAAGCCGCCGGAATCTTAATTCCGACGGCTTATTAGATTCTTGCTTACACGCTTGCTTGTGCTTGTTTACGTTGCTTTTCAGCACGCTCGCGTTCGCTCTTGTTAAGGATCTTCTTACGCAGACGCACCGATTTCGGCGTGATTTCGCAATATTCATCATCATTCAAATATTCAAGCGCCTGTTCCAAAGAGAACATCCGTGGCGTTTTCATTTTTACAGTATCGTCCTTCGTTGCAGAACGAACGTTAGTCAATGCTTTTTCCTTACAAATATTAACGACGATATCATTGTCACGAGTATGCTCGCCGACGATCATACCTTCATAAATATCGGTTCCCGGCTCCAGGAACAGGATACCACGGTCTTCAACACCCATCATTCCGTAGAACGTGGAAGTTCCGGTCTCAGTGGACACCAGTACGCCTTGGTGACGTCCGCCTACTTGACCACCAATCAGTGGTGCATAGCTGTCGAATGCATGGTTCATTACACCGTAGCCGCGTGTCAATGTCAGGAAGTGTGTATTGTAACCGATCAGACCACGTGCAGGAATCAAGAATTCCAGACGAACCTGTCCAGTACCGTTGTTAATCATGTTTACCATCTCAGCCTTCCGGCTGCCCAGGCTCTCCATAACAGCACCCATGCTATCTTCCGGTACGTCGATCATCAGGCGCTCAAGCGGCTCCATTTTGACCCCATCGACTTCCTTAACGATAACCTCAGGCTTGGATACTTGCATTTCATAACCTTCACGGCGCATGTTCTCGATCAGGATACCGAGGTGAAGCTCACCGCGTCCCGATACTACGAATGCATCCGGGCTATCTGTTTCAAGTACGCGTAGACTGACATCTGTCTCCAGCTCTTTCATCAGACGTTCACGCAGCTTGCGGGAAGTTACCCATTTACCTTCTTTACCAGCAAACGGACTGTTGTTAACGAGGAATGTCATTTGCATGGTTGGCTCGTCAATCTTCAGGACAGGCAACGCCTCAGGATGTGCAGGATCAGCGATTGTCTCACCAATGTTGATGTCCTTGATACCGGCAATAGCAACGATGTCACCAGCGCCAGCTTCTTCTGCTTCTACACGCTTCAGACCTTGGAAGCCGAACAGCTTCTCAACACGTGCAGTCTTGCTCTTACCATCACGCATAATAACTGTTACGGACTGACCTTGTTTAACCACACCGCGGTTAACACGGCCAATGGCAATACGGCCAAGATATTCGTTGTAGTCCATCAGAGTTACCAGGAATTGCAGCGGCTCTTCGACACTTTCAGTTGGAGCAGGAATCTTCTCAACGATTGTTTCGTACAGGGCCAACATGTTGTCATCCTGTTTCTCTGGATCAAGGCTTGAAGTACCATTCAATCCGGAAGCATACACTACCGGGAATTCCAGCTGCTCGTCACTAGCTTCAAGCTCTATGAACAAATCAAGTACTTCGTCAATAACTTCCGCAGGACGGGCAGCCGGACGGTCGATTTTGTTCACAACGACGATCGGTTTCAAATTCTGTTCCAGCGCTTTACGAAGTACGAACTTCGTTTGTGGCATACAACCTTCATAAGCGTCAACAACGAGCACTACGCCGTCAACCATCTTCATAATCCGCTCAACCTCACCGCCGAAGTCGGCGTGTCCAGGGGTATCTACAATGTTGATCAAGAACTCTTTATAGGTAATTGCAGTATTTTTGGCAAGGATCGTAATTCCGCGTTCACGCTCCAGATCGTTGGAGTCCATGGCGCGTTCCTGAAGGGTCTCATGGGCACTGAAAATACCGGACTGCTGCAGAAGCTGGTCAACCAGTGTTGTTTTACCATGGTCAACGTGGGCAATAATCGCAATGTTGCGAATGTCTTTTCTTGAATGCATGATTTGTATCCAAATCCTCTCATTTATCAAATTAAATCTGTTCAAATTCTGAGCATGTCACGACAATCTCACAAAAGAAGCGCCTGGCGGAAAGCCGACGCTTTATCATAACATTAATTTTATAGTGAAAGCACCATGAAAAGCAAGTCTTTTTATGAAAAAAACACACTGGTTTTCGCTTAAATTTTTCCTATTTATATGCTTGTTTGTGCAAATGCCGGTTACCAGCCGCCATTCCATTTCTTCCCGCCCCGCGATTTGCCACGTCCGGCAATCAACCAGAGACCCGCCAGGACCAAAACAGCACCAAGTACATAGAGGAATCCTGTTCCAAGTAAGCTGAATACTAACAAGACAAGACTAAGCAAGCCAATTACAGCGGAACCAACTGCGAGCCCCCTACTCCGGTAAGGAGAATAGAGCGAATATTGATATAGTCCTAACGCAATGCCAATCAGTAACAGCGGCCATAAATGTCTCATCAGGCCCCAGCCCCAAATATTACAGAGTCCGAACAGAATGCCATACACGGTCAGAACTCCAGCAGGAATCAGCAGGGTAGCAGACACCCGGCGATTGAAGAACAATACATACAGCAAAAGGCCCGGAAGCAGAATCACGAGGGGCCAGAGTGCCCGCCCCAAAAATCCGAAGACTCCCAGCTTCCCGAATAAAATCACGATGCCGGCAGCGGCAATGAAAATCCCAAGCTTCATGTCATTTTTGGAAGACATCTCTCTCATCCATCCCTTCATGGTTCAACATCACTTCCTGCTTCTTCGAGCACTTCAGCCCCGAATTACGACAGAATTCACTTTCATTTTAGCTGAAAACGGGTCAAAACACCACATTCTTCTATCTCTTCTCATTATGGACAGGATACTACGTACTCTAACCAAAAAAAGGATGGCCTCTTGAGAGACCACCCTTGCACGCCTTGCTTCAAACGATTCTGGCAGCACGTCGCTTGATCGCTCCAGTTACTACCACCACAATACCCAAGAAGAGCGGAAGCGAGGAATGTAGCGACGGCAAAGCCAAAGAAACCATCGGTCCTAATTTGGTGTCCTGCAGCAGCATATCCCCCGCAGTATAAGCTAAAATATAAGCGCCGATGAAGACCAGCAATGGAAAACGGTGCAGCAAATTCACTATAATTCCACTGCCCCAGACGACAATCGGAATGCTGAGCGCGATACCAATGACAATCAGAGACAAATCTCCTTGGGCTAAACCTGCAATAGCCAGTACATTATCAAGGCTCATAATGAAATCAGCCAGAAGAATTGTCCGAATCGATTTCCAGATCGTAGATACTCCGGATATCCTCAGCGTGTTCTCTTCCTCCACCAACAGCTTAAAGGAAATCCACAGCAGCAAAAGTCCGCCGCCCGCCTGAATAAAGGGAATTTTAAGCAGCAGAACTGCGGCAAAGGTCAAAAGGCAACGCAGAAGCACTGCCCCGGCTGCTCCCCACCACACTGCCATTTTACGATGATGCTCTGGAAGATCCTTGCTGGCCAGTGCAATTACCATAGCATTATCTCCGCTAAGCACCAGATTGATCATCAAAATTTCACCTAGCAGCACAATTGAATCCATACTTCTACCCCCTCGAACTACATGTAATTACATGTATGTCCGAAAGTGACAAGCTATGCTTGCTGTCCCATTTTTCAGAGGTGATGAATAAAAAGTTGTTAGAACCATTCCTCCTGCAGTCCAGCTTCTACACTAACCACCTCTGCTGGCTTTTCATCTCCATATGGCGTAATTTCAATAGTCTCGGTAGCCGCCACAGCTTCTGCCAGCAGCGCCGAATAACCTGGAAGCGTCGCTTCTATCTTCTCTACAATCCTCAGATTGGGATTGGTAGTTGGGGACTTCGGAACGAACAAGGTGCAGCAATCTTCATAGGGAAGAATGGATAAGTCATAGGTCCCGATTTGCTTGGACAGGTCCACAATTTCGCTCTTGTCCATCATAACGAGCGGGCGGAGCAGCGGGAGCTGCGTAGCGCGTCCGATAACGTTCATGCTCGGTAGTGTCTGGCTGGCGACCTGTCCGAGACTATCGCCCGTTACCAGAGCCAGTGCTCCCTCCCGCTCGGCAATGCCAGTGGCGATTCTCAGCATAGCCCGGCGCATCAGCGTAATAATTAAATTGTCCTGTCCGATACCCGTAAAAGAAGTCTGAACCTCTGTGAACGGAACCAGATGCAGCTTGATTACCCCTGCATATCTGGAGAGTACTCGTGCCAGGTCAACGACTTTTTGGCGAGCCAGTTCACTGGTATACGGATAGCTGTAAAAATGAATGCATTCGACCTCAAGCCCTCTGCGCATAGAAGACCACGCGGCTACTGGGCTATCGATACCGCCCGACAGCAATAGCAAAGCCTTGCCATTGGTACCGAGCGGGAAACCCCCGACTCCCTCAATATTTTCACAGAAAATATAAGTATGATTCTGACGGATCTCTATCCGCAGCTCCAGTTTTGGCGATTTGACATCCACCGTCAGGCCGGGATAACCCTGCAAGAGCGGAGTAGCCACCAGCTTGTTCATCTCGATGGAGCCATAAGGGAAGTCTTTCCATACCCGGCGGGCATTCACCTTGAAGGTCGTGCCAGGCGCAGGCGCCAATCTCACTAATAGCTCACGGCTTACTGCTACAATCTGTTCCAGCTCGGAGGGAGCACATTTCACTGGACTAACGGAGGCGATACCGAATACATTTTTCAGGGCACCAGCAACCTCAGCAGCAGGCTCCCCATTTAGCTCGGCATAGATGCGTCCGAATTCTTTACTGAGTACAATGCCGGGATACGGCTTGATAATTTCTTTGACATGGCGTAGTACCGTCCGTTCAAACCGTGCACGGTTCTTGCCTTTTAAAGTAAACTCTCCGAAACGTAAAAGCAGCATATCGGCGTATTCAATACTGCTGCCGGGAATCGGCTGGACTTCATTGTTGGCACTCATGATTTATTCACGCCTCCTTCTGCAATCTTCAAATCCTGTACCGCTTTAATCAACGCCTTTTCCAAGGCCGTAATATCCTCAAAAGTATGCTTGTCACCGAAGCTAATCCGAATGCCCCCCAGCGCTTCCCGGGCAGAGCGCCCCATCGATAGAAGCACGCGGCTCGGCTCAGCTAGCCGGGAAGAACAAGCGGAACGGGTGGATACGGCCATGCCCAGTTCTTCCAGCTTACGGGCCATGACTTCACCCTTCATACCGGGATAGGA
Organism: Paenibacillus agri; assembly: GCF_013359945.1. Lineage (GTDB taxonomy): Bacteria > Bacillota > Bacilli > Paenibacillales > Paenibacillaceae > Paenibacillus_AQ > Paenibacillus_AQ agri. Next base: position 117,249 of record NZ_JABWCS010000214.1, on the reverse strand, counting down.
AAAATGCACAATATGAGGCGCACCCTCCTCCCCGCTGTTCACGACAAATTCCGGAATGCCGCTCAGAAAATGCAACAACCTGTCACGTAGCGGTACAAGCTGATCATATAATTGTTGTCGTCCTTCCCCGCTCATTCGCACAGCCTTGGCGGAGGCTACAATTGCCGGGACATTCTCCGTGCCAGCCCGCAATCCCTCTTCATGGGAGCCACCGGTCAGCAGTGGTGCAAGCGCAACGCCTTCCTTAACGTAGAGCAGGCCCGCACCGCGCGGTCCGCGAACTTTATGGGGGGATAGGCTGTACAGATCGGCCTTCCATACATTCAGCTCTACGGGAAGCTTCCCGAAGCCCTGTACTCCATCCACATGGAATAACGTCCGGGGATTCGCTGATTTTACCAGCGCCCCGATCTCCTTCAAGGGCTGAACTGTACCGATCTCATTATTAACATGCATGACGCTGACCAACACTGTATCTTTGCGCACAGCAGCAGCAACAGCAGCAGGATTCACTATACCATTGGCATCAGGAGCGATAAAGGTGATTTCCCATCCCCGCTGCTGCAGCTGCAGACAGCTCTCATAGACAGACGGATGCTCAAGCTCCGTAGTCACCAAGTGACGGCCCCGGCTCTCATATTGGAGAGCCGCACCCTTGATAGCAAGGTTATTGCTCTCTGTAGCCCCTGACGTGAAGAGAATCTCCTCTGGCTTGACTCCAATAGCCGCCGCACAGACTTCCCGCGCCCGTCTGACCAGCCTCCCCGCCTCCATGCCCGCTTTGTGCAGAGAGGAAGGATTGGCATAGTGGAGTTTCATGATTTGTTCCATCGTCTGGACCACCTCTTCATAAGGCGGAGCAGCGGCGGCGTAATCCCAGTAAAGCATATATCGTTAGTCTCCTTTATTTCTAATAGGTTGAGGATTTTAGACGGTACAAGTACAGTCTTCTGATTCTACACTATATGAGCTTGTTCAAAAAGCCTTCCTTTAATCAGCAAGCAGAAATCCTTTCTGCTCCTGATACAGAGAAAAGGATCAAACAGGCTGCCGGGGCATGTAGCCCAGGGAGGAAGTCCCGTTTGATCCTTTTTATTATACCGCGTATTGTGCGCGGGCGCGTTCTATTTTATAGATATAAGCCTGGGTCTCTTTAGGAAGCTGGGACAAATTGGCCATCAGTTCCTGATCATTGCTGACGCCAAGTTTCGTCACCCGGCCCGGACCGGCATTATAAGCTGCCAGCGCCATTCTTTCTTCACCGCCGAAGCGTTGAAGCTGGTACGACAAATACCGTACGCCCCCGTCGATGCTTTGCGCCGGATCGAATGGATTGGATACCCCAAGCCCACTGGCCGTGCCATCCATCAGCTGCATCAAACCTTTGGCTCCAGCGGAGGATACCACATTGGGATTAAAAGAGGATTCCGTATCAATTACAGCTTTGATCAAATCAACCGGTACACCGTATTTAGCGCTTGCCGCCTGAATAAGATCCTCATAATCGGTGGATTTGGTTCCCGTTATTTCCCCGGAAATGCTTCCCGATGACTGTGCGCCAAGATTCTGCCAGAGAAGCGGGCTGTCTGCGGCCATACCGGCCAGAGCAGCAGCGCTATCAAGACTCCTCAGCGAATCACCCTGTGCGGTCCCTTCCTGCAGCATCGCTGAGAACACGGCAGACGATTTCCCCGTAACCGGAGTATCCTTCACCTTGTCTGCAGGTCCTGTCACTGCACCTGTTTTCAGATTGACCCATTTCAATTGACCAGCCCCGTTGGCTTGTACCGGATTAATCCCCATGCTGACATTCCTTTCTTTTAGCTATATAAGACGAACTTAAGATCGAACTTAAGGCTCGGTCGTCACTACGGCGGAATGTTTGGACTTCCGGCCGCTGTTGTCCCCAGATTTCTTCTAACCACTTTTAGCGGTTGAAATCTGGTGAGCTAATGCTTCCGATGCGAGCTTTCCTACGGAAAGCTTTCAGGCGGTCGCTTTCGCTCCTACAGTTCCAAACTTCCCCCTTCGTTCCTCTTCGCTCTTCGTTACTTTCTTTTGTTCATCTTATATATTCTCTATATTGAATTCTTCACATTTCATTTTTAAAATACGCCTTCATCTTACATTTTATTTGAAATGTTTGCTATATGAGGCATCAAAAAACAGACTTCAGACCTGTATATTTAGGTCTAGAAGCCTGTTTCGATGTCGATATTTCCGTTTTCCACCAGCGCTTGTCAGCGTGCAAATGGTGTCATTACAAAATAGCTCAGCGCAGCAACAATTCCCAGTCCTATAGCCCACGCGCCTGTCGTCTTTTGACCTCTGGCATAGGCAAAATAACCAATCACTGCGGCTGCCGGCCCCAGCACGATCGACCAGATGAACAAGGACAAGATGCCGAAGGCCAGACCTGTATAGCCCATTACACGACTTCCACTGTCCGTTCCATCCACTTCATCGTCTTCAGTTCTGTCCTTGACCGTAGCATTTTGTAGTTGCGTTGGAACGGGACTTACTTCAGCAGCATATTCCTCACGATGTTCGCGTTCCCGGCGCGGATAATCGACTCTACGGGGACGCAGAATGACTTTTTTACGATCAGAGGTCTCTTCCGACCGTTCAGGTTCGTTATCATAGTTATCCATGAGTGGGCCTCCTAAGAGTTCGGCTTAAACGTCAGACAGCAGGTTGCGGATGAGGTATTGGCATGATCTTTATGATCGCCATGAATCAGTTCTTCAGCGAATTCTTCTTTAAAATGACTACCCGTGTGCTTGTCAATTTCAATGATGATTTCTTCGGCCCTGCAAATGTTGCTTTCTCCCCAATAATGACAGTTGCTGACACTGCACTTTACGAACGGCTTTTGAGCGTTTGGCATCATCATCACCTCGGCTTCATTATGTCCGAGCAGACAATTAGCTATGCGATTCACCGCTTCCAGTTGATTCCCGAACGATGCTGGCCCTGAGAACGCCCACAGGGACCGCCCCCGCTGAACACCGAGCCGAGGCCTGCTGGTTCACGCAAAAAAGGATCAGCACCCATGAATTGGGTTACTGATCCTAAATAAACGTTTTGGATAAGACTACACCTGATTTTGCATGCGCTTCTCAGTCAAATAATCATTCTCATAATAAGTCAGATCATCGCGCAATTCTTCATACAATTTGGTAATGTCCAGAATGATATCACGGGCTGGACGTACTGGCTTCTTGCGGAAACGGATAGCATCCTGCCCTGTATAGGCATAACGACCGTCTTCGGAGTAGCTTTCATTCTTGGGATAAAAGAAGTTATTCACACCATAATGGTACACATTATAAAGCGCTTTCTGCGCAAATGATTCATCAAATGTGGCACGGCGCAAAGCAACTCCCAGCTTCTCATAAGACATCTCGGAGAATACCAGCACATGACGCAGATCGGACAGAAACCCTTCATAGAAATGCACAGTTTCCTCATCCTGCTCGGTAACAAGCTGCGGTAATGCGTGCTGGTTCAGGAACAGCTCCACTTTATCGATAGCGATCTTAAGCTTTTCTCTCGTCGTTTCACATAATTTCTGCACATTAGCTGACATGGCGGTTGCTCCCCCTTATTATTCCTTACTCTTGCCGTCGCTTACGTTCAATTTACACTTTTCACAGTTCACAGTTCACAGTTCAAGTTTCATTAGTTATGATGTTCCGATGTAATCTTACAAGTTCAGGAATTCAATCCTGGGGTCTTCTATCTTCTGATATTATCATAAAAAACGAGCCTGCGGTATCCCTTTTCTGCAATGCATAAAACAGGCTTCCGTTTCTCAATCTATGGAGACTACAAAGCCATGGAGGAACGGAAATCATGTCACGAAAAAATTTAAGAATTGCTGGTCTGCTGACCGCCATATTTACGGTTGTTCTGCTGACCTTCGCCTTACGGCCGGCAGAGAAGGGAAATACGCCGCTTAGACAAGCCTCAGTCCCCGGCCCCAAGCAGGAGAAAATATTGAAGAAAACTACACTTTCCCAAGATGTCACAGCAACGGACCGGTTGAACCGGGTGGATGTAAGCCAACATCTGACAAGCTTGCTCAACAAGGCACATGGGGCTTCCTTTAAGGATGTTTCAGTGTATGCAGAGCACCTTAAGCAGGAACACGGGCATTTTGCCATGCTGACATGGTTAGATTTCCGTAGCAATAAGACCACCACCTTCAAATCCGACCCTCCTCAAGGCAGCGATCAGGAGAATAAAACACTGCAGAAGTACCTGAAGCTAGCCAAGTCCAGCTTAAAAAATCACAAGTCCTACGAATCGCCCACTTTTGTGGTCGGCCAGGAAAAATATTATTTTATGGGCCAACGTGACAAGGAAGGCAGTATCGGCGTAATTGCGCTGATTAATCAGAAAGTCCTGGGCAAAGTTGCCGATCATCAGCTCAAGAACCTTCGCCTCATTCCTTACCCCAAAGAAGGGAAATTCCGTGTTGAATCTGTGCATACCGATACCCTCGGTGAACTGACAGTCAAGACCGGACATGACAATCAGAATGCCAGCCATTTTTATGAAAATGAGATCGTAGTCCGTTTCCCGAACGGCCATCCCACTCAAGGGCAGCTGCAGACAATTGTCGCTGACATCAACGGCAAAGAACCGCGTAAATTGGGCTACGCTTATATTTTCCGCTCGGAGAAGATGAGTTTTTATCAGCTCAAATCCTATTTCGATAACAAATGGCATCCGGAGTATACGGAACCACACTACTTATATTTAACGAATGATACCGTCTCTGAAACAAATCCGGAGGTTATTACGCCCAACGACTTGCTTTACTCCACTTACCAGTGGAATTTACCGGCGATTGAGACAGGACAGGGATGGAATTTAAATAAAGGCAGTAAGGATGTCATTGTCGGAGTCGTAGATACCGGCGTGCAGGCCAGCCATCCCGATCTGCAGGGCAAGCTTCTGCCCGGCTACAATGCCGTGACGAAGGGCTCTACTCCGGATGATGATGTGGGTCATGGAACACATGTAACGGGCATTATCGGAGCGCTGGTCAACAATGGCGAGGGTGTCGCGGGGATTAGCTGGTACAACAAGATTTTGCCGGTAAAAGCACTCGATAACTCCGGGGCGGGAACCACCTACTCGGTCGCTGAAGGCATCATTTGGGCCGCCGACAACGGGGCCAAGGTCATTAACCTCAGTCTCGGGAACTATGCCGACTCCCAATTTCTGCACGATGCCATCAAATATGCTTATGACCGGGACGTAGTCCTTGTCTCGGCCTCAGGAAACGATAATACGGAGCGGCCGGGATACCCTGCCGCCTATCCGGAAGTGCTAGCTGTAGCTGCAACCAACGCTTCACACCAGCGGGCATCGTTCTCCAATTACGGTGATTATGTGGACGTTGCCGCTCCTGGGGAAAGCATTGCCAGCACATATCCGGACAGCCAGTATGCGGCATTGTCTGGCACATCTATGGCAAGCCCCCATGTAGCAGCGCTGGCCGCATTGGTTCGATCCCTGAATCCCGATCTGAGCAACCAAGAGGTCATGGATCTGTTGATGAAAAATGCAATTGACCTCGGCACCCCGGGTCATGACAAATATTACGGCTGGGGTCAGGTCGATATCTACAAGACCCTGCAGGCAGCCTCTGGCAATCCCGTCCCGCTACAGCTCTGGCCACAGCATGTCCGGCAGCAACTTAACCAGTTGAAGCAGAGAATGGGTGTTAACCCTTGATAAAACTTGCGAATGACGTGGTAATACGTACTTGCATCTGGTAATGTAATCGCGGCTCAGTACGGTGCTGGATCCACCTAGGACAGCCTTTACTGGATCATTTCGTCCGGTAATTCAGAGGCCATGTACCTGGACAGTAGCTCTAAAAATAATTTCAGCCCTTGCTCCATGCGGGCTTTATTCATTTGTGCATAACAAAGCCGAATATGCCTTGAGTTTCCTTCGCCCGCTTGGCAGACATCACCAGGCAGGAAAGAAATACTCTCCTGCTCAGCGAGGGTGTGCAATTTGTCAATCCGGAGTGCAGCCGGGAGCTCCAACCACATGTTGAGCCCGCCCTCAGGCAGCGTCCAGCGGACGCCGGAGGGAGCGTATTGCCTCAATAGCCTTCCTGCACTCTCCATCCGCTCCCTTAAAGCGATACGGAGACCTGAGGCATATCGTTCGTAGCTGTCCGCTATGAAGGGCAGTACAGCCCGCTGAGTCAGGAGCGGGCTGCCGAGATCACTGGCGGATTTGGCGGCAATCAGCCGGGACAGAATGTCCCCTTCAGCGGCGACACAAGCGATTCGGCAGCCGGGAGCCAGCACCTTACTGAAGCTTTTCAAATATACGACATGCCCATCTCTATCCATCGACTTGATGGAAGGCGGGGGTGGATCACGGAAATACAAATCACTGAATGGATCATCCTCCACAATAAGACAGCGGTAACTGCGAGCCAACTCCAGCAGCCGCTGTCTTCTTCGTATGCTCATCGTAACTCCGCTCGGGTTTTGAAAGGTCGGGTTGGTATAGATCAGCTTCGGGGGGCGCTCGTCACATAAAGAAGTTAGAATATCCACTCTCATCCCTTCACGATCCATCGGCACAAAAATCATCTCTGCCCCGCGGCCGGCAAAGACATCAATCGCGCCTGTATAGCTGGGATCTTCAAGATAGACAACATCTCCCGGTCCCACAAAAGTACGTGCCACCAGATCAATACCCTGCTGTGATCCGCTTGTAATCATCAGCCCCGAAGAAGCCAGCGCCATGCCTCGCTTCTGCAGATGCCGCCGCATGACCTCCCGCAGTTCCAGATCACCCTGGAAATTTCCGTAAGATGCCATTAATTCAGGCTGTTCCGATACAAGAGCGGCCATGGTGCTGCCAATAGATCTCAGCGGCAGTAGTTCACGATGCAACGACGCCAGATGGAATGAATAGTCGGCCTCAGACTCATTGAAATTACGCCAGAGCTGCGCTCTCGGCAAATAATCATCATAACGTCCCTGCCAACCGCCGCCTTCCCCGGTTCCCTCATGCTCTATATCTGCTACAAAACAACCCTTCCCCTGAATACAGAGAATACGCCCTTTTTTCTCCAGCTCCGCATAAGCCTTGCTCACTGTCACCTGGCTGACCTTCAGCGACAGGGCTAGTTCACGTACGGAGGGCAGACGCGCTCCGGGAAGCAGAAGACCAGAGGAGATCCGCTGCCCTAATTTTTCGTAGATTTGCTGAGGCAAGGATCGGCTGCTGCCGCGCTTCAGTTCTATGTGCATACCCGTTATCTCCCAACTGTTATATTCGGACCTTTACTGTTATACTGCGATGTCGTTATGATACCATCAAACCAAGAAGGCGGGGAGTAATCTTATGAATATCCAGTACTCTACAGCAGCTCAAAATATAGGATCGTCAGTCGTTCGGGAAATCCTGAAAGTCACACAAGGGTCTGATGTGATCTCGCTTGCGGGTGGGTTGCCCGCTGAAGAGCTGTTTCCGGTAGAAGCAGTCCGGGCTGCTTACAACCAGGTATTATCAGGCAACGGCTCCGCACTTCAGTACGGAATCACCGAGGGCTTCACTCCCCTGCGTGAACAAATTGCCGGACGACTTGCCCGTCAGGGCATTCCCGTAAATATGGATGAGATTATGTTGACTACAGGCTCTCAGCAAGCAATTGACCTGATTTGTAGAATTCTGTTAGACCCCGGCGATGTCGTGCTCGTAGAAACACCTACCTATCTCGCTGCATTGCAATCACTGAACTTCTACCGGGCCAATATCCATACTGTGGACCACGACAGTGAAGGGATGTTACCCGAGGATCTGGAAGAGAAGCTACGGAGGCTGAAGCCAAAGCTGCTATACACCGTCCCTACTTTTAATAATCCCTCTGGGGCTACTTGGAGCACGGAGCGCCGCCAACAAATTGTACAGCTGTGCCAACGATACGGCACACTGATTCTGGAGGATAATCCTTATGGCGAACTGAGATTCACAAGTGAGCCTGGCAGCATTCCGCCTACACTAGCGGCCATCGACCGAAACAGCAATAAAGAACATTGCGTCATCTATACTGGCACCTTTTCTAAAATTGTCGCTCCTGCCCTGCGTACAGGCTGGATTGCGGCTACCCCTGAACTTGTCAGAATGGTTGCCAAGGCCAAACAGACAGCCGATCTGCATTCCAGCGCAATCGATCAGCGGGCGTTGCATCAGCTTCTGCGGACGTTCGATATTGAACAGCACATTGCTAGTGTCTCCCGAGAATATCATTCGCGGATGAAGCTGTTGTCCCAGGAGCTTCTTGCTCAGGGTATGGAAGGATTGCGCTTCCGTGAGCCCCTGGGAGGGATGTTTCTTTGGCTGACACTACCAGCTGAAATCGATACGACAAAGCTCCTGCCGTTAGCCATGGAGCAAGGTGTCGCTTTTGTCCCCGGTGAGGTCTTCTATCCCTCTCATCCAGAGAAGAATACGATGCGCCTTAATTTCACCCACACGCCGCCTCAGCTTGTTCAGGAAGGCGTGCAGCGCCTGATGAGAGCCATTGTGCAGTGGCGGGAACTTGAGACTGCTATCTTGTAGCGGGCGGGTTTACCGGACTTCTTTTTTATAAAAACAAAAACGGCGGCGTTACCCGGATAACCGGATAAACGCCGCCGTTTGATCTATGCTGTTCATCAGACGATTGAAAAATTAATACATAACGTTGCAGTTAGGAAAGTTTGCCGTAAGCCGGGTTCTGTGCTCTTCGTGGTTCATACGGGAACTACCCTCCCACCATAAGCGACAATCATCTATCTAGGCCATACATTACTGCACAGCTCCAGCGACCAACCTAGACGCGCCTCAGGCGAAGGCTGCACATTCCGCTAGGGAAGCGCTGCGTCTCATTAGGTCTTGCTCCAGATGGGGTTTACCAGGAACAAAGTCACCAGTGTTCCTCGGGGTCTCTTACACCTCGGTTCCATCCTTGCCTGTGCCGCCCAAGGGCGGCCATCGGCGGTCCATTTCTGTGGCACTATCCTTCGGCTCGCGCCGACTGGACGTTATCCAGCACCCTGCCTTATGGAGCCCGGACTTTCCTCCCGCGGCTTGCGCCGCCGGCGATTGTCTGTCAAACTTTCCGAACAACATTTATATTATACAGACTTAAGGTGTCCTGCACAAGTGTAATTGTTTGGAACTACATAAAACGGAATGGCTCCGTATTCACCTGCGAAGCATGGACTGCCGTCTTATAACGTCCTTCAGTCAACTTCCCGGTCATCCACTCCGCAACTTTCTCCTTCATGATCTTCTCCGCGTTATGCCCCGGATCAATCAAGGTAATACCCGCCAGCAGCGCATCCTGAGCCGTGTGGTAATCAATGTCTCCAGTAACCAGCACGTCCGCCCCGCGGAAAATCGCGCTGTTGTAGTATTTAGCACCGGAACCGCCCAGAACAGCTGCCTTACGGATCGGACGATCAAGTTCGCCAACCACACGCACCCTATCCACCTTCAGCCCCTGTTTGACGGTCTCCACGAATGCTCCAAGTGTGGTGGCCTCTTTAAGCTTCCCTACCCGGCCCAGACCGAGGCTGCGGCCCTTCAGGTCCATCTGATACAGATCATAGGCTACTTCTTCATAAGGATGAGCCTTCAGCATGGCCTGCACCACTTTGTTACGGATCCCCTGCGGCACGATCGTTTCGATACGTACTTCCTCAGCACGCTGCATTTTCCCCGGCTCCCCAATATAAGGCTCAGTGTCTTCACCCGGCAGAAAAGTGCCGTATCCCTCGATATTGAAGCTACAATGACTGTAGTTACCAATCGAACCCGCACCTGCATTCAGAATGGCATCCAGCACCTTTTGATGATGATCTTTCGGGACGAACACTACCAGCTTGGACAATTGCTCCGAATGAATATCCTTAATCGGTGCACTGTTCTCAATGCCGAGCGCTTCCGCCATCCATTCGTTCATCCCGCCTTCGGCTACATCCAGATTCGTATGGCTGATATACACAGCAATGTCGTGCTTAATGAGCTTCTCATACAATCGGCCAGCTGGCGTATCTGTAAGAATACCCTGCAGGGGACGGAAAATAATCGCATGGTGGGCAATGATCAGATTGCAGCCCAGGGAAATAGCTTCCTCCACAATCTCCTCGTTCACATCCAGCGCGACCAGAATCCCTGAAATCTCCTTCTGCAAAGAGCCCAGTTGAAGCCCGACCTTATCCCACTCCTCGGCGATATGCTTTGGGGCAAGCTGCTCCATATACTGAATTACAGTTTGTCCTTTCGCAAGCATTCCAGCACCTCCGTGATTTCCTTGATCTGTCCTGTAATGACTCTCCGCTTGTCCTCAGCCGAGGCTAGCTCGGAGCGAGAAAGCGAGGCAAGAATGCTTTCCAGCTTCCGGATCTCGCCCTGCCACTTGTCAAAAAACACATCATTCGGCGACCGCAGCAGCCAAGGACCCATCTGGATCAATCTATCTTTACTGCAAACGACTTCGCCGCCCGCCAGCTTCAGATCGCTGTACACCTCATCATTAGTGTGAGTCCCCGTAGCTTCTGGCACCGCGGTCAGGATCTCGTAGATCTTGCCGTCTTCCTCCAAAATATGCTCAGCGGTAAGCACCCAACCATGCTCCAGCAACCAACGACGAAGATTATCTTCGCCAACATTCGGTTGAAGCGACAGGGTCGTCACGCCTTCCAGCTTCCCTTGCTGCCGTCCCCGGTCAAGAATCGCCGCAATCAGCGATCCGCCCATACCGGCGATAGTGATACTGTCTACCTCGCCCGGCTCCAGTACCTCCAGCCCATCTCCCCGGCGAACCGAGATCACTTTTCCTTTTCCAGCTTCAGCCACACCTCTGCGTGCAGCTTCAAAAGGTCCTTCATTAACCTCTCCTGCGACAGCAAACACGGCACGTCCGCTCTGTATAGCTGCTACAGGCAGCAGCGCATGATCGGAGCCAATATCGGCCAGCCGGCTGCCCTGTGGAATCTGCTCCAGCACCAGCTGAAGCCGTTCAGATAATTTAGTATTGTTCATGTAGCCACCCACGCAATCCATTTTTTTCGGAAAATAAACAACAACGCCAGTTCTGCAGCAATCTTCGCTAGCAGCAAGAAGGCAATCCACTGCGGATAATCATGCCGCAGCAGAAGCGCATCCAGCTCCGGCAGAAGCCAGAGCGTGGCTCCCACTGCAAAATACACACCGGCAACTCCACTCACCCGGTAATGCAGCAGCCAGCTCAGCCAGACCATCAGTACACACAGCGGCAGCCAAAGCAGTTCCAGCTCAAGCATTGAAGCATCCGGACGCATCCCGCCGAAGAAGCCCGCATACAGCAGCGCCCAGAAGGCATAACCGCAATATTGCAATATCCCGATGCGAAGAACAAAGCCAAGCACACACCAGAGCAAACCGCAGGTTCCAATCAGAATCGGCTGCCAGAAGTCTGGATCAAGATGATGCAGCGAAATGAGCCACAAGCCGAATCCCAAGGTCAACAAACTGCCAATTCCTGTCAACATCAGGCTGATCATTCGGTTACGCTTTCTGAAAATTGCTGCATATCCATAGCAAACAATCAGGACAGACAGGGCGGTTGCGATTTGCAAAGGCCAGGGAAAAACGCTAAAATATATACTAATCAAGAAAAACAAGGAAATAATGCCAAAACCAAACAACCATATCTTGATGCTGCCCTGCTGCAGATTTTGCAGCGAGATGGGGTTACTGTCCTTGACCGCATTTTCGTCGTCATACAGGTTAGTCAAGAAATCGCAATATTGCTCTGGTAACAATCGGCTCTTTCTCCAATACTGAATTTCATTCAAGATCGTGTCGCGTTTCTCCAAATTCACCGGCTCATCCCTCTTTCCGCCCATTAAACGAAAAGAACCTCCTGCCACTGAGCAGCAGAAGGTCCAGTTCATACATCCTATTCGAGGAAATCCTTCAGCCGTTTACTGCGGCTAGGATGACGCAGTTTTCTAAGCGCCTTGGCTTCGATCTGACGGATCCGTTCCCGGGTTACGCCGAAGACCTTACCAACCTCCTCCAGTGTTCTCGTCCGGCCATCATCCAGACCGAAACGCAGACGAAGCACGTTCTCTTCACGCTCGGTGAGCGTGTCCAGCACATCCTCCAGCTGTTCCTTCAGCAATTCGTAAGCCGCCGCATCCGCAGGGGCCAACGCTTCCTGATCCTCAATGAAATCGCCCAGATGGGAATCATCCTCTTCACCGATCGGTGTTTCCAGCGATACCGGCTCTTGAGCAATCTTCATGATTTCTCTGACCTTTTCTACTGTCAATTCCATCTCTGCTGCAATTTCTTCCGGAGAAGGCTCACGTCCAAGCTCTTGCAACAGTTGACGGGAGACGCGGATCAGCTTATTAATTGTTTCAACCATGTGCACCGGAATACGAATCGTTCTGGCTTGGTCCGCAATCGCGCGGGTAATCGCCTGACGAATCCACCAAGTAGCATACGTACTGAATTTGAAGCCTTTATTATGGTCGAACTTCTCCACCGCTTTGATCAGACCCATGTTACCTTCCTGAATCAAATCCAGGAACAGCATGCCACGGCCCACATAGCGCTTCGCAATGCTGACTACGAGCCGCAGGTTCGCTTCTGCAAGACGGCGTTTGGCTTCTTCATCGCCGTTCTTGATCCGCATAGCAAGCTCCACTTCGTCGTCTGCCGACAACAGGGGAACACGGCCGATTTCTTTCAAATACATCCGCACAGGATCATTGATCTTGATGCCCGGAGGCAATGACAGATCATCATCGAAGCTGAAGTCGTCATTATCGCTGCCTTCATTGTCCTCACTTTGCCGAAGAGTCGTAACCTCCTCGTCATTCTCGTTCACAACCTCAATCCCCAGATCGCTAAGCTGCTCATAGAACTCTTCCATTTGCTCGGGGTCTTGATCAAACGGCGACAATTTCTCCATGATATCTTTGTAATTCAGTGATGATCTTTTCTTGCCATGTTCAATAAGTTGATCCTTAACCTGATCCAAAGTAAATTCCGCTTCGAGTTCAGTATGCTGATCGTTCGCCATAATTCGACTCCCTCCTCCCTAGGTACATCCTGCCAGGCATTTCATTGTCTCTCTAGGGCTATAATCTCACTTGCTATTTGTGCCGCACGCAAAAAGTCACCTGTTTTTTCGGCCTGAATCATTTCTTCTCGCTTCTGTTCCATCCTGCGCTGCAGGGGGTATTTCCGCACTTCACGGATGTAGTCGTCCAGCACCTGTGTATTCCAGTCTGGAGGGGTATCCATCATGGAAATAGCAGTTGCCGCTTTTTCCAGACGGTCATCCTGAAGAGATGAGAGAAACCGGCTGATTCCCGGTGGTTTTCCTTGAGCGTAATAGGCGTATAGATAAGCGGCAATTGCCGCATGATCATCGATGTTGAAATCTTCTCCGAGGCGTTCGCCCACATATGTGGCGGCTTCCGGGTCCTGAATCATGAAGGACAACAGGCGCCGTTCCGCGACATGGTAAGCGGGTAGCAGCGTTGGTGTCTGCACTTGCCCTTTTTTATGCCTACCATTATTCCACCTTTTATCGTTATTATCCCCTTCGGGGATGTTTTTTTGCATCGATGCCCGGAGTAAATTGCAATCCTGCTTTAAACTATCATATGACAGCTCAAGCTCGGAGGCGATTTCCCGCAAATAAACTTCTCGTTCCGTGGAGGAATGCAAGGATGCAATAATCTGAAGTGCTTCTTTTACGTAAGCAATTTTACCGTCTTCCTCTAGGAGTATATGGTTTTTTTTCAGATATATAAGCTTAAATTTCACGGATGAGACCGCCGACTCAATTACCTGTTCCCTGAACCGATCCCCACCATAACGGGATACAAATTCATCCGGGTCCAGTCCACTGGGCAGCACGGCAACTTTCACGCGGAACCCCGCTTCCTCCAGCATCGGAATAGCCTTGATAGCCGCAGCTTGTCCCGCCCGGTCGCCATCATACGACAGCACAATCTCATCAGCCAGATTTTTCATCATTGCCACATGATTCTCGGTGAGCGAGGTTCCCATAGTAGCAACGCCGTTCAATACACCTGATTCCCAGGCTGAAATGACATCCCCATATCCTTCTAACAGAACGATTTGCCGCGTTTTGCGAATGGATGCTTTCGACTGGTGCAGATTGTACAGAACCCTGCTTTTGTTAAACAGCTTCGTGTCCGGGGAATTCAGATACTTCGGCTGGCCATCCCCCAGAATTCTTCCGGCAAAAGCAATCACCTTGCCTGTGCGGCTCGCAATCGGAAACATAATCCGGCCGCGAAAACGGTCGATGAAGCCCTTACCCTCGCCTCTGACGGACAATAGTCCGCCCCGCTCCATCTCGGCGAGATCAAATTGACGCTTCTCTAAAAATTGCTGGAGCGTATCCCAGCGGTCCGGCGCATATCCGATCTGGAACTGATCAATCATTTTATCGCTGAAATTCCGGGATCTTAAATACTCCATGGCGGCAGTGCCGTGCTCCGTATTCTTCAGCAGAAAATGATAAAACTTCGCAGACCATTCATACGCTTGAAGCAGCCGGTCCCGTTCGGGGTCTGGCGGAGATAATAGCCCGCTTTTTCCTTCCGGAAGGGGAATGTCACTTTCTTCGGCCATCGTTCTAACTGCCTCGGGGAAGGATAACCCTTCGATTTCCATCCTGAATTTGATGGCATTTCCGCCCATACCGCAGCTAAAACAATGAAATACTCCACGCTCTGGAGTGACAGTGAAGGAAGGGGTTTTCTCCGAATGAAACGGGCAGAGGCCCCATAAATATTTCCCCCGCTTGGTCAACTGGACAACTTTACCGACGGTATCGACAATATCATGGCGCGCCAGCACGCTCTCGATGACCTCTTCCGGGATACTTCCCTGTCCGCTAGCCATTTCAACCACCTTCATCTCTTAACAAATAAATATAATTCGCTACAGCTGAACATTCTCCTGCAAAATTGTTAAAAGTTTTGTCAGTTTATGTTGAAAAAAGTTTTTCTCCTCGGCAGTGATCGGTTTTGGACCTTTGGAATAATGCCCCCGCCTTCGTTCCACTGCCCTGGCATGCCTGCCTTCCAGCATGAAATCCATGGTGGAATCCTTATAATCCTGGCCACGAAACGACAGCACACTGCAGCGTTTGCCCAGCGCCAGTGCGGCCAGTCCATAATCCTGCGTCAGCACCACATCACCTGCAGAAATATGATTGGCAATATACAGGTCGGCACTCTGATCACCCCGGTCCACCTGCACGACCGTTACTCCTTTTTCGCCCTTCAGCGCATGGTCATAGGAAGAAACCATAACCACCGGAATTCCAAAGGAGCGGCCTACGGCTGCAATTTCTTTTTTGACCGGACAAGCATCTCCGTCTACAACGATTGTTCTCCCCGGGGACTTCTCCATCTTCATCACCAATTTCCCGTGTAATATATATACGCGCTTCTGGTATGAAATCCTTCTTTATCAAAAAGAAACGGTTTTGCTGTCCTCTGGAAGATCTATAATTCGAATCATAAAACGTAAGCGGACATTTTAGCAAAATCATAAATACGGAACAGTTGTCAAGCTGACGCTTTGGCACTGTTCCGTATATTTATACCCTAAACCATCAATCTATACCATAAAACACTTAACTTTTTTATCGTCAGGAATAAAGGAAGGGGCCTGGTTTACCAAACCAGCTTGCCGAAATCAGCAAAAATCTTCGAGTCGGCATCAATGCCGGCCAGCAGTGCCAGACGGTTAGCGCGCACCTTCTCATCCTCTGCCATAACCATGACGGAATCGAAGAATCCGGTGACATCATCCTTCAAGCCAGAAAGAATAGTCAACGCTTCTTCGGCGTGCTTGCTTGCAAGAGCTTCACGATAAGGCGTGTGCAGTGCCTGCCATGTCTCATATAGCTTCGCCTCTGCTGCCTCAACCAACAATTCAGGATCGATAGTAACTTCCGTTGCCTTGGCGGCAAGGTTGCTAACCCGGGTCAAGGAATCCACAGTAATCTTGAAATCCTCTTGTCCGGCGACTGCATCCATCAATGCCCGGCTTCTTGCAACTACATTCACTACATCATCAAATCCAGCAGCAATGACAGCATCCACTACATCATAACGAACATTGTCGGACAGCAGTCGTTTAACGCGTAGACCAAAGAACTCGTAAAGAGTATTACGCAGTTCCTCACCCGAATGTTTCAGATTTCGTGAATTTTCATGAACTTCAGTCGCAGCGGCAAAAATATCCTGCAAGGAGATCGGAAGCTGACGCTCCAGCACGATCTGCACAATTCCTGCAGCCTGACGGCGCAGAGCATAAGGATCCTGGGAACCAGTCGGAATGATGCCGATGGAGAAGCAGCCGACAATAGTATCCATTTTATCCGCAATGCTGACTACCGCACCTGCATCTGTCGATGGAACTTGATCTCCGGCGAAACGCGGCTGATAGTGTTCAAAGATAGCCTTGGCAACCGTCTCTGATTCTCCAGCTTTACGTGCATAATCTTCACCCATGGTGCCTTGCAGCTCAGGGAACTCATAGACCATTTGGGTAACCAGATCGAATTTGCAAATATCAGCGGTACGGCTAACCTCAGAGACAGTATTGGCAGGCAGATTCAGCTTGGCAGCCAGCAGATCCGCGATCTTGCGAATCCGGCGGACTTTATCGCCGATACTGCCCATTTCTTCGTGATACACGATATTTTCCAGCTTGGCCAGCGCGTCACTGATTTGCAGCTTCTGATCCTCTTCGTAGAAGAACTTGGCATCGGACAAGCGGGCCCGAAGCACTTTCTCGTTCCCTTTCGCAATCACGTCCAGTGATTCTGCGTTTCCGTTACGGACAGTGACGAAGAACGGCAACAGCTTGCCTTCTGTATCAAGCACAGGGAAATACCGCTGATGCTCGCGCATCGAAGTAATCAGTACGTCCTGCGGAATATTCAGGAATGCTGGGTCGAAGGTGCCGAACAGAACCGTTGGCGTCTCTACCAGGAAGAGCACTTCTTCAAGCAAATCTTCTTTGATGGCGATGGTCCAGTTCTTCTCAGCAGCCAGCTTGTGAATCTGATCAAGAATCAGGCTCTCCCGTTCCTTCACATCGGCCAGCACATGCTGTGAGCGCAGACTCTCCACATAAGCGGCAGGCTCGGCAATTACAGTCTCGCCTCCAAGGAAACGATGTCCACGGCTACTGTTGCCGGCTTTGACACCCGTGATCTCCAAGTCAATAATATCCTTGCCGAACAGGGCAACCAGCCAGCGGATCGGACGTACGAACTTGAAGTCATAGCTGCCCCAACGCATATTTTTCGGGAACGTCATGGCATTAACGATGTCCAACAGACCTTGTGCCAGCAGTGTGGATGTTTCTACGCCGGCACTGCTTTTAGTAGCGTAAATATATTCAACGCCTGCCAGTTCCTTAAAGGTAAACTGCTCTGGGGATACTCCTTGACTACGGGCAAAACCAAGTGCAGCCTTGCTCCATTCACCACTGGCGTCCAAGGCAATTTTACGTGACGGGCCTTTGACTTCTTCACTGATATCAGTCTGCTTCTCAGCAACATCTTTCACCAGAACAGCCAAACGACGAGGTGTTGCATAGGCAGTAACACCGCTATGAGAAATACGCGAAGACTCCAGCCATTTGGACATTCTGTCTTCAAGCTGCTCCATCGCAGCACGGATGAACCGGGCCGGAACTTCCTCCAGACCGATTTCGAACAAGATATCTTTAGCCACGGTCAGCACCTTCTTTCTTCAGCAGCGGGAAGCCCAGCTTCTCGCGTTCCTCCACATAAGTCGCGGCCACCGTACGAGCCAAATTACGCACTCTAGTAATAAATCCGGTCCGCTCCGTTACACTGATAGCTCCCCGTGCATCAAGCAGGTTAAAGGTATGGGAGCATTTCAACACATAGTCGTAAGCCGGGAACACCAGATGGTTCTCCATCGCTCTGCGTGCTTCTTCTTCATACGTATTGAAAAGTGTAAACAACATTTTGACATCGGAAACTTCAAAGGTATATGTGGAATGCTCCACTTCTGGCTGATGGAACACATCTCCGTAGCTGATTCCGTCCACCCACTCCAGGTCGAATACATTTTCCTTCTCCTGAATATAGGAGGCGAGACGTTCCATACCATAAGTGATTTCAACAGCTACCGGATGGGTCTCGATACCGCCCACTTGCTGGAAGTACGTAAACTGCGTAATTTCCATCCCGTCCAGCCACACTTCCCAGCCAAGCCCCGCGCAGCCCAGGGAAGGATTCTCCCAGTTGTCTTCTACAAAACGAATGTCATGCAGAAGCGGGTCTACGCCAAGCGCCTTCAGACTCTCCAGATAAATCTCCTGGATATTGTCCGGGGATGGCTTAATAATCACCTGGAACTGGTGATGCTGGTACAAACGGTTAGGGTTCTCCCCGTAACGTCCGTCCGATGGACGACGTGAAGGCTCTACATAAGCTACCTTCCACGGCTCTGGCCCCAGTGAACGCAAAAAGGTCATCGGGTTCATCGTACCCGCTCCTTTTTCCGTATCGTACGGCTGGACGATAATACAGTTGTGTGCTGCCCAAAACTGCTGCAGCGTCAAAATCATCTGCTGAAAGTTCATGCTACCGACTCCTTCGCTTACAAGTTTTTTCTGCCTGATGCCTTCTTTAGGCCTTGCGATGGAGGCGGCTCTTCTCTATTCTTGCAGCGCACCGGGAGACTCCCCGGCCGGCCACAGGTCAAAAAGCTCCCGCCCCCATGCCTGATAAACAGACATAGGGACGAGAGCTTAACATGTTCTCCCGCGGTTCCACCCTACTTGATCCGTCCCATAACTGGTAATAAAAATGCCAATAACAGGGTGACGAATCCACTTTTCGCTTGGTGCCGTTTCCGTACTCCCGGGTGCCATGTTCATGAACTTTGCCCTGCCAGGCTTCCACTGCCCCCGGCTCGCTGATACGGCAATACTGTCCATTACTTTCCCGATCGCTGCACGTTCTCCTTAGCGGAGCCAATACGGCTGACCACAATTAATAAAAGTAAACTGCCACTATAGTAACGGAAATTTCAGGATTCGTCAAATCTCGTATTTATCCAGCTGGTCCAGAAAGTTCTGCGATTTCAGCCGCAGCCCAAGCTGCACATCCATAAAGGATCGCATGATCTTCTTCAGTTCCAGACGGGTACCTTCCTTCACGTCCACATTGCCAAGCCGGGTCAGATCCAGCGCCGCGAACAACCGCAGCAGCTTCAGCGCCCGGGGTGAAATCGCCAGTGCCGGAGGATCCTGATGCTTGCAGCTACGGCACAGTACCCCGCCGAGGCGGGGACTGATCAGAAGCTGATCATCAGGTTTTTGCGAGCCGCAGATGACACATGCATCCAGTTCCGGAGCATATCCTGCTGCCTGTAGAAGCTTCATTTCGAAAATATTGATGATCACACCGGGTTCCTTATCTTCTTCCAGCGCATTCAGGCAGGCCGTCAATTGGCGAAACCAGAAGCTTCCGGTTTCTTCATCATGCAGCACACGGTCCAGCAGCTCGCAGGCATAGGAAGCGTAGGCAGCTTTGATTAAATCTTCACGCAGTGGATGATGAGATTGCGTAATCTCACCCGAGTTCAGCGTACCCAGTCCTCCGTTATTTCTGAAAAAAACAAATTCTCCAACTGTAAACAGCTGAATCAGTGCAGCATGGCGGCTTCTAACCTTCTTGGCACCGCGTACGAGCACACCTACTTTGCCCGCGTTCTCGGTGCAAAGCGTAATGATCGCGTTCCCTTCGCCGTAGTCCATGCTGCGGATGACGATCCCTTCCACCCTGTGTAGCATGCCTCTTCCCCCAACCATTCGGCAAGCAACCAGTCCCTATTGCGCTTCTTCATCATAGACCTGCTCTTCCTCCGCCGTTACAGGTCCGCTCTCGGGGAGTGAACCTGCAGCTTCCCTATACAGCAGATAAGCATCGACATCTCCAGTCATTGCAAAATACTTCCACGAAAAATCTCGCATTCGTATTCATCCTTTCTTCGGAAACACGATGTCTCTTCGAAATTAGGATGTGCGATGTACCGGGTTCTATCCTTGCAATTCCTGCCAAGGTGGCGAAGTCATTATTGATCTTTATGAAAACCTAAGTCACGCAGGACACGGTCCTGATTGCGCCAGTCTTTTTTCACTTTTACCCAAAGCTCCAGAAAAATCTTCGAACCCAGCAGGTTCTCAATATCCATACGAGCCCGCTTGCCGACTTCCTTCAGCAAGGCCCCTTGCTTACCGATAATGATTCCCTTCTGCGAATCACGCTCAACAAAAATAACAGCTGAGATGTGTACCACACCGTTGGATTCCACACGCATATCCTCAATAGCCACCGCGATGGAATGCGGTACCTCTTCACGGGTCAAGTGCAGAATCTTCTCCCGTACGAGTTCAGCAACGACAAACTGCTCAGGGTGATCCGTAACCTGATCCTCTGGATAGTACTGTGGCCCGTCCGGCAGATACTTTTGCACCTGCTCTAACAGCGTGTTTACATTGTTACCCAGCTTAGCGGAGATCGGCACGATCTCGGCAAAGTCATGCAGCTTCTGATATTGTGTGATCAATGGCAGCAGCGCTTCTGGCTCAATCTTGTCAATCTTGTTCATCACAAGAATAACCGGCGTCTTCAGTCCCCCTAATTGCTCAGCAATAAAACGGTCGCCTCCGCCCAGTCCATCCGCAGCATCGACCAGGAACAATACAGCTTCTACTTCGCCGAGTGTGCTCATAGCCGTCTGATTCATGTAATCGCCCAGTTTGGACTGTCTCTTGTGAATTCCCGGCGTGTCCAGGAACACGACCTGGGATTCATTTGTGGTATATACCCCATGGATTTTATTTCTAGTGGTTTGTGGCTTGTCCGACATGATGGCGATCTTCTGTCCAATCACCTGATTCATAAGCGTCGATTTACCTACATTAGGTCTCCCGATAATGGCAACAAAACCTGATTTGAACTTCTTCATCTAATCTTCCTTCCTTGAATGAAAAATCTTAACTTTTACTTTATTCTTACGGTTGGCCAGTTCTTTGCTATACATGGCTATACAAAGCCAAAAGCATTCACTCTGAAATTAAATTAACAGGAATATTTACAGTTAAGTTTACTACCCTAGTATTCCCGACAACGAAACATAAGAATCCTTACCCACTCAAAGAGGGCGGAATCGCAAACCGCGAAATCCGCCCCTGGGTACGCCTGCAATCTCTATATGCTATGAAACCATCGTGACGTTCTGAGGTACACTGATTATGACATAAGTACAGCAATCCAGTCTATCACAGGGTGATAAAACACATAAATCCCCGTGATTACAGCAAACACCGCCGATAGAAGCACGGCTCCTGCGGCGGTATCTTTGGCTTTCTTGGCCAGCGGATGAATCTCCGGCGAGACCAGATCAATCGTCGCTTCTATAGCCGTATTCAGCAGCTCAGCGGCTAGCACCAGCGTAATCGCCAGCAGCAGCAGCATCCAGCTGCCCGGGGGCAATCGGAATACCGCTGCAGCGATGATAACGATCACAGCCAGACCGCAGTGCACTTTCATGTTCAATTCCGATTTGAATGCCGCAGCGATGCCCTGTGCGGCGAAGCGAAAGGAATGCCAGAACTTTTTGCGCCCTACTGCCGTGTTCTTGACCATTAGCGTGTCAGTCCGACCTGGGCCAGAACATGTTCCTGCTTGGACATCATTTCAGCTTCAGAAGCTTCATCCTGATGATCGTAACCTAGCAGGTGCAGAAAGCCGTGCACGAACAGAAAGCCCAGCTCACGTTCAAGAGAATGGCCGTACTCCAGTGCCTGCTCCTGAGCCCGCGGGACAGAAATGATTATATCCCCCAGCACCTCTGGAACATCCTCCAGCGTCTCGCCTTCTTCCAGTTCATATATAATTTCCGGTTCGTCTTCCGCAGATTCATTCATCGCAAACGACAGAACATCCGTCGGGCGATCGATGCCACGGTATTCCCGGTTCAATTCATGGATCCGCTCATTGTCTACGAAGGTCAAATCGACCTCGCCACTATTAATGCCTTCAGCCTCCCCTGCTTTTTGCAGGATGCTTTCCAGCAATGCAATGAGACTGTCACTGATTTCAAATTGCTCTTGTTCATTATTCCATACCACACTCAGGCTCATGTACCAACAGCCCCTTCCTCTTTTTTCGGCTTCCGCGCTTCCTCCGGATACTCGATCCGGGAGTGGAATATGCCCATCACCGTTTCTTTTAACGTGCGTGCAATGATGTCCAGTTCCTTGATGGTGAGATCACACTCGTCAAACTGATGGTCATCAAGACGGCTCTTGATGATCTTCTCGATCATCGTCTCCACCTGCTCAACGGTTGGTTTGCGCAAGGAACGAACAGCAGCTTCCACACTGTCTGCTATGCCAACCACCGCCGATTCCTTCGACTGGGCTTTGGGTCCCGGATAACGGAAATCCTCTTCTTCGAAATCAGGAGCAGTCCCCTTCTCTTCGGCAAGACGCAGCGCCTTATGATAAAAATAATGCAAAAATGTTGTTCCATGATGCTGCTCGGCAATATCTCGGATCGGTTTCGGGAGCTTGTACTCCTTAAGCATCTCTACCCCGTCCCGGGCATGAGCCACAATAATGGATTTACTCAGCATTGGCTCAATAGAGTCATGTGGATTCTCCATATTGTTCTGATTCTCGATGAAATAAAACGGCCGTTTAGTCTTACCGATATCATGGTAATAAGAGCCTACCCGGCAGAGCAGTCCATCCGCACCAATCGCTTCCGCCGCCGCTTCCGACAGATTGCCGACCATCACACTGTGATGATAGGTGCCTGGCGTTTCTGTAAGCAGCTTGCGCAGCAGCGGATGGTTAGGATTCGACAACTCTACCAGCTTAAGTGCCGATAGAATACCAAAGGTAGCTTCGAAGAACGGCATCAAACCAATGACCAGTACAGCCGTCAGAAGCCCCCCGGTAAAAGCAAACCCGAGCGCATACAGCGTATCCATTTCTTTCAAGACCCCACCGCTTAACAGCGTAAGCATAAAGACCGTCACACTGCCGAACAATGATACCATAATTCCGCCTTTAAGCAAGGCGGAGCGTTGTCCTGCCCGGTGAGTCGCAAAGATTGCCACATAAGACACGATTAGAGCAAAGAACCCAAACGTAAAGTCAAATATGGTATCCTGCTGCACATTCAGGATAATGCTGGCCAGAATGGCGAACAGGATCGAGCAGAAGTACGCCAGCGTCATATCCAGCAGCATCGCTACCAGCATAGCCCCAATGGCCACCGGGGCCAGAAAACCAATATAAGGACGCATATCCGTCTGGAGAAACGCAGCGAGACGCATCAATACGATCGTAATTGCAAAGACCAGAACCAGCATCAACAACTGGGAATTATTGTACTTGAATTTGGA
Organism: Paenibacillus agri; assembly: GCF_013359945.1. Lineage (GTDB taxonomy): Bacteria > Bacillota > Bacilli > Paenibacillales > Paenibacillaceae > Paenibacillus_AQ > Paenibacillus_AQ agri. Next base: position 93,703 of record NZ_JABWCS010000214.1, on the reverse strand, counting down.
TGGGCCGCCGGAATAGCGAATAAACATCAGCAGACCTGCAGACAACATCGCAGCGAGCATCAACAGGCCAAGCTGCGGCCAATAGTTGACTTTGTTGTTCAGAAGGCCGCTCTCGTCCAGAAGCTTGTACAGCTCAGGCGTGATCATTTGGCCTTTGGCAACCAGTACATCCCCCTGCTCAATGAACACCTTCGGTGCATTTTCACGGGCCTGAACCTCAGCATCCTTGGTGGCATCCTCATCATAGAATTTGTTGCTGGTGATAACGAGACGTACCAGTTCCTGCACAACTTCACGGGCGGTACGCTGGCTGAGCGCACTGATACTTACCTGTTCCGCCACCTTGGCCCTTGCCGTCTGAGCGTCCGTAATCTGGTCGTTCATCAACCGGTTGACAATATCACGAGCCACAGGCTTCATCTCAATGATATCCTGGGAAGTCAGCCGCGGGATTTTGATAAAAGTCTCTTCGGGAATGACATAGGTCTGATCCTTGATCACCGACTGCATTTCATCCAGTAGATGATCTGAGTATGTACCGTTATTTCGACTTGTGCTTACAAAGTTCAGAATGAAATCGCTGGCCCGCTTCGGAATCTCCTCACGGTAAATGCCCGTCTTGTCACTTTGGGAGATCAGGTCGTCCTGGTTAAGCCGGTCAATCCGGTCCAGCAATGACGTAACCGAATTGTCCGCACGCATAGGGATGATCTTATAGCGTGGCTCCACATTCTCAGCAGCCTGCTCCTGTGCCTTAAGTGTAGCTTTGTTGTCCTGAATTCGCTTGGGTGCTGTAATCTCCTTCGCACTCTGGGTCCCTTCCTTGATATCGTACCGCTTGGGCAGCAGATCAGGTGCCAGAGTGAAGTAGAACACAATTCCGAGCAACAGGAAAAGAGCATAGCGCGTCGCCGCGCTATACTTCCATCCATTATTGCTGTATACAAATCCGCTTAATTTCGTAGGTTGCTTTGAATCCATGGAGACAGTCCCCTTTATTCAAGGTTTTCGGCAGCCCGGTCATAGGCGACAATGATCTTCTGCACCAATGAATGCCGTACTACATCCTGTTCCGCAAAATAGACAAAGCCCAGCTCTTCTATACCGGATAAAATCGCTTTTGCTTCAATCAGGCCGGATTTCTTGCCGCGAGGCAGGTCAATCTGGGTCACGTCCCCGGTGATGACCATTTTGGAACCGAAGCCGAGCCGGGTCAGGAACATTTTCATTTGCTCGGGTGTCGTGTTCTGTGCTTCATCAAGGATGATAAACGAATCATCCAGCGTACGCCCCCGCATATAGGCCAGAGGGGCGATTTCGATCAATCCCCGTTCTAGTGCCTTCGCCACCTGATCGGGCCCCATAACGTCGTACAGGGCGTCGTAGAGCGGTCTGAGATACGGATCCACCTTCTCTTGCAGGTCTCCCGGGAGGAAGCCCAGGCTCTCTCCTGCTTCCACAGCCGGACGGGTTAGCACAATCCGCTTAACCGAGCCTTCCTTCAGAGCGGCAACGGCCAGTACTACGGCCAGATAGGTTTTACCCGTACCCGCCGGTCCAATACCAAAAACAATATCGCGTTTCTTGATCGTAGTCACATAATGCTTCTGTCCAACCGTCTTCACGCGGATCGGCTTGCCGCGGAAGGTTGTTGTAATTTCGCCTTTGAACAAATCGAGCAGCTGGTCGGCGCGATAATCTTTCGCAAGCTCCACAGCGTACTGCACATCCCGCTCACTGAGTATGTATCCGCTGCGGATCAGGGACAACAGCACATTGAACAGTTGACCCAGCTTGTCTACTTCCTGTTCTGCACCGCGTACCGTCAGTTCCGCTTCGCGGGAATCAATGGTTGCCGGAATTTCACTCTCGATGATTTTCAGAAATCCATCCTGCGGGCCGAAGAGGGATTGCGCTTCTCCCGCATTTTGCAAAGATATACGAATGCTTGCAGTCTGTTCTGACAAGTAGCCTCATTCTCCTTGGTTGTTTACTATCGGAAGTTCTTCCGCGATACTCTCTTCTACTTCAAAAAGCACTTTCATATAAACTTTACCATTCTCTTTCTTCTCATGCAAAATTTTTTGACTTTTGATGGCGCTTTCGGAGCCATAACGCGCGAAAATATCAGCTTTAGCCCGCTCCAGCCCCTCCGCCTTGGCCTCCTCTGCCGTACGTGTGGCGGATGTCTCTCGGACCTCCATCTCCTTCTCTGTCATCCAGCCCACTGGAAGCTCGATAGACCGCCAGGTCAACGGATCCATTTCTGTCAGCGTTCTGGACGCCTCAAAAGTCGATTTTCCATAGCCCCACAGTTGGATCGCCCACTTGCCAAGTACAAGATAGCTGCGATCTTTCCGTTCTCCTGTGTAGGAGCTGCCTTTTGTTTCAAGTGGAACCGCGATATTGTATTCATGCCAGACGAGCCCCTTGACCTCCCCCTTGGCAACCACGGCCTTTGAGAACTCCTCGTCACCGAGAATACCGGAGATGAGGATGTCCCCTTTCTTCACGCGGGAATTACGAGCGACAACCGGTCTACCCTGTTCAGCGTATATATTAGTTACCACCGCATCGGTGCGGCTAATCAGATGACGATTGCTAAGCAGCGGCTTTTGCTCCGGCTGGGCAGCCTCTACCACCTGGATGACTACACTAGTCCCCGTCCGCTCCATGCCTACCCATGAGACACCCGGCAGATGATTAGTCAGTTCTGTAGTCAGCTTGTCCGGGTCCTTCAGACGCCAGATCCATTGATAAGTATAGAGCCCCTCTTTGCGGGCAGCCGCTATAATATCCTCGGAGGCAATGCGGTCATTCCCCTCCACTTTGATACTCCAGACCATAGAACATAGAAGCAGGAGAGAGACACCGAACAGTACCACACCCGCGGCAAAAAATTTACGTTTCCACAGACGAAGCATCTTAAAAGGCAACCCATGCCGTCCGGTGACATGCATCCGGCAGCCTGTCCGCTTCAGGAGCGGCCGGAGGTTATAGAAATCGTCCAGCAGCAGCCTTAAGGAAGCGCCGTTCCCGGCAGGCTTCACGTCCCAGATGACAATGCCTGCCTCGGCAACAGCGTTAATGAATCCTTCCACCTGCGGTCCCGTCACTTGCAGAGTAACGAACCCCCGCAGTGATGACAGAGGCGGTTCCTTCATGATCTCTCCTCGCTTTCCTTGTACCTGATTTCCCCGATTATCCCCTCTATAGCCAGCTCCTGGCCAAGAATATTCCGGATCATAAGCCCCTCGCCTGTGATCTCCAGCGAGCCCTTGGCTAACGCAAGCTTCAGCTGCTCAGAGGAAAAATGCAGCACGCCGCGATGATTCTCAATATGCAGCTCCTTGTTGCCGATCAGGGTGATCCGGGGCATATCCTGCAGCAGATCCTGCGGCAGATCCAGCACCCCGTTTGTCCATCCCCGCAGCCTGCGGCCAATACGGGTCATAAGTAGACGTTCCCCCTTCCTGCCTTCTGTACACCATATGCGATAGCACATCACTTTATGAGAAGAAGACATGGAAAAAAGCCCGCATAGTGTGACGACCCGGCGGGCAAATCAGTGAAGAGATATTTTTATTGGGTAGGGCGCTCCGCAAAAGACCGGTTGTTCCAGGCGCTACGGTCCCCGGATTGTATTTATTCTTCTTAGCGGTAACAATTCAGTAATAAAGGGGACTGCTATCGCTTTCTCGCAATAAATAGGACCACTGCCACAGCTTCCCTACGGTCAGTACGACCACGGCTACCGCTTCCCCACTATCAATACGACCATTGTTACCACTATCCCACTATCAATACGACCATCGCTACCACTTCCCCCACTATCAGTACGACCATTGTTACCACTTCCCCCACTATCAATACGACCATCGCTACCACTTCCCCCACTATCAGTACAACCACTCCATGGTCTAAGCGGGAGAATCTTTGAAGGAAAGAGAGTACATATCAAAGTCAATGCCTGATACGTCAAAGAAGCGGACTCCAGACGCCCAATTGTCAACAATTCGAGCATTCAGGAATTAACGGACTCCAGTGACCTTATTGTCTATTGAATCGTGCATTCAAGAAGTTAACGGACTCCAGAGACCCTATGCGCAGAAATCCGGTTCAGATTCCACTATCAAGCAGGAAATAACGGCCCCTGAGTCCGCTACACGTTCCGAAACAACTTCATGTGGAAAATAACGGCTATACGGTCCGTTAGCTCCTAAAAATGAGCTTAAACAAATGAACTTCAACAAACGAACTCCTAAAAATGAGCTTCAAATTACGGACGGGGTCTTAGCATCAGGATCTTTTGGCAGCATTGATCATACTGCGGATGCAAAATCGCCGAAGCCGTGCGCAAGAAACAACTGAAGAAGGACGGGGAATTTCGGCGCTTTTTGCTTCATGCCTAGAAAAAGTGGCGATCAAGGCCCGTTGGTTTTCACCTGCTCATAATTTACCTGAAACAAGCAGCACCTGGTCAAAACTAAGAGCAGCGCTTCACCCATAACAGGGGGAAGCGCTGCTCTTTTGACGGTTAAGCTTATGAGAACATTGTGGGCTGTCTCCGCCAGCAGAATATCCGCTTATGGAACAGCTTACCTATGTTCTTGCTTAGATCAACCAAACGGCTTCTGCCAAGGGTCAGACAATAATATAACCGGCCCTTCAGCTTTCTTTACGATATGCATGCGGACGCTTAGAACGCGGAGGGCCGAGAATCTCAGCCCATATGAGGCCTTTGCGCAGATCCTCGCGGCTGGTTGCTAGAACCGGGCTTGAGGCCCTCCCGGAGCTTACTCCCTCGGAAGAATGCTTCACGCTTGGGCTGGACTCACCAGCCATATCGTCAAAGACAGCATGGATGCGCTCCAGTTCCTGCCGCATTTTCTCGGTACGGATATCTACACTATCCAGCTCTTCCCCCTGCTCCAGGGTTGTTCCATTTCTGACTTCGTCATCAGGACCGGGAATCCATTGCTGTTCCCGTTCCACCGGAAAACTCTCTTCTAGCTCCTGCTCTTCCCGCGCAAGCTCCCGGGTCTCCCTTGGAACCGGAGTACCGGGTGGCGGAAATGCCCTGCCCTGCTGCTCCAGCTCACGTTTGACCCGGCGAAGCGGGCTGTCATCCCCGCCTCCGAAGGTGGGCATACCGCCCGGCGGCGCTCCCTTACCCTTCGTTTTATTCGCCTTGTTCACGTTCGAGACGATGGCAAAAATAATTACAGCAACGATATAGATCCAGCTCATGGGGTATCACATCCCCTTATTTGTTGTTTTTCGGACCGTTATTCTCGTCCTGGTCATTCATTTTGCCTAGAGAACCGCGCATTTGTGTATCTGCCTCAATGTTCTTGAGGTTCATATAGTCCATCACACCGATCTGGCCGCCGCGCAGCGCTTCAGCCATAGCAAGAGGAACCTTCGATTCAGATTCTACGACAAGCGCCTTCATTTCCACAACGCGGGCTTTCATTTCCTGTTCATGCGCCACAGCCATCGCTCTACGCTCTTCTGCTTTCGCTTGTGCTATGCGTTTGTCGGCTTCAGCTTGCTCTGTCTGCAGGTACGCACCGATGTTCTTACCGACATCAACGTCCGCGATATCGATGGACAGAATCTCAAATGCAGTACCGGAATCCAGTCCCTTAGACAAGACTGTACGGGAAATGGAATCCGGATTCTCCAGAACGTCCTTGTGAGAGTTACTGGAACCAACAGTAGTTACAATCCCTTCACCTACACGGGCAATAATCGTTTCTTCACCGGCACCACCGACGAGACGATCAATGTTCGCACGTACGGTAACCCGAGCCTTAACCTTAACCTCGATCCCGTTTTTCGCTACTGCGGCTACAGTCGGGGTCTCAATAACCCGCGGATTAACACTCATCTGTACCGCTTGCAATACGTCACGGCCTGCCAGATCAATAGCAGCAGCACGCGTGAATTCCAGCGGAATGTTGGCACGCTGTGCCGCAATCAGGGCATTAACGACACGGTCGACGTTACCGCCGGCCAGATAGTGACTTTCGAGCTGGTTGATATTCAGACCGAGTCCAGCCTTTGTTGCCTTAATCATTGGATTAACGATCCTGCTTGGTGTAACCCGGCGCAATCTCATGGCCACCAGCGTAATAATGCTGATTCTAACTCCGGAAGCTAAGGCTGAAATCCAAAGCATGACCGGAAAGAAGCTCAAAAAGACACTCAAAACAATGATCACGACCACCGCGATCAGTAATATAGGAATCAAAGAAGCCTCACCCATACTTGTTCAAACCCCCATCATTAATTAAGTTTATTGGTGTAAAGTTAATGACTTGTCTTGCCCTAGTGTTCCTTATTTCACTATTTCTTTAACCACAATCCGTGCACCTTCCACAGTCACTACCGAAATTTCGGCACCGGCAGCAATAAAACTGCCCTCGGTGACCACATCAATCCGTTCCCCATTCACCATAGCAGTACCAGCTGGACGAAGCGGAGTGAGACTGACCCCAATACCGCCGACCAGATTTAGCTTCTCAAGCACGGGTATATAGCCCTGCTCCTTGGTCAGGCTTTCCTTCAAAATGAACCGGTTCCAGATACCCCGCTCTTTGAACACAACGGCCACAATAACAATGACCACCGTCGCTGCTGCAAAAGCGATGCCAAGGCTAAGCAGTGCATTTGTGTAACTGTAAGCCGCCCTGACCACACCGGCCACAAGGCTTACCGAACCCAACAGTCCCAGAATACCGAAGCTCGGCATGAATAACTCCAGCACCAGCATGACCAGCCCTAGGATGAACAGTAGCCAGGTCTCAGAACCCGCGAAGCCGGCCACGTAATTTCCGAAGAAATACAGGGTAAAGGCCAATGTTCCAATAATGCCGGGCGCTCCAAATCCCGGAACGATCAATTCAATAACGACCCCTGCGATACCGACAAACAGCAAGATCGTCATGATAACCGGATTAGTCAGAAATTGCGACATCTTCTCTGCGCCGGTATGTTTCACCCGGAAAATATCGTCCGTAGTGTACCCCATCCAGACCACTGCTTCTTCCGGGGTATCCGCTATGTAATCGGCATAACCGGCCTTGAGCGCCTGATCGCTGCTTAGGGCAATAATTTCTCCACTCCCCTTGCTCACGCCAAGCTTCGGCTTCTCCACAACGAGATTGATATCGGTCATCCCCGCAGCGATATCCGGGTCTCGGCCGTTAAGCGCCGCAGCCCCCATCATCTTCGATTTCCAGTAGGATATCAGCTTCGGATCCTCGACATGCGTACCACCCTTGTCCACCAGCGAAGCTGATCCGATCATGCTGCCCGGCTTCATCACAATCTTATCGGCGTTCAGAGCAATGTAACTACCGGCAGAAGCCGCATCACTTTTGATAAAAGCCAGCACCGGGATAGCGCTTTCTCTGATCAGCTTGCCAATTTGTTCGGCCGCACTAACCTGGCCGCCCGGCGTGTTGATATCCAGTACAATCAGCACTGCACCATAATTATTCGCTTCCTCAAAACCCCGCTCCAGAAAGCTCTGAAGCCCCCGTTCGATCTCCTGATCAACCGGAACGATGAAGACTGGCCCCTTAACGGACTCTCCAGCCGCTCGCTCAGGCTGCCTGGGCGGGTCAACATCAGCACTTGCCAGGGAAGACAGCGGCAGAAGTACTAATAGCAACAGCAACCCTGCAATGCTGGCATATGCTATTTTACGAAGTCCTTTCATCTCTTCTCCTCCCCTCTTTGAAAAATGGACATAGTCACATAATCAGTAGTACGAAAGTTTTGGGGATTCGTTTCAAAACAAAGAAAAACACCCCTTATAAAAAGGGGTGCTGACGTTCTATTATTGCAGAAATTGCTGAACCACTTGGTTCACAAGCTTACCATCGGCGCGACCTTTGACTTTCGGCATCAGCGCGCTCATGAGCTTACCCATTTCACTTTTCGAAGAAGCACCGGTTTCCTGGATGGTCTGCTGTACAATTACTTTAATTTCTTCTTCGGAAAGTTGCTCGGGAAGATACTTAATGATAATCTCGATTTCTGCCTTCGTACTCGCGGCAAGATCGTCGCGACCCGCTGTCTCAAATTCTTGGAGGGCATCTTTGCGCTGTTTGATTTCACGACTAAGGATATCAAGCACTTCGTTGTCGTCTAATGTTCTCTTTAAATCTATTTCAAGATACTTTATCGTCGAACGAACCATTCGAATGGTGGAGAGTGCGAACTTGTCCTTACTCTTCATCGCTTGCTTCATATCTTCGTTCAATCGTTCGCTAAGATTCATGCGTGGGTATTCCTCCTAAAACTTTCTCTTACGAGCAGCCTCAGACTTCTTCTTGCGCTTTACGCTTGGCTTTTCATAATGCTTGCGTTTCTTCACCTCAGCCAAGACACCATCTTTAGCGATGGAGCGTTTGAACCGACGAAGTGCAGCATCAATTGTCTCGTTTTTGCGAACTTTAGTTTCAGACACCAGTTTTCCCTCCCTCCGACCAGACCGTCCAAGAGCATAACACGGTTCATCAAATTTCATTATAGGTCAAACTGAAATACAGTGTCAACAGTGTAACGTCTTTTTTTGTAACGGGCTTTTCACATCGACCTTCCCGTCTTACTTATGGGAATCCGAAATTCCCGTCAGAGCGCCTAATTTGGCCCCTCCGAGCAAGTGGTAATGCAAATGCGGCACAGTCTGTCCACCATCAGGTCCGCTATTGTTAATCAACCGGTAACCGGATTCCGCAATCCCAAGCTGAATGGCAAGCTGCTGGGCGACACTGTGAATCTCGGCAATCAGCGGCAGATCCTCTGGCGTAACCTCATTCATCGACGCAATGAATTTCTTCGGAATAATCAGCACATGCACCGGGGCCGCAGGCGCGATATCATGAAAGGCCAGAATGCGCTCATTCTCAAATACTTTGTTGGAGGGAATACTGCCCTCAATAATTTTGCTGAATATGGTTTCCATACTGCGACTTCCTCCCCGAATTGGTTGTCCTATTATCATACAGGATATTCATGGTTAACGAAAGTCGGACTGGCCCAGCTGGTTGTAAAACCTGCAGGATAGAAATAAATTATAATAACTGTATCTGCTACAGCTCGATATACCACTCAAAAGAGCAAAAAAAAGAAACACCCTTCACAGCTTATAAAGCTGATCGGCGGCGGGCGTATGAAAAGGAGTCCCGCTCCCGGTCATACGTCCGCCGAGGTGTTTCAAAAATGATGTCGGCTTAGCTGTATTATAACAGGGGGTTGATGCTGTCTCTGTGACTGTTATCACACTGTATACCAAGCCTCACATTTTTTCCAAAATAATACGGGATCCTCCTCCGCCTTGTTCGGCAGGAACAACAACCAGCTTGCGCGGCAGGCGCGCCCGCAGTTCAGGAACGTGGCTTATAATGCCAACGGACAACTGGTCATTATGCAGCCTTTCCAGCGAAGTTATCACAGTATCCAGCAAATCAGGGTCGAGTGTACCGAAGCCTTCATCCAGGAAAAAGAACTGCAGTGGATACTGGCCGCGCAGCTGAATTTGGGCTGACAGAGCCAATGCCAGCGACAGTGAGGTCAAAAAGGTCTCGCCGCCGGACAGTGTGGATACCGGACGCTTCACTCCACCGTTGCCATCGTCGCGGATGACGAACCCGCCGCCGGAGTCGACCTCGAGCGCGTAACGCTGTTTGCTCAGGTAACGAAGGCGCTGGGACGCCGCCTGACAGACTTGCATCAGTTGCTCCTCGGCAATATATTCCACAAAAGCATTGCCACGCAGACAGGACTGCAGCTTGGACAGACGATCCTGCAGAGCCTCATGCTCCAGCCGCTGAGTCTCAAGCTCCTTCCAGCGAATGTGACGATGCCCTAAATCCTCCAGATCGCGTTCCCCGCGGGCCCGGTTCTGGAGCGAGGTTTCATCCTCTTCCTTGCAGCGGCGCAGAGTTTCCTGGCTCTCCACCCATTCCGCTTCGCTGAGATTGGCTCCAGCGAGCTTCTCCTCAATATCACGAAGCTGTAAATTCACTTGCACTTCATCGTCCCGGTGATTCTTCACACGGGCTGCCGCAGCACCCCGCTCTTCCACCGATAGCGCTGCTCTTTCGACTTCGGACGCTTCCGAGAACGGCGATGACGCCAGACTATCCTCCCAGGACTTGGCCGCAGTGACATAATGCTCATGAGCGGATTCCGCCGCCTGCCGCGCTATAGCCGCCTCTTTGCCTTCCTGCTGCGCTGCATCCGCAGCCGCACGGTAAATCTTCTTACCGTCTTCCACAGCCGCCAGCAGCTCCTGCAAGCGCTGCTCGCAAGTTGCCAGCAACTGGCCCGCAGGTTGCCCTTCCGTCCACTGCACCAGCCGGGCTTCCTTCTCTCGCAGCAAGGCTTCCTTACCTTCAAGCTGGGCGTTCCACTGGGCTAGTTCCCTGTCGAGCACAGCGATGCTTTCCTGAAGTTCCTGAACAGCTGCTGCTTTGTCGTCCAGGAACTTCACACTGATATTCAGCCGCCCACGAATTTCCTCGGCCTGCTCGTCTTTTTGGAGCCGTTCACGGTATGCGGTCTCCGTATTCTCAGGAGCCAGATCCGGGAACTGGTCACTCCAGCTTTGCCGCAGACTTGCGGCCTGCTGGGCCAGCTCGCCGGCTTTGGCCGTTATGCCCTCAACCCAAGCCTGTTCTGACTGGACGGCTGCTGCCGCCTTGTGACAGGCCTGCTGGCCTTCCTGCAAGGCACGCTGCCATTCGGCTGCCGTCCGGCGCAGCTCCGCAGACCGCTGCTTCATGCTGGTCAGGCTGCCCTCCAGTGAAGTCAGCAGCGCTGCTGACTCTCCTACGGATTCTGCGGTCGCCCGATCCAGCGGACCTGCTTGGCCCACCGTTTCACGGCCTGCTGCCGCTGGATGATCCCAAGCCTGGGTCGCTTCGCCGCCATAAATCTGCTCCAGCCAGGCTATATCCTGCTCCCGCTGGCTGCGGAAGCCAAGGCGCAGTTCCAGCGCAGCCTTGGATCTGCTGCGAACCTGCTGCAGCAAGGCTTCCTGTCCCTCCTGCTCTCCGCTGCCTTGAAGTGTCGCAGGAGCCGGATGATGCTGGCTGCCGCAGACCGGACAAGGGACACCCTCCTCCAGATCGCGGGCCAGCGACAAGGACAGGCGGTGAACCTCCTGGTCCTTCAGCGCGGCTTCCAGCGCACCGGCCTCATGCTCCAGGGCCTCCGCTGCATGCACCGCGGCGGTCTCTACCGACCGCAATTCTTCCAGGTGCAGCACCGCCCCGCGGACCCGCTCCGCGCGGTCCGCCTCCAGCGCCCCCAGCCCGGCCTCGGCCCCGGCCAGGCGGCGCTGGGCGTCCGCGAGCGCTATCGCACGCTCGCGCTGCTCACGCTCTGCAGCATCCCGCTGGGATTCCGCAGAGCGCAGCCCTTGCAGTCTCTGCATGGCTTCCTGCAGAGACTGGCGCTCCTGGGAGCGGACCTCGAGCGGCTGCAGGCTCTGCTGCAGCTCGTGCTGCCGCTTTTGGCCCTTGGCCAAAAGCTCCCGCTCCCGGGCCATCCCTTCCCGCATGGCGTCCAGCCTGCGGGAAGCTTCCTCGCTGCGTTCGCGTAGCGCAGCGAGCTCGCGCAGCAGCAAGTCGCGCTCAGCTTCCAGCTCGAGCGCCCTGCGGTACGTGCCGGCCGCCTCGCGGAGGGCCGGCTCTTCCGCGGCCAGCGCAGCCTGCGCGGCTGCGTCGGCCGTGGCGGTGCGCGCCGCCTCGGCTTCGGCGGCGGCGGCACGGGCCGCCAGTTCCTCTGCGCGGGCCTGGCGGCTCTTCAGAGCGCCCTCCGCGCTGCGCCAGGCCTGCAGCAGCGGCAGCCTTTTCTCGGCTTCGTCAGCCTTGCCGAGCCGCTGTTCCAGGAGGAGAATATCACCCTCCTGGGCCAGAAGGCGCTCCCGCTGCAGTTCCCGCCGGGAGCGTTCGCCTTGCAGCTCGCGGATTCTGGTGAAGCGCTCCGACAAGGCCAGCGCTTCTTCCAAGCGGCGTCTGCATTCCGCCGCGTAAGCCACTGCCTGCTGCAAGCGTTCAGCAGCAGCCTCCAGATCCTGCTCGCCAGCGCTGCCTAGCCCCTGCTGTTCCGCCTCCAGCGCACGCAGCGCCGTGTCGTTCTCTTTGACCCGGCGGCTAAGCTTCAGGGCAAGCTGATCCCCATACTGCTCCAGATGGAAGAGCCGCTGGAGCATCTGCCTGCGATCTACGCCGCGCAGAGACAGAAACTCGGCGAATTTCCCTTGCGGGAGCACGACCGCCCGGGTGAAGTCGTCCATTTTGAGACCGATCTTCTCTTCGACGCAACGCGTCACATCAGCCAGCTTGTCCGCCAGCACCTGATCACCGTCAGGCAGAACCTCGATGAAACGACTGATCGTATTGCTGACTGTCTGCTCACCGGTACGCTTAAACTTCCGCTCCACCCGGTAACGGTGTGAACCTGCAGCAGAGGTCAGCTCGAAGGTAAAGGCCACGCTCAGCTGATCCTCGGAATGATTCATAATCCCCTGGGTTCCGCCTGCGGCGCGCTCCACCTTTCCGTACATAGCCAACGTAATCCCGTCCAGCAAACTGGATTTTCCGCTGCCTGTCGGCCCGAAAATACCGAATAATCCCGTCTCTGTCAGACTCTCAAAATCTATCTCCTGCTGCTCTCTATAACTTTGAAGTCCCGCTACTTTTAAAGAAATCGGCTTCATGTCAGTTCTCCTCCCCTTCCTCCGGCTGACGCCGTTCTTCTTCCGTAAGCTCCAGGAATAACTCAATCAGGCTATCATCCGGCTCGGCTCCTCCAGTCTGCCGCTGATAGAATTTACGGAACAATTCCTGCACAGGCATGCGGGAACGTGACACCTGCTCCAATTCCTGCTCCATTTGTGGATAGACGGGACGAATATGTACGATTCCTTCCCGTGCCTTACGCAGTCGCTGGATATCGTTCATTGAGAGGGCTTCGTTCAGCCGGATTTCCAGATCAATAAAAGCAGAAGGATCTCTGTCTTCATCCAGCCAGCGGTACACTTCCTCAAGCCCGCCGCTGGATTTCCAGTTCACCAGCGGACGGCCGCACCGCAAATAAATTTCTTCATAGGCAGGCTCCTGACCTGGAGCGACATCAATTAAGGTCACCGATTTGGTCTGTCCCGCTTCGGAAAAGCTATAAGCAAGCGGTGAACCGCTATAGCGGATCATTCCATCGCCCTTGACTCGTTGGGCGCGGTGCAGATGACCAAGGGCCGTATACTGCGCTCCGCAATATAGAGCAGAAGGATCGACCGTATAAGCGCCGCCCACCTGGATTGGCCGCTCAGAATCGCTTTCTACTCCACCTAGCACATAGATGTGGCTCATAGCCAAATTGACGGTCTCCGGAGTGAACTCCCGCCCTAGCAGATTCATGAGCCTGCCCACTCGGGCGCTATAGGCGAGGCGTAGCTCTGCTTCGCCGCTTTCTCCCGCCAGCAGTTCTCCCAGCCGAGCTTCGGATGGATATGGCAGCGCAGCAATTTTGGCAATTTCCCCGGTGCGTGCCACCTGAACCGTCACCGGATCGGAGGTAGGCAGGCCCACCAGCGTAATCCCTTGTCTGCGCACAAGCGGGGAGACGGAAGAGACACGTTCCGGCTGGTCATGGTTGCCCGCGATAACTACCAGCGGCCGTCCGCCTGCCGTCAGGCGTGCTGCTGCATCATAGAACAGCTGCTCAGCAGCAGCCGGAGGATTCACAGAATCATAGACGTCTCCCGCCATCAATATGAGATCAACATTTTGGCTATCTGCGATCTCCACCAGTTCATCCATGAACTGTTCTTGCTCCCGCTGGCGGCTTCTTCCCTCCAGCGTACGCCCCAAGTGCCAGTCCCCTGTATGCAATATCCGCATCTTCTGTCCTCTTTTCCCGCCTTGCTTCAGATCTGATATAACACCACGACTTCTGTCTGTAATGACAATCGCAGCTTTATATCAAACCTGAAAGGCCTGATTAATATAAAACTGGGCTCTCCAGAATCAGTAATTACTAAAAACAACTTCGTCAAAGCAACCAGATCATAAGATAAAAAGCACACGCATGGAGGCGGGCGGACCGTATAGCCGTTATGTGCACATACAGCCGCTCGCCAGAACATGTAGTGGACTCGGGTGACCCTATTTTCCCAAAAGCAGTAGACTTTGACCAGGTTCTCTGCCCATAGGGCCCCTAAGGTCCGTTATCTTACTGAACGGTGACAGCTATAGGCAATAGAGCCTCTGGGGTCCGTTAATTGACGAAGCAGATACTGATTTGGAGACAGCCCCTCTTATTTGTCTTGTATAACTATCAACACTCATTCCTGCTAGATTTCAAAGCCGCACAGGATGCCCGCCGTCGAAGAAATACAGCCAGATTTCACTGATGCTTTCTCCCAAAATATCATTCAGGGCTTTGCTATACAACTCTAGCTGGAAGCGGTACTTCTCCCTCAGTGTTTCCAGCCCCCCACGATGCTCCAGAACGGAATCCGTCTTGTAATCCAGCAAAATCAGTCTGCCATTCTCACGAAACAGGCAGTCGATAACCCCCTGAATCAGTACCTCTTCACGTTCAAGCAATGCCGCATCCGCGTCTGATGACAGGAGTCCCGAGACGGCTTCATCCAGCGGACCAAGCCCCCGATAAGCCTCATCAGCAGGGACCATATAACTGAACGGTAATTCCCTCCGGTTCCACTCCGATGCCAGCAACCTGCTTCCAAGCTCGGTAGCATAAAACGCTGCAATTTGATCGACATCGATGATTTCAACCTGTTCCGGCGTCAAAATTGCCACCTCTTGCAGCCGGGCCAATGTTTCTTCCACCACAGCCCGAGTCACCGCTGCATCCAATGGAATATGCTGCATCACCGTATGATAGGCCGTTCCCCGTTCAGCAGAGGTAAGACTCCGCCGCTCCATGAACTTGGGACGCCGCAAGCGCAAACTGTCCCGGTATGGCGAACTAGCAACAGCATCTGCTTCACCGCCAGATCTGTTGTGGTCCTCGTACAAATCATAAGATGGCTGTTCTTGCATGGACAGCAGCGTTTTCAGCTCCGTAACCGATGTCTTGGCGGGTATGCGGGAAGCCGCAGCATATGGATAGGTCCATTTAAGTCTGCCAGCAATCTCGGTTTCCGCCTCTGTCCCAAAAGAAGGAATTGGCTGACCTTCCTGCAATGCCGCAAGCGCCAGCTCACGCTCTGCCCCCGCTTCACCGTCCTCATCTTTAGCAGAAAATGCAGCTGAACTGAGTCCATTGGAATCCATTACATGAATACTCCAGTGGGAGGTATCGCCATGAAGCACTGTGGATACTGTACCTTCCGAGCCGGACAGCTTGCGCAGGATCGCTGCGCCCGGATGGCGGATCAGCGCAGGGCCAACCCAATCGAGATAGCTGCGCCCCCGGGCCAGCAGATGGTCTGCCAGCAGCAGCTCCTCCCGGCCCTGCATAGCACTCCAGCCCGCAACTTTGCGCGGCAAGTCGCGAACCGTACCGACCAGAATCATTTTATCCCGCGGACGGGTTAGTCCCACATAGAGTACACGCATTTCTTCAGCCAACAGCTCCAGCCTTGAACGGCGGTTAATCGCTAAATAAGGCAGCGTCGGATAAGTTACCCTCGTCTCCCGATCCACAAAACGCGGACCAAATCCCAGCTCCTTGTGCATCAAAAACCGGGCATGTAAATCCTGGCGGTTAAAGGCCTTGTTCATACCAGCCAGGAAAACAACCGGAAACTCCAGCCCTTTACTCTTGTGAATGGTCATAATTCTGACCCCGCTACCCTCTTCGCCACTGCCGCCCGCGATTCCTAAATCGCCACCATTTTCCCTCAGGCGGGAAATATACAACAGGAAACGGAACAATCCGCGTGCCGAAGTATCCTGCTCATACTGAACAGCCCGGTCATACAGAGCCTTTAGGTTGTTTTGCCGCTGGGCACCGCCAGGCAGACCGCCAACCCACTCCAAATACCCGCTTTCCCCATAGATGCGCCAGATCAGATCGCTGAGGCTACCTTGACGGGCGGCCAGTCTCCAGCTCTCCAGTTGATCCAGAAAATGTTTGAGCTTGGCTATAAGCTCCGGAGCCAGGTCACGAACAGATTGACTTGCAGCTAATTCCTGAATGGTCAACTGACTATCCACATCGTCAACGTGGTCCAGTTTTTCCACGGAAGCCCTAGGCTCCACCGGATTGCCGAGAGCGTCCGCAATCTCAGATTGACCTGACCCTGCCAACGGTAGCGCCGTTACGGCAATCTCAGCTTGACCTGACTCTGTCATCGGCAGCATCGTTGCGGCAATCTCAGCTTGACCTGACTCTGTCATCGGCAGCATCGTTGCGGCAATCTCAGCTTGACCTGCTATCGGCAGCGTTGTTGCAGCCTGCACAGCTTCATAGAATGTCCCGTGACTGCACAGGCGTACTGCGGACAGCTCTTCTTCACTTAAACCCACTACAGGCGAGCGTAGAACACCCGCCAGCGGAATATCCTGCCGCGGATTATCCACTACTTTTAATAGCGAGAGCGCAATCTCTACTTCTGTCGCTTCAAAATATCCCTTGTTCTGGTCGCCATAAGCAGGGATACCCTCCATCCGAAGCTCCTCAATCATCAGTGGTGTCCAAATTCTAGCTGATCGCAGCAGAATTACAATATCTCCGTATGACACCGGGCGCATCATTTTGAGGCCTTTGTCGTAGATGAGCATTGGCGATCCGCCGCTCATCCCGGTCATCACTGAGATTCTGCGGGCAATAGCCCGTGCTTCCAGCTGCGCTGTCTCACTCTCGATGATCTCGCTCTCCGGCGCTGCTTCCCCGTCGCCAGGCTCTTCTTCCGACTTACTGGCACCTGAAGCACCACGATCAATCAGCAGCAGTTCGGGAGCAAAATACAGATCGGCCTCCTTGCCTTCCGTTCCCGGAAAGCCAGCACCATAGACTAGCTCGGCCCGCTCATCATAGTTGATCTCCGCCACTGTCGCATTCATGATCTGCCGGAAAATCATATTCACGGCATTCACGACCTCCATCCGGCTGCGGAAATTCCGGGCGAGGTCAATGACCATTCCCCCAGAGTTACTGATCGAAGGATCTCCTTCAGCTTGATCCCCATCTGCCGGATATCCGTCCGCTAACCCTACAGGAGCTCCTCCCGAACTGCTAAAGCTGCGGTATTTCTCCAGGAATAGACCCGGCTCCGCCAAGCGGAACCGGTAGATACTTTGCTTCATATCGCCAACCATGAAGCGGTTCCCCGGCGCTTCCCTGGCAATCAAGCGAACAATCTCTTCCTGCACGCTGTTCGTATCCTGATACTCATCGAGCAGGACTTCATCGAACTGGGCACGGTATTCCATCGCCGCATCGGAGGGCATGGAGTGGCCCGGCTGCGAGTCCGGGTGACGGAGAATTTGCAGGCAATAATGCTCCAGATCGCTGAAATCTACCAGCCCTTTGCCGGCTTTCTCCAACCGATAGCGCTCACCGAAGGCTATAACCGTCTCTGCCAGTTCCTTCATCAGTGGCGCCGCTTCATGTAGCTCGGCAAGAAAGGATTCCGCTGGACGCCCAAACAGGGCATTCTGAAGTTCGGATAGGGTCTTCTTGACGCTCTCCCGCAGCTCCTTGACCATCTCCTGAAGCCCGGGATCTGTGGCATCCTTCTTGCACGGCTTCAGCTTTCCGAAGCTTACGCCGCGGAACGCCTCATACAGCTCAGCCCAGGGCCGTTCACTTAAAGCGGCCTGCAAGCCTTGCACCATGTCCAGATCTGCCGTAAGATTCTCTGCATATGGGGCAGGTCCACCCGGCTGCAGAGCTATTTCCCGGCCCTGCAGCAATTGGCTAGCCGCACCGTCCAAGGCTAGTTTCGCCTCTGCGAGGATGCTTTGCACCCATGGTGTGTGCCCCAAGCTCTCCGTATCCGGCAGCGAGAAATCCGCTGCCGTATCGCGCAGCCACTGCTCCGGCCACGGATGGCTGCGGGCAAAATCATGCAGCCGCTGGATCAGCGCGTGTACTGCGTCATCCGTGCGTTCGCCGCTGAACCAGTCGGCCAGTGCCACGAACACACTGTCCCCGCCATCTTCCCCGGTCTCGCCATATTTCTCTTCCAGCAGCTCCATCAACAGTTCCTGACGCATCATCTCGGCTTCATGCTCATTCAGAATGCGGAAGCCTGGATCAATCGGAATCAATTGATAGTAACGCCGGATTACCTCCAGACAGAAGGAGTGCAGAGTCGTAATAGAAGCTCTTCCGAGCAAAGCCAGCTGGCGGCGCAAATGCTCATTCCCGCTATCTTCCTCCAGAGCACGGTCCAGCGCCTCACGAATCCGCTGCCGCATCTCCGAAGCAGCAGCCTTGGTGAACGTAGCAACCAGTAGCCTGTCTACGCTGAAGCCATTCTCTTCCCGGCTGATTTTGCGAATAATCCGTTCGACCAGCACTGCCGTTTTTCCGGAACCTGCCGCAGCCGCGACCAGGATATCATCGCCGCTCTCCGCAATGGCGCGCCATTGGTCATCGCTCCAAATGCTGCCTTCGGGCTTATTGTCTATAGCTGGCCTCTTATTCACGGCGTCAATCCTCCTTTGCGGGACAGCAGGTCCCAAATGTCATCTTTCCCCGGCTTGCTGAGGTGGTTATATCCGCTGCCTTCAATACTCTCATCAAACTGGCACACCGGTTTGAAGGAGCAGAACGTGCACGCCGTCTCCTGTTGAATCCGATAGGGCTGGATAGCCACGTCCCCTTCTGTAATCCGGGTACCAATCTCCGCTATCGTCCCTTTTACAGAGGACAGCAGTTGGCCCCACTGCTCCGGCGTGGCTACAGAAGCGCTGCTGTAAAAGCTGCCGTCGCTTTTTACCGCCACTGGAACAATCGCTGAATGCCCCTTGTCGAGTGTAGTATCCATCAAGGATACGACTTCACGGTCAGCCAGCAGCAGACCCTTCATTTTGAACCGCTTCAGCAGTTCCTGCTCCGCCTGCTCGCGGTTCATGCCGTTAGACGAAGAGAGCAGCGGATCATGGACATGAAAATAAAGCGTGCCTGCCGGGAGTGCCGGCTTACCCAGCCATTCCTCGGAATAGGTCAACAGCACTTCAAGATAGGTCAGCATTTGTAGCGACAGACCGAAATAAACTTCGTGGAGCTTAAGGTCCTTCTGGCTGGACTTATAGTCAATTACACGCAGCAGAATGCCGTTCTCCCCTTCCGCTTTATCCACCCGGTCAATCCGCCCGACTACTTCCATCACACAGCCGTTGGGCAGTGTAATCCGCAGGGGAGGCAAATCCTGGCCCGGTCCAAAATCAAGCTCCAGACCGACCGGCTCAAAGCTGCCCCGGCGGGCATGTTCACCCAGGATTACGGAAGCCCGGCCCACAATACTTTTCAGCTTGCGGGTAATATAACCGTACCGCTTCGTACTGAGGAGAATCTCGCCCTGAAGCAGCGGCGACAGGCGATCCACCGTCTCCCCGGCTTCGCGCCGGCATTCCTCCGGCGTCAGACTGGCCCAGCCACGACCCTGCTCTTGCAGCCGCTGCGCCATTTCACTAAGGGCGGCATGGAACAGCTGCCCGATGTCCGGGGCCTGGAGCCTGTACATCTGCCGCTCCTTGAGCCGCAAGCCGTACGCGGCAAAATGAGAGAACGCACAAGCCGAGAACTTCTCCATCCGGGATACGCTACCACGCAGCGTAGAACCGCCGTACAGTCTGAGGCTGGTTCCCCGTTTCAGTTGAATACCTTCATTGCGGTAGAATAGCGAGCCCAGCAGCCGCTTCAGGCGAAGCTTCTTCGCTTCCCCTTCTGTACCAGAAGCGAACCAGTTATAGACATCCCACCAGAAAGACGGGATGTCGGCACCCTGCCGCCACTGTCTTAGTTGCAACATCAAGATACGCAGGCTTTGTTCCGGATCTCCGATAAAGTCCATATGCAGGGGTAACACAGCCTGGGCTACTTCATCTGACACCGCAGGCGGACTAACCGGAAGCTGACGTTCTGTCAGTTTGCCCTCGAACATCCGCTGCAAATGACGAATCACTTCAGACGGCAGGAGGGCTTTCCCTTCTTCGTCAGCAGTCGCATAGCTGATCCACAGCTTATGGCTTGCTGTTGTAAGTGCATTGTAGATCAGGAAGCGCTCGTCAAGCAGCTTGCGGGAAGCCCCGGGTGCAAGCTCCAGGCCGACGCTCTCCAGTATCCCACGCTCTCCCTCGGACAAAATGCCGTCTTCTTTGAATTGTGCCGGAACGACACCTTCATTGAACCCAAGGAGAAAAGCATACTTCACACCCGAAGTACGCGTCCGGTCCATGCTGCCTACGAGAACCTGATCCAGAGCCGGTGGCACCAGCCCCATCTTCAGCTCAGCCAGACCCGTCTCCAGCACACCCGCGAACATCGCAAACTCCAATTTCTCCTGGCCCATCATTTCCACGATCTGATCCAGCAGATCAAGCACCGCACTCCAGATCTGACTGTGCTCACGAGCACTAGCTGCCTTTCCCGATTTCAGCGCCTGGGCGCTCATCTCTTCCAGCTTGCCTGCGGTACCTGCATCCTCAAGAAGAGAGTACACTGCCCGGCAGAGGTCTTCTCCGCTACGGCTTTTCTTCACCCGTTTCTCAAAATCCCCCAGGGGGCCAACAATGGCTGCTCTACATCTCTCCATCGTGGACAACAATTCTTCGTCTACAGTCCTACTGCCTTCAAGCGAAAGGCTGGGAATACCTCTCCAGGGACGTCCGTCCGTCCAGCGATACCCTTGAATACCGCAGGCCAGCACATGATTCTCCAGATTGTCCATGTCTTCGTTAGTCAGGCTTCCGTCGTCCGGAAGAAGCAGTCCGGTCTTCACACAGCGAAACACATCTTCATAGCGCCAACGACGCCTCACCACATCTAGTGCGGAGCGAACAAATTCCACCAGCGGGTGATGCAGCTCATTCACCTTCTGATCGAGGAAGAAAGGGATCTTGTAATCGTTGAACAGCGGGGACACCAGCGATTCATAATCGCCGATGTTTCGCATGAATACCGCCATTTCACCGTATTTGGCACCCTCATCCCGTGCCAGTCTGAGCATCTCTCGCAAGGCCCCCTCCACTTCAGCCCTGTGTGAGACAGCAGCGCCAATGGTAATGGACTGTACGGCATCCTGTTGGCCTTTCCAGCCCAAGCGGCGGTCATACCCCTGCTCCAGATGGCCGAGCACAGGGCTATCTTTGAAGCGGGGCAACACAGGAGGCGACAGTGGCTCGTCCCAAACCTCAAGCCCAAGTTCCTCAGCCATACCGCGGAGCTTGATATACGTTACTGCAGCCGGATGGAACAGGTCGAGCTCATGCAGCCCCCCGCCGGATGGATAGGACTTGTCCAGCGTAAGCGATATTGTCATGCTGGAGGCGTGCAGCATCAGTTCCCGCAGCACCTTGAATTCCTGAGGGGTAAAACCATGAAAGCCGTCCACCCAAATTTCAGCACCACGGACATAGGATGACAAAGGAATCTGCTCGGCCAGTTCAACCAACCGGTCCTCTTCGTCCATATAGAGCTGTGACATCTCCTGCTCCAGATCGCTAAATACGATATATAAATCCTCCAGCTTGCCTGCCAATATGGGGCTGTTACCGATAGAGTCACGCATACTGGACAATTGCTCATTCAGATCATTAGAACCGATACAGCAGCGCTTCAATTCGGTATGCAGCTGACTCAACCGTTCCACAAAGCCCGGACGGTCCGAGGAGGGTCCAAACAGTTTCAGTTCTTCCTTGCGGCGGCTGATGATTTTATAAATAAGCATCTTCTTGCCTTCTTCACTAATCGGAAGACTTGCGCTGCCTCCCGTTTCCTGCCTTACCCGATAGGCCAGCCGCGAAAAGCTCAGGGTCTGGGCGCGGATGCTGCCCTTGGCACCACCCGCAGTGAGCAGGCCCCGTTCGGCCCCGAAGGACCCCTGCTCCGGTACAAGCACAATGATTGGCGCACCAAGCGGCTCCTGCGCCAGCTGAGAGGATATCGACTCCCGTATTTTAGTTGTCTTACCGCTGCCCGAGCGTCCGGTTAAAAAGGTTATCGACATAAATAAAGACTCCTCCCATGGCAAAACAAAAGTGTAACTCACAGTCACTTACTCGTCCCAACATTATACCATATCCCCCTCCATTCGGAACATACGTTTGGATGATCTTCAAATGTTTTACAACTGTTCTGTGCAGCACATCGCAGCCAGCTTTCTATGTAAAACGCGCTAAAGCCCGCCGCATCTGGTAGATACGGCGAGCTCTTGTAACAACAAACAAATGATAACCCACACCGCGTGCGCCTCCCGGCCGCGGTGCGGGGCCAAGGTGGTGGTCAAACCTCTATGCGGAAGCTGCTGGATTCCTGACGGCTCTACTCCTTATGGAATTACTATGAATCAAAAAGGGAGCAATCCGGGTAAATCCTCATTTTGGTCATCGTCAGCTAGCCACCCTGTCCTGTTCGGACCTGCACCTCGGGAACGAATGGCATATTCTCCGGGCCGAACCCCGAATTTTTTGCGGAATGCGGCTGCAAAGTGGCTGGCATTTCCGTATCCTACCCGGTACGCGGCTTCTGTCACGGTCAGGCTGCCTTGCTCCAGCAAATGACGAGCCTGCTGCATCCGCTGTTCAATCACATAAGCATGCACAGTATAGCCGAACATCTCCTTAAATCCTTTTTTGAGCTTGAATTCATTGAGACAAATACTCCGGGCCAGTGCTGCTAGTGTCGGTGGTTCGATATAATCCCGCTGTAAAATCTCCCTTGCCTTCTGCAAGCTGGCCATATCGTCTTTGGAGAGCCGGACAGTTTGCGGAATACGCTCCGCTTCGTACAGCGATTCATTGAGGTAGACGGCGAACAGTTCCAGCATTTTCGCTTCCAAATAAAGCTCCCTAACACCTCCGCTATAGGGGCATTTCCAAATTTGTGACAGAACAAGCCGGATGTCAGGCGTAATCTTATTTTTGTTGAAAAACACGGCCTCATTCCCGGTAAAACGGAGCCGTTCCTCCTCGGTCAGCCCGCTCGTCATCCGCTTGAACTGCTCCGGGCTCATATCCATGCTGAGAAAACGATAATTGGCATCCCGCACATACTGGCAATTCTCAGCCCGTACTCCGCCATACAGCAGAGCGCTCTGCCCTGTGTCAATGCCAAAGTTATCTCCCTTCAGCGAAGTGCCCCATTCAATTCCGTGCCCAAGACAGAACACCAGCTCTGTCCGCGGGGAGTTGAACTCTCCGTTAGCCTGTATGTCTCTGTTAAAAGTAAGGCTGAAGTTAGTCATCTGAATATTACCGCGGGTGAGCAGGCTGCGGCAGGCCCCAGCTCCAATCTCTTCCGGGGGCTTAATCTCGAAATGACCTCCATCAAGGCGGTAGGTATGACTGAACCCTTCACAGGCAAGCGTCTTTTTAGCATCTATTCTTTCATATCCGTATATATTCGCATTATGTTCCATCCCTTAGCCCCACTTCCTCTTGCTTTGGGTTCATTATATACGTAAATGAGAACTATTATCAATTATATAAAACGAACTTAAGATTCTCACTTAAGCCCCGGTCTTCACTACAGTGATTCGAATAACGGGAATGACTCCTGTTATTTTCATTAAAACGGCTCCTTTTCTACAAACAACTGGAAAAACTCCTGTTAATCACCTCATTACTAGCTAATTGAGGGATAAACGAGCTTTTTAACGGGAGAAATTCCCTTTATTTATGACAAATACGGTGAAAGGAACTTTTTAACGGTATATTTTCCTGTTATTAAAGTTCCTCTTAAGCTCGAACGCGGGTTACACAAGATACACCAAGTTACGCCCTCGTATACGAAGGATTTCACCCACCCAGGACGTTAGATTTTTAAGTTCAAACTATATTGCTGTTGAAATCTGTCTAAAGCTTATGCTTTCGATGCCAGCTTTTCTACGAAAAGCTTTCAGGCGGGCGCATTCGCTCCTACAGTTCCAACTCTTCCCTTTCGTTCCTTCTAGCTCTTAGCACACTCCTCCGTGTGAAGTCTCCACACATAAAAATAAGAGTGTCGAAAAGTCCGTAGACATTCTCGACACTCTTATTCTGCCTACAGGGGCAGCTTCCATTTTCAAGTCAAAGGTCCGATTACCCCTCCAACGTACCTAACAGGAGAATTAATTACTCTTGCTCCGCACCTCAAAGATCGCGAATTTCAGGTAATGCCCTTCATCCACACCGAGAATTTGCGGGTGATCCTTGCCAGCGGCACGCCACTCTACCAGTCTGAGCACTTTACCGGCATCTTTGGCTGCTTCCCCGATGGTTTCCAGGAACAGATCCGGCTGCATGTGATAAGAGCAGCTTGCCGTTACCAGATATCCACCCTCGTTTACCAGCTTCATGCCATGCAAGTTAATGTCCTTATATCCGCGGCAAGCTCCTGCTACGGCGCTTCTTGTCTTGGCAAAAGCAGGCGGGTCCAGAATGACCACGTCAAAGGTCCGGCCGCCGCCAGCGGTCATCGGCTTGGCAGTATCAGCCTTGGCCGTCTTGGCGCCAGAGGCATCCTGCCCCGCCCCCGCGGTGGCACGTTCGGAGCGTTCTTCCAGCCCCTTCACCTGATTGCGCAAGTATTGGAACGCGTCGTCGACCACGAATTCCACCCGGTCACTGAATCCATTCAGCTCCACGTTAGTCTTGGCGCTTTCAATAGCATGGGCGGACACGTCAAGACATGTCACCTTCTTAGCGCCGTATTTGCAGGCATGAAGGGTGAAGCTTCCAGTATGCGAGAAGCATTCTAATACTGTAGCCCCGTCCCAGTATGGGAAGGTCACGGTCTTGCCGCTTTTGTTAACCGGCAGCACCTGGCGTGAGCCATCCTCAGCATCAACTTCCTGCAGCGTGATGCCGCTGCGTTCCCCCCAGCCTGTCATTAGCGGGGCAATGGAGGCCCGGTTCTCGCGCTGGTCGAAGAAGTAGCCCGTTTTCTGGCCTTCCACGATATCTACGATCAGCTTCAGGCCATTCTCGGTAACCGTCACATGACGGGGACATTCCCCGTAAAGAAGCCCGGTTACCTGCTCCAGCCCTTCAAGCTCGCGAACGCTAACGTCGCTGCGCTCATAAATCCCGCGCGGTGCCATCACCTGCACCAGCGCCTCTACAATCTCTGCCCGCCGCTTGTCCATACCCAGCGTCAGCAGTTGCACGACCAGAACGTCCCCGAACCGGTCCACAATCAGTCCCGGCAGAAAATCGGCTTCGCCATAGACTAACCGGTATGCGTCTGCGCCGGGAAGGAAGCGATTCCGGTGCCGCAGGCAGTTCGTAAACCGCTCCACGAAGAATGCTGTGTCCATTTCTTCGAGATGCTGGTGGGAGACCACCCGAACCCGGATCTGCGAAGCGGGGTTATAGTATCCTGATGCCAGAAACCGGCCCTGATGATTCATAATATCGACCAAGCTGCCAGCTTGTGGCTCTCCTTCCACCGAGGCCACTTCACTGCCGTATACCCATGGATGGCCCTGCTCTAGTCTTTTTTTACGGCTGCGTTCCAAAATTACTGATGCCAATGACTTCAACTCCTTGATCTTATCGTTTTATACATGTCCACTGCGCTACTTTCATATATTGGTGTACAACCCCAGTCAAAGGAGCATGTTGTTATGATCCGTGATCTGTTGTTCCCTGTCATATATGGTCTTGTCATTTTTCTAGCCGGTATGAAGCTGATGGAGAAGTCCTTGTCCCGGCTGGCCGGTCCGCTGCTGAAGGCCGGCCTGAATAAAGCAACGGCTACACCGTTAAAAGGCATGATAGCCAGTAGTCTGCTGTCCGCCCTGCTGCAGAGCAGCACCGCCGTCACCGTGCTGACGATCGGTATGGTGAATGCCGGGCTGCTCACCTATGCCCGCACACTGGGCATTATTCTCGGCAGCAACATCGGCACCTCCCTGACTACAGAACTGATCGGACTGCAGATCAGCTCTTATTCTTCGCCACTGTTGGCCGTCTCGCTCAGCCTGTGGGGGGCTGCGGTCATCATGGGCGAGCTGTCGTCCAACCATCCTGCAGCGTCATCACTCCGGCGGTTATCCACGCCGCTCCAATACATTAGCCTGGCTATCACCGGTTTCTCGCTCGTCCTATGGGGCATCAAAGTCATGCAGTCTATTGGCCCAGCACTGCAGGAGAACGGCTTGTATTGGTGGTTCCTGGATCATGCGGCCACAAGCGCCCTGTGGGGCATCGTTGCCGGCGCCTGCCTGACCGCGCTTGTACACAGCAGCGCTGCTGTCATTGGCATGGCCATCGGCGTTGCCACCTCAGGGGCCTTGCCAACCGAGGTGGGGATTGCCATTGTGCTGGGCGCGAATGTCGGCACATGCGTCACAGCCGTGATCGCATCCATCGGCGGTTCCATTGCCGGAACCTTCGTTGCCTGGACGAATGTGGCACTCAACGTAGGCGGTGCACTGCTGTTCCTGCCGCTCATCGGCCCGCTGCAGAGTCTTTCCGCCTGGATTGGCGGAGGCTCTGGCGCACAGATTGCACACGCCCAGACTATTTTCAACATCGTCTGCTCGGCACTTGTTCTGCCACTGTGCTACCTGCAGTTATGGTCCAGGCTGGAGACCCGGTTCCAGTCCTAACAAGCAGTACCATGACATACACTTTACCGGCACTTCTGCTGTCGCTGTACTATTATACTTCAATTGGGCCTTTTCATCTAATACAAAGAAGAAAAATGCATGTTACCAAAAAAGAACTGCAAAGGCCCGATATAGGCTTGCAGTTCTTTCCGTCTTCTAACTATTTTTTAGCATAATGCTGCAATTACTTAACTGTTACAGAGACCGTTACAGTCTTACCGTCGAATTTACCTTTAAAGGATGTCGATCCCTTCGCCACCCCTGTAATACTGCCAATTGACCATTTGGCTACCGATGGCTTCGAGTTGGTCCAAGCTACAAGACCTGTCACATCAACTGTTTTACCAGTATCATACAGAGCTGTAACCACTACCGTCTGCTTGGCACCCGGGGCCAGTTGGAGACGTGTTTCATTCACTGTCAGTTTGGTCAGCTTAGGAATCACGTTGACTTTCAGACTGATATCAATGCCTTGATAGGAGCCTTTCAGTGTAGTCGTGCCTTCAGCGATCGCTTTTACGGAAGAGCCAGTCACCGTAGCCGCTGCAGGATTGCTGGATTCCCATTTGATGCTGCTGGACAGGTTGCCTGTTTTTCCGTTGGAATAATAAGCCGTTACTTTAACCGTCTTGCTATTCTTGATGTTCAAATCCAGTGAAGCCGGCTCAACCACAATCTTGGTAATCTTCTGCTCAATAGTTACCGGGATTGTGATAGTCTTGTTGGCATACGTCCCTTTCAGGTTCGCACTGCCTTTAGTAAGTCCTTTAATGGTTTGACCGCTTGCGCTTGTCTTGAGTACGGCATTCGTGCCAGAAATCTCCCACTTGATCTTATCCGAGGTCTCACGCTCGTCGCCGTTCTCCATAACCGCTCTTACCGAAGGCATAGCCTTCTCTTCACCGGTAACCACCACAAGGTTGTCCTCAGGTCCGATCAGTACCAGCACTTTATCCTGAACCGTAAGCTTCAGTTCCACGCTCTTGTTGCGGATATCTGCTTTGGAAGCGGTGACGCCGCCCTCTTTAATTTTACCGGTCAGAGTGACAGTCCCTGCAGATTTACCTTCAATCTTACCGTCCTTAATCAGAGCGATTTCTGCATTACCGGAAGTCCATTCCACCTCTTGGCTCAGATCAATCTTGGAGCCGTCGAGTTTGGTTCCGTCTACTTTTGGCAGACCCAGCGTGTCGCCCTTGAACAACTCTTGCTCGGTCTTCTCGATAGACAATGCAGTAATCGTTGGCAGCACTTTTACCTTAATATCTCTGCTAACGCCTCTATACTCCGCTTTGATGGTAGAGTCTCCCACACCCTTAGCCGTAATGTCCGCAGCGTCTGCTTCGGGTTTGGCTGTAGCTACCAGTTGATCACTGGATGTCCAGGTAGCGTTCAGGGATACATTCAGCGTAGAGTTAGCTGCATCTCTTACCTCAGCCTTTACATCCAGCACTTCGCCCATGAACAGCGTCTGATCCTTGGAAGGACTCAATAGAATCGCTTCATATGGCGAGCGGACATAGACGTCTACTGTAGCTTTAACGCCGAGGTTTGTGATCGTAATCACTGTTTTACCTGTAGCCAGAACTTTGAGTTCTCCATCCTTGACTGTAGCTACAGCCGGATTGGAGGAACTCCAGTCTCCCTTGGTAGTCAAATCTTCTGATTCCGATACCGCAGCCGTTTTGCTGAACGCTGTCAATTTGATAGAACTGTCCCCGATCAGGGTCTCAACATCCTTGACTACTTTACCGTTCTGCTTAATTTCAATCTCGGTAAAAGCAACTTCTACTTCAGCCTTATATGTAGCTGTCAAACCTTTGTATTTTGCTGTAATGGTGGACTTGCCCTCTTTCAGAAGATTGACTTTACCTTCCGATATCGTCAATACACTGCTGTCAGAGCTGGACCATTCAACATCTTTTGTAACATCAGTCGCTTCGGTAATGGACTTTCCACCAAGTACCGTTGCTTTGATTGTCCGTTTCTCTTCACTGTCTCCCAGCTTGTAAATGCCCTCTTTATGTTCAATCTTCAGGTCTTTAAACGGATGAGTAACCGAGACCTCAATAGTAGTCAACGCAGTATTATAAATGGCAGTAATTGTAGCTGTACCACTGTCGAGCGGGGTCACAAGACCATTCACAACCTTAACGGCAGCAGTATTCGAGGAGCTCCAGCTTACTGCGCCCGTCACATCCTTTTTGGAGGTAGACCCTTCCACATTGGCGAACACTCTCAACTGTTTCGGTGACTGCCCTACAACCAGATCCAGCTTGGCCGAGCTTTCAAACTCAATCGAGTTGATATCTCCCTTCTCCGCAAAGACGCTTGCCGGGAATACCACGGTAGCCAGCAATGCAAAGATGAGGAGCAGCTTCGTCATTTTTCTATTCACAGTCATCATTTCTCTCCTTCTGTTTTAATGTTGTCCCAGGGATGTATTCCCACACTCTTCCACTACTATCGACATTTTGCATCGAAGTGTTTACTCTTTCTGAAATTATGGAGGCTTAAATTCACAATTCAGGACTTTATGACTATAAAATTTCCGTTAAAAGCAGTTCCATCGCCTTATGCGAAATTTAACTGCCGAAGACAATCCAATAACATAAAAAAGCCAAGCAGCCACTCCGAATAAACTGAGGAATCGCTGTTTGGCTTTTGTGTCTACAATTTTTATATCGATAGGCTCGCCTGTTTCACTGAAGCCAGCTCGCCGCGGCATTCATTGACGCCTGCTTGCGTGATCTTCACCTGGCACAGCTCACCTTGCAGGGAATCATCACCTTCAAAGAAGACCTGCAAATAATTGTCGCTGAAGCCATGCTGTGTACTCCGGCCCGGAGCATCCTTCGCAGACCGCTCGGGAATCACATTCAGCGTCTGGCCAACGAACTTCTGCGCGTACGCCAGTTGCATTTCCTCGGACAAGTCAATCAGTTCCTGCACACGGGCATTCTTGATCTCTTCATCCACCTGATTGTCCATGCGAGCAGCTGGTGTACCTGTCCGCTTGGAGTACGGAAATACGTGCATTTCCGAGAAATTGACCGCCTTCATGAAGTCATAGCCGGCACGGAACATTTCATCGGTTTCTCCCGGGAATCCGACAATGACGTCAGTTGTAATGCCGACATCCGGCATGGCCTGACGAATCAGCTGCATTTTGGCGTAGTATTCTTCGGTTGTATACTTCCGGCGCATCGTCTTCAGCACATGGTTATGTCCGGCTTGCAGCGGGATGTGCAGATGACGGCACATTTTGGAGGAACGGTTCAGCACTTCTAGCAGCTTCTCATCGATCTGACTGGCTTCAATGGAAGAAATCCGCACGCGCTCCAGTCCATCCACCTTGTCCAGCTCCCAGAGCAGATCGGACAGACGATAGTTATCGAGGTCATCCCCATAGCCTCCGGTATGAATACCGGTCAGAACGAATTCCTTGTAACCGGATTCCACAAGCTGATGTGCCTGAGTCACAATGCTCTTCGGATCACGGCTGCGCGACAGTCCGCGCGACCAGGGAATTATACAGAAGGTGCAGAAGTTATTGCACCCGTCTTGAATCTTCAGGAACGCCCGTGTCCGGTCAGCAAAGGCCGGTACGTCCATCTCCTCAAACTCACGGGTCTTCATGATATTGCGAACCGCATTCACCGGCTGGCGCGATTCCTGAATGTTCTTCACATGCGTCATGATCTGATCCCTGTCCTGGTTGCCGATCACGAGATCGACACCCGGAATATCAAGAATCTCCCCTGGGGACGTCTGCGCATAGCAGCCTGTAACGGCTACGATAGCCTCAGGGTTGCGGCGTACAGCGCGGCGGATCATCTGGCGACTCTTCTTATCACCAGTATTGGTAACAGTACAAGTATTGATCAGATACACATCGGCGGTACCCTCGAAATCCACCTGCTCGTAACCTTCATTTTTGAACAGTTGCCAGATGGCTTCGGTATCATAGAAATTAACTTTGCAACCCAACGTATAAAACGCTACGGATGACATCTCTTAAGCTCCCCCCATTTCTCCGGATTCATATAACAGGCATGCTGCAGCTACCATCCCTGCCGTCTCGCAGCGCAGGATTCGTCGTCCAAGACCCACAGGCACGGCACCGGATGCCTCAGCTTTAGCGGCCTCTTCGACTGTAAAGCCGCCCTCTGGTCCAACCACCACCATTATTTTGATAGCAGACTGGTCCTTCAAGGCTTGTAGCTTTGGAGCCGCGGCGCTGCGCAATTGCAGACCCTCTTCCTTCTCATAGCAAAAATACACGGCGTCATATTCCGCAAACGATTGCAGCAAAAGCTTCCAGGATACTGGAGGCTCTACCGGAGGAATGATGTTCCGGTGGGCCTGCTCTGCGGCTTCCTTGCAGATTTTGCGCCATCGTTCCAGACGCTTGCCTTCCTTGCGTTCGTCATACTGCACAATGGTGCGTTCTGACAGAAACGGCTGAAAGGACACAGCACCGATCTCAGTACATTTCTGGATCACAGTCTCCATCTTGTCACCTTTAGGAAGGCTTTGGGCTACTGTAATCTTGACGCGCGCTTCATGCGTCATTTCCAGGACTTCCACTACATTCGCTGTAACTTCTCCAATTTCAATATGAACAATTTCAACCAAGGCTTCACGGGAGGACCCATCGCTGACAATCAGCTTGTCCCCTTCATTGCCGCGCATGACCTTGGCGATATGGCGAGCATCCTCGCCGCCGATAGTTACGGTATCGCCGCTGAACTGCTCCGGCGTCACAAAATATCGCTGCATCGTATCAACATCCTGTCCGTTATTCAGGCGCCGGGGGACATTGGTCCTGCCTCTGCAGGCTGGCCCCCGCCATCCGGCGCAACATGATAAGCCGTCTTAACGCCAAAAACCATCATACAACGTTTGCCATGCTGTGACCAGCCTTATTGCCCGGCTTTAGCTGCCGAACATCCAGAGGAACATCTTTAGAAAACTTCGGGTCATTTGATCGCCCCAAATATGCAGCGGAGTAATGGTGTACGCTCTCAATGCCGGAATAAATAGAATCAGCAGGAAAATCAGGCTTCCCCACTGCTCATACTGCTGCAGCCGCCCGCGGATCGAACGCGGGGCCAGATCTTCGACAATCCGGTAGCCGTCCAGTGGCGGAAGCGGGATCAGGTTGAACAGGAACAGGAAGAAATTCCACTGAATGAACATACCGAAGAACAAATACACGGCCTGAAGCAAACGA
Organism: Paenibacillus agri; assembly: GCF_013359945.1. Lineage (GTDB taxonomy): Bacteria > Bacillota > Bacilli > Paenibacillales > Paenibacillaceae > Paenibacillus_AQ > Paenibacillus_AQ agri. The sequence goes on along the minus strand of NZ_JABWCS010000214.1, from coordinate 61,709 downwards.
ACATTGGTAATGGCTTCGATCGTACCCGTCGCCAGCAGCGCCGCGTAGATCAACGTTCCGAGAATCGCCAGCAACAAGTTACTGATTGGTCCTGCAATAGACACAATAATCCCCATCAGACGTGGGTTTTTGAAGTTGTCCCGATTAACCGGAACGGGCCGCGCCCAACCGAAACCGACCAACAGCATCAAAATAACGCCCAGGAAATCAAAATGAACGGCAGGGTTCAGCGTCATGCGGCCCAGCAGCCGTGCTGTGGGATCGCCGAACTTGTTGGCAAAATAAGCATGTGCAAATTCATGCACCGTAAATGCGATTAATAGTGTGATCAAAAAAAACGGTAACTGTTCAAGCGGTATACTAATAAAATTTCGCAAAAAATCCATCTTTACCTCTTTCCGGCTGTAAATGCCACCCAATCTTCTTCACGGGTAATTTCGATAATCTCAAAGCCGGACGCCGTCAGCGCCTGTGACACCAGACCTTCCTTGTCCTTGTAAATGCCGGAGGTAATGTAGATGCCGCCCGGCTTCAGCGCCCGGTAAACATCATCTGTGAACAATACGATAATCTCTGCGAGAATGTTAGCCACCACAATTTGCACTGGCAGCGTAACGCCAAGACTATCCCCGGCAGGATTCACTTCAGGCTGTATAGGAGCATTAGCCTCTGGTCTTGCCGATGGCCACATGTCTCCGGCCGCTGTATCAGCGGCCTTTTCGCCACCTAATAGCGACAGCAGGTCACTTTCTTTTACAGTAATGGACTCTTCAAGCCGATTTAGCGCCACATTCTCCACCGCGCTCTCCACGGCAACGGGATCAAGATCCAGCGCCAGCACAGAACCTGCGCCCAGCAGCATCGCGCCGACCGCCAAAATGCCGGACCCGGTGCCGACATCAATGACTTCTTCACCGCCAGTGATATTCTTCTCCAGCGCCCGCAAGCATAAAGCTGTCGTGGGATGTGTGCCCGTACCAAAGGCCATGCCAGGGTCGATCTCGATAATTTTTTCGTTCGGACTTTCCGGCGTATACTCTTCCCAAGTCGGCTTGATGGTCAAGCGCTCCGATACGCGCAATGGCTTGAAATACTGCTTCCAGGCATGTGCCCATTCTTCTTCATCCACAGTTTTCCAGGAGATTAGAGCTTTGCCCGGATCAATGCCATATTCCCGCAGTTCCTCTACACGGGGAGTCAGCTCCGCAATCACTTCATCCATATCCACAGACTCAGCGTAATACCCTTTAATTACTGCTTCCCCTTCGGGGATATCATTCAGCGGCTCATCATACAGTTCGCCGTAACGGGTATCCCGCACTTTGCCCAGTATGCCGGATTCCTCGATGGAAACACCGCCCGCGCCTGCTTCATATAAAAAATTAGATATCATTTCTTGCGCTTCTTCGGTTGTATGTATCGTTACTTCATGCCATAACATCTTGTTGGAATCCTCCTTAAATTTGCGAACATTACCAGTATAACATTTCTCCTTGCCTGAGCGCCAAACTGCACGCATAGAGACGCTGAATTAAACTTTTACAACGGTAGGCTCGTGTCCTGGCTCCTGCAGAAACAATCCAGGGTATGGTCATTCACCATGCCGGAAGCCTGCATAAAGGCATAACATATGGTGGTGCCGACGAATTTCATGCCTTTCTTCTTCAGCGCACTGCTCATAGCATCAGATTGCGGGGTGCTGGCAGGCACTTCCGCCCTGCTCTTCCAGTGATTTAGGACAGGCGTTCCGCCAACAAAGCTCCATAAATAATTCGAAAAGCTGCCTTCCTCCCGGATAATTTCCTGATACACGCGCGCATTATTGATGACGGACAGGATCTTCAGCCGATTGCGGATAATCCCGGCATCCTGCATCAGTTCGGCAATTTTTGACTCATCATAAGCACTAATCTTCTCGGGATCGAAACCGTCGAACACGATCCTGAAGCGCTCCCGCTTTTGCAGCACCGTGTACCAGCTTAGTCCTGCCTGCATCCCCTCCAGCATCAGCAGTTCGAACAGCGCCCTATCGTCATACAAGGGTTGTCCCCATTCCGTGTCGTGATAAGCAATATACAAGGGATCAGCGGTGACCCAATCACATCTTTTAATCGTCATCTCCTCCTCTCTATCTTTAATATCGTGGTGTCTCATAGACTCCTTCTTTTGCCCTGCCTTGACAACGTCCTCTTAATGTATACGAAAAAAAGGGAGGAACACAAGGTTCTCCCCATTAAAATAAGGTTAATATTTTGAATTACTTTCCCTAAATACACTAAGGCTGCAGCTGCACCCGGGTCTCTTTGTCCGGCTCGTCGGTCGTGTAGTAGAACATATATAGCGAGGCTTCTGTTTGTTTGAAATCCTTATAGACATCAATAGCCTTGTTGTTGCCATCACCGGCGAAGTTGACCGTTACTGGTCTGCCAAGAATTCTGTCTTTACCAAGGTTAATATGGGTCTGGTTGATACCGCCAAAATGGGCATCCTCGCTTCCAGTCTCTACGTACAAGTCATTACCCCGCATATAGTACGTCCACTGAACAGGATATCCACCAACCGCTCTGTCCAACGTCTGCTTTTTAGTAGAGATGTCGGTCAAGAGAACCGGTGTCTTATCATCTTCATGGGTTGTAACTTTATATTTGCCTACAAAAGTAATCGGCGTCTCCTTGGTGATTACCAGATCGGAAGGTAACTCGAACTTGTAGTTCATCAAATAGGGATCATCCTTGGGCGAACGGAACAACCCGCCCTCAAGCGTTCGTCCATTTACTTCAAGAGCCATTTTTTTATATGGTATATCCGCGAACCCTTTAACCTTAGATCGTACGGCCACCCGGATTTGGGTAGGAGTCACCACCATTTTCTCAATGATATGATTGTCATCGCCAGGCTCTAGCGGAAGATCCAGCGCCGTCTTGATCGTTCCACTCTCCATCTGCTTTTTACTCAACTGCAGATCAAATGCCCAAGGTCCGTCTATATTTTTTTCTACCTTGGTATATTGCAGTTTGTAAGTCGTCTGCCCCGCAGGCAAGTCACTGCTTTTAAAATATTGCTGGGTTGTATAATCGCCATTATCATTCGGCTGACCATAGGTACTTCCAGACAGTGCGTGCAGCGTCTTTCCTTGCACAACCGGCGTAATCATCGGATAAGCCCAGGTTTTGGCTTCTACTTGATCGAATATTATCGCCGAGGAGAAAAGGATCTTATCCGCACCTTGCTTGAACGCTTTGACCTCGATTTTTTGCATGCCATCCTTGCCGATCTGGAAGCTCTGTGCCTTCTCGGAACTGCTGTCTAGCTGCAAGTCCACTTCCTGCTGGCTGTATAACTGGAGAATATCCGCTGTGAGCCTAACTTTCGCCGTATCCTGCTTTGGGGACCAATCACTCTCGAAATAACCGTTATATTTCTGATTCTTCTCATCCCACTGCAAATAGCTAAATTCTCCTTCGCTATTCTTTCCATGTTCATCCTTCAAGCTCATGCCCTTAAGATCCCAGAACTCAGTATCCGCACGTTTCCCGACATCCAGATTGTATAAAATGACCGTCCGGTTCTCATCCACAATCGCCGTGCGTAGCGTTAGCTTAACACCGTCTTTGCTGATTGTCTGCCCCAGTGGCTGACCCATATTCTGATCCAGAACTGCCTGAAGTCCCCCTTTATCCCGCAACACGTTGCCCCAGTCGTAATGAATGGCGGCATACACCGGAGCAGCAGCCAATAGTGCACTGAGTGAAGCGGCCATTGCAATTCTGCGCCAGCTTCTGTGGCGGCGTGTGGATACACTGGCCGGTGTAGAATCCACCGCGACTGAGGTATGCCCGGCTTCTTCCATCCTGTTCCACATGTTCTCAAAATCAGGATAAGGTACGTTCTCATCCTTATTTAATTGACGCTTTAGCGTAGGCTCTATTTTGTCCATAAGATTCTTCCTCCCTGTCTTCTATGTGCACCCCTGCTTCCAGCAGAATGCCTTTCATTAATCGCAGTCCCTTGTGCAGTCTGGATTTCGTCGTTCCCAAGGGGATCGACAACAAGCCGGAAATCTCGGCTAGACTAAAATCATGCATGTAACGCAGTGTCACTACCGCCCTGATTTTATCCGGCAAACGCCGCATGTACCCTGCCCATTCCACTGCGGATTCCCGTTCCTCCGCCAGCCGGTCTACCGGCTTATCTTCATTACCAGTGAACATATACGGATGATCTGCAACCTTCTCATTCAGGCTGCGCCGCCGCCGCAAATGATTCAGGCAATGGTTGACTGTTATTTTCATGATCCAGGCCCGTAAATGCTCGATATGTTTCCGATTGCTGCGGAAGACCGTAATGAATACTTCCTGTGTCAGGTCCTCCGCATCTGCCGCATTATGCACCATGTAGTAGCAGGTTCGATACACATCCCTATTAAAGGATTCGAATAGCTCCCGATTGCTCTCCAATGTTCCCCCTCCTCTCTGATCTCGGATATCTATATAACAATTGAGCCGCCCAAAAGGTTCATTCAGAATATGTAAAGAAAAAATAAAGAGGGCAAGCGGTCTGCTTGCCCTCCATCGGTCCGGGATATGTATGCCACAGCATCCGCCACTTATTTCTTGGAATTGTAATCGCCGATCCTGATTCCCCAGACACTGTCCTTGCGGTGCGCAGCGGCCTCCTGCAGAGCTGGAAGCCTGGTATCTTGCGGATAATGCCGCTCCAGGTAAGAAGCGAATGTACTACGCAGCCCCAGCTCATTTTCCAGCTTGTTGAACTCATTGGGATGCTTCTCCAGCTCCGCCAAAGCCTCTTCCCAGCGGCTGAGATCAGTGTTAGAGGATTGACCATCGCCAATCTTTTGCGCCAGCTCACGCAGTTCACGGTAGGCGAACTTGACGCTGGAGGAATAGCGCTGCTTTTGATTAAGATAGGTGAGTAGTGCGATCACCAGCACGAGTCCGCCCCATAATATGATGTTGTCCATTGTCTCTCCTCCAGATTCTGCAACAAATTCACTGATAGCAAGGGATACGGCACGCTAGCCGGGAAGACCATACTTTTCGATCCAGCCCTCCACCGATTTTTCAAACTTGTTCCGGGTCATGATTTCATGCGTAATGAAATGTCCTTTATAGAACAGACTGTAGCTGGTATATGGAGTGGGTGCGTTCTGCGCTTCTTCTGCAGACATTATGCGGCGCACCTGCAGAGGGATTCCGCGTTCCTGCGCGCCTGTCTCAAGCTCACCTATATAATAGCTGGTATATGGGCACTGTGCGGTATAAAACAGTTGTAATCCTTCCGAAAATTCCACCTTTTGACTCTGTACAGTTGCCTTGAATTTCGGTGTTGGCGCAGTCTCGTTGAATTTCAGAACTACCAGCTCAAAATAAGGTGGTGCCTGGTCACAAACCTGAAAACCGTTATGCAGAAAATAGGATTTGTCTGACAGATACGGCTTCTTCGTCCTGCCTGTTACGGCCACAATGCCGTTAGCTCCTTGCGCTTCCTCCAGGCATTCAGCCAGCAACTGCGCGCCGTGTCCCTTCCCCTTGAAGGAACCAGCTACCCATAAGCAATTGATAAATAAATAACCAGGTGCCTCTACCGGACACCAGGCGTAATCCGCCGGAAGATATTCAATAAATACTTTCTGCCTAACATCCAGTTTTTTGAATCGCAGCCCTTCCTGGAAACGTTCTTGTAGCCATTCCTTCTTCAGCCTAACTCCCTCCGCACACTTCTTGTCCGAGATCGCACAGCATATATGCTGCTGCTCAATATTGTTACTATTCAACGTTATAATGGCAGTATCACTCATCTCAAAAAACCACCTCCCCACAATAGCTTGATTTTCAAATCCAAATATGAAAGCGAATTCAATTATTCAACCAGAACTGCTGGAGTTTCTGGGTATCCTGAAGCACGAACTGATCCGGCAGATCATCCAGACTGGAACAGGCGGAGAACTTATAAGCACTGTTAATAGCATAGGTTTTGAAATAGTAGCTTCCAGCGTCAGGAGAGAGCCCTACTGAGCCATCTGGATGCTTACGTACAGAGAATGAGGTCAAGGGATGCGATAAGCCGCTACCGAGCGCTTTTACATACGCCTCCTTCAACGTCCATATCTCGTAAAAATAATCTGTCCGTGCTTCCTCCGGACGCAGCATTAAATCCTCATATTCCTCGTCTGAGAAAAAGCGTTCCGCGATCGTCAAATCGATAGGCCGGATCTCTTCGATATCTACTCCAAGCCTGCCTGTTCCATAAATTAAGGACACCCACTTGCCCGAATGAGAGACATTGAAGGAAAAGTTCTCTTTGCCTTCCAGATGTGGCTTTCCATACTTATTCTTCTGAAAATGAATTTCCTGATTGGGAATACCCAGTTCCTGGCAAATCACCGTCCGGACCAGAATTTCTCCGAACAAGGAGCGGTAAGCATCCTCAAGGCGTAAAAATCTGCCAATCCCATTACGGCGTTGCACCGAAACTTTGGACTGCCAGAATTCATATGTATTACTGTCCAGCTTACCGGGTATTTCCAATAGTACAATTTGCGACAATATCATCACCCAGCTTTATGTTTATTGAGCACTACTCCTTTGATTATACACCCCGAACACGCAAAAAAGCCCCATCAAGTGGGGCAATTTCTAATATTTTCTTTTACTTTTTCTTCAAAATCTCGTGCAGCTGCCGTTTATCAGCTTCCAGTGACCGCTCCTGAGCTTCCAAATCATCATGATCTGCTTCTGCGGCTGAGAATTCAACATCCTCCAATTTAGCTTCGTACAACATCTTCTGCTTGTCTGTCTTGGAGAAAATTTTGGAGTTCTCTCGATCCATCGTGGCCTCACAATCCTTTCGGGTTTAGTCGTGCTATCTATTGTTTTAGATAAAGCCCCCAGCTTCTTCGATCAAACGCAGCGCCCTGTCATACGAGTCCGAATCCACCACTACAGTCAATAAAATATCTCTTCCCGTGGGGCCGCCATCTCCCCCGTGGCTCATCCCGCTGGCGCTGGTATCCGCCGCCGCAAGAATGCCGGTATGGCTGCGGTCGGCAGTCATTGAAGCCATGCCGGCAATATTCCCAGTGACCGGATTAATGCTCTGGACCGGACCGTTCCCGCCATATTTGCTAAAGCGGTCGATCGAGAGCTCAATTACCCGCAGCGCTTGTAGCTTTCTGGCGACCCCCTCAGCTTCCTCCGGGCTTTTAAAATAGGACAAAATAGAGCGTTCCGGCATCATATCCCCGCTTTCCATTGTAATCAAGCTCCGCATGCGGCTAAGGTTATATTGTCTTAACTCCCTTGAGTTTATGCCTCCATTCCAATACAAAAAAACAGCAGGCCGGAGGTTATCCTCCAGCCTGCTGTTTTATATTAGAAACGATATGCTTTATTCCCCACGGAACGCACGCTTCACACGGTCAAAGAAAGATTGCTCCTGCTCATGCGTATTCTCTCCATTGAGGGCTCCGAACTGGCGCAGCAAGTCTTTCTGCTCTTCGCTCAGCTTGCTTGGCGTTACTACGATGACTCTGACGTGCTGATCACCCTGGCCGTTACCACGCAAGCGTGGTACGCCCTTGCCCTTCAAACGGAAGAAAGTACCCGTTTGCGTCCCGGCTGGGATCTTGAGCTTCACTTTCTCAGTCAAAGTCGGGATCTCAATCTCGTCACCGAGTGCTGCCTGAGCAAAGGTAAGCGGTACCTCGCATAGAATATCATCGTTCTCGCGCTCAAAGAAATCATGCGGCTTCACACGAATGACAATGTACAGGTCGCCCGCAGGGCCGCCCCGTAAACCGCCTTCGCCTTCACCGGTCATACGCAGTTGTGCGCCGTCATCAACACCAGCTGGAATGCGAACATGAATCTTGCGCTGCTTCTTCACCTTACCGTTGCCGGCACAAGTGGTACATTTCTCTTTAATGACTTTACCGGTCCCGCTACAATTTGAGCATGGACGACGGTTGCGCATTTGGCCAAGTGGGGTATTCTGCACGAACTCCTGCTGACCGCTACCGCGGCAGACCGAACAAGTCTCAGGCTTCGTACCCGGCTTAGCACCGGAACCAAAGCAAGTGTCGCAGTCCTCGGTACGTGGAATTGTAATATCCGTTTCCTTGCCGAACACCGCTTCCTTGAACTCAATGGTCATTGTATACTGCAAATCGCTACCGCGCTGCGGAGCATTAGGATCACGGCGTCCGCCGCCGCCGAAGAACATATCGAAGATATCGCCCAGGCCTCCGAAGTCTCCGCCACCACTGAAGCCGCCGCCACCCATACCCTGGTTAGGATCGATATGGCCGTACTGGTCATATCTTGCACGCTGCTGACCATCGCTCAGAACGTCATAGGCTTCCTTCACTTCCTTGAATTTAGCCTCGGCATCGCTGGCTTTGTTCACGTCCGGATGATACTGGCGGGCCAGCTTACGATAGGCTTTCTTGACCTCATCGTCTGAAGCGTCTCTTCCAAGGCCCAGCACTTCATAATAATCGCGTTTATCTGCCACTGCATTCACCTCCGTACCTCTAATTCCGCCCGACAATTCATACTATTCCTCTATCGTTTCAGACGGTGCATACACTTATCCCTGTTACATGTAAAAGGAAAGCCAAAACACGGGATGCCCCGGTTTTGACCTTCCCCCACTTACGACACTTATCGTCTAAGGTTACCCTTGTTTCTTCTCGTCGTCAACAACTTCATAATCAGCATCTACCACATTTTCTCTCTTAGACGCGCCTTCAGGAGCACCTTCTCCGCCGGCAGCGCCTTGTTCAGCTGCTGCTTGCTCGTACAGCTTCACGGACAACTGTTGAACGATTTCGTTCAAAGCTTCTGTAGCTGCATTGATTTCTTCGAGGTTGTCGGTTTGAATAGCCGCTTTTACCTTTTCTTTAGCTTCATTAGCTTTTTCAACTTCGGAAGCATCGGCCTTGTCACCAAGATCCTTGATTACTTTCTCAGTGGAGTACACGAGTTGGTCAGCGTTGTTCTTCGCTTCTACCAGTTCCTTACGCTTACGGTCTTCCTCAGCGTGCAGCTCGGCATCCTTCATCATTTGTTCAACTTCAGCATCGCTCAAGCCGCTGGAAGAAGTGATGGTGATCTTCTGGCTCTTGTTGGTGCCTTTATCGGTAGCCGATACGTTCACGATACCGTTCGCATCGATGTCAAAAGTAACTTCGATTTGTGGTACACCGCGTGGTGCCGGTGGAATCTCGTTAAGCGTAAAGCGACCCAGTGTTTTGTTGCCGTTCGCCATTTGACGCTCACCTTGCAGAACGTGAATTTCTACGCTTGGCTGGCTGTCAGCAAAGGTTGAGAACACTTGAGATTTGCTTGTAGGAATCGTTGTGTTGCGCTCGATCATCTTCGTGAAGACGCCGCCCGCAGTTTCGATACCCAGGGACAATGGAGTTACGTCGAGCAGGACTACGTCTTTAACGTCACCTGTCAGAACGCCCGCTTGAACAGCAGCACCAAGGGCTACCACTTCGTCCGGGTTAACGCCTTTGTGAGGCTCTTTGCCAGTTAGTTTCTTAATGGCATCTTGTACGGCAGGAATCCGTGTAGATCCGCCTACGAGTACGATTCTTGTAAGATCAGCAGGAGTCATGCCTGCATCGCTCAATGCTTGACGTGTTGGGCCCAAAGTACGTTCTACCAGGCCAGCAGTCAACTCATCGAACTTAGCACGGGTCAAGTTAACCTCCAAGTGCTGAGGTACGCCGTCAACGACAGTGATGAACGGAAGGGATACTGTAGTTGTCAGTACGCCGGACAGTTCTTTCTTCGCTTTCTCAGCAGCGTCTTTAAGACGTTGTACAGCCGCTTTATCTTTGCTCAGGTCGATGCCTTGTTCTTTCTTGAATTCAGCTACGAGGTAATTCATAACTACTTCGTCAAAGTCATCGCCACCAAGCTTGTTGTCGCCGCTTGTAGCTTTTACTTCGAAGAAACCATCGCCCAGTTCAAGGATAGATACGTCGAACGTACCACCACCAAGGTCATAGACAAGGATTGTCTGATCTTCGGATTTCTCCAGGCCATAAGCCAAAGCTGCAGCAGTTGGCTCGTTCACGATACGCAGAACTTCCAGACCCGCAATTTTACCGGCATCTTTGGTTGCTTGACGTTGGCTATCATTAAAATAAGCAGGAACAGTGATAACCGCTTGAGTAACGGTTTGGCCAAGATAAGCTTCTGCATCGGATTTCAGCTTTTGCAGAATCATAGCCGAGATTTCTTGTGGAGAGTAATCTTTAGCATCGATGCTTTCTTTATGGTTCGTACCAATATGCCGTTTAATCGAACTGATTGTACGATCAGGGTTGGTGATCGCTTGGCGTTTAGCCGTTTCACCGACGATACGCTCGCCGTCTTTCTTGAAGCCTACAACCGAAGGGGTTGTGCGTGCGCCTTCCGGATTCGGAATAACAACGGCTTCGCCGCCTTCCATAACGGCTACGCAAGAGTTGGTGGTTCCAAGGTCAATACCGATAACTTTACTCACTGTAATTTGCCTCCTCAAAATGTAACGGAGCTTATGCCCCGTTTAAATTTTCCTCTTTATGTGTACCAAATCCCATTGATTCAAAGAAGCAGGCTGACCGCAAATGGTGCGGGCTGCTTCACTTCGCGGGCCAAGGCTTTTCCCGCTTATATAGACAAACTACATGCTGACTTTGACCATGGCTGGACGAAGGACTTTATCCTTCAGGAGATAGCCCTTTTGGACCTCTTCCGTCACGATACCCTCTTCGTGCTCCTCGCTCTCCACCTGCATAATAGCTTGATGATATTCAGGGTTAAAAGGCTGGCCCACCGATTCCATCGCTGTAAGTCCCTCTGACTTTAATACCCCATCCAGTTGACGGAAAATCATGTTCACGCCTTTCGTGAACGCCTCAATCTCTGGACTTGTAGGTGCTGTTGCCAAGGCCCGGTCGAAATTGTCCAGAACTGGAAGCAATTCGTTGATGAGCTTAGAAGTAGCGTACTGAGCCAGTTCTTCTTTCTCTTTCAGGGTCCGGCGGCGGAAATTGTCAAAATCGGCTTGTACACGAAGTACACGCCCGTGCAATTCATCAGCCAGCGTCTGCAGACGAGCTGCATCCCCGGCTTCTTCTGCCGATACAGTACCGGCCTCCGAGACAGTTTCCTCAGTTGCTTGTTCTTCATTCAATTCATTCGGATCTTGAACTTGTTCCTCTTTCAAGTTGTCTTCACCTCCTTAAAATCATCACGAAAATCAATATGGCTCTGTTCACTTATACCAGTGTGCCAGCATCGCTGTCAAATCTCGGGATAAAATGCCCAAGATGCCCATTACCCGCGCGTATTCCATTCGGGTAGGACCGAGAATACCAATGCTGCCTAGCGCCTGGCCGTCCAGGGAGTAAGTCGCTGTAATAAGACTGCAATTCGCAAAGGCCTCATGATCGTTCTCCGTTCCTATCCGCACTTGAATGCCAGGTCCGCCTGGCACGGGCGACATCATCTTGAGCAGCGTAGGCGTCTCCTCCAGCAGATCCAGAATGTGCTTAACCTTGTCGACATCCTTAAATTCTGGCTGGGTCAGCATATTCGTGGCCCCGCTCAGATAGATCCGCTGCTCATTCTCACTGTCGAGCGCGGTATCAAGCATCTTCATCAGCTCTTCATAATGAGAGATATGGCGCTGCATTTCCTGGCCAAGCTCGGTGTAGAGCTGGGTCTTCAGCTTGTAAAGCGGCACATTCTTCAGCTTGCTGTTGAGCAGATTAACGACCTTCTCGATCTCGGAGATTGAAATCTCCGGCGGAATATTAACCGTACGGTTCTCTACCTGCCCCGTGCTGGTGACAATGATCGCTACAGCGGTCTTGTCGTCCAGAGGCAGCAATTGAAAATGGCGTAGTGAAGTATGAAAAACCTCCGGTCCCAGAAGGATGGAAGTGTAATTCGTCATATTAGAAAGAATCATAGCCGCATGCTGGATGACCTGTTCCGTTGCATTCAGCTTCTCAGCGAAAAATGTACGGATCGTCCCCATCTCAGCGATTTCGGCAGAATTCCAAGGTACCAGATGATCCACATAATAGCGGTATCCCTTATGAGATGGAATTCGTCCTGCCGATGTATGAGGCTGTTCAAGATAGCCCAGTTCCTCCAGGTCGGCCATTTCATTACGGATGGTAGCAGGACTGTATCCTACATCGCCCCGCTTAGAAATGCTGCGTGAGCCTACCGGCTCAGCCGAAGAGATATAATCGTCCACAATTGCATTCAGTATCATTCTCTGGCGATCGGTTAACATGACATTCCCTCCTGTCCGCCTGCGGTTTCTGATTCGTTAGCACTCGACTCAGATGAGTGCTAACCACTATTACAAAAATACCAAACTGACATTAACATTGTCAAGTCAGTTCAGCATCTTGGGCATCCGCTTTTTTTCGCTACGTCATGGTATTCTTCTTTATGATACTGATCATGTATGGTTTGAAAAAAAACACCGAACCGACATTGACAAAAGTCAAGTCAGTTCAGCATTTTAAGAACGGCTATTTCATCGCAGGCGTGCTGCTTTTTACAATTTACACAATCGGTCCATACCTTCTCCGGGAAGATCTCCTTCTCAACGATGGTAAATCCGTTTCTCAGGAAGAAATCGACCGCATAGGTCAGTGCCATAATCTTGGGAATCTTCTGCCGTCTGGCTTCCTCGGTCAGTTTATCCACGATCAGGGAACCGATCCCTTTGCCTTTGCATTCAGGACGCAGCCCCAGCGAACGAATCTCCACGAGGTCATTACCCAGCTTGCAGAGCGAGCCGCAACCGACGAATCTGCCATCAATCTCCGCAATGACGAATTGGTCGATCTGGCGGGTCAGGGCTTGCCGGGATCGGGGCAGCATAATACCACTCTGTGCATATTCTTCTATCATCTGAAACAGTGGTTCAACATCTTCCACTGTGGCACTTCTGCATATAGCCCCTGTCTCCGCCTTAGCAGAAACATTCGGCATTAATTCCGGTTTGGCAAGCACTCTAATTCACCCCTCGTTGATAATATGAATAAATATACAACAAGGTGAATTTGAATTCAAGAGTTATTTTAAAATTAAACCTCTGTCAGTGCACCGACAAATTCGCCGAAAACATCGTTGCCAAACAGCACGCCCTGCTTGCTGAGACGGTAGCCGTCGCCCACTCGCTCAAGCAGACCTGCATTCAGCATTTTATGCAGTGAACCGGCAAATATGTCCTCCATGGATTGCCCAAATTGTGCCTGGAATGATGCATCGGAGATTCCTTCGCGCATCCGCAGGCCCACCATCATAAAGTCTTCCATCGCTTCTTCCGGCGTTACCGGATAAGAGTCCAGACGAGGCAGGCCTTTGCTAGCAGCTTCAACATATGGATTAACGCCTTTGATGTTGATATGCCGGTTGCGGCCCACGTAACCATGTGCACCTGCACCAAGTCCGTAGTAATCCTGATTACGCCAGTAGGTAATATTGTGACGGCTTTCCATACCCGGCTTAGCAAAGTTACTGATCTCATACTGCCCGTATCCGGCCTCTTCCATCTTCGACATCAGAAGCAGATACATTTGCAGCTCATCCTCTTCATTAGGAAGCGGAAGCTTATTCTTGTTAAAGAGAGTATGGAAAAGCGTATTCTCCTCCACCTTGAGACTGTAGATGGAATAGTGTGGCAGGTTCAGCTCCAGTGCTTTGCGGACACTTTCAGCCAGCATATCAACAGTTTGGTTAGGCAAGCCAAACATCAGGTCTACGGAAAGATTGTTCAGACCTACAGCACGCGCGTTCTCCAAACTGCGATAGACATCGTCTACATTATGAATGCGGCCGATTCCGGTGAGCAGCTCGTTCTGGAAAGCCTGTACACCGAAGCTGACCCGATTAACTCCGCCTTCTTTCATCACGGCTAACTTGTCGATGTCGGTAGTGCCAGGGTTGGCTTCCATTGAGAACTCGATATCATCGGCCCAATTCGGAAAGTGTCTCCGTACAGAAGCCAGGAAATAAGCCATCTCGTCTGGCTTCAGCACAGTCGGCGTTCCGCCGCCCACGAAGATTGAACGGATCACGCCGGGCGGAGTGATTGCAACAGTCTGCTCCATTTCCTGGTCCAGTGCACGAAGATAGTCCATTACGGGCTGGTCCTTCAGGACATAGGAATTGAAATCACAATAAAAGCACTTGTTCGTGCAAAAAGGGATATGAATATATACAGCCTCAGGGGGACGGCCGTGGGTTTGGGTTGTCATAGCTGTCTCCTTTATTCTATCGAATGATGTCAGGGCAGGATCGCCTGATCTTAAAAAGTAAGAAGAAACGGCTCCGCCTTCCTCTATGAAGAGGTGGGTACCCGTTTCTCATATAGGTTTAAACCTTCGAATCTCCAGAAAAGGGAAGCCTGACGGCTTCCCTTACAGGATTGTTTTCTTATAAATGAAGCAGCTTCGATGTGATTACAGCAGCCTACTCGTCGATCTTGAGTACCGCCATAAACGCTTCTTGCGGCACCTCTACGCTGCCGACCTGCTTCATGCGCTTCTTACCTTCCTTCTGCTTCTCCAGCAATTTCCGCTTCCGCGAAATATCACCGCCGTAGCATTTGGCAAGGACGTTCTTACGCATCGCCTTAACGGTCTCACGCGCAACAACCTTTGTTCCGATTGTCGCCTGAATCGGCACCTCGAACATCTGACGCGGAATGATGCCGCGCAGCTTCTCACAGATAATGCGTCCGCGGTTGTAGGCGCGGTCGCGGTGCACGATAAAGGACAAGGCATCGACTTGCTCGTTGTTGAGCAGGATATCCATCTTGACCAGATTCGAACGGCGGTAGCCGGAAATCTCATAGTCAAAGGATGCATAACCCTTCGTGCCCGATTTAAGCTGGTCGAAGAAGTCATATACAATCTCGGACAGCGGAATCTGGTAAGTGATTGTAACCCGATTCGAATCCAGGTACTCCATATTCACGAACTCGCCGCGCTTGTTCTGGCAAAGCTCCATTACCGTACCTACATAATCATTCGGAACGATGATTGCTGCTTTGACATACGGCTCTTCCACGTAATCGATAGTGCCAATTTCCGGATAGTGTGACGGGTTGTCAATCTGGATCATTTCCCCGCTTGTCAGCATAATCCGGTAGATAACGCTTGGCGCCGTCGTAATCAGCGGCAGATTGAACTCGCGCTCAATCCGTTCCTGAATGATCTCCATATGGAGCAGACCCAAGAAGCCGCAACGGAAGCCGAAGCCAAGTGCGCTTGAGCTTTCCGGCTCAAAGCTGAGCGATGCGTCATTAAGCTGCAGCTTCTCCAACGCCTCACGCAGATCATTGTAATCCGATGTTTCGATTGGATAAAGACCGCAATAGACCATCGGGTTGATTCTACGGTAACCCGGTAATGGCTCTGGTGTCGGATTCTTCGCATCCGTTACCGTATCACCGACACGGGTATCTCCGACATGCTTGATACCAGCCACGATAAAGCCTACATCGCCGATATTCAGTTCTTTCACAATAGTCATGCGAGGCATAAACGCGCCCACCTCAATAACCTCAAAGGTTTTGTCGGTAGCCATCATCTTGATCTTCGAGCCCGCACGGATACTGCCGTCAATGACGCGGACATAGACGATAACGCCTTTGTACGGATCGTAATGGGAGTCGAAAATCAGTGCCTTCAGCGGATCTGCCGAGTTGCCTGTTGGCGCCGGGACCTGCTTGACGACCTGCTCCAGAATTTCCTTGATACCGATCCCGGCTTTAGCGGAAGCGAGTACGGCTTCACTGGCATCCAGGCCGATGACATCCTCGATTTCCTGCTTGACCCGCTCAGGGTCGGCACTCGGCAAATCGATCTTGTTAATGACAGGCAGAATCTCGAGATTATTATCCAGCGCCAGATAGACGTTGGCTAGGGTCTGAGCCTCAATCCCTTGTGCCGCGTCCACAACCAGCAGCGCACCTTCACAGGCGGCAAGACTGCGGGAGACCTCATAGGTGAAGTCGACGTGTCCCGGTGTGTCAATCAGATTGAGCAAATATTCCTCACCGTCGTCAGCTTTGTAGCTCAGACGAACGGCCTGCAATTTGATGGTAATCCCGCGCTCGCGCTCCAGATCCATCTGATCGAGTACCTGCTCCTGCATTTCACGGGAGGTCAGCGCGCCCGTATATTCCAAAATGCGGTCAGCCAAGGTCGATTTACCATGGTCTATATGTGCAATAATCGAGAAATTGCGGATTTGTTGTTGTCTTTTCTGTACGTCAGTCATTCCTTACCCCCACAGACAGCCTATGTTAATCCATTTATTATAACAGTACAATCTTCCCCCAGCAATCCCGGGCTGACGCAAGGGATAAAATCACAGTGCAAATAGCAGTGAACGCCCTCCCCTGAAAGGAGCATTCACTGCCGTAAGTCGAGCCATGTAAGTGAAGATCGAGCGGAAAGCTTACCTGCGGCGTAAAAATACTAATGCCGGATCGGAGCCTCACTCCGCTGAAGAAAACAACGAGACGACCCAGCGAATCCCTTTTTGCGAGGCCTCCTGGAGCAGCCCTGCCGTCTTGTCCGCCAGCACATCCACCGTGGGCTTCTGCCCCTCCGGGACCAGGATTTGTTCCGGCGTCAAAGTCGTATTGTTGTACTCCTCCGTCTCCTGCTGCGGCTGATTATTCTGTGTCTGTGCCGTCGCGCTCGTCTCCGTACGCACCGGGAGCGGCGTGTACGCTCCGGTTGCGGGATCGACCGCCATAGGAACGTACACATAGGTCTGGGGAGCACCTGCGCTGGGAGCAGGCTGCTGCCTTACTCCCCCAGCCCCTGCTGCTGCCGGAATGTTCTGTGCGGCTTGCGTCCCGGAATCCCAGCCCGGAAGCACATCGGAGATTTTGGTCCCGCCCCCTCCGAATTGCATGCCAATCAGAACACCAATGCCAGCCCAGATAGCAACCATTGTCAATTTTCTTCCGACTCGCGACATTTCCTCACCTTCTCTCCTTACGTTAAATTTAGGACGCCTTGTTCGTTGGGGCTTTACCTGCCGCTTGGCCACCAGCTTCACCTGTTGCCTTGGCACTGTCGCCGGACGGTTCACCCCCAGGCTGTGCAGCTGGAGCCGTTGTGGCAGGTGAAGTTACAGTCTGTGGCGCATCGACTTTATCCGCCTTCTGATTCTTCCAGTACACATCCGCAATGATGTCCCCGAGAATTTCCGCGGTCCGTTTCAGCTCCTCCTCGGTGTTGTCAATTCCGCCCACCTCTATGAGCACACTGTTGGGGGAAAGCGACTGGTTGTATTCCCCGTTCCCCTGACTAGAGGTCTTGCCCCAAATGCCTCTTGAAAGGCCAGGGTAGCTCTTTTCCAATTCCTGATGAATCTTGTTCGCAAAAGCCTCGTTTTTCTTCCAATCTTTATTTTCATGTCCCAAAATAAAATAAACCTGGGCATAGCTTTTACCATCGATGACTGTCGTCGTTTTGCCATGCCGCTGTGAGTCACGGTGAATGTCAATGAGATCAGTCAGCTGATCATTACCCGCCAGTGCCGCCTTAACCGTGATCCGGGAATATTTATAAGAGAAGTTCCATTTGTAATCCTTCACCTTGGTGGCATAGTCCTCCTGGGAATGAAGCGTCCCAACGCCATGCTCTTCGAGTCGTTTGGCAATATATGAACCTACCAGCATAATATTCTTCGAGGGGAGCGACGAACTGGGATTATCGCTCTGCGCCCCCAGCAAGGGGTTGAAAGCTTCCCGAGGATGCGAGTGATAGATCAGGACACGTTTGATTGAGGTGTCTTCTGGTACATTGTCTCCGCCCGTGTCCGGCGACGGGGTGGCCACCGGTACATCTGGCACAGAGCCTTCGTCGCTACCAGGATCCTCCGTCCCGTTGATTGCAGGAGGATCATGTTCCTGCCCGCCGTCTTCTGAGGCTAGCTCATCTGTTCCGGGGTGATAGTCCGCAGGCGCGCCCGCCACACCGCCGGACCCTTTTCGTAGTAGAAAGGGGTCATCCGCGCCCATTCCCGGCACCTCGCGGGCCAGAAGACTTTTGGGATCGCCGGGATTCACACTGGTCAGCAATTGAAACACAAATGATGTTACATTTTTAGGTGACAACTCCTCCGCCTCCTTGCCTTGCGGCAAATGCGGCACCTCCATCCCCAGGATTTCCATAAAGAAACCGCTGGATAGTGAGGCAGCAAGACCTTTCATAGAAGGAATGGGTGAAGAGTTCAACTTCTGTCCGGCAATTCCGCCGGCGCCCAGCAGCATAAAGAAGACAAGCGAGCCTCCGGCCAGCAGCAGCATCGTTCTTCCCAGCGACAAAACATCCAGCACTTTTCCCCGCAGCCGGCCGATGTTCCATAGCTGAAACCATTTTTTATTCATTATTGTTATGTCCTCCTCCAGCCCTCTGTAATCTCTTATACTTCAAATCTATGAGCAGAAGAGTGCTGCTAGAACCGAAAATAGAAGACAAACAAATAGAGCCGCATTTTAATAGAAATCCAATCAATAGGAATGAAATTAATACGGCGCATAAAAAAACAGGACCCGGCGGACCGCCATCACAGCAGATCACCGAGTCTTGCTCTGGACTAGTGAGTGTATGCTCCCACGTTAGTGGGATCGACTGCCTCATGCAGCGCCGCGTTCAATCCGCTAGCTACAATATTGGCGATATCTTCAATGAACTCATCTATTTCTTTAGGTGTAACAATCAGATCATGGCCGAGCGGTTCCAGCACTTCTTTCACCAGCGTAAGCCGATCCTGCTCCGAGATATCATCGAGCATCCCCATAATTTCCTTGGTAGGAGCACCCTGACCGAAATGACTTTTCATCATCTCCAGCACGTTGTTGACTATCGTTGAGGCATAGCAGACGGTGGGAACACCGATGGCGATACACGGAACACCCAGCACTTCCCGGGTAAGACCACGCCGCTTATTGCCAATCCCGGAACCGGGATGGATCCCAATATCAGCAATCTGGATGGTGGTATTAATCCGCTCCAGCGAGCGGGAGGCCAGCGCGTCAATCGCGATAATAACATCTGGCTTGGTGCGATCCACAATCCCCTGAACCACTTCACTGGATTCAATTCCCGTCAATCCAAGTACACCCGGGGCAATCGCACTGACCTTCCGGTAACCTGGAGACACCTGGTCCGGGACCAATTCGTAGAACTGGCGTGTGACAAGTGCATTCTCGACCACCAGTGGACCCAGCGAGTCTGGTGTCACATTCCAGTTCCCCAAGCCGACAATGAGCGCAGAGGAGTCTTTGCCGATGCCGATTCGAGTCATAAAACCCTCAAATTCACGGGCAAAGGCTTCTGCCACCTTTTGCTGCAGACCTGTATCCCCGCCGCGCAGACCCGGAACTTCCAGTGTCACATAATTGCCGATAGCACGTCCGATCGCCTGCGATCCGGCAGGAGTCGCTACACCAAGTCTGGTGATTTTAATGCCGTCCGATTCTTCGACTTCCTCGTTCACACCAGGAATCGGCGATTTTGTCGGCCCTTGGGCCATTTCCCTCGCTTCAAGCGCCAAATCCGTGCGCACCGAATACAGTTGCAGATCCAGTTCCATTGTTATATCAGCCTCCTATGCTCGTTTATCGGTAGTGTGCGAGTGTAAGCCAACGTTTATGCAAAGGTCATCCTTTAATTTGAAAGCTTTTTATGTTGCATTTTAGTATGGAGCATGCTAAACTATTTTAAGTTGTGAATCATTTGATGATTTCGAATGTCTTACAGGAGGTGAATGCAATGCCAAATATTAAATCCGCGGTAAAACGTGTAAAAACGATCGAAAAACGCCGTGCACTGAACGCTTCCCAAAAGTCCGCGCTTCGTACAGCCGTGAAAGCTGCTGATGTAGCTCTGACTGGCACGGAAGTTGAAAATGCTCAAACTGCTTTCCAAGCTGCTTCTCAAAAGCTGGACAAGGCCGTTACTAAAGGTCTGGTTCATAAAAATGCGGCTGCCCGCAAAAAATCCCGCTTGGCGAAGAAATTGAACGCTCTTAAGGCTCAAGCCTAAGAACGACTTTCATATTGAGCATTGAAGAACCTGACCGTTATGCTGCATACGGTTAGGTTTTTTTGTCTTCATTACTCTTTTTTCCTCAACACCAAAAAAGCCCGTCCGCCCTGTAACAACAGGAATGGACAGGCTTTTTTGGGTTCAGGCGGACGCGCACGACTCAGGCTCCTAGCTTCAACATGAACATTTCAAGCCCAAGCACCTTATCGACAGCCCCCGTCTTCATTTGGTAATCGAGATCAGCGAGGGCGCTGAGGATCTGGCGCAGCCGGTCGGTGCCGAACTTGCGTGCTTGCTCACCAGCAATCTTCACCGCATAAGGATGCAGACCAAGCTGTGAAGCAATCTGCCCCTGCGAATAGCTGAGCGCCGATAAATCCTTCACTTGTAAAATCATCCGGAACTGCCGGGCGATCAGCGCCGCAATCTTGATCGGCTCCTCCCGCTGCTTCAGCAGCTCGTATAATGTATTCAGCGCCTTATCAAGTCGCAGGTTCGCAATATCCTCCACGAGCGTGAACACGTTCTGCTCTGTACCACGGTGTACAAGGCTCTCCACGGCCGCCGTGTCTACAGTTCCACCTTGACCAGCGAACAAGCAGAGCTTGTCCATCTCCCCGGTCAAGCCCTGCAGCCCGGTCCCGGCATTGGCGATCAGCGCTTCAGCTGTCCCTGGCGCCGCCATGCAGCCGCGATCCTTAATGCCTTTCTCTACCCACCGGAGCAACTCTTCTGCTCCCAGGGGATTAAAGGCCAGCACCGTTCCGGTGGACTTTACGGCTTTGACGATTTTTTTGCGCTCATCGAGTTTATCGCTGTTAACCATAAATACAATCACACTATAGTCTACAGGGTGCTGTAGATAGTCATTCAACACATCTACCCTGTGCTCGAGCTTTGCATTCTCTTTGCCCGCAGTGAATAACGAGGCGTCCCGTACCAGAAGCAGTTTGCGCGGCACCATAAAAGGTACCGTCTCCGCCTCTTCCACCACCGCCTGCACCGGCGTTTCGGACAGATCAAAAGGGATGACCGCGAAGTCACGATCCTCCTTCGCAATCAATTGATCTTCCAGCATGGCCGCAAATTCATTCATCCGGAATTTTTCGCTGCCGTACAGCACATACAGCGGTGAAATTTTCCCCTGTTTGATATCTTTGGCCGCCGCTTTGGCATCCATCTTGCCACTTCCTTTTCTTCATTCATCTGGCGTTCATTCACTTAAACTTTCCCGAAGCTTTATTGTAACAAAAAAATCCTTTTATGAAAACTGAACGCAAAAACGGAGGAACTCTGGCAGCCTGTGCCAAAGTCCCTCCGTTTCAGCGGCGCATCTATATAAACGACGGTGTGCAAGGCCCTAGAAACCTCACAGCCGACGGTCATACCGATGTTCTGCGAACCTGCAAAATTCCGGTTCCATCTTCTCTCTTGCCATAGTATATTCCAGTGCCCTGAAAAAAGTGACAACCCGGAATCAATTTGTACATTTAGGTTCCCGTAGGCGTCGCAGACGGCTGTGGAGTAGGTGAAGCCGAAGGAGCAACAGGACTGCCAGCAGGCTCCACAGTGAATGTCTTGGTTACATTCGTTCCTTGTTGTGAAGTCACATAAGTGAACTGGGTACCATCTGGCGACCACTCCCCGGACACCCATGTTCCTTCCAGCGGCAGGGAAGTCACCGCCTGCTCACCGCCTGACTCACCCGCAGCCAGACTATAGATAACCAATTGCTGCCCGGCTAATTCTGCCTTGTGAAGTCCATCCGGGGAAGTCCAGGTCGCCTGTGGTGCCGCGGCGTTCAACGCCGAACTCGGCGGAAGCAATCCCATCGCAGTATCCCCAGCCTCGCCCGGAGACGGCGCACCTTCACCCGCTGAACTCACTGAATCTTGCATTCCTTGGTCAAAACCCTCCGTGTCATTCGTCAAATCCCTCTGCACCTTAAGCTGATCTGTCGGAACAGAGGCCTTCGGGGTTGGTGTAGTGACCCGACTGTTCTTCTTGGGTTTTTCTGTTCTCACCGGCTCCTTGGTCTTTACTGGAGCAGGTGCAGCGCCACCCCCCGGTGTAGCACTTTGCGTAGCGGATGGAGCAGCGTCCTGCGAAGGATCAGCGGCACCGCCTCCATCCTGAGCAGTAACATCCGTAGCACCAAAGGTACTGGCACTCTCACTGGAATTGGCTCCCTTATCGTCCCCTTCAGTGGTCCCCACCTCAGCACTCTTGAATGAGGATTCGGAAGAATCGCCAACGGCTGCATTATTACTTAAAGCCTTATCTGCACTTCGATTCAATAACTGGTCCACTTCGGCACTCGGCATTTTTGGCGGCGCATAAAAAATTGCAATACCCAATATAACTGCAGCGGCTGCCGCCCCAATGCCTGTCCGTCTCGCCATGGAATGACCCCTTGCGGGCTTCTTATGGGAGACTTTGCGTGAGAACGGCACGACCACCTGTTCATCCCGTGGATGATCCTCGGCCTTGATGGTGCTTGGCTGATGAAGTCCACGGTCCAATTCAGCCAGCTTCGGCAGAATAGAGTCCACTAGACTGAAAGGAGGCTTCACATCCGGCATCTGCTCGAGTGACTTGGACAATGTGGACAGTGAGTCAAAGACCTCCGCGCAAGAAGGACAATTGTCGATATGACGGAACATCTCTAATATCTCATCCTGACTGAGATCATGATCCAAATAACGGTGCATCCATTCCATCACCTCCGCGCAACTCATCCCGATACACCACCTTTCTGATACTCCTGAAGTCTATTTTGCAGCTGCTGCCTTGCTCTGAACAGATAGGATTTCACTGTATTCAGAGGCAGGTCCAAACAGTCTGCAATCTCGTTGTAAGAAAAATCCTGCAAATACCGCAGTACAATGACCGTCCGGTGATGTTCCGGGAGCTGGTCAATCGCTTCACGTATATCCTGGGCTAAATAGCCCGACAGCACTTCCCGCTCTACGTTATGCTTATCCTGAAACACCATTTCATGCTCATCAATAGACACCGTAGGCTTGGTTCTCCTGAATTTGTCAATGCATATATTGGTCACGATACGCTGTACCCATGTTTTGAACTGGGCTTTTTCCTCGTAGGAACCAATTTTGGTATACACCCGGATCAAAGCCTCCTGAGACGCATCCAGCGCATCCTGTTCATTATGCAAAATGTAAAAGGCTGTCTTGTATACAGTCCCTTCTATTTCTCGCAATAGGGTGATTAGAGCGTCGCGATCGCCCGCTTGAGCGGCTCTGATGAGTCCCTGCTCCACCACGAAGGTTCCCCCTCTCTATGCAATCTTACTGACGCGCAAGACTGCGAATATGTTGCATCCTTGTAATCGTTATTTTAAGAATACCAAACTTTATTTTCTTCGTCATGCTGCACCCGGCGTTCTTTACTGCTTCCGGTACAATCTGATAATCCTTACTAAGCATACAGGGGAAGCGCCCCTCATTCAAATACTCTTTTCAATAATTCGATTACAAAAATGAAACCAGTTGCCATAACACGCCCCATACTTGGACAAAAGTAACAAAATTAAAAAAGCCGCCGCACCGTCACCCGGTCCGCCAGCCTTATTATCGATAGATTCCCCTTGTTATGCGTATCTTCCAAAACAGCTTACGCGCCTTTGATCTCCTTGAACTTAGCCACATATTGTGCCGCCAGCTCTGTAATGAGATCGTAGCGCCCTTCCTTCGCTGGAGCCGTCAGGTTACCCCCGATACCAACAGCGAGACTGCCACCGTTAATCCATTTGTCCATGTTATTCAAATCCACCCCGCCTGTCGGCATGATGTTCACATAAGGCATCGGACCCTTGACTGCCTTAATATAATCTGGACCGAAAGCACTGCCAGGGAACAGCTTGAGCACATCCGCACCAAACTTCAGCGCTTCCTTCATCTCATTCAGCGTCATACAGCCAGGCATAAAAGGAATGCTGTAGAGATTGCACATTTTCGCCGTCTCTTCTTCAAAAGAAGGACTCACCACAAATTCCGCGCCTGCCAAAATCGCGATTCTCGCCGTCAGCGGGTCCAGCACCGTTCCCGCACCAATCACTGCACGGTCTCCGTATTCTTCAACCAGCCTCTTGATGACAACATCTGCGGAAGGCGTAGTGAACGTCACCTCAATATTGTTCAGTCCACCGTCGATACAAGCTGCCGACATCTTGTAAGCATCCTCTGGATGATCACCCCGAATCACCGCCACCACACCTACGGACGCCATATTCTGCAACACTTTGATCTTCTTCATCTCGAACTTCCCTCCCTTGCTCCGCGAGCAGAGCATCTGAATGCAGCAGTTACAGAAGTAAATTAATCAGTATCATTTAGATAAACTATTTTATTAATTTTACTAATATTTTTCCGAATTCGTTAATGAAATAGTAATAATAATAGCGCTAACAGTCAATGATTTTTTTGAATGGAAACTAGAAAGACACTACAATACTCGTTTAACACTCTATAAATAAAGGATTTTTATTGAATCCCCATTACTAATACCTTTATTAAATAATCGACTAAACATAATGAGTTATTGTACAAAACCGATTTATGTGATAATTTCAATTTATCAATCGTTATTGCAGAAACTTACCACTTCCCCCGAGGAGGAGCAGTATATGACTAAACATCTAAATGCCGTCACTTTCGGTGAACCGATGGCTATGTTCTATGCCAATGAGACCGGACCACTGCACGAAGTATTTTCGTTCTCCAAAGGCCTTGCCGGGGCAGAAAGCAATGTCGCTGTCGGCCTGTCCCGTCTGGAACATCCAACCGGGTACGTCACCAAGCTTGGTCAAGATAACTTTGGCACTTTTATAGCTGATGCGTTAAACAAAGAAAATATAGATACGAGCCATATTTCGGTTACTAAGGAACAATCCACAGGAATGCTGATCAAGTCCAAGGTCATCTCCGGCGATCCCAAAGTCGAATATTTCCGCAAACATTCCGCCGCGTCCAGGCTCAGTCTGACAGATTTTGATGAGTCCTACTTCGCCGCTGCTGACCACCTGCATGCCACCAGCATTTCAGCTGCTTTGTCCCAAAGCTGCCGCGAATTCTCAGTGCACGCTATGGATTTTATGAAAAGCAAGGGCAGAACTGTGTCCCTCGATCCCAATCTGCGCCCGTCACTGTGGCCAGATACAGAAACGATGGTTAGCACAATCAACGATCTCGCTACGCGCTGTCACTGGTTCCTGCCAGGGCTGAACGAAGGCCGGATTCTTACCGGGCTGGATACACCCGAAGAGATTGCCGATTACTATTTGGCGCGCAATGTGTCACTCGTCGTCATTAAGCTGGGACCAGAAGGCGCATATTATAAGTCGGCACAAGAAGAAGGGTACGTGAAGGGTTTTAAAGTGGATAAGGTTATAGATACCGTGGGTGCAGGGGATGGGTTCGCTGTTGGTGTAATAAGCGGACTACTGGAAAAGCTGCCTGTCCCTGAAGCCGTGAAGCGAGGCAACGCCATTGGAGCATTGGCCGTGTTGTCCCCGGGGGACATGGACGGACTCCCGACCCGCGAGAGGCTGGAGCAGTTTATGCGGCAGAATGTGAAGACTAACGCCCGATAGCTCAGAAATACATGTCATTACACAACCGAATTTTTCAGAAGATAACTCAATAAACGCTGGTGAACCAGCCCGAAAATTATAAAAAAAGCAAGCCCCCGAACCAATGTAACTGGCAACAAGGGCTTGCTTTACCTATGAAGCTATAAAGGTTTCGTACAATTCACAGCGCCTTGACCGACTGCCCTTGCTCCAGAGATGGAACAAAACGGTAAGTAATTGGCACATTGGCACCCTTATCTTCTATGCAGGACAACATGATCCGGGCAGCCTGTACGCCCATCTCGTAAGCAGGCTGGGAAATCGTTGTAATGACCGGATTATAGATGTGAGCAAATTCTGCATCATCAATCCCGATAACCGAAAGCTGGTCCGGGATGGAAACAGACTGCCGGTTGGCATATTTCAGAATCTCCGCCAGCACGATATCATTGGCGGCGAGCACGGCTGTTGGCGGCTGGGGCAGTGCTGCAAGACGCTCCAGCTCGGCAGAGATATTTTCACGGGCAGCGCTGACAATGTATTCCTCTCGCAGCTCCAGTCCGGCTTCCTCCATTGCTCGCTTGTAACCACCCAGCCGCTCCTTGCGGGGCGTGATAGAATGTTCACCCAGTGGCAACGTCAGCAGGGCAATTCGTTCATGCCGCTGGCGCGTGAGTTCCCCAACGGCCAGCTTCACTGCCATTTCGTTGTCGAGCAGCAAGCTTTGTGTGGATACCCCCTCTACCAGCCGGTCCATAAAGACAAGCGGGAAGGCTTCATCTACTAGATGAGCATAAGCGGACCCGTCCTGCCCTGCCGGGAAAATAATCAGTCCGTCCACCTGACGTGCAAGCAGTGTCTCCACATACTTCGCTTCTTTTTCAGCATCTTCGTCCGCATTGCAAATAATCACCTGTATGCCATGCTGCTGGAGTTCGCTTTCGATCGCCCGAATGCAGTGAATAGACAGTGTATAATCGATATTAGCCACAATAATGCCGACCATGTGCGTCCGGTTCTGCTTCAAACTGCGGGCCAGCCCGTTCGGCTGGTAGTTCAGCTCCTCAATGACCGCAGCAATCCGGTCTTTAGTAGCCTCACTCATATATTTAAAACGCTGATTTAGAAATTGGGAGACGGTACTTTTCGAAACTCCCGCTTTCCGGGCCACATCATCAATCGTTAATTTCTTCATTTATTCCGCTCCACTCTTCTCTAAAGAACACACTTTAGGAAAAGTATAGCTTTTTCTCAGGAATTTTTCTACAGGCCGGATTATTACTCAGCTTCGTCTGCATACCATTGCCATCCAATTTTCATGAAGATTTCCGCCGAGCGTTTCACCCCACCTAATTTATATTGTGCTATGGCAACGGAGCCTTCCTTTCCCATTTGGATCGTGGTATCCAATTCGCGCATAGTTTGAGACTTCAAGTCATAAAGCCTAACCCTGTCTTTAACCTTCTCATTCTGCCCGGTTGCTATATCCACAAGTAAAATGGACTCATGCTGTTGATCAAAGGCGAGAAACGATTTACTTTCATCGTTAGACGAAGTATCTAATGTCAATAATTCCTGTGGTTCAACCAATCCCCCGGACGCCACTCGCTTCATATTCAGCATAGATATCCTTAAGGGGAAGGCTGTAAGTTCATTTGCATTTTGTGCACCAGTCGCCAAAAATACCTTCTCTCCAAAACCATATATACCTATCAAAAAGTTATAGGCCTGAGCCCCCCCAGCGTATAGCGGAAAGGTATATACTTTGCGAGCGGAATAGGGCGACAACTCCGTCTGTTCCTTGGAGCTCAGATATAAGGTGTATGGCTCTGTGGGATACAGAAGCTTTGTTTTTTGATTTTTCTTCATCGGTGGAGCTGGTGACCACAGGATCCCTTCCGGGGTATCAGCTGCATAGGAAGCATTCCTGTCTCGATCAAGGGGAAGAGTCATAAAATAGTTCTTTCCATTAAATTCAAAGTCAGCTGAATTGAAGGTAGGCAAATACTTCGTTGCTCCAGGAGATGGGAACGGTTGTGACGCAGTGGCTGACTGGGACTTTAATGTAGATTCCGAGTTCAAGTCTCCCTGCTGGATTCCATCTTTTGGCCATAATAAAAAGAGAACCAGCAATGCAGCAGCAAGCCCGGTCAGCACTTTACTTTTGCCTATGTTGAATTTAATAAAATCTTGAGGATTACGATGTACTGCCGCCTGTTCAATTCGTAGCATAAGTTCCGGCGTAAAGCCCTGTTCCCGCAAGGGATTCTTCCCTGCATCTCTGTACCAGTGTGTATCTTCAATCTTCACAATGTCACTGTCGGCTTTGCTCTTCATTCCTGCTCCTCCTCCTTTATAGCGATCCGCACCTTATCCCGGGCTCGCGCCAGGCGTGACTTGACGGTTCCTTCAGCTACTCCCAGCAGCTTCGCCATTTCAGCAATGGATAATCCATGTTGGATATCGAGTGCCAGCACTTCCCTGTTCTTCTTCGGAAGCGCCATGATAATCTCCCAAATCCGATTTGCATACGCATTGCCCAGCGCTTCCTGCTCTGCAGAACGGACTTCGTTTGGCAGATGCTGCTTCGTATCCAGTGTGATGAATCTGCGCCAAAAGTTACTTTTGCCATAGCTAAAAGCCGTGTTCCTAGTAATCGTCAGCAGCCATGTTTTGAGCGAAGAGTCCCCCCGGAATTTCCCGATGTTTCGGTACGCCTTCAGAAATACCTCCTGACTGATATCATTCGCCTGTTCGCGGCTGCGGGTCAGGAAGAACGCATAGTTCCACACATCCGAACCGTATTCCTCCATCATTTCCCGCAACGTCACGGCTGGAGCATAGCTAGATTTGGCCATGTATCCCATATCATTACTTTGCATTATGTATCTCACCTCTTGCCCAATAAGACTTTTCAGGATGCAAAAAGTTCCCTGTTCTCATAAAAATATACTATAAAATAATAATCTACACGTTGTTATCCCTCTTTGCTGTATATCTCCTCTGCTGCAACGAGATCGATCGTCCGTAAAAAAGAAAAATACAACAGGCATGAATGCCCATTGTATTGCGTTTAAACTATTTTATAGTTAAGTGCTATGCATACAGATCACTAAAACAGGAACCGCAGTACCATAACCGTTAATATGCCAACTCCAACCGTCCCTAGTAGACTTTTAGTAAAAATGGCCGTCAAAAAAGTAGGCAGCGCCGCCCACAACTCAACGTTATTTGATTGAAATGCTAACTTCCCGTCAGATATTAAAAGCTCTTCTGCTACAAGAGCCGCCATAACTGCCACAGGGATATA
Organism: Paenibacillus agri; assembly: GCF_013359945.1. Classification (GTDB taxonomy): domain Bacteria; phylum Bacillota; class Bacilli; order Paenibacillales; family Paenibacillaceae; genus Paenibacillus_AQ; species Paenibacillus_AQ agri. The sequence continues at coordinate 32,687 of NZ_JABWCS010000214.1, read as the reverse complement.
ACTTAACCAGCGCATCAGCCATTCCGGCAAAGCCTTACGGCTAAGCACCATAATCGGCAGTACCCTGGGAATAAGCGTCACTATGGAAGCCCCTATAATAATCATAAATACATCCCATCTTATTTCCACTTTTCAATCACCATTCCTATCGTAGCTGCTACAACCGTAGCAACAATTACAGCCATGCTCGGAGATAATACATAACTTGCGCCAATTACGCTAACGACTGTGCATAGCACAACGATTATATCCTTAAGCAGCTTCCTGCGGCTTACCAGTTGTAGTACTAGAAGACCGATGAACATCGCAGACAAGGCAAAATCAAGCCCCAGCTTCTCGGGATTCGCAATCCACTGGCCCAGGTACGCACCAGCTAATGTGGCGATTATCCAGTTGATGTATGCCGTCACATTAAGCCCATGCATCCATCGTTCACTGAGGTGCTGACGATTCGTCGCCTTGTTCATCGCAACCCCAAAGCTTTCGTCGGTCAGCAAGGCTCCAATCAGCATATTTTTTAACGGGGTAAGCTGGCGAAAATATGGCGACAAGGCTGCACTCAATAGCAGATGGCGAAGGTTTACTATGAATACAGTCAGAATAATCGCTGCGGGCGAGCCTTGAGTTGCAATCATCCCGGCCACAATAAATTGTGCCGAGCCTGCATAAATTAGTAATGACATCAATGTAATTTCAGCGGTGCTCAATCCTGACGTGTGACCAATGACGCCGGCAGCGAAGCCTATACTTAAATACCCTAGCAGTGTGGGAATGCAATCCTTAACGCCTTGAAGGAAGCTGTCCTCCGATTCGGCTAACTCTATTCCAGTGCCTTGTAATTGAACATTCTCCCTCATGCTCTCACCTCTCTTTCTTACGTACGGCATATCCTAGTTAGGATAATGAATAATATTAAAAAACTTGACCGTCGACGTCCCCACATTCCGGTAAGTATGCGGTCTATTCGCCTGAAACATAACCGACATCTCCGGCTCGATAATGTACTGCTCCCGCTCCATGGAAAGCTCCAATACCCCCTCAGAGACCAGCACATACTCCTCGACCCCATCGTAATGGGCCTCTGATTCGTGAGAACAGCCCGGCTCAAGCTCAATACTATAAATTTCAAACTGCTTCTTGGAGTCGAAGGGAAATAAAGAATGGACACGGTAATTCCCGTCATCCTCTGTAATGGCATTTTTTTTGGATACCACTGTTACAAGCGGTGCTTCTTCCTTAATCAGCGACGAAAAGGACACATGCAGTCCATTGGCAATTTTCCACAGCGTAGTTACTGTAGGATTCGTCTCGCCTCGCTCGATTTGACCAAGCATCGCCTTGCTTACCCCCGTTAGTTCCGCAGTCTGATCCAGGCTCAGCTTACGTTCCTTGCGTATTCTGGACACATTCTTGCTTATGCTGATATTGATGTTGTTCGGATGAATGATTTTTTCCTCCTTTACGGTTCCGGTCGTTATATCGTTCATTTGTATAATATAACGCACGAAAAGAGATGAGTAAATACCCATTGTCGCCGATGAAGCAGCTTCAATGGTAAATATGCGAGTTGCCGCTATATAAATATTAGGTTCAGTTTTTGGGCCTATCTCAAAATCAGTGCTTTCTTCGTCAGGGATCTGGCTCCAGCGACCTTATTACCTATAATTCAGCCATTTAAGAAGCTAACGAACCCCAGCGACCTTATGCGTAGAGATCCTATTAAAATATCGCTACTCCGTAGGAAATAACGTCATCTGAGTCCGCTACATGTCCCAGAACAACTTCTTATGGAAAATAGCGGATATACGGTCCGTTCGATGGCATAAATACGCTGTAACCTTCTCAAGGGAGTATGTTCTTAAGAAGATTTAACCAGGTTCTTTAAGCAAGCACTGATGACGATGATAGGCCGAACTTTTTTTGTAATCATAGTCGGTTTGAAAATGCTGGGGGATGAGCGCTTGCGTATGCACAAGCCAGTAACATTATTGGGGCCAAAGCTTCTATTAAATTCCGTAAACTGGAAGCAAACTGCTAACTTATATATGCTGGCATGCGGACAGAGGATGATACAACGGGGTAAATGAACTCTTTGGAGATATACATCAATCAACAAGAAGCGGAATTAGGCATGATCAGGCGCTCATCCCGCTCCTTATCTATATAGCAAACTCAGTCTTCCCACACACTTGCATAAGCGTAGTTGCGAATGGTACCATGCCAACGGAACCACGGAGAACCACTCTCTTGCTGTGCGTAGAACAAAGCTACTTCAGCTTCTGGATCTATAACAACATAACAACCGCGGGCGCCATCCCATCCAAACTCTCCGTTGAAACTAAGGGAGTTGTTGTCCTCCCGATCGACCAATGTTCGTACACCAAGACCGTAACTATAGCCGCTTTTACTTACACCGCCAAACTGGGCAAAATCCTGCTGCGCCAGCGGGTTCAGACGTCTTGTTCTCATCTCGTTTACAGTCTCTTTGCGCAAAATCCGCTCACCGTTCGAGGCCAGACCATAATTACATAGCGCTTCGGCAAACAAAATATAATCCGGAACGGTCGAATACAACCCGCCCCCACCGTTCTCATAAGCAGTGCCTGGCTGCAGATTAAAATGTTCACCTATGCTCTCATGTGTATGCGTCTGCCCATTGAAGTGATTGTACAGCTTGCAGAAGCGCTTCTCATCCTTTAGCTGGAAAGAAGTATCCTTCATCCCAAGCAGATCAAAAATATTATTTTGCAGATAGGTCCCGAATGTTTGTCCCGACAGCACTTCAATCAGGGCCCCAATGACTTCATGACAAGCACCGTATTTGAAACGTGAACCCGGTTCGAAAATGAGCGGTTCACTAGCTAACGCCTTGATCACATCCAGCGTCTTGCCTTCCCCGTTCGATTCTTCAATAATACGCAGCGTCTCCTTCGTATCCCGTTGATCGATACCAGCTGTCATACTGAACAAATGCTCGATGGTGATAGGTTGTTGTGCCGGCCGCAGCTCCTCCGATCCATCCTTAAGTGTATGCCGTACGGTCATATCCTTGTATTCCGGGATATAGGCGGACAATGGATCATCCAACCGGAACTTCCCTGCCTCATACAATTGCAGAAGTGCCGTACATGTGATTACCTTCGTTGCAGAATACAACCGAAAAATCGTGTCCTGTCCAAACCGTACTCCATTCTCTACGTCAGAAAACCCGGCATAATGCTCAAACACGGGCTGATGCTTGTGATACATCGCAAACCCCAGACCAGGGACATTCTTCTCCTTATAAAATGAATTCAAATACGCTTCCAGTTTTGAGAAATTCACTTGGCCTTCCTCCAATCGATAGTTAAGGTGCATAAGTTATGAAATCGCATTCAAGATAGAGCATTCTTTGATTACAACATACCTGAAAAATACGCCGGAGGCTATCTCCCAATAAAAATAGGTTCGCCATTTCGGCGAACCCTAATAGTAATACAATCTTGTAGGCTACAGCATTTCAAACTTCCAACGGCAGTGCTTACTTTCGTATGCATTGTAACGCTACAAGAATTAGATTATTTCAACAAAGCATCAATAGAAATTTCACCAGCTCCAGTAAAAGCAATTCCAACCAGAGTTATAATCAATACTAAATTATACTCATATCCGTTCTTTTCTCCCCAAATTCCATTTGCTCCATGGAACTTTGCTATGGCAACCACCATCGGTATGATCAACAATACAGCACCGACCTGTATCCAAAGACCAGTCGCAAACAGTAAACCGCCAATCAATTCTAAGAGGCCTGCACTTATCGCCATGAACACACCCGGTCTGATGCCAATGGATTCAAAAAAGTCCGCAGTCTTTAACAATCCTCCACCACCGAACAGCCCAAATAGCATTTTTCCTGCATGCCCAATCATCAATAAACCGATAACTGCGCGAATCATAAATAACCCTAAATCTATCAATAATTTCATATCCTTTCCGCTCGACAATGTAAATTCCTTTTACATATTTAAAGTAATGCTGACAAAATCCGATCGCAGAGATCCATTGTATTCACATTGTCACGTCCGCTTGTAACAGGGGTGCTTTTATCTCTGCAGCAGTCCATAAAATGTGCCATTTCACCTACAAAGCCGCGCAAATAAAGATCTCTGAAACACCCTGACATCGCTGAGGCAGATGGAGTATAAACGCTATCGGACTCTCCAAGTGATCTCCATGACGGATGATTTGACGTTAGTGATTTATGAACAGTAAGCGTATTGATTTCATCCGCGCACGCAAATCCATCGTCAAAAGTGACCCGTATATTTTCACTTTCACGCGACCAGGCACTCATGCCAGAGAAATAAATACTTCCAACGATACCATTGTCAAACTTTAACGAAAGACTTTGCGAGATAAACTCGTTGTTGCTATTCTTAAACCCTGTTACTTGAGCTACTTCCCCGAATAGATAACGAATCAGATCAACGATGTGAATGGCTGCAAGCTTTATGAATTCTTCATCATTTTTGCAAAACGGTGTGCTATCAACCGCGAAGCTGGCTTCAAAAGAACGAGCCGTGCCGAGTGCTCTGCTATCAATCAGTTCTTTAAGTTTCATATATACAGGAGCGTAACGTTTCATAAACCCTACCATTAATACAACTCCGGCTTGCTCGGCAGCGTTTGCAACTTGTTCAGCTTCCAGAGCATTCCAACCAAGCGGCTTGTCTACATACACATTTTTCCCGGCCTTGATACAATCCAATACAAGTTCTGTCTGATCATGGGGTTGAGCTACGACCACTACTCCGTCACAGTCTTCATTTTGTAACATAGTCTTATAGTTGTCATACGCATTTCCCCTGCTTCCAAATCGTTGAAGAGCTGCTTTAGTCCGATCTATATTCCGTGTTGAAATTGCTACGATTTCTGCTCCAGCTTCAAGAGCTGAAGGATAAATATTCGTTGTTGCATGAAATCCTGCACCTATAAAACAAAGTTTAGATGTTCCCATTTGACTTATCTCCATTCCATTTATGATCTAAAAGTAAACCCTTTCAATCTAATGATTTATAATGTCAGCTTTGAAACGTTCCGGCTCATGTTTATACTTAAACGAAAAGACAAAGATGACAGCGAGCATTAGGGCATACACCGCAAAAACAAGCCATATGGATGTCCAATTTTTTGTCCCGTTTACAGTGAAATAATCGACAATATGACCACTGATTACAGAGCCAAAGTATGCTCCAAACCCATTGACCATTGTCATAAAAAGGCCTTGCGCACTTGCCCGAATATCCGAATTTGTTTCTGTCTCAATAAAGAGAGAACCCGAAATATTAAAAAAGTCAAATGCACAACCGTATACGAGCATCGCTATCAGTAAGAGCATAAATCCAAATGGTGATGGATCTCCAAAAGCTAGAAGTATGAATCGCAGAGACCATGCCACCATACTAATAATCATTATGCGTTTGATTCCATATTTTCTTAAGAAAAAAGGGATCAATAATAAACAGAACACCTCTGCCATTTGTGAAACAGATAATAATATAGAAGGATATTTTACAATCAGACTATCTTGATACTCAGGCAGTAAGGAAAAATCATGCAAATAGGGGCTGCTGAATGTATTCGAAATTTGCAAGGTTGCACCAAGTAATATGGCAAATATAAAAAATACAATCATTTTGGGTTGTTTAAATAGAACGAAAGCATCCAGTCCAAGCGTTTCTGCCCAATTCTTCTTTTTTTCTTTTTTACTAGAAGACACCTTCGGTAATAGCATTGAAAATAAAGCAATAAGAACAGACGATCCTGCAGCCAAATACAATTGCATATTGCTAAGCTCGAAACCGAGCAAGCTAACTGACCACATGGCTACAATAAAACCTATTGTTCCATAAATGCGAATTTTCGGGAATGTTGATACAGTATCAAAATGGTTTTGCTCCAGACAGAAGTAAGAGATGCTATTCAACAAAGCTATTGTTGGAATAAAGAGCATAGCATTTAAAAGCATGAATACGAACATACTGCCTGCATCTGAAATCGAAGTTGTGTAGAAAAGAACCACTGCACAAATGAGATGGCATATCATGAACACACGGTTGGCCGGTATCCACTTATCGGCAATAATACCAATAAGACTTGGCATAAATAATGCGGCAATCCCATTGGCGCTGTAAACAAGCCCTACTTCCGCTCCAGAAAAGTGAAGCGTATCTATCATATATGAGCTAAATGTTGTTAACCAGCTTCCCCATATAAAATACTGTAAAAACGATAGCACTTTTAACCGATTCACAATGTTCATCTAGCTATTCCCCCTATGGAGTAACTGATAATATCACTTTAAGCAAGTTAATGTGTGAATAATGGTAATGCAAACAAATTGCATAGAAAAAGGACAGCGCATACATATAAGATGACAGAAACATCTTTCCATTTGCCGACAGCCAGCTTCATAATCGGATAGAAAATAAATCCAAATGCAATACCTTCAGCTATGCTAGAGGTCAATGGAATACAGACAACCATCAGAAAAGCAGGGACCCACTCTGTAAAATCATTAAATGAGATTTCTGCCAAGCTTCTCATCATTAAAGCTCCTATTAGAATGAGGATGGGGGCAACTGCATTCCCTGGGATATATCCTACATAAGGCAGTAAAGGAATGCATGCTAAAAACAAGATAGCGGTCACTAGTGCCGGAATTCCCGTTTTTCCACCCTCAGCGATTCCAGCAGCGCTTTCTGCTGATGCAACAGTAGGGCTTGTTCCTACAATGCCAGATAAAATAGTAGAAATGGCCGTTATCTTAAGAGCTTTCGGAAACTTGGAGACATCAGGAAGCATCCCGCTAAGTAATCCAACATTTTCAAATAATACAATCATCGTAATTGAAAAAGTAGCTATCCAAAATGAGATCGTACTAAAACTAAATTGACCGGACAGAAATATCGTTTTATAGGTAGCAATACTAATACTTTCAGAGGATAGAGCAGAATTAGTACCTGAAATGATTGTTAAGCAAGCCGTAGTCAATAAGCCAATCAATAGGCTGCCTTTAACATTTCTAGCGAATAGAATAAGTGTCACCATTAAGCCGATGATTGTTGCAAGAGCTACGGGGGAGGCCAGATTTCCAACTTCGACAAGGGTTGAAGGATTTGCCCGAATAAGTTCTCCCTTTTGCAAACCAATAAAAGTAAGATATACCCCAATTCCGCTTGTAATCCCATGCTTTAATGAGCTTGGAACTGCACTGATCAATTTTGTACTTAATGAAGTAAAAGCAATGACAGAAAAGACAAGGCCAGACACCATTATGACAGCAAGACCTTGCTGCGGGGACAAGCCCATGGACTGCACCATTGTATAACTAAAAAAAGCGTTAATCCCCATTCCGGGAATAAGGATTATAGGCGCATTAGCAAAAAGCCCCATCAGCAAGCAACCGAGGATGGAAATGATTATTGATGAAATCACGCCAGCCTCTATCGGAATTCCAGCATCTCGCAAAATCAGCGGATTTACCAATATAATGTATGAGCATGTGAAAAATGAAGTTAAGCCTGCCATTAATTCCTTACGCCATGTTGATTCATGCTCCTTTATTTGAAAAAGCTTATTTAACATAATAAATATTGCCTCCAAAATACAATCCCGCCGCCACCCACTAGTATTTAACTAGTACAATCACAAATCTAAAGCTCTATAGATCAAGGTTCTATCTTACATAGCAGTAATTATTTCTTTTATTAGCTTTAAAAATTGCTGTTTGCTTTTTTCTGTTGTCTCCATCACTTCATCATGCGTTAGTACGTTTGGAGAAATACCCGCCGCAAGATTGCTGATGCATGAAATGCCGAGGACCTCTACTCCAGAATGCCGTGCAGTAATGACCTCCGGTACAGTAGACATACCTACTGCGCTCGCGCCAATAGTATTCAAGAAGCGAATTTCAGCAGGCGTCTCATAACTTGGACCCAGCATTCCGGCGTACACACCTTCAACTAAATTAACTCCATGTTCAACTGCCACCGATTTCGCAAGTGACTGCAGCGATTTAGAATATGCCTCTGTCATATCAGGAAACCTTGGACCGAATTCATCGAGATTAGGACCAATCAATGGATTTTGACCTGTCAGATTAAGATGATCCTGTATCAGCATTAAATCACCAGCTTGAAACTTATTATTGATTCCGCCTGCTGCGTTTGTGACAATAAGCTGTTCTACGCCAATTGCTTTCATGATCCGTATTGGATAGGTAACGGCTTCAATGGAGTGCCCCTCGTAATAATGAAATCTGCCTTGCATGGCTATGACAACTTTACCTCTGAGTCTGCCTATCACTAATTGCCCTGCATGCCCTGTGACTGTAGATACAGGAAAATGCGGAATTTCATCATAAGGAATAATGACCGGCTGCTCAATTTCATCTGCCAGCACACCAAGCCCGGAACCAAGCACAAGGCCGATTGTTGGAGACTGATCCATTTTGGATATTAAATACTTCTTAGTATCTCTTACTTTTTCCAGTACGTTCATTTAAATCAATTCCCTTCATAAGTTCCTATCTGACTAAACTGCTACTCTAAGGATTTGATAAACAATTGACTGACACGCTCATTAATATCATTGGGGACTGGTTGCATACCAGCAGATAAGCTGGAAGCATCCGTTACAATTCGAAGAGCGGAATAAGATTGCAGACCAAGACCCAAATCCATAACTTCAATCGGATTTCCATCAGCACCAGCCAAGTTCAGCGGGTCAGCATGGTGAAGCAAGTAAATGCTCTTGTCCTTGAAAGAGATTTTTTCAATTCCTTCCTTTACTTGCTCTACAGATAACGCTTCCATTTTTATCTCGTCAACATTAATTTCAAATCTGTAGTGTCCGGAGTTAGCCAAGATTGCTTTATGTTTGAACAGCGGAATATGCTTTTCTGTAATCACACTAAATCTTCCCGTCACCGTGATGATGACATCAGCGTTAGGAATTAGCTCCTCCAATTCGCCTACAATATGCCCGTCTGCTTTAGCTTTTAATTGATAGATAGGATTAATATCAAATACCATCGTCGTAGCTCCCAGGCCACGGAATTTCTTGGCAACACCGCTACCAACGTAACCGTAACCAACAACCAGAACCTTTTTCCCCCCAATAAGCAGGCTGGTAGTCCGCATAAATCCGTCAACCAGAGACTGTCCAACACCGACAGCGTTTTCAATAATCTGCTTCAACGGCGAATCATCAATAACAACAATAGGGTAGGATGTTTGTACCTGTTTTTGTTCGATGAGCAGTTTTCCCGTGCGTGTCTCCTCATTTGCTCCGATTGGTGTCCAATCTGGCTTTAGTTCATTGTGTGCCAGGATCAAGCTGGCTCCGTTATCCAAGAACAGGTCAATTTTATCTTCCATCACAAGCTTCAAATAGTGCTTATGGTCTTCATAGCTATCGCCTTCTTTTCCTAACACAGTAATATTGTCAAGCGAAGACAGATAAGCTGCTGTATCTTTTTTTGTAGTGCCCAGACAGCCAACAAGATAAACATGCTCCGCGCCACCACCAAGCAGCCCCTCAACCCAGTAGCCTGTTTTGGGCTCAATATGCATACACACAGCAATCTTCTTGCCTTTGAATGTCTGCTGCTCTTTGAAAATTTGATTAATTTCTGCTACAACAGGCATTCTCTCACGAAACCAGTGCATTCTAGATTCACCGATGGCCGCTAATTCAAAATTATCAATCATTGATTTCAAAATACCCACCTCATTCATGTAAAATTGATTATGTGTTACTGCATTCAGTATAATAATTTAAAATGCTAACAATAAGGCCATTTGTCTGCTTTTACATATAATGGGGAGGTAATATCGTCATGGAGAGATCGAATCTGCTGAACGTTAAAGAAGCGATTAAAAAAGCCGATTTAACAACTATTTTGCCACCAGAAGTTACCCCCTTCTTAAGGGTACAAGAATATAATAAAAATGAATGGATCATTGTTTCTGGAGAGAAGCTGAATTACCTTTATATTGTTATTGAAGGGAAAGGAGCAATCATGAATTCTTCAGAGGAAGGTGATCTTGCTCTTATAGAGCATTTAGAAAACAAAGAAATGATGGGTGATTTTGAATATTTCACTAAAAGCAACTTTGTGCATTCGGTGATGGCTTCACAGCCCGCGAGTGTACTCCTTATTCCTATTGAAATTGTAAATGACCACTTGATGAAATCAGCAGACTTTCTATTATTAATGTGCAAAAGCATGAGTGAAAAACTTATGAAATCCTCCATTAAAAATGCAAGATCCCTGCTCTACCCGCCTCAGCAGAAACTGTGTAAATTCATCGTTCAAGCTTCTGAGCATTCCAAATCGAACACGATTTATTTTAAACATAAAGACGTAGCTAATGAGATTGGCATCTCGGAGAGACACTTACGGAGAATGCTGAATGAACTGATAGATGAAGAGATTATTCGTAAAATTAGCAAGCAACTCACAATCCTGGATATGGAATTATTGAGAAAATATTCCTCTTTTATTTGATATCATAAAACCTTATTGGCTAAAGGAATCGTCCGCAAACACACAAACTTAAAGAAGTAACAGGGCTCCCTACACTGTCGAGCCCCTAAGTTTAAGAGTCAACACTAAGGCTTTATCCTTGTACATTTTAAAAAAACAAATACTTGTACTAAAGCACAGGACAATAACTTGATTCCAATTAAAAAGAACTCGCACAATGTTCGAGTTCTTTTATAACTACCTATATTATCAGGTAGCCTTATTCCCCCATTCGTTCCGAACAGCAACACGAAGATACCGACGACATTAGCTACATGCTTTTTTCCCAAAATCCTTTGATGTTAATTCCTGTTTCTCTTGCAGCTTTCTCTAAACGAATTACTTCAGTTTGCTTAAGATTTACATTGAGCGAGGCCAACGCACCATCGACATGAGATACCTTCGTTATACCAATAATGGGTACCGTTCCTTTGGCAACTGCCCAAGCCATAGCAATCTGAGCTGGTTCTACTCCGTATAAATCCCCAATTTCAGTCATTGTTTTTATCAGACCTTCAAGTTTTTTCAGTACATCTACATTAAATGCATTTCCTCTTCTGGTATTCTTTTTGAATGGATTATTAGCGTTATTCCAACCGGTTAAAGCACCTTGTTCCAATGTCATGTACGAGAAAAATACAACATTGTTTCTATGACACCAATCTATGATACCAGTTCTTCAGAAGCTCTATATAATAAACTATAATGGTTCTGTACAGCTGAAAGTTGCAAACCTTCTTTTTCTAATATCCTAGCCGCTACTTTAATTTCTTCCAAATTGTGATTAGATACTCCAGCATGTTTGATCAGCCCCCTTTTCATTAAGGGGATAAGTTCTTTTGTCCATTTGACCACATCCTTTGGGTTATGAATCCAATAAATGTCTGCACTACTCACTCCTAGCCTAATTAAACTTTTGTCTAAAGTCTTTCTTAATTTACTTTTCAATTGATACCTATAGGCGTGAATTTAGTGGAGACAACGATATCACTTTCATGCATTATAAATTCGCCGAGGATAGATTCTGATGCCCCCAAACCGTAAATGGGGGCAGTATCCCATAATGTGAATCCATGTTGTAAAGCTCTATTAAATACTGGAAGTAGATCATCTTTCTGAAGATCATTCCCAAAAATACGGTTCCCTCCCATAAATCCTGTTCCCCCATGACCATGTTCCAAACGCTATTGCTGGAATTTCTTTGTCTTTTAATTTTGTATATCTCATAAGTGTCACCATGCTTTCTTCATCTTTAATTTTCGTCTTTTATTGTTCGCCGTATTCTACTTAACGATACAGGAGTAATTCCAAGATAAGAGGCAATATAAGATTGATTTACTCGCTTTTCCAAATGTACATATTTCCTTTTAAAATCCAAATAACGTTCCGTAGCACTCTTTAACAAAAAACTATTCTCTCTTCCGATTTTATATCTGATACTATACTCCAACGCTTTGATATAAGCCTTCATACAATAAACATTGGATTCTAATAGGTGTACCAGGTCCCTCCACTCTACAACCAACACGGTACAATCTTCGAGTGCCTCAACACAACATTTTGAAGGTTCCATATCCAAGAAGTATTCATTTGCATAAAATGAATTTTCGTTAATAAACAACTGTGTCTTGTCGTCTCCGCTAATATTGATGTAATAACTTCTTAATATCCCCGATACGACAAAATAAATTTCAGTTGGCTCATCGCCAATATGAATTACAATATCACGGCTCAATCTAAAAATTAGCGGTTGAACTTTTCAACTCGGTAAACGGGTCGATTACATTCAATTAAAATGCCAGCTTTGTAGCATGCCCGATTACGAGTAAAGTAGTGTCGACGCTGATAAGCCTTAATACGATTGTGCCGCCCTTCTACGGTTGCGTTAGTCCAACGACAACGATGGTAATTCACGATCTCATCCTGCCAATTGCGCATGGTTTTCAAGGCACTTCGCACGGCGTTATAGTCTATTTTCTCGCCTTGCTTGAGCCAACGTGTAAAACCCAGGCGGGCGATGCAGACGTTCGATGAACAGTCATACCACTGAGAAAAGGCTTCCTTCCATTCCCACACGCTGCATAACAGCGGAGAGAAGGCAAGCAGGATTTCTAACTGAGCTTTGTTCTTTTCGGGCAGGCTGTCGACGGGTGGATTTAGCAGTCGATGGTGACTTTTCAAGATCGCCTTGGCCCTGGGGGATAGGGTCTGCTGAACCGACTTGCGGACCTCCTGGACACTTTCAATGACGTAGCCGTGAACATGGAATCGATCCGCAATGCGGATGGCACACGGAAAGCATTCGCTGATCCACGTATGATACGCCTGAGCCAAGTCCATCGCAACAGCTTTGGGGTTCAGCGCCAGAAAGTCGGGATGCTGGCGAGCATAGGCACGCAGGTCTTCGAGCTTGCGGCCAGCCAGTAAATCCAGCATCGTTTCGCCCCGAAGATTGTGAATGCCGGTATTGTACGTGTGGCCCTTTTTGATCGCAAAGTCGTCGATCCCCAGTACGAGGACTTTGCTGTCCTTGGCTTCTCGCCAAGCCTGCTCCACCAAGCGTTCGCTTTCGATGGGGAGGGCATCTTGATGCATCCGCTGTACCGTACTCGCAGGCGCGTCTTGCATTCGTGCACTATGAGCTGACGTGGAGCCAAGCGCTTGTTCTACCGTTTGGGCTCGGAAGGCTCGGCTGTACCGCTGTTTCGGACCCACAAAGCCATACGTCCAAACGAAGCGGATTCGACAACGCGTACAAGCCAAACGAAGAGATGGGATATGCAAATAGCTCTTTCTACCAAAGACACTTAAATGGCGAATTTTACGTGGTTTGTTTCGACCATCACGCTTCACATCTTGTTCCGAATTGCAGATGGGGCAAGGTTGTTTGTAGGCTATAGGCGATGCCTCCAGATGAATGTCCTGGGTATCCATGGAGACAATTTTATGAAGTTGTAGCTCTGGTAATCCGAGCATTTCGTTGATATACTGGAGTGGCATCTGTCATATCCTTTTGTTGTTTGGTAAGACTTACAACATTACAGGATTTGCAGATGTTTTTCCATTTTTATCTCCGTTCTACGCTCACTTGAATTCTTCAACCGCTAATTTCTGTTTTGAGCCAATTAACATAAAATATTTTTTAAAAAAAAATTATAAAATCAATTAAACCCCAGTTACTGCAGCCCCAATTCAGATAATTTTTTTGGGATTTTAGGTACTTCCTCCCACTTTATATCGACTTCGCCTTTAAAAGATTTTTTACCATTAATATGATTTTGTAACTCCCCGTTGAGAAATATCTTCACATCCTCGATGATGCCTTCTTCTCCTAATTAATAATAAATAATATCTCCCCCTGTTCACCATCGTCCTTTCATACTCCCTGCTGTCCAAGAATTGAAACCATGCTATATACTGCTGCGTGCTCGAGAAAGAGAGATGACCAACAGCTTCATTCAACTTGGACATCCACAAGCAAGCGCCAATGCCCTAGCACGTCCGACAACATGACTAAAAGTGACTGTTCCTTCTCATTCCCCTGCCTTTCCATCCAGCTTATGCCGCACCTTGATCTCATCCCTCGTAACCTTCATCTGAATCTCCCCCTGCCGATCCGTACGGTACACCGCAGTACCGCTGTCGGCCAGACGTTCCATCACCACTGGCGCTGGATGCCCGTACATGTTGTTAACGCCCGCAGAGATGACGGTAGCCGCTGGTCGCCAGAATTGCAGCCAATCCTCCCCCGTTGAAGTCTTGCTGCCATGATGCGCGGCCTTCAGTACATCGATCTGCGGTCCAGTGTGTAATCCCAATTCTCCCCCTTGAGCGACAATCTCTTCTTCCGCTGCCATATCCATATCCCCTGTAAACAGGAAATTCCGCTCATTCATATTCAAGCGAAAGACTACGGAGGCATGATTTTGGTTATCCGTCTCTGGAAGATGGCCCTCTTCTCCCTCTAACGGCGGCGGCCACAGGAAAAATAAGCGAGTATCCTTATCTGGGGCAAGCTCCATCCCCTGATGTACAGCATACAGCCGGACACCGGCTTCCAGTGCGGTCCGCATCAGCTTCTTATAAGAATCCTGCTCAGCCATAGTCCCGTTGAATAAAAAGGCAGAGACCGGAATATTTTCCAGCACAGCCTGTAACCCTCCGGCGTGATCTTGATCGGCATGGGTCAGAATGATCGCGTCCAAGCGGTGAATGCCGCGCTTTTTAAGGAGCGGGACCAGTACCTTAGCTCCTACCTCGAACGGATTGCGACGGATACGCCACTCCTCTTTTTTTCCAAAACTGACTGTTCCCCCACCGTCGACCAGAATGTGGGACCCGCCGGGGGTAGTAATCAGACTACTGTCGCCTTGTCCAATGTCGAGATAACTAATACTTCCGCCTCCCGGAAGCTGCTCCGGTCGATAGCCCTGATACAATAGCAAACTGAATCCTGCAAACATCGTAAACAGCATTACTCCACTCCAGCGCAGTGCTGGTGACCTCCATCCGGTGTACATTGTTGACAGTTCTCTAATTGAACCTACACTTCTGGCTCTCTCAGACTCCATTAATTCCGTCAATGGTCTTGTTTCATCCTCTGTATACTGCTTTGCTCTATCCCGTGCTTCGATTCGCAGCTTAGCGAAGTACAGCAGACCGAAGAGAAGGGCGTAATAGATACAGATCCACGCCAGAGAAGGTGAACGCCAAATCAGCACCCCGCCTAAAAATCCGTTGATCCACTCTACCAGTCCAAAGGTGATATTATTCAGAAGCTCTGTAACAGTAGCCAGCAACCTTGCCGCATCCCCCCATAGACGCCCCAGTATCAAAGCGAAAGCCCCTAACGGCAGAACAACAAGGGTTATCAAAGGCACAAGTACAAGATTGGCAACAAAGGACATCAGTGAGAATTGGTTAAAATAAAAAATGGTTAACGGAAAAGAAATGAGCTGTGCGACGAGCGTCACCGATACAGCACCCCTGAGCCATTGGGGCAATCTCCGCAGCAAAACATCAGCCAAAGGCACATAAATCATCAGCCCAGCCGTCACAAGAAAAGATAACTGGAAGCTGACATTTACGAGTAAATAAGGATTCCAGATCAGCATGACGAGCGCAGAAGCACATAAAATGTTCAGGCCGTCTTTCAGAATCCCGGCACGCGCGGCAGCCAAAGCAATCATACTCATCAGTCCAGCACGAATCACCGAAGGCCCTGCCCCTGACAAGAGCACATACACAGGTACAAGCATGAACGTAATGGTTAACATCGTCTCCCGGGTCAGGCGGCAGCGTTTGAGGATAAAAAGAATAGCCCCCACGTACACCGCCACATGCATTCCTGAAATCGCCAGGATATGCGTCAGTCCCAGCTGAGAGAATTGCCGGAACGTCTCTGGATCGAGGTCATCCTGCATCCCGATAATAAGACCCTTCATGTACCCCGCATGCAGCTTTTGAAATAAGCGATCCAGTTCAGCCCCAAGCGCTGCCCGGACCCCATCATTCCAGCGTAATATCGTGGACAGGCTCCAAGACGCTGGCGGCGCTGTCTCCACTGTCTCTGCTCCCGTTACCTTCAGCAACCAGTAGATATCCCGGGTCTGGAGGTAGGCTCTATAGTCAAAACCGCCAAAGTTCCGGGCTTCCTGGGGCTGCTCCAGCACACCTGTCAGCTTTACAAGGTCGCCCCGCTTCCACGCAGTAGCTATCTCAATCTCTGATTCAGCCTGTAACTTCACCTGCACAGCAAGCTGCTCCCCAGATCCTGTGCTGCCAGACTTCTCACTGCGTTGTGATCCAGAAGGGACCTGTCCGCTATTAGCGCCCCCTCCCTCCTGCCCTGCTACCTCCCCGCTGCGAGTAATTTCCGATACTTTCATTATAAAATCTGCACGATCTCCGTCCCGATCCACCGTAGAAACCAGGACCCCCTCTGCCTGCACCTCGATCTCTCTCGTCTCTGTAGGCTGCAGCTGAAGGGCTTCGGGGAGCCTACTGACATGATGAACTTCGTTCCATTCCCAGTAACCGCCCGACAAAATCAAGGCTGCTGCCAATACGGTGACATATTTCAGACTCAGCCTTCCCATATAGGCCAGGGCCGCGAGCAGCAATAATAACCCAGCCCCAGCAAGGAGCAATCTATTCCCGGAATACAAGCGGGCCGTAGTACTACCGATCACCCAGCATACGGTAAAGCTCAACAGCGGTCTAGCTTTCAAGCTCTCTTCCTCCCTCTCCTCACTGCATCATGCAGCAAAGAATAAATTCTTCCTTCGGCCATTGGAATCAATAAAAATATACCGGCAACAGACGAGAATCCTCTTCTTCACCTATTTTCGTAAAAAATAAAAAAAGACCCCTGCATCCGCACCATTCATGCGTCTACAGAGGTTCTTCCCCCGATTCATTACTTATTTAGTTCCTGATTCGCAGTCTATTCCGATACCGTAATCATCGTCTCCGCCGGTGGTTCATAGCTCTCCAGCTGACGGAAAACAATCCCCTTGGAGGCCATCATGGCCCGTACTTTCTCCATATCCTTCCGGTAAGGACGATAGTACACGATCTCTACAATCCCGCTGTTGGCCAGCATATTGGCACAGGTCCAGCAAGGTTCATCGGTGACATATACAGTACTGCCTTCACGGTCAATCCGGTCGGTGAATAGCAGCAGGTTCTGCTCCGCATGGATAGTGCGAATGCAGCGCTGCTTCTTGACCATCTTCTCGTTACCGTCCACTACCTCCATTTCAACCGTCTCCGAGATCATACAGCCGGCTTCCGAGCAATCCGGTACTCCCATCGGTGCGCCATTATAGGCGGTACCCAGCAGCTTCTTGCCCTGCACCAGCACGGCACCGACATGACGACGATTACAACGCGAACGGGTCGAGACCATGCAAGCAATGTCCATAAAATAGGTATCCCAGTTTTTGCGTTTGACTACAGTCATCTTCCATCTCCATCTTCTCTATATCAAAATATTTGTTTACTATTGTAACACATCACCGCATGTGTCCACTAGAACAAGAAGTGCCTGCTGCGCTTCAAGATTCCCATTAAAAAGTCACCAGTGGCCGCAGTTTTTCCAGTACCTTGGGGCCGATCCCCTTGACCTTGCCGAGGTCAGTCGCACCCCGGAAAGCACCTTTGCTGCTACGATAATCGATAATGGCCTGCGCTTTCTTCTCCCCGATCCCCGGTAAATTCATTAATTCCGCTACAGTCGCCATATTGACATTGATCAGACCGGAGGCAGGGGCAGGGGGAGCGGTTGCGCTTGTCCCAGCGCTCACTCCAGCACTTGCTCCAGCACCTGCTTCACCATTCACTCCAGCACTTGCTCCAGCACTTGCTCCAGCACCTGCTTCACCATTCACTCCAGCACCCGCTCCAGCACTTGCTCCAGCACCTGCTTCACCATTCACTCCAGCACCCGCTCCAGCACTTCCCACAGCACCCGGCTGGCCCTGTGCTTGTCCCTCGACCGAAGCCTGCTGCCCTGACTGTGGAATAGCATTTGTGGCGTTTGCAGTATTTGCAACGTTCGCAGCATCTGTCGCATTTCCAACCCCTGCAGGCAGCGCCGCCCCTGTGTTTGCCCCCGCCGCATCAGCGTTCCCCAATGTTACAGGAGCTTTTGCCGCAGCGGCTTCCGTCCCTGACTGAACAGACTCCGCCAAAGCCCCCTCCTCCTGTCCGTCTTTTTCACCAGCCGGCATTTTTGCTTCCTCATGAACGGGAACCCCGATGGCCTCCCCCATGCTTACGTTAAGCGTCTCCCAACCAGCTATACCGGAACTACTGCCACTCGCAGCCCAGATCAGAGCGCTGCCTATAAGCGCTGCCGCTATTCCACCAATGATTGTTCCTTTATTCACCTAACTCCACTCCTTTCTCTGCATCCTTCTATTCGTTTTTTTGAATATTAATACAACCTCTGATATATAAACTCTTGTTGTTTTATACAAAACCTGTCATGAGTCCAAGGCTACCCTGCATACATATAACGAAGAGAATTCATGTCATTCCTCAAAAAAGCAACACAGGAAAGGAGGAACCTTAGGATGAAGATAGGATTTATCGGAACCGGCAGCATGGGCAGTCTATTGATTGACGCGTTCATTTCCTCCGGTGCACTGGAGCCAAGCCAGGTACTGGCCAGCAACCGCAGCCCGGGCAGGCTGTTGCAGCTTCAAGAGCGGCATCCCGGTATCGAGCTATGCGGCAGCAACCGCGAGACCGCTGGCGGAAGCGATATCCTTTTTATATGCGTGAAGCCCCTGGAATTCAAAACGTTAACGGATGAGATCGGCTCTATCTTGACGAAAGAGCAAATTGTAGTCTCCATTACCAGCCCTGTGCAGCTGCATCATCTGGAAACTGTTCTGCCATCCAAAATCGCCAAAGTCATTCCCAGCATTACGCACAGCGTCAAGAGCGGCTCTTCACTTTGCATCTTTGGCAGTCGGTTAAATACGGAAGACAGGCAGAAGCTGCTCAGTCTTCTGTCATTTATCGGCGTTCCTATAGAGATCAACGAAGCCCATACTCGAATTGCTTCTGATTTCTCCAGCTGCGGACCTGCTTTTCTGAGCTATTTCATAGAGCGCTGGATCAATACCGCTATCGTTGCAACCGGTATTGACGGAAATTTAATCAGTCGCCTGGCCGGTGAAATGTTACTTGGCACAGGTAAGCTGCTGACCGAAGGAAACTTCAGCCCGCAGGAGCTGCAGGAACGGGTCGCCGTTCCCGGCGGTATTACAGCGGAAGCGCTGAACCATTTGCGCCTCAGTTTAGATGGTGTCTTCGAGAAGTTGATCTCTACAACCCATGACAAATACGATGAGGATGTCGACAAGCTGAATCTGCTTTTCGGATTGAACGATACTCCTCAGGACTCACTGGATATATAAGACGAACTTAAGAACCGAACGTAAAGCTCGACGTCACTACGGTGGAATGTTTGGACTTCCGGTCGCTGTTGTCCCCAGATTTCTTCTTTATAACCCCATTTAGCAGTTGAAATCTGGCGACAAAGGCGAGCGCTTCGCTCCTACAGTTCCAAACTTCCCCCTTCGTTCCTCTTCGCTATTCGTTACTCTCTTTTGTTCGGCTTATATAGCTAGTAATTCTCCTACGTAAACAAGCCTCGTTCAGACAGCGTCACCCCTGATTCTGCAAAACAAAACCCGCAGCACGGATCACTCCGTTGCTGCGGGCAAATTGCGTTCTTCGCTTAACCCACTACGATATTTACAAGCTTGCCGGGAACGGCAATAATCTTGCGTACGGTCTTACCTTCAACGGCTGCACTCACGTTCGGGAGCGCAAGCGCGTGGGCCTGCATGTCTTCTTGGTTCATATCCTGCGGGATCAGGGCGCGTTGTACGATTTTGCCGTTTACCTGCACGACAATCTCAACCTCGGCATCCACCGTCCATGCTTCATCATAAGCTGGCCAAGCCTCGTAACTGATGCCACCTTCATGGCCCAACAGCTGCCACAGCTCTTCCGCAAGGTGAGGCGCCAGAGGAGACAGCATTTGAACAAAGTTCTCAGCCGCTTCTGTAGACAGCGTCTCCTGCTTATAGGCGTCGTTGATGAAGATCATGAGCTGACTGATCGCCGTATTGAAGCGCAGAGCCTCGAAGTCCTCGGTAACCTTCTTCAATGTCTTATGCCAAGTCCGTTTGAACTCGTCAGTACCGCCGTCAGCTGTAATCTTGCTGGTCAGGCTACCATCCTCGTTCACGAACAGGCGCCATACGCGGGACAAGAAGCGGTGGATACCTTCCACACCTTTTTCGTTCCAAGGCTTGGTGGCTTCCAGTGGTCCCATGAACATTTCATAGACACGCAGCGTATCAGCACCGTAAGCTTCCACAATCTCATCCGGGTTGATAACATTGCCGCGCGACTTACTCATCTTCTCATTGTTGTTACCCAAGATCATACCTTGGTTCACCAGCTTGTGGAACGGCTCCTTGGTGTGTACTACACCCAGATCATACAGCACTTTATGCCAGAAACGGGCATACAGCAAGTGAAGTACCGCATGCTCAGCTCCGCCGATATACAGGTCCACCGGCAGCCATTCTTTCTGCTTCTCTGGCGAGCACAGCGCCTCATCATTGTGCGGATCAATATAACGCAGATAGTACCAGCAGCTGCCCGCCCATTGCGGCATGGTGTTGGTCTCGCGGCGCGCCTTCATGCCAGTCTCCGGATCTACAGTCTCTACCCATTCCGTCACGTTCGCCAGTGGAGATTCGCCTGTACCCGACGGCTTGATAACATCAACATCCGGCAGCATCAGCGGCAGCTGATCTTCCGGTACAGTCTTCATCGTTCCATCTTCCAAATGCAGAATTGGAATCGGCTCACCCCAATACCGCTGACGGCTGAACAGCCAGTCGCGCAGACGATATGTGACTTTGCCTTGACCTTTGCCGTGCTCTTCCAGCCAGGAAATCATCTTGGCAATAGCGTCTGCATTATTCAGGCCATCCAGGAACTCGGAATTAACGTGCGGGCCGTCTCCAGCGTAAGCTTCTTCTTCAATGTTGCCACCTTGCACGACTTCTACGATGTTCAGACCGAATTGCTTCGCAAATTCCCAGTCGCGTGTATCATGACCCGGCACGGCCATAATAGCTCCTGTTCCATAACCGGCCAGTACATAGTCGGCGATCCAGATTGGCACTTGCGCACCATTAACCGGGTTAACTGCATAAGCTCCGGTAAATACGCCTGTCTTCTCTTTTGCCAGATCGGTACGTTCCAGGTCACTCTTGCGTGAAGCCTTCTCACGGTATTCCGAAATCGCTGCACGCTGTGCGTCAGTGGTAATTACATCCACCAGTTCATGTTCTGGCGCCAATACGCAGTAGCTGGCTCCGAACAAAGTATCCGGACGGGTCGTAAATACCTGCAGGCTGGACTCATGGCCCTCAATTGCGAAGGTCACTTCCGCACCAGTTGATTTACCAATCCAGTTACGCTGCATATCCTTGATGCTTTCGGACCAGTCCAGCTCTTCCAAATCCTCAAGTAAACGCTCCGCATAATCGGTGATCTTCAGAATCCACTGACGCATTGGCTTGCGCACCACGGGATGACCGCCGCGCTCACTTTTGCCATCGATGACTTCTTCGTTCGCCAGCACTGTTCCCAGCGCCTCACACCAGTTCACTGGCACTTCAGCTACATAAGCCAGGCCACGATTGTAGAGCTGAATGAAAATCCACTGTGTCCATTTGTAATATTCCGGATCTGTCGTGCTGATCTCGCGATCCCAATCATACGAGAAGCCCAGGGACTTGATCTGACGGCGGAAGTTGTCGATGTTCTTGAAAGTGAATTCCCGCGGGTCCTGTCCGGTATCCAGCGCGTACTGTTCTGCTGGCAGGCCGAAGGCATCCCAGCCCATCGGGTGCAGTACATTGTAACCGCGCATACGCTTGTAGCGGGAGACGATATCTGTTGCCGTGTAGCCTTCCGGATGGCCTACATGCAGCCCTGCACCTGAAGGATACGGGAACATATCCAGCGCGTAAAATTTCGATTTGCCTGGTTCTTCACCAGTCTTGAAAGTCTTGTGTTCATCCCAGTATTTCTGCCATTTCGGCTCAATGCTTTGTGCGTGATAGCCTGTAGTGGCTGTGTTTGGTTTATTATCGCTCATCTTATGCCCCTCCTTGGAGTGTTACTAATCAGAAGAAACGGCTGTGCCGTCCCCTTGGAAGAGGAAGACATGCGTTTCTCGTAAAAAATATAAGCCGTATGTACTGCGCAGAGCATATACACTCTTATATTCAAGTAGAAACGGCTTATCCGTCCTCAAAGGGATGGCATCCGTTTCAGCGAGAAATATAAGGATGGTTTATAAGCGTAAAACTTATAAACCCTTATATTTTCAAAAAAACCTCCCATCCCTAGCGTATAATCGCTAGGGACGAGAGGTCTGAATTCCCGTGGTACCACCCTAGTTAGCGGCTGGATATGCTTTACCGGCCACTCACTTTGCACCCTTTAGCGGGGGTGAGGCGACGATGGTTCACACACATTGTGATGTTCTCCCAAGGGATTGCATCTCTTCTGCGGCTTGCATCGTTACTCCGAGGTGAGTTCATTCCTGTCCGTCAACCGGCTCGCACCCTTGTGCCGGCTCTCTGCAATAACGGTCTATCCGGAACTAATGCTCCTCATCATTGAACAGCTATTCACGATGTAAATCGTAATATTCCACAACATTATATACAATAGCTCCACCAGTAGTCAATCATTAACGACATCTACACCGGCTTTCTTCTAATATAATATGCCACAAAATGCTGAATGACGACCTTTGCCGCCGCGAAAAACGGCACTGCCAGAATTAGTCCCAGCATCCCGGCAACCTCGCCCCCGACCAGCAAGGCAAAAATAATCAGCAGTGGATGCAAATGCAGCGTCCGCCCTACGACCTGAGGAGAAATAATGTTGCTCTCCACAATCTGGCACAGAGTATTCACCAGTGCAACCAGCAGCACCAGCTTCAGCGAGACGGTCGAAGCCATCACAACGGCCGGTGCAGCGCCGAGAAAAGGCCCCATATAAGGCACGATATTAAATACCGCAACGACACTGGCGAACAGCAGCGCATAGGGCATCCCGATGATTGCATAGCCAATATACGCAAACACTCCAATAATTAAACAGACCAGAAATTGACCCCGAATATAGTTTCCTAGCGCCTCATCGATATCTTTGAACAGAGTGACAATCGATTTCCGGCGCGACCTTGGCAGACACGACACAATCGTCCGTTCAAACACTTCAAAGTCCTTGAGGATATAGAAAACAAGAAACGGTACGATAAAGGCATTAAACAGCACGTTAATAGTTGAGCCGATGTTATCAAGAAAGTTAGAGATCCCTTCGGCCAAACGATTTTCCAGCTGAAAAAACCAGTTGTTCATCCCCATTCCCACTCCTGGCGGAATCAGCTTGGAGTTCATGCCGCTCATTAAGCTCTGGGCACGGAGTGTCATTTCCGGCAGATGCTCATTTAATTCTTCCAACTGCTCGATGAACATCGGGATCAGATTGATCGCAATGACGGCAATGGCTGTCAGAAATACGGCATATATAAGCAGAACAGCGACACTTCGCGGCATTTTGCGTCCGGCCAGCATGCTGACTACGGGATTAAGCACATAAGATATAATCATGGCTGCCAGAAAAGGCGCCAGAATGGCTTTTAAAAACACCCAAATGCCCATCAGCATCGGACGAAGCAGCCAAACAAAATACAAAATGATCAGAGAGAGCAGCACCCCGATCATCCAGCGAAACCATTTACTTTGGGACCATTGCTCCATGAGTGTGACCTCCTGCGGTATAACTGGACTGGCTACGTACATAAGTATATGTTCTACCGCAGTAAAATAATCGCATCTACTCCAGGAGCGCCAAAATAAGGCTCCCGCGCCCGGCCAAAAGGAGTGTCCAAAACCAAAAAACGCCAATAACCCTGCAGCTTTGATTTGCTGAAAGGAAATTGACGTTATATAAACTATGTACCGCTGTTCAGACCGGCCCTAATGACAACTCAGGAAGAGGCGTGAATCTGGGGGAAATCCTGGGCGATTTCTTCTCCGGGAAAGAGGTCGTCTAGCGAGCTGAGCGTACCGTCTTCCTCCACCTGGTATACGGACATTTTCTCCCCGTTCACCGTTAGTTCAATAAAGCAGCCCCAGCAATAAAATTGATGCGAACCGATCTTTCCGATATCTTTAGAGCCACAGTTTGGACACTTCATAATATATATTCCACCTATCCGTTAACAATATTAATGGCTTTCTGTAGCCGTTCTTCGCTCATCGCGGGCACCATGACGGTATCCTCACCGATAGACATCTCTTCAGAACAAGGCAGCCATTTGCGGCCTTCGATCAAATCAGTCACAAGTCCGTCACTGATTTCCAGCGCTACTATTGTGTTTCCCATCTTTTGGTCAAAATAAACATCGGAGATCCGGCCCAGTATCGTTCCGGCTGCAGTAATGACCTGCAAATCCTTCAATTTACGTTTGCCCAGAAGAAAAGTATATGGTATGTGGTCAGCTTCTGCCTTTTCAATCGACTCTTTACTGCGAATCATGACAGCATCCTCGCCATAGGCGATTATTTCGTTCCATGCCACAACTTTCACATGATTGGTGAAAAAAGTTTTGCTTTCCAGTTCAATACCCGTAATATTCCAGTTTGAATCCACCAGAATATCGACAATTTTTCCGACTTCCTGACCTTCTTCAACCTCAAATACAGCGAGGCCGATCATATCCTGAAGTTTCATGGCTGTTCGTGGTCCCCCTGCTTGTGAAGTGTACTTGGAATTCCAAAGAGCCAGATGCCCAAATTCCATCACTCCATGTCAGAACCGAAAAAGCGCCTAGTCTCTATTACGCAGCCGATTCAAAATGGTTGCAACTTTTTGGGCAACATACTCTATTTCTTCAGTAGTATTACCCAAACCCGTGCTAAAACGAATCGCCGTGTCCAAAAGATTCCCGGAGAGCTTCATCGCTTGCAGCACATGGGAAATCTCCAGTGATCCTGAGGTGCAGGCCGAGCCGCTGGCTGCGGCAATTCCCTCCATATCCAGATTCATCAGCATGACATCGGTGCGAACCCCCGGAAAGCTCGCATTCAAGATCGATGGTAAAAAATGCTCAGAGTTCCCGTTAACGGAGAATCCCTCGCTCCCAACCAGACGCTCCAGTTCATCCTGCAGCAGCTTCCGCAGTTCCAGTGCCGTCGCACTGCGCTGCTCCTGCCCCTGAACCGCGAGCTCTACCGCCTTTGCGAACCCGGCGACGCCTGCCAGATTCTCTGTGCCGGCACGCCGGCCACGTTCTTGCAGACCGCCGTGCAGTCTTGGATGCACCGGCGCACCGCGCCGTACATAGAGGCCGCCGATGCCCTGCGGCCCGTTTATTTTGTGAGCGGTGAAGCTCATATAGTCCACAGGAAGCTCATGCAGCTTGATCGGCAGCGCCCCTAGCGCCTGAACAGCATCGACGTGGAACAGGATACCCCGGTCCGCAGCCAGACGGCCGATCTCAGTAATCGGCTGAACAGTGCCCACCTCATTGTTGGCGTACATCACACTGATCAGTACGGTGTCTTCACGCAAAGCGGCCTCTACATCAGCTACAGAAACAAGGCCTGTCTCATCAACGGGTAGATAAGTAACCGTGTACCCTTGATGCTCCAGTTCCTCGCAGGTATGCAGCACAGCATGATGCTCAATCATCGTGGTAATGATATGACGACCTTTGTCTGTAGAGGCAGCCGCAGCACCGAACAGTGCCAGATTGTCGCTCTCTGTCCCTCCGCCAGTGAATACCCACTCATCGGGGAAACAGCCTAAAAAGGCCGCGATGGAATCACGCGCCCCGTTCAAAATTCTTTTAGCCGAACGCCCGAATTGATGTACACTCGACGCATTGCCATAGCTTTCTGTCATTATATTCAGCATGACCTTCGCTACTTCAGGATGTATCGGGGTTGAGGCAGCATGGTCCAAATAGATGGATTTCATAGCTAAAGTTCTCCACTTCTATAGATATGGGAATTGGTAATTTGATTATAACGCCAAAGACTTTGATTTTCCAAAAAAAGTTATTGCATGGATTAATGTTAAGGCATAGATTCGACTTAGTGTTTTATCAATCAGTCCAATATGTCGGCTAGATTATCCTCGGAGATCACGGTGATGCCGTGTTTACGCAGCAGTGCAGAGGTGACGCCATCCCCGGTAATCTTTTCACCTGAAAACTCGCCGTTATAGATCATTGCGCTACCGCAAGACGGACTATTCTCCTTCAGTACAACCACGGTGGCTCCCATCTCCCGGGCCTTGTCCAGCGTAATGTGCGCGCCACGAAGGTACAGCTCAGTCACATCGATTCCGGACCTGTCCATCACCCGGGCCTTTCCTTCCAGCACATCATAGCCGTCTCCGCCAACGATTTCGGCCGGTTCCCGCGGGGTAGAAAAACCGCCCAAAAGTTCTGGGCAGACCGCCACGGCCTTATCCTCGTCCAGAAGTTTCTGAATGCTTTCATGCAAGCAATCCGTGCCGTTATATCTTACTTTCATTCCTGCCAGACATGAACTTACCAGAATCACCCGGAACACCTCTACTTCACAAATTATAATGCCCTCGAGGCACAAGAAAAAACGGATGCACTATCCCCATCAGGGACGGTGCCCGTTTTGTTTGCGTAACATTATACTGTCAAGTATACCAGAAAACCGCCTTATTCGCGCTGTTTTTCTGCTGCCCGGTCCCGAATCTGTCTGGCAAACAGGCCAAGAACTGGTGTCAGCAGCACAGCTGAAGCGACGATGGAGGCACGGACAGACAAGCGATTGCCGATCCAGCCTACCAGCGGTCCTCCCGCCGACTGACCGAGCGCATCGGATTGGCTCATCATCGAAATCACCGTTGCCCGTGACTTACTCTCGATGTGCTGATTGAGCCATGTGTTGTATATCGGTCCGTTCAGGGTCATAACCGTATCGTGCAGCAGCACAGCGGCAAGCGCCCACCCGAAGCCGGGAGCAAATGCCATGAGCAGGATTGCCCCGATCCGCAAAGCAGTCAGCACTATCAGACTGAAGAGTATCAGCGGCCGGCTGTTGATATCCAGCTTTTTCTCCGCGAGCCAGACAACCGGCAGACTGACCAGTGTTGACAGCAAAGCGATCAATCCGACCCACACTGCTACCGAGGCCGTTATCCCTTCAGGAAATCCGATGTCTGTAATCAGATGCGCCTGCCATAACCGGTCATACCCTTCCGAGGCTGCACCACTAAACACGGTAACGAGCAGCAGCATCAGCAGAACCGGATGACGGCGAATCATGCCTGCTCCAGACAGCCAAGCACCCTTCATATTTTTCAAATGTGCAAATGGAGTTCCCTCACTCTTCTCCGGTCTGACAAACTTCGTCTCCCTCATATAGCGGATCAGAAAGAGTCCCAGCACTAAATACATCAAGCCTGCTGCCACATAAGGCAGATTTGACTGGATCGTAGAAAGCCCTACACTAATGCCGATGCCAGCCAGTGTTCCGAACAGGCTCAGTCGCTTGGCAGTCAGAAAAACACGCCCGGCTTCCTGCTCGCCAACCTCATCTACAATCCAGGCAATATCAGCACCGCTCGTGAACGTGTAACCAATGCCAAAGAAAACCTGTGACACTAAAAGCCACGCAAAAGCAGAAAGCAACGGAACACTGCTCTCCAGTGCCTGTACACTACCTTCAACTACAAAGCCTACGCCCAAGATGAACATACCGATGATCACCGACCATTTGCGGCTGTACACATCCGCGATCACACCGGTAATTCCTTCAAAAATCAATACCGTCAGCTCCAGCACCGCACCCACCATCAGCAGCTGCAGCGGACTCAGACCGAGAGTAATAACCTGATACACCGCATAGGTGGTAAACATTGTGGCACTGGCAAGGGATGTCCAAAATCCCATAAAGGAATACACATGTCTTGCATTAAGCTGTCTTTTCATTAAACCGGGTCCGCCTCTCTATTCACGGCAGAATCATCCGTACACGTTCATCCCGGCTTCATGAATTCCAGTCTAAGCCGTGCGAAAGTTCTACCGGTCTGTACTTCCTTTCCGTACTGTGAGTGAACAAGCAGCCAAGTTTCTCTGTCGCATATAAGCACACCTCCGAAATTAGTTGAGATTAATTATATTCATTGGATACCAGTTAGGCAGGGGAAAGAATGAGTATAGTTGAAAAGTACCCGGCGGGGTCCGATAGTAGAAACATAGGAAATGGGAGTTACGGAGGCGAGTCGATTGCAACCACATATAGTAGATTATTTAAAAAGAATTCGAATCACTACTAAGAAGTCACGAAGTGTAATTAACGGCATTTTCGTACCTTAATTCCTCTGCAGCTAAGGGTTAATGAAGATTAAGTGCAATATTGTACCTTAAATCTTCCAGAATGCCCCCTATAGGGTGCTTTTTCGATAATCAAGATACAATAATGTCCTTATTTACTAAATTTATATATTCAAATGAAAAATAAGGTACAAAAATGCCGTTAGTTGGGGCGATGCCCCCTCATTTTCATTGTTACGGTTCTGGTAGTTGAAATTGGCGATAGTCTATGTTCCAATAATAGCCTTCCTATAGAAAGCTTCAGGCACGCACTTTGCGCTTACAGTTCCAAAGTTCCCCGTTTGCTCATCTACCTTTTTGTTCATTTTCTTTAGTCGGTAATGTCTACTTTTAGAGTTCAGATTTCCGATATTCTCCAGGTGTTATTCCATGATACTTCTTAAAAGATTGAATGTAATGATTGACATGATTGAATCCAACCCGAGTGGCAATTTCAGTAATAGTGAATCTCGACGCATCTAGTAGTTCCACACTTCGTTTAATCCGATATCCAATAAGGTAGTTATACGGAGTTGTATGAACAATTTTATGAAAACACCTGCCACATTCTGCGATACTGACCCTAGCCGATTTGGCTATATCTGCTAAAGAGATGTCTTCCGAGTAATTTTGATGGATAAAGCTGAGTATGGATTGAACACGCTCCAGCTGTTGCATCTTGGATTTATTATTTGTTTCGTTTTTTTGTAAGGGAACATTGCTTATCAACTTAAGCCACATACAGTTTATCTTGCTTGCCACTTCATACTCCCATCCAAAATATCTGGGTTCTTCATATATTTTTTTCAGGTCCCATAACATTTGAATTAAATAGGCTTGCCAATCTACGTCTTTATTGAGAATCTTCGCTGGAAATGCTGAACTATTTGTATAGGGTTGGACATACTGGAGCTCCATTCGGCTTCCTGAAAAAAAACATAATAGTTTTTCTGGAAAATTGAAACTTACATATTGCCCATCAGCGGACATCTCTGTTGTTACATGCAACAAGCCTTTGTTTATAAAAATTGCTTCTCCCGAATTCAGCCTATAATTATCACCGTTAATTTGAATGCTTATCCAACCGGAAGTGACTAAGGTTAGTTGAATTTCATCATGCCAGTGTAAGTCATTAAAACCTCTTCCGCGAGGTATACACGACAATCGAGTGATCGTATACATTTCGATTGGGAAAAGCGTGTCTGGATAATCATTCTTTTCCTCCAAATTCTTATTCATATAACCCCCGCTCTCAAAATGACGATATTCTTATATTATACGATAATATAATTGCATATATCCCATACGAATGATGATATTATCATACCGAATTCCATATTACATTTAAAGTTAGGAGAGTAAAATGCATATTACATTCCGAGATTATAAAAAAGAAGATATAACGCTCCTTAAAGATATTTGGAACGACATATTAATTGACGGTGTCGCATTTCCTGGAGAAGATCACTACGAGGAGAAAGAATTCGAAAATATGCTGGAGGAACAATCTGCTGTCACATGCATCTTGGTAGATGATGAAGTGGCTGGCTACTATATTTTGCACCCTAATAATATTGGCAGATGCAGCCATGTAGCAAACGCGAGTTATGCGATCTCCAAATTGTACCGCGGCCGTAAATTAGCAGACCCGCTGGTCAAAAAATCGATCGAACAAGCTAGAGAATTGGGCTTTAGAGGAATGCAATTTAATGCAGTAGTTTCAGGCAATTCAGCAGCTATTCACACTTATCAGAAAGCCGGATTTAAGACTGTAGGAACCATTCCCGAAGGGTTTCGCTTGAAAAGCGGAGTGTACTCAGATATGCATATCATGTATCTCCACTTTAGTTAATATTCACAGAGCTTATCATGTAAATAGAATAAAAGCCCGCCGACCAATTAAGGTTGACGGGCTTTTATTGCTGGTTATCTGCTCCACAGTAACAGGGGATAGCAGAGCTATGCGTGAAGTACTTTGAAATTAATTAATTTGCATTTTTTTCTAAATATAGAACATGTAGTTATCTGCATGATTCTCTTCTTTAAAATTGATCAGATCCGACAATGTGGTGGAATCCAGCACATCGGCAATGCTGTCGCGGATACGAAGCCACAGGTCACGCTTAGCCGGGTCATCTTCTTCCGTAAAATCGACAGGGGAAATAGGACCTTCCAATACGCGGATGATATCTCCCGCAGTGATGGAAGCAACTTCGCGGGACAGAATGTAACCGCCGTAAGCTCCGCGAATACTTTTTACAAGACCTGCGTTCCGCAGAGGAGCGATCAGTTGCTCCAGATAATGTTCAGACAATCCGTTTTTCTCAGCAATGCTCTTAAGTGATGTTGGGCCCTCGCCGAATTTCATGGCAAGCTCCATCATAATTGTTAATCCGTAACGTCCTTTTGTCGATATTTTCAAAGGGGCACCTCTTTCGGTTTAGTTGCTGTTTATAGTATAATCATTAGTCGGGTAATACAAAACTTACATTTCAACGTATTCCGATGTTTCCTATGAGTTTATGTTAACATATCTGCGCCCACATTTGGAGAACAAAACGTAACTTTTTGCAAGAATGTTCTCTCCCAGTGGACAAATTGTCATGACTTTGGGCTTTTTTGGCTGAATTTAGCCTAAAGTGGACAGTCTGTGGTAGACAGGTATGTTATAATACAATTTGAGCCGGGTGTTTCATAAATACTTTGGCCGTTCGCTTCATATTTTGCACAGAAATGGTGATTACGATGACAAAAGCAAAGCAAGACACACGTGTCGTCGTCGGCATGTCCGGAGGAGTCGATTCCTCCGTCACGGCGCTTCTGCTCAAGCAGCAGGGCTATGACGTCATCGGCATCTTCATGAAGAACTGGGACGATACCGACGAATTCGGCGTTTGCACGGCAGAAACGGATGCAGAGGATGTTCGCCGCGTCTGCGAGCAGATTGATATCCCTTACTATACCGTAAACTTCGAGAAGGAATACTTTGATAAAGTCTTTTCCTATTTTCTCGATGAATATAAGGCTGGACGCACCCCAAATCCCGATGTCATGTGCAACCGTGAGATCAAATTCGGGGAATTCCTGAACAAGGCACTGCAACTCGGCGCAGATTATGTGGCAACCGGGCACTATGCCCGCGTGGTTGAGGAAGATGGCGTGTACAAGCTGCTGCGCGGTGTCGACAATAACAAAGATCAGACTTACTTCCTGAACGCCTTGAATCAATACCAGCTCTCCAAGGCTATGTTCCCGATCGGTCATCTGCCGAAGCCGGAAGTACGGAGAATTGCCGAAGAAGCGGGTCTATATACCGCGAAGAAAAAAGACAGCACCGGCGTTTGCTTCATTGGAGAGCGTAACTTCCGTGAATTCCTCAGCCAGTACCTGCCCGCCCAGTCGGGCGATATGGTCGACATCGCTACCGGCGAAGTCAAAGGCCGTCATGAAGGGCTGATGTACTACACACTGGGGCAACGCCAAGGACTTGGCATCGGCGGGTCCGGCAATGGCGAGCCATGGTTTGTGGCTGAGAAGGACTTGAGCCGCAACATCCTGTACGTAGTGCAAGGCGACAAGCACCATAGCCTCTACTCCACCGGGCTCGTAGCCTCCGGAGTGAACTGGATCAACGGCACACAGCTCGGCTCAGAGCCTGTGCAATGTGTAGCGAAGTTCCGCTACCGTCAGCCAGACCAAGGCGTAACATTGACTGCCCGTGAGGACGGAACGGTGCATGTAGCATTTGACGTACCGCAAAAGGCGATTACGCCTGGACAAGCCGTTGTTTTCTACCAAGGCGAAGAGTGCCTTGGCGGCGGAACGATTGAATATGCAGAGAAAGTTGTGCCTTTGGCGCAAAATGCCTAACTTGTAGTTAGAACATTTTAGATGTGTTGAATCGAGTAGGAGGGGGCGGTAAACCCCCGTCCTCTCACACCACCGTACATGCGGGTCCGCATACGGCGGTTCCAAAAGGTTAACAAAGCTCTAAGTAACGTGAAAGCAAACTCTTCAGCCCTTTCGCTTCCCAATAGGAAGTGGGAAGGGCATTATTTGTGTTCCGGGACATTTCCCATGCGCCTCGCCTCGAGTTAGCCATTTTAAAACATGCCCACTCTGGAACCCCAAGGG